>CAVPKQ010000037.1:0-87498 GCA_963705665.1 uncultured Acidobacteriaceae bacterium | reverse complement strand
CGACGGCAGCGGACGGGTTATTTTCAGAGCCGGGCAGGGCTCTTAAGGCATTTTCGGGAATAGTGTGAACTTCCCGGCAGCCGCGAAAGTGGACTTTCTTGAGGAAAATCCACCCGACAGTTGTGACTTCGGTCTTCACCAATCCCGAAAATGCTCTAGCCGTGCTGTAGCCTGTAGCGCAAGGATGGCCACCCGAGATGTGGCCGGGGCAAACATTCTAAGCGACGGATGGTTTGAAAGTTCACAAAAGGCAAATGGGCTTTCACGTCTTTTCAATGGAGGGAGTCGCGCCGAACGTGCTACCTTTTCCGGCAATATGAAATCAGCCGTATGCGTGCTCGCTCTCTGCTTTGTTTTCTTTACTCCGCTGCCCTTGGCGCTGACTGCGCAGAATACAACTCCAATGAAGGCAGATGTCTATGTCGTACCGTTTTCGCATCTCGATCTGTTCTGGGGTGGAACGGAAGAAGAGGATCTGAGCCGGGGAAGCCGCATCATCGCGAGAGCAATGCAACTGGCGCAAGAGCATCCCGAATTTCGCTTCCAACTCGAGGATGACGATTTTGTCGCAAACTACATGGACAGCCATCGAGGGACTCCGGAAGTGGAAGCCTTCGCGCGGCTGGTGAAAGCGGGCCAGATCGAGATTGCTCCAAAGTGGGCCGCTATCTATCAGAATCTGCCTCGGGGCGAGGCTCAGGTTCGCAACCTCATCTATGGCAAGCGCTACGCCCGCGACACCTTCGGAGTCGATCCTCTGGTCGCTCACGACGGAGACATTCCAGGGTTCACGCGGCAGTATCCGCAGATGCTGCGCGGCGCAGCTATTCCCTACATGGTGATGACCCGCATGGGCCCGGTCGATATCCCGTATTTCCAATGGAAGTCGCCCGACGGTTCCTCCGCCCTGGTTTGGGATACGGTCAAAGGTTATGGCTGGGGAGTGGGCCTGGGCCTGCATCGCGATTTGACCGACACATCGCTCGATCGCATACGGCGCGAGGTGAGCGCGGTTCAGTCGCTCACAAAAGCGCCGGTATACCTGGGCTGGGGAACCGATCTCTTCGCTCCGAATGAACAGTTGGTCGACAATCTGAGCATCCTGAACCAAAAGCTCGCGCCCATGCACTTCCAGTTCGCGACGCCGATCGAGTATTTCCGCGCCGCGGTCAAGACGCCCAATCCTCCCGTTCTCTCCGGAGAAATCACCGGCTCCTGGGGAAACGTGGACAGTTCGGCAACTCCGATCTGGCCGCCGGCGATCACAGCCGCCGACGCTCTGGTGAACGCGGAGAAATTCGCCGCCATCAATTACGCTTTGGGGTACGCGCCGTATCCCCAGCAGGAGCTCGACGGCCTGTGGAAGAAGGCGTTGGAGGCCATGGACCACAACTTCTATGGCCAAGGCGGCAACATCGGGGATGCTCGCAAGGTAGGATACGCTCAGGCAGCGATCTTGCAAGGCGGACAGATTCTTCGCGATTCGCTGCGTAATATCGCGGAGCGGGTTCGCCATCCGGATACAAAAGCTACCGCGATCATCGTCTTCAACCCGCTCGGTTGGAATCGCGACGATATCGTCCGCGCCCATGTAACTCTCTACGGAGATGTTGTTCCTGGAGCAATTCAGGATTATCGCGCAGGAATGCGTCTTGTCGATGCCCAGGGGAACTCCATCCCCTTCGACGTGGAGTCGTATTCGGAAAACATGTCGCGCGCGCTCTCGCTGGTCTTCGCCGCGCGAAATGTTCCATCCATCGGCTACAAGGCGTATTATCTCGAACCGGCGACCGCTCCGGCTCCTTCCTCGCCTGCTTCCCTGGTGAAGATGGACGATGAGAACGACGCAAAGAATCCTTTTCGCGTCCCTGGAGTGGATGTTGCGGAGAACCAGTTTTATCGCGTTACCATCGATCGGCCGACCGGCCGCATTGAAGTTTTCGATAAGGCGCTCAATCGGGTCGTCTCCAAGGACATCGAAGTGCTCGCTCAGGAGCAGCGCGGCGGCAATGCGATCAGCATATTTCCTGCCACCGGCCGCACGATTGCAAACCTTATCAACTCGGTCAGGCTGGTGCGCAACGGCTCGGAGGAGACTGTGTTCGAGATCGCGGGCGATGTGGATGGCGAGCCTATTACCCAAAGGCTCACCATGTATCGCGATATTCCCCGCATCGACCTGGAGGACACGATCCATTGGACGCCTGGGCGGGCGATGGAGATCCAGCAGGTCTTTCCCACGGACATGGCGGGCGCCGAGGTGCGCAATGGCGTTCCTTTCGGCTCGGCCTCCGAAACGGATATGATGCCCAATGCCGCCACGCGTTCTCACGATGAGGTTCCCATGGAAGTCTGGAAGCAATGGCGCCAGATCCAGAACTGGATCTCTTCGAGCACCCCGGATTGGAACCTGACCATCAGCGCGGACCATCAATTGTTCGCGGTGGACAAAGGCGCGATCCGCGGAGATATGATTCGCGGCACAACCTTCAATCAACTGAGGACGTATCAGGACGGCAAGCCTGTGCCGGTCCGGCAGCCCACGGCGGGCGATTATGTCTTCCGCTACTCGATCTCTTCGGGAAAAGGGAATTGGGCCGCAGCCAAGGCGTGGCGGCAAGGAATGGGATTCAACAATGCGCTCCTCGGAGTGGTTTCCGAGGACGAGCTATCGCCAAAGACCCTTCCGCCGGAACAGTCTTTTCTTTCCGTCAACGGGGACACGCTGGTTGTGACCGCGCTCAAGAAGGCCGACAAAGGCGACGGCGTGGTCCTGCGGCTCTTTGAGGAAACCGGACAGCATGCCGATACCGGCATCAATTTCCTCGGTCAGGAGCGAAGCTTCGCAAACGTCAATCTTTTGGAGGAAGGCGGGACGCGCGCCGTAGAGAAGACTCTGCACGTTGAACCCTATAAGATCGACACAGTTGAATTGCCGGTTCCCGGCCGATGAGCGCGGAGGCTCCTCATTGGACGATATCGAATGGGCTTGTCGATGCGAAGGTGTACCTGCCCGACAGTGAGAACGGCTACTATCGGGGCACCCGATTCGATTGGGCGGGTATTCTCGGATCTCTCACCTGCGCCGGTCACTCCTACTTCGGCCCGTGGAATGAAGAGCACAATCCACACAAACACGATTCGATCACCGGACCGGCCGAGGAATTCCACGGCGTCGAAGAGCCGGATATAGACTATCCGCTGGTAGATGAAGGAGACGCTTTTCTCCGCCTCGGTCTCGGGCTGCTTCGCAAGCTAAACTCTTCCCCCTTCCAGAGGTTCCACACCTACGCGTTTGCAGATACCGGGCATTGGCAAACCTGCGCGCACCGCGATTCGGTGGAGTTCGAGCATCGGGCGGCCAGCCGGTCAGGGCTCGGCTATGGTTATAAAAAGACGGTTCGCCTCGCGGCGCGTGAGCCTGTTCTGCTGCTCGAGCACTCATTGGTGAATGCAGGTTCACGCAGAATATGTACACGGCACTATAACCACAATTTTCTTACCATCGATCGTCAGCCCACCGGACCGGCGTTCGAAATTCTTCTGCCGTTCACGGTACACGCCGCTGAAACGCCAAACCCATTGCAGGTATGCGGACGGCGGATCGGCTTTGACCGGATGCTTGCGGCGAAAGAGAGCGTCCTTACGGAGCTGACGGGCTACGCAGCCTGCGCCGCGGATTACGACATCACGGTGATGCACCGCGGTACAGGAGCCGCGGTGCGGATTCGCGGGGATCGGCCGCTGGTCAAACTACTGCTCTGGGCGAGGCGCCAGACAGTGTGCCCCGAACCGTACATTGATATCTCTCTTCAACCCGGTCAGCAGATCTCGTGGACGATTTCGTATCACTTCTATGCAGTCCGGACGGAACCAGGAAATTGAAGCACGCATCTTGGAGGACGATGGTATCCCACTCTTATTACACAGGCTGGGATTTCTCAATGCCAGCGCTGGAGTATTTTCGCTCATTGTCTATACAGACCGGCAGCAGCCGGTGTGGCTTTTCATTAAGGAAAAGCCACGTCGAGAGTATCTCCACCGTAAGCACTGTGAGCGAAAATGCTCTAAAGCGCTTGATGAAAGTCGAACTTTTCCCGGAGCGCTGAAGCGCTCCCACCCCCGCATAAATGCGGGGGCTTTCACCCAAGCCGGTAAAGCCCACCATTTATGCACCTCTTGCGGCACGGCTGAAGGCGTGCCCTGATACAGAACCATACTTCTCCGCAGCCTGAAAATCCGCATCAGTTTAGGCCGATTTCCTTACACAACTATGTCATTCTCAAAACCCAAAATCCGCTTCGGTAGAAGCTATCGCGAGACCCGGTGGATCATCACCGCGCTACTCACCCTCTCGACGATCCTGAACCTGATCGATCGGCAGACTCTTTCCATTCTGGCCCCGTTTCTCAGGGACAAACTGCACATCAGCGTGCAAGGCTACTCCCACATCGTCGCCGCCTTTCTGTTGGCTTACAGCGTGATGTACACCTTTGGCGGAAGATTCGTCGACTGGATAGGCGAGCGGATTGGCATGACCGCCTGCATTCTTTGGTGGTCGATCTGCACCATGCTTACTGGCCTGGCATCCGGGGTATGGAGTCTGGGAATCATTCGCTTCCTTCTCGGGTTGGGGGAGCCGGGGAACTATCCTGCAGCATTACGAGCGACGACGCGATGGTTCCCAAGAGAAGAGCGAGGGCTGCCCATCGCGTTGTTTTCTTCGGGAAGCGCCATTGGCTATGTCGTCGCGGCTCCGCTGATCGCGATCCTGACCATCAGGTTCGGGTGGAGGACAGCCTTCCTATTCCCCGGACTTCTCGGCTTGCTATGGCTGGCGGCGTGGCTGGCAGTCTATCGCAACCCGCTGGAGGATTCACGCGTTACCTCTCAGGAGAAGGCGAGGCTCATGCGCGATCAGGAGCTTGCCACCAATGCTCCGCTTCCATCCTGGGGTTCGCTGTTAAGAAACCGGAACGTTCTTGCGCTCCTGCTCTCCCGCTTCGTTTCCGATCCGGTCTCTTATTTCTATGCATTTTGGATACCCGAGTATCTGATGCGGGAGCGCGGCTTCAGCCTCTCGGCGATCGGTGAATACGGATGGATTCCATTCGTCGCCGCGGCGGCCGGAGGGATGATTGGCGGCCGGGCCTCGGATCTCCTGATCCAAAGAGGTGTCGCTCCAGGCGTCGCCAGACGCCGCGTCCTATACATCTCCGCGGCCATCGCGCCCCTGGGTGTTTTCACCAGCCAGGTGAAGTCCGCATCCATGGCCCTTTTTCTGATGTCGATCATGGCCTTTGTCGTGTACTGCTGGTTTATCAATACGGCGGCGATCATTCCCGATATCGTCACGGATCGGGCGGTCGGCTCGGTACTTGGAATGATTGGCACGGCGGGAAGCGCGAGCGGGGTTCTGTTCACCTTCCTCGTCGGGTTCCTGGTGTCGCATTATGCTTCCTACCGCGCGGTTTTCGCGATTTTGGGATCCATGCATGTGGTGGCGGCGATCATCCTCTGGTGGCTGTCGACCGACGAAGTGAAACACGATGCGCACCTTGCGGGATTACCAAACGGAACAGCAGGGCGCAGACTTGTTCACCCTGGGTGAATCGTGTTAGTTTCGCTAGTTGTGGAACTAAAAGAGCTGCGCAGTCTGGTTGCACTCTCTGAGTTGGGGAGCATCTCTCAGGTGGCCGAGCGGCTGCACCTTAGCCCTCCGGCGATCCATAAGCAACTCAAGACGCTGGAAGGCGAGCTCGGGGTGACGCTCTACGAACGAGTGGGCAGGCAACTCAAGCTGGCGCAGGCCGCTTCCGTCCTGCTGCCGCATCTGAAAGAGATTCTCGCGCAGTACGATTGCGCGTTTTCCGCTTTGGAGGAATGGAAGGGGCTCAAGCGGGGTCTTGTCCGCATTGGCGCCGGACCAACAGGCTACGTTTTGCCGGCAATTCTCAGGCGGTTCGAGGAGACCTATCCGGGGGTTGAGGTTCAGGTCGAGACGGGAAACACGGGAGTGTTGGTCGAGGACTTGCAGAAGGGATTGTTGGATCTGGCGCTGATCGTCTCGTCGGATCTCAAGGAGCGCCACGATTTTCAAATTGAGGCGATCTGGGATTTCGAGCTTGCGCTGGTGTGCAATCCGGAGGAGCAGATCCCAGACCCGCGGCTTGCCGCCTTGAATGACAAGCGCTTCATTCTTTTCCGTCAGGGTTCTCGTCTGCAGGAACCGATCGACCGGTACTTTTCCAGCGAGCAATTTGAACCGAAAGTGGTCATGCGTTTCGATAATGCAAACTTCATTCGAGACATGGTTCACTCAGGCCTGGGGATTGCTTTTTTGCCTCTTTGGGTCATCGAGCGAGACTTGAAGGAAGGAAGTCTGCGCATCATTCAACTCGCCGGGGCTTCACCCGTTTCCAAGCTGGCGCTCATCCGCCGCCGATCCAGCTATGCTCCGCGTCCGGTCCAAGGCTTTATCAAACTTGCCCTTGGCCTTGATTTGAAAGATCTCCCATTGCTGTCTATAGCGAAATTCTCCCCGGCACTGGTGGCAACTCAGTAAGGGGACTGGAACCTGTTCCAAAGGGAAGCCAGCACTGGCCTGTGTGCGCCGCTCTCCTGTGCACCAGGAACGAAGAAGCTCTATTTTTGGACAAGTCCGATCTTCGTGCCGTCTCTGCGGGACTCTTTTCAAAGCTACGAGAGAAGAAGGCCGCCATCCACGTAGATTGTGGTTCCCGTTATGTACGCCGCTTCCTCCGAAGCCAAAAAGACCACGGAGCCGCCGACGTCGCTGGGCTCGCCTAGTCTGCCCATGGGAATCCGTGTCAGCAGCCGGTTCAGTCTGCCGGCGTCGCTCAGGCTCTTGCGATTCATATCGGTAAGAATCGCTCCCGGGGAGACGGCATTCACTTGTATTCCGAACTCGGCCAACTCCAGGGCGAGCGACTTCATCATCATGCCGGCTCCCGCTTTGCTGATCGAGTAGATCGCGCGATCCCGGAGCGGAGCTGCGTCGTGCACGCTGACGATGCAAACGATCTTTCCTCTGCCGGCACTTTTCATCACGCGAGCGGCTGCGCAGCTCAGGAAATATGCGCCGCGCAGATTGACGTCCTGGATTTTGTCCCAGGTTTCCGCCCTGGCCGCCAGCACGGATTCATGTATCTCAATGCCAGCGTTGTTCACCAGGATGTCGAGGGTTCCGAAGTTCTCAATCGAGGCTTGAATCAGCAGGGGATGCTCTTCGAGCTTTGAGACATCCGCGCGCACCGCGACCGCCTGGCCGCCCGCGCTCCGGATATCTTCGCAGACGCGCTCCGCATCCGCTTGCGATGCATGGTAATTCACTACGACCGAGGCACCCGCTTCGGCAAGCGCCATTGCGACAGCACTGCCAATGCCTCGTTCGGCTCCGGTAACGATGGCTGCCTTCCCTTTCAGCTTCATTTTCATCCCCTGGAATCTGTGACCACGACTGTGTTGTGTTTGGGTGGGGGCCGGCTAGAGTGTTTTCACTGTAAGTGTAGACCGAAGAAAACTCTGCCGACGCAGCTTTTCCTCAAGAAAAGCTGCACATAACCACTCCCGGAGAGTAAACAGTAGCAGTGAAAACGCTCTAGAGCGGAGAACCACTCTAGGAATAAGGAATGCCTAGAGCGTCCATCGCTCCCTTCATATAGCCCACGGCAAACACCTTGCCTCCCATTGCATATCCCGGCCGGTCGTTGGACTCGCCGTCCAGGGTGGGAGCATGATCGGGACGCATCGGGCCGGCAAAGCCGCTCTCGTGATAGACGCGCAGCATCTTGGTCAGATCGACAGGGCCGTTGTCATGAAAGGTCTCTCGAAAGTGCCTGGGTGTGCCTTCGACATCGCGCAGGTGGACGAAGAAGATCTTCTTTTGAGCGCACCATTCGCGGGCCAGCGCCGCAATGTCTTCGCCCATCAATTTGAAGTTCGCCTGGCAGAAGGCGATTCCATTGCAGGGGCTGGGATAGATCTCCATCACTTGGCGGAAGGCTGCCGCGCTGGTGAGGATGCGGCCGATGCCACGGAGCGGCGAAAGGGGCGGGTCATCGGGATGCAGGGCCATCTTCATGCCGGCTTCATCGGCGGCCGGCATTACGGCTTTTAGAAAATAGGTGAGACTGTCCCACAGCCTGCTCTCGGGAACCACGCCCCACTCGGTCAACCCTTGCTTTTGGGCGACGGCATCGTCAAATTCGCTGAGCAGCGCCCCGCCGCGTCCAGGCAGATCGGTACGCGTCCGGTACCAACCAAGGCCGCCCATCCAGTTGTAGCAGATCATTGGCACGTCAAGGCGGCTGAGCACGCGGATGACTTCGATGTAGTTCTCAATCTCTTCGTCTCGGCCCGGCAAGCCCAGCTTGATTCGTTCGGCGGGCACGGGATGGCTTTCAACGCCGGCAAAAACCATGCCTGCGGAGTTGATTTGCTCCTTCACTTTTCCCAGGGCTTCGGCATACTGCGCCCTCGGGCGATCGCGGATCGCAGGCGTGACGGTCACGATTGCGTGAGTAATTCCGATCTGGCCGGCCAGCCGGAGCTTGTGGGAGTCATCGAGCGCGAAGAGTTCCGCCATCTGAATGCCGGGTCCAGCAGGCCTCCGCCGGACGCTTCTGTTATAAGTTTGAGGACTTGTTGCGCACATTTTTATTCACTTTCCTGCTTTGGGACTAGACGCACATCCAAACTTATCAACTGAGCGGCGCGGCTGCGAGCGAAAAGCTGTGAACCATTGTTCACCAATGGTGAATTATCGCCGTGGCGCCGAGAACTGCTCTCAATAGCCGAAAGACCCAGGTTAGTTTCGCGAACCCGGGTCACCCGATTTCGCGGCGCTTCATGGCCCTGTTTTGCGTCACAGGCTGATCCCTGATCCTGATCCCTGTATTTTCGAGAGGTGTATACCGGAGGAGGCGTGATCGTAAATCTTGCAGAGCGGGCGCATGACCACAACTGGGAATTGGATCCGGTTGTCCGCTCCCTGCTCGATACCGACTTCTATAAGCTGCTGATGCTGCAGTTCATCTGGAAGCATTTTTCGACGGTGCGAACGTCTTGGGATTTGGTCAACCGTTCCCTGTCCGTGCATGTTGGAGATGCGGTCTCCCCTGAGGAGCTGCGGCAACAACTGGAGCACGTGCGCAGCCTGCGTTTTCGCAAATCGGAGCTGGTGTGGCTTGCCGGCAATACGTTTTTCGGAAGGAGGGGAATCTTTACCTCCTCTTTCCTCGAATGGCTGGAGCACGATTTCCAACTCTCCGAATACAGCCTGAAGGCCGAGGGCGGCCAGTTGTGCTTGACCTTCAACGGCCCTTGGACGGCAACCACGATGTGGGAAGTCTACGCGCTCTCGATCGTCAGCGAGCTGCGATCCCGGGCCGCTTTCCGGCCGATGAGCGAATTTGAGCTGGATATTCTTTACGCGCGAGCCAAGGCCAAATTGTGGGGCAAGGTCGAGCGGCTGCGCAATGTTCCCGGGCTTCGCGTAGCAGATTTCGGAACCAGGCGGCGGCATAGCTTTTTATGGCAGGAATATGTCGTCGGCGCGATGCGCACGGCGCTGGGCGACAGCTTTTCCGGCACCTCCAATACTTACCTTGCTTACAAGCACGACCTGGAAGCGGTGGGAACCAACGCGCATGAGCTGCCCATGGCGCTGGCGGCGCTGGCGAATACAGAGGATGAGCTGAGAACAGCGCAATACCGCGTCCTCGAACTGTGGCAGCAAACCTACCAAGGGGAGATTCTGATCATGCTGCCCGATACTTTCGGGACAACACAATTTCTGGCCAACGCTCCGGATTGGGTGGCCGACTGGACCGGGCAGCGGATCGACAGCAAGGATCCCTACGTGGCGGGTGACGAATACATCGAATGGCTTAAGCAACGAGGCCGGGATCCACGGCAGAAGCGCATCATCGCCTCCGACGCTCTTGACGTCGATGAGATTTTAGCCCTGCACGCCTATTTCTCCGGAGAGATTGCTCCCGGCCTGGAGGCAAAGGATTTTCGATCGGACGCCGATTTCACCGATCCGGCCAAATGGACGCCAAATCGGCGCGCCCGCTTCAGCGCAGGATGGGGAACGCTCTTAACCAATGATTTTCGCGGCTGCCATCCGGATGGAGCAAGGGGATTCGATCCCATCAGCATGGTTTCCAAGCTGACCTCGGCCGGCGGCCGGCCCGCGGTCAAACTCTCTGACAACTTCCTCAAGGCAACCGGCCCCGCCGCGGAGATCGAGCGCTACCAGAGGATCTTCGGAACCGCCGGAATGGCCAACGTACCCGTGATGGTGTAACAGAAGATGCTGACCATCGGTCATTCCACGCTACCGATCGAGACTTTTCTCAACATATTGCAGGAGAATGGGGTCCGCATCGTTGTGGACATACGCACCATTCCCAAGTCGCGTCACAATCCGCAATTCGCGCAGGAGATGCTCTCGGCGGCCTTACTCAAGAAAACGATGGGATATCATTGGCAGTCTTCGCTCGGCGGCTTGCGCAAGCCCAGAAAAGATAGCCTGTTGAACGCAGGTTGGCTCAATCGCAGTTTTCGCGGATACGCCGACTACATGCAAACCCCCGAATTCGCCGGCGCTATCGAGGAGTTGCTGGGACGGCCTTCGCTCTCTGAGACGGTGCTTATGTGCGCGGAAGCTGTGCCCTGGCGCTGTCACCGTTCCCTGGTGGCGGATGCGCTCACCGTCCGCGGTCTGGCGGTCGAGCACATCCTTTACAGAAGCCAAGGAGCCAGCCAGCGCCAACTTCATCAGATCACTCAATTTGCTCGGGTGGAGGGGACCCGCGTCTGGTATCCCGGTGAAGCCAATCTCTTCAGCGAACCCGATAATCCCTAATTTCGCTTTTTCCAGATGGCTGCGTCTAAACAGCAGAAAGATCGCTGCCGTCGGATATTCTCTCTCTATGCGCGTGCGGGTTCTGCTTTTCGGAGTGCTCAAGGATGTGTTTTCGAGCGAGGGCCAAACGCTTGAGCTGCCTCAGGGCTCAACTGTCGAGACGCTGCTCGGCCACTATCGCGCCATCGCGCCAGAGCAGCAGAAGCTATGGTCCGTTCTTGCCGTGGCGGTCAATCGGGAATATGCGTCCCTTACGCATGCGCTCGATGAGGGAGATGAAGTCGCGCTCCTGCCTCCTGTGAGCGGTGGCAAAGAGACGCAGATTGCCTTGGTGCGCGAGCCGATCGAGACCGAAGCAATAGTGGCGGCCCTGAAGCAAGGGGAAGACGGCGCAGTAGTAGTTTTCGATGGGATCGTTCGCAACAACACCCGCGGCCGCCGCACGCTGTACCTCGTCTACGAGGCTTACGAGGAGATGGCTCTGCGGCTGATGAACTCGCTGGCGCTCGAGGCGGCGGCTGCGCACAGGGTCCGCGAAGTGGCGATCGTTCATCGTCTGGGCAAGCTCGAGGTGGGGGAGACGAGCGTGCTCATCGCCGTTGCCTCCGCGCATCGCGCTCAGGCCTTCGATGCCTGTCGTTGGCTGATTGACACGCTCAAAACGAAAGTACCAATTTGGAAGAAGGAGCATTTCGAAGACGGCTCGGTGTGGGCCGATGGCGAGCCGTTTCCTGCTGAAGCCAGGCCGGAAGGAAGCTCATGAAAGCGCTCTCCTGCTTGATCCTTCTGCTCTGCCTGGCCGCCCTGCAAGTTCAGGGTCAAGCTCCGGCGCAAGGCAGCCAGGCACCGACCATCAGCGTTAACGTCCGGCTGGTAAATGTATTCGTCAATGTTACGGAGGGCGACGGAGCGCCTGTTCCAGGACTCACCAAGGACGACTTTGTGCTTTCAGAAGATGGACACGGACAGAAAATCGCCGTCTTCGAGCGCCAGTCTGAGCTGCCCTTGAATATTGTGCTCGCCATTGACGCCAGCGGCAGCGTCGCCAAGGATTTTCCTCTGGAGGAGCAGGCCGCACATCGTTTCGTCCATGCGCTGCTCCGCCCCGTGGACCGGTTTGATGTGATGGAATTTTCCGACAGCGTGCGCGAAGTCGTGGGCTTTACCAACAACCTCAGCCGCATTGACCGGGGATTGAGTAGCATCCATGTCGGAGCCGCTACGGCGCTCTACAGCGCAATCTATCTGGCGTCGCAGAGCCTTGCGCCCTATTCCGGGCGCAAGGTTTTGGTGCTCATCTCCGATGGAGGCAACACGGTAAATGGATCGACCTACGATATGGCGCTGGAACAGGCGGTGCGGGGCGAAGTCATTGTCTACAGCATCATCGACGTTCCTATCGCGGCCAGCGCCGGGCGCGATCTCGCCGGCGAGCACGCTATGATTACTCTTTCCCAGGAAACCGGCGGCAAATATTACTATGCCGACGCTTCCTCGCTGGATCGCACATTCGACCAGATTTCAGAGGATCTCCGCACTCAGTATCTGCTGGGTTACTATCCGCAAAACAAGTCCACAGACGGTGGCTTTCGCAGTATCTCGGTTCACTTGCGCAACGCGCCTTCCGGGGTGAATTATACCGTCCGCAACCGCACCGGCTATTATCCTTCACCGGCTCCGTAGGACGCCTTGAGCGAAAATTATTCTGAGGGCCGAGCATCGGTTTCTTAGCTTGTCATCTCGACCGGAGCGAAGCGGAGTGGAGAGATTTGCGGTTTCCAACATCTGGCAAAGAGCGCGCCAGATATGGAGCACTCTCGATTCGGGGGGCTCGAGCCATAGCGCAGACAGCTCTTGGGTGCCGGGTGGGAAACGACGACGGAGGAGTGCCTAACCGCAGATCTCTCCACTCCGCTTCGCTCCGGTCGAGATGACAAATTAGGAGCAGTTGCCGATCAAGCCTTTTGCTACTCTCCACGGCCTCTATTTGTAAATCATTTTGACGTTGATATCGGTCGCCGGGCAGGCGATGTTGATGGCGGCAGCCTGGAACGGCGGCGATTTGAACAGGACAGAAGGGTTGTTGGCAAAGCCGAAGCCCTCCGTAGGCACACCGAGAAAATCGCGGTCGAGCTTGTGGTTTTCGTTCTCATCGTGCAGCACTACTACTGCGTATTTGCCCGGCGGCACATGAAAGGAAAGGGTCGCTTGAGTTCCCGAAATAGGTACTTCGTCATCGGCAAAAGATTTATCGTTCTTTTCCGGCCAGCCATCCGGGGAAGCGAAGACCTCCCCTCCGGCAACGCCTTTCTGATTGCGAAAGCCGGTTGCATGGACACGCAGGAGGCACTTATCCGGAGGCGCAGGGCTGACGCCGTTGGCTACCGGTGCAAAAAGGAGCGTGAATACAAGAAATATCGGGTTCAAACGCAGCTCCTAAATAGATTCACGCATTTAACCAAATGACGTTCTTTCCCGATTTTTCCCAATCCTCGAAGGAAGAGGTGAGCCAATCCTCTACCCGGGTGCGCCGCACCTTCATGGTCGGCGTGAGTAAGCCATTGTCCGTGGTCCACGGCTTCAGGGCCACGACCAGAAAGCGGAGTTGCTCGTGGTGCTCGAGTTCCCGGTTAATATGCCGCAGTTCTTGCTCGAACTCGTGCTCCAGCACGGCTCGCGTCTCCGGTGTCTTGCTCAGAGCGCGCTTCTCGGCCACCGGAACCACAGCGGCGAAGGGACCGGTCATCCCAGCCCCGAGCACGCAGACGGTTTCAAAAAGGCCACAGGCGGAGAGCTTCTGTTCGATAGGCGCAGGAATGACATATTTGCCTTTGCTGGTCTTGAACTCCTCCTTCAGTCTGCCTATGATGCGCAGTCTACCCTCCGCGTCGATCTCGCCGCGGTCCCCAGTGCGAAAGTAGCCGTCCTCGGTGAAGCAGGCATTGCTTAGCGGAAGATTGCGATAATATCCAGCCAGATTCATCGGCCCTTTGATCTCGATTTCGCCCTCGCCGGAGATCCGCGTATCCGCATAGGGACTCGCATGTCCGACATAGCCGGGGCGCACCTTCCCGGGCAGCGGGACGTGGGTGATGCCCGTCTCGGTCATGCCATAGCCCTCGACCAGGTTGAGCCCCAGCCGCAGGTACCAGTCGAGAAGATCAACGGGCAGAGGCGCCGATCCTGACGCCGCCAGCCGGATCTTATCCAGGGCGAGGGCTTTGAGGATGCGTTTTCGCACCAGTGCGCCAATCAGGGGAAGACGCAGCAGCGTGGCCAGCTTTTTTTGCGGAAGTTTCTCCCAGACACTCTGCTGGAAACGAATCAGCAGGCGCGGAACGGTGAAGAAGATGGTAGGCCGGGCCCGTTCAAGATCCTTGAGAAAGGTCTCCTGGCTCTCGGCGAAGAAGATGTGGAAGGGCATATAGAGACAGTTCAGCTCTACGATGGCCCGCTCCGCGACATGCGCCAAAGGAAGATAAGATAGGATGCGATCGAGCGAGCCGTCGCCGTCCAGTAGCGGCATCATGGATTTCGCCATCAGCGCGAGCGACTGGAAGGTTTGCATCACACCTTTCGGCTCCCCGGTTGTCCCCGACGTGTAGATGATGGTGCCGGTCTCCGATGCTTCGCGGAAGGGGTTTTCAGCGAGCGGCGCCTGTTGGCGCAAAATTTCCTCCCAGCCGATCGTGCCCGCGGTTGGAGGGGCGCCGGGAAAGGCGATCCGGTGGATGAGCTTGAGCGGCGCCTCATCGACCTCCGGCGCCCGTTCGAGCAACCCGATAAAGCAGGCGACCGGCTGGGAGTGATTGAGAATGGATGCAAGCGCGCTCTCGCGGAGACTGGGGAAGATCGGGACGCTGACGTGGCCTGCCATCCAAATGGCGAAATCAGCCATGATCCACCAGGCGCAGTTTTTGGAGAGGATTACAATCCTCGATCCGGGCGGCCAGTTTTGCGCCGTGATGTAGGCGGCTATGCGGCGCGCCTCGCCCACAGCCTCGCTCCAGTCCCATTCGCGAACCGTGCCGCCCCGTACCGGCTGGGTCAAGAAACTTCTCGACGCGTGCTCGCGTTCATTGAAGTAGATTCTTTGGAGTGGCAGCTCGCTTGAGGGGATCCAGGCGCCTTCGTCTTGGGTAGGGGCATTGGGAAGGGATTTAACCGGTCCGCCATTCTCGATTGTCATTGTTCGATACCACCGCCCCAGATTGGTGTGACTACTATAAAGCGATACTGGTGCAGTGTACGAGAGGGCAGGATCGGAAGCGCCAAAAGATCGATAATAGACGAGAGCGCTTTGATTGCAGGAGAGCGTATGACCTCAGTTGTTCCCGAAATGGCTGTTCGCCCTGAAAGCCCAGCCTATCCCCGAGAGAGCTACCCCATCCGGCGCGCCGCCGTGCTGGGCGCGGGAGTGATGGGTGCGCGGATCGCGGGCCACATTGCAAACGCCGGATTTCCAGTGCTTTTGCTCGACCTTCCGAGCGAGGGCGATCGCAATCGTATCGCCGCCCAGGCGCTGGAAGGGCTGGGCAAAGCCAAACCTGCTGCGTTGACCGCCCCCGCCGCTGCGGGGCTCATCACCATAGGGAACTTCGAAGATGATCTCGGCAAGCTCAAGGACTGCGATTGGGTGATAGAAGCGGTTGCCGAAAAAATGGAGATCAAGCGCAGTTTGCTGGGCAAAATAGCCCCACATCTGCGCTCCGACGCCCTTCTTACCACCAACACGAGCGGCTTGCCCGTGGCCAGGATCGCGCAGGAGTTTCCCGGCAGCCTGCGGCGGCGCTGGTTTGGCACCCACTTCTTCAACCCGCCGCGCTACATGCAGCTTTTGGAGGTCATCTCCACCCAGGAGACGGACCTGGAGGCTATCGCTTCGGTCTCGCGGTTCGCAGCGCTGCATCTGGGCAAGACGATTGTTCCGGCGAAGGACAGCCCTAATTTCATCGCCAATCGCATCGGCACCTTCGTCATGCTGAATACGGTTCGGGTGATGAAGCATATGGGACTTAGCATCGAGGAGGTGGATGCGCTAACGGGCTCGCCGCTGGGCTGGCCCAAGACCGGGACCTTTCGCCTCTCCGACATGGTGGGAATCGATGTGCTCGCAAGCGTGGCGCGAAACTTCGCCGAGAATGTCAAAGATGAGCGGTCCGACGTTCAACTACCTAAGGTAATTGACGAGCTTCTTGAGCGGAAGTGGCTGGGCGACAAAACAGGCCAGGGCTTTTACAAGAAGGCGGGCAAGAGCAAGAGCGGAGTTGACGAGCGTTTAGCGCTCGATCTTGCGACGCTCGAATACCACCCGGCGCAAAGGCCGAAGATCGGCGAGCTCGAGATGGCCAAGAATATCGAGCCGCTGGCAGCACGCATCCGCGCCCTGCTTGGGGGCAATCCTGAAAAAGAGAAGGCTGCGGCCTTCTACTGGGAGATCTTGCCGGAGACTCTGGACCTATGCCGCCAACCGCATCGGCGAGGTCAGCGACAGCGTCGCCGATATCGATCGCGCCATGCGCGCGGGCTTCAATTGGGAACTTGGCCCATTTGAGATGTGGGATGCGGCGGGAGTCGAGGACACGGTAGCCAAAATGCGCGTTCGCGGTCAAGCCGTGCCTCGCGCTGTGGAAGAGTTGCTGGCCGCGGGCGGGACCTCCTGGTATCGCAACGAAGGTACGGAGTATTTCAGGCTGGATTCTAACGGCTATGTCCCGGTCGAGCAGGAGCCGGGAATCGCGAAACTCTCCGCTGCTAAGCGGGCCAATGGCGTGGTGAGCAGCAACCCTGGCGCTTCACTGATCGACGTGGGGGACGGCATCGCCGGTATCGAGTTCCACTCCAAGATGAATACCCTGGGGCAGGATATCGTGGCGTTTATCAGCGGCGCCCTCGCGCCGGAGAGCGATGCAGTCAAAGCTTTCCACGGCTTCGTGATTACCAACGATGCGGCCAACTTCTCCGTCGGCGCGAATCTCATGCAACTGCTTCTTGCCGCGCAGGACGAGGAGTGGGATGAGATCGATATGTACATCCGCGCCTTTCAGAAGATGACCCAGGCGATCAAGTTCTGTCCTCGTCCCGTAGTCGCCGCACCCTTCGGGATGTGCCTGGGCGGAGGAACGGAAATCTGCATGCACTCTGCGCTGCGCCAACCGCACATCGAGCTGTATATGGGCCTGGTGGAGACGGGCGTTGGGCTCCTGCCGGCGGGCGGTGGCTGCAAGGAGATGACGATACGAACCGTCGAAGCGGCCGGCGAGGTGCGCCGTGATCCGCGCGGGGAATCAGTCGAAGTACACGACAGCGTGCGCGGCGGCTTTGAAACCATCGCCATGGCCAAGGTTTCAACCTCCGCGGTTGATGCGCGCGGCCTTCATCTGCTGAGCGATTCGGACGCGATCACCATGAACCGCGGCCGCTTGCTGAGCGATGCCAAACTGCAAGCACTCCGCCTAGTGGAGACAGGTTATACTCCGCCGCAGCCAAGGCGCGATATTCCGGCGCCGGGCGAAACTGTGCTGGCGACGCTGAAGCTGGGCATTCACATGATGCGGGAAGGGGAATATATCAGCGATCACGATGCAACGGTTGCCCGGCACGTAGCCAATGTGTTGTGCGGCGGAGCCGTCACACCGGGTACTCCCCTGAGTGAGCAGTATTTGCTGGATTTGGAGCGGGAGGCATTTCTTTCCCTCTGCGGCGAGCGAAAAACGCAGGAGCGGATTGCCTTCACGCTCAAGACGGGAAAGCCTCTCAGGAATTAGAGAGGGACTAGAAGAGTTTGCGGTATCCCACCCTTCGCACGGAACAGGGCCGTGCGAAGGATTGGGCACCCGGCTTGTGGCGGTTTTTAAACGGAGCTGAAATGAGAGAAGCAGTCCTGGTAAGCGCGGTACGGACCGCGGTGGGGAAAGCGCCCCGCGGCGCTTTGCGCGCCACACGCCCCGACGATCTGGGGGCGATTGCGGTGCGCGGAGCGCTCGATCGCGTGCCCCAACTGGATGCAAAAGAGATCGAAGACGTAATTATCGGCTGTGCCATGCCCGAAGCCGAGCAGGGGATGAACATGGCGCGGGTTATCTCCCTGCGCGCCGGGCTGCCGGTGGAAGCGGCGGCTATGACGGTCAACCGCTATTGCGCCTCCGGACTGCAGACGATTGCTCTGGCGGCGGAACGCATCCGCGGCGGGGGCGCCGAGGCGATCGTCGCCGGCGGCGCGGAATCGATGTCCTTTATCCCCTTTGGCGGCAATAAGATGGCGGTCAATCCCTGGCTGGTGGAGAACTATCCTAACTCCTACTTGTCGATGGGGCTGACGGCGGAGCGCGTGGCCAAACACTACGGAATATCCCGCGAGGATGCGGACAGGTTTGCGCTGGGCAGCCATCAGAAGGCGCTGGCTGCTTTGGAGAAGGGCAACTTTGCCGATGAGATTGTACCGGTCGCAGTGAGGGTTACGGTTGCGAATGGAGGCGGGCGTCCATCTGCGAAAGAGCAGGAGTTCCGCCAGGATGAGGGCTTCCGCTCCGATACCTCATACGAAGCGCTGGCCAAGCTGCGTCCGGCATTTCATTTGAACGGCGTGGTCACCGCGGGAAATTCCTCGCAGACTTCCGATGGGGCCGCGGCGGCGGTTGTAATGTCCGCCGATCGCGCCAAGGAACTGGGCATCCAGCCGCTGGCGCGCTTCGTCTCCTTTGCTTATGCCGGATGCCTGCCCGAGGAGATGGGAGTTGGCCCCGTCTATGCCGTACCGAAGGCGCTCAGGCTGGCCGGCCTTTCACTCGACCAGATCGACGTCATCGAGTTGAACGAGGCCTTCGCGGCGCAATCTCTGGCGGTGATTCGCAGCCTGGGGCTGGATCCAGCCAAGGTCAACGTCAATGGCGGAGCGATTGCGCTCGGCCATCCCCTGGGATGCACCGGCGCTAAGTTGACGGCAACTCTTTTGCGGGAGCTCAAGCGCCGCAAGGCCAAATACGGGATGGTCACTATGTGTGTGGGCGGCGGAATGGGCGCGGCGGGCATCTTCGAGAATCTCCAAGATTGAGCAGAGGAGCATAGAGATGATGAATACTACGGCGGTTGCGGGCGCGGCAAAGCGAGTTATAGGCGGGAGCTTTCTCATTGAGAATGCGGCTCCTGAGGATGTGCTGACTCCGGAGGATTTCAGCGAGGAGCAAAAGCAGATCGCTCAGGCCACGGCGGATTTCGCGGAGAGAGCGGTGCTACCCCGGGCAGCCGAGATCGAAGAAAAGGACTTCTCTGTCACCAGACATCTGCTTCGCCAGGCCGGAGATCTGGGGTTGCTGGGGGTCGATGTTCCCGAGCAATACGGCGGCCTCGAACTGGACAAGGTCACCTCGGCGATTGTGGCGGATCGGATTGCCGTCTACGGAAGCTTCTCGGTCGCATTCAGCGCTCATACCGGGATTGGGACTCTGCCGCTGGTCTGGTATGGCTCCCGCGAACAGAAGGAGAAATACCTGGCGAAATTGGTTTCGGGAGAATGGGTTTCAGCCTATGCCCTTTCGGAAGCTTCCTCAGGCTCGGATGCAATGAACATCCGCACCCAGGCCCGGCTCTCGCCGGATGGGAAGCATTACATCCTCAATGGCGAAAAGATGTGGATCTCGAACGCCGGAATCGCCAGCCTGTTCACCGTATTCGCGAAAATCGACGGCGAGAAATTTTCCGCATTCCTGATCGAAGCCGGAAGCCAGGGTCTGACCATCGGGAAGGAAGAACACAAGATGGGCATTCGCGGGTCGTCCACTTGTCCGCTGGTCCTCTCCGACTGCATGGTTCCGGTCGAAAACCTGCTCGGTGAGCCGGGGAAGGGTCATCACATCGCCTTCAACATTCTGAACGTCGGACGCTACAAGCTGGGAGCGGCAGCCGTCGGCGGCGCGCGTTACGCTTTGCGCAACGGCGTGCGCTACGGCAAGGAGCGCATCGCATTCGGCAAGCCGGTCACCTCGTTCGGTCTGGTACAGGAAAAGATCGCGGAGAGCGCCGCGCTGATCTTTGCCGGAGAAGCGCTGGTCTATCGCGTGGTGGGGGCGATCGACGCAGCCCTGGCGGATGTTGACAAGAGCAGCCCGAACGAGAGCCAGGAAGTGCAGAAGCGAATCGAGGAGTACGCCATCGAGTGCTCCATTGTAAAGGTGTGGTGTTCGGAGATGCTGGAGCGTGTGGTCGACCAGATGCTGCAGATCCATGGCGGTTACGGATACACGGAGGAATATCCCGCCGAACGCGGCTATCGAGACGCACGCATCAACAAGATCTTCGAGGGCACCAATGAGATCAACCGCTTGATCATAAGCGGCTGGATGATGAAGCGGGCGATGCAAGGGCGGCTGGATTTACTGCCCGCCATTCAACGAGTAATGGATGAGGTCTTAGCCGGACCCGTCGCGGGCGAACAGGCGAGCGGCCACTTGGCGCAACAGAGGGGCCTTTTGGCAGCCGCGAAAAAGCTTGGCCTGTTCTGCGCGGGAGCAGCCAGCCAGAAATACGCAGCCAATCTCGCCGATCAGCAGGAGATCATGGGCGCGCTCGCCGATATCATCATCGAGGTGCTGGTAATGGAGTCGGCGATCCTGCGCGCGGAAAAGATGCAAGGGCGCAATCAAACGGCCGTCCGGCTGGCGCAGTACTACACAGCCCGCGGCTTCCGCATCGTAGAAGACGCGGCCGAGCGCGTTATCGGGGCTGTGGCGGAGGGCGACACGCTGCGCACGCAGATGGCTATCTTCCGCCGGCTTTCCAAGCACGAGCCGGTCAACACAGTGGCGCTGGGACGAGCAATCGCAGAGGAAGTTATTGAGGCCGGGCGGTACACCAGCTAAGAAGCGGTCAGCTAAAAACCGGATAGCAAAAAGCCGGTCAGCGAAAAAGCGGTCAGCGAAAAGCGGCACGTCAGCAGCGCGTCACCTTGAAGCGGCACAATCGTTCGGATCATCTCAGCTCGACACCACCTATGAAGAAGAAAATGGTTAGCTACACACTGGAAGATTTGCCGCCGCTAACGAAGACACGCCGGTCCAATCTGAAGGCGCTGGCAGGCCGTCCAGATAGCGAGATTGACACCAGCGATATTCCAGAAATGACGGACGAGCAATGGAAGAATGCAAGGCGCAGCACTTCTATCGTCCACGCAAGCGGCAGATGATGCTGGAATAGCCTTAGATCTGCGACAGCGAATTAAGATTCCTTCCTTGAAGATGTGGGTGTGCCCCACGTCCGGAATTTCGGACGTGGGTTAATGCTGCTGCGCGGAGATACTCGGCGATGAAGAGCCCCATGTCCGAGAATCCGGACATGGGGCACCCGGTTCTTCTGGAGGGAGCGTGAGTTGTGTCAGGGGACATGGGCAATAGATCCGCCAAGCTGACCCAACATCAATAGCGAGTCCGAGCAGGTCCATCGCTCAAAACACCGGCCATCTCTGAAATGCAAGATGCTAATACCGGGGAGTTCAATCCTTTTTCCAGCCGCAGCCACACCCATAAACGCCTTCTGCTGCGTTCCCGTAATTACATAGCGAACGACTAGCGTGTCGCCCTCTTCGATGAGCTCCCTAAGCGTCACTTGTGCATCCGGGAACACTTCCCAGAAAGCATTGTAGAACTGCCTTACACTTTCCAGTCCTGGTTCAACTCCCTGATATCCGCGCAAAACGACGTCTACGGAATAAAGATGGAAATAGTCTTGCCGCTTACGCGGGTCCGCGAAGCACTCGAGCGCTCGCTGCAGGCTTTCCCGGTTGGACATGAGCCCATTCTAAGGGCTTCAACGCCATCATTTAATGAGGCACTACACTAGACCCAGATCAGATTCGCGAACCTCAAGCAGCCGGCAAATAACATCACGCTAAAAAAGGAGAATATCGAATGGCACACATTACTGTCGGAAAGGAAAACGCCAGTAATATCGATCTCTACTATGAGGACCACGGCTGCGGTAAGCCCGTGGTGCTTATCCACGGATATCCACTCAGCGGCGCATCCTGGGAGAAGCAACTCTCAGTTCTTTTGCAAACAGGTCACCGGGTCGTCACCTATGACCGGCGAGGATTCGGCAAGTCGAGCCAGCCAACGACGGGCTATAGCTACAACACCTTCGCTGAGGATCTGCATAAACTGCTGGGCCATCTCCAACTGCGCGATTTCGCCCTGGTGGGCTTCTCGATGGGCGGCGGCGAGGTGGCGCGCTATCTGGGAAAATACGGCTCGAAGGGGGTAAGCAAGGCGGTCATCATTTCGGGAGTTCCACCGTTCCTGCTGAAGACGGCTGACAACCCGGAGGGCGTGGACGGTAGTGTCTTCGAGGGCATCCAGAAGGCGGTTGCCGCCGATCGTTACGCATTCTTCACCGGTTTCTTCAAGAATTTCTACAACACGGACCTCCTGCTCGGTAAGCTTGTCAGCGAGGAGGCTGTCCGGTCCAGTTGGAACCTCGCAGCGGGAGCCTCCGCCACAGCCAGTCTCGCCTGCGTGCCAACCTGGCATGAGGATTTCCGCAAGGACCTCTCTCGCATTGACGTACCCACGCTGATCATCCATGGCGATTCCGACCGGATCGTGCCGATTGAAGTTTCAGGAGAGCGGACCGCTAGGCTTATCAAGGGGTCCCGCCTGGTCGTGGTCAAGGATGGGCCGCACTGCATTACATGGACTCACGCGGACGAAGTGAATCGTGAGTTGGTGAGCTTCCTGGGAAACAAATCCTAAGAAACACGCATAACTTGCACTTCGCAAGCGATGTTGATATGGTGTGCGGTGTGCCTGGGAAGCCCCGCTCAAAACGCCGTTCCGGCTGCCCTGTGAGTATCTCCTTGGAGATGTTGGGAGATCACTGGTCGCTGCTAATCATCCGCGATTTGATGGTTCGAGGATTTCGCAGCTTCAAAGAGTTCGAGCAGTCGGGCGAGGGAATTGCGACCAATATCCTCGCTGACCGTCTGCGCAAGCTTGAGGCTGCCGGGATTATTACCGCCGAGGTTGCGGGGACGGACGGACGAAGGGTGAATTACCGGCTGACGGAGAAAGGGATCGACCTGGCGCCGGTGCTGTTGGAGTTGCTGATCTGGGGAGCACGGCATGAGGAGACCGGCGCGCCATGCGCTCTGATTTCGGAAATGGAAAAGAATCGCGGCGAAGTTCTTGCTGAAGTCCGGCGGCGGTGGCAAGAGCGGGATCTAACTCCATTTCTCCCCAAATTTGAGGAAGGCCGAAGCAAAGCTTAGGAGGGAGCAAGCATGAGCAAGGTAAGGGTGTTGGTGGGTACACACAAAGGCGCGTTCGTGTTGACCTCGGACGGCAAGCGCAAGCAGTGGGATGTGAGCGGGCCTTTCTTCGCGGGCTGGGAGGTCTACCACCTCAAGGGCTCGCCGGTAGATCCGAATCGGCTGTATGCATCGCAATCCACCGGCTGGTTCGGACAACTGATCCAGCGCTCCGACGATGGGGGAAAGACGTGGGAGCCGGTGGGTAACGCATTCAAATACGAAGGTGTGGCGGGCACTCACCAGTGGTATGACGGCACCCCTCACGCATGGGAGTTTAAGCGGGTCTGGCATCTGGAACCATCGCTCACCGATCCCGAGACCGTTTACGCGGGAGTGGAGGACGCTGCCCTGTTCCGCTCGACGGATGGCGGGCACAATTGGCAGGAACTCGCCGGACTGCGCGGTCATGGCTCAGGGCCACGATGGCAGCCAGGTGGCGGCGGAATGTGCCTGCACACCATCCTTCTCGATCCGAGCAATCCGGGCCGGATCTTCATCGCCATCTCGGCTGCCGGCGCTTTTCGCTCCGACGATGCCGGCGAGACGTGGCGGCCGATCAACCGCGGGCTGAAGTCGCAGACCATTCCCGATCCGGATGCGGATGTAGGGCATTGCGTTCATCGCCTTGCGATGCATCCTTCGCGCCCCGGAGTGCTGTTCATGCAGAAGCATTGGGACGTGATGCGCAGCGACGACGCGGGTGACTCATGGCGGGAGGTGAGCGGAAACCTGCCGACTGACTTTGGGTTCGCGATCGACGTTCACGCGCACCAGCCGGAGACCATCTACGTCGTCCCGATCAAGAGCGATTCGGAGCATTTTCCCATCGAAGGCAAGCTACAGGTGTACCGCAGCCGCACAGGGGGGAACGAGTGGGAGGCGCTTACCAAGGGTCTGCCGCAGCGGGACTGCTACGTGAACGTGCTGCGCGATGCGATGGCTATCGACTCTCTAGACTCCTGCGGGGTGTATTTTGGCACTACCGGCGGGCAGGTGTATGCCTCCGCGGATGCCGGAGACAATTGGGCTCCTATCGTCCGAGATCTTCCCGCGGTGCTCTCGGTCGAGGTTCAGACGCTGCCATGATCCGCGTCGTGCTTCCCGCACATCTGCGGACCCTGGCCCAGGTCGATAGCGAGGCGACGATCGATGTTCAAGGCCAGGTGACGCAGCGCTCGGTGCTGAATGCTCTGGAGGCCCGTTATCCGATGCTGCGAGGCACGATCCGCGATCATGTCACGCAGCAGCGGCGTCCGTTCCTGCGCTTCTTCGCTTGCGAAGAGGACCTGTCCCATGAATCCCCTGACGCTCCACTCCCAGATGCGGTTGCGTCAGGCGCTGAGCCTTTGCTCATCATAGGGGCTATTGCCGGGGGTTAGCTGTTAGGAAACTAATCAAGTCGGGCAATGGAGCGAACCATGAAACTGAATCCTTATCTTCCATTCAATGGCAACTGCGCGGAGGCGTTCACGTTTTACGAGCAGTGTCTGGGCGGCAAAATCGCAACGATGACGAAGTACAGCGAGACGCCGGCTGCGCAGCAAACGGCGCCGGAGTGGCAGGATAAGATCATTCATGCCCACATGGTTATAGACGGGCATGATTTGATGGGCGCCGACGCCCCGCCTGAACACTATGAAAAGATGACGGGCTCCTCTGTGTGTCTGAACGTCGATAAACCGGCAGATGCAGAGCGCATATTCAAGGCGTTGGCAGAAAATGGGTCGGTGCGGATGCCGCTGGCGAAGACATTCTGGGCGGCCCGCTTCGGCATGTTGGTCGATCGATTCGGCATACCGTGGTTGTTTAATTGCGAGCTGGAGGGTTAGGTGGCCCCACCCAAGGGGATGAAAATTGGGTTGAGGAAGGCTTGGTTGGCAATTACACCTACTTTGTCATCTCGACCGGAGCGCAGCGGAGTGGAGAGATCTGCGGTTTATGGGCGCGTAACCGCGGGTCCCCCGTCACGCCGCTTTACTCTCACTCAGATGTGGGAAACCGCAGATCTCTCCACTCCGCTGCGCTCCGGTCGAGATGACAAAGTAAGAGCCTTCCTCGAACCCACATACTTGTTTGGAAATTGCGCATCAGACGAGATATGAGAGCAGCAGTTCTGAGATCGGGAACTCATGCAGGTGTCCTGAGCATTGAAGACAAGGCGAAGCCGCAGATCGATAAGAACCAGGTCCTTCTCCGGGTTCGAGCCTGTGGAGTGTGCCGTACGGATCTGCACATCGTTGAAGGCGAGTTGCCTTCTCTGCGCGACCCGTTGACGCCCGGCCATCAGATCGTGGGAGATGTAGTCGAGGGCGCTACGGCGGATTTTCCGCTTGGGTCCCGTGTTGGGGTGTCCTGGATGGGCGGAGTGGATGGGGACTGTCCTTTTTGCCGGCGCGGGGAAGAAAATCTCTGCGACTCGCCGACATTTACCGGCTACATGGTAGATGGAGGATATGCGGAATACGCCGCGGCGCGGAATGACTTTATCTTTCCACTTCCGGCAGAGCTGGACGATTTGCACGTGGCGCCCTTGCTCTGTGCCGGTATCATCGGTTTTCGCAGCCTTCGTGTTGCCGGGGTTCAACCTGGTGAGACGGTCGGTCTATTCGGTTTTGGCGCATCGGCTCATTTAGCGATCGCCGTCTTGCATTCCTGGAACTGCAGAGTTTATGTGGCAACGCGAGGCGAGTCACATCGCCGGCTAGCAGCCTCGCTGGGGGCGGCGTGGGTTGGCACAGAGCGGGAGAGCCCTCCGGCAGTCCTTGACCGCGCGGTGACATTTGCTCCCAGTGGAGATGTCGTTATTGCGGCTCTCGAAAGCCTGCGAAAAGGGGGCGTCGTCGCCATCAATGCCATCCATATGGACCGGATCCCCGAATTCAGCTATGATCGGCTGCTTTGGGGAGAGCGGCAAATTCGAAGCGTGACAAATATGACCAGGACCGACGCCCGTGATTTCCTCAAGGTCTCCGCAGAGATTCGTATCCAGCCGAAAGTGACCGTATTCCCGCTTGAACAAGCAAATGAAGCATTACGTGCGGTTAAGAGCGACTCCATCGATGGAGCTGCGGTTATCCTTCCTTAATTCTGGCCTTAATTCTGGCGGACCCCCTGAACATCGATGTCGATTTTGAGCTCATCTCCGATGAGGACGCCTCCGGTTTCCAAAGCCGAGTTCCACTTCAGGCCGAAATCGTTGCGGCTGATCTTGGTGGTGGCGGAGGCGCCAATGCGCAGATTGCCCCAGGGATCTTTGGCTTCCGGCGATGGCCCTTCCACATTCAGAACGACCTCGCGAATTACACCATGAACCGTCAGATCGCCTCTGATCTTTCCCCCATCGCCAGATTGGGTGATCTCTTTGCTGCGGAAGGCGATAGTCGGGAAGTGCTCGACATCCAGGAAATCGGCGCTCTTAAGATGAGTATCCCGCTGAGCGTCTCCAGTTGAAATGGAGGCGGCATCGATAGTCGCTTCAACCGTGGAATCCTGTGGGCGGTCGGCGTCATAAGTCACCGTGCCGGATACTTTACTGAATTCACCGCGTACATTGGAAATCATCATGTGACGAATGCTGAAGTGCACTGACGAATGGGCGGGGTCAATCTGGTACTTTACCTTGGCCACGTGTTGCTCTCCTTTTTATCCGGTTATCCAGACGCGACTCGGGCGCGTCTTCTACGCAGAGGCTTTTGGTCTGATGCGGATGCCCAGCGGCAGGATTCCTGTATTTGTAAGAGCCGCATGGTTATCAATCCGCGGGCAGAGGCGAAACCATGGCCCTGGTTTCATCCAAACTTCGCGTGGGGTCGATCGCAAACCAGGCGAGCGCTCCCCCCACCGCCAGAACGGCGGCGGTCAGAAACGACATCTCCCATCCGAAGTGCGCGGCAATCAGCGGCGTCAGCGAGGCGGTCGCAGCGCCGCCGATCTGGCCACCCATGTTCATCAGGCCCGAGACTACGCCGGAATATTGTCCGGAAATGTCAG
The DNA here is from genome assembly GCA_963705665.1 of uncultured Acidobacteriaceae bacterium. Taxonomy (GTDB): domain Bacteria; phylum Acidobacteriota; class Terriglobia; order Terriglobales; family Acidobacteriaceae; genus PALSA-350. Next base: position 60,316 of record CAVPKQ010000037.1, on the reverse strand, counting down.
CCGTCACTGCCCAGAAACAGCTTTGCGATATATACAAGACCCCAGCGCCGCAAGCTAAGACAATGCTTGCCGCCTGCGCCTGATGGGCACGCGAGCCGAGCACCAGAAGAATTGCGGTCAGGCCTAGGGAAATCGCGGACAGACCGCATCGTCCCACGCGATGGCTGTAGCGCTGCGCGATCCAGTCGCTGATCACGCCGCCGGAGAGGCATCCGATAGTCATCGCTATAAAGGGCAGCATGGAGTATAAGGCGCTGGTCTTCAGGTTGAGCCCGCGCACCTGCGCCAGATAGATATAGAACCAGCCAAAGAAAATCCAGGCTACATAGCAGAAAGAGAAGTAGCTGCCGGTCAGCGCCAGGATTTCCTTGCTGCCAAAGACTTTTGCCCAAGGCACCGGAGTCTTGCGGGATTGATCGCTGCCGGGCAAGACTCCAGGAGGAGCGCCGCGGCCTTTTTCAATCCGCGCCAACTCGGCCTCGCTCACCCGAGAATGTTCTTCAGGGGTATCGCGCGCTGCCACGTACCACACGGCTCCCACCAGCAAGCCCACCAGGGCGCTGAACCAAAACGAGGCACGCCATCCGAAGTGCAGAATGATCGCCGTCACCAGCGGAGGGGTCAAGCCGGAACCCATGCCAACTCCTCCAAATATCAGGCCATTGGCCTTACCCCGCTCTTGAATGGGAAACCATCGTTCGACAAATTGGGCGGTCGCCGGATACATGGTTGATTCGCCTGCGCCCAAGGCAAAGCGGACCAGCACCAGGGCCACTACCGCATAGCGCATCCCGGGAGGAACCAGCGCGGTCAGAGCAGTAAAAACTCCCCACCACAGCACGCCAAAGGTAAGCACTCGACGCGGCCCAAGCCGCCGGGCAAGGGCACCGGCGGGAACCTGAAAGGCAGCATAGCCAATAAGGAATGCGCTGAAGACCCAACCCAGGTGGGTATTGTCGATGCTGAATTCCCGGCCGATCTGGACGCCGGCAATGGAGATGTTTGTGCGGTCTAAAAACGACACCGCGCTTAAGGCAAACAGCCAGAGCACCAGCAAGTAGCGTATCGGCACGCTCGAAGCTCGCACTTTTTCCTGAATCACGCCCATGCTTTGTCCCACTTCCCCGGTAGCTCATGAAACACGCTTTAGAAGGTAACACCCCGCTATCCATTGTTCCAGCTTGGACGAAGAGATCCCAGGTCCCAAAATCGGGACCCTTCGACAAGCTCAGGGCAGGATCTGGGGCACCCGCGTAAGGGGCGCCGCGAAGGCGGATGTCCCAGGTTCTGAGGCTTGTGCGGATTTGTGGAATCCCACATCTGGCGCAAAGAGCGCGCCAGATATGGGGCACCCTGCATTTGTAAAGACCCAGGTTTGCTTCCCACCCCAGCAAGCTTCGCTTGCCGGGGACCCCGGTTTCGTAGCTCTGGTGGGAGAAGTGGGACTGCTCAGGAGGCTAGAGGCCGGGGCTACTCTGCATCATGCCGCCGTCGGCGATAATCGTCGTCGCCGTCAGGTAGCTGGCTCCATCCGTGGCTAGGAATGCGACGACGCTGGCGATCTCTTCCGGCTTCGCCATTCGTCCCAGTGGAATCGCGGCGTTCAATTTCGCTAGCTGCGCGGGATCGCTCATGGTGGAGAGATTGATCGGTGTTGCGACTGCTCCCGGTCCTACGCCCACAACCAGGATGTCATGCGGAGCGAGCTCCACGCCTGCCGTGCGGGTCAACATGCGCATGCCGCCTTTGGAGACGCAATATGCCGTGTTTCCCGGCATTGGCCAGTCTTCGTGGACCGATGTGATATTGATAATCCGGCCGCCGCCGCCCTGTTTGATCATCTGCCTGGCGGCAATCTGGGCGCCAAAAAAGGCGCTCTTCAAATTAACGTTGAGCACCTTCTCATATTGTTCTTCGGTAGTGTCGAGAATGGAGGTGCGGGTTTCTATCCCGGCATTGTTGACCATGATATCCAGACGGCCAAAGTGCTCTACGGCGGCATTGACAAGCTTGTTGAGGTCGCTCAGTCTGGCTAACGTCGGCGGCAATGCCGATGGCGTGGCCGCCGAGCCCCGCAATCTGCTTTTCCACCGCCTCTGCTGCGTCAGCGTGAGAAACATAGTCGATAACTATGCTTGCGCCCTGCCTGGCGAGCTCGAGTGCGATGGCCTTGCCGATGCCGCTATTGCCGCCGGTGACGATTGCAACCTTATTCGCGAGTGACATGGAATTCCTTGAGGGTGAGAGTTCAGGAAAATCTTCAGGAGGATGAGGCGGGTGAATCTCCGGGTTCAGGAGCGGAATCCCAATCGATACGACTCTCCTTAGTGCGGTCGAGGATTTGAACGCCGCGCTTGCTGCCAAAATAATCCCACGCCCACTCGAAGAAGGTTTCGACTTTCGCGCGGCTGGTGGAGAGAAGGGCCACGTGCACTCCGAGCCATGCGGCGAAACCGATAAAGCCTTCCAACTCGTGCCGCCGCTCTCCTACTTCGGCAACGGCGGCGTTTCTTCCGATCATGGCCATGATGCCGCGGTCGTTGTATTGGAAGGGCTCTCGCGGCCAGCCCTGAATATCGGCAGCGATGTTTTTGGCGCACCACTTGCCACATTGTTCAGCCACCGAGGCAAGTTGGGGAAGAGGCTTACCGCCAGCGCCGGTGATATTGGCAAAGTCGCCCAGCGCGTAGACACGCGAATAGTCTTTCAGGCTAAGGTCCGGTTGTACGTCGATACGGCCGCCGTGGCCCGCTTGAATCCCCACCTTCTCCGATAATGCCGAGGCCTTCAGACCGCCTGCCCAGATGATGCAGTGGCTCAGCAGCTTTGTCCCGTCGGACAACAGGACATGATCTGGTCCGGCTTCCGTCACTCCAAGACCCAAGCGCAATTGCACTCCGCGACCCGCAAGAGTCTTTGCGGCATACTGTTGAGACTTTTCAGTAAATGCTGACAGCAGAGCTTTGCCGTGATCGATGAGATATATCCTGGCCTGGTCCACCGGGATGTCGTGATACTCCGGCTTTAGAGTATCTTCGATCATGTCGCTGAGCGCTCCGGCAATCTCGACGCCGGTGGGGCCGCCGCCCACGATCACAAAGTTCAGCGCGCCCTTTTCGAGCAGCGATGGGTCACGGCTGGCTGCTTCAAACACTCCGAGGATTCGGGAGCGCAGTTTTTCGGCATCGCGTAGCGAGTAGAGCGGAGAGGTATTTCTATCCGCGCCGGGGGTGCCGAAAAAATTCGCACGCGAGCCCGCGGCGAGCACCAGGAAGTCACCCTGGTAACTCTGGCCCTGCGATGTTGTAACCGTGCATGTCTTCAGATCGATCGACGATGCCTCGGCCAGCTTTACATCGACGTTTTCGTGCTCCTTCAGTACGCTGCGCAGCGTGAATGCGACATCGTCGATGTTGAGCGCGGCGGTGGCGACCTGGTACATAAGGGGCTGAAACTGATGATAATTATTCTTATCGATCAGAGTGACGCGTATATCCGGAAGGGCAGCCAATTTCTGGGCGCAGTTCAATCCGGCAAAACCGCCTCCTACAACCACTATATGGTTCATGAGTGCTAAGATGCCTCATCGGATATTTTGGTGGGAGCCGAGCATAGACTGGGAGCCGGGTTCGCAAAGGCGCAATTTGTTCCGCAAACGAATTGGAGATCCGCCCCAACGCCTCTCATCCGCGGGGAGATCTTCATGTTGAGCCGCCGCCATTTTCTTGCCGCATCGCTGGCCAATTCGCTGGCTGTGCCGATTATAGAATCCTTTTCATCCTTCCAGGCCCTGGGCGCCGATGTGGCAACGCCGCTGGTTGATTCCCACGTCCACGTCTGGAAACACGATCCTGCTTTTCCTTTTGCGCGAGGCGCCCGGCCTCCAGCGGAAGATGCTTCCGCCGAGATGCTGCTTGCTCTGATGAAGGCGAATGGCGTCTCCCGGACGGTTATCATCCAGGTGATTCACTACCGTTGGGATAATAGCTACCTGGCTGATGTCTTGAAGCGCTATCCGCGATATTTCAAAGGTGTCTGCCGGGTTAACCCGGAAGATCCCGCGGTGCCCGATCATCTTAGCCGGCTTACCGAAGAGCACGGTTTTCACGGAGTGCGCATCAGTCCTTCGGCGGCGGCGGACGGGGACTGGATTCGCGGTCCTCTGATGCCTCCGTTATGGCGGCGGTGCGCCCAGCTCAAAGTTCCGATGACGGTACTGGCTCCGGTGACCCGTATGCCAGATCTGGCGCCTCTGATCGAACAAAATCCCTACTTGAATGTGGTGATCGATCACATGGCGGACTCGCCTCTGAATGAGCCGGAGAAATTGGATCTGCTGATGGCGCTAGAGCGTTATCCCAAGGTCTTTGTGAAGATCTCTCACATGTGGTCGCTTTCGAAAGATGCATATCCATACCCCGATGCGGCGAAGCAGGTGAAGCGTCTTTACGACCGCTTCGGAGCCAAGCGTTTGATGTGGGGAACCGACTGGCCAGTTTCGCTGAAGGAGCTTCCGTATAACAAAGCGGTCGAGTTGTTTCGCGACCATCTGGATTTTCTTTGCTGCGAAGACCGGCGGCAGATTCTTTATAAAACGGTTCAGAGCATATGGCCGTTCGGTATTACATAGGATGGGTTGCCGGAACAGGTCGAAAACAGTACCCTCAGCGGCCGATCGAGCCTTCAAGCAGTTACGGCCCGACTGAAGTCGTGCCCTGATACAAAGCCATAGTTTTTTCGCAGACTGTAAAGCCCATCTATAAGTCTGCCGCTTTCCGCTGACTGAAGTCCAGCTGCCCCGCTAAAGCAGGGGCTTCCACCGAAACTCTGGAACCACGTAAAGACGGGCTATTTTCACGCCGTCCCTCGCGGGACTCGGCCATTGGACCGAACTAACCTTTGTCATCTCGACCGGCGAAAAGCGGAGCGGAGAGATGGCAAAGTTAGGTGTGATTGCCAACCAAGCCTTCCTCAACCCGATTTTCATCCGCTGGGCTCCGCCGGCTAAATGGCGTTGGGGGAGCCGCGTTTCTCTAATTCTCGGATCTCTTCGCCAACCGTTTTCTCCAACACATCGTCCAAGGCGGCCGAATCTTCTTCTTCATCCTCGGGAGACTTGAGATGGAATGCGCCGCGCAAGGCCAGCGGGGTCAACATGGTGGTCAGAAGCACGACAGAAACCATGACGGCGACTTCCGGCTGCTTGAAAATGCCGGTGCTGGCTCCCATGGCGGTGACGATCAGGCCAACTTCTCCGCGTGAGACCATTCCGCACCCGATACGCAAACTGCGCACGAGACCCATTCCCCGGGCGAGCGCCGCAAGGCCACATCCCAGCACCTTGCTGATGACGGCGATAAAGAACGTGATCCCGAGGAGAAGCCAATGGCCACCCAAAGTGCGAAAGTTACTGGCCAAGCCGATCGAAACGAAAAATAACGGGATCAACAAGCCATGGCCAAGCGCGTAGAAGGTTCGTTCGATGTCTCCTTTGAACTTCGAGCCTGCGAAGACGTAGCCCAGCAGGTAGGCGCCTGTGATCCCGGCAACACTGCCGAGCCATTCAGCGCCGATAGCGTAGACCAGAACCAAGGCCAAAACGCAACTGGTCACAGACTCGTTTGCGGAGAGCTTTCGCATCTGGCGAATCAGCGGGTCCAGCCAAAGCTTAGCCGCCCGGTATCCGCCAACAAAGAAGACTGCGACACAGACGCTGATGAGCGACATTAGAACGATGAGCGGGTGGTGCGCGGCCAATGTGGAATGCTGCTGCAGCCAAAAGGAAGCGGTGGGCGCGACCCCGAATGCGTCCCCAGTGCTGGTGTTTGACGATGCTGCGAGAAATGCCAGCACAAAGAGACCCATGACATCGTCGATCACCGCGGCGCCTAGGATCACCGAAGCCTCGGGGGAGGACATCTGGCCGGCGTCCATCAGTGTGCGGGCGGAGATAGAGACACTGGTGGCAGTGAGCGCGCCGCCCAGGAAGAGAGCGCTGGTCCACGGTAGGCCCAGCATGTGTCCGGCGCCAGCTCCAAGAACAAACGGCCAGATCACCCCGGAGAGGGCCACCAGAAATGCGGTTACGCTCGCCTCACGCATGCGATCGATGTCGGTTTCCAGCCCGGCAATGAACATGAGCACCAGGCCGCCGACCTGGGCCAGGAGCATGAAGGCTCCCGTTGCCTGGCCGCCATGGAAGAGACGCATGTGGAAGAGGTTGAAAGCTCCGGGACCGGCGGCCACGCCGACGATCAGCTCTCCGAGGATCGCGGGAATCCCAAACCGGGTGCACAGAGAGGCTACAAGTTTCCCTGCCGGCAAAAGGATCGCGATGAGCAAGGCCAACTGAAGAATCGGCGGCATAGTTACTGTGGGCTCAAAACCGCTGTTGCTTCCTCGCGTTCATCGCGGCCCGGCCTCTCCCACAAGCGCGCGAGCTTCGACCAGACCCTAGTGAATCCGCTCCGTTCGATTCCCTCGCGCTGCATGGTGCGAATGGTTGCAGCTTGCCGCCGTGCGAGTTCCGCCTGCACGGGATTTTCCGCCAGAAGGGCGGCATGGTGGGTTTCTTCCGCTGCCGGCTCACAAATACGCAGGCGCATCAAGATCTCTCCAAATTTGAGCCTGGCGATGAAGCTGTCAGGGGCCAATTGCACCGATTCCCGCAGCTCCTCGAGAGCGGCTTGAGCATCATGATCGACACACAGCGCCATGCCCAGTAAAACCCGCAGTTCCGAAACCTGCGGCTGTAGTTTCACAGTCTCCCTGAGTTGCTGAACAAGATCTTTGCGCTCCGGCTCTTCCAGCACAAAAGGATCGCGAAACATCCGCATGAGCTGTGTCCGGGCGACCATAGGGATCACAGCGGGAAGACTGCTCGCGGATGTTTCCTCCACCAGGGATAGTTCTTGCTCGATCGAGGAAGCGGTAAGAGACAACTCTTTCATCTTTGCACTCCGTTCATAGGATCGACGACGAAAAGAGCAGCAAGGCGTATCGGGGAAACACGCCTCGCCGCGGAAGGAGATTGCAATAGAGAACGACTAAACGGCAGCTCGTTCTGCGCTTATGAGAAAATCCGGCTCAGGCCGAAAGACAAATTCGGGATAGCCAAGCTGCCCCATTTCGGGAATATCCAAACCGGCAACTTCGGTCGCCGCCGAGACCCTTTGACCCATGAGCATATCGAGAACCCAGTTCAATATGAAGCTAAAGGTGAACACGAATCCGATCAGCGTGGCAATTCCCACCAGTTGAGCGACCAGTTGGCTTGCATCGCCGTAGAAGAGACCTGTAACAGAGCCTGTAACTCCGTTCCAGCTCCCGCCATAATTGCTTTTGCCGTCAGCGAAGAGCCCAACCGAAAGAACTCCCCATAATCCACAAGTGCCGTGTACCGAAATTGCTCCGACCGGATCGTCCACTTTGAGCATGTTCTCAACAAAGCCCACGCTCAGAACTACCAGGACTCCGGCAACCAAACCAATGATTGCTGCGCCGACAGAATTGACGAATCCGCTGGGAGCGGTGATGGCCACCAAGCCGGCGAGTAAGCCATTGCCGCTCATGGAGGCGTCAGGTTTGCCTCTGAACGCCCACATATATAGCATAGCGCCGAAGGTTCCCGTGCAACCGGCCAACATGGTATTGACGGCTATAGAACCGATGCGCAGGCAACCAGCTGCGGAGGCGCCGAGGGTGCTTCCGGGGTTGAATCCGAACCAGCCGAAGGCCAGGATGAAGCAGCCGATCAGCACCGCGGAGATGTCGTGGCCAATGATCGGATTGCTCGATCCGTTGCGGTTGAACTTGCCGATGCGCGGCCCGAGGATAAGCGCGACTGCGAGAGCGGTGAGGCCACCCACGGCGTGCACTACGCCCGATCCGGCAAAGTCGCAATAGCCCTTTCCCAGGCCGGCGTTCACGCCCAGCTGCGACAGCCATCCTCCGCCCCAGGCCCAGTTGGCAAAGAGCGGATAGGTGAAGGCGCCCATCAGCACCGAGGAGACGCAGAATGTCAGGAATTTCCAGCGCTCAGCACACGCCCCGGTAACGATGGTGAGTGCCGTATCCATGAAAACCATCTGGAAGAGGAAGATGACCATCACGCCCACATCGTAGGTGTGACCGGACAAGAACATGCCGCTTCCTCCGAAGACACCCCACGTCTTGCCGAATAGGGTTATGGGGTGCTCGGGAGTCAATGGATTGAGGCCGCCTAGATTCCCATTGCCGGCAGCACCACCCATCTGGATAGCGAAACCTATCAACCAATAGGCGAACAGGCCGCAGGCGTACACCATGAAGTTCATCATGTACGTATGGTTCGCATTTTTCACCCTGCATAAGCCGGCCTCCACCATGGCAAAGCCAGCCTGCATGAACATGACGAGAAAGCCGGTGATAAGAGTCCAGACGAAGTTCACGGCGATCTTATTCTGGCCGACTTGATTGGCCACGTCGCCGAGTGTCAAGCCGGTCTTAGGGTTCGCCACCGGCACGTCGTTGACGGTTCCGGTGAGGGTCCCGCCCGGATCCCCTTGTTGCAGATCTTTGGTAGTGGGCGCGCTCGAGAGAGCGTTCTTTAGTTCAGCCGCTGATGCAGAGGAATCAGCATGGGCCACGGCGCCAAGCATGAGGACAACCGCAAAGGCGCACATCCAAAACTTGAGGGCATTTTTCATCGAGTCAGCTCCAAATTGGCGTTGGTCATCGGTGGAAAGTGGGACAGTTCAGGTGCTACGCCTTCCATATAGCGTTCTTATTACAGGCAGCCGGCAAGATAAAGCACACGCCGGCAAGCGAGATGATCAGCCCGAGGACAGCGGCAACCATTCGTCCACCGACGCTAGGAGTCAAATGCAGTCCGAAGAGAACCACCAGCCAGCCTAAGATAACGACAGCTACACCCACCAGCTTCATCCCCGCCGGTTGTGGACCAGCGGCGACTTTGCCTTCGAGCGGCTTTAGCTTGAAAAATGACCAAATAGATGCCGCCAGCACTACGATGCCAAGCAGCAGCCACACCACGCTGAAACTGCTGTAACCTGCAATTCCGGCGCACGCCGCGGTTAGACCTACGAGAAATGCAGTGAGCCATTGGCCCTGTTTTTTGTTTGCCGCCATGTAAGTTGTCTCCTTATGAACCGCTCAGTCACACGTCACCCTTGAAATTCAGGCGAAGTGCCTCCGGGTCAACCCCTCAAGCACTTCGTCGCCTCATGAGAACCGAAACCCTACGGAACAGAACCGGCCTGTATCGCCACGAATCAATTCGAACTTTTGCGCCTCCAGTCGGGCGTCTATCACGCCTTGACCGCTCGGCTGACAGCCTTGTAGGTGGGAAATGACAGGAAAATCAGGAGTTGCAGAGCGACCGTCAGCTCTACAACCAAAGGCAATCCGCTCTGCAAGCGCACTACGACGAGCAGGAGCACGCTCGAAAACCACTGCCATCGCGAGCGGCGGAGGCGCTCCAGCCGATCCGTGAGCCGCAGAAAGTCCTTCAGCTTAACAGCCTGGAGGTTGCCGGTCCCCGCCTTCGCCTTGAGGCAGGCGATGGCGAAAAAACCTGACAAGAGCAGTTCGAGAAAAATTGACTTTGTATCCATTCCATTCCTCCGCTGGCCCGCGCCGATCCGCAGTGGTAATAGCCTCCGAAACCCCAGGAGAACAAAATCCTTATGAATTCCGGATATGACTAGGAACGCAAGATACTCATGAGGAATTCATAAAGATTGTCTAGAAGGAGGGAATTTTTATGGCGGGGGACGCCGAGCTGGTTGTCTCGGCAAAAGCGTCTTTAGCGTGGCCGCCCGAAAAGCAACATGGCCAAGAACAACAGAAGAGGAATGAGGGCCAGCGCGGCGTAATAGAGGATCTTCCGCGGCATCAACGAACGCCGGCTCTTCCAGTCCGTCAACTCGATCCGCTCGGAGATGCCAACCTGGTCCAGGTGCTCCAGATCCATGGCAAAAGCATGGGCGGAAGGGTAGCGGTTCGCGGGGTCGCGCTCCAGGGCCCGATATAAGACTTCCTGCAACTGCGAGCTGATGGCAGGATTGGCTTCACGGGGTGGTAGAGGGTGGTTGATCAATCGGTCGTTCATCACCGCCAGGGGCGAAGCTCCGGAGAACGGAGTCCTGCCGGAAAGCATTTCATAGAGAATGATGCCGGTCGAATAGAGGTCGGAGCGCTCATCTCCCCGCTTGCCTTTGACCTGTTCCGGAGAGATGTATTCGGGCGTGCCCAACGCCTGGGTAAAACCCGCGAAGGTGAGCCGCTTTGCGCCTCTTTTGAAGGCCACGCCGAAGTGGATCAGCTTGACGTTGTCATGGTCGTCGACCATGATATTTTCCGGCTTCAGGTCGCGGTGAATAACCCCGTGCTTGTGCATATACTCGAGCGCTTTCAAAATGCCCAGCGTTATTTTGATTGCACGCTCGGGAGGCAACTTGCCCTCATCGGAGAGGATCCTGCGCAATGGCCGCCCGTTTACCCATTCCATTACCAGATAAACGCGCGAACGTTCGCCGCCGGAATAGATCCTCATTACGTTGGGGTGGTTCAGGGTGGTTCCGATTTCCTCTTCGCGCTTGAGGCGGTCAAAGCTGGCTGAATCCGCCTCAACGTCGAAATTGGGAAATTTTATCGCGACCTGGCGGCCGTCCCGCGTGTCTGTTGCGCGGAATATAGTAGCCACCCCGTCCTGGGCCACGAGAGCTTCGATGTGGTAGTGGTCCAGTGTCTGGCCGGGTTGGATCGCGGTGGGAAGGCTCATCGGACGTTGGATCTTCCGTCTTCCTTGCTCATCGGCGGAAGCATGCTCGGAGTATAGACTTCTCCATGCCCTTGCGGCACGCGCCAGGAATGAAAATGACCTCCGCCCTTCTTATCCGTTTTGCTTTTCTTTCTGTCATTCCCGAATGGAATCTGCTTTCCCCACGCTAGAAACCGAGTATGCCCGAGAGACCAGAAGCAGATTCCCTGCGGGAATGACAGAAAGAAAAGCAACTGTGAATGCGGAAGCCCCGAGCAGATTCCCTCCGGGGCATATACATTTGTGGGGCAACTTCGATGAAATCATTTATGAGCCGGGACGTGGATAGGGGTAGCCCCGGTACATGGCCATGGGCTCGACGGAGCGGATAGAAATGACCTGGGCTGTTGCATTGTCAGAGCCGTCGACTTCGACCGCATAACTCACCAGCTCCTCAGCGATTTTTTCGACGTCCTTTTTTTGCGACGCAATGCGGGCGATGTCCCCGTTATCGAGGGAGCTATAAACTCCATCGGAACATAGGACTAACATATCTCCCGAACGCAACTCCAAAACACTAGTGTCAGCGGTGACGAAGAGTTCGGGACCCAGGGCGCGGGTGAGGATGTGGCGCGATTCGGACTCTTCCGCTTCGGCGGCGGAGAGGAGGCCGAGTTTACGCTGCTCATTCACCCAGGTGTGATCGCGGGTGACAGCGACCGCCTGGCGATCGCGCAGATGATAGCAGCGGGAGTCTCCTACATGGGCAATGTAGGCCTGATCGTGGCGCAGGGCGCAGGAGACCAAAGTGGTCGCCATTCGCTTGCCTCGCCGCTCCGCTTGGAGCCCTTCATCGTGAACCGCGGCATTGGCGTGCTGAATCAATCGCGGCAACAGACTCAGCAGCGATGTTCCGTCCTGCGCCTGGGCGAAGCCCTGGGCCATTACCTGCACCGCTTTGGCGGAGGCAACTTCGCCGAGGTCCATGCCTCCGACGCCGTCCGCCACGACGAACATCCAACCCAGCGAGCGGGCTTCCTGCCGGGATTTGGGGACAAAGGCCCCCATCGAATCCTCGTTTATCGTGCGAACTTTGCCAACGTCGCTCGCCTGTCCAAAGATCACGTCCAACATTTACCGCCCGATTCCTGAGACCATCCTGAAGATACCGGAGAAGTTATGATAATCCCGCCGCAGGAGAGGGTGGTTCTCTAAGGGATGACTCCCACTTTGGCTTTGGAAGGGAGCAGAACACTCTTGCCCTTGGTTTTCGAGGAGCGCAGGAAATAGACGCCGCCATAGAGCCCCCAGAGAGCGGCGATGAGCAGCGCGATGAGCGGTTCCTTGACCGTCCCATAGCCGAGGGTAGGGCCGATAAGGTAAAACGCCATGCATCCCAAGTTGGCCAACAAGCCAAAACCGGGAATGAGCAGATGTCTGACGAATTTAAAGTCCGTCCGCTTGTGGAAGGCCACAATGCAGAGCAAGCAACTGAGAGCGTAAAGGATGAAGGTGCCGAAGTTGGAGGTCAAAGTGACCGCCAGCAGCGAATTGGGCAGCGCAGCCATTTTGTCGTGGGCGAAGTAACCGACGCTGGAAAACAGGCCGTGAGGGAGAGCAGCCACGGTCGCGTCGCTGGGAGCGCCGGCGTCGCCGAAGGCAAGTGAGACCGCGCAAACACCGATGACCGCGGAGATAGCCGCGAGCGTCCAAATGGCGCGATGGGGGGTGAGTTTTTTGGCGTGCAGAATACCGAAGTGTTCCGGCGCCTCATCATCCTGACCCATGGCATAGGTGATGCGGGCGCCTGTGTTCATGCAGGAAAGAGTAGTACCGATCAGCGCCAGAAAGACAGTGACGGCCTCCGCCAGCATGAAGTATTTTCCCCGTCCCTGGCCGAGCAGAGCATCTCCAACGACAATCATCATGTCGCCGATGGGAGCGGCCGAGCCGGTAGCATTCTGCATGGAGTATCCCGAGTTCAGGAAGTAGTTCGCCGCAAAATATTCAATGAGGTAGCACACCAGTCCTTGAATCAGCAGCGACGCGATGACCGCGATGGGAATGTCGCGTTTGGCGTTCCTGGCCTCTCCGCCCAACGATGTCACTGACTCGAAGCCCACCAGGATCAGGATGGCGACCGTAGCCTGGATCATCATCCAGTTGAAGTTATGAATGGAGACAACGGACTTGGCGTTGGGGTGGGTGAGGAACTTACCGGACGAATCGTAGGTGGGGTAATGGACATGAAAAGGCACGGGCTTGCCGGCTTTGTCCAAGAGAGGCTTCGGAATCTGGTTCGCATCGCGGACGATGGAGCCATCCGGCTTAGTTTGGAATTCATAGGTATAGGTCGCGAGGGTGGCTGAATCGTACTGCATAGCTCGAGCGCCGTCGGGGTGACTGATCCTGTATCCGATAGCAAGAATACTGAACAGCACCAGCGCGGAGATCTGGATGATATTGATCGTCAGATTGACCGCGGTCGAAGCATTCGCGCCCTTCTGCGCAATCCACGCGACAGCGAAGGAAAAGACAATCGCCACCAAGGATGTAAAGACCGGGCCTGGAGTGGCGCCGCTAATAAAGTTCGGGTACAGGAAGCCAACGATGTAACCGACAAAGAGGCCTGTAACGCCAACCATCACGCCGGGATAGACCCAGTAGTAAAGGTGGGAGCCCCATCCGACGATGAATTTGGCCACCCGTGCGTAGCGGAAGGCTTTGTCCTTGGAGAGCAGCGCCTGCTCCGCGTAATAGTAGCTGGACCCGGTGCCGGGATAGAGCTTGGAGATCTCGGCATAGGATACGGCCGTTGCCAAACAGAGAAGCAGGGCGCCGAAGATGCCGGCCCACATCGCCGGAGACGTTGCGCCGGTGGTCGCTTGAATTAGGAAGGTGAGCCAGAGAAATGCGCCTGGCGCGATCAGGGCCATTGCGTTGCTGGTCAGGCCTGTGAGGCCGAGCGTGGGCTGCATCTGGCCGGTTGTTTTTTGTTCTGCCACAATCACCTTCCCGTTTCGTTTTACGTTAGCTCGCCCAAGGCTAAGAAGCGGTCCCTCAGCGGCTTAAAGCCGATCGAGTTTCGATGATTTGCGGCAGTCAGGGCTAGAAGCCACGACCTGCCAGTTGTGACCTGCTGTGAAAATAGCCCATCCCGCTGCGGAGGTTTGTTGTACCCCATATCTGGCGCAAAGAACGCGCCAGATATGGGGTACCCTGCTGCGAAGTATGCTCTAGCGTTTGGGCCCAAAGAAGGCAATGAAGGCAACGGTCGCCGTGGATTGCGCCTTGACGAAGCCGGTGTCCCCCTTGTGAAAGAAATCGACATCCGACCAATCGCGCCGATATTCGACGCGAGTGAGTAGTCCTTCCAGCCACTTGTATTCATAGGTGGCGGTGAACTCCTGGAGAGTCTGCGCCGTCCCGGTTTCGAAGCCCTGGTTGTCGACGTAGTACTCGTAGCGGCCGGCGAGAGCGGATTTGCCGGAAATTTGCCCTCGCACAGCAGCGGCGATCCCCTGCCAGTGCGGAGACTGCGATGGAGAAGTGACGGTGGCCGGGATTTTGTTCTGGCCATAATCGTAATTGATGTAGGCGCTGAGCTTGGCGGTCGGCGTCAAGAGAAGGGTGGTGTCGATCAGGTTGCGATAGCCCTTCTGCGTATTCAGGTTCTGCGGCCCCGTATAGTAATTCAGGTTCCAGGTGTACTTAGGCTTGACATATGCGCTGGTCACGCCGATGGTTACACCGCCATTATTGGCGACAACATTGTTCCAGCCGTTCACCACCTGCAGACCGACCGTCCAGGTCTTGGTTGCCGGCAGCGAGGTGCGCAGGCCGAAGTGATAGTAGGGAATGGCCCAGACAAAGAGAATCGAGCGGGAGTAATTCCAGTTGTCTTTGGCCTCGATGACCTCTGCGCCTGCGGAGGTGACGAATTGACCGAAGTCCATTTCTAAACCATGGGCTTTTGGCGGCTTGGCGCTGATGTATGCCTGCTCGAGATAGCTGTCGGTAGATTGGTCGGTGGACGGGTGGATGAGGGCGTTAGCACGCCCAAAGATTAGATTTGCGTGGAAGCCGATGGGATCGGGATCGTGATTTACGATTAGCTCGGCATTGGCGAGGTTGAACTGATCGGTTTTGTCGTTGAAGTTATAGAGGTCGTTGACCTGACCGTTGGCGGTGTTGCTAGGACGGTTGGCGTTGTAGCTGTAGTACCCATCGAGAAATCCGCTGAAGTCAATCGTTCCCAAACTCCACACGGGCGCCGCAGCCGGCGCTGGTGTGGCAGCCGGGGGTTCCGTCGGGGCAGGAGTCTGGGCGGGAGCCGGAGTGGGAGTGCTTTGCGCCTGTGACCCTGCTGTAAGAGCGAGGCACATCAGAGCGCCTGCAATACCTTGCAACAAACCGTTCGGTTTCAAATCCATCAGTATCGATCCTCCAAAAAAAATCTGGTGAAGTGGCTTCACCCGTAGGGCCATACCGGGCGATGGGAAAGGCAGTTATTCTGTTTCGTCTTCAGACCGGGAATCCCACGGAATGTTCTATTCCCCGTCTGCATTCTTAGAAACGCAAAATACTTATAAGGAATTCATGAAGATCACGCAGGGGCTGTAACATTTCTCTCGACCTGAGGGCGTTTGAACTCTCGATCAGCGAGCGTTTGGAGAAAATATGCAGAAATTCCGCCGAGCATTATGCTAATTTGAGTAAAATTCTGATATAAGCCTTTTCTATTTTGTCTTGGGGCCGGTTTAGGAAGTTGAGCGGCTGTGCCATCTCTCAGGCACGTTTCAAAGCAGGCGCCGGCGGTGAATGCCCGTTGGAAAATGTGGTTTCCGTGCTTCGGCGTTATTTTGTCAGACGGTGGGTATGGTGTCTCTAGCAGCCTTAACTCTTTATGCTTATGCCGCGGGCGCTGTGGCCAACCGGGCCCGGTGGTTTCCTGTCTCTGCTCATCTCCTCACGCTGATGGGGCTGATGCTGGTCGCGCTGATCGTCGGCCATCTCACTTCACGGGCATCATTTTTTCTAAAGAGAGCGCAAGCCAGCCGTACGGAGTCGGAGAAGCTCTACCAGTTGACGCGGGACACTACGCAACTGGACCTACATCGCAAGCCGGGACCCCAGTTGGCCGCCCTGGTGAAATCCATTTTTGATGTCGAGGCAGTGGCTATCTTCGATGCCGATCTGGATGAGGTCTATCGAGCGGGGAAATGGTTTGACAATTTGGAGGACCGTGTCCGGAATATCTACTTCTTTGAAACCGTTCACGACGATCCGGATACGGGACTGGTACGGAGAGTGCTACGCATGGGGAACCTGCCGATTGGAGCGCTATTGCTGCGCGGTGAAACCAGCGAGCTGACCGGCAACGCGATCGCTGCCTTGATCGCTATAACCTTCGACCGTTACCACGCCTTCGCCAACGAGAGCCGCATGGAAAGCGCTCGCCAGGCCGAGCAGTTGCGGATAACCGTCCTCGATAGCCTGGCCCACGCCTACAAGACGCCGCTGACAGCGATTCGAGCTGCCAGCACGGGCTTAGGAGAAATGGGCAGCCTGACTCCGGCGCAATCGGGATTGGTGGCGCTGATCGACGAGCAGTCGACGCTGCTGAAGCAGCTTACCAATCGCCTGCTGAAAACCGCGCGGCTGGAGGCGAAGGATTTGACGCTGCATGCCGAGTCGGTCGCGATCGCGCCGCTGATTGACGATGTGGTGGCGAGCGTCCGGGAACAATTGACCACCATCTCGGTCAAGGTTGGGATGAGCCGCGACGACCTTTCGATGTCAGGCGACCGCCGCCTTCTAACCGCCCTGCTCACGCAGTTTGTCGACAACGCCGGCAAGTATGCGGCAGCCGGCACGACCGTTACCATTCAGGCAGACGAACAACCGAGCGGAATCGTTTTTTCCGTCCATAATCTCGGTCCGGTAATTCCCGCGACTGATTACGAGCGAATTTTCGATCGCTATTTCCGCTCTGCCATCCCCGGCAATAAAGCGCCCGGGACGGGCATCGGTCTCTCCGTGGCCAAACGCGCGGCCCAAGCACATGGCGGCCATGTCTGGGTCACCAGCGATTGCAATCAGGGCACGACCTTTTTTGCCTCCCTGCCTGTCAGGACTCCTGTTCCGGTCCAAGGAGAACAAAGTTCATGAGTCCTATCCGGGTATTGCTGGTCGATGACGAGGCGGCCATCCGCCGGGCCCTGCGGACGCCTCTGAACGAGCTCGGCTTCCATACAGTGGAGGCTTCTCGGGGCGAAGAGGCCCTGCACATGGTCCGGACCGAGAGCTTCGATGCGGTCCTTCTGGATATCAACATGCCTGGAATAGGGGGGATGAAGACGCTGCTCCGCCTTCGTGCGCTGGCGCCACGTCTCCCTATCCTCATGCTGACGGTTAAGGATGGAGAAGAGGATAAGGTGGAGGCTTTGGAGTGTGGCGCCGACGACTACATTACGAAGCCTTTCAGCATACGGGAGTGCGTAGCTCGCATCCGTTCCGCGATACGCCGGGCCCAAACGCCGGAGAGAATGGAAGATGCTCCGGTGACCATAGGCGAGATTTGCGTTCTTCCTGCGCGCCGGGTGGTCAGCAAGTCGGGTCACCCCATTCACCTGACGCGCAAGGAATATGACATTCTGTTTTACCTGATGACCCACGCAGGACGCGCCGTGACCTACGGCAAGCTCCTCACATCCGTTTGGGGCGTGGAATACCGGCAGGAAGTCGATTACCTGCGCACCTTTGTCCGTCAGTTGCGGAAAAAGATCGAGGATGATCCGGCGAATCCGAAGTATCTACTGACTGACGCCTATGTGGGCTATCGCTTCGCGGAATATCTCGGCGAGGACCCGGGAGAAACTCCCGGGCCTCCGGCGGAGCAGCGCCCCATAGGAAACGCTTAGGCCTCCCATTACTCAAGAAGGACTTCCATCGGGTAACCTTTGTGTTACCATTGTCGATGATCGAAGTCCGTGAATACATCGACGCGCGGGGCAGGATTCCTCACCGGAAGTGGCTGGTGAGTCTTGATGCAGGAACACGTGCTAGAGTCATCGGCGCTGTGCTTCGCATGGAACAAGGCAATTTCTCAACGGCTAAGAGCGTGGGCTCAGGAGTCTCTGAATTGCGGTTAGACTTTGGGCCGGGGTAGCGGGTTTATTACGGCAAGGATGGCGAACAGTTGGTCGTCCTGCTGGCTGGAGGCGCGAAGAAACGGCAGCAAGCTGAATACAAAAAGCGAAAGCGGGAGGGGTAAATGCCACTGACACGAAGCTTTAGAGAGACAATCAAAGAAGAACTGGCGAACAAGGACTTCCGCCGGGAATTCCTGCGCGAGGCAGCCAGCAATATGATGACCGGCGATTTAGAAACAGCTAAGTCGGTACTGCGGGAATACATCAACGGCACGCTGGGTTTTATCGCTTTGGGGGAAGCTCTCTCAAAGTCCCCAAAGAGCCTAATGCGGATGTTGAGCCCGGAAGGAAATCCGCAGGCGCGAAATCTCTTTGAGATAGTCGCCTACCTTCAAAAGGTCGAAGGCACGGTGCTTGAAGTCCGAGCCAGCAGCACAGCTGTAGCATAGACTGTCTTTGCCTCTTTATCCTTCCTAGCCTTTGGCCGCTGATTCCGTATGTGATGGGTTAAGGACCGGAAATCCCAGGCGGAAGTCTGAATAACGCCGCTTTTTCAGTCGTCCCTGCGGGACTGGAGTCTATTCCGCGACGGAAACCCGGCACCAGCGTGCTGGGCTATTTTCGTGCCGTCCCTGCGGGACTCTTCGGAATTCCTAGTTTTGCAAACGGCGGGTGCCCCAGGTTCCGATTCTGGGACCTGGGATTCTCCGATTTAAAACAAATTCCACAGCGCCTGATTGTAGATTTCATGGTGATATTGGACTTCGGCTGACTTGACGAAAGTGCCGAGCTGGCGTGGCGCGCGGTCGGCCGCAGCCTGCTTCAAATCGGCGAACCGGCCTTTTACGTCTTCGCCCAGGATGGTGCTGATCCAGCTTGAGGCGCGGAAGTCTTCAATTGCCGTCTGAATATTGTCCGGCAGATAGCGTTCTGCCTGGCGTAGGCCTTCCATGCTCAGGGTCGTGCCCTCAAGGCCTGTTTTGAAGACGGAATAGAGTGTCAGATACGGATTTGCATCCGGGGCGACGGCACGGAGCTCGATCCGCGCCGATTTCGAGTTCCCGATCGGAATGCGAATCATCGAACCGCGGTCCGTGGCCGAAGCCTTGATCTGGTTGGGCGCTTCGAAGTGCGGATCAAGGCGGCGATATGCATTGACGCTGGAGTTCATGATCAGGCACAGGTCGAGCGCGTGGCTCAGGATGCGATCCACAAACTCCCAGCCGCATGCAGAGGTCTTTTCCACTCCATTCGCGTCCCAGATCAGATTGGTCTTGTCCTTGGAAACCGAGAGGTTGGTATGCATGCCGCTGCCGTTGATGCCAACCACCGGCTTGGGCAGGAAGCATGCCGTGAAGCCCATATTCCCGGCGACCTGGCGGGCCAGCAGCTTGTAGAGCTGAATCTGGTCGGCGGCCGCAACTACTTCGCCATATCCGTAATTGATCTCAAACTGGCTGGGCGCCACTTCCGGATGGTCTTTTTCGTTTTGGAAGCCCATGGCCCGCTGGACCTCGGCCGCGGTGTCGATAAACTTGCGCAGCGGATCCAATGGCAGAGAGTGATAGTAGCCGCCGGTATTGACGAACTCGAACTTTCCTGTTTCGTGGTACTTCTTTTCGGCGTCAACTCCGGCAAAGAGAAAACCTTCAATTTCGTTGGCCGCGTTGAGGGTATAACCCTTCTCCGCAAAAAGTTTGTTGGAGTAGGCCTGGAGCACGCCGCGCAGGTCGCCGGCGTAGGGGCTGCCGTTCTTGTCGATCACCGAGCCGAACACCAATACTTTGCCGGTGCCGAAGACGTCCGCCGGCACCCAATAAAAGGCGCTCCAGTCGATGCCTAACCGCAGGTCGCTCTCTTTCTGGGCGGTGAATCCGCGTATCGACGAACCGTCAAAGGTCAGGTTGTCGTAGCTCGCCAGCAGGAACTTCTTGTCGTAGTCCAGGAGATGCAGACGGCCCTCGAGGTCGGAGAACAGGACGGTCACAGCCTTGATGTGCTTTTCATCTGTCAGATACTTAATGCGCTCTTCGCGAATCTTGTCCGGTGCGACGCGGTTCAGGCGGCTGGTCTTGGCTTTCAAGTTCAGTTCTTCTAATTCGTCGTAGCTCAATGCAAGAAAACTGCGATACTCGTTCGGCATGAATCTCCTTCAATTGCAAGAACTTCTAAAGTAGCGTTCAGGTTCAACGTTAACGGGCGGGGTATGAAGATTCCATAAAGATTCGCCCCCCATTTTGGGCGGACGATCGGTGTGGGACTGCGGCTTTCTCAATTCTGGCCGCACGCCTGGTCTCAAGAGAAATGCGCGAGAAGCATCATGGCGAGAAATAAGAGGAAGGGAATAAGCGCCAGCGCCACGTAGTATAGGATTTTGCGCGACTTTCCGGAACGGCGTTTCTTCCAGTCCGTCAGCTCAGCGCGCTCGGCCACGCCCACCGTGTCAAGATTCTCCAGGTCCAAAGCAAAGGCGTGTGCCGACGGATAGCGATTCTTCGGATCCCGCTCGATGGCTCGATAGAGGACCTCCTGCAATTGCGGGCTGATGGCAGGCTCGGCTTCGCGAGGCGGCAGCGGGTGATTGATCAAGCGGTCGTTCATTACCGCCAATGGCGAGGGGCCGGAGAAGGGCGTCCGTCCGGCGAGCATCTCATAGAACATGATCCCCAGTGAATACAGATCGGAGCGCGCGTCTCCGCGTTTGCCTTTGACCTGCTCCGGAGAGATGTAATCAGGCGTCCCCAGCGCCTGGCTAAAGCCCGCGTAGGTCAGCCGCTTAGCGCCTTCCTTGGAGGCAATGCCGAAGTCAATCAGCTTGATATGGTCCTGGTCATCGACCATGATGTTTTCCGGCTTTAGATCGCGGTGAACGACGCCGTGCTTGTGTATATAATCGAGCGCCTTGAGGATACCCAAGGTTATCCGGATTGCTCGCTCGGGCGGCAGCTTACCCTCTTCGGACAAGATCTTGCGCAGCAGGCGGCCCTCGCACCACTCCATCACCATGTAAATTCGCGAGCGGTCCCCATCGGGGAAAATCCGCATCACGTTGGGATGGTCCAGCGCCGTTCCGATCTCTTCTTCCCGCTTGAACCGATCGAAGAGAACCGGGTCCGCCTCCATGGCCGAGTGAGGGATCTTTATGGCGACTTGGCGGCCGTTCTCGAGATCGGTTGCTCGGAAGATCGAAGCCATTCCGCTCTCCGCCACGGGAGCCTCGATCCGGTAGTGGTCAATCTCCTGGCCCGGGTGGATGTCTGCGAGAAGACCCATCGGGATCCAGCTCTCCAATCTGACTTTCGGCGTTCAGCGCTGAGACAAGTCAACGGAGGAAGCCTGACCGGAGTATAACCGGCTTCGGCGGCACGGGCGGGTGCCCCATATCTCTCCACTACGCTGCGCTTCGGTCGAGAAGACAAAGTAGGTGTAATTGCCAACCCAGGCTTCTCGACCGCATTTTCATCCGCTTGGGTGGACCGCAGGCCCATGAACACTTCGGTCGAGATGACAAAACTTATTGTCCGTGGTCGACGCTAAGACGGTATAAAGGCGGAGCAAGGATGAATCGAGAATTTAGTTATCTCAGCGCGGAAAAGGAAGGCCAATGATGGCTCAGAGACTCGAAACGACCTGCTGCATCGTTGGAGGTGGTCCGGCGGGGATGATGCTCGGCTATCTCTTGGCTCGCGCCGGTGTCCCGGTCATCGTTCTGGAAAAGCATAAGGATTTCTTTCGCGATTTCCGCGGAGATACAGTGCATCCGTCAACTCTCGATCTCATGTACGAACTCGGGCTGCTTGAAGATTTTTTGAAGATACCGCACCAGGAGCTAACTTCGGTTGGCGGCAAGTTCGGCGATTTCGCTTTTCAGGCCGCCAATTTCAAGAGCCTGCCAACACGCTCGAAGTTTGTGGCGCTCATGCCGCAATGGGATCTATTGAATTTTCTCAAGGAGCGGGCGGCAAAGTTCTCCGCGTTTGATCTGCGCATGGAACACGAGGCTGTCGATCTGCTTCGCGATGCCGGCAAAGTAGCTGGAGTGGCGGTCAAAACCCCTGAGGGACCGTTCGAGGTCAAGGCGGAGCTGGTGGTCGGCTGCGATGGCCGTCACTCGGTGATGCGGCAGGCGGGCCAACTGGAAGCAGTCGAATTCGGTGTTCCGATCGATGTACTTTGGTTTCACATAAGCCGGAACAGCGGCGATCCCGAGCAAGTGCTGGGAAATGTTAACTATGGGAAGGTGCTCATTCTGATCAACCGCGGCAGCTACTTCCAGGCAGGGCTTATCATCGCCAAGGGGTCGCTGGAGCAGCTCAAGCGCAATGGTCTGGAGGCCTTCTGCGAAGAGGTTTTGCGAATCGCTCCGTATCTGGGCAAGAGGGTAGAAGAGCTGAAAGATTGGGAGCAGATCAAGCTGCTATCGGTACAGATCAACCGGCTGCGGCAATGGAGCCGGCCAGGGTTGTTGTGCATCGGCGATGCCGCGCACGCGATGTCCCCGGCAGGAGGAGTTGGTATCAATCTTGCGATACAGGATGCGGTGGCAACAGCAAATCTGCTTGCGTTGCCTCTGCGCGAAGGGCGGGTAACCGAACCGCTACTGGTCCAGGTCGAGATGAGAAGGGAATTTCCTACGCGCGTAACCCAACGGATACAGATTACGGCCCACAAGGGAATGGAGCGCGTTTTTCAAAATTCCGGTCCGGCGAAGGCGCCATGGCAATTCAAGGCCGCAGTGCGGGTGCCGGGAGTGCAGCGCCTGCTGGGGCGGATTGTTGGAATAGGCGTGAGGCCGGAGCACATCCATACGCCGGAGGCGGATCCTTCTCCATCCGCCTCGGCCTGAAACGCTGGAGCGCGGCTATAAACGATTAGAGGGAGAGAGCGAATGAGACGAAGAGATTTTGCGAAAGCGTTTGTTGGAACCGCCATGAGCGCGGGCTTGTCCGGCTCTGTCCTTCCGGGACTTGGTTCTGCCCAGACCAAAGAACTGCGCCCTCACAAGAAAAACACGAAGATGCATGTTGGCGCGGATTATCACGTGGTCGAAGGGAACAACATTATCTCCAAAGAGAATATCGATTACAACCTGCGCTGCGGCGTGACTCACATCAGCCCGGACCCAGACATGGTGATTGAGGGGAGCCGCCCGGCGCGATCGGCCTCCGGATCCGCGCCGCACGGAGCCGGGGAGCTTTTATCCCCGCCGAAGGTCCGCAGGGCGGCGCCTTCGATCTCGATAGTCTGAAGCGAATGCGGGATGCCTGCGACAGCATGGGAATGACCATTGAAGGCTTCCGCATGGACTCCGGCTACATCGTCATGAAGCCCGGGCAGGAGCGGGAGAAGAAGCTGGACCAGATTTGCGAGAACATTCGCAAAACGCACGAGGTGGGGGTGGGGTTGATCAGCCAACACTGGACGGCCATTCCCATCCGGCGCAATGGGAAGGAGCCAGGCCGCGGGGATTCAACCTATACAACCTTCAAACTCGAGCCGAACTGGAGGGACCTGCCGGTTGCGGCTTACGGGAAGGTTAGTTTCGACGAGTATTGGGATCGGATCAGCGTCTTTCTCCAGAGAGTTATTCCGGTTTGCAAAGAATATAACGTCAACATGGCCAATCATCCCTATGATCCGCCTGGGTTGCCATATGGGTATGAAGGCGTCGAGAACTTCGATTCCCCATCGATTTTCGATGCTTACAAACGGTACGCCATGATCGTCGACGATCCGCATAACGGCTTTCAAATGGATGTGGGTGTGCTTGCGGAGGGATCGACTAATGCGAACAAGCAGATTCTACCGCTGGTGCAGTGGCTGGCGGATCGCGGCAGGATTCACCAGATTCACATGCGGGCGATTCATGGAGGACTCAACAACTTCGCCGAGGTATATCCCGACGACGGAGTGTTGGATTTCTTCAAGGTCATCCAGATACTGAGGGATTCGACTTTTTCAGGCGGTATTTTGCCCGACCACATGCCGTCTAGCCCGGGTGATCCGGGGAAGCTGCAGGCGTACGCCTTTGGATATGGCTATCTGCATGCCCTCATCAATGCCGCCAATTCGGAGGTGTCCTGAAGTTTGCTCCACAATTCATTCCGAACCGGAGTGTTCAATGGCCTGCACCTTTTTGTCATCTCGACCGGAGCGCAGCGGAGTGGAGAGATCTGCGGTTTTCCCACATCTGGCGCAAAGAGCGCGCCAGATATGAGGCAGCCCAGGCTGCGGGTCCATGAACACTCCAGTCGGATGACAAAGTTAGGTGTAATTGCCAACTAAGCCTTCCTCAACCCGATTTTCATACCCTTGGGTGAGCCGCAGGCCATGACAGAAAGAAAGGCCAAGACGGACAGCTAGAACCTGCTTCCAGGTCCCAACGGGCGGAGAGTATCTGAGTCCGGCTCCACGAGCCAGACGGAGCGGCCAGGATAATACCGTATCAGTTGCGCATCCCGCCCGGGCGTTGAATCGCGCGCCCAGACGACCTTCTGATTATCGATGTCGGCGAGGTTCCATACCCATTCCTTCAGCACGTCGTGGTGCGGCCCATAGCGGACAATTGCCAATTGTTTTCCCGGCTGCCGGTTGAGAAAACGCTCCACTGCCGCGCGATCCTCGAGGCCGTTCTCGTAAGTAGACCAGTTGAATGGCGATTGGTGAAGTACGTGTATGTGGAAGACGGAGAGCGCGGCCGAGACCACGAACATCAGGCAACAGCAGATCGACAGATTGACGACGATGGCCCGGCCGATGCCTCGCCGCCTGCGCCAAGCCGAGAGAGAGCGCATGCCCAGAGCGATTAGAACGAAGGCGGGCGCGGTGAAATGCGCATAGTAGGTGGGCATGCTGAAGGTGGTCAGGATCGCGCAGAGCGCGCCGGCCAGCAGTAACAGGATAGGTATCTTTCGGCCCAAGCCTGCGCCCACTCTCTCTGGAAGTAAACGGCGCAGTGTGCCGCGCGACTGCATGAGCCGGAACCCGCTCCAGGCGAAAAAGACAATGGTGATTGCCAGAGCATGGCCGAGAAGCACGGCAAGCAAGCCGATTGCCACCCAGGTCGCATTTCGACGAGAGGCCGTCTCCCAGGTATCGTTTGCGGTAGCACCTACGAGAAGAGGCAAGAACAGAAGAGGACGCACATACAGTTGCAAAAACTGAACCAGGCGCCAAGCCATCGCGGAGAGAAGAGAAAAGAGGCTTCGGTGGAGGCTGCGGTAGATGGCAACCTCCCAAACCGCATTGAATTGGCGAACCTGGGGGGAATAGTACGTGGGCGTCTTCTTAAGGGATTGCCACCAGAATGCGGGAACCACGCCCTGCTGCTTACGCCAGAGGCCATAGGCGGTTTCAAGCACATTGCCCGTGGTCCTGAAGTTGTAATAAGCGAACCACGCCAGCAATACCAATATCATCGCGGAGATGGGAAGCAGCACATTCACGGCGCGCGCGTGCACCGCTGCCCGCTCCGGTGAGCGCGCCAGCCAAATGACGAGCAGAATTGCTGTCGGCAGCACATAGACGAAGCCTTCGTAGGGACGGGTGGATGCAAGCAGGCAGCACCCGAACCCGTACATCAGTGCATCGCGTACCCGCTGCTCCCTTAAGATGCGGGGAAATGCGCCCAGGATCAGCGCGCCGCCGAGAGCGATCACGGCTCCGCCCCAATAGGAGTTCATCCAGTAGGTGAAGACGCCGAATCGGATGGCGAAGAGAATTGCCGCGAGCAAGGCCCAGGCTGGCCGGGTCCATGCGCGCAGCATCCAATAGAAGGCCGCGCACATCAATGCAACGCTGAGACAGACTCCCAGCCACGGCAGATGAAAGAGCGCTTCTCCGATCCACAAAAACACAGTCTGGCCTGGAGGCCGGGCCGAAGCGTAGTGCGGAGTCTGGATCAACTGGATGTTGTCGAAGAAGAAAGCCATTGGATGAGTCGGGTTGGCCAGCCTTCCGTGGGCGAAAGTATCCGCGCCAAGGAGATAGCTGAACTCCTCCTGGATTTGCGGTTCGGGCACGGGAATCCAGGGAAGCAAGGCGAAGCGCAGAGCCAAGGGAAGACAGGCAACCAGCAGCATGGAGAGGCGGGGCAGTTCTGCCAGGCGGCGCAACCGGTCCATGGCAAAACGAAAGCATGGTTGGCTGATGCGAGGAGCCAGGAAGGCCAAGAGCAGGCCCGTTAGAGTGAGGAGAAGCTCCAGTTCGTCCAGCCGATGGGCTTTTATTTGCATCTTGGGAAGAACGCGATGTCGGCGGAGACTGCCGACTCGTGGAGGCAAAGGATGATATCAACTGCATTGGAAAACGAGATCTCGTCGAAGGTGGGCATGGTTCACCTGAAGTATAGGTGAAAAAAAGAGGCTAGCTCTAGGTTAGCTCCGCGAACCTGGGCACCCGGTGTTGTAGTGGGTTTTAGGATTCATGAGCCGATTGCCTCTTCCTGCTTTCTGCATCCAAGTTGGTTAAGAAAGACAAACGGAGATCTTGTGGCGCTACGCAGATTGACCAAGGCTAAGGCAGCGTCTCCGATCGTTGCGGCGGCTGCGGAGCAGACCCAGCGGGAGCTCGACCGGCCCACTGCGGATCAGATCTATGAGCAGGTCTCGCGCAATGCCCGCCATGAGCTGGATCGTGCGCCTCTGGGGCTGGCTATATCCGGCCTTGCAGGCGGAATCACCATGGGGCTAACCGCGCTGAGCACATCGATTGTCGTCGCGGAGCTTGGCCCCGGGGCAGTGGCCAGGTTTGTGGCGCACTTTTTCTACCCTATCGGATTTATCGCTGTGATACTCGGGCGGGCCCAGCTTTTTACCGAGAATACCCTTTACCCGGTCGCGCTGATGCTGGCGGAGCGGCGCCACGGGTGGAAAACGTTGCGGCTCTGGGTGATCGTGCTATGCAGCAATGTGATCGGTGCATTTCTCTTTGCGCTCCTCGCTGTGCGCACCGGCGCTTTGCAGCCCGAGTTCGTCTCAGCCATGTCGCAAATGGGGGCCGATGCCGCCAATATGACACCAAGCCACATCTTCTGGAGCGCGGTGATCGGCGGCTGGATTATCGCGCTGGTTGCCTGGCTAGTGAGCGGGAGCCACTCCATCACCGGCTCGGTAATGCTCATCTGGCTCCTCACCTTCGTCGTAGGAATTGGGGGATTTGCCCACTGCATCGCGACCAGCGGCGAGATTCTGGCATCCATCCTTCATCATCAGCTCGCCGCCTCAAGGTATCTCTCATGGTTGCTGTTGGCGACACTGGGCAACATTGTAGGCGGCGTGCTGCTCGTCACGTTTTTGGAATATGGCCAAGTCAAGGGCGGGGAGGACTAGAGTCTAGCTGCTTTCGAGCATGCGGCGCACCCGCCGGCTGAGTCCGAGGGCATCATGGGCCGCACGGACCTTGGCATCGTTGTCGAAGAATACATACACATCGCGCCTGGCTCGCGGGCGCGGGCGGCGGGTCGATGCGAAATCGCCATTCGCAGACTGATGGCCGCGGGCCCATGCGACGACTCGATCGGCCCATTCATTGAGGGCCGCGTTTCCGTATCCGCTGCTGTAGAGCACTTTCGATCCGTGGAGACGGCAGTAGATAAAGTCGGCGGTGATATCCATCAGCCTGGGCCATTCGACCGCATCCGCGCAAACCAGCGCGATTTTGTGGGAGCGGAGAAGGGCGACGAACTCTTCCGTCACAAAGCTGGGATGGCGGATCTCAATAGCATGACGCAGCGGCCGGTTGCGATCGATATGGAAGCTGGCCCGGTCCGACATGCGGGAATCGTGGCGCGAAGCGAGCCGGGAGGCTGAAGCCGTGTCAGGCGGCAGCATTTGCAGAAAGGCCTCAAATCTCTGCGCGTCGAAGCGGAAATTGGGGGCGAACTGCCAGAGAATGGGGCCGAGCTTCGCTCCCAGCGCAAGGATGCCGGAAGCAAAAAAATTCGCCAAGGGCGACTCAATCCCGGTCAGACGCCGCAAATGCGTAATGTAGCGCGAACCCTTGATGGCGAAGACGAAGTCCGGCGGCGTCTCCTCTACCCAGCGCTCGAAACTCGAAGGTCTTTGCAGCGAATAGAATGTTCCATTAACTTCGATGCTGGGGAAGATCTTCGCGGCGTATGCCAACTCCTGCTTGTGAGGGAGCTCTTCCGGGTAGAAGACGCCGCGCCACGGCTTGTAGGTCCATCCGGAGATACCGATGCGGACCGTTCCCGGCGTCGTCATTCGATTGCGCCCTCGAACGAGAGAATGCGCGTTGCCAGTTTAAGGTTGGCCGCGCCGCCTGCAATCTCCCAACACTTTCACATTCAATAATTCTGCATCCTATGTAATTTTAATCATCATGAGCGAGCAGAGACAGAATCCTCCAATTGAAAGCTACGCAATGATCGGCGACTGCGAGACGGCGGCTCTGGTTTGCTTGAATGGCTCGATCGACTGGCTTTGCTGGCCCGATTTCGCCTCCGACGCATGTTTCGCCCATCTGTTGGGTTCAGAAGAGAACGGTTATTGGAAACTTGCCCCAGCGGGCAAAGTAACAAAAACCTCGCGCAAATACAGAGACCACACGCTGATTCTCGAAACCACCTTCGAGACCGAAGAAGGTGCAGTCACGTTGATCGACTTCATGCCGATCCGGCAGAGAAACTCCGATCTGGTGCGTATCGTGAAGGGAATCCGCGGCAGCGTTCCGATCAGGATGGACCTTGCGCTTCGCTTCGGCTATGGCCGCATCGTGCCTTGGGTGAGGAGCGAGGAAGAGGGATGGACGGCCATCGCTGGCCCCGATCTGGTGGTGCTGCGAACGAAAGCCCTCCTTAAAGGAGAAGACTTCACCACGGTCAGCAACTTCACGGTCGAGCAGGGGCAGAGTGTCGAATTCGTAATGACCTATGGCCCTTCACATCGGCTTGTGCCGCGCGCCATCAATATAGAGGAGGCCCTTGAGAAGACACAGCGCTTTTGGGAGGAATGGGTAGCGAGCTGCCAATACGAGGGACCGTACCGGCCAGCCGTCGAGCGGTCGCTCATTACGCTCAAGGCTCTCACCTATCAGCCGACAGGAGGGATAGTCGCCGCGGTGACCACTTCCTTGCCGGAGCAGATCGGCGGTACAAGGAACTGGGATTACCGCTACTGCTGGCTGCGGGACGCGACATTTAGTTTGTTGGCGCTTATGAATGGCGGCTATTACCAGGAGGCGAAGGAATGGCAGGCTTGGTTGCTGCGCGCCATTGCCGGCAGCCCGGATCAGGTACAGATCATGTACGGCATTGCCGGCCAAAGGCACCTGCTCGAATGGGAAGTGCCGTGGCTCGACGGATACAGCCATTCCAAGCCGGTGCGGATTGGCAATGCGGCGGCGGAACAGTTGCAGTTGGATATTTACGGCGAGGTGATGGACGCTTTTTGCCACGCGCTCGACCGTCTCGGCAAGGAGCGGGAATTAGATTTTGGAATGCTGAATGCTTTGGTCTTGCACTTGGAGAAGGTTTGGCAGGAGCCGGACCAGAGTATCTGGGAAACTCGCGGGGGCCCGCAACACTTCACTTATTCCAAGATGATGGCGTGGGTGGCGTTCGACCGCGCGATCCATGTAGCGGGCAAGCTGCGTGCCAATGCGCCGGTATTGCGCTGGCAGAAACTGCGAGCCAAGCTGCACGATGAGATTTGCACGCGAGCGTACAACGAAAAGCTGAACAGCTTTGTGCAGTCTTATGGCTCCAGCCAACTCGACGCATCTCTACTCTTGATGCCCCAGGTAGGTTTTCTGCCGCACGATGACGAGCGCGTGCGGGGCACGATTCGCGCCATCGAACGCAAGCTGATGCCGGACGGCCTGGTAATGCGGTACGACACCGCAACAACGGAGGACGGCTTGCCGGCCGGAGAGGGAGTATTTCTTGCATGCAGCTTCTGGATGGTCAGCAATCTCAAGCAAATGGGGAGAGAGGATGAAGCAAAAAAGCTTTTTGAGAGAGTTCTGGCTCTGGCCAACGATGTCGGCCTGCTCTCCGAGGAGTATGACATTACCCACAAGCGTCTGGTAGGCAACTTCCCTCAAGCTTTCTCACATATTGCGTTGGCCAATGCCGCATTCGATTTGGCTCCCAATAACAAATCCTCATCTCGACACGTAAGGCACAAAACAAATTCAGCCGGCGAGGCGGTCAATGCAAAGCTTTGAGGTCTGGGCTCCCCGCGCCCGCACAATAGAAGTCAAGATTGGCGAGCACGCATTTCCGTTGCAGAGGCGGGCGAGGGGCTGGTGGTCCGGGCATGTTGAGATAGCAGAACCAGGGACAGATTATTTTTTCGTGGTCAACGGCGAAGAACCAGCAGTTCCGGATCCTCGTTCGCCCTGGCAGCCGAATGGCGTCCATGGCCCTTCCCGCGTTTTTGATCACACGGCTTTTGCCTGGACAGACGCCCAGTGGCAGGCGCCTCCGCTGGCCAGCGCAATTGTGTATGAGATGCACATCGGTACCTTCACCGCGGAGGGAACGCTCTCCGCAGCGGAGGCCCGCCTCGGGCATCTGAAAGAGCTAGGTGTCACCCACGTCGAGCTCATGCCGGTGGCGGCTTTCAGCGGGGGCTGGGGATGGGGTTACGACGGGGTCGATCTCTACGCGCCTCACTCGGCCTATGGCGGACCCGAGGCGCTTAAGCACTTCGTGAATGTCTGTCACAGCCAAGGCCTGGCCGTACTGCTGGACGTCGTCTACAACCACTTCGGCCCGGTGGGCAATTATCTGTCTAAGTTTGGTCCCTACCTGACCGACCATCACTCTACTCCTTGGGGCCCGGCGATGAATCTGGAGGAAGCGGAAAGCGACGGGGTGCGCCGCTTCCTTATCGACAACGCTCTGATGTGGCTGCGCGATTACCACTTCGATGGGCTGCGCCTGGACGCGGTGCATGCCCTTATCGACCGGTCGGCGATTCATTTCCTGGAGCAGCTTGCCGACGAGGTACACGTCCTCGAAGCGCGGCTGGCCAAGAACTTCGAAATAATTGCGGAGAGCGACCTGAACGATCCTCGGCTGGTGCGGGCCAAAGAGGCCGGAGGCTTCGGGCTCGATGCTCAGTGGAGCGATGATTTCCACCACGCTCTGTTCACCGTTCTTACCGGTCAGAAGCAAGGTTATTACCAGGATTTTGGCTCTCTTGCCGATTTAGCCAAGGCGCTGCGGAAGCCCTTTGTCTATGAAGGAAATTACTCACCGTTTCGTAAGCGAAATCACGGCCGGCCCGCTGTGGGCTTGCCGGGCAGCCGCTTCCTCGGATGTATTCAAAACCATGACCAGGTCGGGAACCAGGCGAAGGGACAGCGCATCAGCCATCTGGTAAACCTGGGGCGAACGAAAATCGCCGCGGCGCTGGTGCTAACTTCCCCATTTGTCCCACTGCTATTTCAAGGCGAGGAGTTTGCGGCCTCCACTCCATTTCAGTACTTCACTCACTACGAAGATAAGGAAATCGGGCGGCTGGTATCGGAGGGACGCAAGAAGGAATTTGAAGGTTTTGGCTGGGCTGCGGATGAGATTCCCGATCCCCAGGATAAGAAGACTTTCGAGCGTTCCAAACTAAACTGGGCCGATTTGGAAAAGCCCGTTCATGCGGAGGTCTTCGAGTGGTACAAGGCTCTGATCCGTCTGCGCAGAAGATCGAGCTACCTTGAGAATGAGAATCTAAGCGCGGTCCATACTCGATTCGATGAGCAAGCTCGTTGGCTGGTCATGGAGCGGGGACATATGCGAGTGGCGTGTAATCTTGGGGCGGACCGGGTAAGTCTTGAGATTGGCCATGATGCGGAATTGTTACTTGCATCCGATCCCGCTTTCTTGTTGGGCGAGACCGGAATTGAACTCGGTCCGGATTCGGTTGCCATTCTGCGCGTCCCGGAGAATAGAGAGTAAGGGGGCGCGAAAATAACTTGGCTGTTTTTCGAGATTTGTGGAATCCCAGGTCCCAGAATCGGGGACCCTTCGACAAGCTCAGGGCAGGCTCTGGGGCACCCGGCGGATGGGAAAAAGGCATTAGGAACAGCTTCGAGGAAGCCGTACACTACGGTCAAAAGGGGGGCCGGACGATGGCAGAATTGACACGCGAAGAATACATGGAGAATGGTTATATGCCGTATCCGGGGTTGCTTGGTACTAGCCAACTACGTGCCTTGCTCAATGAGATCGACCGGATCAGCGACGGCAGCACCTTGGCTCACCACGACAAGTCGCGTCTGGAGATGGAACCCAATCAGAGTCCGGATGGGCGGCTGGTTCGGAGAATCTACGAACCGTGCAGCCATTACACAGTTTTCCGGGAGCTAGCGGATTCGCCCCGGCTGCTCGATGCAGTCGAGATATTGTTAGGGCGGGATCTCGTTTTCCATTACAGCAAGATCAACATGAAGCCGCCCTCGATTGGCTCCGTTGTGGAGTGGCATCAGGATGTCACTTACTATCCCTTGAGCAACGACTCCTCTCTGGCAGTCCTGATCTATCTGGACGACGCGGATATTGAAAACGGTTGCCTGCAAGTGATCCCCAGACGCCATCATGGCGAGTTGCTAAATCACACCCGAGATGGATATTTTGTCGGCAAGGTTGTGGAACCAGTGGATGAATCGGAGGCAGTTCCTTTAGAAGGCGAGGCCGGCGACGCGATTTTCATGCACTGCATGACGCCGCATGCATCGATCACCAACCGCTCCAACCGGGCACGGCGGACGCTCATCCTAAGTTACCGGTCTGCCGACTGCTTTCCTATTTATACCGGCGACATCACGAATGAGATCGAGAGCTGCACGCGGTTGGTAAGGGGCAAGCCCGCGGAGTTTGCGCGGTTCTCGTTTCAGCGCTTTCCCATACCCCGCCGGAAGCAACACGTCGCCTCTCTTTATGAGCTTCAGGAGCTTTCGCGAAAGTAGACCGCCTTAGATTCGGTGAGTCGAGTTCACAGAAAGGGCCCGTTTCCAGGAGAATGATCCGATTCGCCACCGCGGACTATAGTTTCCCGCTGCTCAGTTGGGAGAAGTCGCTGCGTTTGGCCCGCGATCTTGGAATGACCGGTATCGATCTTTCACTGTTTCAAGACAGGTCTCAACTCAAGCCGGAAGAGGTGCTCGCAAATCCATCCGCGGCCGGCGCAAGGGCTCGAGCCGCCGTAGAAGCGAGTGGCCTGACGGTGGCGGATGTATTTGGGATACCGGGAAAGGACTTTGTCGATAGATGCCCGAATCATCCGGATGCGGCTATTCGCCGGGAATCCCGAGAATACTTCCGCAGGCTGGTA
The DNA here is from genome assembly GCA_963705665.1 of uncultured Acidobacteriaceae bacterium. GTDB lineage: Bacteria > Acidobacteriota > Terriglobia > Terriglobales > Acidobacteriaceae > PALSA-350. Next base: position 27,107 of record CAVPKQ010000037.1, on the reverse strand, counting down.
GATTTTGCCGTAGCGTGTAAGAGCGCTCATTTGACAGCGTTGCCGGGAATGGCCTTCGTTTCTGAAGATTTTGCCAGCTCTTTTGCACGCTGTATCGAAGAGCTGAGTTGGCGTGTTGATTCCGCCCGTCAAGCCGGACTCGAATTTGCCGTGGAAGGACATACCGGATCCATCATTTCCGACCCGGCCCAAGCGGAGCGCCTGGTCCGATCGGTTCCAGGCTTGACATTGACTCTCGATCTTGGTCACTGGATCGCACAAGGATACAAACAGGCCGAGGCGAACCCGCTGATCGACTATGCCTCACACGTTCACGCGCGCTGTGCACGCCCCGGGCGCCTGCAAGCCCCTTTAAAGACAAACACAATCGATTTTGAGGATTTGGTGACGCGGCTGGCAGCGCGTCATTATGCCGGCTGGTATGCCATCGAGTACGTGTGGATCGATTGGGAGCACTGCAACGAGGTGGACAATGTAAGCGAGACCATCCTGCTGAGGGAAGTCCTGGAAGCGGCCACGAGAGTGGCACGGTAGGTAGCTATGGTGCCAACTAGGGGCTATTTCTCCGAACATCGAGCGCGACGACACTGTCTATCGAGATGCGTGGAATCCCACATCTGACGCAAAGGACGCGTCAGATGTGGGCACCCAGGATTTGTTGAAAGGGAGATTTAAAAACAATGTCTGGTTTAGTAAGTGATGCGGAGTGAGAACTCAAGCTCGCGCGGAGTTCCTGTGCCGACGAGACCGGTCGGGTTCACTGTCGAGGTTATCTTGCCGAAGCTACCCGTTGGCACAATCTGTCCCGCGGAGCCAATGTTAAGAGTGCTGCCAGGCTGTCCATACTGCGCACGGTTAAACAGATTGAAGGCTTCAGCGCGGAAGATCACATTGCTACGTTCGGTGACGTGGAAGGTTTTTTCCACGGTGGAGTCGTCCTGCCACAGCGGCGGTCCGTTGGCGATGTTCCTGCCGGCATTTCCCCAGGCGCCCGCGGCAGGTACTGAGAAGGCGGCTGGATTCAGATAGGCGTTGATGCCGCGGCCCGGCAGATAGATTGGCACTCCGGGGACCCGGTTGGGGCGCTCATTGACATTATTGCCGTCGGGCAATGCATTTGCGCTCCGGCTCAGCGATACGTTGACCGGCAGGCCGGCGCGCGCCTCAAACAGTGTGTTCACCGACCAGCCGCCCACCAGGAGGTCCGCGCCCCGGCCCGTCGAAAAGTATTTACGTCCGCGTCCGAACGGGAGCTCGTAAACGGCGCTCACGTTGCCGGTGTTGCGCACATCGTCATCGCCGGTCGCGTATTCGCAGTTGAAGCAGTTCACATTCTGTGCAGAGTCAGCCTCGCCGGCGCCGGTGGATCCGTCATTGAGGGCGTGCGACAGCATGTAATTGGCCGCCAGAAATAGCCCGTTGTTGAAACGGCGGTTGAGGTTGACCTGCAAAGCGTGAAAGATCGACTTGCCTTCATTGAACTTGGTGTCGATCTCGCTGGGGTACTGCGGCAACGGCCGCGCGCCGGTCGCCGGGTCGATCAAATTGGTGTAGGAGCGCCGGAAGAGATGCGTGCCCCTCACCCCTAAGTAGGTAAGGGTCAAAACCGTGTGTCCGGGAAATGCCTGCTGGACCGAGCCAGTCCACTGTTCGGTATAGGAATCCGGATGATGGCGCGCCATCGAGCGCGGGGTCAGGGCCAGGCCTGTTGAAGGCGTAAGCGAAGCCGACACTGGATAGGAATATTGCACCGTCTTGCCGCTGGTCAGAGTAACGGAAGGCTCGGTGTTTACCACCGGACTGTCCTCATCGCCAAGCTGGTTTTCCCCGTGATAGATGCCAAAGCCGGCGCGGAAGACAGTATTTCCGCCGAGGTTCGCGGGGGCGTATGCGACTCCGACGCGCGGATCGAAGCCGAGATAATTGTTGAAGTAAAACTGTGTTCCTATGCCGCAATAACCTCCACAGCTTGCGATGTCGAATGGATCTTCATTGTTACGCGCCTCATGAAATGGCGAGAAGAAGTTGTAGCGCAGGCCGTAGTTGAGCGTGAGATCGCGTGCCGCCTTCCACTGGTCCTGCGCGTAGCCGGCGAACTGCTCTTTGCGCAGACCCTTGTCGGGCAGCGCGGCGGTGGTCTGGAAGGTATTGAGCTGGTTCGCAAGAAAGGCTCTCTCGCTCAGAAAGGTTGCCGTGCCGTCGATAGAGTTCGCCTCGTTGTACTGCGGCAGGCGAATATCGGCGCCAGCCTTGACAGTATGCTTGCCGGCAGTCCAGGTGACCGTGTCATTCGCTGAAAAGCTTTGCGCTATTTGCGCCTTGGAGTAATTTTCGTTAATCTCCGTGAACCCGCTGATGGCAAAATTGAAGGGCTCGCCGGTCTGCTGCGTCTGGATGAAGGTGTTCCGGTTAAAGCCGAACTCCGCCTCATTCAGCAGACTGGCATTGAAGACATGCGTTTCTTCGAGGACGAAATTCTGCACACGAGAACCGATCGTGATGGACTGAGCGAGCGCATTCAGCGCGCTGGTCGATGAGCCATCGTCGATGTTATAGCGGACGTAACCGGAGTCGTGATCGGTAAAGCGATGATCGACGCGCACGACGCCGGAGTTTTCATTGTCCGGACTCGGCACCAGCCCGACAAACGAGTACGCATTCGGATCTGTCGGCGATGGCGACGAGCCCCGCGGAAATGCATTCACGATTGCGGCGAGCGCCGGCTGGGCAGCCACCACCTGCGCGCGATATGCGGGGCTGGGCACAAAGCCGATCTGCGGCACCCCGCCAAGCTGCTGCCGAAAACCTTCATAATTCACGAAGAAGAAGGTGCGGTTGCGAACGATTGGGCCGCCTATGTTTCCGCCGAACTGATTGAGGTGGAACTGGGGGTGGACGGTGGCCTTGATGGGCGAGAGCGCATCGAAGTAGCTGTTGCGCAGATATTCGAAAACGCTCCCATGGAAAGCATTCGTGCCGCTCTTCGAGATCAGACTGACCTGTCCGCCGGCCGAACCACCGGTGTCCGCCGTGTAGGCGCCTGCGTCGACCTTGAATTCCGCTACTGCTTCAGTCGAGTACTGCAAGCGCAGGCCCGATTTCAGCGCCATGCGGTATACGCCGCTCGCATCCACTCCATCCAGACGGTAGTTGCCATCGTCGATACCCTGACCGGCGAAGCGGATGGAGGCCTGCTGGCCCGTGCCGTTGTCGATCGCGCCGGACGCGAGCAGTTCCAGGGTTGCGATGTTGCGGCCGTTCAACGGCAACTCACTCACCTGTACCGACTGAATGGTTCCCCCGAAGGTCGCGTCGCTCTTGTTAAGTTGCGCGCCGCTCCGATCGGCTTCTACGGATATGCTCTGGTTGACCGAGCCAATTTGCATACGCTCATTGACCGTGCGAACGTCCCCGGAATGGAGATCGATGCCGGCCACCCGGAGATCTTCAAAGTTGGGCTTATTCAGCAAGATGACGAAGCGTCCCACCGGTAATGAAGAGGCCACAAACTGCCCATGAGCATCTGTCGTGACGTCGCGGCTTTGATTCGTGCCTTGCTGGGTGACGGTGACCTTGACGCCGGGCATGGAGGCGCCGGTCGCATCTGTGACGGTTCCATTCAGCTCGGCGCGGTCAATCTGGGCCTGGGCCGCGGCGCAAGTCCAGATTGCGAGAACAAGAAGGGAAAGGATTCGCATCGATCGCATAGCTTAGGGCGCAGAGCGAGCTTCCCCCGCTCCGGCCTATGCTTATCTAATCGAGGCAACCTTAGACGAAACTTAGAATATGGAGGCTCAGCCTCAAGTATTCATATGCTTATAACCAAAATTGAACAGAGCGGGGGGCAATACCGGCGGGTTGGTATGCGATCGAGTACGTTTGGATTGGGAGCATTGCAACGACGTGGACGAGGTCAGCGAGATGATCCTGCCGCGGGAGGTCCGGGAAGCGGCCGCGAGAGCAGCGGAGTGGATATGGCACCAACTCAGGCTCTCGCCAGAGTTGGGAAACCGGGACCCAAACCCCGCGCAGCTAGCCTGGGGCTGTTTCTCCGAACATCAAGGTGACGACGACTTGACTATCGAGATTTGTGGAATCCCACGTCCGAGAATCCGGACGTGGGGCACCCAAGATTGGGCGAAATTGGACATGGGGCACCCCGGATTCTCACTGCTCGCGTAGGGTTGTCATGGGATCAACCCCGGCGGCGCGCCGGGCAGGGAGGTAGGATGCGAGCGCAGCGATGGCAAGGAATACCACGGTCATGCTGGCGAAAGTCGCAGGGTCGGTGGGCTTGACGCCTATCAACATCGTGGACATCACCCGGGTCAGAATGAATGCGGCGATGAAGCCAGCCGCAATTCCCAGAGCACTGAGACGGAGTCCCTGGCCGACGACTAGCTTGAATATATTGCCTCGTCCTGCTCCCAAAGCCATGCGCACACCGATCTCGGAGACACGCTGCCGCACAGCAGAGGAAAGCACACCGTACAGACCGACGCCGGCCAACACTCCGGCGATCACCGCAAAGACGGCGATCAGCAGCAGCGAGAAACGGGTGTTGGCTCGGGCGCCATGAACCACAGCGTCCATTGGTTGTATTTGCGTGACGACAAGATTCGGGTTGATCCCTTTGATTACCGCGCGCACTTGGTTTTCATAATCGGCCACGTCGCTGCCCGTGCGGATCGCCCATGTACGAACCCGGCCGGATCCGAGAAAGGCATCGGTAACGTAGACCTGCTCGCGTCCCGGTTCTGCGAGTGAAGTCGTGTGCTGATGCGCCACCACACCCACCACCTCAACCCATTCCGGCTGGGGCGTGCGAATGCGAATCAGGATGCGCTTGCCCACCGCTGATTCTCCACCGAAAGCCTTCTTCGCGAGAGATTCGTCAATGATCACGCGATTGCGGCCGGGTAAATTGTCGTCATCAGTGAAGGTGCGCCCCGCGAGCAGGGCTGTGCGCATGGTCTTGAAGTAGCCGGGAAGCACAATTTGGTAATCGGTCGCTTGAAACTTACTGGGATCACTGAGAGCTTCCGCAGTCCCCCAGCGAATCGGAGCGAAACCTCCCGTCAAGGGAAATGGGTAGGATGCAGTTGCGCTGTGGACTCCAGAGATGGCGCGCAGACGCTCTTCGATTTCACGAATGAGGCTGGCGCGTTCTTCCGCGGTTTTTTTAACCGCCGGAGTCCCAAGCACTTGGAACGTGAGCAAGCGGCGGGCGTCGAAGCCAGGATCGACGCGCTGCAGTTGGAGAAAGCTGCGAAACATCAGCCCCGATCCAATCAGCAGGGTAAAGGAAAGCGCAACCTCTGCGACAACTACCAAATTGAGCAATCGGCCGCCATTGGCCAATCCCGAAGCGGCCGGGCTCCAGCGCAACGCGTTCATGAGTTCCGGCCGGGAAGCGCGCCATGCCGGAGCCAGGACGAAAATGACTGCTGCGGCAAGGCCCACCAGGGCGGCAATGCCAAGCACAAGAGCATCGATGCGAATATTGTCGAGGCGGGGAAGATTTGCCGGAGCCAGGACGCGCAATTCATGAATTCCCGCCCCTGCTAAGCCAAGACCCGACAAGGTACCGATGGCGGCCAGCAGAAACGCCTCTAACAGAATCGGGCGAATCAGCCGCCAAGGCCCCGCTCCCATGGCGGCCCGCATGGCGAGCTCGCGTTGCTGCGAAGAGGCGCGCACCAGCAGAAGATTGGCCACGTTCGCGCATGCAATGAGCAACAGGAAGATTGCCGAACCCATCAAGGCGAGTATCGCGGGCCGCACTTCGGCGACCAGATGTTGCCGCATAGGCGTGAGCCGGAAGTAGTATCCGGCGGTGCGGGCGATAGTGAAATTCCTTCGCGCCTCAGCGGTTACCTGGCCGGCCGCTGCCTGCGCCTGTTGCAGTGTGACTCCGTCTTTGAGTCTCCCCACCGGCCGAATAGAAAAGCTGGTGCGCTGCGCGGCATCGTAACCTAAGCGATTGGCGATCCAAACGTCGGGCGCGCCTTCGACGTTTGCCTTCGGCGGGAAATACAGGCGAAAGCGGGGAGCCAGCACGCCGACAATGATGAGACCGGGGCCGCCTATGGTCGGCATGGTGTGGCCAAGCACGGTTGTATTGCCATCGTAATGCCTCTGGAAATACTCATAGCTGAGGATTGCGATCGCGGGCAGGGGCTTGGCCGGAGCGGCTGGGACGCCCGCGGGTGATGGGAGGGCTTGCGGTATACCATCTTGATCCGTGAAATCGCGGCCAAGCACGATTCTTGCACCCATAACGCGAAAGAAATTGCTCGTAACTACCGCCCAGCGGATCTGCTCCGGTGTTCCGTCCTCCCGGCGGACGAGGGCGGGCCCAGTGAACACCCCGGCCATATCCTTGAAGAAAGCTTTCGTGCCATCGCGCAGATCGATGAAATCGGCATTGGAAAATGGCAGGTCGTGAACATCGCGTTTCTGCAAGTCCATGCCGGCGATCACAAGCCTGTCCGAATCCATGTATGGAAGCGGCCGCAATAGGACCGCATTCGCCACGCTGAAGATCGCAGTGCTCGCGCCGATGCCGAGCGCCAGCGTTACGACCGCGGCGACAGTAAATCGAGGGTTCTTCCGCAGGTGTCTAAGGGAGAAGCTCAGGTCCGCCCAGATATCGGAGAGAAAGAGCGCTGCGTCCGCCGCGGCCACTCTTTCTTTCATCGCAGTAGGGTTGCCGAAGCGAAGGAGCGCGTCGCGCCGCGCTTTCTGGGGTGACATGCCGGAGGCGATGTTGTCCTCAACCCGCATTTCGAGATGCGACTGAAGCTCTGCATCAATATCCTGTTCCATCTTGGAGCGGGAGAACAGGTTCGAGATACGGCGACAGATGGACATCTAAGCACCTCTCAATGCTCATTCGCTGCTTGCAATTGATACCTAGACAACTAAGTATAGACGAGACTATAGGTAGAGAATCGGTTATGTCAAAGCGGGATTGGCGCATGGCGGAGATCAAGCTCAATGCAATCGTTCCCTTTGCACTTCAAAACCTATTTACTCTGGCGATGCTGGCCGGTTTCCTGGCTCCTCTCTCGCATGCTGACAACTTCTGCCCAATCATCTTGGTAAGCGGCGTAAATGACCAAGGTAGCCTCACGGTCAGCTTTAGAAACGCCGGTAAGCTGCCCATCCAGCAGATCGAATTGAATTGCACGCGCCTTCGCGAGCAGGGCCAGAGATCTCGGGGCTCAGTCTGTCACGTAGAAACTGGCTTGTTTTTTCCGGGAACCGAGTATGAGATGAAATATACCTACCCAGGCGGCATCCCCCGGGTGGTTCTCGTGTCTTTGAGAAGCGTAACGTTGTCTGATGGATATGTGTGGAAGCCGGCACGGGGCCAAACGTGCCAGCCGCTTAAGATTCGCAGAGGCAAGAGATGAATGGTGTAGCCCGTTACATCAAGACGTTTATCCTGCCAAGGTTGCTTGAGCCTACAACCGGGCGGGGCGTTGCTCGTCCGGTCTGTGCCTCGGCGGCCGTCCACCTGTTGGCGGTAGCCGCCGTGCTGGGTTATGGCTACTGGCATCCGGCCCGCGTTGTCAATCCTCCGGGGACCGCCTCCGGCGCGCGGATAAATCTCGTTTACCTGCCGGGAAGGGGACCGGCGTCGAGGTTGTCTCCCGTCGCGAAGCCTAAACGGACAGATGTTGCCAAACTCACACCTTCTTCCGCACCCGTACTGCCAACGCTTCCGTTGCCTTCCCTCCCTCAGGTCACGTTGCCATCGGACGCACCCGATCAAACGAACGGTTCAAACTCCTTGGGTGCGGACGATGCACAGCAGATCGCGTTGACGATGTACTCTCCCAGTCCCACACCGGATCTCTCTGTGCTGCCTCGAGGATTGCAGGGCGACGTCATTGTCGATGTCACTATCAGCGCCGACGGCCGAGTAAGCGATCTGACGGTTCTCAAGACGCTGGGCTACGGACTCGAGTCGAGCGTAGTCAGCACAGTACGAACCTGGACCTTCCAGCCAGCTAAAAAAGATGGCGTGCCCGTCGCCAGCATACAGGAGCTACGATTTCATTTCGGCCCGGCCTGAGTTCCCCTGGACTGCTAGTATCTGCTAGTATCTGCGAGCCCATCTCTCGCGCAACCTATGAGAAGCTTCGCGCCTCCGCCCTCCCCATTCTGCTAGTGTCCGGACTAGCCGTTCGGCGGATGAAAACGTCATGGCATCTATGACATGTTGTTCCTAAGAGGTTTTGAATATGTCCAGGGAACTCATTGATCTTTCCAATGCTTTGTCACGTTCCATCGAAGATGCCGCCACCAACCTGGTTGCCGTACACACCGAGGCACGAGGCTCTTCAAGCGGCGTAGTATGGCGGCCCGGTGTGGTGGTTACCGCCGAACATGCGTTGCGCCGCGATGAGGAGATTCAACTGACGCTTCCGGATGGGCACATCGCGGCCGCTACCCTTGCCGGCCGCGATCCTTCCACCGATATAGCGGTCTTGAAATGCGCCGAGGCTGACGCGGGCGTAAGAGAATTCGGCGATGTTGCGTCACTCAAGCCAGGCAATCTTGCGCTCGTCGCCGGCCGCACCAGGGCCAGCGGGCCGGTCGCCGGAATGGCCGTGGTCAGCATGGTTGTGGCGGAGCGCCGCACTTGGACGGGAGCGTCTCTTGCGCCGTACGTCCGTCTCGATATCGCCTTGCAGCCTACCGCGGCGGGCGGAGTAGTGGTCGACGTGCACAGCCGCGCGGTTGGTATTGTCACCTCACGCTTCGCGCGCTTCGGAGCAATCCTCATTCCGGCGCCCACAGTGAATCGGGTTGTCGACACGCTGCTTCAGAAGGGCCGAATCCCTCGGGGTTATCTGGGGGTAGGTCTGCAGCCCATCCGTTTACCTGACTCTCTCCGGCAGTCGTTGCAGCGCGATGAGAGGACGGCCGCAATCGTTCTCGAGGTCGAGCCCGACGGACCGGCAGGCAAAGCGGGAATTGTTATCGGCGATATCCTGGTTTCCCTGGCGGACCGTGCGGTCACACGCGTGGAAGACGTGTATTCGCAGCTGCCAGGGGAAGCGATTGCCAAGCCGCTGGCCCTGAAATACATCCGCGGAGGCGCGGTTCAGGAGACAAAGGTTGTCGTGGGCGAGCGCCCGCACGGAGACAAGTAGCGTGACTATTCCAGGTTTCGGCGAAATCGCGGAGCAACTGCGGCGGTCAACCGTTCTCATCCGCGCTGGCGAACGCGGGAGCGGCTCCGGCGTCATTTGGTCCGCTGACGGCATCATTGTGACCAACGCGCATGTTATGCGCGGCTCCCCAGTGTGCGTCCAGCTTTGGGACGGTCGCGAATTGGAAGCCAGTGTCATCTCGCGAGATCCGAGGCGTGACATTGCGATACTTCGCGCTAACGGCGGTAATTTGCCTGCGGCCCTGGCGGCCGATTCTTCTCAGGTGCGCCCTGGCGAGTTGGCTATCGCCATCGGGAACCCGCTCGGTTTCATCGGAGCGCTCACTACGGGAACTGTCTACGCAATAGGACCGGTGCGAGGCCTTGGATCACAATCGTGGATTCAAGCCAATCTCCGGCTGGCGCCGGGCAATTCCGGGGGTCCGTTGGCCGGCGCGGACGGCCGCGTTATTGGGATCAACACCATGGTTGCAGGCCGCCTGGCGCTTGCCATCCCAAGCAGGGCAGTGGAAGATTTCATTTCCAGCGGTCCTTTGGATTCGTGGTTCGGAGTGACCGTGCAACCAGTGGAAGTTCCGCGAGTTGGCGCACAATCGCGAGCTTTTGGTTTGGTTGTTCTCGAAATCGAGCCCGGCAGCTCCGCCGCCAATGCTTCTTTATTACCCGGCGACATCCTGCTGGGGACTGAAGACAAGCGGTTCACATCGGTCGCCGATCTGGCGAATCTTCTACGGGGTAGCGAGCCACGGGTGCAGCGCCTCGAATTTTTGCGTGGGGACTACTCGCGGATTCGCCGCGTTACCGTACAACTGGGAGCGCAGAGTAATATCCGGAGCAGCGTCGCGGCGTGATTCGTGTCCTCATCGTCGCAGCTTCACCGTTGGTGCGGGCGGGCCTGGAAAGTATTCTCGTTTCGCGAGGTGTGGAGGTCGTAGGAAGCATCCCCAGCCTTGAGCTATTGGAACACCGGTTTGCCGATGAGGAAGCAGATATTGTTCTGATAGAGACCTCCGGCGCGCCAATCGAGACGGTATTGGAATCGATCGGCCGGTGGGAACTTGCGGAAGCGGCGGTGGTCATTCTCTCCGGTCATCCTGCTACGGAATGGGTTGCCGAAGCTGTCCGGGCAGGAGCTGCGGCAGTGCTGCCGCCGGAGACTTCCGGAGAACAGCTTGTCGCGGCTATACAGGCTGCTGCCGCGGGGCTTATCGTTTTGCATCGTGACGAGATCGCCGCGGCGCTTCCGGTAGCTGCTCCCGCGTCGCGTCCTGTAGCGGAATTTACCGAGACGTTGACCCGGCGGGAACGCGAGGTTTTACAAATGCTCGCCAGCGGATTGGGGAATAAGGAGATTGCAACGCGGCTGGCTATTTCCGAGCATACGGTCAAGTTTCACGTTGCGTCCATCCTGGGCAAACTCGGCGCCGCGAGCCGAACTGAAGCAGTCGCGTTAGGCATCCGCCATGGCTTGGTCCTTCTATGATCTCCGCGCATTTCTTATTTCCGGCGGATGCTTGCGAAGGCCGCCAAGGCTCGTTTACGCGCGGTCTGATGATCGATGACCGGCAGTGGATAGGCCTTTCCCAATTCGATGCCGGCGTCGAGCAATGACTTCGCGGGAGCGTTCCAAGGCTGATGTATCCAGGTGTTCGGTAGCTTTGCCAGTTCCGGCACCCAACGACGAACATACTCACCATCGGGATCGAATCGCTTGCCCTGGATCACCGGATTGAAGATGCGGAAATACGGTGCAGCGTCGGCTCCGCAGCCCGCGCTCCATTGCCATCCTAAGGTGTTGTTCGCCAGATCCGCATCGACCAACGTATCCCAGAACCAGGCTGCGCCTTCCTGCCAACGGATCAAGAGATCTTTGACCAGGAACGACGCGACCACCATCCGCAGACGGTTGTGCATCCAGCCAGTGCGCCATAGCTCGCGCATTCCAGCGTCAACCAGGGGATAACCAGTCTTTCCCTGCTCCCATGCTTTCCGATCTCGGACAGAATTGTGCCAAGGAAAAGAGCGGAACTCGGGCCGCAGAGGCTCTTGTGGGGTCTTCGGGAAATGGAAGAGCAAGTAATATGCGAACTCGCGCCAAACCATTTCTCTTCGATATGCCTCGGCGCTTGAGCGATCGACGGCATGCCAGATCTGCCGCGGACTGATTTCCCCAAAGTGAAGATGCGGCGATAAGCGCGAGGTGCCTGGCCTGTCCGGCCGGTCGCGGATAGCGGGATATGCTTCAAGCGCACTTTTGAGGAAGATCTTCAATTGCTCGGCCGCGCCCGACTCGCCTGGCCGCCATGCGTGGCGAATCCCGCCGGCCCAATCGATCTTCGGCTGCAGCCCAAAGTCGGAGACGGCTAGAGATGCCGGCCATTGAGCGGGCGGCGGAATTTGTTTGGGCGCCGGTTTAGGTGGTGGCGGATCAGGCTCCGACTGGCAAGCTCGCCAGAATGCGGTGTAGACCCGGAAAGGGTCTCCGCTGCTGTTGCGAATCGTCCAGGGTTCGAATAAGAGGTTGCCGGGGAAGCTTTCGGCGGTGAGGCCGCGTTGGCGCAACAGCGTCTTCAGTTTCCGGTCGCAGGCGATCGCGGCAGGCTCATAACGGCGGTTCCAGAAAACGGTTTTGGCGCCGGATTCCGCTGCGACGGCTAGGAGCACTTCCGCTGTCGGGCCTCGGCGAAGGATAAGCTTCCCTCCGCGCGTGGCCAACGCATGCTCAAGTTCGAGTAGAGAGTGATGCAGCCACCATCGCGAGGCCGCTCCCGGCGGCCACGGATCTTCCTCTCCGGGCGCCCAAATGAATAGCGGAATGACGGACAAGCAGGTCTCAATCGCCGCCGCCAGCGCGGGATTGTCCGCAAGCCGCAGATCCAGGCGGAACCAAACCACGGCGGGCTCAGATCTCATTTATCCCCAGCTCCGAAGAGGGCACGAACCTTCTCTTGCCGATAGGCGAAGATTTCCTCAACTTTGCGCCGGACGGTGAGCATATGAATTGCGCGGCCAAGCCAACCGAAGGGTTCGTTCACAGTTACTGTGATGCGGACAGAGCTGGCTTTGAGTGAGGTATTCCTTGAAGGCGTGCCCATCAAGTGAAATCCTCTGAGCTGTTCGAAAAGGGGCAGAAAAGCAGATTCCCCTTCGGGAATGACAGAAAGAAAGGCAAAACCAAGCCTTCCTCAACTCAAGCGGAGAGGTGAGCCAGCGCCTGTTCGAGGTCCTCGAGGAGGTCGTCTGTGTTCTCAAGTCCAATCGAGAGCCTGAGTAGATTTTGAGGTGTCAATGTGTCAGGTCCTTCGGTCGAAGCTCGGTGCTCAATTAAACTATGCGTCCCTCCGAGGCTGGTGGCTCGGGTGAAGATCTGCCCGGCGGCCGCAACGCGCATGGCGTCTTCTGCGGAGCGCCCGACCGCAAAGGAAAGCATCCCGCCAAACTGCTTCATCTGGTGCTCGGCGATTAGGTGTCCCGGGTGAGTCGTCAACCCTGGATAGTAGACTGCTTCCACTGCTCTATGACCGGCGAGGAACTCGGCAATCTTCATCGCGGAATCGGATTGTGCCCGCACGCGGAGAGGCAGAGTTGCAATGCCGCGTAATGTGAGCCAGCAGTCAAAGGGTGATGGAACCGCTCCGCCCATCTGCTGCGATTGCCGCGCTCCTTCAAAAAGGGCATGGTCTTCGCGAGCTATCAGAACTCCGCCAATCACATCGCTGTGGCCGGAAATATATTTTGTAGTCGAGTGGGCCACCATATCGATGCCGTGATCGAGCGGGCGCTGTAATACCGGGGTGGCAAGCGTGCCGTCGCATACGGTGGTTACGCCGGCTTCCCTGGCCAGGAGCGCAATCTCTTCAAGGTTTGTGATCTTCAGCATTGGATTGGATGGAGTCTCAATCCAGATGAGCTTGGTATTGGGATGGAGAGAGGCGGCCACATTCGCGGGATCGCTCATATCTACATAGGTTGTGTGGAGCCCTGCGTTCGCGAATACCGTACTGAGAACCTTCTTAAATCCGTGGTAGACATCATTGGGGGCAAGGATATGATCGCCTGGCCTGAGCGTTTGCAGCAGCGCCGTCGCCACGGCTATTCCGGAGGAGAAGGCGAGTGCGCGATCTCCTCCTTCGAGCGCGGCAACACAGGTTTCCAGCGCGCTGCGATTTGGATTATCGCTGCGTGAATAGGAAAACCCCCGCGGATACCCGCCTTCTATGTCACGCTCGTAATTGGTCGATAGGTAGATCGGCCCGGTCACCGAACCGGTCGCGGCATCGATGGGTTGTCCGGCATGCACGGCCAGTGTTTCCAGCCGCTGTTTGCATTTCAAAGACATGCAAAATGATATCAAGCTGCCGGGGAACGAAATATTGCGGAAACCGCAGATCTCTAAACTCCGCTACGCTCTGCCGAAAATCATCGTGGCAAGCCTACTCTGCCAGCGGTTGTGGTTTCTCACCCTTGGTACGCAAGGATGGGGCACCCTAAATCTGCTGAAGTATGGATCCATAATGGCCACCAATCGAGGGTGCCCCATATCTGGCGCGCTCTTTGCGCCAGATGTGGGAAACCGCAGATCTCTCCACTCCGCTTCGCTCCGGTCGAGATGACAAAGTTAGCTGTAATTGCCAACAGAGCCTTCCTCAACCCAATTTTCGTCCTGTTGGGTGGGCCGCAGGCCCATGGACGCTTCGGTCGAGATGACATAAGGTGTTGTCGTGGAATATCCGAAAGTTAGACGTTGCTTCTTTTTGAAACCGCGTAATAAGGCTGGTTCGAAAGAGTCGAGTTGAACGCCGGGTAAAGCCAGGCTGAGTCTGCTCCGCGCCGTAATTCGAAATAGTATTGCAGCGGAAAAGGAGAGTTGGTGTAGTCACCGGGAATCGAAGCGCTGTATCCGCGATGGCTCCGGTCCATCTCCGCCGACCTCCAGCGTTCCGCCTGATCGACATGACGGTAAAGCAAAGAGACCGAGGAGGGCGCGTCATGCGCAGCGGGGAGAAGCAGCGATAGGGAAAGTGGAGTCCCAGGATGAAATTCGGCAGGCCGCGTATGACTGCAATTGATCGATGGGCGGTGCGGCCGTCCGGCTGCGGCTCGAATTGCGGATTCGGCATGCTCTGCCGCGCCACTTGGGGCGCTTGGATTTTTCAGCTTATCCCGCATAGCTGCTATGTCCAGATCGATGCTGGGGATCCGGTCGCTCCAGTCTCCGCTGCGTATAGGAACGTCGCCATAGGTGATATCGGAGCGGTAGACGCGTTTGGCTCGTTCCGCCATGCTTGCCCATGCATCGCGCGCCTTATTGTAGTGGGCCAGAGCAAGTTTACCGGCCTCAGCATTGCCGGTCTGCTGGTAGACCTCGAAGAGGACGCCGCTACGCAGCTTGGCTGCGAAAAAGCGGCCCAATCCATTCTGTATGAGAACGTCCTCTTCCATACGCCGGAACTGGGGAGAGGTATGCGATGCCGCCTGCGCGCGCGCCGCGGTCAACGCCTGGGACGACGCAGCCGTGAAGTCCTCCAGCCACTGCGCAACTTCAATCGGGGAGTACTTGGCATTTGCCCGGCCGGCGAGCAGGTCCGCGGCATGCTCGCCGATGGTCGAAAAGAGCTGCGGATCCAATGGGCTTACCGTGGCAAAACATTTTGGGGTAGGGGTGTCGCCGTACGGCGACTTTTCGCTGCCGAGCACGACCGGCATGTTGGTGTAAATCTCAGGCCAAAACGAATGATTCGACGCAGAGGGGAGATGGGCGCTGGTTACCAAGGGAAGGACCCGGCTCGCGTTCGCTACAGCCGTTTCGACCGGGTTCGCGCCGTGACCAAAGTCGCGTCTCAAGGCTCTTCGCCAGGTCTCCGGATCGGCGTCGGGATTGTAGAGACGCCTGCCCCAGACGCGATAGAAATATTCAAATTTCTGCCAATCTTGCTTGGGATTGAGGGATGCGTCGGCATAGGCGCAGCGTCCGCCCGGCAGCCCGGAACCTTCTCTTCCTTTAAATGTCAGAGGCTCGCAGATCTCGAGCCCGACGGCGCCGCAGAAATGAGAGCTTCGCCCGTAGGCTGCCGCCATCTCCGGATCGCCCGAGAGCAGGTGGCGCTGGGTTCCCGGCCATAAGCGGAAAAGCAGCTCGTAGCGGGCGCCCTGCTCAAAGAAGTCGGCGTATCCATAGCGGGTAAAAAGCCGTGCGCCGCCGCTGACGCTGAAGAGACCCGATTTATCGGTATGGCCGGGCTTCGGAATCTCCAATTTACGGATGTCCGCCTGGTTATAGCCCAGGCTTTGATGCTCTGCGGAATACTTGGCCCCCAGTTTGACCGGCATGCCAGTATTCGCCGCCATGTCGATCATGATCTGGTTGACTCCTTTGGCGTGCATGTCGATTTCGATCTTGCGGCCGCTGCCGGAGATGGCTTCAAACAAAGTTCGCCAAAATGGATAGCTCCCTTCGGGAATTCCGCTCTCGCCGTGAACGCGCAGGGTGAGCCCTTGAATCTGGGGACACTCTTTCAGGATGATGGCCAGGGCATCGCGGCAATACGCGGCATGGGTTTGCGGCGTGAGTCCCTCGATCCGGTGATGCGCATGAGGGCTATCGGTCCATTGATAGGCATGGGTCCAGATACCCAATTGAAATTGCAGTCCGCGAGCTCCAGTCTCCGCCGCCATAAAGCGGAGCATCTCAAAGTTCTTATCCTGTTCTTCGGCAGGGAGCGGGAAAGGCTCGGGGAGCTCTTTTCCGTCTGCGCTGGTGAGCTGAATGACTCGGACGTTGTAGCCGGGGACATTGACTAGGTAGGGATAGCAGAAATGGAAATAGTCGCCGGTGACGTGGATAGGAAAGTCATATCCAAATCCGAAGGCGAAATTGAACCGGTTGTACCTGCTGACCGCGAGTGCATCCAGGTATCCCCGCCAAAAATCCTTGTCGTAATACCATGCCTTATCCTCTACCTCACTACAGAAAGCCCGGGCAACACTTCTGACCTTGTTTGCCGGCTTCTCTTCCGATACGCGATCGAGGTGCAAGGCCACTCCTGGGTCGTGGCCGAATTCAACCCGCTCGGCCAATTCCAGAAGGCCGTAGATGAAGCCTCTCGGATCGCTCGCGGAGATCCAGATTGCAGGTGCTTCCGACAGACGCCCAGGCGCCATGCGAGTGCTCTCCGCGCTCTCACCGGAAGCTCCCTGGGAGAAGCCTTTCGCCATGCTTGAGGAAGCGCCGGCCACCAGAACGAACAAAGCAGATCCTTCCGCTTGGCTTGGGGAGGAGACAATCTGGCACATGGCTCCCTTGGCGGCGAGGGCTTTACGGAGCTCTCCGGCGGCCCACTTCACCGGGGCGCTCGACGCCGCCGGATCGCCGTCATCGATGATCACAGCCACTCGCCGGCTGGGGGCGGCAAAAGCGCCAGGAGTGAAGCTAAGCGCGGTCGTGGCGCCGGCGAGTTTTAAGAAATCCCGGCGATCGATTGCCGCAATAGAATCGGGTGACATAATCCTGGGCCTCTCTCCTCGATGCCGCATATGTTGCACGGGCCGCGCGGATTTGCGCCGGCAATTCCCATATCACAACACACGGTTTTACAATATAGATCGTTGTGGCGCTTTGCGCAACCAATTGGGCCGATTGCACAAAACGTGGCAACGCGTCTATAGTTTGACACCGCATCTTGCCTACATTGATTCAGGAAAGAGAATTCGGAATGGTCGATTTAACCCGCCGAGAGGCAATTACAGTCCTATGTGGAGCGGCAGGCGCTGCGCTCGCGCCGAACATTCTCGGAGCCGTAGACGCAGGTTCGAACTCGACCGTGTCGCCATGGTACTCTGCGGTGCGCCGGTGTGGAGCCGTACAGTTCAACGAACGCGATCCGCTCCGAATGGATATTACCTGGTGGATCGACTATTGGACTAGCTTGAAGGTCGATGCCCTGCGGTTGAATGCCGGGGGCATTATGGCGTTCTATCCGACCAAGGTTCCTTATCAACACCGAAGCCCCTTCTTGGGGAACCGGGATCTCTTTGGTGACTTCACCAAGGCCGCTAAAGCGAGAGGCATTCGCGTTATGGCGCGCCTCGACCCCAATTCAGTGTACAAGGACGCGACTACGGCCCATCCCGAATGGATTGCACGGAACAGGAACGGCGATCCCTTCAAGCCTACGAATGGGTTGTATGCTACGTGCATATACTCGACCTATTTCACCCGGCAGATACCTACAATTATCAGCGAAATCAACTCCATGTACGATGTGGACGGGTTCTTTACGAACGGTTTCCCCGGCGCAGGCCGCCCAAGGGTATGTTATTGCGAAGCATGCCAGGTCCAGAGTTCGGAAGATCCTAACTCCCCGGAAGCATACCATCGGCACATAACGCGTGTGGTGGAAATTTGGCGTCTTTGGGATCAAACTGCGAAGAAGAAAAAGCCGGACAGCCTGTATGTCGGCAACGTAGGGTCCGGCATCGGTGCTGTCGCCAATCTCTATGCTATGGCGGAGACTGCACCCTGGGTAAGTAACGACCACCAGGGGCGTGCCGGCGATACTCCTATTTGGGATTGCGCTCAACAAGGCCGCGTCTCCCGATGTTTTATGAAAGGCCGCACCACGACCATGGTATGCGGAGCCTATTCAACCACTCGTCCGTTATGGAGGCACACCAGCAAGGCCCCTTTGGAATTGAAGATGTGGATGGGGCAAACGACCGCGAGCGGAATGGCTCCATTGTTGCACTGGCTTGGCGGCAGCCCGAAGGATCTACGTTGGATGGAGGAGGGCAGGAGCTTCTACCAATGGATAGATAAGAACCAGGCGCACTTTGACAACGAGACTACGGTGGCTAACCTGGCAATTGTGTGGTCGCAAAGTACCAACGCCTTTTATAAGGGACCAGGTCAGGGCGAGGTCACTGATTATGCGCAGGGGATGTATCAGGCAATGGTTGAGGGTAGGTTTTTCTTCGATTTTGTTCATGAAGACGATCTGACACCTGAGACTTTATCCAGATACAAGGGTCTTATTCTTGCCAATTGCGCGACGTTGAGCGACAAACAATGCCAGCAACTCCGTGATTATGTAAGCCGCGGCGGCTCGCTTTTCGCTACTTTTGAAACCGGCTTTTACGATGAGAGTGGTAAGGCTCGTCCGGATTCCGGATTGGCTGAGCTTTTTGGTTTTCAGAGGAAGGCAGCTATAGTCGGCCCGGACTTGAGCAATTCCGTGTACATGAATGTCGAGCGGGATCATCCGATTTTACAAGGTTTTAAGCAGACAACTTTGTTACCGCTCTCGGAATATTACATTCCCTTAGAAGCCATCTCCAATCCGGTACTTACCGTTCTGCCGCCATTTCCGGGATTCCCGCCGGAGATGGTTTATCCGTCGGCAGAACATACGGATCAGCCGGCAGTCGTGCTTGTCGAACGAGGCACAAGCCGGCTCGTATATATACCGGCTGATATCGATCGGAGTTATTGGCATTCGCAGAATCCAGATCTCTCCAGAATACTCATCAACGCGATTCGTTGGATGTGCCCTGAGGCGCCGGTCACCGT
The DNA here is from genome assembly GCA_963705665.1 of uncultured Acidobacteriaceae bacterium. Taxonomy (GTDB): domain Bacteria; phylum Acidobacteriota; class Terriglobia; order Terriglobales; family Acidobacteriaceae; genus PALSA-350. The sequence goes on along the minus strand of CAVPKQ010000037.1, from coordinate 8,355 downwards.
TAGCGGTGATGGTCTGGCGGAAGTGATTGCCTGGAAGACGAAGCCTGGCTATGCGCTACACTTCCTCAACTATGACAACCCGCAGACGCTGAGGGGCGAGTACAGCAAAGCTTATGCACTCGGGCCACAGATGGTGAAACTGGCTTTACCTGGCGGCTTCAAAGCCTCAAGGGTCCACCTATTAGCCGCAGATAAAGAGCTTGCCTTTACCCGCTCCGGTGATGCCATCGAATTCACCGTTCCTGAAGTGCGGGACTATGAAATCGCGGCCATTGTCTAATTCGAATCAGACGATGAGTAAATTCCTGCACGAGAAAACCTACGTCACTTCTTCCAAGCCTAAGAGCCTGTTGAAAAACAGATCGTCGACACGACCGCTCGCGATGCATTGCATAGCGTCTTGAAAATACCCACAACATCTTGCGCCTTTGATTTCGCCGAAGATTTCGATGGAATCGTTTTCATTCCTTGACGTAGTTTTGACTCACGTCCAGGCCGGCCCATATTGTAAGAGACAGTTTCAAAAAATATATTGACATAGTTTTTACCCAATGCATATACTTCGCGATGAATTTCTATTCCCATTATGCGAAACCAAATCTCGTTTTGTGTGGGTGGGATTGAGTGCGAATGTGGGGGCCGAAAGACCGTCAAAGGTTTACATAGAAGGGAGAAAGACATCCCATGAACATGCGGTTGGTTGCTAAAGTTAGTGGAGTATTGTGCTGCCTATCATCCTTTGCCGCTTGGGGGCAGGGTTTCGGCACAATCAGCGGCAGCGTCACCGATCCGACCGGGGCGGCAATTTCCGGGGCGAACGTGGTGGTCACCGAACTGGCAACTGCCCAGTCCAGGACGGCATCCAGCGGTTCGGGCGGCTACTATGTCCTGAACTCTCTTCGCCCGGCAGTTTATGCCTTGAGCGTAGATCAGTCCGGTTTCAAGAAGTTCGTGCAGACGGGAATTGTTTTGCTGGCAAACCAAAGCCTGACGGTCAATATCAAAATGGTTTTGGGTTCGACGAGTGAGAGCGTGAGCGTGAACGCCTTAGCCACGCAGGTGGACACGACCACTCCCACCCTCCGTCAAGTCGTCGACTCATCAAGAATGGCCGACATGCCTCTCAATGGGCGCAATGCCGCAAACTTGACTACACTGGTCGCAGGAGCGGTCACCTCTCCTTCCAACAATGCCGATCAGGGGAACGCGAAAACCTTTCCGGAAGCGGTGACGATTTCGACCAATGGGGCTCGCGAGAACCAAGTCGGCTATTTCCTGGATGGCGCTCCTAATATTGACTTCTTCAGCAACGTGAACCAACCCTTCCCGTTCCCCGACGCGCTACAGGAGTTTAGCGTGCAAACGAGCAATTACAGCGCTGAATTCGGACAGGACGCCGGCGGGGTGGTCTCGATCGTGACCAAGTCCGGGGCCAACCAATTTCACGGCAACGCTTTTGAATTCCTTCGCAACGGGGCCTTGAATGCCCGGAACTATTTCGCCACAACTGCTGATCCGCTTAAGCGCAACCAGTTCGGGGGCACATTCGGCGGCCCCATCATCAGAGATAGAACATTCTTCTTCGGCGGATATCAGGGCACGAGGATTCGTAGCAATCAGGGGGGACAAAGCGGTTTTGTGCCCACCAATGTGAATCTGGCGGGTGACTTTTCCGCGATGCTCTCGGCAAGCAACCCCAATAACCCGTTGGGTAAAGTGGTTGCGATTAAGGACCCTCTGACTGGAAAGCCCTTCCCCAACAATCAGATCCCGGTCAATCGCTTTGATCCTGCTTCATTGGCGATGCTAAAGTATGTGCCTCGCGCGGAGGGCAATGGCATCGTCTTTTACTCGGCCCCAATCATTCAGAATTTCGACGAATATATTGCCCGAGGCGATCACAGCATTTCGTCGAAGGATAAGCTCGTAGGCCGTTACTACTATGACCGGTTCTTCAACGTGGGGTCCTACGGCGGCAACCTGCTGGCCTATAGGCAGGGTTCTACAATCAGTTCGCACAATGCGGTCATCCAGGAAATGCATATTTTTTCGCCCAGCTTGCTGAACGATTTCCGGTTTGGCTTTATGCGTATCGTCTCGATTCGCCAACCCCCGGCGAACACTCCGACGGTTGCAGATTTTGGTGTGCCAATCTTTCAACCTCCTATCCCTGCCATCCAGAGCATTTCTATCTCCGGCTACTTCTCCACGGGAGCCAACCCTACGGCTAAGTTTCCGCGAACCGGTTTCTCTTTTCTCGACGATGTGCGTTGGACGCGCGGACGGCACAGTTTCGCTTTCGGCGGCATCTACGAACGGGACCAGCTGAATATGGTCAATGTGCTGGGTGAGCCAGGGACCTTCACATTTTCCGGAGATACCACCGGCTCTGCATTGGCCGATTTCATGCTAGGGAAGTTGCGCACGTTCGGTCAGGCCAACGGTCAACACGTCAAAAACCGTTATTGGATAATCAGCGGCTACGCGCAGGATTCGTTTCGAGCTACCACCCGCCTGACCTTGAGCTATGGCATTCGCTACGATCCGTCGCGAGTATGGCACGATCTTTACCATCAAAATCAGGTCTTCTACCCTAGCGATTATTTTGCAGGAGTGCGATCCACCACGTTCCCGAATGCGCCTGCCGGTCTCATGTTCTCCGGAGACAAAGGTGTGCCGGAGGATGGCACCACGGGCGACTACCGAAATGTGGCTCCCCGCGTCGGCTTTGCCTATGATGTGCACGGAAACGGAAAAACCAGCGTTCGCGGCGGATTCGGCATATTCTACGATTCGCGCGTTCCCGCGCTCTCCAACAACAGAGAACTGGGCGCCGCTCCCTACAGCGCCACTGTCTCGCTGACCACGCCGCAAGGGCCATTCAGCAATCCGTACCTTGGTGTAACAAACCCATTTCCGGCGGTCTTTCCGCCTCCGTCGGACGCTCAATTCGTTCTGCCTGTCCAGGTATTCAGTTGGGATCCGAAGCACAAACTCATTACGCCAAGGAACTATAGCGTGAACTTGGCGGTGGAACAGGAATTGGGCTATGGCTTCATGACCCGCATTGCCTATGTTGGCTCTCGCGGCACCAACATGTCTGTGACCATAGATCAGAACCCGGCAGTGTATATGCCCGGAAGCACACTGAGCACTGATCAGCGCCGTTCCTACAACAACTTCACAAATATCTTTCAGGTCAGCCAGTCGGCCAATTCGTGGTACCACTCAGCGCAATTCAGCCTGTTAAAACCCTTTTCGCATGGATTCACGATATCGGCAAACTATACCTGGTCTAAGAGTACGGACGATCTCCCGTTCGGTACAGACGCGGCTACCTTCGGAACGAGCGGATACTACACACTTCCATTGAATTTTCCAGACTTTCGCAGGTTTGACCGCGGCCCATCCGACTTCGACAAACGCAATGTTTTTGTTACTTCTTATGTCTGGCAGGCGCCAGCCTTCGCAAACACAAATTCCTTCGTCCGGAATGTTATCGGTAAATGGGAGGTGTCCGGGATCGTGAGTGCGCAATCCGGCAGGCCTCTCACCCTGTATGCCGGCAAAGATCAGTCACAAACAGGAATCGGAAAAGATGAGGCTCAAATGGGGAATGGCCCAGCATATAAGGGAGGCAATTGCGGCTCCACGGCCTCATCCTGCATCTCCTGGCTCAACTCCGGTATCTTTTCGCTTCCAGCGGTTGGGACATTTGGCAACGTGGGCAAAGGACAGTTTACCGGACCCAGTTTCTTTAACTGGGACATGGGCCTCTTCAAGGACTTTCCGGTCAGGGAGAGACTGACGGTTCAGCTCCGCGGTGAGTTCTTCAATACTTTCAACCACACGAACTTTTCACCGATAACACCGGCTCCAATGCAAAAAATCCCGTGCAAACAGTAAGCTCGGCTGGATTCGGCAACATCCTTGCCGCTAATGATCCAAGAATCGTCCAACTGGCGCTTAAGGTCCTTTTCTAATGCCGATTCGATCGCTGGGGATTTGGTTGTTGATGGCTGGGGCGGCGCTCGCCGCCCAGGCGCAGGCCGATCATCCTAAGAACCCGTTGGGCACGGGTCCGGATGTCGTCGTAGCGGGCCGGACCTTATTCAATAGGACCTGCACTGAGTGCCATGGCGTGGACGGAGCTGAAGGAGAGCGCGCGCCCGCGCTGGTGGGAGACCGGCGCTTCTTCAGGCTGAGCGAGGACGCCATTTTCGAAACTATCAAGAAGGGCATTCCGGGAACCGCGATGCCCGCTCTTGGGCTGCCGGACGACGACATCTGGCGAATCGTGGTCTTCATCCGCGCTATGCGAGCATCCGCTTCCGATGCGGCCGTTCCCGGCGATACAAAGCATGGCTTGGCGGTGTTCTCCGGCAAAGGAGAATGCTTGAAGTGCCACACGCTTCAAGGGCATGGCGGAACTATCGGCCCGGATTTGTCGAATATCGGAGCGCAGATAACCTTGCAGCATCTACGCGAGGCGTTGAGCCAGGAGAGGCCCATTCCGCCCGGATATGCTCCTGTCAAGGTTGTAACGCGAAGCGGCGAAACAGTCGAAGGTATCGCCAAGAACGAGGATGGGTTCTCGATCCAGGTTCTCGACTATCATGACAAACTTCATCTTTATGACAAGAGTGAGTTGCGCGAGGTTGTTCACGGGACAACCTCGCTGATGCCGCACAACTATGATAAAGTGCTTACTCCCGGCGAATATCAGGATCTGGTCGCCATGCTTGCTCACCAAGTCACCACCAAGCTGCATGTGCAGCAACAGGGAGAGGGTGAGATCGGGCGATGAAGAGAGTAGCGCTGGTTCTTGTGCTGGGTCTTGCGTCGTCACTCTCCGCTCAGGTCACGAGTAAAGAGTTAGAGCAACCTCCGGCGAGCGATTGGCTCCACTATAACGGCACTTACGATAGCCAGCGGCACAGCGAGCTGGACCAGATCAAGCTGTCAAATGTAGATGCCCTGGTGAACAAGTGGGTGTATCACGTCCCCGGCGCCGGCAACCTGGAGAATGTGCCCATTGTCGTCGACGGCGTGATGTATGTGACCCAGCCCAGTGCCGTTTACGCCATCGACGGCCGCAGCGGACGGCTGATCTGGAATTATCATCATGTACCCGGGCGCCTGACGAATGGCCGCACCAATCGTGGCGATGCGAGTGGCCACGCCAATCGCGGCGCAGCGGTTTTTGAAGACAAAGTCTATTTCACCACCCCGGACGATTACCTGATTGCCTTGAATGCCTCGAACGGCAACCTTATCTGGCAAAGCAAAATCGCCGATGTGAACGATGGTTATTGGTCGCCTGCTGCTCCGCTGGCGGTTAACGGCAAAGTGATCGTGGGCATCGCGCCCAGCGACTGGGGACTCAACGGTTTTCTCGACGCTTACGACGCAACCACGGGAAACCGGCTGTGGCGCTGGGACCCGATCCCGAAAGCGGGCGAGCCGGGGTCGGAAACCTGGGCAGGGGATTCCTGGAAGTACGGCGGCGGTGATACCTGGCTCACCGGAAGTTATGACCCGGAGTTGAACCTGCTGTATTGGGGGATCGGCAACCCATCGCCGGATTTTAACGGCGATGTGCGCGCGGGCGACAACCTCTATACGGAATGCGTCGTCGCTTTGGATTTGGATACCGGGAAGCTGAAGTGGTATTTCCAGTTCACCCCCCACGACACAATGGATTGGGACGCAGTCGAGATCCCCGTGCTGGTCGATTCCTCCTATGACGGAAAAATGCGCAAGCTGATGGTCACGGCGGATCGGAATGGTTTCTATTATGTTTTGGATCGGGCGACAGGTAAGTTTCTGCACGGCAGCCCTTTTGTGCACGAACTGAACTGGGCCTCGGGATTGACACCAGAAGGTCGTCCGATTCGCTTACCCGGTATAGAACCTTCTCTGACCGGAACGAAGGTTTGTCCGTCGTCCATCGGGGCGACGAACTGGATGTCACCTACATACGATCCACAAACCAATCTGTTCTATTTCGTCGCGCTGGAGGGCTGCGGCTTGGCAACCAAGAATACGGAAAAGTTCCGCCCCGGCGGCTACCAATATCGCGCGGGAGGCGACGTGCTTCTTCGTGACAATACCTGGAAAGTGTATGTGCGGGCACTTGACCTTACCACCGGCAAGCAGGTGTGGGAACAGGAGCGCGTCGGTTCCGCCGGGCTCGGAGGCGGATTGCTCTCGACTGCAGGTGGCATCATCTTTTCCGGTGAGTTCGACGGAGAATTTGTCGCCCTGAATGCCAGGACCGGCCAGCCCGTCTGGCACTTCAACACGGGCCAGCCAATCAATGCGCAACCGATCACTTATTCCGCGAACGGAACGCAGTACGTCAGCATCGTTTCCCGCTCCGATGTATTTAGCTTTGCGCTCTTCCAGCCTGAGAAGGTGGCAACCAAATGAAAATCAGACCAAGCCGAATCGCAGCTCTGTTCACCGTATTCCTCGCTGCTTCTCTTGGGTTCAGTCAAGAGCGCTACACCGTTTCAGACGAAAATGCCGCTGGTCCCGGGTCGCCTCGAGTGGTGGTCCTGCGGGATACTGTTGGCGGCGCTGAAGCAGCCGTCGCGCCGTCCGAGGGCGGAGAGCTCAGCAGCTACCGGGTGAAGTTCCGAGGCCAATGGGTGGAGTTGCTGTATCATGCTCGCGATTACTCGCCCGGTCCAGGGTTCAAGGGCAAGGCTCCCCTGCTCTGGCCGGCCGTAGGCGCGCAGTATCCGTTAGGAACGATCCCCAAAACCAGCTGTGGTGACGGTACCTATCAGGTCGCCGGCAAGACCTATCCTATGCCTTGTCACGGCTTCGCCCGCACTCTTCCCTGGAAGGAAGTCAGCCGGAGTGCGGACAACAAGGGCGCCCGGGTTACGGTCGAGTTGCGCGATTCCGACCGCACGCGGACCTATTATCCTTTCGCTTTCCAGTTGGATGCCACGTTCCAACTCGCCAACGGCCAACTCACCATCGATTACACGGTGAAATCGGACCGGTCAAATTCCCAGCCAATGGTTTTTTCGGTGGGCAATCACATCGCCTTCAAGATCCCTTTCCTTGCAGGCACGGATCCCGCCAACATGATTTTCGAAACGCCGAACACAATTCAACTGTTACGGAACTCGGTGGGCGTGCTGAGTGGGGAGCAAAAGTCCCGCTCGTTCGAAGCCCCGGAACGTCTAGGCGATTTCGACGCTCACGTGGCCATACCGCTTGCGGGATATCGTAGCCAGCCTTTTGCCCGGCTGACGGATCCTCAGGGCATGACTCTTCGCATTACCCAACAGGCCAGCTCAACTTTGCCTGAACCGCTGATACGGTTCAACATTTACGGTGGTCCGAAAGCCGGTTATTTCAGCCCCGAGCCATGGTTTGGCATTCAGAATTCGTTGAACCTGCATAAGGGCCTGGTAAGTTTGGCCGCGGGAAATGTCTGGAGGTGGCGGATCGAACTGCAAGTGGAGGGACCTCCGCCGCCTGCGCCCACCTCAGGCTCTGGAGTCGAGAAGTTCGGCGGCAACTTCGCCTTTGTCGAAGGGCCGGTATGGGTGAAGCAAGGATATCTTCTGTTCAGCGATATCTATAACTCGCGAATCATGAAAATGTCCACCGCGAATCATGCGGAGGTCTATCGCGATTACACGCATTCAGCCAATGGCAACTCCATGGATGTGCAGGGACGGTTGTATAGCTGTGAGCGCGATGGACACAGGGTTGTCCGGATGGAAAAGGATGGACGGCTGACCGTGATCGCATCGGAGTATCAGGGTAAGCGCCTCAACTCACCCAATGATGTCGTCGTCCGCAGGGATGGGCAGGTCTACTTTTCGGATCCCGATTCGCAAGCGGTTCTCGATCCTCGTGAACTTGGATTCAACGGGGTCTATCATGTCACGCCTGCAGGCAAGATTTCTCTGATCGCAAAGATGACGCGGCCGAACGGCGTCGCCCTAACGCCAGACGGACGGACGCTCTATGTCGCGGACACAACAGAAAAGAAGATCATGGCTTACGATCTCGATGCGCAAGGAAATGCGTCGCGGGGCCGAGTCTTTATTTCCAGAATCGACGGCGGGCCGGATGGATTGCGTGTCGCGGCCAACGGCAACCTTTATATCGCCTGCAGGGGCATCGCGATTTACACGCCGCCGGAAAATTCGTGCAGATGATAGAGTTTCCTGAAACCCCTGCGAATTGTCCTTTGGCGGCCCCGATCTGCGCACGCTCTATGTAACCGCGCGAACCTCGGTTTATCGCGTTCGCATTCCAGACCGAGGGGCCCTGCAATACTAAGAGATTCTTCCGGGAAATTATAAATTTGCAGCGTCCAGCACA
>CAVPKQ010000036.1:0-94544 GCA_963705665.1 uncultured Acidobacteriaceae bacterium | reverse complement strand
GGAATTCCCCGGCGCGGTAGTAACGAACCGTCGCGCGAGCCTGACGAAAGCGCGCCGCCGCCATCTTAAGGTTCTGGTTGGAGACCGTGACTTGTTCTTCCACGGCGTTGAGCTGAGGATCGCCGAAGATCTCCCACCAGTTACTTCGCAGAGCTGCTGCATTGGGGTGAGCGACCTTCCATTGGTCCGTTTCCGGCAGCTCCTTATAAGCAGGAGGCACCGAAGTGGCCGGCTGTTTGTACTTCGGACCAACCATACAACCGCCAAGAAAAATCACGCCGGCCGCCGGCAATAGGAAGCGAAAGCTCATTGGTCGGCCCCTGACGCCCCACGCGTGATGCGGACGGGCGCGCCGCTGACTAGCGAGTCAGACGGGCTTTCGATGACTTCGTCACTTGCACTGAGCCCGGAGGTTACTTGCACAGTTTCTCCGTAATCAGTGCCGATGGTGACTGGCACAAGTTGTGCGACATTATTGCGAACCACTCCGACCTGTAGACCTTGTGTACGGAACAGAAGCGTATCGGACGGAATAACGACAGAATGGATCTGCCCAGGCAAAGCAAGGTGGACCTGGACGTAGGCTCCGGGAAGAAGCAGGCCTTTGGAATTATCTATATCGACCTCCGTGTTGAGGGTGCGTGAAGCCATGTCTATAGAGCGCGACGTGCGGGTGATTGTGCCCTGGAATGTCCGGTTCGGGTATTCGTCGAGAGTGAGAGTCGCCTTTGATCCGACGCGAGCAGCGCGCCAATACACCTCAGGAACGGCGACGAAAACACGAAGCGTGCTGATTTGCCCGATCTGAAACAGCTCCTGGCCGGGCGTGTTCTGACCGGCGGCAATCAGCCAGCCATTGTCCGTGTTGCGCATCGTGATGACTCCATCGAAGGGCGCATAGATCTTTTCGAATCCGACCATATCTGCATAATGACCCTGGTTTGCCGCATACGAATCGACGGTCCAGTTGGAGGCTTTCTGATTGTCAACGGCCTGGTCAGTCGATTGTTTGGATACAGAGCGTGTTTTGATCAGTCCTTGCCAGCGGTCGGCGGTAATCTTGGCGAGGGTCGAATTGGCCTTCGAGGTTTCCAGCTCGGCCTGCGCCTGTGCCAGCTGCTTATCGAGCTCAGGCGCGTCGATGACGGCAAGCAGATCTCCCTTCTTCACGCGCGATCCAATGTCGTGGTACCACTTGACCAGATAGCCGCTGGCGCGAGCATAGACGGGAGAGTTGATGTAAGGCTGAGTGGCTCCGGGCAGCACGACCTCGTCGATTGGCGAATTCTGCTTGGGGTGGACGATCATTACCTCTTGAGCGGCAGCCTCGTTCGTATTTTGCCGCAATTTCGACTCGGCTCGTTCGCGGGCACGGATACCCCAGAGGATCACGATCACGAGGAGGATGAACATGGTCACGCCAGCCGCACCCAGGAACCGCATGGTGCGCCGCCGGCCACGAACCTCGCCCGCCGGACAGCCGGGAATCTCAGCGTTTGTTATCTCCTTGTTATCCATTCTGAGCTCCGTTCTGAGCAGTGTTGCGAGACCGATTCAGGCGATGGTTGTGCAAAAGCGCGAATACAGTCGGCACGAAAATCAGAGTGGCCACTGTTGCGCAGAGCAAACCTCCGATCACAGCGCGACCCAGAGGCGCGTTTTGTTCGCCTCCGTCGCCCGCGCCTATTGCCATTGGGACCATGCCAATGATCATGGCGAGGGCCGTCATCAGAACAGGTCGAAACCGCGTGAAGCCGGCCTCTGCCGCGGCCTCCAGGGCATCGCCGTTTTCAGCCAGCCGCTCCTTGGCGAAGGCGATCACAAGAATGCTGTTCGCCGTCGCAACACCCATGCACATGATGGCGCCCATCAAAGCGGGCACGCTCAGGGGCGTGTGAGTAAGGAACAGGAAGACGATAATGCCGGCCAGAGCCGCAGGCAGAGCGGTGATGATGATGAATGGGTCCAGCCAGGACTGAAAATTGACGACGATCAGCAGATAAATGAGAACGATGGCAGCAGCCAGGCCTGCCATCAATCCTTCATATGAGGTTCGCATCGTTTCAAGCTGGCCGCGTATGCGAAAGAAACTGCCGCGCGGGAGGAGTTTCTGGTCGTTGTCGACGATGCGGGTGATGTCCCGTCCGACGGACGCGAGATCTCGATCCTGGACAGAGCCAAAGATATCGATAACGCGGCGGATGTTGTAGTGATCAATCGCTTCCATTTCGTTGCCGCGGTGCAACGAGGCAACATCGGACAGGATTTCAGGACGCGCCATAGTTGTCGAAGTGAGGGGTATGTTTCCAACGCCCTGCAAGGACTGAAGGCGATATTGCGGAGTTTGAGAGATCAGTTCGTATTGCACACCGTTGTGCCAATTCAGGAAGAAAGTCGGGATGGTCTGGAAGCTACCGCTCAGAGCGACAAGCAGGCTGTTGGTGACGTCGCGATCGGTATAACCGCCTATCGCTGCCTTAGTTCGATCGACATTGATGTTGAACATCGGGTAGTCGAGTGGCTGTTGAATCCGTAAGTCAGTGAGGCCGGGAACGTGACGGAGTTCGCCCAACACACGAGTAGCCAATGCATGATTGCTCGCCTGGTCCTGACCTTCTATCTGGACATCCACCGGCGCAGGTAATCCAAAGTTCAGGATTTGCGTGACCATGTCCGCGGGCAGGAAATAGAACGTTGTGCCAGGGAATTGGCGGGGCAAGACCGTACGAAGCGTTCGGACGTAATCGGCCGTCGGGTGGTGTTTGGCGTTCAACGACACCAGTACGTCGGCATCGGAGGCGCCGATCACGCCTGAAGTGCTGTACATGAAGTTCATCTGGCTGTACGGCAGGCCGATGTTGTCAACGATGCCTGCCACTTCTTGCTTCGGTATCTGCCGCCGGATGGTGTTTTCGATCAAGTCGGCCAGCATGGCGGTATCTTCGATACGGGTTCCGGTTTGGGCCCGGAAATGGAGCATGAACTGTCCGCTGTCCGTGTCCGGGAAGAAGTCCCGGCCGAGCCAGGGAAGGAGAACCGCAGCGGAGACGCACACGAGAAGAAAAGCCGGGATGAAAATGATTCGTCTGCGTATGAATGTCCTCAGCAACGCAAGGTAAGTGTTCCGGACCCGTTCGAACCCACGGTCGAATGCCTTCTGCATCCGGGCCAGCGGATTGCGCGATGGCGCAGCATTATGATTAGGCTCCTTCAGGAGATACATCGCCATGGTAGGCACCAGCGTTCGCGACAGGATATAGGAGGCCACCATCGCGAAGATGATCGCCTCTCCAAGAGGCGGGAACAGATAATGCGATACGCCCTGTAAAGCAAACAAGGGTATAAAAGCGATGCAGATGCAGGTTGTGGAGACGAACGCCGGGGTCGCGATCTGCGCGGCCCCATGCAAGATGCCCTCATAGAGAGGTTGGCCTTCTTCGAAATGGCGGGTAATGTTCTCGATGGTGACAGTAGCGTCATCCACCAGGATGCCTACCGCCAGCGCTAATCCTCCAAGCGTCATCAGGTTGATGGTTTCCCCGATGGCGCTCAGGACAATGACTGAAGTAAGAATCGCCAGCGGAATAGAAACGGCGATGATAATCGTGCTGCGCCAGCTGCCGAGAAACAGCAGGATCATAAGCGCCGTCAGGCCGGCAGCAATGGTGGCTTCACGAACGACGCCTTCAATGGCTCCGCGAACCATCACGGATTGATCGGCGAGCGGTTGAATGCGCAGTTGCGGCGGAAGGGTCAGCTCGACGCGCGGGAGCACCCGGCGAATTCCATTGACCACGCTGAGCGTAGAGGCGCTTCCAGCCTTGATGATGGTGACCAGAACACCACGGCTGCCGTTGTGACGAACGATGTTGGTTTGCGGGATGAAACCATTGGCAACGTGCGAAATATCTTTCAGATAGATGGTTGAGTTACCCACGACCTTCACCGGGACATTGTTCAGCTCGGCTATCGTTCTGGGCGCCGAGTTGGTAGGGAAGTCATATTCGAACCTCCCAATTTTGGCGGTGCCCGACGGCGCAATCACGTTCTGTGCGCTGAGCGCATTAACAACATCCTGCGGTGAAATTCCTTTCGCCTGGAGAAGCGTGTCCTGAAGGTTCACCATGATCTCGCGCTGCTTCCCGCCGTAGGGGTATGGCACAACGGCCCCGGGAACCGTAACGAGCTGGGGCCGAAGAAAGTTCAGGGCCAGATCATTCAGGTCGGCTTCACTCAGTCCCGGGCCGGACAGCGCGAGCTGTAACACAGGCACATTCGAAGCCGTGTAGTTGACGATCTCGGGAGGCAGTGTACCGGGCGGCAACTGGCGCAGGATGCTTTGTGAAGCAGCAGTAACCTGCGCGTTCGCCCGGTCCACGCTGGCGTTCGGTTGCAGAAAGATTTTTACTCTGACCAGGCCGTCAATGCCGACGGTTGTGGATTCAATGTGCTCGATGTTGTCGACCAGCGCTGTCAGAACTTTTTCGTACACTGTCGTGAGCCGGCCTTCCAATTCTTCCGCGTTCATGCCGGTATAAATCCACGAAACGGCGACCACGGGGAGATTGACGGTGGGAAAAATGTCCGTTGGCGTGCTCAGAATAACGAGTGGGCTGATAAGTAGTATCAGCAGAGCAAGGACGACAAAGGTGTAAGGGCGATCGAGCGCGAGCTTAACAATCCACATGGCTGAAGAGTTGTTCTAACGAGTTCCGTGGGCGGTGACAGACGCGGCAAGATCTCTAAAGTACCCTTGAGCCGCAGCATCTGTGTGGTGTAACCAGAGCATCGTTCCAGTCCATACAGTGCACTTCCGGTGCCAAACGCAATTTCAGGTCCTGCAAGAGGATATGGCAGGTCTCGTCGATCTGTGTGCTCCACTACCAGTCTTTTCATGAGTTTGCCTATGAATGTCCCAGTGCGGATTATGAAGGGCCAGGTGTGGGAGAGGCGCGAAATCCGGACAGCAGCGTGTCGTGCCTCCGACACCTTGCCTTCGACACCTGTCAGTCGCTTGACATTTGCGGCGAAGCCGTATCGTTAAGTCGCGAGTTGATTATAGATATGTAACTTGTGCTGTCGGTACCCGGAGGAACGAGGCATGCTGATAAGAAACGTGGTTAATGCTGATGAATCTGGACCACAACTCAAAGTCTGTTGGGTTGCATCGTTGGGTTGTGCCTGCTTGTCTCCAGCCCACTGATCTGGAACTTGGCAACTTACATGCACTTGGTTCCGATGTACAGAATTTTCCGGGCGCTCTAGTTTCAGATGTCTGCGATGTCTCGCTTGCGAGCAAGGTTTCCAGGACATTTTTAATCGTAAGAAGGTCAAAAACGGTTCTTACCGTAAGTTCTCGTGCCTTGCTGCCGGGAAGCCCCTAGAATGGCTCGTGGGATTCTTTGCATTCGATTTGCGGAGGGTTCAATGCGTCTGCTTCACATAAATCTGACTCTGTTGTGTTGTGTCACTGGGTTGTGCCTGCTTGGCTCGACCGCCACAGCTGGGAGCCAATCGAGTTCTGCAAGAGAAATGAAGGCTTCATCGTGCCCGAACGATGACACCGGCTTAACCTTGCCTTCTGGTTTTTGCGCGACCGTATTTGCCGACGGCATCGGCCACGCTCGGCACCTGGCGGTGTCGCCAAGCGGAGTGGTTTACGTGAACACCTGGTCCGGCAGGTATTACGGTGATTCGCCTGCGCATCCAGGCGGATTTTTGGTAGCCCTCGAGGACACGACCGGCGCGGGAAAGGCTGATGTCATTAAGCGCTTCGGTGAAACCGTTCAGACTGGCGGCGCCGGCGGGACGGGCATCTTTATTTATAACGGTGCGATCTACGCGGAAATCAATGATCGAATCGTGAGATATCCGCTTGCTGCCGGGTCTATTGCGCCACAAGGCGCTGCTCAAACGATCGTGTCTGGTCTGCCTCTGGGTGGCGATCATCCGATGCATCCGTTCATCATCGATGCCAAAGGATGGATGTATGTGGACGTCGCCACTGCCACCAACGCCTGCCAATTGAAAAACCGCCAAACAGGATCGCCCGGTGCGAACCCGTGTACCGAACTTGAGACGCGCGGCGGGATCTGGCGTTATAACGTGAGTGAAGCGAACCAGAAGTTTTCGCCGGGGGCGCGTTACGCGACGGGGATACGCAATGCTGAAGGTTTCGCGTTCGATTCCAGCGGCAGATTGCTTGTGACGCAACAAGGACGAGACCAACTGCATGCGAATTGGCCTAATCTTTACAAGCCCTCCGAGGAAGCGACGCTGCCTGCGGAAGAGTTGCTGCAATTGAAGCCCGGCGGCGACTATGGATGGCCCGAATGCTATTACGATGCTGTGCAGCAAAAGCTCGTACTTGCGCCCGAATACGGCGGCGACGGCGGCAAACGGGTGGGTGTTTGTGCAGACAAGATCGGTCCGGTTGCCGCACTTCCAGTACATTGGGCGCCCAACGACATGGTGCGTTACGACAAGACACAATTTCCAGCCCGATATCGTAACGGAGTCTTCATTGCCTTTCATGGGTCGTGGGATCGTGCGCCATACCCCCAAGGCGGCTATAACGTAGTCTTTCAACCGCTCCTAGGCGACCGTGGATCGGGCAACTGCGAGATTTTCGCCGGCGGTTTCGCCGGACCCGATAAGACTCCCGCCGCTGCAATGCATCGTCCTTCCGGTCTTGCAGTGGGCCCTGACGGATCACTCTATGTTTCGGACGATATACGCGGCCGCATCTATCGGATTGTCTATAAAGGAGGAGCTAACAACGGCTCGGCGGTGACCCCATGCCCGAGCGCGTCGGCTCCAGCCGGTGAAGTGGTTGAAGCCTCTGCTAATCCTCCGGAGGGAACGCATCCGAACGCGGAGCAGCTGCAACCGCTAACCTTCATGTTCCCCAAGGAGCGACTCGAGCGATGGTTGCCCTGGGCGATCGGATTTATCACGGACAGGTAGGCGGAGATCCCATGTGCGGGTTGCCATGGCGCGAATGCCGCGGGCTCGCCTTTGGGTCCTAACCTTACTTCCGGAAAGTGGTTGTGGAGCGATGGCAGCTATGCGGGTATCTTGAAAACCATCAGAGAAGGAGTGCCACAGCCCAAAGAATATCGCAGCCCGATGCCGCCCATGGGTGGGGCGCAACTCACTCCAGATCAGCTAGCGGCGCTTGCAGCATACGTGTGGGCGCTGAGTCATTAAAGCGTGGAACCTCTTGAATAACCCGCTCTCGTGGTTTCCGGAATAACTCTCGTCTACGAAGCACCGAATGATCATCTGCAGATTCTAGTTCCCACTCTAGGTGAAGGCTGTTTCGAAGAACGACAGATCCTGATAACGCGCTTTTGGGAACTCACCAAGCGCCTGCTCGCGGTTTGTCGGCGATTCGGAAGTTGGATCAGCGATAAGCTGGGTCCGAACACATAGTTTCGTAACAGTCCCCGAACGCTCCCGCTCCCGATTTCGAATTACTGCGCAGTCGAGTGCCAGGCCTCGAGGCGCGCGGCTTCTTCGCGACTGACCTCGAGGAAACTTCCGTGTTTGCAGTGTTGGGGAAGGCTGATGCGGCCGTTCAGGGTTTCCCAGTGCGTCCAATCCGTGCTCTGGACGGCTTCGTAGCGTGCCGGCGCGCGATAGTGATCGTAATAGACCACAAATTCTCTGCCCACGTGGATGACGGAGGGACCTTCGGACCAGGATTCCGTGATCGGCGGGTGGATGCCCTTCCACGGACCCAGCAGCGTGGGACCGGTGGCGAAGCGAACCTGATAGCGCAGCGGATCCGGAGTCTGGTCTTTGAAGACAAGGTAGTACTTTTTCTTCCAGTGAAAGATGGTGCCGTCGATCACGACGTAGCCGGGATCGAAGAAGACACCGGGCTTCGAAAACGAATCGAAATCTGGTGTCAGCGAAGAGTAGATGCAGTTGCCCGCGTCTGAGCCGTTCATCGAACTGGACCAGATGATGAGCCACTTCTGCTGTTTCGCATCCCAGTACGTTTCCGGCGCCCACACGTTGTGCGTGCCGGGATAGGCCTGCATGATGGGGATCTGCTTTTGGGCGGACCAGTGAAGCAGGTCCGGTGATTCTGCATAGCCAAGGCTGTTGCCGTGCCATCCCCAAGTCCAGACCATGCGGAACTTGTGGTCAGGGCCGCGGGTGAGGAAGACGTCGCGCATGATTTCGTTGGGATACTGAGGCCTGACCCAGGGCTGGTCATCATTGAGCGGAGTCCAGTGATACCCGTCCCGGCTGAGAGCAAGATAAATTCCCTGATTGCCGGGTTCCCTGAAGTAGGCAAATACCCATGCCGCCTGAGCGGGCGCAGCCGCCGCGGCGAGCAAAAGAAAAACCAGGCTAGCCCGCATTTCTCATGAGGTGTAGGCGAGGAGTAACGGTGGGGCGAAGAAAAGAGTAGCAAAAGGCCGCTGTTTTCAGGCATAACTGCGTTGTCTATGCGTAGTTGAATGCCCTGAAAAGGAGCAGCCTTTGATGACAGAGTGTACCCAGAAAACGTTCGCATTTACAGCCCATTTTTCGCGTCGCGTGGGGGCCGGGTTCACGGCCGGACAGGTTTCCAGCGATGGCGGAGCGCTGCTGTTGCGCGAGGTGGAGCGCAAGATCGACCTGCTGGGCCGGCTGGCCGGCTGCTTCAGCGACCGCCGCATGCCGTTGCTGGTCAAGCATCAACTGCCCCAGATGCTGGCGCAGCGCATCTATGGTCTGGCGCTGGGCTATGAGGACCTGAACGATCACGAGCAGTTGCGCTCGGATCCGCTGCTGGCGGTGCTCAGCGGCAGGCGCGAACTGGATGAGCCGCTGGCCGGCAAGAGCACGCTGAACCGGCTGGAGTTGACAGGCCGCAGCGGCCGCTACCACAAGATCAGCTACTCGCCCGAGGCGCTGGACCGGCTGCTGACAGACTTGTTTCTGGAGTCGCACGCCACCGCGCCAAAGCAGATCGTGCTGGATCTGGACGCGACCGACATCCCGCTCTACGGCCATCAGCCAGAGCGGTTCTTCCACGGCTACTACGACAGCTACTGCTATCTGCCGCTGTACATCTTCGCCGGCGACCAGTTGCTGTGCGCGCGGCTCAGGGCCGCCAACCAGGACGCGGCTGCCGGTTCGGTCGCGGAAGTCAGCCGCATCGTAACTCAGGTGCGCCAGCGCTGGCCCGAGGTACGCATCGTGCTGCGGGCCGACTCCGGCTTCTGCCGCGAAGAACTGATGGGCTGGTGCGAGTCCAACGATGTCGATTACGCCTTGGGGCTGGCGCGCAACCAGCGGCTGCGCAAGATCGTCGGCGCTGAGATGCATCAGGCTCACATCCTGCACCAGAGCAGCGGTGAAGCGGCGCGGGTCTTCACCCAATTCAGCTATCAAACCCACAAGAGCTGGTCCCGTCCGCGCCGCGTGGTGGCCAAGGCAGAGTATCTCGACAAGGGCGAGAACCCGCGCTTCGTGGTTACTTCCTTAACGGCTGACCAGTGGGCCGCGCAGGATTTATACGAGAAGTTCTACTGCGCCCGCGGAGAGATGGAGAATCGGATCAAAGAACAGATGTGCCTGTTTGCCGACCGGCTCTCCACCGGCGAAATGAAGGGCAACCAACTCAGGCTTTACTTCTCCGCGCTGGCCTACACGCTGCTGGAAGCGCTGCGACGCCTGGGACTGAAGGGCACTGCCTGGGCCCAGGCCCAGGTGGATACGATCCGCCTTAAGCTGCTCAAGATCGGCGCTGTCGTCAGGATCAGCGTGCGCCGCGTGCTGCTCCAACTTAGCTCGGCCTATCCCTGGAAAGACATCTTCGCCCAAGCTCACCACGCGCTGCGCTGTTGAGCAGCCGCCGCTGCTTGCCCCAACTCAGCTTCCACACTGGCCCAGGTCATCGCGCCTGCGGTGCCATGCGCAAAACCGCGCCGGCAAACTCCAACAGGCCATGACCCGTTGGAAATATCCCGACCGATCAGATCCACCACCCAAATCACCGCCCCGGTTCGTAAATCACACGCCAACCCGTCCTGCAAAGCAGTGCGTGTGAGAAATGCAGGCTAGTGAAGACTCTGTGGGCTTTCATGGCTGCTTCGTGATGTGGTCGTCGAGCAGGGTCTTGCCCGCCCATCGGGAGACGGCGGTCAGGTGTCCCGATGCGTCGAAGATGCGCCACGTCCAGTGATTGCCATTCCAGTCCTTCTCCCAAATTTTGCTGCCGTTGCTGCGGAAGAAAGTCTCGGCGCCTGTCTTTTGCCCAAGGTGGAAATGAGCGCTCCACTGCACGCGGCCGTCGGGGAAGTAAAACGTTTCCGGGCCATCAAGGAGGAACTCGCCGTCATTGGCCTGGCCGCTGCTCCATTCGGCACGCAGCTTGTGGCCGGGCCAAAACTCGCGATGCCGGTGAACCGCGGATATGCTGGTGGGGTCGCCGGAAGGACCCGCATTTGCATCGAGTACCCATGCCTCGTTGAGCACGATCTCGTAATTGGGATGATTCTTCGATGTCACGAGGTGGATGAGCCCGTCGGGACCCTGGCAGGAGGTCACATATCCAACCGTCGTGAAGCTGGGGAGGCGCTTCATCGTCCACGTCCTGCCATCATCGCTGCTGAGCGCGACATAGGCCCCTGCGGTTTTGGGCCCGTGCAACTGATCGTGCGGATTGTAATCGGCGACGAAGAAGAGGCGGCCGGACCGGAGCCGGATCACGCTCGGGCGCTCACCACTGCCCAGAGGATCGAAAGGGGTCTTCACCAGCGTCCACGATTTGCCGCCATCATGACTGATGGAGAGCGGCATCCGCCCATCGATATTGGAGTTTTTGCCTCCGAAGCCGAGCAGATCGCCATTGCGCCCGATGACGAGCGTGGTATGGCGGCCACCCGTGCGTCCGCCGGTATCCTGCCATTTCCGTCCATCGTCGTGACTGGCCCACACGGCTGACATGGCGCCCTTGCCCGTGGCATCGGTGGGAATGTAAATGGTTCCGTCCTTCGCGCGGACCACGCTGTTGATGGGCTGCGAAACATACTTGCTGGCCGGGGCCACAAGATCGGGAAAATGCGCCTGACTCCATGTGACGCCGTTGTCGGACGAATTCATCCACGCGAAAGGATAGGCGCCGAGCAGGCGGGGAGTGCCCCAGAAAAACCAAAGCCGGCCGCTGTCATTCCAGATCACCGGCGCGGCGTTGGCGGCATCGGCAAAGTCCGGCCAGGGATCGGGCATCTCCCACTCTTCGCTGCCGGCGCGGCGGCGCATGATCAGGATGCTCTGGTCCGGGTCATTCTCATCGCGCGGCGAATTGTAGTATGCGGCGAGCAGGTCGCCATTGGGCAGCACCTGGACGGCGCTGTTGTGGTATGTCACGCCCAGGCCGGGGGTGAGGCCGATCTTCCAGCCTACCTCGGGCATGGACTTGCCGTTCAGATCGGGAAAGAGTTCGTGCAGGCGGTAGAAGGGCTTGCTCGCCGGCGGCGCGATAGAAAAATCTCCGGGCGTCTGCAGGACGGCCGTTTGAAATTCGAAGACCTGTGTTGGTGTCGGGTGAGGTGCAGGCATCGGCGCCTGCACGACTCGGAACCCGATGTTCCCCCAGGCCGGCTCGCTGTTGGGATCGTCTGGGCGGGGTGCGAACGACGGAGCCATCGCGGCGCGATTGGCGGAGCGCTCAAAATACGGCGACAGGGCAGGCTCGATTTTTCCCGGCTTCGTCTTGCGGTAATCCAGGCCGCCGCCGCGCACCACACGCGCATAGCCTGTGAGCGGACCGGTTGGATCGGTTTGCGGGGCCGAACTGTACGGACCGTACCAGTCCAAAACCCACTCGGCAACGCCACTGTTCATGTCGGGTACGCCCCATGCATTTGGAGTTCCCGGGGCAGGTGGTTCATCGCCGGAAGGAAATGGCGTCGCTGTGCCGGCGCGAGCTGCATATTCCCATTCAGCCTCGGTCGGAAGGCGGTAAGGGCGGCCCTCTTTCCTGCTGAGCCATGCGCAGAAGGCCATCGCCTGGTCCCAGCTGATGCCGGACACATACGGCGCGAAGGCGGGATCGGGCTTGTAGCTGGGGTCGAACCGACGATACTGATCGACAGTGACCTCGTTTGCTCCGATGGAAAACCCATGTGTCAGCGTGACCCGATGCGCGGGATGTTCATCGAAATCGCCTGTTGCGGGACGCGCGGACATCACCCCATGAACACCGGCGGTCAACGCCGGCGGAAGCGGACCCGAGCCCTGGCCCATGATGAACGAGCCCGCAGGGATGGGGACGAGCTTCATGCCGGCGGAATTGGTTACAGAATGAGCCGATGCGCTTTGGGCGAGGCAGATGGCGGCGCAGGCTAGAACCTGCGCTGCCGCGAGATTAGTCCTGATGAGCATTTGCCGTGTTGTCGTTAAGCCGGTATTCGAGAGGTCCGAGGGTGGCGCGAGCGGCCCGCTTTCGGCCGTCCACTAAGAGAGAAACCCCTGACCCCGAAGATAACGCCGGCCCGTCGGATCGTAGAGGATGGTAAGCAGGTGGCCGTGCCACGGCAATCCATCGAGAGCAAAGTAGCTCCAGGCGTGAGGCGGCAGCAGCGGATGCAGCACGACTGTATCCTCCTTAGACGGACGCAGACCGATTAGCCCGGTGATCAGCGGATCGGCAAAGCCCGAGTGGTTGTAGTAGGCGCCGCGCCCAGCCTCGGGGCTGTGGCGCTGCGCGAGGATGTCGCGCGCAATCCATTCACCGGTGTCGGCGTCGAGGTCTTCGTCGATCCAGGGAATGATTTTGCCACTGGAGAGGCGGAGGTGCTCAGAGAGGACGTATTCCTGGAAGAGGCGAAGATAATCCTGACGGGTGACGTAGTTCTGCTGCTGGTGGTTCTCGAGATTGGCCATTCCGATGAGCACCTGGGTTGTGGCAAAAGGCCAGGAGGGGCCATTCCACTGGCATTTGTCACTGTTGGCGTAACGAAAACGCGGGCTGCGCCGCTCTGCCGTCGCCGGGCCATATTTGCCGGCAAAGCCGTGGGAATCGAAAAGCTGCTTCCAGGCGACAGCGTGATCGGCAGCGGGGATATCGAAATCCCAGGGAATATAGCCGATTAGTTCGCGAACGCCGGAGAACTGCAGCACTGTGCCGGGATCGACAAACTTCTTCTCCTTGCGGATGCCGGAGTCGCGCGCCGGCGAGAGCACTTCGTAAAACTGGTCGCGCGGGTTCCAGAGGTATTCCTCAATGCGCTTACGCTGGGCCTCGGCCTTGCCGGCGAATTCACGCGCTCTCGCGGAGTCGCCCCCTTCGTTTGCCAGAGCGGCAATGGCGGTTGCGTCCGCATACATATAGCTGTTCAGCGTGGGCCGATATCCGTCCCCGCTGATGCTGTGTTCCATCGCGTCACGCGTATCGATGGACCAGAAGAGGCCGTTTCGATCCTGGTGCGTCGCCTCCCATGCGCGGTAGTTCGCCTCCATCGCAGGCAGCAGATCGGCGCCGAGGCGGGTATTCCCGGTAGCCAGCGTGATTCCGCCGATCGCGTCGGCCAGAGCAACGCTGTAGTTGCGCGGCGCCGCTGCGGAAGACATCCAGAAGCGGGCGTCATCGGCGGCGATCCGCGGATCGCGGAGCCAACGCGACTCGTAGAGATGGAACGGCGCAGCGTCGACAATAGTGTTGTAGTAGCCTCCCCACGCCACGTGCGGAATGAACTCGGTGATGACAAATCCTGTCGGAGTCGAGGCGACGTGCTTTTGAAACGCGAACCAGCGGAAGTAGTACATCTCCTCAAAGTCTTTGGCCGAGGAGTCGAACCAGGGAATATTTGCCGTCATCCAGGGCCAAGGGTCGTCCCCGGGGTGACCGGTGGCCTCGATCTCCTGGCGGGAAAATTCGGCGACGTAGTGGCGGTAGCTGTCAGGATTCAGGACAAAGGCGCCGTCATGGGGCGCTTCTGCGGCGCACACAGGGAGAGGGGCAAGGAAGAGCAAAACTGCGGTCGCGAGGAGCGAGAGGGAAGATCGGCGCAGGTTCATCGCAAATTCAGAGCATAACAACTCTAGCACCAAAATGGATAAACATGCACGGAACTAAAATAGTAATCGAAGAAATGAAAATATATCAGCCGTTGTACTTCATGGCGGAATCAGCGGGCCAGGGAGGCACCGTGCGACTCAGAGCTTTGCGGAAAAATTCTGTAGAAAGGTTTTGGCGGAAGCCCCCTGCTTTAGCAGGGGAAGCTGGACTTCAGTCCAGCGTAAAGCGGTTGATCTTAAGAGGGGCTTTACAGGTTGCGGAAAAACTCGGGCTTTGTATCAGGGCACAACTTCAGTCGTCCCGTAACTGCTTGAAAACTCGATCGGCTTTAGCCGCTGAGGGAGCTGTTTTCGCACTCTGTCCGACCTTTTTCCGCGGCCTGCAAAGCCCAGACCCAGCACTGCCGTGCTGGACCTGACACCTGATCCGTAATCCCTGATTTCTCAGCGAACATCCCCCAGCAGAGCCGCCATTTTGGGTGTCACCTGCTGGAGTTCTTCGATCACTTCCCGCTCCCGGACCTTGTCCATCCGAATGTCCGGAACGGAGATGCTGATGGCGGCTTCGACACGTCCGTTCGACCCGATAATCGGCGCGCCGATGCAGACGCCGCCTTCGGTGCCCTCGCCGCGATCGAACGCATAGCCCTGTCGCCGGACCTTGTCGAACTCCTCGAAGATGGCGCGATGGTCGGTCATGGTCCGTTCCGTTCGCCGAAAAATCCCATAGGCCTCAAGAATGCGGTCGATGGTGGCGCGATCCTGAAAAGAAGTAATAGCCTTGCCCATGGAGTCTGGCGTAGGGCGGCAGCACACGGCCGATCCGGTTGATCACGCGGATGTCGTGAAAGCTTTCGATGCTGTCGAGCACCATGATGTGGGTGTTAAAGAGAAACGCGAGGCTCGTGGTCTCGTTGCACGAACGGGCGATCTGGACCAGCAGCGGGTGGATCTTGTCTCGCACCATCGAGGCGCGCTCAAACTGTTTTCCGCGCAGCACGCGGTCCGAAAGGCGGTAAGCGCCGTCGGCGTCCTGGCGAAGGTAGCCGCGCGATTCGAGGGTTACCAGCAGGCGGAAGAGTGAGGATTCGGGCAATCCGGTCTGCCGGGAAAGCTCCTTGAGCGAATACGCAGTTGCCCCGTCGGGGAAGCATTCGAGCACGTCGAGGGCGCGCGTGACAGCCCTGGACTGGTATCGATCCGCGGAATCCCGGGTAGCGTTCGGGTCGACATGCTTCGGGCGGCGCCGCGCTGCTTTCTTATTCTTTACTTCCTGCACCGGCATAGAAGATTCCCTCGTGGATTTTGAAAGCGACTTTCAAAACTGTACTGTGCTGTCCTCCGATATTAGCCCGGAGCCCAGTCAGTTTCAAGGCTGCTCCCTGGCATTCATCGCTACCAGGCTCCCGTCCTTGCTTCCGTCCTTGCTTCTTAGTGCGGAGGTCTCGCGTAGGACAGTGGCCGCTCCGTTGCGGAGACACACGATGTCATTCGCGCAGAAGATCAGGTCCACCCCCATATCGATCCAGGGAGCAGCCTCACGGTGGTTTACCGCCGTAGCCACGCGCCGGCCATGGTTTTTCGCCGTCTGGGTGATATGGCGGGCCGCCTCGAGCAGTTTTGGATGTGTGGTCTCCCCGGGGAACCCCAGGCTGGCGGAGAGATCGGCGGGTCCGATAAAGATGTCGACGCCATCGATTGAGCAGAGTTCGTCCACGTGCTCGAGAGCTTCGGCAGTCTCTACCTGAACCAGTAGCGAAAGCTCGTCGTTGAACTTCTGCTGTGCGTTGCTCACGTTATCCACGAGCCCGTAATTCAGGGAACGCGAGACGCTGAAGAATCCCCGCTGTCCCAGCGGCGGAAATCTGGCGTAGCTGAGCAGTTCCTTGACCTGTGCCGGCAAATCGACCATGGGCACGTCGATCATGTCCGGTCCGCATTCGGCGGCCTTCAGCACGCTTTCCCTGCGCGCGTCGGGAACCCGAAGCATGGTCAGGAGGTTGCGTCCGTGGGCCATTCTGCAGAGATCCGCCGCTTCGGCAAAGGTGATGAACGCGTGTTCCATCTCGATCCAGAGCACGTCAAATCCGAGCTCGGCAACGATTTCCAGGAAGAGCGGATTGTAAAAGTAGATAGATGCCCCCAGGAGCGGCTTTGGGCCGCGCTGAAGAGCGCGATGGAATCGGTTCATAGTTTCTCCAGTCCGCGGGACTTCCAGAACGACGAGCGCGAGGGCGCCTGAGACAGAGCGCGTGTCGCTGGATCGGGGTTTGGAACCGGCTCGACCCTTCGCTCGGATCGGAGCCATTTCCACAAAGTCATGGGATCTTCAGTTGCGCTTACTCCTGCCGGCATTCTGCTGGCCGTGAGCCCAACAGCCACGACCAACAACTGGCCAACCGCCCCGATCATGTACTCATGCCAGGGAAAACTGAATCGGCCGGCGGCAATCCAGCGATGCTTGCCGGAGGTAAGCACCGCCCAGAGGGTGAACGCCAGGTTGGCGGCGATGGCGCAGTGAACGGCGCGGGCGTTGGTACGCCCGCTGAGAAAGGCGAGCAGGAAGATTCCCGCCAGTCCGCCGGCCACGATTGAAGTCACCGCGTAGTACAGCGCCAGCACCTCGCCCTGGCTGTGGGCCAGAGCCCAGGCTCCCGCGAGCGCGGCCAATCCACCGGCGAAGACACAACGGCGGCCCATGGCGAGGCTGCGGCTGTCTGTAGCGTTTGGCCTCCAGCGCTGATAGAAATCCCTGGTCAGCACCGTGGCCAGACAGTTCAGGTCTGACGCCAACATGGCCATTCCTGCGCCGAATAGCGCGCCGAGGAAGATGCCGCCGACACCAGCAGGAAAATGCGAGGAAAGGAAGAAGGGGAAAACCTGATCGCCTCGTATGAAGAGGGGCAGCCGCTCATAGCTGAAATGGTAGTAGCCCCACAGCAGCGTTCCCGCCAGCATGAAGAGGCTCCAGACAGGCAGGCAGAGCATAGCTCCGAGCAGAATCCCGCGAAAAGCTTCGCGATCGCTCCGCGCCACCAGATATCGCTGCACTACGGTCTGATCTGCCGTGTACTTTTGCAGGTAAAAGAAGAGTCCGTAGATCAGCAGAACGATAATCGTGGGCTGGCGAAAATCGAGGGCGCCCGATCCGAAGCTGAACTTGTGTGCCTGCCAGGCTGCATGGAAGATCTGAGAGGTGCTGGCTGGCGTCAGGTAGAGCAGAAAGCCGATGGTCAGCAACACGCCGATCCACAGTAGCGCACCCTGGATCACATCCGCCCAGATCGCGGCCTCAAAGCCGCCGGTCAGCGCGTACACCACACCCACTCCCGTGGTGACGGCCAGCACCAGACTGCTGTTCCAGCCCGTGATGCTGTTGACGGCCAGCGCCAGCAGATAAAGCACGAACGCCATTTTGCTCAGGTGGCCGATGGCAAACATCGCGGAAGAGTAGAGGCGAACCCCGGGGCCGAAGCGCAGGCCGAAATATTCGAAGGCGGACATGCGCACGACCTGCCGGAAGAAGGGGATGACCACCACTCCGGCGGCGACGGCGATGGCCAAAATCATGACACCCGGAACAATGAGCGACCAGTTGCCCATATATGCCGCACCGGGATAAGCGATGAACGTGACGCTGGTGATGATGGTGGCCAGCAGGGAAATGCCCATCGCCCAGCCCGGAATCGACCGGTTAGCCATAAAGTAGCGATCTGTCGTGTGCTGCCGCCGCGAGAATCTCAGGCCCATGGCGATCAGTCCGGCCATGTAAATGCCGATGATCGCTGGATTCAGAAGGCGGAGCCAGGACCCGGTCATCCGATGCGCTCTCCCTGGAGCGCCAGGCCGGCACGGAAAGGCTGCGAAACGTCAACGAAAGCGTGGGCTGGAGTCATGATCGCGCCGGATCGACCTCCAATATACCTGAAATCCGAAGCATTACGCCATTAATGGGAGCCAATTTTCGAAAATGTGGGATATATTCCATGTGCTATGGGCCGCGGATGCTCTCCTGTCCGGCTTCGCGGCCCATAGGATGTCGATTGCGCCTTCGATGATGTGCACCATTGAGGCGCATTCGCTCCAATTTCATCGCGCGCCTGGGGATGAATTTTTGGTTTGACAATTCTTTATCTGGATTCGTATAGTTTTCGCGTCTTCTTGCAAAAGGAAAAGTAATTTTCAAAATATCTACGAACGCAATTTTCAGAGGCCTTTCTGGGGGGTGCACGATGAAACGATCTTTCCAGATTTTCGCCATGGCGGTCATGTTGGCGACCGCGGCTGCATTCGCTCAGGAATTCCGCGCCACGCTCGTTGGGCGTGTGACGGACCCTTCCGGAGCGGTAGTTCCCAACGCGGCTCTCAGAATCACGAATATAGCGACCGGCGCTTCCATCGTCGTGAAGTCGGGCGAGTCTGGAAACTACTATGTGCCGTTTCTAGCCCCTGGCCCCTACGAATTGACGGTCGAAGCGGCTGGTTTTCAGAAGTTCAGAAGAGTGGGCCTGCAACTGGATACGGGAGCCCAGGTTACCGTGAATGTGAGCCTGGCTGTGGGGAGCGCCTCGCAGACGGTGACGGTTACCGCCCAAGCTCCTCTGGTGGAGACGGAAACGGCCGATGCCGGACAGGTGCTAACCACCCAGGAAGTAGAGGACCTGCCCAGTAACGGACGCTCAGCCCTGGGGTTTGCCCGCGATGAATATGGAGCCGTTCCGAAGCTGAAGCATGCTACCTCCGAAGTTCGCCCTTTTGACAACTCCGGCGCCAGCGACTTCTCCCTTGGTGGAGGCAATTCGCAGAGCAATGAGATTGAGCTGAACGGTACCCCCAACATGGAGGACAGTGGACGCGTAGCGGCGTTCAGCCCGATGCTCGATGCGGTAGACCAGGTTCGCGTGGACGATTTTTCTTCCGATGCCTCGATCGGCGACACCTCGGGTGGCACAGTGGACATCACCACCAAGGGGGGCACCAACCACTTTCACGGATCGCTGCTCGAATTTTATGAAACGTCGGCGATGGCTGCGCAGCCGTTCTTTAGCACCACCTCGCAAGCGACGCATCAAAACCAGTTCGGCGCCGCCGTCGGCGGCCCGGTGTGGATCCCGAAGGTATACAACGGACGCAATAAGCTTTTCTTTTTCTATGCCTACGAAGGCTTCAGCACGAAGTCTCCGGGAACGACGATCACATCGGTACCGACCCAGGCAGAGCGCTCGGGGGACTTCTCGGCTCTGCTGGGCGTGAGCAAAAACTACCAGCTCTACAATCCTTACAACTCCAGTATGTCGGGCACGAACGTGGTTCGGCAGGCGATTCCTCAAAACGATTTCGCCAATGCCGGCCTGACTGTCAATCCGGTTGCCCAAGCCTACCTGAAATACATTCCGCTGCCCAATTACAGCGGCACAACCACCAAGCCTGATGGAGAGAACAACTATCTAGCCAACACGCCGACAATTTACGACTATCGCTCGAGCCAGGGGCGGCTGGACTACAACGTAAACCAGGCCGATAAGCTCACCTTCGAGATCCACCGCAGCAACAACGACCAGACCTCAGTCGGGGTTTTCCCGAACCTTGCGGAGGGCTCCTCGAGCATTACCAATATCTGGGGCGGGATGCTCGATAACATCTACGTCTTCTCTCCGAAGCTCTTTCTCGATACGCGTCTCGGCTTTTCGCGGACGCTCCAGCATAGCGCGATCCCCAGCCAGGGTTTCGATGCGGGGGCTCTCGGATTTCCGTCTTACGTCAACTCGGAGTCTCGATCCCCGGCGATGCCGAGAATCTCATTCACAGACGGAGCTAATATTCCGAGTCTCAGCACGCAGCCAGGCACCAGCGAGAAGTTCGCGAATTATCAGCTCTTTACCAATCTGACGAAGGAGTGGAACAAGCATACCCTGAAGGTCGGCGCCGATCTCCGTCTAAACAAGCTGGCCTCGCAGATCCCGGGTTACTCGGCCGGCACTTTTTCTTTCACAAATTCTGCCGGCAACTGGGTGACCAAAGGAACCAACGCTGCGGCTGCTCCGTTCGCGGACTCGTTGGCGGAGTTCATGCTTGGGCTGCCAATGAGCGGCGAATACGATATCAACGATTCCTACTTGTACAACAACTGGTATTTCGCGGGGTTTGCGCAGGACCACTGGAAGCTTACCCCGCAGATGACCGTTGACTTCGGCCTGCGGCTGGAGCACGAAACGCCGATCACCGAGAGCAACAACAGAGCCGTCGTCGGCTTCGATCCCTCTGCGGTAAACAGCGCTACCACCGCGGCCGAAGCAGCTTTTGCCGCTAATAAGGGCAAATACCCCGCCGTGCCGAGTTCGTTTTCGCCGACCGGCGGCCTGGTCTACGCGGCTTCCGGCCACCGCAGCAACTACTCCACGCAGACGATGTATGTGAGCCCGCGCGTCGGAGTCGCTTACGCTCCGGAGTCCCTGCACGAAAAGACGGTCTTTCGGGCAGGCGTGGGCTTGTTTTACAACCCGTTCAACGACTACTCCACGCCTCAGTCGTATGGCTACAATGTGGCCAATTCCTTCATCGCCAGCAACAACAATATGCTGACGCCGGCCACCACGCTCTCCGATCCGTTCCCGGCCTCCTTGAATCCTATTCAGCAGCCTTACGGCAGCAGTCAGGGCATCAATACTTACCTGGGGCAGACGATCCTCTTTACCAATCCGAATCCGAAGGCCGCGTATAGCATCCGCTGGAGCTTCGACATTCAGCACGATCTCGGACATAACTTCCTGATGCAGATCGGGTATATCGGCAATCATCAGGTGCACATGTCGTACAGCGCTCCGCTGAACTATTTTCCGGTATCGCTGCTGAGCCACTCGCCTTACTACGACCCCGTCGTCAGCAACACCTATAACGCTTCGGTCGCTAACCCGTTCTACGGGCTGATCAGTGGCAGTAGCATTGGCACAAGCAATAAAATATCCCTCAGCAACCTGTATTACCGGTATCCGCAATACTCATCCACCAGTGCCGAGCAACTCACTCCAGTGGCTTCGTCCAACATGAACATGCTGGTCGCCCGCCTCACCAAGCGCTTTTCTTCGGGGCTGACGGCCAATGTCAATTACGAATATTCACGCCTTCTCTCAGCCGCCAATCCGCTGAATACGGGCGACGCGCTCTGGTATGGGACCGGCACTTCGGACTTCCCGCAGCACCTTGCCGTCACGGCAACATACGACCTCCCGTTTGGGAGTGGCAGGTGGATCGGCAAGGACGTGAATCGTCTCACCGACGAGCTGATCGGCGGCTGGCAGCTGGCGGGGGTCTACATGTGGGAGTCGGGCACAGCCCTCAGCTGGGGAAATGTGATTTATACCGGCAACTGGCACGACTTTAACAACACCGCCCACAATTATCAGCACGCGTTTAACACTTCGGTGTTCGACACCCGGACCAAAGACGCGAACGGAAACGTGGTGCAGCCTAACAACTTCAACTACCGCACCTTCCCGCTGTATGCTCTGCGGTCGGATCCCTCCAACAACCTGGACTGCTCGCTTCTGAAGAACCTCAGCGTCACGGAGAGCACGAAGCTGCAGCTTCGGTTCGAGGCCTATAACGCACTCAACCATCCCCAATTCAGCAGCCCTAATGTCAGCCCGACCTCGAGTTCGTTCGGGGTATCGACTGGCCAGGCCAACACACCGCGGGTGCTGCAGCTGGGCGCGCGCTACGTCTTCTAAATGGATTGCACTCGCTCTTTCTTTCTCGCTCTCTCGAAAATCGTTCTGCAAAACCTGGGTGCCCCATATCTGGCGCGCTCTTTTGCGCCAGATGTGGGAAACCGCAGATCTCTCCACTTCGCTTCACTCCGGGCGAGATGACAAAGCTGGGTTTAATTGCCAACCAAGCCTTCTTCAACCCGATTTTCATCCCCTTGGGTGGGCCGCAGGCCCAACGGAGGCGGCGGGCACTCAGAAACCTATGCTCGCGCCACCATCGACGACGAGGACAGATCCGTTAATGAAGGCAGCAGCCGGGGAGCTGAGATAGACCGAGGCCCAGCCGATGTCGTCCGGCTTGCCGAAGCGCTGCTGCGGTGTGCGTGCAAGAATCTTCTGCTGTCGATCGGGATCGTTCGCCAGCGCTTTGGTCAGCATCGGAGTCTCAATCCACCCCGGCGCTATGGCGTTGACGCGGATATTGTGCGGGCCGAGCTCGCTGGCCAGCGATCGTACCATGCCCAGATATGCGCTCTTAGCAGCGGAGTAGGCGACGATGTTGGGCATGCCGATCAGAGAACTCATCGAGGCGGTAAAGAGCACGCTGCCCCGGCGCGCCTCGCGCATGAGCGGAACGGCGGCCCGGGTCATGGAAAATGCACCTTCTACCTGCGTCTCCAGAATCCCGCGAAATTCCGTAACAGTGTGGCTTTCGATTGGTTTTTTTACGTGAGTGCCGGCATTGTTCACCAGGATCGTCGGCAGACCGTGGCGAGTGGCGATGCGGTCCATGAGCTCGCCGGCGCCCTTGTCATCGGTGACGTCGTGCTGCTCTGCGAAAGCATCGGCCCCCAGACGCTCGGCGGCCTGCCTGAGCACATCCAGACGGCGGCCGATGATGACTACCCGGGCGCCGGCAGCGGCCATGCAAGCGGCCATGGAGAAGCCAAGCCCTGTGCCTCCGCCGGTGACGATAGCAAGATTGCCGCTGAGCGAGAAGGCGTCGGCGAGACGGGACAGGTCAGGCACGGCAGCCCTGCTCGAGCGCTGGAGTGTTCTGGTGCTTGTACATGATGAAGTATTCCCGGTGGCCCAATTGTTCCGGTTTGGTGAGTGCGCCTGCCGCAGCGTGAATCTGTAGGCGCCGGCAGAGCATGGCGGTCACTCTAGAGCACTCCGTAGCGATCGAAAACGGCGGTGCTGGCGGCGCCCGCTTCGATCTCAGTTCGCACAATCTTTTCCGCCGCGACTTTCTCGAGCGCCAGCCGGATCACTCTTTCCTCGAGAGCACGCGGGATGATGAGCACGCCGTCAATGTCGGCAAAGACCAAATCGCCAGGCTCGACGAGAACGCCGCCGATTTCAACCGTGCAGCGGTAATCCATCACGCTGGAGCGTACACCGGCATCCTGCGCGAAGCTGCCGCGGCTGAAGACCGGCCAGTTCTGCTCGAGAACACGTGGCGTATCGCGATGGAAGCCATCGATAACAGCTCCGGCGGCGCCGCGTGCCCGGGCCGTAGCGGTCAGGATCTCGCCCCATGCAGCGCAGTTCATGGAGCCGCCGGTGGCGATGTAGATCTCGTTCGGCTGGATCGCATCCAACGCCTCGGTAAGGCGTCCGAACGGACGCGGTTGCGGTCCGGTGATATCCGCAATGCGCACGGGAAAGGCGCGCCCGACAATGCGATGCGACGGATGCAGGGGCTTGATGGGCTGCGGCAGGAACTGATGCCATCGGCCTTCCCGGTCGAGAATGTCGCCCAGCACGGGAGTAAAGAGCCGCTCGCGAATGACCTCAAAAATCTCTGGGTCCGAAGTGGACTTCATGGCAAAGGACAACCTAACACCTAGCGTACCTCATTGGACAATTCATAAATTGGGTCCATATAATCGGTTTTCTCAATGGATCTGCAGCAGCTCAGAGTATTCCGCGAGGCCGCCAGAACCGGCGGATTCACCCGCGCCAGCCAGGAACTCCATCTTTCGCAATCGACCATCAGCTTGCATATGAAGCGATTGGAAGAGGAACTGGACACGCCTCTCTTTCTCCGTACGAAACGGCGCGTCTACCTCAATGAGGCCGGGCGATTGCTGCTCGAGTACGTAGAGCGGATCTTCCGGGAAATCAAGAACGCCGAGATGGCAGTGCGGGAGTTGGGGCGGATGGAGCGCGGGACGATTCGCCTGGGATCGGGAGCCACCACCGTCACCTACCGGCTGCCGAAGATCCTGGCCGCCTACCAGCGGAAATATCCGCAAATCGAGTTGATCGTCACGACGGACTCAAGTGAGAACCTGGCATACGCGGTCCACCAGCAGAAGCTTGATCTCGCGGTTGTGATGCAGCCGATGCCGCCTTCTTACTCCATTGAGATTCTTCCCATTCTGCATGAAGAGCTGGTGTATATCGTGAGCAGCAATCATCCCCTGGCGGCGAAGGACACCATCGAGCCGCAGCAGATCTGCGAAATCCCGTTCATCTCCTACTTGCAGGGCTCGGCGATGCAGGCGGAGCTTGAGAAGCATTTCTCAGCCATGGGCGTCAGCCCTCGCATCACCATGGAGATGGAGAATATCGAAGCCATCAAATCGCTTGTGCGCGCTGGACTCGGAGCCGGCGTCCTGCCCTACTGCAGCGTGGCCGGAACGCAGGGAGCCATGCTGCGCGCGCTGCGGATTCGCGGCTTTCCCATGCAGCGCGAACTGGCGCTGGCCCTGCCCAGAGCGCCCCTTCTTCCGCGTTCGATTCAGACCTTCGCGAACCGGCTCGCGAAGGGCCTGGCAGGCAAATCCATCCTGCAGCTTCGAGATGAGATAGTTGCCCGCGGTCTCGCTTAAGACCTATCCAGAAACCCAACCAAATCTTGGGTGCCCCACGTCCGGATTCTCGGACGTGGGATTCCACAAATCTCGATAGTGTCGCAGTTGCTTTTCTTTCTGTCATTCCCGCAGGGAATCTGCTTTTCGGCGTACTCGGTCGATCTTTTGCGCCCGAATCCAATGTTTGAAGGGCAGAAGCAGATTCCCTGCGGGAATGACAGAAAGAAAAGCAACTGCGAATACAAAGGCGCGGAGCATCGCAACTTTGTCATCTCGACCGGAGTGTACATGGGGATGGGGGCCCACCCAGGAGGATGAAAATCGGGTTGAAGAAGGCTCGGTTGGCAATTACACCTTCCTTTGTCATCTCGACCGGAGCGAAGCGGAGTGGAGAGATCTGCGGTTTGCCGGCTGCGGCGATTTCCGTGAATTTATCCACGAAATTTGTTGCCCTTGGATTTTGAACCCAAGCAGATCCCTGCGGGAATGACAGAAAGAAAAGCAGAAGACGAATACAAAGGCGCGGAGCATCGCAACTTTGTCATCTCGACCGGAGTGTACATGGGGATGGGGGCCCACCCAGGAGGATGAAAATCGGGTTGAAGAAGGCTCGGTTGGCAATTACACCTTCCTTTGTCATCTCGACCGGAGCGAAGCGGAGTGGAGAGATCTGCGGTTTGCCGGCTGCGGCGATTTCCGTGAATTTATCCACGAAATTTGTTGCCCTTGGATTTTGAACCCAAGCAGATCCCTGCGGGAATGACAGAAAGAAAAGCAGAAGACGAATACAAAGGCGCGGAGCATCGCAACTTTGTCATCTCGACCGGAGTGTACATGGGGATGGGGGCCCACCCAGGAGGATGAAAATCGGGTTGAAGAAGGCTCGGTTGGCAATTACACCTTCCTTTGTCATCTCGACCGGAGCGAAGCGGAGTGGAGAGATCTGCGGTTTGCCGGCTGCGGCGATTTCCGTGAATTTATTCACGAAATTTGTTGCCCTTGGATTTCACACCTGAAACGAAGGAACCCTAATTTGAACAACTCTGGTCCTGCTTAAACCCGGCATATAAGGTGGTTTTCCACGAGATCGTAGTCGATCTCGGCGCCCAGGCCGGGCGTTTCGGGAACCGTGACGAATCCGTCGGCGTCGATGCGGATGGGATTGCGCACTCCGAAGGAGAATGGCTCCTGCGGGATCAGCACCTCGAAGTATTCGCAGTTCTGAATCGCGCAGCTTACGTGAAGGTTTGCGTAATCCAGCAGCGCGTTGGTTGTGGTGTGGATCTCGCAGTTGACGCCGAAGGCCTCGCAGAGCGCCGCTGTTTTCATCAGGCCGGTCACGCCCCCCTTCCATGAAACGTCGCTGCGTACGATATCCACCGCACGCTGGGTCAGGTACTGAGTAGTCCCGAACAGGCCGCCGGGCGTCGACTCGACACCGGCGATGGGAATATCGAGTGCGCGGCAGAGATCTTGATAGCCGTAGATGTCATAGTCCGAGAGCGGCTCCTCAAACCAGTAGTAATTCAGGCGTTCCAATTCGCGGCCGATTCTGAGCGCCTGTTGCTGGTTGTAACCACCCACCGGATCCGTCATCAGCACCATATCGTTACCCAATTCAGAACGCAGTGCGCGATACGCTTCCACATCGCGGCGCGGATCTCCCCATGGGTGGATCTTGTATGCGCCATAGCCCATCGAGCGGTACTCCTTCGCCTGCTGCACAAAGGCGTCGACCGTCGGCAGGATCAGAGAGCTCGCATACGCTGGCAGGCGATTGCGGTAAGCCCCGAGGAATCGATAGAGCGGAAGACCGGCGGCCTTCGCGCCAATATCCCAAAGCGCCACATCGATGGGGCCGTGCGCGTAAATAGGAAGAAAGCCCCACCAGCGGTCCATGCGGCGCACCGACTGCCAGAGTTGCTCGCGGTTCAGTGGATCTTCGCCAATGAGCAGGGGGCGGATGATGCTCGCGATCAGATGGGCGGTCGCCAGTCCGCTGCGGCCGCCCCAGGCAAAAGCATTGCCTTCCAGGCCGGCGTCCGTCCTTACCTGAAGAAAAACGATATCGTGCGCGGCTTTGCCGCCTTTGATGCCGGCTGTGACCATGCCGCTCGCCGGATTCGCGATGACACTGATGGCAACCTCTGTAATTTGCATCGTCAGACTCTTCCCTGAGTTACTTCACACCGTCAACAGGAAACCCGCGGCTGGCATAAGTGTCGATAATTCCCGCGTAGACCTGCTTCCAGCCGCCCTCGGCCTCTTGCTGCGGAATACCCTCAGGCCAGACGCTAACATAGAGATAGTGAAGTTCCCGATCCTGAAGCGTGTTGGTAACCCAGTGTTCGGTGCGCGGCGGAATAAAGGCGACCGCGGGCGCGGTGACTTTCCTGGAATCGGAGCCGATGAACACCTCTCCCTCTCCGCTCCAGATGAGATAGATCTGCATAAATGTGTCGTGGCTGTTCGGGGGCGTGGCGCCGCCGGGCCGCACCATCTGCAACACCGCCTCGCAGGCGGCGGTAACATCCCGAGGGAGCAGCATCACAAGGTCGTTGCCGGCGCAACGGAAAGACTCGCCTTCGCTGAATTGCCTGACGTACATAGGTAAGACTCCTGAAGTAAGAACCCGTCCGCGATAAGGCAGCTGGCGGACTCGCCAAAATTTATCAGGAATGGCTGTTCAGGAGTCATTCATATTCCTGCAAATTGTGATCGATCTTATAGATGTGCGAATCATTGAGAAGAGCGATGAATATCGTTGAGAAAAACTATTGGATCACTCAATGCAGGGAGGATTAGCCTTTGTCACGTTTTGAAAGATGAGCCGGCGAGTGACCCGAAACGAACGGGCAGACCGGCGGAGGTCCACGATGACAAACAATTCCCCGGTCAATTCGCTCCGTGTTGCGACTGCGCTGTTCGGCGCCGCACTGCTGTTCATGAGCGGATCGAATGCAGAAGCCCAGGGCTTCGGATCCATTACGGGAACCGTAACCGACCCGTCGGGAGCCATCGTACCCTCGGCCGCGGTCACGGCCACGCAAACAAAAACCGGAACAAACATAAGGGCAGTGTCGAACTCCAGCGGCTCATTTGTTTTTCCGTCGCTGCTTCCGACGCAATACAACCTGACCGTCAGCGCGGCGGGCTTCGCGACGTACACTCGGACGGGAATCGTCCTTCAAGCCAATCAGGCGCTCACCATCAATGTCGCTCTCCAGGTCGGCTCTTCATCGAATACCGTAACGGTCAACGGCAATGCGCCGCAGGTTGACACCAGCACGGGTACTCTGTCGCAGGTCGTGGCCCAGGAGCAGGTGAACAACCTGCCGCTCAACGGGCGGAACGCGGCGCAGCTTACGACGCTTGTTGCCGGAGTCGTTGCGGCGCCAGGCGACGGAGCGAATGAAGGGACCACGAAGACGTTTCCCGTAGCTGTCACCGCTTCGGCGAACGGCTCGCGTTCCGACCAGACTAATTTCCTGCTCAATGGCGGCAACAATGTGGACGAATACACGAATGTTAACGCCCCGTTTCCATTCCCCGACGCTCTTCAGGAGTTCAGCGTTCAGACTAGTAACTACAACGCCGAATACGGCCAGAACGCTGGAGCGGTGGTGAACATCGTGACCCGGTCCGGCGGCAAGTCTTTTCACGGAGATGCATTCGAGTATTTGCGCAACGGATTGTTCGATGCGCGGGACTACTTCGCAACCCAGGTGGATCCGCTCAAACGGCACCAGTTCGGCGGTACCATCGGCGGACCGGTCATCATCCCGCACATAGCGAGCGGGAAACAGACGTTCTTCTTCTTCGGCTATCAGCACACGCAAATCCACGACAAGGTCGGCGGGACGAGCGCGTTTGTGCCTACAGCCGCGAACCGGAATGGCGACTTCTCCGCTCTTCTCAACGCTTCCAATCCGGACAATCCGCTGGGCAAAGCCGTTCAGATCTACAATCCGCACTCTGGAAAGCCCTACCCGAACAACCGGATTCCCGCATCTGATTTCGATCCGGCGGCTGTGGCGCTGGAAAAGTATCTGCCCGCGGCGAGTGGGAACGGAGAGGTGTTTTACCAGCAGCCCACCGTTCAAGCCTTTAATGAGTTTCTTGGCCGCGTCGATCAGAACATCGGGCAGAGCGACCACCTCTTTGGCCACTACTACTACAACGACTTCAACAATGCCGGTGTTCTGGATTCTACAAATCTGCTGACCTACACCTCGCCGTCCAACATTCGCTTTCAGAGCGCGCTGCTTTCAGAATCGCATGTGTTTACACCGAGTCTGTTGAATAATCTCGTGGTGAACTACGCGCGGGAGATATCTACCCGGAGCCCTCCAACTAACTCACCAGATGCGGCAACCTTTGGTGTCAATATCTATCAACCACCGCAATCCGCAATTCAACAGATCAGCGCCACAGGGTTTTTCAATATCACCGGCTCGCCGCTATCGGTATTTCAACGGAACAATTACACCCTGGCGGATGACTTCCACTGGACAAAGGGAAAGCACAGCATGGCTTTCGGCGTCCACGCGGAGCTGAGCAAGTTCGATATCAACGCCGAATACAACGAATTCGGGAGCTTCACCTTCAATTCAAACGGCACTGGCTACGCTCTTGCCAGCCTGCAACTCGGATATCTGTACGGTTTTACTCAGGGAAACGGGGACCGCTTGGACAACCGAGGTCACTTCCTCGGATTCTACGGACAGGACACGTGGAAAATATCACCGCGGCTGACGCTGAATTACGGCCTGAGGTACGAGCCTTTCTATCCCTGGTCCGAAATCGAGCACCGGCTGGAACAGTTTAACCCGGCGGCTTACGCTGCCGGCCGCGTGTCGCAGGTCTATACCAATGCGCCGTCAGGCCTGCTGTTTCCGGGGGACGCGGGAGTTCCCGCGCAGGGAGTCCATCCCGTCTTTCACGACCTGATGCCACGCGTGGGATTCGCCTTCGATCCCGATGGAAACGGCAAGACTATTCTGCGCGGCGGAGCAGGCAGTTTTTACGACTCGCGGCTTCCCGGCATCTTCAATAGCAGCACGGCTGCTCTCACGCCCTTCTCCTACTCGGTTTCCCTGATCAATCCCCAGGGGCCGTTCAGCAATCCGTATCAGGGCATCGACAATCCTTTCCCGTTTCCGTTTCCCGTTCCCTCGAATGTGCCTTTTCCGAGTCCGGTGCAGGTTGCGACCTATGACCCATCGGGTAATTTCAAGGTTCCTGTAAGCTACGACTGGAATCTCATAGCCGAACACCAGATCACGCCAACGCTCCTGGCGCGGCTGGCTTATGTGGGATCGCATTCCAGCCATTTGGTGACAGATCTTGAGTTGAACCCAGCCGTCTACATCCCTGGAAGTAATCTGACAACAAACCAGCGGCGAATCTACCATGGATATTCGAACATCACCGAAGCGAACATGGGCGGTAATTCCAGCTATAACTCCCTGCAGGGCACACTACAGAGGCAGGTCGCGAAGGGGCTCACGCTGCTTGCGAATTACACATGGTCCAAAACGATGGATAACATTCCGCTCGTTTCGCTCGGTAATGATTCGGACCTGAATCCTAGTCAGTCGTATGTCTATCCCAGTTATTTCCCGCATTTCAAAGCGCTGGATATTGGCCCGTCGGACTTCGATCACAGGAATGTTTTTTCCGGCTCCTACGTGTATACCCTGCCTGGAATCTATTCTGCGCCAGGATGGGTTCGCTCCCTCCTCAACGGGTGGTCAACCACCGGCATCGTTCAGGCGCAGTCCGGGGATCCGCTCTCCGTGGTAGCGGGCGAGGATGTCTCGCAGACAGGTCTACTCCAGGATCGAGCTGTCCTGACCGGGCAGCCGGCATACGGTGCAGGAGCCTGCCATACCCATCCCTGTGTGAATTGGCTGAATCCGGGCGCCTTTGCGCTCCCCGCCACGGGAACATTTGGAGATATGGGGAAAAACTCTTTACGCGGCCCGAATTATGTGGACTGGGACGCGGGACTAATGCGGTCCATTAGCGTGGAAGGGAAGTTTCACTGCGAGCTAAGAGCGGAGTACTTCAACGTTCTGAACCACACCCAGCTGGGAGATCCAAAGGCATCGGTTTCGGGAGGCGGATTTGGAAGCATCACCAGCACCGGCACTTATCAGCCTCGCATTGCACAGTTTGCCGGCAAGCTAGTGTTCTAAATTCAAAGTGTGCGAGAACTTTTGGTTCTTGAAGCCTCTCCTTTCAACAAATCCTGGGTGCCACATATCTGGCGCGTTCTTTGCGTCAGATGTGGGATTCCACAAATCTCGATGGAGAGCATTCTAATCACGCCGGCGGCGCCAAGAATTGCTTGTAGCTCGGGAAAAAAGGCTAGCTTCGCGAGCCTAGGGCACCCGGTTGTGCGCTGCGGCAGTTTAGGAAATGGTATAGACCGAAGCCACTATTGCCAAGCCGACGCGACCAGCAGGGAGCGGCGGCCTCGAGCAAATTGGAAAAGACTACAGTATTTCCTAAACTGCCTTAGAAACGAAGAGGCTCTAATTTGGACAAGTCTGTCATGATCTGGCCTCTTCTGGTTCTTCTTTTCGTGATCGTTTCCCGGCCGGCGCTCGCGTCGCGAACTTTCCACGTCGGCGATTATGGCGCGGCGGGCGATGGAAGTACGCTCGATACCGCGTCGCTTCAGAGGGCGCTCGATGCTGCGGGGGACGCGGGGGGCGGATACGTTGTTTTTCGTCCCGGGGTCTATCTGACGGGCTCACTCTTCGTGAAATCTCATACGCACCTGATCGTCGGTAAGGGCGTGACCCTTCTGGGGGTTTCGGATGCCTCTGCTTATCCCCGTATCCACACCCGGGCGGCTGGGGTGGAGATGCAGTGGCCCGCGGCGCTGCTCAATGTCAACCGGCAAACGGATGTGTCGGTCGAAGGCCGGGGGACAATCGACGGAAATGGCAAGAGGTGGTGGGATCTCTTCTGGAGCCGGGTACCCGCCTACGAGGCGCGAAAACTCCGCTGGGCTGTTGACTACGATGTGCAGCGGCCTGAACTGATTCAGGTCTATCGGTCGCGCCAGGTGCGGATAGGAGGCGGCCTGCTGCTGCGGCGCTCGGCATTCTGGACCGTTCATATCTGCTACTCGTCCCATGTGGCTATCAGCGGGCTAACCATCCGCGACAATGATCCGATTCAGGGCCGCGGCCCGAGCACGGATGGCGTCGATGTCGATTCTTCCCGGCACATCCTGGTCCAGCGGGTCGATATTTCCAACAATGACGATGGCATCTGCCTTAAGGCGGGCATGAACGCGGATGGATTGCGTGTCGACAAGCCTACCGAAGATGTGGTCATACGTGACTGCATCGTTCGCCAAGGCATATCGGGCTTTGCCATCGGCAGCGACACGGCCGGGGGATTCAAGAACGTGCGGGTTTCGAATCTCACTGTGTTGGGGGGCGTTCGGTACGGGATTTACTTCAAGTCCACGCACACGCGCGGAGGCTGGACACGCAACATCCGCGTAAGGGGAGTACAGATGCAGGGCGTAAAGATTGGGATCATGGTGGACCTGAACTACTTTCCTGCATTCAGCACGCCTGTAATCCCTCCCGGCATTGAAAACAACCTGCCGCCCGGGCTTTCCTCGATTCCGGATTACTGGCATACTCTCGCAGACTCCTGTCGCTCCGGGAAAGGGAATCCCTCACTTCCGCTCCGTGACTTTCGAGCATATTCACGGGACGGGATTAGGAACCGCGATCTCCATGAGCGGTTCTGCCGACGCTCCGCTGGAGCATTTCACGCTGAAGGACATCAGGCTTGAGGCCCAGCATGCCGGAGCCATTCGGTACGCACAGGCTTTGAAACTCGAAAACGTCAGCATTCAATCGCGGGACGGAACTCCACTCACGATGAAAGACACGCAACAGTTGAAGTAAGCATGCAGCCGCTTCAGAGCCTGTTGATCTCCTCGAAGGCCCGGTGGTTAGGTGTAGTGCTCGCGCCGGGAGTGTCAGGTGCGATATAGCGGCCTCTGTCGATCCTGGCAGGTTCATCCATCCACTCCCGGAGCCAGGGAATGTACTCGAGCAGGGAACACGCGGGATGAGCGAAACAAAGATGCTGATGAACTTGGCACATGTCGCCTACGTGTCGGCGCCACCGGCAGGCTATAGCAGTGGGCCAGGTCGGCGACCTGCCAGAATTCGGTGATCCCGGCGAGACGCACCGCGTCCGGCTGCACGTAATGAACCGCGCCCGCGTGAATGAAATCGCGAAAATGCGAGCGCGAGTAAAGCTGTTCTCCCAGCGCGATCGGCGTCTGAATCGTCTCGGCCAGGCGCCGCTGACCCTCTACATCATCGAAGTAGATCGGCTCTTCGATCCAGGTGATATCGAAATCCACCAGCCGGCTTGCTGTCTGGATCGCCTGCGGCAAAGTCCATCGTCCATTGGCGTCAGTCATTATCCTCACATCCGGCCCGAGCGCCTTGCGCACAGCTTCCACCCGGCGCAGGTCTTCGCGAGCGCTTGCTCCGCCTACCTTGAGCTTCACCGCGCGGTAGCCCTCTTCTTCTACGAGTCTGCGACAGTCTGCCACCATCGTTTCGAGGGGCCAGTTCAGCCAGCCGCCATCGGTGTTGTAGGCCTCCACATGCTTCGCCGCCGAACCGCCAAGCAGCCTCCAAAGCGGTACGCCGGCATCCTTGGCTTTCAGATCCCACAGGGCCAAATCGATGGCGCCCAAAGCAAGATGGGTGATGCCGGCGCGGCCTACCCAGGAGATTTCCGCCCGCTTATGCAGCTTTTCCCAGATCCAGAGGACCTCGCGGGGATCCTCCTCAATCAGCAGCGGCCCAAAACTGTGCACGATGCAGTCGACGATGAGCCGGTCTGTCGCAAGATG
Organism: uncultured Acidobacteriaceae bacterium; assembly: GCA_963705665.1. Lineage (GTDB taxonomy): Bacteria > Acidobacteriota > Terriglobia > Terriglobales > Acidobacteriaceae > PALSA-350. Next base: position 61,083 of record CAVPKQ010000036.1, on the reverse strand, counting down.
GGCATGCGTTCCGGAAAATCCATATCCCACCAGCCCGGTATCGGTGTGAATGGCAACACCGGGTGCACCCCAGTGAGTGAGGGTGTGCGTGCTGTCGGCGATCCTCTCGCGAGTGACCGGCGCATGGAGAATGAATGGTTCGAGTCTTGTAATCTTCATTGGGATGGAGAGCCGCCACAGGGGAAGGTGCTGGTGATGGTTATGTTCACGATGAAGGTGAAATTCACTCACCGATATTATGCCATCCGGGCAGGAAGCGCCTTGCGGAGCGGAACGAGGTAAAACGGATGCAATTGCTCTGGCGGATGCTTTCAGGATTTGGGATCGTGCATTCCGTCGCGGTGCTCTATCTGGTGTGATAAAGCGCTTCCGTTGCCATGGGTAGTGATATTCAGGCCTTCTTCGGGAGTCGGAACCTGAAAGTATTTACAAATGGCCCTGAACTCCGCTTCTGTTGTACTGGCGAAATAGAGGCCTTCCGGTTTGCGGTCGTTGCGGACCAGGAGACGACGTAGACACTCCTCTTCGCCGACGTCCAGAAAGTGGAGAATATGAGAACTCCCGGCTCCTTCGGACAAATTACGCGCCCATGCACGTTCAGTAACCCTGTTCCCTGCGAAATCAAGTACAACGCAGACTCCAGCTCTCAGCATGTCCATGATGAGAGGACCCATGACGGACCGGCACCGCCGGGACCACTTCAGATAATCGTCAAAGGATGAGATCCCATCAGATAGCTTCGAGAGCCACACATCCTCCGAGATTAGGACCGCGTGATATTCGGCAGCGAGTTCGCGGGCGAGGGTCGTCTTGCCTGCTGCAAGCCGTCCTGAAATGAAGTGTAAGGTCCCTTGCTGCATAGTGATTCCAACCTCGACGAATCGAAATTGGGATTCCGGGTATAAATAGTAGCTGCCTGCGAGCCCAAACTTCAACCGCGTTTCGTAATAGCCTCGTGTCCCGCACGCGACGCCGCCTCTGCCCGGGGGGTCACCGAAATGGCGCAGCTTCCTTCGCGAACCGCCTTCGGGGAAGCTGTGCACAACCCGCGACGCTCTAACAGGCTGCGGAAAAATTATGGCTTTGTATCAGGGTGCGACTTCAGTCGTGCCGCAACTGCTTGAAAACTTGATCGGCTTTAGCCGCTGAGGGAACTGTTTTCGCACTCTCTTCGACCTTTTTCCGCAGCCTGCTAAGCCTTCGTGCGATGGAAGAGACGTTTCAGCAACAAACCTAACGTTGTTTCAACGTGGACGGAAAGTCGCAAATGACGAACTTCCGCAATTTTGCGATGAGCGATCGTCCAGGTGGAGCGGATTGTTCACGTGGACCATTCAGCAAATCGAGATGCAGTTCTAACGCTGCGCGACGGCAAGGCGCTGCGCGTGAGCCGAACTTATCCCTTACGTCTAGAGGAGCTCCTGCATTAATCCTAGCCTTCGGCAGCCTGCCGTTCGGCCGTGCCGCTGTGATGTGGAGGGCATGCGCGGAACCTGCCCCGGGCAGCTGAACTGCTTGCCAAACCAACTCTCATGAAAGGATCGTTACGCGCGCTGATTTTTCGATATTGCCTGCTTGACAGACCAGCTGACCCGCTTCCCCTTTCCGGGAATTGACTATGGAAGAGGGACAGCGCTGGTTTGCAGGTGGCGTCTGAACCAGTAAAGCGCCAACCCCACGGCCATCCAGAGAACTCCGCAAATTTGAGCACTATGCCCCAGGTTTAGCCAGATGAAGGTGCAAACGACGATGCCCACCACGGGAATGGCGGCGGGGAAAAGAACCTTTTCTGAAGAGCGGAAGCGGTAGTGGATGAGTGCTGCGAGATTTACGCAGATGAAGGCGATAAAAGCCCCAAAATTCAACAGCTCAGACCCTCGCTCATAAGTCAGCAAGAAGACGCCAACCAAGGTGCAGAGGCCGACCAGAAGCACATTATTTCGAGGAATGGATGTTCTCGGATCGATCTTGGCAAAGATTTTGCTTGGGAGCGCGTTCGTGCGGCCCATCCCGTAAAGCAAACGCGATGCGCCAAACTGCGCCGCGATCCCAGAACCGAGGTTCGCAATCAAGAGCGTTGCATTGAGGAGATGGAAGAGTGGCTTGCCTCCGATTACACCCGCGACGTATACGTATGCAGTGTCCAGGATGTCGGCGGGAAATGGATGGCGATAAGGTAGCGCAAGCTGGGCCATATAGACCTCGGCTGCGGAAATAACCCCGATCACCGCGCACGTCAGCACGGTTGCGAGAAGAATGTTACGGCGAGGGTTCTCGACCTCTTCAGACATCGTGGAAATGCCATCGAACCCGATGTAGGTAAGAACAGAAATCGAGGTAGCACGAAAGAACGAAGATGGATGGAAGGTCGACGGGTTATAGAAAGGCAGCAGAAACTCCCCGCCAACCGGACGAACGACCGACGCGATGTAACGAATACCGTACGCCAGAACGGCAACAACGACCACGCTCATGCCAATAGCGAGCGCCGTGTTGACGCGGCCGGAGATTTGAACCCCGAACAGGTTAAGCCCGGTGAACAGTACCACGATGGCCGTTGCCCAGGCGGCATAAGGCACCTGTGGGAGAATGTTGGCGGCGGCAGCACTACACCAGATCGCGCAGATGATCGGGTTCAACAAGTAATCCATGAGCATGGACCAACCGACGAGATAGCCCGCAAGCGGGTTGATCTCGCCACTCACGTATGTATAAGCCGATCCTGCACTGGGATATACCCTTGCCATGCGGCCATAACTCACAGCCGTGAAAATCATCGCTACCATGCCAAAGAGAATGGCCGAGACGACATGACCGCCACCCACATTGCTGACCACGCCATAGATGCCCATCGGCGCAGTCGGTTGAATGATGATGATGCCGTAGACGATCAGGTTCCAAAGCTTGAGAGAACGTCTGAGGGTAGGCGGTCCAGCAGCAGCGCCGGTCGTGGTCATAGTTATCAGTATCCTTGCTGCTGAAGTTAGAAGGCTCGGCCTTAAGTCTTACTGCGCATCAGGACTTAGCCTGCGCTGAGTCTCCGGATGGAATCTAGTTGACATGGAGCCTGTGACTGAAATGGAAACCTTTGCCTTCGCCGATACTTCGCTCAGTCCCACCGCGGTTAGAGCCACATCGTAGTTGCCCGGCCGGGTAAAAGCATGTGTTACATGCTTGCCCTCCGCGGTCGTGCCGTCTCCGAAATCCCAGCGGTACATCAAGACCGGGTTATCGTCGCTTTCGCCTGCCGCGGTGAACTCGGCATCCGTGCCGGTGCTGATTGCTGTCGAGGTGAGGATCTTCGCGACCGGAGCCTGGGCCCGCGCTGTGGTATCTATCAGCTTCAGAAGCCGCACGGAATGCGCAGGCTGGGTCACATGGAGGGTGCGGTCGACCTTGAACGATGATGATTCCGGCGCCAGCACTTGGGTGACCTCATACGCGTGACGCTCGTCTAGCCCGAGTTGGGTGAGCGGTAGATCGTGGCTGCGGGGCGACTCTGTCCAGTTGAAGATCGCAATCATCGTTTGGCGGGTGCTTTCTTTCAGCACGAAAATGCTCGGTTGGAGATTTTCCTTCCGATAGGTCATCAGGTCAAGCGGCTTTGCCGCACGTCCGAGATGGACCATATCGAGCAGGTCACGGTTCTTCAGCCAGGCGAGCCGGTCCGGCGATCTTCCGAGCGTCGGCAGGTCATCCCCTATTTCGAACATGCCTCCGGACACGGCGGAAAGCACTACGGAAACCATCGCTTCATCGGAGGACAGTGGCTTTGTGCCGCCATGCCATGCTTGATCGTCCACGGTCTGGGTGGAGGCGCTGAATGCGTCCGGGTCGGCGACGAAATAGTTGCGGTTCATGAAGAATCGTGCGGCAATACCGGTAGCCGCGTCCTTGCTGGCCGAAAAGGAGTGCCCCGTGTCCTGCGAAATCCGGCCCATATCGACAATGCCTACCGGATTCAACATCTCAGAGCCATCTTTGTCCAGCAGGACGGAATCCCCTACCGCATCACGGATGGTTTTGAGACCGATGCGCTGCGCCTCAAGCGCGGTGGTATTCGGCCGGTAATGGAAGCCCTCGACTGCGCTGTCCTCCATGAAGTCCAGCTTGATGTAACGAAGGTTCCAGACCTTGGTGAGAGTCGTGTAGGTCTTGCGCAGGTACTGTTGTGCACCGGGATTTGTAGTGTCGAGGGCATAAAGCTGGTCCTTGCTGTGCGATACCGTTCCGATGTGAATCGGCTCGTCTTTGGCATTCTTTACCAGCCATTCGGGATGATTTGTGAAGACCCAGGAGCGCTCCGAAACCTCAAACGGCGCGGTCCATATTCCCGGGGTCAGCCCGAGGTTCGTCACCTTCCGCTCCAGGGTTGCCAGGCCATGCGGGAACAGATCGGCATCAGGAGTGGTGTATTCGCCGCGAGCAAACTGATATCCCTCATCAATATGAAAGAATGTATACCCGTAAGCCTTGAGGTTCTGTGCGAGCCAGAGCGCATTGGTGAGGGCGGTGCCTTCGTTAAGCCCGAAATAGTAAGCGGTCCAGCTCCACCAGCCGAGGGCGACAGGCGCCGTCACCCGCGCATGGTGCAGATCGCGAATTAAGCGACCGTAGGTTTGGAGCTGATTGATGGGATCGTCGCCGACACCGAATAGCAAGCGCTCCGAGCTCAACGTCGCTCCCGGCTCCACAGGCAGGCTTAGCATGACGTGGTCCTGCGGCTGCGAATTCTTCAGGGAATTCTCGTCCAGCAATTCAGTGGTTCCCGTTGCATCGATCTCATAGGAGACTAGCTTCTGCGGGGCATCGGGGGAGACATGCAGCCGAAGGACCGTAAGGAACTTATCCGACGTAAGGGCGCCGGCAAACCAGCTGCGATGGTTGGTCAGGTTGTAAACGATCTGGCTCCCCACGCCGCGGCGCATGCCATGCACCGGGTCGGTGAAATCGTGGATCTTCATAGCCGGCCGGTCTTCGCTGAAGCTGTCCGAAAGTACGCGCTCGTCTGCATGCGATCCTCCAAGATTCAGTGAATCAGCCCCACCGTCCACTGCCCGAATCTCTTCCACTTGCAGACGCTTTGACGTTGTATTCCTCACCGAGACCTGGACTTCCCCGAAGGGTTGATTCTCGTAAGCACGCAGGCTGACCAACACGTCGGGTGCATCCTTGCGTCCTGTGTACGTGATGACCCAATCTTCCGATGGGCCTAACTCGCCCGAAGCGGTTTGTCGAGAGACCGTATGCCTGGGATAATCCGACGCTTTGAGCCAGGTTCCGTTTACCTTGATCGCAGAGCTTGCCTGCAATATCGGCTGGGAGGCCCCCGGAATGGATATGCTGTAGCCTCCGTCCGCCTCGTTGGCCCTTATCGACAGCTTGGCTGGCTGTCCTGATGAGGCTTGACCATACAGCGAAAGCGCCGAGAAAGCGTAGAAAACTGTGCACGTGAACGGTCTATTGAGAAGATGCATCCTCATACCTTCTTATGAGCGTCATTATCGGAATAAGGGCTCCCGACATTCTGATTCTATTTCGGATATCTTCGCTTGATTAGCTTTTATATGCATTTTCGAAAGCTTGGTCAAGCTTCGGGACCGGCTGGTGGCGGGGCGAGCAGGTTCCAAAACGAAACTGATCAGACGTGTTATTTTTAGCTTCGCAGCGATGGAAGATGGCCCGAATGCAGCAAACACACTTAAACCAGAGAGCCGGTGTGAGCGCGAAACGGAAAAAAAGAGCTTTGGATAGCAACTCGATGCTCATCGAGGAGCGTCGTCAACATGTCCTCGCCACTATCAAGCGCGATGGACGCGTGCTCGTATCGGAGCTTTCGGATGCTCTGGGTATCTCCCGTATCACAATCAGAAAGGATCTCTCGTATTTGGAGGACCGTGGGCTCCTGCAGCGGACCCATGGAGGAGCGCTCTCGCCTAATAGTAGTGCTCTCCTGGATCCCACCCTGACTGAGAAGGCGCAGCATCATCTGCAGGAGAAGCAGCGCATCGCTGAGGCCGCCGCAAGGATGGTGAGCGAGCAACAGTGCGTTCTGCTCGATTCAGGGAGCACCACTACAATGATCGCTCGCGCACTTCGGAGCTTCACGAGTCTCACGGTGATCACCAATGCGGTCAATATCGCCGGCGAGCTTACCAACACAAACTTCGAAGTAATGCTTACCGGAGGCATTCTGCGGCGAAATTCCTACTCGCTTGTAGGTCCTCCGGCTGAAGACATGCTACGTGAAATCCACGCCGACATCCTTTTCCTTGGGGTGGACGGTTTCGATCCGGTGATCGGTATCATGACTCCCAATGTGCTTGAATCAAGGGTCAACCGGGCCATGGTGCGAGTCTCACGGAAAGTGGTCGCTGTATGTGACTCCACGAAGTTCAGCCGCAGGAGTCTAGCCTTGATTGTGCCGCCAGCCGCCATTCACGCAGTCATCACGGACAACGGCGTCTCTCCGGCTGATGCGGACACGCTACGCAGTGCAGGCGTGGAAGTCATAGTCGTCTAGATCCTGCAAGGGCTCCAACACCTGACGGATGCCCCAAAATGGGCGCCGGCTGCGAGCTGAGCGTTACGCGCTGAGGATCGTGGCGTGCTGCTGCAAAAAATCACGAAGCAGGGCCGAATCGCGGAACGCCTCTGTTCCACCCGAACGCAACGTGGAAAATGCTGCTGCGGCGTTACCCGCGGCTGCACATTCTTGCGGTGAAAACCCGGCGATGTAGCTCTTCAGAAAGCCCGCATTAAAGCTGTCGCCGGCCCCGATGGTGTCTACCGGATTCACTGGTAGAGGATCTACGGCCCATCGGCCGTTGCCACTCTGAACAATGGAACCGCGCGACCCACATTTCACCGCGACTATCGGCACACGTCGCGCGAGTATGCCTATCGCCGTATCCAGATCGCTGGTTGCCGTGATGCGTTTGGCCTCCTCTTCGTTGGGCAACAGCACATCCACCAGATCAAGTAACTCGTCCAGTGGATCGCCCCATGTGTCGTTGGGATCGTCGTTCGTATCTAGAGAAAGCGTCAGGCCGCGCTGCTTCAATTCGTGGCATAGCCTGGGAAGATCGGACTGCAAGCCCTTTTGAAGAAAGAGGGAGGAGATGTGGAAGTGGCGGCTGGAAGCCAAAAACGACAAATCGATCTCCGCAGCGTTCAACTTCTCGATCACTCCCAGATAAGTAAGGATGTGCCGGGTATTGCCGTGGTGCAACAGAAGAGTCACTCCGGTTTGTTCGCCGGGCGCAGGCGCGGCAAAGGAGACGGTTACACCGGCGTATTCCAATCGCTCGAGAGCGATCTTTCCTAAAGGATCGGAGCCGACCTTTGTAGCCAAGCCAACCTTCGCGCCAAGAGCAGCGAGATTGTGAGCCAGGATCGCGGAGGAACTGCCCAGAGTGAGAGAAAAGGAATCGGAAATCAACTCGCGGTCCATGGGCATCTGTTCGGGTAGTCCATACAGAATCAGGTCGAGATTGATCTCTCCGGCAATCGTGATGTCAAAAAGACTCATTCGCTTTCCTAGATGGCGGCGGAAAAAGTGTGGCTTTGTATCGGGGCACGACTTTAGTCGCGCCGTAACTACTTGAAAACTCGATCGGCTTTAGCCGCTGAGGGAACCGCTTTCGCACTCTGTTCGACCTTTTTCCGCAGCCTGCTAGATGGTCACGACGCGGCTCAGATTTTTGGGGCTATCGGGATCGAGACCTTTTTCCAATCCGCGATAGCTTCCTAGCAGTTGGCCCCAAACGACATACACAATCAGCCGCGCGAGTTCGGGGACAGGCAGGCCCAGCTCAATCAGCAGATCGGCTCCTTCGCGTAATGGCGCAGTGGCCGCATTCACAACGGCGAAGATTTTTGAGCCTAGCTCCTTCATTTCAAGCAGAACGGCGGATTCTGCCTGGTAACCGTACTCGGAAATAAGTCCTCCAATAAGAGTCGAAGAGCCTGCGATAGACTTCGGTCCATGACGGAACTCGAGCGTGTGGAAGAACTGAGCAAACGTGGAGGAAGACTCCATCACTTTGAGCGCCGACTCCGCAGCGATGGGATAAAGAGGGCCTTGGCCAAGCATCGCGATGTTTTCAAAAGGTTGCCGGGCGAATTGCGCAACCTCCTCGTCATAAGTATCCAGCAGGCGTACAAGATGCTTCGGCAACTGCCGGAGCGCTTCTATGAAATCGAGATTGTTCCCGAGCGTCGCTGCGAGGTATTGAAGGCCGAGCAGCATGGAAGTGAATGAGGAGGTCATCACGGTGCTTTCCTCCTCAACGTTCAGCTTCAGCACCCGGTCTGTCATGCGCCCCAGTTCACGGCCGTCGCACGTGACTGCGAGGAAAGGTACTTGCTGGGTATTTAGAAACTCAGCGGCCTGCAACACTTCCGAGGTGTGGCCCGAACGAGAGATAAGCACCGGGTAGTAGGACTTCGTGCCCAAGGGGAAAACAAGCTCGGGTTTCAACACCACTTCAGACGCAGGTACGGCGCGTGCAGCTGTGTTCAACAGCGAGGTGAAGCTGGCCGAAGCTGCCTGTGCCAGATAGAAACTTGTGCCGCACCCGGCAAACACCCACTCCTGATCTCCGGGAAGATGATCTGCCGCCAGACACTGAAGATCTTCGGCCTGAAAATCCTGCAGGCATTGCTCCCACACAGCAGGCTGCGACTTGATCTCCAATATCGTTTTCACATCATTGCGCATAAACGTCAAAGTCCTTTAAGAAGCCTGAAACCCGGGCGCCCGTTTTTGAAGTAGCTCCATCCGAAACCTCGCCTAGCATAGCACCAAACTGTTTTTACTACGAAATAATACGAAAGATAAAGATGCTTCCGAAAAGGCCGTTAGATTTCTCGTGCAGGCACGCCTTCTGACCCCTCACATCGGTCATACGCTTCCGTCGAACAGGAGAAGCGAAGCCCGGAAAAATCAAAAAAGATTAAAAAGTCTTGACAGGGGCGACTAAAAGATCATAAAAATTCATATACGATATCAAACGAAGCCAAAGGGCCAAGGGCCAGTGCCTGAGTATCTTCGGGCGCACTACCCAGAGTATCTTCCAGTTTCTTTTCACGGAGATTCCATGCGCTTCCATCGATTAGCCCTGGCGGTTTTTCTCGTGGCCTTTGTCCGTCCCTTCCTGCACGCTCCGCTCTGCGGTGCATAGAGTGTTCTGTGCGGGACGCCTTACTCGCCGCTCTGCGCGCCGGATCGGACGGTGTGCTTCTTTCCCGCAAATACTCCGAGATGAGGCTTGCGCATCTGAAAGGTGCCGCTGATGGCGTTCGACAGTTTAGGAGGGCTTGATTGCGGTTGGCTTATCTAGGTCTCACTTCGGCGAGCCCCCTAACGATTACCGTTTCGGCTTTGGCGCCGGCAGCCGGTACATGATGAACTCCGATATCCGTTGAGCGGCCGGCGGGTCCATATTCGCCAGCGCCACAACGATATATCTGGAATCGTCGCATAGCTCGAGATCGCCGTTGACTCCGAACGAAGCGCCGTTGTGCCCGAAACACCGGGTTCCGTTCATCGTGCGAACTCCGAAGCCATACGCATCAAAGCCAAACGGCGTTTTCACCCTTCCTGTCGTCAGCAGCTTGGTGTAATGCGCATCCAGCAGCTTATTCTTCCGCAGCGCATTGGCAAAGCTCAGCAGGTCTCCCACCGTCGAGTAGCCTCCGCCTGCCGGTGTCCCGTATGACCAGAAGCTCGTGTTCGCATGCCAGCGGCTCCCTCCCATCCTGGTGTAGCCGACGCTGCGCTCCGCGGCCGCTTGCTCTTCCGGCTCTGAGCCGGTTGAGGTCATTCCCGCCGGATTGTAGACGTGCTCGCGGACATAGTCGTAATAACTCTTTCCGCTTACTTTCTCGATCACCGCGCCGAGCAGAATAAAGCCATAATTGCTGTACTCCCAACGGCTGCCTGGTTCGAACTTGAGTGCGCGCTTGCCATAGAGCGTCACGTAGTCCTGCACCGTGCGCAGCTCCAGACGATGCTTGTCGAACTCCGGACCCCAGATATCTCCGGTTCCGCCGGTATTGGTCAACAACTCACCAATCGTCGCCTTTTCCGCCAGTTCTCTGTTCGGATATCCGCTGAGATACTTCCCCAACGGATCGTCGAGTCTCACCTTGCCCGCCTGTACCAGCTGCAGAGTTGCCACAGCCGTAAACATCTTATTTATCGATCCAACGCTGAAGCGCGTCTTCAGTGTGTTGGGGATGTTACGTTCTCGGTCCGCCAGCCCATAGGCCTGTGCGAAGATTGGCTTGCCGCTCTTCGCCGCCAGCACCGCGCCGGCAAACCTATCGGCAGCGGCCGCCTCTGCCACCCGCTTGCGCAACTCGGCGATCAATTCTGGTTCGCTCAGGTGCGGGAGAGAAAATTCCGCCGGCCGCTCGATGGGACGCATCTCCATCTTCAGAATGCGATGGGGTTCTGCCGCTTCGACCTCCAGCGTAATCCGGGCACAAAAATCGGAGTCTCGCTCCTGCAGCAGCGCCGTCACCGTCGTCGGGGTCGCCTCTTCGATTTTCTTGAGATCGAAGCCGCCCGTTCCCATGCGTAAGCCCCAGTCCCTATCGATGTACTGCGCTCGCGAGGGAAGGTTCTTCAAGAGGAATCTGCGGTAAACCTCTCGGTCGCCGCCATTGAACGCTGTCATCCATGCTTGAAGAACCTGCCCGGCGGGTGTAGCGGGAATTGCAGTCTGTCCGAATAGCTGTCCCGCACTAAGCACCAGCGTCAAGACCGCCACTGTCGTGAACTTCCACAGCAGGCCCGTGTTCATGGATGGCCTCCTTCAACCCTGTTGCTGCTTGGCGATAGCGGCCGTGGAGAGCATGCCGCCCAAGCCCATGGTTTCGACCACCGAGGAGGGCACGATGACCATGGCGCCCTTTTCCCTGATTGCCTCGTAGAGCATATTCATGGCGCGCAAGTGGAGTGCGCCGGCATTGTCGTTATAGACTTGCGACGCCTGTGCGAACTGGCCGGCGACCTGGACCTCAGCTTCGCCGAGAATGATGCGCGCCTGCCGCTCGCGTTCGGCCTGGGCTTGTTGTGACATGGCATTCTCCAGGGCCTGGGGAATACGTACGTCCCGGATCTCGACGGATTGGACAGTGATACCCCAAGGCGTGGTCTTTTCGTCGAGAATTTGCTGCAGTTCGTGCCCCAGCGTCTCGCGTTCGGTGATCATCTGCGCGAGTTGGTGACGGCCAATGGACTCGCGCAGTGCAGTCTGCGCACTGAGAGTTATGGCATCGATGAAGTTTTCCACTTCGAGGATCGATTTCTCCGCATTCCACACCATCCAGAAGACGATCGCGTCTACATTCACCGGCACGGTGTCACGGGTAAGCGCTGACTCGGCGGTCACGGTCGAGACCCGGACGCGCTGGTCGACATAGCGGCTGAGCGAGTCCACGACCGGAATCAGGAAAAAGAGACCGGGGCCGCGCAATCCTCTGTATCTGCCGAAGCGCAGGATGGCTACTTTTTCCCATTGATCGACGACTTTAGCCGCGAAAAGCAAATACAGCCCTAGCAGGACCAAGCCGATAGCGGGTACGGAATTGGTTGTGAAGACGCGGCAGAGCAGCGCAGCCGCGATCGAGATGGCGAATAGGGTGAGACCGACGCTGTTGAATCTTCGATGTTTCAACATACTCTAACCTCTTCTGCTCTCTGCTTTGGGTAACAGCTCGCGCAGGGCGTGGATGATTTCCTGCACAGTGAATCCGCCGGCTCCGGCGCGCGACACAAATTCGCTGGTTAGCTGCGCCAGTCTCCGTTGGTGTTCATCCTTGGACCTCTCAACCTTCTGCGTAGAGATGAACGTGCCGATACCTTGCTGCGTCTCGAGAATGCCGCGAATCTCCATCTCCCGATACGCGCGCTGCACGGTATTCGGATTGATGGTGAGCTCAACCGCAACCTGGCGCACGGTGGGCAGCTGCGCCCCGGGCTTGAGTGCGCCTGCAAAAATGCCGGCCTGCACCTGGTCGATGAGCTGGCGATAAACGGGCACCCCGCTGCCGGCATCCAGGCGAAAGGTAAACGGCTTATGCGCATTCGGGAAGCTCGGTTTCATTCGCAACCAATGTACTATTTAACTAGTACACTAGTAAAGTACTATATTCGCGGTTGTTTTCCTGGTCTGTCATTCCCGCAGGGAATCTGCTTCTGGTCTATCTGGCAAACTCGGTTTCTGAAACACCGGGAAAGCAGATTCCCTTCGGGAATGACAGAAAGAAAGGCAAAGACGGACACGAAGGGCAGAAGCAGAGGTAGGTAACTGAAAGCCGCTCGGCTCTCGGAACTGTGAAAATCAGCCGTCAAGTCCCGCAGGGACGGCTCCGCTTCGCTCCCTCGAAAATCATCCTGGGAAATCTGACCATCAGTTTCTGGTCCGCTGCCATAAATTTGTCATCTCGACCGGAGCGCAGCGGAGTGGAGAGATCTGTGGTTGGTGTGCGTAACCGCGGATCCGTTATTCTAGCGAGAATCACCTGGAATATATGGGAAAACCGCAGATCTCTCGACTCCGCTGCGCTCCGATCGAGATGACAAATTAGGTGGAGTTGCCGATTCACTCCACGATTCAGCCGTCCCTACGGGACTGGACCCGTTCCTTGCCAACCAACCCAATACTGATGTGCCGGGCTCTGTTCGTGCCGTTCTAGCGGCACTCAGAACTCTATGAGCTACACTTAAGTGCGCTTGAGATCGGGAAACCTTAAGATCCGGGAAACAAGGAGGTGCAATGAGCGCGATGAAGACAAAGCCGTTTGATCCGGCTGAATATCTGGACAATGACGAAGCAATCGCCAGCTACATGACGGACGCGCTGGAAACCGGCGATCCATCCTTTGTGGCCGATGCGCTCGGGGTAGTGGCGCGGGCGCGGGGCATGAGCGAGGTGGCGCGGGAGGCGGGGATTTCGCGGGAAAGTTTGTACCCGGCACTGAGCGCGGATGGCAATCCTGAGTTCGGTACGGTAATGCGGGTTGTGCGAGCGCTCGGCTTGCAACTTTCCGTCATTCCAGCAAACCACGAAGACGTGGCGTAATGCCGTTCATTAAGGACGGCTCTGCAGTACAGCACCGCCCTTCCTCTTCTTTTTTTCTGTCATTCCCGAAGGGAATCTGCTTTTCCCTATCGCAGCTCCACTGCGCATTGATTTCTGCTGGCTTGCCCATTCAACGCCGACTCAGGTACAAATTAACGGCGGCTATCGATGTGCCCGAAGACTTTTGCTTTTGAATCTCGTCCTTTCAACGAACCGAGGGTGCCCCATATCTGACGCGTTCTTTGCGTCAGATGTGGGATTCCACAAACCTTGATGGACAGTGATTGCCTAGCTGGGAGAAGAGACCCAGGCTAGCTGCACCAGCCTGGAGCACCATGAGCAGCGTACGCGCTAGCTTCTCCACCATGACTAAAGTGCTATGGACTATAGACAGCAATCAGCTAGAATCATTTGCTCTGAACGGTTCTACGGAAGATAGGAAAGGCGACCCAGGTGAAAAGGCTCATAGCAATTATGGTTGCTTTCTCCATTGGGCTCGTGATTTATGCTCACCAAAGCCCGGCAAAGAAAGCGCAACTGACACAGAAGCCGCTTACCGTGACGCTCACGGGGCGTAAAATTGAATGCCGCTATGCCGCTGATTTAGGTGAAAATGTTCTTCAGGTTAAAAATTCCGCCGGAACGGACTCAACAGGCTTGATCCTTAATTCTCTGGCGGGATGTGATGCACTCGATGAACACTCCTCATATACAATCACGCTTCAATTGACCGACCGTGATCACTACGATATCCTCACTGTCAAACAGCTGCCATGATCATCCATCCCTCGTTCCCACCAGGACTATGCTCCTAACTAAGAAGCGTTATATTCCTATGACTATGAAGAATTGCACAGCCAAAGGCTGCAAGAATCTAGTACCTTTGACGTTAACTTGTTTCGAATGCAGGACTGACGTGCTGGGCTAATTTCGTACCGTCCCTGCGGGCTAGTTTCACTGCCATTGTCTGCCTAAGTCAGAGTCTTTTCCACAGTCTGTATAGCAGTTATGTGGAGCCCGGCCCCCCTGGCACGCAAAGATCGCGTGCGGGGGAATGCTTATCCCGGGCACTGATCGCGGATGGCAATCCAGAGTTGGGCACCGTAGTACGGTCGTGCGAGCGCTCGGGTTGCAACTTTCCGTCACTCCAGCACACCACGAAACGTGGCTTAAATGGTAGGGCGGCTCCGCAGTGTGGGAACTCTTGTATGGGTGCCTGTATGTTTTGCCTTGTATTCTCCGATACTTGACGTTTGGAGGCGCGGCTGTTTTGACTGGAAGTACGAGGACAACCATAAAGAGTTGGCAGCAGCCTGGCTGCCAGCTTGCGGACTATCGTGAAACCTGGAAAACTCGCAAGCGACTTCACGTGCAAGCCTGGCCAACACTCTGCTGTAACCACCACTAACGTGGTATAGCCTGTGTTTGCATCGTCATCCATGGTTCAATGGTAGCGCCTCTTACTCGCGACGAGTAGTCGACCCATGCGCATCAGCCGGGGGCTGAAATGCTTCTGCGCGAGATGTAATTCGAGTACCCGGCGAGAGACTCCGTCAGTGAGGGTACTGCTACGGCAAAGCAGATCTTGTTAATGAGAGGGTAAACAAAGATTCGATGGGAAATGTATACCGACACGATTCGCAGCGACTGCACGAGCTTTTGGACAAGGCCAGCGCATCGGGTGGTGCGACGATGCTCATTCCTGATTTACAGCGCCCATTCGTATGGACTCCCAACCAAGTAACGCTGTTGATTGATTCGCTTATACGAGGTTGGCCATTCGGCACGCTTCTGCTCTGGAAAGTCAACCACAAAGAATTACAGGGTATCCCGTTCCGTCCGTTTTGGACTATGGTCGACAGAACGGGTGAAACGGAGGGGGCCCAAGTAACCCAGATGAATCCGCCCGCGGAATATCACATGGTGTTGGATGGGCAGCAGCGAGTTCAGAGTTTGTTGCTGGCACTCGGAGGTGATGACTGGGGGTTCGCGCTTGAAGATCGGGACTGGGCCGAAGAAATCAAAGATCACAGGCCGCGAGGTAGGCGTGCAAAGTACCGACATTGGTCGAAGGCAAGCTTGTGCTTTGATCTCGAAAACTTCATAAAGGAATACAACAGAGAGGGCCATAATCTCTTGGCAGTTGACTTCAGCAAGATTTTATCCTGGGCGATAACCGACCCGCAATGCGGCCAATCAAGCTTTCCGAAGCCAGAGAATTACCAATCTCCCTTGCCGAAGAAGGACTCGCCTACCACTCAGGGACGCTTTATTCGTCTGAGCCGCCTTTGGAATGAGGCTCCGCCGAATCCTGGGCTAAAGGAAGCACAATTTCGACAGATTTTGAGGCCCCTGCTTGAGCAACACAATGTCGCGCCCGAGGCGATTGAAAAACTGCTCCCCCCTCTGGATGAACTGATGACCACGTTACGTGATGTAAAGCTAGCAGACGTGACCTTCCTTGAACTCCAGCCCTTCGATTCAAAGATCTGGACCACTGAGACTTATAATGACGCAATCGTGAGTATCTTCACACGATTGAATACGGCGGGCAGGACGTTGACAAGGGAGGAGATTACGCTTGCATGGCTTAAGGTTGGTTGGGAAACTAACCTCACGGATGGTAAGTCGGCTGGAGATTGTTTCTCAGAGCTGAGCAGCAACCTTAGCGAATATGGCCTCGCCCTCGAGGTGGATGGACTGGTAAATGCCGCGTCATTCCTCTGGTCAGTATCTCACAATGACGGTCGGCTATTGGCCAACAGCGACCTGCTGAAAGGTGACGTAATTCGCCCGATGGCTTCGGCCTTGTCACGGCGCTGGAGGGCTATCCAAGACGCATTTGCCGCTGGAGCCAAAATACTCTCTGAGCGAGGTCTCGAATATGGTCCCGGTGGACATTTCTTATCCTTGTATGCGTTGGCCGTTGTGTGGGCATGGCTCTACACAGCGGAGCTATGGAAAAGAGATCATCCGCTTGGGGAGCTTGAGAGGGACGATTTCGAAAAAAGATGCAGGCACTCCGCCGCTAAGTATCTTGACCGATGGATCATGTGTTCGCAATGGGCGGGTGTATGGTCCGGATCGTCGATCACTACCATCGAGGCATATGCAAAGAAATTAGCCGAATTACTAAAGAGCATGGAAGGGTGTGGCAGTCTTTCGCAAGCACATGAAGCTTGGGACGAGTGCTTTGGACGATTCGTAGAGAACCTCACTCCCGAAGCCACAAACTTTATTGCCAGCATCTCGGCTCCTGGTCGCGAGCGCGTTACTATATATCGAAATCTTTTGTGGGTGTGGCACAGGCTTGACGTTGACCGGTGGGAAAAGTCGCAAATCCAGTTGAGAGTGGGAAAAAGGAAGTCGACTTGTGAGGTCGACCATATCGTTTCCTTTTCCCTCTGGGAAGAAAAACTTCGCTTAATTTTTCCGAAAGATGGCACAGATGAACACGATGCCGTAGCTCTGGCCAACAAGCTTGGAAACTGCGCTCTCTTGGAGAAGAACTTCAACATTTCCAAGAGCAATAAGGGTTTGAAGTTTTTCCTTTCAGAAATTCATGAAATAGCTCATAAGAAAATTCGCATCGACGCGTGGTGCGCTGCATTAACGATTTCCAAACCTCTTCTTGACCCCGACGTTGCGAACATCGATCAAATAAGGGAGGCCGTGGATAGCCGTGACCAAGAAATCAGGGAAGAACTTACCGAATTTGTGCGAGGCCAAATAGTCCGCGCGGACGTGGAAACGCCTGCAATAGAAAAGCGGGCATTCCCTGGCAGCGTTATGGCGCCCGTCAAAGAGACAACGAGCACCAGCAACCGCGAGGTCGCAGATCAGGAATCGACCTTCAGCTCCGAGGCCGTTGTCGGTCCCGAAGAGGAACAAGCAAGCTTGTCCGAAGAACATGTCACGCCTCGCACAGGCATCGATATCATAGGGCTACGTTGTGCATATCGCGAGGATGCTTCAGTCAGGCTGATCATTGATCACTTTGCAAATCGGCTGCGGAACCAGAGCGTTACGGAGGTGGATGCTCTCGTAGATGCTTTGCATCGAGCTGGGACGCCCTCGCAGCGCTCCGCTGTCGTGGGTGTTTTTCGATGCTTAGACGCTTTAGGCGTAGGTCGGTTCATACCGGGTCGGAAGGGGTATGCGACACGACTTGAGTGGTACGAGAAATCTCTCTCAATTCGTGGACGAGCCTCTGAGGAAGTGGAACTGGAATACACGGGAAACCACATAGGTCTCGGTGACAGCGGCTAGGTGGGATTTCCTCCGACGCGCTCATTCCCGCTGTGGGGACCTTTGTGGAGAGCGCCTGCTTGAGTGACCCGTATTGCGGCTTCAATCCAATGAAGGCGGGTTGCGCCAGCCATCACTTCGTAATCTCCGGGCAATACCAAACCTGTGCCATACAGATAAACTGTTGCGCGACTCCGCAGACGCGTTTGCCGCCTGACGTCCCCCAAGAGCGGATAGGACCAGTCTTGCCCGGATCGTCACTTTTACTGGTAAGATCGTCGGGGACAAATCCACGGGAGCGCCATGACCTATAAGCCCAATCGCCGCAGCTTTCTCATCGCAAGCGGACTTACCGCCCTCGCCTCAACGAAAGTCTTTGGCGCCAATGACACTCTCCGCATCGGGGTCATAGGAGCCGGCGAGCGGATGAATACTTTGCTCAATTGTGCCGCTCAGGCCGGCCCCTTTGAGATCGTGGCCGTGAGCGACGTCTATGGGCCGCGCCGCGATGCCGTGAAGGAACGGTCCAACGGCATGGCTACTACTCATCTCGATTATCACGAAGTGCTCGAGAAGGATATCGATGCCGTGCTTATCGCGACCCCGAACCACTGGCACGTTCGCATAGCCGTCGACGCGCTGGCCGCGGGCAAAGACGTTTATCTGGAAAAGCCGGTTACCCACACCATTGAGGAAGGCGCTACGCTCAGCCGCGCCGTTCGATCGAGCAAGCAGATTTTGCAGTGCGGTATGCAGCAGCGCAGTTGGACCCACTTTCGGGATGCGGTCGATCTGATTCAGGGCGGCAGTCTGGGGCGAATCACCCAGGTGAGGACCTACTGGTGGCAGAACTATCAGCGGGACTGGGCGCCCAAGCCCGTCGACACGCAGGTTCTCGATTGGAAGCTATGGCTTGGATCTGCTCCGGAGCAGGCCTTTAGCGAAGAAAAGTTTTACCACTGGCGCTGGTTCTGGAATTTCGGCGGCGGCGCGATGACCGACCTCTTCGCTCACTGGATCGATGTCGTGCACTGGGCTATGAAGTCCGACACTCCACGTGAGGCGCAGATGCTGGGGGACAGATATATTTTCAAGCAATGGGATTGTCCCGACACCATTCAAGCGGCATTTCGCTATCCCGGATTCGATGTCGTGTACGAGGGCATGATGAGCTCCTCCATCGATGACGGCGGCCTTGAATTTCGCGGGACTGAGGCAACACTGAAGATCGACCGGAGCGGCTTTGGAGTGTATCGCGAGGATGTGAAGCGCGCGCAAAATCCCGTTCTCAAGGAAGAGAGCTTCCGCGACGGAACTATCTCTCACATGCAGAATTTCTTTGAGTGCGTCAAGACGCGCAAAGAGCCGAATGCGCCTGTAGAAGCAGGGATTGCCTGCGGCCGCGCCGGCCAGATCGCCAATCTGGCTTACCGCCACACCGGTCAGATTGCGTGGCCGCCCAAGGCCACAGCCTGAGAACGTCCGGGCCGTTAGGCGAGCGCCAGATTCAGATTCTCAATCGCCTCGTCGATCTCCGCCGTGTTCTTGTAGCCGACTGTAACCGAATCTACGCCGGCGTGCCGGAACGCGAACCTCATCGCCGCCTTGCGGTCCTCACGGTTGGTGAACGTACCCTCTCCCACGAGTTTCATGCTGATCACGCCCATTCCGTCTTTCCGGGCCTGCTTCACGTGCGTGACCACTTCGTTCACATTTCCTAGGCCTTCCGTGTCGTAGTCCTCGGCGTCCATCCTCACGCCTTTGTGATTCATCCGGATCATGGCGACTTCGAGCCAATTGGTCTCCGGGACCTGACGCAGTGCCGGCAGCCCGTGCACCGAAGCGCCGTGCGACCTCACTGCGTGCTTCGCCTCAGCTTCCAGAATTCCGTCCTGCCACCGGGTGGTGTCTGCCGGCCATGTCGCGGTGTGCTGCCAGTGCAGCAGCATGATGTCGAAGTATTCGGTATTCGCGAGTTTGCGCAGCTGGTCGATTTTCGCCTGTGGGTCCTCTCCTTGGCGGGTGGTCACCTTGGACATAAGACGATAACTATCGCGCGGGATGCCCTTCAGGGCCACGCCCAGCATCTGGTGCATACCGCCGTAGCTCTCCGCAGTCTCGAAGAAGCGAATCCCGCGATCGTAGGCGTAGCGCACCAGCCGGGTAAATTGCTCCTGTCCCAGGTCGCGCTGTACTCGCCCGCTGAAGCTTCCCGTACCGAACGCGAGCCGCGTTACCTTGACTCGGGATTTTCCCAGCGTTACCCAATCCGTCGCCGTCTCGCGTTCCGCCCGCAGCGGCAGGCGTCCGGCAGTGGCCAGCGCACCCGCTGCAAGTCCGGTTTTCAGGAAATCACGTCTGGAGTAATGAACCATTGGTCTTCCTCCAATACGCCGAATTATAGCGCAACTAACCCCAGCGAAGACTGCAAGGGCCTCCAGAATATGGCTATAATAGCCATGATGAGGGATTGTCATGCGCACGGTCAACGTAGCGGAACTTAAGAACCGGCTAAGCGCCTACCTGACGTTCGCGAAGGCAGGCGAAGTGGTGGTCATCCGGGATCGGAACCTGCCTGTAGCCAAGCTGATCCCTTTCACTGCCGATGACGCGAACGAAGAGGAGTTGACGTCGGTTGCCGCCGGAGCGATGCGTCTGCCGGAAAAGCCTCTGGACGTCGGCCAGCTTTCGAAGATGCCGAAGGCGACGGTTCGAGGGAACGCTGCGACCCAGGCCGTACTAAGCGAGAGGAACGAGGGTTGGTGACCCCAAGCACCGCGTTTTGGGACTCCAGCGCGTTGATACCGCTTTGCATACAGGAGCCGGCCAGCAATCGCGCCAGGAAAATGGCAAAGCAATTTATGCCGGTTGTTTGGTGGGGCACTACGGTCGAGATACACAGCGCGATTGCGCGTCTGCATCGCTCAGGCGATTTGGACGATGGGGGCAAGCGAGCGGCGCTTGACCGCCTCTTGGTCTTGAGTCAGGGTTGGCGCGAAATTCTTCCCACTGACAAGCTGCGTGACCAGGCTGAGACTTTGCTCGACGCGTATTCCCTACGCGCAGCCGATAGCCTGCAACTGGCAGCGGCTATGACCTGGTGTCAACAAAAGCCTGCCCGCCGCACGCTAATCTCGGGAGATGTGCGGCTATGCGAAGCAGCGGCCCAGGCAGGCTTTATCGTCGTGCGATCGGGGCTCTCAACACCCTAGGTCTCAACACTTTAGATCGTAGAATCAATCCTGGTGTAGAGCAGGCTCGGGGCGCCAAGGATTTGAAAGGGGGAGCTTCAAAGCCAATTGATACTGGATTCTTCTTCCCAAGCTTCTCCCGATGAAAGAGCAGCGAAGATTCTTGACGCACTGGTTTGCCAGGCCTCGAACCATCCTCAGGCATTGGCGGCTCTGGCGCACATTCTCGCAGCCAGAGGAGAAGAGGATCGCGCCCGCTCTCTGGCCATGGAGGCGAGAAGGCTTGCGCCCGGAAACGCTGAAGTAGCGGTTCTCACCGCGGAGGTTCTGAGTGCCGGTATACCCGAATGGCACTTCATGATTGTCCGCGATACCGCTCGCAACACAGCCTTCGACGGCGCTCTCTGCCGCGCGGTGCGGCCGGGAACGCGTGTTCTCGATATCGGATCGGGCACTGGACTGCTGGCCATGATGGCGGCTCGCGCCGGCGCCGCTGAAGTCATTAGTTGCGAAATGAATTGGGCTATCGCGCAGGCGGCGCGCAAGATCGTCGCGGCAAATGGCTATTCCGATCGCATCCGCATCCTGGATAAACATTCCAGCGACCTTAATCCACAGGCGGATCTTGGAGGCCTGGTGGATGTGCTGGTCTCCGAGATCGTTAGCAATGACTTGCTCTCCGAGGGCGTCCTCCCGGTCATGGAAAAAGCCGTCGGGTTTTAAAGCCAGGAGGACGGATCATTCCCGCGCGGGGTTCTGTGCGCGTTGCTTTAGGCCATTACCTGGATGCGGATAAAAAACGTATGGGAACGGTGGAAGGATTCGATCTCTCCGCCTTTAACGATCTCGCGCCTAAGAGCCTTCGAATTAAACGCCACGATCGAGGTCTCACACTGGTCAGCGATCCTGCCGACCTCTTCAGCTTCGACTTTACTTCGGGAGGGCCATTCCCGGAGAGCCGTTCCTCGGTATCGCTCACCGCAAACAGCGGCGATGCCAATGGAGTCGCACAATGGATTTATCTCAAGCTGGACGATGCCGCCGAGTATGAAAACCATCCGGTAAACGCGGCAACCTCGAACTGGGCGATTCTTTTCTATCCTTTCGCAGCCAATCTGCGGTATGACAAAGGCGACCGTGTAAGACTCTGCGGGTCGCATGACCGTAATCGTCTGCGCGTCTGGACGGAAAAGCAGGAACCGACCGTCTAAGCCGCAACATCCTGCCGCGGCTTCACTTTCTTCAGATCTTTATCATTTCGGGCAAGACGAAGGTCATAATCATTCTGAAGGTTGAGCCAAAACTGTGCCGGAAGGCCGAAGTAAGTCCCCAACCGGATCGCGGTATCGGCTGTAATGGAGCGCTTGCCGCGCACAATATCGTTGATCCTGGGCAGAGAGACATGCAAGTGTTTTGCCAGGCGATACGCGGTCAAGCCATGCGGTTGCATGAACTCGGTGAGGAGAATTTCTCCAGGGTGAATTGCAAAAAGCTCTGTCATGTGCCCTCGCTTCAGTGATAATCGACAATCTCCGCGTCGCGCGCATTGCCGTCCTGCCAAACAAAGCAGATGCGAAACTGGTCGTTGATGCGGATGCTATGCTGCCCTGCCCGGTCTCTAGACAGCTTCTCCAGGCGGTTTCCGGCGGCGCCATCAGGTTTTCCAGATCCAATGCGGCATTCAGAATAGCCAGTCTCTTGAACGCGGAGCGCCTGATGTTGGCTGGAATTCTCCGGCTCTTCCCCGTGTTCCACAAGGACTGCGTATCCGCGTCCCGGAAGCCGACGATCATGCTTTTCTATAGTAACGCCTGTCGATAGTAATGTCACGCGTTATGGTTGTAAATCAGACACAAGGACCTGGTTACAGGGAAATGCCTGAAACACCCCCCCAACCTGCGTACCCGTCTTTGCGCCAATACTGTATTTCCAATTACCCTTCTATGCGGGATATGAAGACGCAAACTGACACACTCCAGCCTATTGTTTCGCTCGAAGATTACGAGATCCAGGCCAAGTCCGTCCTCAGCGCGATGGCCTTCGATTACATTGCCGGAGGCTCCGCGGATGGGCGCACGCTTCGCCGAAATCGGGAGGCTCTCCAGGCTATCGAACTCCTTCCCAGGATTCTGCGCGATGTGAGCAAAATCGAAACTGGGGTGGATCTCTTCGGCCGTATCCACGACTTCCCGGTCCTGCTTGCGCCCACCGGGTATCACAAGCTCTTTCATCCCGAAGGAGAACTGGAAACAGTGCGGGGAGCCGCAATGTGCGGGGCAACCCTGGTAGCGTCCTGCTTCTCAACCGTTGCCTATGAGGCGATGCGGCAAGAGTCACCGGGGCCACTATGGTTCCAGATCTATATCAATCCCGATCGCGGCTTTACCCGGCAACTGGCCGAGACGGTCCTCAACGCAGGCTGCGAGGCCATCTGCGTCACCGTTGACGTGCCCGTAAACCCTATTAAGGATAGCCGGCACGCTACCGACTTTCGCCTCTCCGAAGGGCTTCATCGGGCCAACCTGACCTCGCTTGGCGGAGAGATTGCCGCCGCTTCGCATCGCACTGTCGGCCGCAACATCTACAGCGGAATTCGCGCCGCTAACGCTACCTGGAAAGACATTGAGTGGCTGCGTTCAATCGTGCCCGTTCCTCTTCTGCTCAAGGGCATTCTCCGCGCCGAGGATGCGCAAACGGCCATCGCCGTGGGCTGCGACGGAGTCATCGTCTCCAATCACGGTGGCCGCGCGCTCGATGGCGTGCCCGCCACCATCGAACGTTTGCCCGGGATCGTCGAAGGCATGCGAGGCCAAGGGAAAATCTTGGTCGATGGGGGAATCCGCCGCGGAGCCGATGTCCTCAAAGCCCTGGCGCTGGGCGCGGACGCGGTCCTGATCGGGCGTCCTTATCTTTATGGACTCGCGCTGCGCGGCGCACAAGGCGTTAAAGAAGTCATGGAGATATTGCAGCTCGAGATGCAAATGTCGATGGGACTAGCCGGCTGCGCATCCGTCGGTGACATCGATCGGAGCCTCTTGCTGGCCGGGGGTTGCTAGTGCCATCTGCCCTTCAGCCCTGTTCTAAAACGGCCGGGCGCCCCAGGAAAGTCGCGTTGCTGGCCGCGGCAATCGCTCTTCTGTCGTTCCGCCCGTTTACCCTCTACGCGCAACAAACCAGCATCGCCGCTTTGCGCAGCGCATTTGTGCAGCCGCCCGGCAATGCGAAGCTGATGATGCGGTGGTGGTGGTTTGGCCCGGCAGTTGTTAAACCGGAATTAGAGCGTGAGATCGACGCTATGAAAGCTGCCGGCATCGGCGGCTTCGAGATACAACCGGTTTATCCCCTGGCTCTCGACGACCCAGCGAAGCACTTTCGCAACCTGCCCTATCTTTCGCCCGAGTTTCTCGACGACGTGCGCTTTGCGGCGGGCATAGCCCGCGCTCAAGGCATGCGCGTGAGTATGACATTGGCTAGTGGATGGCCCTATGGAGGACCCCATACTCCCGTCACTGAAGCTGCCGGCAAACTGCGCATTGCGGTCGTGAATGCACCCGCGGGCGTCGATTCGGTCCCTCTCCCTAACATCGGCAACGGAGAACAAATGCTGGCGGCATTTCTTGGAGATGCAAACAACGGCCGCCCGCTAGGCGCCACGCTGCGCCAGGTCCCTCTGAATGGAAGCTTTCGCCTCGCGCTTCCATCGCACACCGAGGACCAGGCCGCAGTCTTCTTCATCGCCAGCCGCACCGGGCAGATGGTGAAGCGCGCCGCAGTCGATGCCGATGGATTCGTGCTGGACCACTATGACAAAAGCGCGATTGAAGACCATCTGAAGACTGTCGGCGATCCTCTGATGGAGGCATTTGGCGATCACCCTCCGGATTCCGTCTTCAGCGACAGCTTGGAAGTATATGGCTCCGACTGGACCAGCGCCATGCTCTCCGAGTTCCGCAACCGTAGAGGTTATGATCTAACTCCGCATCTGCCCGCTCTCATGGATACATCGGTGCCGGAGAGCGCGGCCGTGCGCCACGATTGGGGCGAGACTCTCACCGAGTTGGCCGACGCCAACTATCTCACCCCCATCAACGCCTGGGCCGAGGCGCACCACACGCGCTTCCGCTCGCAAAGCTACGGCATGCCGCCCGTCATGCTTTCCAGCAACAATCTGGTGGCGCTTCCCGAAGGCGAAGGCCCGCAGTGGAGGAGTTTTTCGTTTACCCGCTGGGCAACCTCGGCAAGCCACCTGTATCACCGGCCGGTCACATCGGTCGAGGCATGGACATGGATTCATTCGCCGGCTTTCCGCGCTACGCCGTTGGATATGAAGGCGGAGGCCGACCTGTTTTTCCTGGAAGGCGCCAACCAGCTCGTCGGTCATGGATGGCCATATACTCCGCCCGGAGTACCCGAGCCGGGCTGGGCCTTTTACGCGGCTGGAGCCCTCAACGACCACAATCCCTGGTGGGGTGTCATGCCGGAGCTCACGGCATATCTGCAGCGCATGAGCGCCATACTGCGCCTGGGGCAGCCTGCAAACAGCGTTGCCGTTATGTTGCCGACCGACGATGCCTGGGCGAGCTTTACCCCGGGGCACACTTCATTGACCGCCGAGATGGGTAGGTATGTGACCCCCGCGCTCACGCAGCAAATTCTAGATAGCGGCCATAACTTCGACTATATCGACTCAGCTGCGATCGACACGCTGGGCATACATTATCCAGTGCTGTTGCTGGCTCATGTGGACCGCATCCCGCTCGTCACTTACAAGAAGATAGAGGAGTATGCCAGGGCCGGAGGAAAAGTAATCGCCGTCGGGGCGCCGCCGGCTCACGCTCCGGGATTTTTGAATCGGGCAAAGTTGTCCCCCGACGTTCAGGAAATCTCACGTTCGCTATTCTCCGGGACGAACACGCCGGGAAAAATCGCCGCCACCGATGCCGGCGTGGGCAAGCTTCTTCAGGCGGAGTGCCCGGCGGAGGCGAGCTTTTCACCCGCGGCGCCGGCCCTGGGATTTATTCGCCGGAAGTTTTCCGATGGAGAGCTCGTCTTTCTGGCCAACACCAGCAACCAGGCTATCCATACGCAGGGAGACTTTGCTCTTCCGGGGGATTCCGCGGAATGGTGGGATCCCATGTCCGGCGTCGAGAGACCTGTAGGCAAGGGCCCTGTGCGCATCCATCTTGAGCCTTACGAGTCAGGCGTGTTGGTATTCACCGGCGATCACGGCGCGCGATCCGGCAGGGCCGCGCCTGCCAAGGCAACCATCGGAGGGGAGGGAAGTACTCTTCAGGATCTGAGCGATGGCTGGACTGTTTCCTTTCCCACGTTGGGCTATAGCCATCCATCGGATGCGAAGACCTCGTGGACCGAAGACGCAAAAACACGCTATTACTCCGGCGTAGCGGTCTATACAAAGGATTTCAATCTCAGCCCAAGCGCACTGAAGCCCGGCCGTGATCTACAGCTTGATTTCGGAGAGGGAACGCCAATCGCATCTGTGCCCAGAGAGCATGGCACTCTCGCGCTGCTGGAGAGTCCGGTGCGGGAGTCGGCCATTGTGTTTCTGAACGGTAAGCGCGCGGGATCGGTGTGGCATCCACCTTACAAAGTTGAGGTGACTGCGCTGCTTCGGCCAGGGACGAATCATCTCGAGATCCGGGTTGCCAACCTGGCCATCAATACCCTCGCCGGCCGTCAGTTGCCTGACTACAGGCTGCTGAACAGCCGCTATGGCGTTCGCTTTGTTCCCCAGGACATGGCCGGCCTGCAGCCATTGCCATCCGGCCTCTTGCAAGGTGTACGCCTGATCGCGGCGGCGCCCGAGTCTTTCAAGTAAGGAGCGCTCGTTTGCACATCGCCAGGTTTTCCCGACCGCGCTCTACCATTTTGTTTTTAGTCCTGGTGGTTATACTCTCCTGCGCCTCTGCGAAGGCGAAGGAGTTTGTGGCCAACGACTATGGGGCCAAGGGTGACGGCGCGACGCTTGCGACCAGGGCAATTCAGGCCGCCATCGATCATGCGTCCGCGTCGGGCGGTACGGTAACACTCCGGCCCGGCACATATCTCAGCGGCGCGCTGTTCGTGAAATCGGGAGTTACTCTGCGGATCGATTCCGGCGTAATCATACGCGGAGTGCGGGACCTCAGCGCCTATCCTCTGATGCCGACGCGCGTTGCTGGAATTGAGATGACGTGGCCCGCCGCGCTGATCAATGCCTACCGGCAGCACAATGTAACCATCACAGGCAGCGGAACAATCGACGGAGATGGAAAATATTGGTGGGACAGATACTGGGCGCTACGGGCGCAGTACCAGCCGCGCGGTCTGCGATGGGCCGCGGATTACGATGCGCGGCGTCCGCGGTTGATTCAGATATTCAACTCCTCGAATGTACGGCTGAGTAAGCTACGGCTGGAGCGCTCCGGATTCTGGACTGTCCACATCTGTTACTCGCACGATGTTACTGTGGGGGGCGTCACTATCCGTAACAATATAGACGGCCATGGTCCCGGCACCGATGGCATCGACATAGATTCATCTTCGAAGATATTGGTCGAAGATGCGGACATCGAGGTCAACGATGACGCGCTCTGCCTGAAGGCAGGCCGGGATTCGGACGGACTGCGTGTCAACCGGCCGACTGAGAATGTCGTGATTCGCAACTCGACGGTGCGCGCGGGGGCCGCGGGCGTAACCTTTGGCAGCGAAACCTCCGGAGGATTTCGTCATATTGAAGTCAGCGGCATTCACGTGATGAATCCGGTTCCAGTGGCCATCCTGTTCAAGTCCGCACATACCCGCGGTGGCGTGGGCGAAGACATTCGCATCCACGATATCGTAGCCCAAGGCGTAAGAACGGTCTTGGAGATAAACCTCAATTGGAACCCAAGCTACAGTTATGCAACCATCCCGCCCGATGAAAACAACATCCCGCCTTACTGGCGTGTACTGGCGACCCCGGTACCCGCTGCCCGGGGCCTGCCCCATTTCCGCGATGTGACTATAACCGGAGTGAAAGCCACAGGCGCAAAAACCGCCTTCAATGTGGCTGCATACAAAGATGCGCCGCTGTGGCGCTTCCGCCTAACGCATTGGACAGTTGCAGCGCAGACCGCGGGCAAGATTGCGGATGCGCGCGATTGGTTCGTTGGTGATGTAGCAGTTCACACCGCCGACGGCAGCAAAGTAAGCCTGGCCGATAGCACGGGTAATTTTGGCTTCAGCCAGTAACTGCATCCGTAATTGCACTTAACACCGACAACCGCCCTTAATTTGTCATCTCGACCGGAGATGACAAAGTTAGGTGTAATTGCCACCAAGCCCTCCTCAACCCGATTTTCATTCTCTTGGGTGGGCCGCAGGCCCACAACTGGTGGGAGGCGCAACCTCTCACTGCCTGTGCCGCATCTGATAGGCACAGGAGAAAATTACTTATGTCAGATAAGTTCGAATTGAGCCTCCGCTCGTTGATTCAAGTGCTGCACGACGGACACAAAGGGCTCGCTGAAATAGGTCACCACCTCAAGGACCAGAGCGCCAAAGATTTCCTTCTCATGGAATCATTGACGCGGCAGCAATTTGCGGGCGATCTGGAGAACGAATTGCATCGCCATGGCGTGGCTGACGTTAAAGAGGGCGGTACCACCGCCGGAGCAGTCCACCGCACCTGGGGCGAGTTAAAGGCCCACCTGGGCGGAGGAGACCATACCCTGCTGACCACGGCCGAGCAGGGAGAGGACGAGGCCAAGGATGCCTATGCAGATGTGCTGCGAGAGGAAAACCTTCCCCTTCCATTGAAGGAGCTACTGACCACGCAACAGGAACATATCCTGCAGGCGCACGACAAAATAAAGAGATTCAGAGATAGCAAGGCAGCCTAACTGCGGAAAAAGCGCATATCTCAACCTGAGATATGCGCTTTTTTGCTGCTTCAAAGTCTATCGCAGTGCTACTTCGGACTCGAATCCTTCAGCTCCTGGGTGCTTTCCTTGGCGGAGTCGTGCGCCTTCTGATTGCTCTCCTTGACGTGGTCCTTAGTTGCGGTGGAGTGCTGCCCGCTCGAACCAAATACGTGCTTGGTGCCTTCCTTGGTCTTATCGTAGCCCTTGGTGGTGCCTTCCTTCGTTTTGTCGTAGCCCTTGGTGGTGCCTTCCTTGGTTTTGTCGGCAGCAGTGACCGTGCCGTGTTTGGTAGCGTGATATGCCTTGGTGGTTCCTTTCTTCACGCCGTGCCCAGTATCTTTGGCCGCGTTCTTGGTTTCGGTACCTGCATGATTTAGGTCCTGCCCGGCGGTTTGCGCCGCTAGCAACGACGCTGAACCTACGGTCATTCCCGAAACGAGGACCAGAGAAGCCAAACGTAGAGGGAAACCGGATAATGTCATGTTCAACCTCGGATTAATATGGGGATCGCAGTAACAGCGGAAACAGAATAAGAAGAGAGAACCAAGAATCAGCACGGAATCGATTCCGAGACGCAACTCCGTTCGGAATCTTCCTAAACCGGCGTTCAGCAGATTCACCTTCTGGTTCCGGCCTGACTGCGGCCGGAACGGGCCGACGTGCGACTGCACCCCTCAGGAAGATTGAAACCGGCAATAGACAATCTTTTAAGAACTTGGAAGTCGTGGGACACGGGAAATCGAGTCCAAATGACTAGTAAATCTCTTGCTTTACGTGTGTAGATGCCAAACCGGCCCCATGGGTGGCCTCAAAAAAAATAGAATTCACATTTAAAAACGGGCGTAGAGACCAAATGCGGGCTCGGAGGTTTGCCGTCTGGTATTTGTCGTCGTAACCGCCTGGTTGAAATCCGGCGTCTTGTACGACAGTCCGCGATATTCGAGGCGGAGCCCGAAATGATCGGTCAAAATCGGATAGTTCACTCCCAACTCGTATAGAAACGCGGTACGGCCTTGCTGGTTGTAGTGCTGGCCGCCAACACTTGTCGGCAGAAAGAGGAGGTACGCGGCTCCCGCAGCGGCGAAGGGCTGAAGACCGAGGAGCTTGGGTCCTTGGACCAGGTAAGCGCCCGAAGCCTCGTGCAGATTATCCTGCACATGGAAAGGCAGGGTTGAAAAGGCCTCGGAGAAACGAGTGTAGCTGTAGTTTACCTCGTAGCCGAGCCAAGGCTTAAAGGACTGCCGCAAGCTGACCAGTCCCCCCGCAGAGACCGAGGGTACGTCGTGGATTCCGTTGCCGCTGGTAGATCCGGTGAACTGCCCAAAGAAGTTGATGGCGACATCGAAATTTTTGAGTGTCTGGCCAAAAGCCTGATTGCCGAAGAGCGCACATACTCCGGAAAGCGCGAGAACAGGAAAAAGGAAAAAAGGTCTGCGGAAAAGCAGGGAAAGCGGCCTGGGCACCGGTTGTTTGGACATCGGGTTGTTCAATGCTCCTGAGGAGTGAGAGGGATCGACGGAGAAGCAGCCGGGCGGGGGCATTTTACCGTCTTCCAAAGAGATAGCATACGCTAGCGCCGGTCTTTCGCTCCCGCCGCTACTGTCTACCCACGGCATTCCCACGGGATTCGAGCATTGACGGCGAGATTGGTGCCAACAGGGTGTTATTCGTGATAAGAACGTTATAAAGCCCGAATCGATACAACTTTGGTCACCCGTCTTTATCTTGCCGGGCGCGTATTTGGGTTGCATGATGAGGAAGCTATGAGACCTGCACACCGTTGGATCACGCATGTCACATTGGCTGGCGCAATGCTGTTCCTGGCGCCGCTGGCCGCATATTCTGGCACCGCGACCCACTCGAAATTTGTCGGCGTCTATGAATCGGCCCCGCCCGCCCCACAGACTCCCACCTCCAAGCCGACCCCTACCATGAGCGTGAGCTTGGGGGCGGATGGCACGGCCACGGTCACCGAGGATCCCGGCAAAGGCTCCAGGACGTTATTCGGCCATTGGGTCGACTCCGGCAGCCAAGTCACGATCACCTTCGATGCCAGCGGAGGGGCTCCGGCGGAGCCGCCCATGGTTCTCCAGCCTAGCCATGATGGATTGCAGGCAGTTACTTGGAACCACGCGACGTGGGGCAAAGTGACCCCGCCGCCGATGAAAAAGGGAGAGGGCAACTGGCACAGCCATCGCCACCTCTTTTAATGGACTTTTGCAGCTTCTCATCTGCAGGTTGGAGCTTCTAGGCTGCTCTAAACCCTCTACAATGAGCCCATGTTCCCTCAGCAAGTAAACACCGTCCTAGAGCCTCGACGAAACCGCTTTTGAGTGGGCGCATCCCATTGTGCGCGAGTGGTTTATCGGTCGCTTTGGGACGCCGACCGAGCCCCAGGAACTGGGCTGGCCGCGGATCGCCGCCGGAGAGCCTACTCTGATTTCCGCGCCGACCGGCTCCGGTAAGACGCTGGCCGCATTTTTGATCTGTATCGACAAGCTGATTCGCAAATCCATCTCCGGATCGCTCGACGGGGAGACGGCGGTCCTCTACGTCTCGCCGCTCAAGGCCTTGAGCAACGATGTGCAAAAGAATCTCGAGCTGCCGCTGCGCGAGATTCAGCAGTTGGCCATGGAGCGCGGCTATCTCTGCCCGCAGATTCGCACCGCGGTGCGCACCGGGGATACTTTGCCTGCGGAGCGCCGGGCCATGCTCAAGCGGCCGCCGCACATCCTGGTGACTACGCCGGAGTCGCTCTACATCCTGCTCACAGCGGAGAAGAGCCGGAACAATCTTCGCCGGGTGGAGACGGTGATCGTGGACGAAATCCACGCCGTCGTCGATGACAAGCGGGGCGCCCATCTGGCGCTTACCCTGGAGCGCCTGGACGCGCTGGTTTGCGGGGAAAACCGGTTGAGCCCCGGCGCCTTGATCGCCGGCAGAGCTCGGCCGCCCCAGCGCATAGGACTCTCGGCAACACAGAACCCCATTGAATTGGTCGCGGAATTCCTCGGCGGAAGGCGCGGGCGCGAGGTGGCCGTCGTGCAGGTGGGGCAGCGCCGCACGCTGGATTTGGGCATCGAGGTACCGGGCGGCGAGCTGGGGCCGGTCGCGAGCAACGCCATCTGGGATGACGTCTATGCACGCCTCGCCGAGTTGGCCAAGGAGCACCGTTCGACTCTGGTCTTCGTCAATACCCGGCGCATGGCGGAGCGCTTAGCCTTCAACTTGGGTCAATTGCTGGGTCCGGAAAACGTAGCCGCGCATCACGGAAGTCTCTCGCGAAAACTGAGACTCGAAGCGGAACGCAAACTCAAAAATGGGGAGATACGGCTGCTGGTGGCCACGGCCTCGCTTGAGCTGGGCATCGACATCGGCTTCATCGATCTGGTCTGCCAGGTGAGCTCTCCGCGGGCGATTGCTGCCGCAATGCAGCGCGTGGGCCGCGCCGGACATTGGCGCGGAGCCATCCCCAAAGGGCGCTTCTTCGTGACCACGCGCGACGACCTGATCGAGTCGGCGGCGCTGATCCGCGCCATGCGGGCCGGCGAGCTCGACCGCCTGGAGATTCCCTTCTGTCCCATCGATGTGCTGATGCAGCAGATCGTCGCATCCTGCGCCGCCGAGCCCTGGGAGGAAGATGCGCTGTACGAGGTTCTGCGCCGGGCGCACCCCTATTCCGCTCTCACCCGAGAGGAATACGAGCAGGTCCTGTGCCTTCTAACCGACGGCATTGAGGCTACGCGGGGGCAATACGGAGCGCATCTGCTGCGTGACCGGGTGCGTGGGCGCATTCAGGCGCGCCGAGGCGCCCGCACAATTGCAGTTTCGAACGGTGGAACGATTCCCGACACCGCGCTCTTTTCGGTCATTGTGCAACCGGAAGGCGTGCAGATCGCCACCCTAGATGAAGACTTCGCCGTCGAATCCTCCGCCGGCGACATCGTTTTGCTGGGCAACATGAGCTGGCGAATCCAAAGGGTGGAGAGCGCCGGCCGCGTGCTCGTAGAGGACGCCCATGGGCAGCCGCCCAATGTGCCCTTCTGGCGTGGCGAGGCTCCCGGCCGCACCATGGAGTTGTCCCGCTTTGTCTCCGGCCTGCGGCAGGAGATCAGCGCGAGAACCAACGATGTACTGCCTGGATATGTGAGCCAGGCCCATCCTCAGGTAGCTGAAACCGTCGCTTGGCTAAAGGAGGAGTGCGCGGTTGACGACGCCGGCGCGGAACAGATGATTGGCTATGTGGCCGCGGGGCGCGCCGCGCTGGGCGCGGTTCCCGCGCTCGACACCATCATCGCGGAGCGCTTCTTCGATGAGGGCGGGGGAATGCAGTTGATTCTCCATTCGCCCTTCGGCAGCCGCATCAACAAGGCATGGGGCCTGGCGCTCAGGAAGCGTTTTTGCCGGGGATTCAACTTCGAGCTGCAAGCCTCGGCCACCGACAACGGCTTGAACATCTCGCTGGCCGAACAGCATAGCTTTCCCTTGAGCGACGTCTTCGCTTTTCTTACCGAGCAGACGGTCACGGAGCTGCTGGAGCAGGCCTCGCTCGATTCGCCGATCTTCCGCGCGCGGTGGCGCTGGGACGCGGGCCGCAGTTTGCAACTGCTGCGATTCCATAAAGGGAAGCGCATCGCGCCTCAGGTGCAGCGCACGCGCTCCGACGACCTGCTGGCCAGCGTCTTTCCTCAAGTGGCTGCCTGCCAGGAGAACATCCAGGGCGATATTGAAATTCCCAATCACCCTTTGATTCGCGAAGTCATGAAGGATGTACTCGGCGAGGCCATGGATCTGCAAGGGCTGATCGAGTTGCTCAAAGGCATCCGCACCGGAGCCATTCGTTGTCTGGCTGTGGACTCGACCGCACCCTCGGTATTCGCGCATGAGCTGCTCAATGCCAATCCCTACGCTTTTCTTGACGATGCGCCGCTGGAGGAGCGCCGGGCGCGCGCCGTCAGCCTGCGCGGAATGGCCCCCGATAAGCTGTTGGGCGAGGCCGGCAGGCTGGACCCGGCGGCCATACGGGAGACCAGGGAGGAGTGCTGGCCCGATCTGCGCGACGAGCATGAGCTGCACGACCTGCTCTGCTCGCTGGTGGTGGTGCCGGTGGAGCTTCTTGCCGCCGAGGGCGCCAAGGATTGGCCGCTGTTTGCCTCCCGCCTGGAAAGCCAGGGCCGGCTCACCGCCGCCCGCCATGGCGGCGCCGAATATCTGGCGGCTGCCGAACGGGTTGAATATCTGCGCGTGCTTTGGCCCGAAGTCATTTTTGACCGGCAGCTTTCCTGCCCGCCCGTATCGTCAGGGGAAGGGAAGCAACTGCTTCCCGAAGATGTGCTGCGCAGGACGGTTCAGGGATGGATGGCGCTTACCGGACCGGTGACCTCGCGCGCCCTGGGGCAGCGGTTAGGCATTGACCCGGCGGCGATTTGGCGGACCATGCTCGCGCTCGAGATGCAGGGGACAATTCTACGCGGAGTCTTCGAAGCGGCCCCTGTGTCCGGCAATGATGAAGATGTGGAGTGGTGCGAGCGGCGGCTGCTCCAGCGCATCCATAAGAAGACTCTGGCCGGTTTGCGGCGGCAGGTTGAGCCTGTCTCGCCGGCCATCTTTATGCAATGGCTGCTGCGTTGGCAGAGGGTAGCTCCCCAGCGGCAGCTCCTGGGAGAGCAAGGGGTCCTAGAGGCGCTGCGCCTGCTGGAAGGCTTTGAAGCCCCGGCCATTGAGTGGGAGCGGGCGCTTCTCCCTCAGCGCGTCGCCGGGTACGATCCGCGCTGGCTGGATAGTCTCTGCCTTCAGGGTGTGGTCGGCTGGGGAAGAATTTCGCCCCATCCGGCCTTCTCTTCGCAAAGCAGCGAGTCCTTCGGACCAAGGCGTGTGGTGCCGACCAGCGTGGCCCCCGTGACCTTCTTCATTCGCGAAGAAGCGCAGTGGATGGATCGCTGTCTGGCCGAACGCAAGATCCCGGATAAGACGCTTGACGCATGCCTCAGCCCGCTCGCTTGCCGGGTACGGTCATGCTTGACCCAGCAGGGAGCGGCTTTCGCTGGGGATCTGATGCGTGGATTAGGTGCTCCGCCGGATCAGGTAAACCGCGCATTGTGGGAATTGGTTGCTGCCGGTTTGGTCACTGCCGATGGCTTCGACAGCCTGCGGGTGCTTATCGACCCGCGGCGGAAGGCGGCATTTCAGGGCGGCATGACCACCGTCAGGCGCGCCGCGGACGACCGCTGGGCGCTGGGGCCTGCTCAATCCTTTGGGTGAAGTAGCGGAGGATCCGGCGGGAAACAAGAGGGCGGAGGTCGAACGCCAGGAGGCGGCGATCGAGTCCGCTTGCGCGATGCTCCTGCGGCGCTATGGAGTGGTCTTCCGCGATCTGCTCGAACGCGAGTCGGCCGTCCCTCGCTGGCGCGAGCTGCTGGGTATGTTTCGCCGCCTTGAGGCGCGAGGAACGGTGCGCGGCGGACGCTTTGTGAATGGATTTGCCGGGGAGCAGTTTGCCTTGCCGGAGGCGGTGGAATCGCTCCGCGAAATGCGCAAGCACGATGGCGCGGACGGGCCGGTCACGGTGGCCGCGGTGGATCCATTGAACCTGGTGGGAATCGTTGTGCCGGGAGAAAGGCCTCCGGCGGTCCCAGGAAAGAGCATCACATTTGCCGCGGGAATTGCGTGCGCAGCCCAACCCGACTCCACCGCAACCGCCGTCTGAATATATTTAAGGATCCAACCCATCCACGAATCCAGGGTGCCCCATATCTGGCGCGCTTTTTGCGCCAGATGTGGGAAACCGCAGATTTCTCCACTGCGCTTCGCTCCGGTCGAGATGACAAAGTAGTTGGAGTTGCAGATCAAGCAGCGGCTAAACAGGCTGCGGCTTTAAAATGAGTCCCACAGGGACGACCGAAACGGCAAAACGGAAGAATCTTTTCGCGCTGTCGGGAATCTCGTTCAGCGTAGGAGGGAAAAATGAATGTGCCTCTGGCTGCGACGGTACTTTTGATTGTAGGGCTGTGTCTGTGGACCGCAATCTGGTTCAAGCGGACTAGGGACCACCGCAGATTCGAACAGTCCAGCATTACTCCTGAAGCTCTCTACGCGCTGATGCAAACCAATCCCAAACTGAAGATATTCGATGTTCGCCAGCCGCTCGACTTGTTAGCCGATTCCGAGATCATCCCTGGAGCGCAACGGATTCCACCCAAGGAAGTGATGGCAAATCCAGCCCTCATCCCCAAGGAAGAAGAGTCGGTGGTTTACTGCACCTGTCCGAGCGACAAGACCAGCCAGCAGATTTCCGATCATGCGCGGGCGCTTAAGTTCTTCCACGTGAAATTTCTCCGGGGCGGATTGGAGGCCTGGAAGGCAAAAGGATATCCGGTCCAGGCTTATGAGCAACCCTTTCACCTCGATACCGGAACCTGACCGCCCTGAGAAAATGGAAGCATGCGGGATGAGTCCTCACCTGTCGATCCGAACCGGAGCTCCAAGAGCAGGCGCGGGAGAGCGACCAGCTCAAGGAAGGCGAGGACTATTACTTCGAAGGACCGTATATGGTCTTTACCGAGCGGTATCACCTCAAGCGCGGGGTATGCTGCCACTCCGGCTGCCGTCACTGCCCCTACAAAGAGCACTCAGCGTAGTTCTCCGGATCGTAAAGGTTCCGGAGAGACTATTCCAGCACGGCGACCTCGTGGTCAAGGATGGATGTGACCTCAAATTGGGTCCATCCACCCTGGCGGCGTAGCGGCGTGGCGGTCCCTCCCGAAACGGCCAGGAGCAGCCGCTTACCCGGCACCCCTTCGGGCAGCTTCACTTTTACGGTCAGTGGACCCACCGGAATCAGCTCGTCGACCGGCGCCCGCCAAGTTCCGGCGCTGGTTAGATTCACGAGATGCAAGACGAGCCGATTTTGCTGACGATAGAGATGACAGTCAATCAGCCCTGGTCCCTGAACCTCAAGCGGAAGGTTGTCCTTGGCGGCCCAGCGCACCAGGTTGGCCAGCAGATCGCCGTGGTCCGGAATGTTGCCATTTTGGTAACGCCGATCGATGTCGGCCGGCATGTATGCGATCCGGGCGCCGTTCTGCTCCTTGATCACTAAGCCCGGAATGTCGGTTCGGCGTACCCGCATCCAGGAATCTTCTGGTGGCAGGACGGGAAATTGGGGGACAAGAGTCAGGAGCACGGTAGTTCCCGAGGCGGGCTTCACTTCCGGGAGTACGCCGCCAAAGGTCAGAATGTTGGTTTCTTCAAAGCCCCGCAGCACAGGGTGCCGGGGCGCCGAATGGGCGGGCTCGTCTCCGTGGCGCGGGCCGTCCACATCCTGCCCCACATCCGGAGTCAGGCGCAGGTAGCTATGCTGTAAACCGGCCGGGTTCTTCGGGCCGTAGCGCTCGCCCGTGTAAGTGGCGCCAAACACGTCGGCCAGGGCAAAGTCAGGCCTCGGGTCACCGTATTCGTCGTAAAGGCTGGTTTCGTCGGTAGCGATCAGCGATCCTCCTTTGCCGACAAAACGCCGCACGGCCTCTACTTGTGAATTCGACATGGCGGCCAGGTTGGGAAGAATCAGCAGAGAGAACTGGCCCGCGTCGCGTTCAATGTAATCAGCGTCGATTGCCAAGTAGGGAATGCGGGCCCGGATGAGCGCTTCTACCATGCCGTCGTAAGGAGCTAAGGCCAGCTCGTTGGCTTGGTCCCGGCCATACCACTCGAAATTGCGCTGGGAATAAACCACGCCTACGGTAGCGACCGGCTGGCGGTTGATAAGGTACTGCTGATGAGCGGTATACCAGCGATAGAATGGTTCGACCACGTGGAACTGACGCCGGTCCTCCTGGTAGCCGCCTACGTGGTGCCACCAGGGCTCGATGGTTCCGGCAACACCTTCCACCATCCACATCCGGACTTCCGGAATTGGACGGGCGGCCTTTCGAGGTCCGTAGGTGGCCATGCTTTCAGCCGCGGGCTTGTCCCAGCCGCCTAATCCGTGAATCCGTTTTCCCGTATCGCCATTTTCCTGAAAGCCTCCGTTCGGTTGGCGGCCCTGGTGGTCCAGCATGATTATGTCCGCCCGTTGGCAGAGTTCTTTCATGTCCCGGAAGCTGTTGGCGGCCTGAACGAAATTTCCGCTGAGCATGCCGCTCCAAATGCAGTCGGGTCCTCCGGCGGCTTTGGTGGTGCGGCTGAAGAGATCCCAAGTTTCCAGACGGCGCTTGTAGCTCCATTCAATCCACTGCCGGTATACCGGATCGTCCCAGTTCTTCCCGGCGGGCAGATCTTTTCCGCTGTACCGATGAAATTTGCTTTTGCAATTGCCGCAGTAGCACATGCTCTCCCGGCCCTGGCCGGCCCAGTGGTTATCGGTAAATCCGTCGGGCTTTTCGTGGGCGACGATCTCGCGCAGGACGCTGGGAATATATTCCTCATAATAGGGGCCATTGATGCAGGTCGTATAAAGGACGATGTCATCTCCCGCCGATCCAGGCGCGGCGCCGCCGGCGGCGCGGCCAAAGCGATATGGTTCTCCCGCGGCATTCACCGCAAACCAGTCCGGATGCGCTTTGTAAAACGGCTCGAAGGCGCTGCCGCAGTCCATGCGGGCAAATACCACGAGTCCGTCCGCATGAGCCGCCCGGGTGAGATCACCGTAGAGATCCTGACCGTTGAGGAACTTGGCCTGGTGCTGGAGGGGCTCTTTGCTGGGATAAAAAGCTACGATCCCTCCGGCATTGATCACCATGCCCTGGGTTTGGGTGCGCTTCCAGTAACCCCGCCACCACTGAAGGTCGAAATGCTGCGGATCCAATTCGTTCAGGTTGATCTGTCCCCATCGATGGGTGCGCCGGTACCATGGCAGGGCGGTTTTCTGTACATTGGTGTCCTGCGCCGCTTGAGCGCTTGCCTCGCTGTTGCGAAACCCGCCCAGACTCACGGCCAAGGGAATCACCGCCGTCATCTTGAGAAAATCCCGGCGTGACTCCACTTCGTCCTTCTTCTCGATTGATCCCACCCTCGACTCCTTCGTTCTCGTTTGTTCGTAGCCTATCGGGATACGCCTGGACTAGCTAGTTAGCAAGCTTCACCGCGATCGGTGAGACTGCTCCGTATCCTTTATCCCGCAAGGTAATGAAAATTAGAAATACCCTTTAATGGATAGCTCAACCTCTCTCGATGAGTTCAACGTCGAAGTTACCTGCGCACCAGAGGCCGAATCAAAGACTCGGGCGCCAGGCCGGTTAGGCGGGAGCGAACTCCGCCCGGGAGATTGAGATAGCCACTTTGGTATCGATTGAGAAGGGGAAGAGGGCCAAGCGCGTCTTCCATACGACCGGCCAGGAGGCCACAACTCGCGCACGCAAAAGGGAGCGGATTCATCTCGCCTGCACTATGTAATACGCCGTCTCGTGATTCGGAACGATTAAACACACACTGGAAATCGTTGTCAAGAACATTTCGCGATGCAGGCGTATGTAAATTGGCGCGTCAAAACCCCGGCGCCGGATTACCACACAACCACAAACGGGGCCGGGCACTGGGAAGCATGTTCCGAATCGATTCAGCAACGTTAGACAGGACCGGTTGGAAAATGTGCGAACTAAGCGAACTAAGCGAACTAAGCGAACTATGCGCACTAAGTCATTCCTGCACCAGCTGCGGATCTTCGATTGCCGACCAGAGCATGGAGGGGCGACCTAGTCCGGGCAAGGTACGGTTGGTGATGAGGCCCAGGGAAGTAAGTTCCTGGAGGGCGGCGTCGATGCGCTCGCTGCTGAGATGGCCGTGGAAAAGTCCGCTGATCTGTTTTCGGGTCAATCCTTCCGGGGCCTCGCCCAAGGCGTGGTGAATACGGTCCGCAGCGGGCTCGCCGGTGGATGCGCCGAAGAGTAAGGCGGCGCTGGCAGAGCAGTACTCCCATACGGCCAAGGCAGCCTGGAGATGGGGCGGAGCAATGATGGAGCTGCAGTCGAGGGCCGCGTAGATCGCGCTTAAGCGCAGGACCTGAGCTTCGGCGCGGCTGGTGGCGGCTCCGTAGATGCCTGGACGAGCCTGGCTCAAGGCGGGGTAGCAATCATTCCAAAGCTCTCGCGCGGCCTGGTTGCGGCAAAAGGGCGTTTCGGCTGCGCTCGAAGCCCAATTGAGGGTGCGGCGCAGCTCGCGGGCGACGCCGGATAGCTCGTCCGGCTTGAGACTACCGCCTTCGGGAAGGCATTTGCTTCGCCGCACGCAGGTCCAGAGGCAGCGATTGGCAAAGCCGTTATGCGATTCGGTCCGGTGAAGATGCTGGGTGAGTTCGCGCTGCGTGATGTGGCCTACGAGACTGATGTGGGTCCCGGTTGCCTCGAGGGGATTGTGCCGATCGAGCGTGCGGAGATTGCCGCTGTCCCAGGCGCAGCGGAGCAGGGGTGAGAGGTGGCCCTTGTCGCGGCCAAGCACGTGGAGGACGGAGGCGAACTCCTCGGAGAGCACGAGGAGGCGCCGGTCGGTGGCTGGTTCCTGGTCGCGCAGAGAATGGATGAGACCTCCGGCGGTCAGGCGGGCGCTGGTGACACGACGCGCAGCCCAATCTTCGTCGACTTCGGATAAGAGGCGGCAGATGTAGCGCCAGCTGGTTCCCTTGCGGGCTTTGCTGGATTCGCCTACCAGCACTACGAAGAGGTTGAGGCCGTGGCGGGTGGACTCGACCATGCAGTGCGGGCCGGCGCCGACGATGTTGCCGAAGGCGGCGAGAAGCTGCAGGAGAATCGCGGCCGGATCCGCCTCGGTATGAGGCGCGATGGTGCGGACGATCAGCCCGGCGAGGCCGTGGAGTGCGGGCCCGTCTAGTGTGGGCCAGGCGGGAGCCTGGCGCGGCGGTGAGGTCGCGCCCAGCGGAGGGGCTTGCTCCTCCGGCTGGTGGTCAGGCTGGCCGCCGAGCAGCTCGGTCTTTCGGCGTTTTATGTCCTGGAGGCTAGGCAGGACGGGCCGGGCTAATCCCATGCTGGTGTTGTGCGCCATGCTTTGACACTATTACGGTTTCTAATATCTGTCGAAAACCATTAGTCACCTGGACAGTGTGACTTTTAATAGTTGAACTTTTTGCGGAATAGACGTGTCAAATTTGTTGTGTAAACACCGGTGTCCGCCTCACACTACCGGAAACGTTCCGTCTCTGTCCCCCTATTCCCCCCTATTCCTAAAACCCAACATTGCTGTCACCAGGGGCAATCTGTCTCCAGCTCGATGCTGTTCACTCACAATTAACTGCCGGGTAGCCGGTGATTCGACCGCGACTCGCAAAATCACTTCCCCAAGCCCAAATCTCACTCGATGAGTGACCCGGCGATTTTGCATAAATCGCCGAAGTTCCACTAGGAGACGTACCCTTGCATTTCTTCCCAAGAATGATGTAGGTTTGTCCTGTCGAAGTAATAGGGGAGCGTCGCAAATGGATGATGTGCGGCTGGAATTGCCTCAAGGAACGCTCGACCTACTTATCCTGAAGGCTGTCGCGCTGGAACCTCTTCACGGCTGGGGGATTTCCGAACGCTTGCAGCAGATATCGAGTGATGCTCTTCAGGTGCAACAGGGCTCGCTTTATCCAGCTCTGCACCGGCTCGAACGTCGTGGATGGATCAAGGCAAAGTGGGCGTTCAGCGAGAATAACCGCCGGGCAAAATACTGACGACTCACGCGTCTGGGCCGAAAGCAGCTTGAGGTTGAAACCGCCGCTTGGCGCAGACTGACAGCTGTCGTCGATCACGTTCTCGATAGGGCATAAGAGGAGATTGCATGCTCAGCGATCTTAGATATCGACTTCGCGCTCTCGTCCGCCGTGGGCGACTCAATGCTGAGTTGGATGAGGAATTGCGCGATCATGTTGAAAGCGAAACTGAAAAATATGTTCGGTCCGGTACGCAGGTCGATGAGGCAAGGCGCAAAGCGCTCATTGCGCTTGGAGGCATCGAGCAGACTCGGCAATGGACTCGCGAAGTTCGCGGTACTCGGTTGATTGACAATATGCTCCAGGACTTGCGGTATAGCGTTCGCTCTTTGGCAAAGAATCGGGTATTTACTGCCGTCGTCATTCTGACCCTAGCCCTCGGAATCGGCTCGTGCACAGCCATTTTCAGCCTGATGGTTGCGGTCATGTTTCCTCCCGTGCCTTTTGGGGATGCTGGACGTCTCGTCTACGTGACTACTCCGAATCGGGATCTCGCCCGGGTTCCCCCGGAGGCATTTGTCCCGAACAACGCTGACTTCGCAGACTTGAGGCGGGAGACCCGTTCGCTTTCTGCCATGACACAGTTTTCGCAAAAGACATTCAAGCTCGATGGAACCGCGATTTCGATAGACGGAGCTCGAGTTGATGCAGATTTCTTTGCGACACTCCAAACGCGGCCCGAATTAGGGCGAGGCATAAACTCCGACGACAACCAGCCGGGGAATGACAGTGTGGTGGTGATCAGCTTCTCGCTGTGGCAACAGTCGTTTGGAGAAGACCGCGCAGTTCTTGGAAAGTCGTTACAGTTGGACGGAAAAGAGTACCACATCATCGGCGTCATGGCCCCCGGCTTCAACTTTCCGCGCAAGATGGACCTGGATGAGGGCGATTCCCACATCGACGCAACCGATGTTTGGATTCCGCTCGCACTCGCGCCAAAACAGCTCGCCGATCGTGGACTCTCGGGAAACTGCTACGCGCTGGGGCGCTTGAAGGATGGCGTTTCAGTCACGCAGGCAGAAAAGGAATTGAGCGCCATCATGAAGCGCTTGGACCCCCTGCACGACCCAAGAACCTTTGCGGCCGGTTGGTATGCCTTTGTGAAACCTTATCGGGAGCAGCTGGAAGGCTCGACACGCCCCCTAATGTGGTTGCTCATGGGGTCGGTCGCCTTTGTGCTTTTGATTGCCTGTGAGAATGCCGCCAATCTGCTTCTGGCAAGGGGTGCAAACAGAACGCATGAGCTGGGTGTGCGCGCGGCATTAGGCGCCGGACGCAGGCGCCTGATACGCCAGATGATGGCAGAGTCTCTCCTTTTGGGCATCAGCGGGGGGCTCGCAGGGATCGGCTTGGCATGGGTATTCCTACGCTTGCTCCTCAGACTTGATCCCGGAAATATTCCGCGGCTCAACGAAGCCTCGCTCAATGGCAGAGTGTTGTCTTTCACCGTTGCGACGATGCTGCTCACCAGCATCTTGACCGGGATGATGCCCGCCCTGTCTTCCTCTCGTGTCAATCTAACCAACTTTTTCAAGTCGAGCGGTCACAGAGGAACAGTCGCGGGCCGAAATCGCCTTCGCAGCAGCCTGATCGTGAGCGAGGTTGCGATTGTTGTCGTGCTGCTGGCTGGCGCCGGCTTGCTCCTGCGGAGCTACATCAAGCTCGAACAGGTGCCCACCGGCTTCTCGTCAACCACGCTTTCGATGAAGATCGATCTCCCAGGCGGCTATAGCAAGCCGGAACAGCGTCGCGCATTCTATCGATCCCTGCTTGCGCAACTCGCATCCGTCCGAGGAATTTCTGCGCAAGGCGCCGTCGATAATCTTCCCTTTGGAGACACGAAGGGTGTCGGGACCTTCTGGGTCGAGGGCTACTCGAACCAAAAAGGCCAGATGGTGGATGGGGCATCGGTAACGCCGGAATACTTTTCCGCGATGAATACGCCCTTTGTCGAAGGCCGACAATTCACTGAGAGTGATGTGTCGGAAGCCCGGAAGGTAGCCGTCATCAACCAGGCATTCGCAAATCAATACTTCGCGGGACAAGACCCGATCGGGAAGTGGATATTGCCGGAGGAGCCTGACGCCTCCGGAGACGCCTACAAGAATGCAAGAACCGTCGTGGGAGTCGTTGCGGACATGCGAGATTGGAGCATGGAAGAGCGGCCCCAGGCGCAGCTCTATGCTCCTATGGCTGGCCCCGAACGCGCTTACGTCGTGATTCGATCCCTACTACCGCGCGAAGATGTCGCGAATTCGGCCAAAGCGATCCTCCACCGAATTGATGCGAATCTCGCATTTATCAAAATTCGCACGATGCGAGAACTGGTCTCCGAATCGACGGCGAGGCGGCGGTTTCAGGTGGTACTCCTCACGATCTTTGCGGGAATGGCGTTAGTGCTAGCTTTGGTGGGGTTCTACGGATTGCTGACATACTCTGTGAACCAACGCAGTGGTGAGATGGGTGTGCGAATTGCGCTCGGAGCGACAAAGGTGCACGTCATACAGCTGGTTCTTCGCCAAGGACTTCAGCTTGTCTCGATAGGGCTGGTCCTCGGGTTAGTCGCAGGAGCCGCCTTAACTAAGCTG
Organism: uncultured Acidobacteriaceae bacterium; assembly: GCA_963705665.1. Classification (GTDB taxonomy): domain Bacteria; phylum Acidobacteriota; class Terriglobia; order Terriglobales; family Acidobacteriaceae; genus PALSA-350. Next base: position 17,361 of record CAVPKQ010000036.1, on the reverse strand, counting down.
CTGACCTCGTCGCTTTACGGCGTGAGCGCTCTGGACCCGATCACGTTCGCCGCAGTCCCGTCGTTGCTTCTTATAACTACGTTCGCAGCGTGCTTGATCCCGGCAAGACGAGCAGCGAACGCTGATCCCATGAACGTTTTGCGTTGTGAATGATCACTGCCAAAGTCAGACCGGAAATTGAACTGCACTGATGGGAGCAGACCGATGCACTCATCCACCTCCGGCCGGCACTTTTCTTGGTTGCGGTCGGTTTGTGGCCAATCCGGACAGAACTCCATTTTCGGGTAATTTCCGGATAGGCGGTAACACGTTCGTTTTCGCCTGATGGGTTATTCTTTTGGCATCGTGCCTACTCCCGAACAACTGGCAGAAATCTCGAACAAGCTTCCTAGTATGGTGAGCGGGACCCTGAGATTCTGGGGGGAGTGGTTCGGCAGGCCCTATGATAACCGTCACGTCGTCGTCTCGTGCGACGCAACCGACGACTGCCTGCGCCTTCATTTCAGTGAGGGCGAAGTCCTGGCGATGTGGAACCCTGCTGAAGTCGAGATTGAGGCGAACAAGTTTCGGATCGGCAGTGCAAAGGCATTGTGCTGGACTTGGTATTACTACGGACGGCCGCAGAACCCGGAGAACTTGTTTTACATGGATTACGCGCAGGAGAATGGCAGCGTGCTATTTCGCACCAATTGGGATCAAATACCGGGGTCAGGCAGTCTGAACTCAGCCGGCAGCTTTCCCGCCGTTGAGATGTTCTGATTCGAGCCGACACTTATTAAACATGCGACTTTTCATCGGTCCCATCAGTCCTGAGGCTCCATCGTTGGTGGATTGTCGCCAATTCGGTACTAATCCTTCATTTCTGGATTGCCAGTCGCCTGCCCAAAAGCCGGTTCGTTTTTCCCTGTCAATCGTGAAGCGGCCAGTTCTAGCATCCGTACGTTGCTTCACCGGACTCCGTGAACGGTCTGGTCAGGGGAAGGTACTTTGCGGCGACCACGCGGTTACAGGTTGCAGCAATGGTTGTTCGTAGCAAGTTAAAATGTCCGGTTTTGTTTTTATAAACCAGCAGCCGTCGAAGCTGTGGGCGCCTTTTCCACAGCTTTGGGGGCCGGCGAATTTGTTGGCGTGGGGTCGAAATGCGTCGACACGATACCAATTTCCCTCAGTTTTGGTTCCTTTGTAAGTGTGGTCCCGCAATAGGTATCATGTCGACCCATTATGACCCATGTCGACCCATTATGACCCGCAATATGCACATCGCCCAGCGGAAGCGCCGCATTACCGCCTCTGGAGTGAAAGACAAGACCGCCGTGATGGGCATGCTTGAGCGTGGCGGCAAGGTGCGTACATCTGTCATAGCAAACCGCAAGCGCCATGCAATTCAGTCCGAAGTAAAGAAGCATGTTGCAGCGGGAGCCGCTCTCTATACCGACGCTCTGCGGGCATATAACGGCCTGGAGAGCGACTATGCCCATCAGGTCGTGGATCACGCGGTCGCCTACGCGGACGGCAAGGTTCACACCGACGGCCTGGAGAATTTCTGGAGTCTCTTGAAGCGCGGCATCAACGGAACCCTATGTTTCAGTTGAGCCGTTCCATCTGTTCCGCTACTTAGATGAGCAATCGTTTCGGTACAACAACCGCGCCACGCCAGATAATCCGCTGAACGATGCCGACCGCTTTACTCTGGCGCTTTCCCAAATCACGGGCAAGCGGCTAACCTATGAGCATCTGACTGGCAAGGATCGGGAACCGCGAGCGACGGTGAACTGAAGCGACAGAGAAGAGGAAAGCGTAAGCGTAAATGACAGATGCTGCGGCATGAGGTTGCGAGTAGCCTTGGATGTGACCATTGAGCCAGATGGGTACAATCGCGGTGGGGGGGCGGTGTGTCGGATTGGAGTAAGAACGCAGCAGACAAACTACGCAAACGCTTAGAGCGCAAGGATGAAGAAAACGCGGCTTTAATCGAAAAGAGAAAGTTACTGGAAGAACAAGGCCCAGTTTTGTGGCAAATGGTCTGCGAGCAGGTAAAAGACCAATGCAACGATTTAAATGCTGATTACCAAGAAAAAGTTGTAGTCGTGCAAGAGAGCTCCGCCCATACGTTGCGCGTCGAGTTGCGCCACGCTGGAAGCATCAGCGAATTGAACGCGAGCTTTAATACTTCTACTGCAGCAGATGCCCTAAAGTGGTCCTATTTGCCGCCGCCCAGATCTGCACGCGGGAAATATGCCCTCCACGTCAATGCGGGTCGCGTTGGTTTTCAAGATGGCCTTGTGTCCCGGGACTCGCTGCGTGGACGGTTTTGCATGATTAATGCTGCGGCTGACTCTCGCTGGGGAAGGTTGTCGTAGGGTCAAGTTCGGCGCGGGCGGCTGGGTCGACCCGCTTGATTTCGATGGGCTTCATTTGTGCGGCTTCGCGCCACGCCTCCTGACAGGGAACTTCTTCGATCTGGCTGTTGAGCCGTTCATAGGGGATCACTTCGAAGTTGGTCATCACTGCGTAGAGCCGAACGCAGTATTGACTGCCACCTTTGACATTGATCACGAGCGGCTCCTTCCCGGGTCGGCTGGAGCGCCAGGGCACGCTGATGGAGTGTGCTCCGGGATTGAGATGAAAGGTCATGAAGCGGCCGGGGCTGACGTGGGCCAGCCGCTGCGGGCCGTCGAAGAGCCAGCCGGTGAAGGGCTGCTGGCTTCTTGGAAGGAGACTTGTGGCCACGTTCTTTGCTGAATTGCCTGGAGTGTAGAAGGTGACGGAGCCTGTTTGGGCGAGGCAGCTTGTCGCAGAGAGGGTTACGATCAGAGCGACGCGGAGGACTGTATTCATGGCCCCGAAGAGGGAATAATAAATCACGGGAAGAGATCATGTCCATCCGAAACCTGCACGGATCGAGTTCCCGGACGTGCATTCCACGGCATCGGTCAGGGCGAATCATCGAAGGGGGGATCGGATTCCTTTGCCACAGTGGAGTAATATTCCGCACAAATGTTTACTAAAAAGTTATTTCTGGGTTGCAGGTTATTCAGGCACCGACCCTAACTGAGGATCCGGGCAGCGCTCAGCGGGGGCCAGCAAGAATGGCCGAATCGGCGGTCGCAGTTATCGCCTTTTGCTGGTCGCCTTCGCGGAGAGTAGAAGGAAACCCGAGTTGGAAGGGAAAACGTGAAAACGTGGAGAAAACGTGGGGACCGTCCCCGAATTACCCACAAATAACTGCCGGGTAGGCGGTGACTCGCCCGGAACGCGGAAGTCGAGCACCGGTCAGCAAAGAGAGGCGCGTTTGCAAATACCCATCTGATCGGAACTGCGCAAGTCCCGCTTGATGAGCGCATCGGCTTGCAACAGTCGGAAAGAATCGCAAATCAGGTTCGTGCCGCCTTGTTTAAGTGCGGCCAATAGGTTCATTCGCTTCGGAGTGCCTGCATAGGAACCACGCGCATGGCGCGACGAGCCGGCGCAGCAGCCGCGATGGCGGCAATGACGCACAGCAGCAATCCTCCCAGAGCAATTGCCAATGGGTTGATTTCTCTGATCTCAAGCATTGACGCAATCCAGACCTGTGCGAAGCAGGCCAGAACAACTCCCAGGGCCATTCCGCTCAGCACCAGGCGCAGAACCGTAAAGTACAACAGGCGCAGGATGCGGGAGCGGCTCGCGCCGAGCGCAATGCGAATTCCGAACTCGCGCTCCCGCCGGCTAACCGAGTAAGCCATGACTCCGTAGACGCCTACGCTGGCGAGCAACAGAGCCAGCACGCCAAGAATCGATGTGACGGTGGTAGAAGTGCGCAGGCCGGCAAGCGAATCCTCCGATAGCACCTCGAGCGAAGAAAAGCCTGAAACCGCCAGCTTGGGGTCGATAGATGCTACGGCGGCGCGAGCAGGCCCAGTAAGAGTGAGTGGGTCGGCGCCGAAGGCGGGCGCAGTGCGCAGCACGAAGGAAAGGCTCGATTGCGGCGCCTGATCGACGGGGGTGAAGATTTGGAATGCATGCGCCTCCCCGGGCTGTGCAAATTGGACGTCGTTCACTACGCCCACTACAGACGCCCAATCGCTACCGGCTTTCACGCGCTTACCAATCACGCTTTGGCCCGGCCAGAGTTTTTGCGCCATGGCTCGGTTGATGATGACAACCGGAAGAGAATTCGCCTGATCCTGGCTGGTGAAGTCGCGGCCCTGCCAAACCTGCGCGCCGATTGCCGTGAAAAATCCGGGCGTGATGTAGTGTTTTTCGGCAAAAGGATTCTTATCGGCCGCGCCCGCAGGCTGGCCGTCATACGTGAAGCCGCCATTGGCGTTGGAGCCGGTGAAAGGCGTGTCGACGCTGCCTCCCACGGCCACAACGCCAGGCAGCGAGGCGAGTTTGCCGACCAGCGAGTGCCAAAACCGGACCTGGTCGTCTCCTTTGGGATACTGGGCCGGCGGAAGCATGACGGTCATCACCATCGCGTTCCGCGGATTGACCCCGGGATCGACGCGGAGCAGCGCGACAAAGCGCATGGCCACATTGAGCGCGCCCACCACCAGCAGCATTGAAAGCGCAATCTCTGAGACCACGAGAATTGAACGTGTGCGCCCATGGCTGCGCGACTCTGTGCTGCTGCGGCTGGGCTGCAGGGCCGACTTGTCTTCGTTTCGCAGAACCTGCAGCGCCGGCATCGTGCCGAACAGCACTCCGGTAAGGATGCCTAGGGCGCAAGTGAACGCGAGAATCGCCGCGTCAGGATGCACGTCGGAGGGTGGCACAAGGCTCTTGGGCCACGCTGCCAGCGGAATGTGCGTGAGTCCGAAGGCAACAGCAAGACCGGTGGCGGCGCCACCCAGAGAGAGCAGTAAACTTTCGCACAGCGTCTGCTGCACGAGCCTGCGTGGAGAAGCGCCCAGCGCGCGGCGCACCGCAAACTCGTGCGCGCGGTCGGCAGTCCGCGCAAGCAGCATGTTGGCAAGATTCACGCAGGCAATCAGCAGGATGAACCCCACGGCTGCCAGCAGCACCTGCATGAGCGATCTCAGATCGCCGAAGTAGGCCTGAATCAGGGGATGGACGGCGACGCCATGCTTGTTGTCAGGGAACTGCTTGTCAATCTGCTGCTGGATTGTGCTCAGTTCGGCCTGTGCACGGGCGAGGCTCACGCCGGGCTGCAACATGCCGGTGACGAAGAGATAATTTGTGCCGTGCTTATCCCACGGCTTGTTGGTTTCAAGAGGCAGCCAGACGGCAACCGGGCGCGATCCCTCCGGCTTGAGAACCGGCATGACGCCGACTATGGTGCAGGACTTGCTGCCGAGGTCGAGAGACTTGCCGATGACAGCGGGGTCGGCATGGAGTTCTTCGCGCCAGAGCCGTTCCGTCAACAAGCAAGCGGGCGCCGCTCCCATCTGGTGGTCCGAAGCCAGAAAGCCGCGTCCCAGCACCGGCCGTAGGCCGAATACCTTGAAGTACCCTTCACTAACGAGCCACGTTCCTATTGCCTCGGGCTCCGCTTTGCCGAAGGACTCACCGTTCCAGATGGCGCGGCCTGGAGAGGCCGCAACCAGTTTGGAAAAGCTGGTGGCCTTAGCGCGCCACTCGATGAAATCGGGGTAAGAGGCGGCATAGTAGTTCCCTTGGGGAAACACGTTTTGGACTCCAATCATCCGGTCGGAATGCGGGTAGGTCAGCCGCAGCGTTCCGTGGATGATGCTGTAAATAGCCGTATTGGCTCCGATGCCGAGGGCAAGGGTCAACACTGCCGTGAGCGTGAAGCCGGGTGCTTTAGCGAATTGCCGGAGGGCATATCTTAGGTCTGCCAACATGGATGATTTCCGCCTCGGGTTTATCCCTGCAATCGCCGTTCCATTTTCGAGTGCACAAACAAAGGACTTAGCAGGTGACAAGAGGGTCATTGTGTCCGATTTGGATTCGGTCGTTCGAAAATGAACATCCCAGGGTTTTTCGGCGGCAACGCGGTCGGCGGTTCGACAGTCTCAGGTTTGTACTTCACGATTTTGCGCTCGCGTAAATTCCAGGGTGCATCTTTGGGTCTCGGTAGCAAAGTTCCCACGAACCCCGAGACGGAATCCTGCTATCTATTCCGAATGAAGGACGGAAATCAGGTCGGTGCGCGCAGCCTGGGATGCTGGTGTCGATTGTCAATACGAGCAAGGGTGCAATGAAGTCTGGGGATGTGTACGCACTAGCTGACTATCGCGTGGTTCTGCGCGGTGGCGCGCTATGACGCCATGATCGTTCGATCAAGTCGCGGACTTGATCAGCGGAGATCGCGGACAAATCTACACGGAGGCCCATGAATGTCTTCCCGTTGCGCCAAATCTCCTCATATGCCTTTGAATCCTCTGCCGCAATAGCTCTTGCCTCCTTCTCGGGCAGGCTGACCGTCATGCTCCTGCCTCCCTCTTCCACACCGACGAAGCTCTTTCCGGCAACCTTGAATCCCGCGATTCGGCGGGCAGTTCTCACCGGTGGTCCTTCCTCCACCTGCGGCAACGCCATGGCAATGGCGCGAATTCCGGCGAGTCCGATCACGTGACATACTCCCGTCGTTTAGTGGGAAGGCTAACGCCCGCGCGCACGATCCAGCGGGACGAAAGATTCCCGGGACAGCTTAGCACCGGCCACATGGAAGTTTCGCGCTCAATAGATGCCGCCAATGCGCTTGACAAGCATTGCGGGAGGATTGTGGCCGATACGGAAATAGGCCGATTTTGGGGTTGTGTCCGGTTGGGCGGTGAACCACCCAGAACTCAGAAATTAGAAATATCTTCTCTTGGCAATGTTCGCTGAGCGCTTCGTCGATCCCGCGATCCGATGGGACCTAGAATCGCCGGGTCCTTATAGGGGACCGCTGTGTTTGAAGCGATACATTCGCAGGCGGATATTCGCTGTCTGGCCGAAATTTAACCCCACAGGATGAAAGCCACCGGGCTTCCGGCGCGGGTAGAGGTATATTGTCTCCGCGCCGTCACGTTGGGGAGACGGTGCCGGGAGACATCGCTGCGCGTTTCGGGCTGGAAAAGGGGGCTGTAACCATGAATAGAAGGCTGATTGTTCGCTTTGGCTTGTCGCTGCTGGTGCTGGCGGCCGCCCTGTTTGTTTCGGCTGGCACGCTGCGGTTCTGGGAAGGTTGGGGCTTCTTTGCCCTCTTGGCGATCGCGAATCTGTTCATGGCCGTTTACCTGGCACGCACGGATCGCAGACTGCTGCAACGGCGCCTTGAGGCGCGGGAGACAAGCACTGGACGGCAGGCGATTCGCGTTGGAGGCATCCTGCTGTGGATGGGCGCCATGGTCTTGGCGGGTCTCGATTTTCGCTTTGGGTGGAGTCGGGGATTTCCCGCGTGGCTCGTGGCGCTGGGTTGGGCGGGTGTGCTTGCAGGCCTTGGGCTGCTGTTCGCGGTGCTGCGGGTGAACCGCTTTGCGGGGACTACAATTCGCGTCGAAGCCGAACAGAAGGTTATCTCGACGGGGCTGTATGGCGTGGTACGGCACCCGATGTATTCGGGGATGGTGCTGATGGCGATCTTCACGCCATTGGCGCTGGGATCGTGGGTTGCAGTACCACTGTCAGGAGCGATGTTGGTGATAGGAGTGCTGCGGCTGCTGGGCGAAGAGAAGGTGTTGCGGCAGGAGCTGCCGGGCTACGCGGAGTATTGCACACGGACGCGGTGGAGGCTAGCACCGTACCTGTTTTAGACCTGCCAAAGAGAGGCCGGCAAACATGCGAGTGTGTCGGCGGTTTCTAACGGAAACTGCGACTGTTTCCTGGGGCCGAACCCATTTTTTCAAATGAACGCTACGGCCCCGAGGCACTGATCCGGAGGGGCTGAAGGTCAAATCGCGGGTTCAGGTCGGATTGTCGCCAATTGGGAAGTAACCGCGTTTTGGAGCTACTTCCGGTTGGCCGGTCACTCGCCCACAGTGCGATTTGGCACCACAAACTTCAACGAATGCCAGGCACCGATTTCGCCACTTTCTTCTCGCGCATTGACTGAGAGGAACCGGAACGTTACGCCATAGTCGGGGCCACCCTGCTAGTCTGGCAGCGATGGAAAATCCTGCAATTCAGACCAACGGGCTCACGCGATTCTTCGGTGCGCTTGCTGCAGTGGAGGATGTCACCCTCAGCGTGGCTCCAGGGCAGTTCTTTGGTTTTCTGGGGCCAAACGGTGCGGGGAAATCTACCACGATCAAGATGCTAACCGGGTTATTGGAGCCAAGCGCAGGGACGATTGACATTCTGGGCCAGCGGTTTGGACCCGAAACCCGAGAATTGAAACGGCAGATCGGCGTTGTGCCTGAGGGGATGGCATTATTGGGACGGTTGACTGCAACAGAGTATCTGCACTTTGTGGGCCGCATGTACGACCTGGACGCGGCGACGACCAATCAGCGAACGGAAGAACTACTTGAATTTATGCAACTGGCCGGCGAACACCGGAAACTTGTGACGGACTTCTCGCACGGAATGCAGAAGAAGCTGGCAATGGCAGCCGCCGTGATTCATGGGCCAAAGGTGCTATTTCTCGATGAGCCCTTTGAGGGCGTCGACGCGATTGCAGCGGGAATGCTGAAGAACATGCTGACAGGGATGATCAACCGCGGGGCGACAATTTTTCTCACCACTCATGTGCTGGAGATTGTGGAGCGGCTGTGCAGTCATGTGGCAATCATCTCGAAAGGGCGACTGGTGGCGTTTGGATCGCTCGATGAGTTGAGGGCTGGCGTGGCTAGCGCACTGCCCGGTGTCGAGCAGGGGCAACGGTTCACGTTGGAGGAGATTTTTCTGGCAATTTTGGGAGCAGACGGTCACCGAGAGTCGACGCAGGAACTTTCATGGCTGACGTAACCGGGGTGGGCGTAAATCGGGCAGGCGGAGGAATGCTCGGCCGGGAAGCCCGGACGCAGTACGCGGCCATGGCTCGAATGCGTTGGCGGATATTTATGAATGGTCTCCGCTCTATTCACGGCCTACGTGATCTGGGCGCCACTGGATCGCGTGGATGTTCTATTCCATCTTTGGGCTGGGTTTGGGAATTGGCCTTTGTGCTGGCGCTCACTCGTTAGCATCACGCGCATCATGGCAGTATTTGCCAATCTTGTTTTGGGTGGTGAGCTTTCTATGGCTGATGTTTCCGATAGCTGTAGCCTCATTTCAAGAGCAGTCCGACCTGGGCACTCTGCTACGCTTTCCGATTCGTTTCGGGTCGTACTTTCTGTTGTATTTGATCTCCGGCCTGATGGAGCCTTCCACCTTTGTGGGTGTGCTCTGTTGTTTGGGCGTTTGGCTGGGAATCGTCATCGCGCGACCGGATTTATATTTGTGGGCAGCGCTGGGTCTGTCCGTGTTCGCGGTCTTCAACATTCTGTTGGTGCGCGCTGTCTTTGCTTGGATTGACCGCTGGCTGGCGCAGCGAAAGACCCGGGAGATTCTGGGCGCAGTATTCATGGTTCTTATCGTGGGCCTCCTGGCGATCAATTCAGTGTGGAACCAGAAACGCTATGAGGGCACGAAGAACCACAAGGAAGAGGCAGCGCCCTTACGGGAGGCACTGGACAAATATGCGCCGTTGCTAAGGACCGCGAACCTGGTGCAGCAATGGCTGCCGCCTGGGCTGAGTGCGCGGACGTTGCAGCGGGGCATAGAGCAAAAACCTGTGGCGGGGTTTGCGTCACTGAATATGCTCGGGCTTTGGGTGGTTCTTGCGGGAGGTGCGTTGGCGGGTCGTCTCAAGGCCCAGTATCGGGGACAGAACTTGAGTTGGGCTTCGAGCCGGGACAAAGCTGTCGGACGCGGGGGTGGGTGGACATTGGGTGGCTCTCGTCCCTTTGCCGCAATTGTGGAGAAGGAGTTGCGGAGTCTGATGCGTACGGTGCCATTACTCTGGGCTGTGAGTGTACCTATGCTGTTTGTGCTTGTGATTGCAGGCGTATTTCATCACAGTCCCTCCAGTGACATGAACTCGTTTCCTTATGCGTTTCCTTTGTGCGTGGCTTACGCACTCCTTGGATTTACGGGATTGTTTTACAACAATCTGGGTGCTGAAGGAGCCGGGATTCAGTTGTTGTTCCTTTCTCCAACACCGATCAGAACAGTTTTGTTGGCCAAGAATCTGCTCCACTCCATCTTGTTCGTCCTCGTAGGGTTCGCTGCGGGAGTCCTGAGCTGTCTTCGGTTGGGAGTTCCGCCGTTTGTTGTGCTGGCGGCTACTGGCGCGTGGCTTGTTTTTGCGTTGCCGTGCAATTTGGCCGCGGGGAATCATTTTTCACTCACAATGCCGTACCGCATTAATCCCGGCCGAATCACGCGACCGGCGGGAGCGCAGGCGAATACGTTGTCAGCTGCGTTAATTCAGTTGGGAGTGCTTGGAGTCGGGGTGTTGGTCTTTTGGCTCTGCTGGTCTTTGAAAAACCGGTGGCTACCCGTGCCCATATTCTTGGCGTTGGCCGTGGGCGCATTATTTGTTTGGATGCGTATATTGCACTACTCGGATGACAACGCTAACCAACGCAGGGATTCACTGATAGCGACGCTGATGGAGGCGGAGTAGTAGATGTACCTTCCTGGCGCTGCGCGCCCTCTCTCTCACCGATACCCTTGAACTTGTGCCAGCGGAGCCCTCTGGAGTTATCCGGTGACGAAGTATCAATCGTTCCCAGGCTTAGATATCGCTTTGGGCTCAGTTGGGTGAAGGCGACCACACACAAGCAGAAGGAGTTTCTGAATTCCGGGTATGTTGTCGGCAATCCGTCGCTAACCCTGCTCTCTGCCTGTCTGCGAAAACCGAGTTCTATCCGCAGGCGGTCATCCAGGCGTAACCCGCAGATGCTCACCAGATTCGGCGCCATGTTCCGCCCCGGCGCTATACTACGCCCTCCTAGCGTTGGCGGGCTTGGGAGAATTCGGGATGTATAAACGCGCGCGAAGTTTGTACTTGGGTAGAGGGCTTGTGCTAGTTGCCGCTGCTGCGAACGGCGCCGCTTTTTGTCAAATACAACAGCCAGTGGCGCCCCCTGAATTCGAAGTAGCCTCAATCAGGCCCCATGCGAGTGCTGACAACAACAGGGCATATGTTCGAGCCTTTCAGGGTAGGCTTGTCATGGAAAATTTCTCGCTGAAGCAGTACATCCTCTTTGCCTTCGATGTCCCGAACAACCAGGTTTCGGGCGTTCAGGCATGGATGGATTCCAACCACTTTGATATCCAGGCCACAACCGAGGGCAACGCAACTGTTAAACAGATGGAGGGGCCGATGCTGCAGGCGCTCCTTGAACAGAGGTTTAATCTGAAGGTTCATCGCCAGACGATGGAGCGCCCCGTATATGACCTCACAGTCGAAAAGAGCGGTGTGAAAATGCACCTGTCGAAAGAAGGCAGTTGCACTCCCTATTCCATGGATTCACCGCCGCCGCTCCCTGCATCAGGCGCGCCGCGCCCCATCTATTGTGACTTTCCCCGGCTCGCAAGCGACGGGCTCAACTGGACACTTGAGGGGACAGGGGTAAGCGTTGGAAAGCTGGCCACTAGCTTATCTCGATCGGGGCTCGACAGACCTGTCATTGACAGGACCGGACTCACTGGAGGATTTGATTTACATCTGAAGTGGGCTGCTGATCTGCCGGCGAGCGCCCCGGGACCTGGCACCATAGACGATCCAACCGGTCTTTCGATTTTCACCGCGCTAAAGGAACAGCTCGGGTTGAAACTCGAATCGGCCAAAGGACCAGTCGAATCCTGGTCATAGATCACGTCGAGAAGCCTTCCGAAAATTGAAGGGATGCCCGCCGGGTTTCTCAGGTCCCAATTCTCGGACCTGGGATTTTACGCCTCTGGAACTGCAGCCGCCCCAGAGTTCCGGTCGTGTTGTGGGCCAACCGGAGATGACGAAGGTTACTGACGTATAGCCGGTCACTCAGAAGTCTGAGATTCGTCAAAGTTCCCGGTTGCCTGATGACTCTCGGCACCTGACCGCTCTCAAGTGGGTTCAGCACTGCCTGCGAGTTGTTGGTCGCCCGTTCCGAGTTCGCGAACTTGAGTGTGAAGCAGTGGATGGAAAGCCAGCGCCGCGAACGCGAAAAGTAGCAGGCGCTTCTGGAAGCGTTTCATTAGTTGCCCATTCGATCGAACGAATAGCTGCGCCCGAAGGTTCCGGGCGCAGCGTCACGAACGGCTAGTTTGCCGAAATCTGATCTAGGGCGTCCTGTGCGGAAAGGCGGTCACCGTGAGAGTGGCTGATTTTCTCGAAGACGATCATGCCCTTGTTATCAAGAACGAAGGTCGACGGATATGCCGTTTCGTGAGGGGCGTCCCATCGCAACCCGTACATATTCGTGACCGCATAGTTCGGATCTGAGACGAGCACAATATTTGAGGGTAGCTCCGCCTGTTTCTCGAGGAACTCTTTGGCATGTTGATCGAGGTTTGCTGGAGGTCCTGGGTAAACGAGCACTCTCGTATTCTTTGCAGCAAAATCCGATGCGTGGTCGATGAAGTCATGGACCTGTCTGACACAATATGGGCACTGGTACCCGGGGAAGCCGCGCAGCACAACCAAAACGACTCATGGCCACGCTGCTCCTTTGACATGCGAACGGCTTTCCCGGTAGGGGTGGACAGAGTGAAATCGGGAGCTTTAGCGCCGACGGCTGGGGTCTCCGCAAATGCCGGCGCTCCGAAAAACAGGGTACTCAGAAGGATGAGGATGACGCTCATGATTTGAGCAGAGCGGGATTATCGAATCTGACGCGTCGGCGGGAGGAAACCGGAGACATGCATAGACAGGACTCTCCTTGATATGGACTTGCCAGCCATAGGACAAGCGCGTCGGAGAAAAGTTACAACACGGTTTTCTTACACACGGCGATCCAGCAAGCGATCCAAACAATAACCGTCAAAGTGTGCCCCGGCGATCAAGCGCAGTAAACGAGAGAATAGGTCAACTGAATCCCGACGGTGGGCCAGTCCTGACGGAGCGCGGAGCCAAATGTCTCGAACCGATCCACCGCCGGCTTCTTCGAGAGAATGTGATCGTAACGTGGCGACCTCAGGCCGATCCCGACTTTGTAGTCGGTGTATCCATTGAAACGATTGGCAGGCATATCTGCTCCGCTCCCAGTCGTTAGGAGGGCTGTGTAGGGGTTGTGTTGGGAGCTAGGCCCTCCTACACGGGTTGAGGTTAGCTCTTCGAAGGCTTGGAGCCGTCCGTCGCGCAAGCGCCCTGGCCCTTGCAGGAGTTCTTTCCTCAGTGGGCCTTGTCGCCGCCGCCCTGTCCCTTACAGTCGTTCTGACCCTTGCAGGAATGTTTAGGGAGCTGTTTCTCGGAGACGACCATCACTCCCGCGATTGCCGCGGAACTTGCTGTTGCTTCCGAGTGGCCCGAAACCGGTTGGGCGTTGAGACGAGCGGTGGTGCCGCCGAGGAGGCCGGCGAATGCCGCGGCCAAAGCGAGGTTACTTACGGTGCTTGTTTTCATGAAGAGTTCCTTTCTTCGATTGGTTCAGGTGATGTGCCTGGATGTAAATTTGACCCAAGTGCAATTGGCTGGGAAAACCTGGGCTCGCACGTTTGGAGATGCCCTTCCTGTGCCGCATATTTGAAGCGCGAGCGTGCGGTTGGTTACAGCCGCCGAAAACTTCAGAGCGAGGTCGTAGCAGCTGCGACAATCGCGCCGATGTTGCTCCTGGGCAAATAGAATCAGGTGATGGCGGGAGCCGCCGCCGAGTTGGAATCCATCAGGAAACGGTATGTGTACGGATTCCGCTGAGTCGCCCTTGACTGTTGCCACGCGCGTCAGTAGACGCGCGACTGAGACATGCTGAAGGACCGTCCCGCTGTTTCCTCCCCGCTGCACGCTGGAACGGTCCGCATCATCTGTCAGAAAGGCGACGATGTCGAGAGGACGCCACACGTCCCCCGTCAAAGAAAACTTCACATCCAGCCCCGCGGACGAAGGCGCGTAGGAGATTAGCAAGGGTCCAGATGATCGCGCCGCGCGTCGTCTCGGAGAGCCATCTTGAGACCGCCGACATCGCTTCCAACGAACTGCTCACGCCCATTCAAAACCATTTGCGGCATGTAAGATCCCTCAGGAGAAAGGAGCGATGAGTAGATACTCTGCCTCTCGGTAAAGACTGGCGAAGAGTATGGGTCTTTCCAGCCGAGGTAGTTCCAGTATGTAACGTGCTCACTGATACCGACAATCAACTGGCCAGCGCTTGTTTGCTTCAGATTGATCGCGCGCAACAGAGTATCGGCCGGAGGGCAGCTTAAACATCCTTCTGATGTGAAGAGCCAGACGACCGCTACGGAAGCGGGCTTTTCCGCGGCGGCTCCGCTGGGCGCGGCAGAACGCGCAGCCGGGCTGATACCGGGGAGCGCCAACGAAAGAGCAAACAAGAGACGAAGCTGCATGGACCCACCTCCTGCCAAATGCTTCTCATCCGACACAGCGAATCTCAAACGGTTACACGGGCCATTTTCGAAACGGGCCTGTAACCGAACTGAGCCCCGAGCCTCTAACGTGGAGAAAAAGGATCCGCGCCGCGGAGGAGCAAGGCACTCAGCCGAAGGAAGAGAGCATGAGTCAGCTTCTACATATCTATCGTCGAGTCACTTCAGCATTCTCCTCACTGCGACCTTCCATGTTGCTGGCCGTCCGGCTCTATTGGGGATTTCAGTTTGCTCAGACAGGATGGGGCAAGCTTCACAATATGCCGAGGATCACGGCATTTTTCGCGAGCCTCAACATCCCATTTCCCGGCTTCAACGCTCCCTTCATCTCCATCCTGGAACTTGTGGGCGGTACCCTCTTCATCCTTGGGTTGTTCTCGCGGCCAATCGCATTTCTTCTGGCCTGCAACATGTTCGTGGCCTACTGGACAGCCGATCACGACGCGCTCATCTCGATCTTTTCCGATCCGGGCAAGTTCTGCGTGGCCGACCCGTACACATTCCTGTTTGCCTCGCTCATGGTTCTGATCTTCGGTGCCGGTCTTTATTCGGTCGATACTCTTATCGCCAGACATCTGGGGTCACATTCGATGATGCGGATTTCCTCATCAGCACGGCCAATCACCGCGAGCCGGTAAAGAAGTAGCGTTTCTCCGCAACATTTTGTAACCTTTCGCGGATCCGGGCGTCCGATTGCAGCGACTCATCGCGCACGCGATGGGCGTTCGCATCGACCGCTCGCTCGATGAGCAAGTCAGCTTTCAATATTTCCGAATTCCCGAAGCGGATGACAAGGAGAGTAGTCATGGGCAAGTTGGAGGGTAAAGTCGCGGTGATTACCGGAGCGACCTCCGGAATGGCGCTGGCGGCAGCAAAGCTGTTTGCCGACGAGGAAGCGTAAGTGTGATTCGGGCCGGAGCAAGAGAACCTGGATGATGCCGTCAAAGCGATTGGACCGAATGTGACGGGAGTGCAGGGCGATTCGGCGAACGTTGATCTCGACCGGCTCTACGAGACGGTCAAGCGGGAGAAGGGCTATATCGATGTAGTGTTTGCTAGCGCCGGTCATGGCGGTCGCACGCCCCTTGGGGAAATCACAGAAGAGCAGTTCGACAGCATCTTTTCCCTGAATACCCGCGGCACACTCTTCACCGTGCAGAAGGCGCTGCCCATGATGCGGAATGGCGGATCGATCATCATGAACGGCTCGATCGCTCACCTCAAGGGTATGCCGGGGCTGGGCGTTTATGCGGGAAGCAAAGCAGCGCTGCGGTCGTTCGCGCGATCATGGGCGGTGGAACTCGCAGAGCGCAGGATCCGCGTTAACGTGCTCAGTCCGGGCCGATTGCTACCAACGCTCTCGCGAACGCCCCTGCGGAAGCGAAGGAGTACTTCCTGTCGGCCATTCCTCGTAAGGAGTTCGGACGCTCGGAAGAGATTGCGACGACGGCTCTATTTCTCGCCTCCGACGACTCGAGCTTCGTGAACGGCAGCGAGATTTGCGTCGATGGCGGTTTGGCACGAATCTAATTATCGAAAGATGCCAATCAACTATGACCGAAACGCCCCGGGACCTGGCACCATAGACGATCCAACCGGTCTTTCGATTTTCACCGCGCTAAAGGAACAGCTCGGGTTGAAGCTCGAATCGGCCAAAGGACCAGTCGAAATCCTGGTCATAGATTGATCACATCCCGCTACACCCGTCATTGCCCGCTGCGCGCCAGCAACTCTTCGATCTCCAGTCCGACAGCGCGTTCTTCAATATCGTTATAAATATGCAGCCGGAAATACACTCGCCCATCTTCGCCGATCAGAAATGTCAAAGGAAGCATGTGGACGTGATATACATGGTCGGCCCAATCCTCGCTTCCCCTTTAGCGGAATGAAGTCATAGCCTTTGTTCTTGAGCAAAGGTAGAACAAATGCCTCTTGCCCTTCCATGGAGTTGATGGCCAGGGAGGAATAGGGATCGCGGTAGGGACGCATATCGCTATGCGCCCCTACCGCGATCCCTATTTACCTATGTCGCCCTATCTCTATTTATCTATTTACCCTTGTCGCCCTATTTTCGCCAGCGGCAACGGGCGGCGGGAAGACTCAGTCCAGCGGTGGAACTGCCCCACTCAAGCCAACACAAGGCCTAAGTCGGCTTCCCGCCCTCAGCCGCACAAACCCTGAGGCAGCCTTCTCATCCACGCACCGCCGCTTCCAGGAATATAGCTTCGAAGCCGCTATCCCGCGCTCACGACAAAACTCCCCCACTGTCTTGCCGCTCTGGTCTTGCTCAGAGATCAGCCCTCGCCATTTCGCCTCTGCTTCTGCTCCACGCGCTCTCATCCCCCCAGACTGACACCTCCGAAGGCAGATGAAAAGATGCGGTTCAAATAGCGCTCACCTCACTTCTGGCAAAAGCGTTACTACGATTTCAATGTCCGGAATCGCCAGCAGTTTGTAGAGAAGCTTCGGTATATTCATCGCAATCCGGTGAAGCGCCGTCTGTGTGATTGTCCTGAAGATTGGGAGTGGAGCAGTTTCCGCCACTATGCGACCGGATGCGAGGGAACAGTAACCGCGCTCGAATCGGAATGGACGGCAAGACAGCGCGAACGGACGGCGGGAAGACTCAGTTCAGCGGTGGAACTGCCCCACTCAAGCCAACACAAGGCTTGAATGGGCCGCCCGCCCTGACCGAATAGGTCTGGTGAAGAATCGAGCGATGAGAAGCAGTTACTTGCTTTTCGCGTTCGTTTCTAAACGTTGGATTTCACCCAGGAGGGCGTCGTATTCCTGGACAATGGCGTGCTGAAGTCCACCCTCGCTCCAGCGCAACGGATCACCGGCATCACTACCTATTGGGGAACTAAGATGTTGCTTCCTGCGCTGGCTGATGAGATCAATTAC
>CAVPKQ010000035.1:0-328253 GCA_963705665.1 uncultured Acidobacteriaceae bacterium | reverse complement strand
CGGTCGAGGCCGCGGTCGAAGAGGCGGTTAAGGCGGCCGAGGCGCTGGTGAAGAGGATTTTGGAGGGTGAGCGGGTGTGACCACCCAAGAAAATTGGGTTGAGGAGGGCTGGGTTGGCAATGACACCTAACTTTGTCATCTCGACTGGAGCGCAGCGGAGTGGAGAGATTTGCGGTTAGGCAGAAGCAGATTCCCTTCGGGAATGACAGAAAGAAAAGCAAAGGCGATGCCTTCGCTCCGGTCGAGATGACAAATTTTATGCTTTAGAATCCCGGATCGTGCTTCGAGAGAGAGAGAGAGTCACGCAATGTGCCTAGCCATACCAGGAAAGATCGTCGAACTTGTCTCCGGCCAGAATCAGGTAGGGGTCGTTGAAGTAGCGGGAGTCCGGCGGAAGGTCCAACTGGGACTACTCGAAGACGACATGCCCAAGGCCGGCGAGTGGGTCCTGATCCACGTCGGATTCGCCATGTCAACAATAAGCGAGCAGGATGCGGCCGAGCAGATGCGCCTGCTGGCGATGCTGGGCGAAACCGAGCAGGCGATCCAGGAAGTTCGCGGATACGGGCTGGAAGACGCTGCAGTTCACGACGGGAAGGCCAACGCGTAAGCGGGGGAGGCTGACAATGCGATATGTCGATGAATTCCGCGACCCTGAACTGATCACCAAGGCTTCTGAAGAGATTCGCCGCCTGGCCGATCCCGCGCGGCACTACCGCATCATGGAAGTCTGCGGCGGCCACACCCACGCAATCTACCGCTTCGGCTTAAAAGATATTCTCCCGTCGAATATCGAGTTCATCCACGGTCCGGGCTGCCCGGTGTGTGTCTTGCCTATGGGAAGAATCGACGATGGGCTGGCTATCGCCCAAGCGCCAAACACTATCTTCGCGGCTTTTGGCGACATGATGCGCGTGCCCGGAGCGCACGGCAATCCGCTGGAGCATAAGGCCAGAGGAAGTGACGTGCGCATTGTGTACTCGCCGGCGGACGCGTTGGAGCTGGCCAGGAAAAATCCGGGGAAAGAAGTTGTCTTCTTCGCTATCGGCTTCGAGACGACTGCACCCTCCACGGCGCTGACAATCATGAGCGCCAAGGCGCAGGGCATTCAAAATTTCTAAGTCTTCTGCAATCACGTCACTATCGTTCCGGCCATCCGGGCCATTCTCGATTCCCCCGACATGCGTATCGATGGATTTATCGGGCCGGAACACGTGTCCACTGTAATCGGCTGCAGGCCGTATGAATGGATCGCCAAGGCCGAGGGCAGGCCGGTCGTCACCTCGGGCTTCGAGCCGTTGGATTTGCTGCAATCCATTGTCATGCTGTTGCGGCAACTGCAGGCGGGTGAAGCCAAAGTAGAGAATCAATACAAGCGAGTGGTGCCGTGGGAGGGTAATCGCGCCGCACTCAAAGTGATGGCCGAGGTCTTCGAGCTGCGGCCCTACTTCGAGTGGCGCGGGCTTGGGTTCATCTCTCAGTCGGCGTTGCGCATTCGCGAGAAATACGCTCAATGGGACTCCGAGCACCGCTACGCGGTCCCCGAGACGCGGGTGACGGACCCTAAGTCGGCGCAATGCGGGGAGGTGCTGAAGGGCGTCTTGAAACCCGCGCAATGCAAGTTGTTCGGCAAGGAATGCACTCCTGAGCATCCGATTGGCGCGCTCATGGTTTCCTCAGAGGGCTCATGCGCAGCATATTACAACTACGAGTACCGCAAGACGCTGGTGAGCAGGATCGAACCCAAGGTCAAGCCCGAGGTCGAGCCCCAGGTCGAATCGATGACCAGCTCGGTGGCTTGAAAGTCTCGGGCGAAAATTCCCCGCCGGCCATTCGCTTTCGCGATCCGCAGATCGAGATGGCGCACGGCGCCGGGGGCAAGGCTAGCCGCAGACTGGTTGAGGGCCTGTTTGCGCCGCTGCTCTTTCCCGGCTCTTCAGCGCCGCTCAGCGATGCCGCCCGGATAGAAGTGGCGGGCACGCCCATCGCTTTCACTACCGACAGCTTTGTGGTCAAGCCCCTGCGCTTTCCCGGCGGCTCCATTGGAGAGCTCGCGGTGAATGGCACCATGAATGACCTGGCTGTCTCCGCGGCCAAGGGCTGCGCCATGGTGGTAACCTTCGTGCTCGAGGAAGGGCTGCCCACGGCCACGCTTGAGGCCGAAGTCTGCGCTATGTCCCAGGCTCTCAAACGCGCAGGCGTCGTCATGGCGGGTGGAGACACCAAGGTTGTGGAGCGCGGCAAGGCGGACGGCATGTACATTACCACCGCTGGGATCGGCATTCCGCTGCCTATGGTCAGAGTCGATGCGCGTTCCGTGCGTCCGGGCGACAAGGTACTGCTCTCCGGGCCCATCGGCGATCACGGGATCACCATTCTTCTGGCGCGCGGTGAACTCGATCTCGAGGCGGACCTTTCCTCCGATACGCGCTCGGTGCTGCCTCTGGTCGAGGCTATGGCGGCGGAGGCAGGCACGGGGATTCGCTGGATGCGCGATCCAACCCGCGGAGGCGTAGCTACCTCCCTCAATGAGCTGGCGCGCGATTGCGGGCTGGGGATCATGTTGCTCGAAGAGGAAATTCCCATGCGTGATACGGTTCGCGGCGCCTGCGAGCTGCTGGGACTGGATCCTCTGCATATCGCCAACGAAGGTCAGTTTCTTGCAGTCGTCTCGCCGGAGTATGCCGACATGGCGTTGAACGCATTGCAGCAGACGGCCGGGGGTGACGAGGCGCGGATCATTGGGCACATCAGCGAGGAACCGGCCTGCGCCGTCCTGGTCAACACCCGGTACGGCGGCAGCCGGATCGTAGATATGCTGGTCGGCGATCCTCTGCCCAGGATTTGTTAGTGGGGAGAATCCCAGGTCCCGGAATCGGGACCTGGGGCACCCGGAGTTGTTTTCACAGCAACAGGAGAAATACGAGAGGACCCCCGTATGGAAGCAACGTCCACCCTCGCGGCGCAAATAGAAGAGAGGCTGCTGCGGCGCAATGAGATCGTTGGCAGCTTCTTTTCGCGCGAAGCCCGGCCGCTGGCTGAGGCCTGCCGGGAGATGTCGGAGCGGTTTTTGCGCGATGGCCGCTTGCTTGCTTTTGGGCGTGGGCCCTACTCGACCGATGCCCAGCACGTCTCGGTCGAATTCGTGCATCCGGTGATCGTCGGTAAGCGCGCCCTTCCCGCGCTCGATCTCTCGGCGCTCATGCAGCCGTGGCTCGATGCCATTCTTCGTCCTGAAGATATTGTGATGGGCTTCGGTCCTCCGGAAGGAGATCCGGAGGTGTGGGCAGCTTTGCAATCGGCTGAGGCGCGCGGCGCGATGACCTTTGCCCTACCCGGGCCAAGCGGGTCCTACGCGCTCCGGGCGACGACCCAGGATCCGTTCATTCACCAGGAGCTGGTCGAAATCTTCTATCACACCCTGTGGGAGACGGTGCACGTCTTCCTGGAGCACCGCGAGCTTGGCCAGGATGTGGGGCAGACGGAATTTCTCTATCCTTTTCTAGGTCAAAAGAAGCAGGAAACGTTGAGTGTCGTGGATGATGTGGCTGCATCGATTCAGATGAAGGTGCATGACGACGCGCTGCTGCGCACCCGCCTGGCCAAAGAGGAGGCGGGGCGGCTCGGCGCTGCGTCGGTAGCTATTCAAAGGTGCCTGGAGCGCGGCGGCAAGCTCATCCTCTTCGGCAACGGCGGCTCGGCGACCGACGCCAATGACTGGGCCCTGGATTGTGTGCTTCCGCCGGCCGGGCATAGGCCCATCGCAGCAATCTCTCTCTCCATGGAGCCGGCCAACATCACCGCGCTGGCTAACGATGTTGGTGTCGAGGTGATTTTTTTGCGCCAGCTCATGGCCCAGGCGCGGCCGGAAGATGTGGCCATCGGCATTTCGACCAGCGGCGGCTCCCGCAACATCGTGATGGCGCTTGAAGAGGCCCGCAAACGCAAATTGCTGACTGTCGCTCTTCTGGGCAATGACGGCGGAGAGATTTATCGCCGGGGACTGGCGGAGTTCCCCATTATCGTGCGCAGCGACTACATTCCCCGCATTCAGGAAGTCCAGGCCTCCGCTTATCACGTTATCTTGGAAACCTTGGAGGTGCTGAACCGTGGCCATGCTTGAACTCTATGGCTCCGCGCATTGCCCATACACGCAAGAGCTGCGCGATTGGCTGGAATGGACCAGACGCGAGTTCCGCGAATATGACGTCGAAGCCGACCCCGAGGCTCGCGCCCGCATGTTATCGCTAGGCAACGGCGGCCGTACTGTCCCATTGCTGGTCGAGGATGGCCAGGTGATTCAGGTGGGCTGGCAGGGACGCGGCTGCATCGTGGCGCAGGAATAGATATGGCCAACGCCTGCTCCATTCGCGTGCGCGGAGTGGTCCAGGGCGTCGGCTTTCGCCCCTTTGTCTACCGGCTGGCTCATCGCAAGATGCTTTCAGGATGGGTGTTGAACGGTGAGCAGGGGGTTGAGATTCATCTGGAAGGCGCCGAGCCCGATCTCGACGAGTTTGTTCAAGAGATGCGCGCCCGCCCTCCGGCGGCTTCCAGTATCGCGGCCATCGAGGTGGAATCGGTTCCCGTCGAGGGGCTGAGCGGGTTCACCATCCGCGAGAGCCGCCACGACGGCCGGCCCACCGTTCGCGTCTCGCCAGACCTGCCCGTATGCCAGGATTGCCTGAGGGAGCTCGTCGACCCCTCCGACCGGCGGCACCTGTATCCATACATCAACTGCACCAACTGCGGACCGCGTTACAGCGTCATCCTCTCTCTGCCCTATGACCGCCCCAACACCACCATGCGGCATTGGCCTTTGGACGATATTTGTAACCGTGAGTATCACGATCCATCCGACCGTAGATTTCATGCCCAGCCGGTGGCTTGTCCCGGGTGCGGCCCGAATTTCTCTCTGCGCGAAGGAGCTACGGTCACCCATGCCGAAGAGGCGGTGCGCCGTGCCGCAAGACTGCTATGCGAAGGGAAGATTCTGGCGGTGAAGGGACTCGGCGGCTACCATTTGGCCTGCGACGCATTCAACCCATCCTCGAATGCCGAGCTGCGCGAAAGAAAATACCGCAAGGAGAAGCCCTTTGCGGTCATGGCCAGGGATCTTGAGACGGCGCGCAGCCTGGTGGAGCTTTCGCCCGATGGGGAAGCGCTGATGACTTCGATCGCCCGGCCGATTGTTCTCGCCCAGGCCAGGCTCTCGCTCGCCGGAGTGGCTCCGGAGAATCGCGACCTGGGAGTCATGCTTCCCTATACGCCGCTTCAACATCTTCTCTTTGCCACGGGCGCCCCCGCCGCGCTGGTCATGACCTCCGCCAATCGCTCCAATGAGCCGATTGCTTATGAGGATAGCGACGCGCAAGAACGCCTGGCGGGAATTGCCGACGGATTCCTCGTCGGAGCGCGCCCAATCGCGCGCCGCGTGGATGACTCGGTTGCCCGCGCCGGCGCTTTTGGTCCGATGATTCTGCGCCGCTCCCGAGGATATGCGCCAAGCGTGGTCGCGGTCTTGCCGGCCAAGCGCCCTATCCTTGCCTTGGGAGCGGATCTTAAAAACAGCATCACCCTGGTGGTAGATGGGCAGGCCTTTGTCAGCCAGCATATCGGGGATCTGGAAAACTTCCAGTCCTTCCGCGCCTTTACCGAGACTGTCCACGACCTAACCGGCATGTACGGTGTGCGCTGGGATGAGCTGCTGGTGGTGCACGATCGTCACCCGCAGTATCTTTCCACCAGCCACGCGGCCTGTTTCTCCGCCGCGGAGACAGGTACGGTACAACACCATCGCGCGCATCTGGCGTCAGTTCTCGCCGAACGCCAGGAGTGGGACAAGGTGGTGGCAGGAGTTAGCCTGGACGGCGCCGGCTTCGGCGATGACGGAAGCATTTGGGGTGGCGAGATCTTCATTGGCAGCCTGCGCCGCGGCTTCGAGCGCGCCGCTCACTTGCGCAGCGCGGTCCTCGCCGGCGGCGACGCAGCGGCCCACTCTCCGGTTCAGGCCGCGGCCGGCTTTCTGAGCCAAGCTGACGATCTCCCCGATCTCAGTGCTCCGCCCTTCCAGTTTGGACGGCGATACCAGGACGCCATGCAATTGATACAGCGGCAGGTGCGTATATTTCCTACAACCTCCGCGGGCCGGCTCTTCGATGCGGCGGCCGCTCTGGTCGGCTTTGTGCGCGAGACCAGCTTTGAGGGCCAGGCAGCGATTTGGCTGGAGCAGTTGGCCCGCGGCGCCGCGGCCGAGGATGCTTATCCCTTCCCGTTCGCTGGCGAGGAACTCGATTTCCGTCCCTTGCTCGCATCGGTCGCCCGCGAACGCTTCCTAGGACGCCCCGTGCCGGAGATTGCGCGCGCCTTTCAGCGCGGTATTGCCCAGGGCCTTACCCAGGCCATTCGGAGCGTTTGCCGGAGCCGGGGGTTGGATACGGTCGTACTCTCCGGAGGGGTCTTTCAAAACGAGTTGCTGCTCAAAGACCTGCAATCGCTTTTGCAGGGAATTCAAGTCTGGACCAATCATGCGGTTCCTCCCAACGACGGCGGTATCAGCCTGGGCCAGGCTGCGCTGGCTGCCTGTGGACAGTTTGATTCAGCAGAGAGGCCTCCGCATGCATGAGCTTTCGATCGCTATGAGCATCATCGAGATGGCGCAAGAAGAGGCCGAACGCCGCCAAGTGGAGATCGATGCGGTTCACCTCGATCTGGGAATGCTCTCCGGGGTAGTCAAGGAGGCGCTGCTCTTCTCTTATGAAATTGCGTGCGACGGCACACCGCTCCAAGGCTCCCGCCTGGTGGTCAAGGAGATACCTATCGAGATTTACTGCCCGGCCTGCGATAAGCAACAGACGCTGAGCTCAATGCAATGGTTCTGCTGTCCGGAGTGCGGCACACCCACATCGGAAGTTATCCACGGAAAAGAGCTGGCCATCACCGCTCTGGAGATTAGACAATGAGTCCCCAACCCCGCCTGGTGGAAGTGCGTAAGAACGTCTTAAAGCAGAATGACATGACCGCTCGCGCACTGCGGGAGCGCTTTCATGCGCAGGGAACGCTTGTCGTAAGCCTGGTATCGAGCCCCGGATCGGGCAAAACGGCCTTTCTCGAAAAGACGCTTACGCGGTTGCAGCCGGAGTATCGTGTAGCCGCGCTTGTAGGAGACCTGGCCACAGAGAACGATGCGCTGCGGCTGAGGCGCAGCCAGGCGCCAGTCAAGCAGATCACCACCGGCACCCTGTGCCACCTGGAGGCGGCCATGGTGGAGCGCGCGCTTGAGGATTGGGGCCTGGGTTGGGGTTTGGGTACGCTCGACTTTCTCTTTGTGGAGAATGTCGGCAACCTGGTTTGCCCCGCTTCCTACGATCTGGGGGAGGAACTTCGGCTGGTGCTGCTCTCGGTCACCGAGGGCGAGGACAAGCCTCTGAAATATCCTACGATCTTCAACAGCGCGGATGTGGCCGTGATTACCAAGATCGACTTGGCCGCGGCGGTCGATTTTGACCAAGCCGCGATGGACGCCAACATTCAAGCAGTGCGCCCGGGGATGCAGATCTTCATGGTCTCGGCCAAAAGCGATGAGGGAATGGAGGAGTTTTTCGGGTTTATCAAGTCGCGCCTGGCAGAGTTGCGTAACCTGCCGGTTCAACTATAGCAAGGGAATTTGAATTCTACAGAATGAGGTGAAGGTGATGATCAGGATACTGTTGGCGGCGGCGGGCATAGGCGCAGTGTTTGTCGGAATCGTTGCGTTTCCGAGTATCGCCCGCTACCTGAAAATTCGCTCCATGTAGCTCATGCTACGAGGCTCATAATTTTCGCCTTATTCGCTTCGGTCGAAAATCATCGTGGGAGCCCTGCTCTGCTAACGGTCGTGGTCTCCCAGCCCTGCTTCGCAAGGCTGGGGCACCCTAAGTCTGCTTGAAGTATGGATCCAAAACCGCCACCAATCGAGGGTGCCCCATATCTGGCGCGCTCTTTGCGCCAGATGTGGAAAACCGCAGAGCCTTCTTCAACCCAATTTCATCACCTTGGGTAGGCCGCAGGCCCATGTACACTTCGGTCGAGATGACAGAACCTTATGGCGAAGCTGCATCCCTTGGCGCGCGCACCATCCAGTTTGCCGAACTGTGCGACCAACTGGCGTCCACCAGCCGCAAGCTGGAGAAGCGGTCGCTGATTGCGCAATACCTGCGCTCGCTCGATCTTGAAGACGCACAGCGAGCGGCGTTATACCTTGCCGGCATGCCTTTTTCCGAGACAGATGTTCGCCAGATGAATGTGGGAGGCGCGCTTCTGTCGCGGGTGGTGGCTGAACTTACCGGGGCCAATCCCGCGGCCATGCATGCAGCCTACCTCCGTCACGGGGATCTGGGCGGAGCTGCTCTTGACCTGCTGAATGGGATCACGGAAAGGCGGCATGTTCCGCCTAAACTCACTCTCGGCGACCTTGAATCCGAGTTCGCGGCCATCGCCGCAGCCTCGAAGCCGCTGGTCAAGCAGCGTCTGGTTTTCAGCCTGCTGGAGCGAGCGGCGCCGCTCGAAGCCAAATACCTGATCAAAGTTATGTTGGGCGATATGCGGACCGGTGTCCAGGTAAGCCTGGTTGAAGAAGCGGCCGCCGCCGCCTTCGAGGTGCAGGTAGCCCAGGTGAGACGGGCAATGATGCTGACCGGGAGTTTGCCGGATGTGGTCGCGTTGGCGGCAAGCGACAGCCTGGATGGGGCGCGAATGAAGCTCTTCCATCCTCTCGGATTCATGCTGGCCAGCCCTGTAGAGACAGTAGAGGAGGCGCTGCGGAGATTCTCCCAGGAAATTGGATTGGCGGTCCCGTTGGAGGCGCAACTGGAAGACAAGTACGACGGCGTCAGAGCGCAAATCCACTGTGGCGATCCGGAGCAGCCGGGGCGGGTAACCCTGTTTTCACGCTCGCGCGACGACATGACCGCAAGCTTTCCCGAGATTGTGCAGGCATTCTCCGGATTTCCCGAGCCGCTGATCCTTGACGGCGAAATCCTCGCCTGGGATCCAGGCGGGGTTGAGCAGCCGGAGGCTAATCCAGGCCGCGCGCTGGCTTTCACTTCTCTGCAGCCCAGGCTGGGGCGAAAGCGGGTAACAACCGCAATGCGCGAGGCGACGCCGGTGATTTTCATGGCATTCGACATGCTCTATTTCGCCGGCGAACTCATGCTGGAGTGGCCTTTGAGCCGGCGCAGGCAAGCACTCGAAGAGTTGGTGGCGCGGGAGCGGCGCCGAACCAGGGTATTTTCAGACGCATTTTCAGCTCGCCAGTCCAGCCTTCAATTTGAGAAGCCATCGGAAGACTCCTTTCCTCGTCTGCTGCTTGCTCCAGCGGTTCAACTGGAGAGCGTGGCCCAACTGGAGCAGGCATATCTTGACGCGCGGGAGCGGGGAAACGAAGGCGTCATGCTGAAGGATCGACGCAGCAAGTACCAGCCGGGAAGGCGCGGTTTGGAGTGGTTGAAGCTGAAGCGCGAGCTGGCCACCTTGGATGTGGTCGTGACCGCGGCCGAATATGGGCATGGCAAGCGAGCCGGCCTGCTGAGCGACTACACCTTCGCGGTGCGCGATGGAGACAAGCTGAGGAATGTGGGCAAAGCCTATTCCGGCGTTACGGATGCCGAGATCGCAACCTTGACTGACCTTTTTACGAAACATACCGTGGAAAACTTCGGCAGCGTCCGCTCGGTCGAGCCGAGGATTGTCCTTGAAGTAGCCTTCAACAACGTGATGCGCTCCAGCCGGCACGACAGTGGCTTCGCGCTGCGCTTTCCGCGCATAGTGCGCATCCGGGACGACAAGCCTGTGAGCGAGATCGACACGCTGGAACGGGTTGCCGAGATATACCGTTCCCAGGAGTATTCGCCACCCAGCAAGACGCCGCCGGGCGGCGATTCGCCAGCTTGAGGTATTGGGGTCGTGGTCTTTAAGGTAATCGCTGATTTGCCGCAGGTCCGCCACAGCGGCTGGCGTCCAGCGGATCCGTATTCCTATGACTGCAACATTTGCTTTAGGCGGGCGTCCATTTCTTCTTTTTCGATAAGCTCGCCGCGATCGGCCGCCGCTATTCCTTTTCCACGGCTGCACGAAAGGCAGCATCTTCCTGAAGCAGGCGCAAAGTTGCGTCCTTAACCAGTCGCTCGGCATCAACGCCTTCGTTGCTGGCGATTCGCGCAAGCTGCGTTTCCTGCTCGGGCGTGAAATGTAATTCCATGGCCTTGGGGTACGGGAAAGCTTTGCGTCAAGCGAGTTGCATAAAGCGCTTGCGAGCCACTGTCAGGACCGGCTTATCCACTCACTGCCGAGAAATCTTAGGGCTGTCTTTAAAAGCGCCCCGAGTGCACAGCGGTAGCTGAGGTGCAGTGCGGGGCGCTTTACATGCGGCCCCCTAAGACTTCCCATTACTATACGGAATCAATTGCCGCACATCGTCTTCTCGCCCAATGACAACTGTCATCAATTTCACATTGCCGAAAAGCTTGTCAGACAAATGGTATGGCTTGGGCTGATCGAGCATGGGGCTGTGGCCATATGGGAAATTGCCTGAACAAGGTGGATCCCACCTGTGCTGGTGCTGCAGCTTACTCCGCCCCCCATGTATGTCGCTTAATTCCAGGCTTTTCCATTAGTTAGCTTTGAGAAAAAAGTTGGGTCCAATTAGAGTCCAACGTAAACACCCCTCGACTTGCCCAGGTTCGCGTTTAATTGACTCATGTGACGCGATTTACTATTCCATTGCGTTTGAAAATATCGCGCGTGAACTCTTGATTTCGCCCAGGTGATCACTCTTGACCGTAACTTATTGATTCTAATTGCAGGCTGCTTGATTGAGTAACGTTATGCCCGAAGCACGCCTTTTCGACGTCAAAACTAGTGTTCCGTCCCGGCTAATTCTTTACAGCGGCGAACTTTGTCGAGGATGACGTCGGCGGTAGCCTTCCAGACGAAGGCTTTGGGCGTGTCGTTCCAGTTCGCAAGCCATGCATAGATGGCGCGTTCCAGTTCCTCGACGGAGTGGAAGGTTCCGCGCCGGATCATTTTGTCGGTGATGAGCCCGAACCACCGTTCCACCTGATTGAGCCAGGAACTGCTGGTGGGCGTGAAGTGAAAGTGGAAGCGGCGGCGTTTTCGGGGCTTGAGCCAACGCTGGACGGTGGCGCTCTTGTGGGTGCTGTAGTTGCCGAGAATGAGATGGATGTCGAGTTCCGGAGGCACCTCTTTTTCCAGCTGATTCAGGAATCGGATGAACTCCTTGCCGCGATGGCGCGGCAGGCAACTGCCGATGACCTTGCCATTCAGGATATTGAAGGCGGCAAACAAGGTCGTGGTCCCGTGCCGTTTGTAGTCATGTGTCTGGCGTTCCGGTAATCCCGGACGCAACGGCAGGATCGGGGCAGTTCGATCCAACGCCTGAATCTGGCTCTTTTCATCCACGCAGAGCACCAGAGCGCGATCCGGAGGGTCGAGATAAAGGCCGACAACGTCCCGCACCTTATCTTCAAACTTCGGGTCATGGGAGATTTTGAATTTCTCCACGCGGTGGGGCTGCACGTCGTAGCGTTGCCAGACACGCTGCACCATCATGCGGGAAACGCCCAGTTTCGCAGCCAGCACTCGGGCGCTCCAGTGAGTCGCCTCAGCCGGTCTGGTTTTCAGGGTCGTGTCCAGAATCCGCCGTTCCAGTTCCGGGGTCAGAATCGGGCGCGACCGCTTCCGCCTCTGCGGCGCGCAAATACCAGCGGTGCTCCGTTGGACAAATGCCGCCCGCGTGGCCAGCACGGTCGGTCGTGACAAACCCGTTTGTTGGGCAATCGAATGGTTCGCCACGCCTTGGCTCGCCAATAAGATGACCTTACATCTGCGCGCAATCTTTTGCGGCGTGTTACCCGCCCGCAGCAAGGATTCCAATTGGCGCCTTTGCCCTTCGTCGATGGCCAGAGCCGCAGCGCGAACAAACATGCCACCATTGGATCATAGAGTGTTATCATTGTAAATGATTAAATGGGACGGGACACTGGAGCTGAGTTGCTGACTATAAAGGCGTTGGTCGAGGAGAGAGGATTCGAACCTCCGACCCCCTGGTCCCGAAACAACAACCGATGTACTAGGTTGTTGTCCCGCTTAGGCTTGTTCCATTTGGTTGCTGTTCCCGCCACAGATCCAAGAGCAATGGTGGGACCGGCGTCCTCGAAATCAGCATCTTTGTACGATGAACCTTTGCATGGCAGCGAAGGCAAAGAGCAATCATCAAGGCAAAACCGAAACACCTGGCTTGCGATGATGGACAACGATAGACCGTTTGGTGTAGCCCGATGCTCCACACACCTGACAGCAATAGCCGTCGCGCTTCAGTACCGTCTCACGTAAGCCGTCGAAGTATTCCTCATCCTGGCGTTTCGGCGTGTAGCACGTCGCGCAAAGGCCATGTGCGAGAATCTTCGGATTACCGCACCGGCAATGCATCGACCTTTGCGCTAGCCTCTTCACTTCCCTGCCCTCGCAGTGTGGAACGTCTACACGTGTCTCGCCGTATATACGGTTCATTTGTAGAGCAGATACTTCGCACGCTGGGCCCGAAATCCTGCAAGTTCAGATTGCCATTCCGCGGCAATTTTGCGTGGGTCGGTACCGCTCTTGATCTGATCTAACACGCCACGATTCAGTATGTGCCGGTCGACTTGGTCGACCTGAAAGCTCTTCGGATAGAGCTTCCAGAGAGCGGATGCCGCCTCAATTCCAAGCTCAGGTGCGTCGAGTGCATTGCGGTCGTTGACCACCACTTCGACGCCTTCGCATTTTTTCCCAAGATAGTGGTAGTTTGGCTCTTGGCTGACTGGCGTGAAGTACACAGGCATGAAACTCACGCCGGGAATCTTGCGTGCGTTCAGATAGGCTGCGAACTGGGTGGCGACAATCCATGGCGCGCCGAAGCGCTCGAAGGGAGTATCTATCCCCTTGAAGGCGATATTGGCACTTGCGAGCAAATTAATACCCGGATAAACCATAGCCTGGGCGAGGCTACGAAGATTCGGCGATGGATTGACCCAGAGCAGGCCGGTCTCGTCGTACCATTCCGCCCTGTTCCATCCTGTCATCTTCACCACGGTCAAGTGCGCGCCGAGGCGCTTTTCTCCGTTGAAGAGATTCGCAAGCTCTCCCATCGTCATTCCGGGACGTACCGGCTCGGCATAGTAGCTAATATAGTTCTCGCGACCGGAGGTGGTTAGTGGGCCCTGGACGGCAAGACCGCCGATCGGATTCGGCCGGTCGAGGACAACTATGTCTATTTTGTTTGGCGCAGAGGCTTCGAGGAAGTATCCCATCAACGTCTGATAGGTCCAGAACCGAACCCCTACATCCTGCAGATCGATCACAACTGCGTCAAGACCGGCAAGTTGTGCGGCGCTGGGATGACGCTGAGCCAGGGTTGAGCCGAAAAGGCTCACGATGGGTAAACCGCTTTCCGGGTCGGTGCTGTTGCCGATGCCCGGCTTGTCCAGGACGCCGTTGATGCCGTGCTCCGGGCTGAAAAGGGTTACGACACTGAGCCCGGGGACTGCGGCTGCGGCGTCCTTCCGTAATATATCGATTGTTCTGCGCTCATGGGCGTCTATGCCAACCTGATTAGTCAACACTGCAAGGCGCAGGTGACCGCCATGTCTAGCAGCAATCTCTCTAAGTGGCGCAAAATTCTGCTGCTCCAAGACATCGATGCCTGTCGCTACCTGAGCGATGAGGTGTGTGGCACACAGCGAAACCGACAATAGAATCGAGAGCGGCCTCATTTTCAATCCTCTGTGAAACAATTTTGTGAACACTTGTATAGGTATGGCAACGATTCTAGAGAAAATGGGCCATTCGGAAAGCTGACAAACCATCTCCTCGAAATGCGTCTTTCAAACGACATTGGTTTTCAATGATTTAGGGTTTTCGTACCTGCCAAAATTCTTATCTATTGACCGCCACCCCCGCGAGAGACCCTAGCCGATGATCTCTTCAGAATCAAACAGTTGTGGCGATGTGGCCCAGTTTGTCGCGAATCGTTGCCATACCCCTACGGATCGGGAACGCGGGCTGGGAGTTTCGCTGGTCGGAGAAAGGCCCCGACGGGAAACGCGTCTACCTGAGGAGAGTGATCGGCACCGTTGACCAGTATTTCCGATGCTGAAGAAGACCTTCACATGGTGGCCGGCTTGGTCGCGGAGGTCAACTCGGGCGAACCAAGAACGAGATCCACCGCGATGACTTGCCTCACCGTCCGTGACCAATGATCGAAAAGACTCGGTTTCGGTTAATTTCGAGGGTGGACCACTCAAGGCGGGCCGTAGCGTAGCCGGTGACCAGGACGCATATAGCGTCGGACGATTTGAGCAAGAACTTAGGCGGGATTTCCCGCTTTCCAAGATGTGCCTGCCCAACCTGGGGAAAGACATGCTAGTGTCTTTTCCATGCGGAGAGTTAAACCAGGCCCAAGAAGTCAGACGAAAAATCAGGCATTCCCTCACTCGATTGAGGCCAATGGGCGCCGACCGATTGCTGTAGGCATCTCCTCATCACGAACCGCGATTATTGAAGCGTTGCTAGAGAACGGATCGATGTCTCGTTCCGATTTGGCTGAATCGATCGGCCTGGGGCGCTCGGCCCTGACGGAGCTGAGCCGGGGCCTGATCGAACTAGGACTTGTTCAGGAAACCGCCAGCCCGTACGGCAAGCAACAGAAGGGACGCCCTTCCATCCTGCTTTCGTTGAACGCGGAGCACGGATACTTTGTTGGTGTGGGTCTCACCGAAGATCCATCGCTGATGGTATTGACGGACTTTCATGGAAATCCGCTGGCACAACACCGGATGCGGGCAACCACGGAACCTCGAGCGGTGGCGGCGGCGATAGAGAAGGGTATTCTCGACCTCATCCAGTCTAGGAGCATTTCGCGAAAGAAAGTCCTCGGGATCGGAGTCGCGCTCTCCGGCTATGTCAATCATCCTCAGGGTGTGTGCCTGCAATCGAATTTGCTCCAGTGGCGCGATGTACCCATCGCCGCCACCGTGGAGCGCGTGACGGGAATCCCCACTTACCTCGACAATGATGCCCATGCCGTGGCTACCGGACAGAAGCTCTTCGGTCATGCACGAGAATTCAAGAACTTCAGCATTGTTATGCTAGGCAAAAAGATCGGAGGCGGCAACTATATCAACGGCCGGCTCTATCGGGGGCATAGTGGGGCTGCGGGGGAGATCGGGCACTGTACAGTTGCGCCCGGGGGAGCGCGCTGCGATTGCGGCAAACAGGGCTGCCTCGATCTTTTCGCCACCAGTTCGGCCCTCTTACAAAGAGCGGCCGAGCTTGGTCTCAGCGTTGAAAATGTGGGGCAGCTCGAGTCTCTCGCGGCAAAGGGAGCGAAGCCGGCAATGGAATTGCTCCGTCAGGCGGGAACCCTGCTCGGCATTGTCGTGGCGAACGCCATCCAGATCAACAATCCGGAGTTAGTTCTCTTCGCGGATGTGGTTGGTTTCGGTAATGGCCTTTTCACCACGAGTACTCGACAGGCAATCGAGAACAACATCCTGCCGCACCTGATCTCGACTACCCGCCTTGAGTTTCGTTCTGTTGAGAAAGACTTCCTGGCGCGCAGCGCGGCTAGCATCGCCGCGCACCAGTTCCTGATCGAGCGCGCACGTTACTAAGCATTTTTCCTGTTGCTGTGTGCTAGACCGCAAAGCCCTGAACTTTAGTCCAGAGAAGCTGTTTTTTGACCTTGCGAGGAATGCTGGTTATTGAAACGACGCCGGTCCAGGCGAAACCTCTCAAAAACTTTGACGGCAAGTCCGATCTTTCCCTTGACATGGTAGTGGTCGTACGTTAAAGATAATTCACCAAGTGAATTTGCCATGGAGTTTCGCGGCAATGATCTCCCAGGTCACCTTTGCGATTCGTTTGGTCGAAAGAGTTTGTTCTTTTCGTGAAGTAAATCGACTGCTCCTGCTTGGGGCTTGGTTTGCAAGATGCCGCTTGTCCTCGTCGACTAGGCCGATTTCACCGGAGGTTCCGTGCGGCTTCCGGCCAAGTCTCTGTCAGAATTTTTCGCTTTCTTGTAAACGCTTTGTTGCGTGTAGAGGTCGACATGCCGACATCGAGTCGTCGAGGTTTTGTCCACCTTGCCAGCGCGGCTTCTATGTCCTCAGCTTTGCCGCGAGGGGTTGGGGCCATGCCGCTGAACAACTCCCCGGTCCAGCTGGGCGTTGGCGAATGGGTCTCTGATGGGCAAACGCCTGATACTACGGTTGCGCATGTTCGCGAGCTGTCGTTCTCTAGTTGTCAGATTGGATTTCGGAATCTCGTGTCCGGCGATGCAGGCCCACTCACGGCCGCGCTTGAGAGACATGACATTCAAGCGACGGCACTTATGGAGCTTGGACCAGGACCCATGGTTTGGGACTTCCACCAAGTCCGCGAACCATCAGCCTTCGAGGTGTCTCCTGCGACGAAATGCGGCCGCATCTGGAGAACTTCTTCAACGCAGTTAAAAACGCGTAAGCCTGTAGTAGAAGATGTGGTCTCGGTCACAACGTCGCGGCTGCATGCCACATGGCGAACCAGTCCTATTTCCGACAGGCCCCAGTAACCAAGCAGTCGGCTGTGTAAGTTCGGCTAACAATCTTGGCCCTTTCAAGGGCTACGGCCCGAGCCATCAACAAGTCAACCGCGTTTTTCATTTATGGAGGTTCCCATGTATCTAACCAAGCCGAAACAATGCACTCTTGCCCGCAATAGAAGAGCCGAAGGAGGTATCGGGCGCTCCTCTCTCGCCAGCTGCGCTTTGCGCACCATGAGGTCTACTCTCTTGATGGCGGTAGCAGCTGTGACGCTATGTTTCTCTCCGCTGGGTGAACCGGCTCTGCAAGCGCAGATGACCACCGCCGACGTATTAGGAACAGTCACTGACTCTTCCGGAGCCGTAGTCCCGAAAGCAACTGTCACCTTGGTCGATCTGGACACCCAGGAGAAGCGCACGGCAGTCTCCAATCAAGCAGGTGAATTTGTCTTCAACTTGCTCAAACCTAACCGCTACTCACTTACGGTGACCGGCAGCGGCTTCCAGACATTTGTCATCCCTTCCTTTGGGCTGGCTGCCGGCGACCGTGCCCGCGAGGATGCGCGTCTCATCGTCGGCTCTGAGGCAGAGGTGGTTAATGTGGAGGCGCAGGAACCGGCGCTACAAACCGACAGCTCGGTGCTGGGCAGCCTGGTGACCGACAAGGCCACACAGGATTTGCCGCTGAACGGCCGTAACTACATCAACCTCGTCCAGTTGACGCCAGGCGCTACCGAGGGCTTGAACGCCGGGCTTGCCAGTGGCAGCCGCCCGGATGATCGACGGCAGACCTCCTCGATTTCCGTCAACGGCCAGTCCGATGTCGGTAACGATCAGATGATCGATGGCATGGACAACAACGAACGGATCATCGGCTCGATCGGCGTACGCCCCTCGGTAGACGCAATCCAGGAGGTACGGATCCAGACCAATACCTTCACAGCGGAAGTAGGTCGCTCCGCTGGGGCGGTCGTCGATGTTATCACCAAGTCGGGCACCAACGGTTTCCACGGAACGGCATACGAATTCTTGCGCAATACGGTACTCAACGCAAATGCCTATAACTTCGGACAGAATATCCCCAAGCCTGCCTGGCACCAGAATCAGTTTGGCGGCAGCTTCGGCGGCCCCATCCGGAAAGGCAAGACCTTCTTTTTTGGAGACTACGAGGGCCTGCGCATTCTGCGTGGGCAAAATCCCACGCAGACTACTGTGCCGACCGCGTTTGAACGCGCCAACGTCGGAAACTTCACCGACAATCCAAGCATCAATGTGATTGTTCCGCCCTCGCAATTTGACCCGGTAGGGCTGCAGTACTTCAACCTCTTTCCCCTGCCGAACGGCCCCGGGCTGGTGAATAACTACACATCAGCGCCGACGACGACCCAGTACAGCACGACCTTCGACGGCCGCATCGACCATCACTTCAACGACAGCAATCTCTTCTTCGGACGCTATACCTACAACGCGGTCTCCACCTTTAACCCGGGACTCTACCCTCAATTGGCGGCGGTTTTGGATCCATACTTCAAGCAGATCTAGGGTGCCCCATCCTTGCGTAACCGGGGTCCCCGGCAAGCGGAGCTTGCTGGGGTGGGCAGCAAGGGTGGGATTCCACAACCGCTGACAGAGCAGGCTTCCGAGGATGATTTTCGACAGAGTAAAGCGGAGCGGAGAGACCTGCGTTTTATCTTTTTCTTCCTTCCATGAGGCCATGCAGGGTAGGATTCGATCTATCCAGTGTGAACCCCGAAGATCATCGACGCCCTGGATTAAGCCAAATATCTACTCCTGGAGCTCCGGCCATATATGGCTTACCTAAAATGTCCAGACGGCCGTTGCCGGTAAAGTCCGCCAAACGAGCCTCATGCGTCCCGTGGCCGCCTTCTGCCACAATAACCTTTTCGAAATTACCCCGGCCATCGCCGTAGAAGATCCATAAATGACTACGGGGGTAATCAACAGTGCGGGTCCAGCCGCACCATTTCGCCATTTCAGCACAGAAAATATCCAGATTGCCGTCTCCGTCCACATCCGCCACTCGCAAAGTATGCCCGTGAATGAGATCCTCTCCTAGAAGATCATGAGCGACCCAGGTATCGCCGGAGCGGCGCTCGTACCACTGCAAACGCCCACACCCATCTCCGCTGTCAAAAACAACTTGCGCGCCCGGCGAATCTTTGATTAGTTTACCGGCTGCGGCGCGCGAAAACTTCTTACTGTCATCGATAACATGAGCGGAGAATTTCACTCCGCCTTCGTGCTTAAACCAACGGCCACCCCCGACAATTTCGATAACTCCATCTCCATCGATGTCGGCCATTGCCATACCCTCCATGGGCGCATCGCCCTGGAAAATCAAATGGATCTCCCAAGGAGCGGTTCGAGTGACAACATCATGAGGAATCCATGCCAGGAAAAGGGCGCTCGCGCCCTGATTCCAGAAGACGAGTTGCGGCCGGCCCTCGCCCAAGACGTGGCCGAACATGAGATCGTGCTGCTGGGTCTTGCCGGAATCTTTTATCAGGCGCCTCTTCCAAGGGATCTTGGGATCGAAGTGAGGATAAGGGTTCTGCCACCACCAGATCTGATTGCTCGTATCGTCTCCGCCAACCACCATGTCGAGATGACCGTCGCCGTCAACGTCAAACAGAGTTCCACCCGCTTCAGTACTGAGCGAGTCGTCGTCTATCACGTACTGTTGCCAGCCGTGGTAGGGCGCTCCCTTCCGGCCCGTGTTGCGCATCCAGATGGCGCTGAATTTACTGTGACGTCCTGTGAAGACGAAGTCGACGCGGCCGTCGCCGTCAATATCCCCTACTATATTGCTGTTCTGATTGTCGGATAACTCCGGCGTAGGCAACTCGCCGGCGGCGCTGGAAAGATGCCGCCAGGGAGGGTTCGCCGTCCGTTCGGCGCAAGAGTTGCCTGCCCGCTGCGGCGTCCCTTCGGCAAAAGCTTCTGGCACAGCGATGCCGGCGCTTGCGCCAGCCAGTAAGTTCATGAATTCGCGTCGTTTCATTGTCCGTCCAATAGGTTTATGTGAGTCTAGGTTTATGTTGAGTTGATTGCATAGCAACGCTCAGGAGATGCGCGGCAGGGATTCTTAGGTAGTCAAGGCTCTTGGGAACCTGTTCAACAGCTAGAGAACTCTCATCTTCGATGTAATAACGCTTTACTCCCGCTTCTTTGGCCGCGCGGAGAATCACCGGGAAATCGATGCTTCCTTGCCCCACGGGCACGCTCGCCCATTCAGGTGCGGCGCCGGTCTGATTTCCCTTGACACCCTTCTTGAGGTCGTTCAGATGCATCAAAGGAAAGCGGTGTGGATACCTGCGTAGATAGGTGATGGGGTTTTGCCCCGGCCACGCAAACCAGAATACGTCCATCTGATACTGGACGGCTGGCGACTCCGTCCGGCGAATGAGCGTGTCTAAGAGCGTGCCGTCCGGGCTTGAAGCGAACTCGTAGCCGTGGGGATGATAGCAAAATTGCAGTCCATCACTGCGGAACTGCGCTCCCCAGCGATTGAACATCGCCGCCGCCCGCAGGCAATCTTCGCGCGTAAACCGTGAGGCCGCATGCGCTATCCACGGATAGATGACATACTCGGCCCCCAGGACATGCGCATTTTCCGCCGCATTACGAATATCCGCCTTCAACAGGTCGTCGTTGGCCACCATGGCCGTGCGTCTTAGGTCCTCCCGATCCAGCGCCGAGCGAAACTCGCGGGCGCTGAGATTATATAACTGCGGTACTTCCACCTCCTTAAATCCAAGTTGGCGAGTCAACCTGAGCGTGGCCGGCACATCCTTGGACATATCCCGGCGAAAGCTATACAGCTCCAGGCCAAGCGGTCCCGGAACACCTGGAATGGAAAGCCCTCCGGGCTCGCGCATTTCTCCGATAGCCCGAGAAACAAAGGACGACGTCGTCAACCACGCGAATGCGCGACGAGTTATTTTCATTCAGGCTCGCAGCAAATACAAATACGGTTCTATATCCATCAAGTATTTATTCTCTCCACTTCATCGAAGAGCAAGCTTGTTGGGGTTATATACGTTAACCACGGGTTAGCGGCTGCAATAAGTCACCAGGAGCTTTTGCCGGTGTCAGCGCATTTCCGCCAGGACCGGCCCTAGATTCTTCATCGTCCGATCGGCCTTTATCTCTTGCTCCCGGTTGCACTGAGCGTTCAATTCGATCTCCCTCTCTCCTTCTGCGCGCCTTCCCAGCCGGAAATAGGCTCTGGCCAGACGATAGTGCGCTTTTCCGGAGCCAGAATCTACTTGTACGGCTTTCCGGAGAAAAGGTATCGAGGCCTGCCAACGCGACTGCTCTTGATCCAAGGTGCCCATCAAGTAATTGGCATCCATGGAATTCGGATCGGCCGCGAGCGCTCTCTCTAAAAGCGCTCGAACTAAAGCGAGATCCTGCCGATCTCCTCTACGATTCAACATAGTGGCGGCGGCCGACGTCGCCGCTATCGCATCTCCTGGGTGATATCTCGTGTACTTAACTAGATAGTCGCACGCAGAGCCGGGATCGCTCATGTCCATGCTGCAACTCCATTCCAGCATCTCCAGATATGTCTGGTTGTGCGCATTTTTCTGGGCAAGCCGGGAGAGAAGGGACGCTGCGTCGGTAAAATCGTTCTCTCCGTATTCGCTCATTGCCAGGCCGAGCATCATGGCGGAGTTGGAAGGATAGCGGGCAAGGCCCCGGGAATAAACGGCAAGCGCGGTTGCAAAAACAGAGTGGCGCAGAGACTCCAGGCCTAAAGCATTCATATTCGCTTCGCTGGGATCCAGGTCGGCCGCGGTTCTGTAGTTATTGACCGCCTCTGCGGAGCGGCCTTCACTCTCCCGGATGTCCGCCAGCAGGGCTTGTGCTTGAGCCGAGGCGCCCGCTCCGGGAAGCTCGTGCAGCACTCGATCGGCTTGCCTACATCGCCCGACATAAACAGAGCCAAAGCCCAGTTGTAAGCTTCGTCACGGTTCCCGGGACTATTTTCGGTCGATGCCTGGAAGGCATTCGCGGCATCGGAATAGCTCCTCATCCGCATCAGGGCCGTTCCGAGCATCGCCTCGGACTGAGCGTCAGGCTGCAAAGCGGCCGATCTCTTGAAAGCTCGCACAGCATCCGCATTTCGATTTAGCTTCAGGTATGTGACACCGAGATTGGCAAACACCATGGAGGAATGCGGCTGAGCCACGCAGGCCGACTCGAGCAAAGGCAGCGGCTTTCGCATCTCGCCGCGGCCGGCATAGATCAGCCCCAGTCCCTCCAGAGCCTGTGCATAACCCGGATATCGCCGCAGAATTTGCTGAAAAACCGGTTCGGCGGCATCGGGATTTCCATTCTGGTAATTGCCTACGGCAGTGGTCAGAGCCGCGCTATCCTTCGCATTCATTCCCTCCTGTCCGGCCGCAAAAGCAGTTAGAGACAAAAAGAGCATAAGCGCGGACGCAAGATGAGACAAGATCCGGCAGATCGTTCGTAACTCGCCAATAATCATATTTCTCATCCCGGCCAGAGATGCCTAGTGGGTGATTCTTACCACGGGCGCCCCTGCTTCACAATCAACTTGACCGAGAGCCGTCTCACTCTTCGTAGAGCACCTTTCCGGACGAAGATTGGGAGACAGACCCCACGACAATCCACTGGATACCGCAAACGGAATCGCAATTCTAGAATGTAAACCTCGCTCCCAGCTGGACCTGCCGAGGCGTACTGGCGGCGCTTGTGACTTGTCCAAACCCGGACAGGTTATTCGGATTCCAATTAGCGTTTGGTATGCCAAGCTGAACTGAATTGGTGAAGTTAAAGAAGTCCCCGCGCACCTGCAAATTCCTGCCTTCGCCAATGCCGAAGTTCTTCACCGCCGACAAATCTAAGTTATGCGCTCCGTCGGCGCGATAGAGTGCGCGGGGAGGTCCCTGCAACATAGGGGCTTGGCGGAGCGGCAAAGCAATTCGGCAGGAACCATTGAGCTTCATTGTGCCGCGCGCCCGACGCCGGATCGCAGACCAGAATCCGGACGCTGGCTGAAGTAGATGCTCTGATTAGGAAATGATCCGCCGGGAGTGATGGGTATGCCCGACATCAGCGACAATACCGTGTTTAGCTGCCAGCCTCCCACAACTCCATTCACCCGCTTGGAATGCGGATCGAGGGCTCTTCCATGCCCAACCGGTAGGTCGTACAAGACAAACCAGGTGAATGCCTTGCTCACATCCTGGGCGTCGACCGATCTCTCCAGATTCAAATTGTGCCAGTCCTGATATCCCGTATTGGAGAGAACATAAGAGTAGGGTCCGTTACTGCCGTCGCTGATGGTCTTGCTCCACGTAAACGAAGGCTGCGTGGTGAAATGAGAGCTGAGGCGTTTCTCCCCTTTCAAGATCAGAGCGTTGTAGTTGGAATCCAGTATCGGCAATGAGTTCAGGTTTACCCCGCCGCCTGGCGCTCCGGAGGCGAATTGTGGATATGGAGCAAGCGCCTGCCAGAGAGGAATCGTCGCACTCTTATAGAACGGAGCCGATGGATTGGTGATGGCGGCAATGTACGCGGTGTTCGTGCACGAATCGAAAGGCAGGTCCCAGCCTGCGGCCGTCGACAAACTCCACCACGGAAAAGAGCTCTTCCAGCTTGTTTTCCAGAGGCGTGCCGGTGAGCACGACGGCGTAGCGGCTCTTCAACTGTTTGATAGTGCGCGCGGTCGCGGTGGTCCAGTTGCGGATGCGCTGCGCCTCGTCCAGGATAATCAGGTCCGGCCTCAATTCCTGCATGTACCGGATGTCTTTGAGAACCAGTTCATAGCTCGTAAGAGTGAAGAACTGCGGAGGCGCATACATCGCGCGCCGCCGGGGCAGCAAGCCGTCGACGACTTGCGCCGAACGATCCGTGAATTTTTCGATTTCCGTCTTCCACTGATACTTAACGGAAGCCGGCGCAATCACCAGCACTCTCTCGATTCCTCTTCGTTTGCGCAGAAGTTCGGTCATGGCCAACGCCTGCAGCGTCTTTCCCAGGCCCATGTCGTCGGCAAGAACCGCCCGGCCCCGGCAAACCGCAAAGATCGCGCCGCGGGCCTGATACCGCAGAAGCCCGGTCTTTAAGACGCCAGCAGTGGGATCCTGCCCTTGCTTGAGTTTTCGAAGCCATGCCCGCTCCAGTTCCAGGCCCTCGGCCAGCTCGTTTTCCCGATCGATGTAATCCAGGACATCGCTATAGATCACCGCCCGACCGTCCGCGTTCCGCAACGCCTCCAGCACCTCGGCGAACCGCCCATAATGCTCACGACGCAGAAGGCCGTTGGTATCGAAGTGTTCCGCAGTGAGCGACAGCAGCGCAGGCGAGGGCGAGGCGGACAGGCGCAGCCGCACCTCGATTGAATCCCCATACTGAAGAGAGATGGATGCGCGAGTGCGCTCGTACTTTGCCGCTTCCAGCGTCTTCTGATGGCGCCGCTGGCCGATTTGACGGCGTAATCGCCGTAGGGCCCGCTCGCAGGCCGCTTCGAGACTTTGAGCGGCGACGCGGCGGCCTTGTCCCGCCGCTCGGCAATCTGTTGTTCGATGAGCATGGAGAAGTCCTCTCTTCAGGAGCCTATAACATGGCCGAGCACTGCGATGCGAGAGAACGCACGATCGAATCGGCCCTTCAGCCACGCCTTTCCATCCAATTGGGTTTTGCGAGAAGCTGAGGGCGCAATTTCCGCAAACCTGAGGGCTGATGACTCTACTTGCGCCACGCCGCCAGAATCTCTTCGATCTTATCGGCGACTTGCCTGCGTGCGACAGCGCGGTCCATTCCATTCGCCAGCAGTTCGTCGTACTTGGTGTGGTTATGGCGAACCGCGGCGATGACTGCCGCAGTCAAAGCGTGCTCCTCAAGGTTTCGGCCCGCCTCTGTCCGGCCGACTCGTCCGCTTCCCCTGGCAGCAGTGTGTTCGGCAATCGAAGCCAGTTCATGAGCCGGACAACCGGGAAACAGGTTTCCGATCTGCCGCGCCATCCGAACAGCCAGATTACGATCCTCCTCGCGCCGCCTGACGGCGCCGCGCGCTCGTGCGGCCGCACGTTCCCCGGCATCTTCCAGACACTCCCGCTCAGCCTTCTCCAGCGCCGCACTTTCTACTAGGATGCCCTGCCTCTCGTACCGCTTTCGCGACCGGCTGAAGCGG
Source organism: uncultured Acidobacteriaceae bacterium (assembly GCA_963705665.1). GTDB lineage: Bacteria > Acidobacteriota > Terriglobia > Terriglobales > Acidobacteriaceae > PALSA-350. The sequence goes on along the minus strand of CAVPKQ010000035.1, from coordinate 303,453 downwards.
ACTACAACGAATGCCCGGTCACTGTGCTTCGTAGCTCTCCGGGTCATGGCCATGTCACCGGCCGCAAGAAACTCAAGATCGTCAATACTTGCGCACGCCAGACACAGCGGCTGCTCCGCTTCCATCAACAGAAAGGAGCCTTGCGCTAACTCCGCGCCGCATTCCGAACATTGGGAATCGCGCACGATCTCGAATACGACCGGCTTTTGAGGCTCGCTAAGCTTCTCTTTGAGCCGTTGCTGCTTCGGTTCCGAGAGCGCTGGCGATACGTAGTGGGTGCGGTAACTTTTCTCGATTGCTGGATCTCCGCTTTTGCTGAATTGCAAAGGCACAGTTCGCGTGCGGCGCGCGTAACAAGTTTCGCTCGGCTTGAGACCTTTCTCCCGCGCCCAGCGGCGGAACATTGCCATGGAGTTCGAGATTTCGCCGAGATTCCCTTGGATCACCCGCTCCAGGAAATCGATTCGTCCTTTTCGCCAGGATTCGAGGTGTGTGGCGCCAAAACCCCCATTCCGCAGAAAACGTCAATTGCACTGACGTATTGTTGCCGCGCGAGAGCGGCCTCCGCGGCTCGAATCACCCGTTTTTCCAACTCTTCTTGACGATTGGAATGCGGCATACCATACACCACAATTTCAGGCAGCGCCGATCGACCGGGCGCTTGTGCCAGCACTGGGCCCCGTCCCTGCGTGCAGTTGATTCGCGCAAAGCGGGGTAACTGGCGAAACTCACATTTTACCCCGCAGCTCGATTCTCCTGCTCAGTGGCGGAGCGGAATCGGCCGAGTGGCGGTAAGTATTGATTTCGAAAAGAATTGGTGCCGAAGAAGGGACTCGAACCCCCACACCCTTGCGAGTACATGGACCTGAACCATGCGCGTCTGCCAATTCCGCCACTCCGGCACGGGTACGATCCAATAGAATTAATTGGATAGGCAGAGAGTTATAGCGTTACAAAACTTGCCTGTTGTGTCAACCGTCCATCCCGCCGGGAGACATCTTTTGAAAAGAGCGGCCTACGTGCGAAGATTGCTGGAGCGCAGTTGACTCACGATTTGAGCGGCAGAGTGCGTCCTATGCTCAGCATCTAAGTTTTCCGAGGTTCAAGCTATGTGCCCCACCCAATCCATTCCTCTGGAACAAGCGGAAAAGCTGCGAAGGCTGGCTCATGATATGAGCAATGCTTTGGAGATCATTGTGCAAGCCAACTACCTGCTGAGCACGGCCGCGCTTGATGATGCCGCTAAACAATGGACGCAGCTTCTCGATCAGGGTGTGCGGCAAGCCGCCGATATCAATCGCGATCTCCGCGAGTACATTCGCGCCAACAGTTAGTTCCCACAGAGGACGCTCTCTCCGCGCCCCTGTGGGAACCGTGAACTGATTGGCCCTTGAAGCTTAAGCCAGAGTGGCTTAAGCCAGAGTGGCGTCCAGCGTAACTTCCGCATTGTTCTTGAAAAGACGCGAAATCGGACAGTTCTTCTTTGCCTCTTCAGCCGCTTTGTCAAACGCCGCTTTGTCCGCCGACGGTACTTTGGCTTTGGTGGTCAGGTGGATTTTGGTTATGGTGGGGCCTGCGTCGGTCTTGTCCAATGTGACCTTCGCCGTGGTTTCGATCGATTCCGGCGGTAGATTCGCCGTTGTCAGTTGGGCGCTCAGCGCCATGGTGAAGCATCCGGCGTGGGCGGCCGCTATGCAGCTCCTCGGGATTGGTGCCGACTCCGCTTTCAAATCGGCTTCCGAAGGAGTATTGGCTGTCTTTGAGCACTCCACTGTGCGTCGAGATCTTGCCTTTGCCCTCTTTGAGGGTGCCATGCCACGCTGCGCTTGCTGTGCGATCCATAAAAGCTCCTTATGTTTGATTCAAATTCATTGTAGCCATTTCTGAAGATGCCATTCCTGGCCCATTGCGCGGCAAGGTATAGACTTCTCTGGTGGCAAACGAATCCATCCCGGCGCCCACCAGGCAATCTGCCGGCGGCCCACCGCCGCAAGCGGAACATCACAGCGTCTATTGCCCGAACTGCTCCTTCCGCCTTGTAGAGATGCGCTGCAAGATGCTCTGCGGCCGCTGCGGGTACTACTTGAGCTGCGCCGATTTTTATTAGAGCATTTTTGTTTTTGAAGCTCCTTCTTCAACTGATCTTGGGTGCCCCAGGTCCCGATTCTGGGACCTGGGATTCCACGGATCTCGATAGCCGGCGCCGTCGCTCTTGCGTGATGACGGCACTCTCGGTCGAGATTTGCGGAATCCCACGTCCGAAAATCCGGACGTGGGGCACCCAGTATTCGCTGACAATGCTCTACGACGACCCGGCGGAATACTGCCGCCCCTGCGGCAGAGATACTTGCCGTTCCTGCTCCGTCCGATTAGCCGAGTCGTGCAGCACCAGCGTTCCCTCCAGCCGGTAGTATCCATCTTCAGAGCGTGTTGGAGCGCTTCCTCGGACGATGGTTCCGGTGAACGAGAACCACACGCCGTGGACCCGCCGGGTGGTAAAGCTCAGCTCGCGGCCATGGAGCAAGCTGCTCGAGAAAAAGAAGGTAAGGGGTGTGCCCTGATCGCTCAGCTTGTCGCCCAGGCGCGTGATGTAGCCGGTCAACCGGTCCGGCTGCAAATCGATCTCGACCGATTCTCCCTTCTCGCCCAGCGAATATGCGCCCGAGACATCGGGCGGCAGAGTCGTTCTTCCTTTGGAGATGGTGACCGAGTCCGCCGCATCCACCGCTTCGGAGTCCACGCGGCGGTGCAATAGCGGCGCCGGCGTCTGGCCGATGAGCCGCGGGCCCGCCAGGCTCAAGAACAGAGAGATACCGAGCACCATCAGGCGGAAGCCCGAGTGCTCCATATTTAAGATCCGCCGCTCAGGCTCCGTTTGCGGGCGGCGGAAAACTCGTCTCCCGCCTTCCAATTTACCGGCGCCGATGACAAAGCCTGCCATCCTAATATGAACCCAAATTTGGCCATTTCGGCATCGCCGCGGAAATCCATTTCCGGGCTATATTCATCGCTGGGGCGATGATAGCGCGTCGCGGTAAACTCTTCTTCCTGCTGCTTGCCCCAGTCTGCCGCATGCCCCGCAAACAGGCTGCCTTCCCCAATGGAGAATGCCGGCACGCCGAAGCGGGCGAAGCTGAAGTGGTCTGAGCGGTAGTAGCGTCCCGCCATCGGATCGTCATCGGGCTGAATCTTCAGGTCGAAGGCCGCCGCCGTCTTCTCCACCACCGGATAGAAGGTAGTACGCTCCGCGCCGCTGACGTCGGTCGAGAGCGGCACGCCTATGGGAAGCAGCTCATCATAGTTCAGGTCGAGCGACATATCCTTGTCCGGCACGGGCGGGTGCATGGCTAGGTATTTCGAGCCGAGCAATCCCTGCTCCTCTGCCGTCACCGACGCGAAGTATACGTTTCGCGGCGGCGGCACGGCGGAGTGCGCAAAGGCGTTGGCGATCTCCAGCAGAATGCCACAGCCGGTCGCATTGTCCGCCGCTCCGTTGTAGATCTTGTCTCCAGGCAAGGTTGGATCGATGCCCAGGTGATCGTAATGCGCGGTATAGATCACGTTGCTGCCGGGGGCGGGGTTGGCCCCCGCAACCATGGCGATTACATTGTCCGAATCATACTTCCGCACCGTGCTTACGATGTGCGCCCTCAGCCGCACCGGCAATTCGACCGGCTTGAATCCCCGCTTGCCCGCGGCCACGATCGCCTGATCGACGTTGATTCCGGCCAGCGCCAGAAGCTTTCTGGCTACATCAAGCTGTATCCAACTAGCTGCCCGCAGAGTGGCAAGAGGATCGTCTTGCAGGTAGGAGGTCTCCGTCGATTGCGAGTTGCGGACGACCTCCCAGCCATAGCTCGCGAGATCCGTGCGGTGAATCACCAGCACGCCAACCGCGCCCCGGCGCGCCGCTTCTTCATACTTGTAACTCCATCGTCCATAGTAGGTCAGCGCCTTGCCCTTGAAGAAAGAATCATCCTCCGACGGCGGCTCGTTGACGATCGCCAGCAAAACCTTGCCTTTGACATCGACGCCGGCGAAGTCGTTCCAGTGATATTCCGGCGCGTCGATGCCGTAGCCGACGAAAACAATCGGCGCGTCGATATCGGCTGAGAGCTGTCCGGTCTGGTCCTTGGTCACATAATCGACGCCGTATTTCAGCGTGACGGGAGCGCCGGTTGCGGGAACAAAGGAGAAGCTGGTTTTATCTTCGACCGTATGCACCGCCCGCAGAGGAACCTTCTGAAAGTAGGTGCCGTTGTCACCGGCGGGGCGCAATCCGGAGAGAGCGAACTCAGTAGCCATGTATTCCGCGGCAAGCCGTCCGCCCCGCGTTCCCGGACCGCGGCCCTCGAGCAGGTCGTTTGAAAGAAATCGCACATGAGCGCGGATCCTCTCCGCATCGATGCTCTGCGCCGCCTGAGGGGCAGCGGCGGGGACATCGGGCAAAGCGGGAACCGTGGGGGCTTGAGCATAGCTCAGGAGGGAGGCCAGAAAGAGGCTGGCGCAAGGTGCTGCATAACGGATGGCGTGTTTCATTTCTCTATTTCTAACCAATAAGTAGGAAATAAAATTCAAATTTGTCATCTCGACCGGAGCGAATGCATCGCCTTTGCCTTTCTTTCTGCTTCTGCCTAACCGCAGCAAAACCTGGGTGCCCCCATATCTGGCGCGCTCTTTGCGCCCGATATGGGAAACCGCAGATCCACAAATCCTCCGGCTTAAATCATATCCTCCCCGCCGGGCGGGAAATTGGGACCGGCAACCCGCTCCATGGACATAGTTTCTAACCGCTGCAGTACTTTGCGAGACAAGCCGGTCAGCCGAAGCCTGTTCAGATCCGAGGCCGCGATCCGCGCTGCGCCGGGTTGGGCCGGGGCAGGCGGGAAAGCGAGGCCCGGTTGGGCACTCCCCGGTAGATTTGCTTCACATAGGGACGGACGCCGCGGACGCCGGAGACGACCGCGGGCGAAGATGTCAGATTCACCAGCAAAACGATGAAAAAGCCTTCATAGACGCGCCGGTCGTAGCCAAAGGGAGAAAAAAGGATATCCCAGAAGAAAATGGTGAACATGAAGGCGTAAAGCGGGCCAAGCAGCGGTCTGGTGCTCGAAACGATGGTCATGGCGCGCATGATGAGCCACAACAAATAAAACCAGAGAAAGCTGGCCAGCACGCCACCTTCAACCCACGCGGCGGTCAAGTGAGAGTGGGTTGGAATTCCCGGAACCGCAAGCACCAGGGGCTCGTCGGAACTGCTGTAGCCAAACCGGTATTGATAGTCCTGCAGCAGGATCAAGTATTTGGGATCGAGGGCATACGATCCATGCCCGAGGATAGGAGCGTCCTTGATGGCCTGAATGGCAACGGGAATCTCCGGCCGCGCGCCCAGGAGCACACCTAGTTGGCCGCTCGCCTGGGATTCAAACTTTTGCTCAACGCTCGCTTCGAAATAACCGTTCTTGACCGCCTCGCTCACGAGTTTTTGGGCTACCCACAGAGCGCCGAGGCTGCCGATCAGCAGAAGGCTGATTCTGAAGATATTGTTCTGGCGGATGCCGCGAACAGCTACGGGAAAAAAGGGCAGGGTAAAGACGAGCGTGACCAGGTCAACCCCGATTTGGGAGCGGTAGCCGTAGTGGAGGTTGAGGAAGGCCAGGAAGGCGACGCTCAGAGCGTAGGGGAGATAACGCTTTTTGGCGCAGAGATAGCAGCCCGCGACCAGGACAAACATGCTGAAGCCGGCGGAACCGCCGTATTTCCAAGCAGTCCCGTAAGAGTCGAGCCCATAGCTCGGCAGCCGTACCAGCTCTGAGGTAGCCAATGCCAGCGTCAGCAGAACGATGCGTTTGACATTCTTGCCGACCAGGGCGGAAAAAACTACGAAATCGATGGCGAAGAAGATCACCCGAGCCATTCCCTTGAGCCGATTGTCCATAGGCGATCCGTTGGCCATGTCGGAAACCGCCTGGCTCAAGAGCCATACTCCCATCAGTATGAGAATTGTCCGGGTACCCGGCTGGGAAAGAACGCTCGCATCCTTGCGCACGATGAATAGAAAAGCGAGCGCGGTAAGAATCTCCGCGTAAGGCAGGGCTCCGACAAGGTTCACTCGCATAGAGCAGCCGAGGCCGATCAGAACGATGAACCAGTCCGTGGAATTTAGGCTGGGCAAGAGGGACTGCGGCTGGGGCCTGCGGCCGGGGAAGGCTGGCCTTGCTGCCGTGGCATGCATCTACCGGTTACCTGCTAGATCACGTTTCTCAGGTGAGAAAAAGGCGGCGATTCTTGGCCATACGGGGGTCTCTTGGGAAGTTCCCATGGGAATTATCTTACGGCACGCGGCCGGGTCCTCCATTCTCGTGTGTCTTTGGCGATGGATGGGAAAAACCGCAGATCTCCACTCCGCTGCCCACCCCAGCCTCGTTCGATCGTGGTCTCCCACCCTTGCTACGCAAGGATGGGGCACCCTAAATCTGCTTGAAGTAGGGATCCAAAACCGCCAACCAATCGAGGGTGCCCTATCCTTCGCACGCGCGGTTTCGTGCAAAAGGGGCGGAGACTACATATGTATGCGTCCCCTATTTTCATCCGCTTGGATGGGCCGCAGGTCCATAGACCCCCCGCTTAAATCATATCCTCCCCGCCGGGCGGGAAATTGGGACCGGCAACCCGCTCCATGGACATGATTTTTAACCGCTGCAATACTTTGCGCGACAGGCCGGTCAGCGGAAGCCTGTTCAGGTCCGAGGCCGCGATCCACTTGCGCCGGGTTTCAACCGCGGCGAGCCGCCGCTTGCCTTCCTTTTCCGGAAAGCGCAGGACGCGAACATAATAGTTGGTCACCGTGATGGCATGGCGCAGCGTCAACTCCACCCGCCTTTGGTCGCCCTCCTCGACCGCTATCTCCGGCAGCTCCCACATTCCCGGCATTTGCTTCGCCGAGGTGGATCTCTGCTGCAGCAAAACCTGTTTTGCGCCATCCGCGCTGCGGCACAAAAGCGCATAAGCAATTTGCCGGCTGCGCATTTGCTTGCGCGGCTCCGTGGGATGCTCGCCGCGGGTCGAGCAGATGCGATGCACCGGACACTCCGGGCAGCGCGGTTTTTTCGGCAGGCATACCGTCGCCCCCAGTTCCATCATCGACTGGTTGAAGTCTCCCGCGCGTTGATGGTGCAGCAGCGCGTCGGCGTGACCGCGAATTCCTTGCGCGGTCGCGGTTGCCGCCGATTGGAAAACGCGCCGGATCACCCGTTGCACGTTTCCATCGATCACCGCCACCGGCTGGCCGAAGGCGATGCTGGCGATCGCAGCCGCCGTATATTCTCCGATCCCCGGCAGCTTGCGCAGCTCCTCCGCGGTTCGCGGCAGACTTCCCTGGTGCTCGCGCACGATGAATTGCGCGGCGCGATGCAAAAGTTTTGCCCGGCGATAGTACCCCAGCCCGCTCCAGGCGGCCAACACCTCTTCCTCATGGGCGAGCGCCAAGGCGATAATCGATGGGAACCGTCCCATGAACCGCGCATAGTGGTCGAGCACGGCCGCTACCCTGGTCTGCTGCAGCATGATCTCGGAAACCCAGATCGGGTACGGCTCGCCGCTGCGCCGCCAGGGTAGATCTCGCGCGTTGGCGTCAAACCATGCCAGAATGTACTGCTGAAATTCGGGGATTTGAGCCTTCGCGGCGCTGGGCTGCGGCATGCAGGGATTGTAACCGACCGCCGAAGCCGCGCTTGCCGGCTAATCTGGGCTGGTTTGGCGTTTTCCGCGCGTCATCCCCACGTCATCTCAGATGCGGGCATCGTGTACCATTCCGAGTATCACCCGCCGCCATGATCCAGACGTTCAAGCTAAAGAACATCCTCATTGGATTTGCGCTCTTTCTGGCGGCGATACAGTGCGTTCGCTCCATTTACGGATATAGTGTGAGCTTTATGGACTGGCATGCATACGCGGTGGGAGAGGCGCCCATGCCCTACCAGGGCCGCATCGCCATGGCGCCTTATGTGCGCTGGGCGGAAAACAGCGCGCTCATGCGCAGGCTCAGTGATAAGTACCAGGCCATTTCTCAGGTCGGAAACAAGATGCCTGAGCCCATGACGGTTGAAAAATTTGCTTCCTTGCTCGCCTCGCTGGCGTCTCTGCTGATCATGGTGGCCGCCGCCGGTTGGTATGGCGTGCGCTCCGGCTATCGCCCATGGTGGCTCATGCCCGTTCTGGTGCTCATCATAGTTACATTTACTTTGGCGGTGAGGACGGAAACCAACTACTGGTACATCTACGACCTTCCTCATGCCGCCCTGTTCGGGCTGGCTTCGATTTGCATTCTCGAAGGCTGGCTGCTGCCTCTGATCGTGCTTTTCGCATGCGACGCTCTGATGCGTGAAACCTCGGTCTATCTGATCGTTCTCTCGATCGCAGTCTTCGCTTATGCGCAAGACTCAAGCAAACGCCTTTGGGGCGGACTGACAGCGTTCCTCATGGCGGTTTATTGGTGCGTGGTGCGAGTGGCCTTGCAGCACCGCTTCGCGCACAATGAGAATGACACAGGGCCGCGCCTTTCAACCAATCTGCACACTATCCTGATGCCTCATCATTGGCCGCAACTGTTCAGCGCCGGAGGGTATCTGATGATTTTTGTCTGGCTGGAACGCAGGCGCTTGCCCTTCAAGCAAAGGGTATTTCTGTGGGCAGCTTTGCTCTGCATCCCGGTCACGCTCTATTTCGGCGTGTGGGTGGAAACCAGAATATGGCTTGAGTGGACGCTGCCCCTTGCCTTGCTTGCCGCCTCCGAATGGTCGCGGTACTCGTCCACCGCCGCCATCTGCGAAAAGAACACTCTGTCCCAAAACTGAGTCGCCGACTCGCTGATTTATAGCTTGAAGAGCTCGCGGAGGCGGCGCGTCTGGGCCCGGCTCACCGGGATCTCGGTTTGCTTGCGATCCGCCATGCGCAACTGGTAGCTGCTTTTAAACCATGGAACGACTTCCTTGATGTGGTTGATGTTCACCACGAACGAGCGGTGGGCTCTCCAGAACATGGATGGATCCAGCAGCTCCAGCAGCTCCTCCAACGTTCGGCACTTGGAATGGCCCTCCAGAGTAGAGGTGAAAACGGATATAACACCCTCGTTGATTGAGGCGAAGCAGACGTCTTTTTGATCGACAAGCAACAGCCGGTTCTGCGCTTGAAGCACGATCTTCCCGCTCCGCGGAGGAGGTCCCGCCTGCTGTTGCTCAATGAGGCGAAGCAAGGCATCAAGACGGAGATCGGAGGAGAGGCCCTGCGCCGGAGGGGCCGCGGGCGGGGCTCCGTGCAATCCCTGCTCAACCGCGTCGGACTCAACTTGGTGCGCGTCCTGAAGGCGGTGCCGGACACGCTCGAGCGCCTGCAGCACCCGCGTGCGGTCAAAAGGCTTGAGCAGGTAATCGATCGCGTTTACATCAAAGGCGCGAACCGCGTATTGGTCAAAGGCGGTAGCAAAGACAATTTGCGGCAGAACGGCAGTCCGGCTCTTTTCCAGCAGCTTCTTCAGCACGGCGAATCCGTCCAGACCCGGCATTTGCACATCCAGGAAGACTACATCCGGGTGGTGCGCGCGGATCAGCTCGACGGCCTCGATGCCGTTTTGCCCCTGGGCGACAACCTCAACCCCGCCGGCGCTGTCCAGCAGATACTTCAGTTCATCGCGCGCAAGCTGCTCGTCATCGACGATGAGCGCAGTCATGGACATTGCTTCGTCCGCTTTCTCGGTTGGCCCAGGGGATTTTTCTTGAACGGCATAACCTTGCAAGCGCCGGAACGCGCATTGTTAAGCGAGTATAGGGAGGGGCGCCAATAACGTCAACGCCAAGATCAATGCTAAGGTTGCAATGCGCAGAGAATCTTCAGGAGTGGAAGGCGCGGAGCCGCGACGGCGTATTGTCCGTAGCCAGATCGTGTCCACAGTTCACGCAGAACAGATCGGTAATGCGCACACCGCGATAACATTTGCCGCAGGCCGCGGAGACCTGGAAGGCGCACTGCGGGCAGAAGTGAAATTCACTCTGAATTCGCGTCCCGCAGGAAGGGCAAAGCGAGACGATGGGCAGACGCAATAGAAAATAGAGAACGGAGCCGATGCCTCCGGGAATAAGGCAAACCAGCGTCCAGAAGACTGTGCCCATATTGCGCCGTGGCGCGTCCCGGCTTACATAGCCGACCATGAGGACATAAAGCGCCATCAAAACGCTTCCCGAGAAGGCAAAGTAAAAGCGGACGCCGAAAGGCACTGCGGTGGGGTGATGCCGATGCGCGGGCCAAATCACCCAGTACAGGTATTGCATAGAGACAAATGCCATGACGGCCAGAGCGATCGCCCAGCGAGGAATAATCTTAACCTCATCCGTAACGGAAGTGGGTGTCTCGGCATTGCGCCACGAATTGGGTCGATATGTGGTCATGAATCTCCGGCCCTAAATCCCCTCTATTTTTAGGAACCGCGCTCGTCGTAATACAGGCTGCGATGCCCTCTCCACACCGCGATCAGAGCGGCAATCATGGCGGGAAAGAGCAACAGGAGGAACAGTGCGGTCTGCAGCGGAAAATCGGTGAAATGCTCGCCGCCCATAAAATCTTCGACGCTGTTCCAGATCGCCGGCGCCAAAAGAATCAACATGCAGAGCACGGTTGCCAGCGCACAGCCCACATTGCGGCGCTGCCTGGCGCGCTGCTCCTGCAGCCCAATCGCCGCGTCGCGGATGGCTCGACGCGTCCTCTGCACGCGGGCCAGACTCGCTTCGCAATTAAGGTTGTCAAGCGCATCCACGGCATCCGCGCGGACCGAAGCCTCGGTCCTGGCTGCCATTTTTCCGGAGATCATCGATCCACCTCCACAATCTGCGTGGGAGCCATTTCAGCGGCTAAAATACGGGGTTTCAACGCGGCGAGCCCACGATAGAGACGAGATTTTACGGTAGACAACGGAGCATTCGTAACGCCGGCAATCTCCTCCAAAGACAGCTCTTCATGGAAGCGAAGGACCAGCACTTCCCGATGCAGCGGTTCCAGAGAAAGCAAAGCCTCTGCCACCCGTTTTCCATTTTCACGGGCTTGATAGAGATCGAAGGGCGACGGATCGTCGGCTGACACTTCAAAGGGGCGGTCGTCTCCGGACTCGTTCATATCTTCCAAGCTGCACATTGTCCGCTTGCGCCGCATATCGATCACCAGGTTGCGTGCGATAGCGAACAGCCAAGTATCGAAACGGGAGTTACCGTTGAACTGCGCGCCACGCATCAGCACCCGCATCCAGGTCTCTTGGAAGAGATCCTCGGCCATCTCGCGGTCCCCGGTGAGATACAGAAGATAGCGCAGCAGGCGGTGCTGATATTGAACGATCAGGCAATCCAGCATCTCTGGGTCGTGATTCTTGAGGCCTTGGGCGACAAGCAGATTCTCGCTTTGCGACCGGCCGGTGAGTGTAAGAGAAGCGGCGCCCATTCCACCCTCAGAGACGGGCGTTAGCCCCCCAAAGACGCTCTTTGGGAGAATTTTTTTGAGCTTACCGGCGAGAGCCATGTCTGGCGACCTCAATTGGGTCCGAATGGATATACCAGGATATATGATTATTCGCCCCGGAACCAGACTGCCTTTCATCCCGACGGAAAAAGCCGGGAAGCCCCGGCATTTATGCGGGGGTAGGAACTCCGTTTCCCGCAGCCTGTTTAGCCTTGAAGAAGAAGGCTAGTTCTTCGCCCGCTGTGAAACTCCGCGCCAGGCTCTAGACTGGAGTAGATGGAGATTTTGTTCGGCCTGCACCCTGTCGAGGAAGCTCTGCGCTCCGGCGCCAGGCGCTTCGACCACGTCTGCCTAGCCGCTGAACGAAGTGACCTGCGCCTAAAGAAGCTGGCCGAAGCTTGCCGCGAGGCCGGCGTTCGAACGCGCTTCGAGCCTCGCGCCCAGCTCACCAGACTGGCCGGGAGCGCGGCGCATCAAGGCGTGGTCGCAGTGGTGCGGGAACGGCAATTCCTCAGCCTCGCGGATCTGCTGGCAGGGGATCGGATCGGAATGCTTTTGCTCGCCTTGGACGGGGTGGAAGATCCGCAAAATCTAGGAGCCTTGCTGCGCACGGCGGACGGCGCCGGCGTGGACGGAGTAATCGTGACCGAGCGGCGATCGGCCCCGCTGAGTCCAGTTGCGGTCAAAGCCTCGGCGGGCGCGTCGGAGCACATAAGAGTCGCCAAAGTGGTAAATCTGGTGCGCGCCCTTGAAGAATTGAAGCACCACGGCCTGTGGTCGATAGGTCTGGACGAGCGGGGAACGATGGATTACGACCAGTTTGACTACTCGGGCGGCTGCGTCCTGGTATTGGGACGTGAAGGGGCGGGCCTGCACGAACTGGTCAAGCGCACTTGTGACCATTTGCTGCGCATTCCCATGGCAGGCAAAGTAGCTTCTCTGAACGTGGCGGCGGCGGGAGCGGCGGTGCTCTTTGAGGCCGCGCGCCAGCGCCGCCAAATTGCGCGAACACTGAATGGCAATGACAAAAGCATAGCGCCCGCAAGCAGCGCCAGGCAGCAGAAGGGCTTGGGTTCATGAGGCGCAGAGGGTTTCTCAACCTGCTACGGGCGGCGTGCGGCGGCGCGATATTTGCCGTTGTTTCTTTCGCCGGCGGCCAGCAAGCAGACGCACCGGCAGCGCCACCGGCGGCGCCCGGCTCGAACGCCCAGGTGATCTTTTCCCGCTCCATAAATGACACTCCCGTTGGCCCGGCTGCCCCGGCTGCCCCGGCCAAGCAGGTGTCGGCCACTCCGGCGACAAATGCCGAACGGCAAGCAATCACCTTTATCTCCTATGATCTCGATGTGCACCTGCAGCCCGATCGGCATGACATAGCCGTGAGGGCGCGCATGGTTTTGCGCAATGACGGGGAGCAGCCGCTGCGCAGGCTTCCTCTGCAGGTTTCCTCTTCGCTGAACTGGGTCGCCGTCCGCGTAGCAGGTCAGCCGGCAGCTTTCTCCGTGCAGACGGTCACGAGCGATACGGATCACACAGGAATGCTCCATGAAGCGGTAATCGCGCTCGCCCAGCCTATCGATCCCAAGCAGACCGTCGCGGTTGACGCCACGTATCAAGGAACCATCGAGCTCGCCTCCCACAGACTGGAGCACATCGGCGCGCCAGCGGACGTGGCTGAACTTTCCGATTGGGACCGGGTCAGCTCCGATTTTGTCGGACTGCGCGGCTTTGGAAACGTGGTCTGGTACCCCGCGGCTTCGATCCCGGTGATGCTTGGCGATGGAGACAAATTCTTTACCCAGGTAGCGGACCAGGAGTGGCGCCAGAGCGGGGCTATGGTCTCGATGAAGATTACGGAGGAATTTCTCGGCTCCACTCCCAACCTGGCGGTGTTGAACGGAAGGGTTTCGGCCATTGTGCCGGTCTCGCTTCCCACCGGCACATCGCTGCCGGGAATCGCGACCTGTACGCTGCCCAAGACCCGCCTGGGCTTTGCCCCGCTGAGCCTGTTTCTCTTGACGCGCACGGAGAGCGCGGGCGACGGGCTGCGCATCTTTACCCGGCCGGAGAACACCCCCAATGCGCAGGCTTATATGACGGCCGCCAGCATGGTCGAGCCGCTCATCAGCCAATGGCTGGGCGCCCGGCCCAAGGGTCCTCTCACCATCGTCGATCTGCCCGATCCGGGCGATACTCCTTTTGAAGCAGATACTGTGCTCTTTACCGGCGTCCAGAGCACCCCGCCGGAGAACCTTACCGGCGCCCTCGTCCACTCCCTGACCCATGCTTATTTTCAATCGCCTTATCCCTGGCTGCGCGAAGGCGTGGCCTTCTTCATGAGCACGCTTTGGGTGGAGCGGAACAGCGGGCGGGAGGCAGCCATAGCGCAGCTGGATAACTCGCGCGGCGCGCTTTCCCTGGTCGAGCCCGCCGCGTTTGCGCAAAGTTCGCAAAACTCAGGAGAAAGCCTGGTCACCGCCAAAGACTCCATTTACTATCGCACAAAGGCCACGTACGTTTTCTGGATGCTGCGCGATCTGGCCGGCGACAATGCGCTGGCGGAGGCATTCCGCAAGTACGATCCCGCCGGAGATGCGACCGGGACCGAGTTTGAGCGAGTTCTCGAACAGGCCAGCCACAAGGACCTGAAGTGGTTTTTCACCGACTGGGTCTATCACGACCGCGGCCTGCCCGACCTGTCGATTGCCGGAGTGCATCCCAACTCGGCCAATGCTCCCGGCTCCTTTATCGTCGCTGTGGATGTTGCAAATAGCGGAGGCGCCGCGGCTGACGTCCCGGTCTCCGTGCGTTCCGACCAGACGACGGTCACGGAACGATTTCTGGTGCCGGCCAATTCAAGCGTAACCCGCCGCTTCCTGCTCACCGGCGAGCCGGTCGAGGTTGCCGTCAATGACGGGACGGTTCCCGAAACCGTGGCCAGCGTGCACCGCCGCGCCATCTCCGACCAGCCATAAGACAATGCCATCTCGAGCAGAGCGTTCATGGGGGCTGCGCCCACTCATGAAGAAGAAAATGGCGGGACTACGAAAGCTTCATCGGCAACTACACCAACTTTGTCATCTCGACCGGAGCGCTCATTGGCCTGTGCCCCGCCCAAGGTTGAGGAAGGCTTGGTTGGCAATTACACCTACCTTTGTCATCTCGACCGGAGCGAAGCGCAGTGGAGAGATTCTGCGGTTTGTATGGGTAACCGCGGATCCGTTGCTGTAGCGTGAATCATCCTGAACCATATGGGAAAACCACAAATCTCTCCACTCCGCTTCGCTCCGGTCGAGATGACAAACTTATAGTAGGGGCTAGAAACTGATCCTCATTCCACTTCCCTCCCGGATCACTTGGCGGCAGTGACAGTGAGCGCCAACTGTGGCGAAGTTGGCGGTGTCGTAATCAGCGATCCTGTCGTCGATACCGAATTGACGGTGATGGTATATGTGCCGGTGGGCGTTCCGGGATTCGGTGTTGGGCCGTGATTCAGGTAATTGTAGCGTTCCTTGCAAGCGGTAATACTCAGCGCGGCCGCCAGGAGGAATATCACAAGAACCGTGTTCCAGAAGGCCCGGTGCTTGCGCGCCCGCACTCCGGCAACACCGCCGGCGAAAGCAAAAATTGCCGGAAGCGCAAAGGCATAGACCGGCAAACCGGATTCCGGCTTGGCGGAATTCTTCGCTTGCGTGCCCGAAGGCGCGATCGTCTGCAGTTGAACTGTGCTCAATCCGGGAGTACAGGTTTCCTGCGTTCCCGCTCCGGCGGTACAACTGGCCAGCACGTTGACCGGAGAAAAGCTACAGGTTGTCGCCGGGGGCAGTCCACTGCAGGAAAGGCTCACGTATGCATTGAAGCCATTGACCGGGGTCACTGTGATCACGCTGGTGGCGAATGCGCCGGCGGGAATGCTCAGTGCCGTAGGCGTCGCCGCAATGGTAAATCCCGCCACGCCGGCTGTTTGGGCGGTGACTTGCGCGGAAGAGGAGATTGAGTCTCGATGGGCCGGATCGCCTTGGTAGATCGCCACCACCTGATGATTGCCGGCGGTTAAATTATCCGTGGTCAGGGTTGCATTTCCGTTGCCGTCAATCACCGCGGAACCCAGGTCGTAATTGCCCGACCGGAAATTCACCACCCCCGCGGCGGTCTCGCTCCCGCCGGTCACGGAAACGTGCGCAGAAAGGGTCACCTTGGTCGCGGGCCGGCGTTGTCCGTCGATACTGTCAACGCGGTTTGAGTCGCTGCCGTGCTGGCCGCCGCTGCCCCGGCGGGTATGAGAAGACCAATTCCTAGCGCCAGGCCCAGAAAAATCATGCGCAATCCGCCGCCGCGCATCCACCATCTGAGGTTAAGCACATCTCCTGCGTTTAACTGCACATTCATCCTTCTGATCTCTGCCCTCACTTTGCTTCGCGGCTGCTAGCGACAAAGTAATTGTAGCCGGGCGGAGGATTTTGCGCCGCGCTTTCCCCAAAGAAGCAGGCGCGGCCGCTGCAAATGATCTAGCATAGGAAGTGCAGGCGGGCCGGGCGGTCGCTGCCGGAGCGCTCACGCGGTTCGGGAGAGGAAAGTCCGAACTCCACAGGACAACGTGCCGGATAACGTCCGGGCTTTGAGCGTCAAGGCTCGAAGACGGCTAGTGCCACAGAAAAGATACCGCCCCCCGGCTTCTTAGGAAGCTTGAGGGTAAGGGTGAAAAGGTGCGGTAAGAGCGCACCGCGCCGTCTGTAAAGGCGGTGGCAGGGTAAACCCCACGCGGAGCAAGACCAAATAGGGAGGGAATCCGATGGCCAAGCCCAGGCCGCGGATGCGTGCCGGTCCGGCGCGCCACACCGGGCTCCCGCGTTTCGCGGGTGGGAAACCTCCGGGTAGGTCGCTTGAGCGGCGCAGCGATGCGCCGCCTAGAGGAATGATCGTCCACGACAGAATTCGGCTTACAGGCCGCTTGCAAACGTGGCCCCGCGGCTCCCACCGGAGCCGCGGGGCTTCTCGTTTTATTACTCCCGTTGCGCTGCGCGCGCCGAAAACCGTCTACACTCATGACACTCGGAGAATCGCGCTTAGTGGAAGCCCCCTGCTTTTAAGCAGGGGGGAGCTGTACTTCAGTCCAGCGGAAATCGTTCGATTCCCGAAATGGGCTTTAGCCTTGGAATTTGTCGATGCCAGCGCTAAAGCGCATCATCAGGAAACCGAACTTTTCCCGGAGCGCTGAAGCGCTCCTACCCCCGCATGAATGCGGGGGGCTTCCACCAAAAGACCTCTAGCAAGTTTTCTGGTCACGCTTATGGGATTCATCGAAGCCGTCAAAATAGCGTTGCAGTCGCTCTGGGCCAACAAGCTGCGATCGTTTTTGACTCTGCTGGGCGTGATGATCGGGGTGGCGGCCGTGATCATGGTGATCACGCTGGTCAATGGCGCGAACAGGTTTGTCGCCACCAAGGTCTACGGCTACGGCGCCGACGTTTTCACCGCATCCAAGCAGCCGGCCGTGATATTTAGCGATGCCGAATATACCAAATACCAGAAGCGTAAGGACATCACCATAGACGACTACCGCGCCGTGGCGGCAAGATGCGCCGACTGCGCGGCCACCGGAGCCATGGTCAACGTTACCGGCAAAGTGGTTTACAACAACCACTCCAGCACGGACACCGATGTTCGCGGGTGGACCTGGTCCATGCCTCCCATCTACAACATGAACATCGACCGGGGACGCGGATTTGTGCCCATCGACGATGAGCACCACAGCCGCACCGCCATCATCGGCTATGACATCGTAGACAACCAGATGGGCCAGGAGGATCCGATCGGCAAGGAGATTCGGGTGGACGGCACGCAATACACCGTAATTGGAGTGGGCGAGCGCAAAGGCAAAACCCTGGGCCAGAGCCAGGACAACTGGGTGGCAATTCCCCTCACCACTTTTCTCAACACCTACGGCTCCAACCGCAGCCTGACGATTTACGGGCGGGCGCATGGGGTGGGCGATCCGCTGGAACTGGCCGTAGGCGAGGTGCGGACGATTCTGCGCTCCCGGCGGCATGACGCGCCCGGAGCGGACGACAGTTTCTCCCTGGACACGAACGCGACTTTTGTCGGGATATGGCAGAAGATCAGCTCCAGCTTTGCCGCTGTCTTTGTCTCGCTGGCGGCCATTTCTCTGGTCATTGGGGGCATCGTGATCATGAATATCATGCTGGTCAGCGTGACCGAGAGAACGCGCGAGATTGGCGTGCGCAAGGCCTTGGGCGCGCGGCGGAGCGATGTGATGCTGCAGTTCCTGATCGAGTCGGCTATGATGTCGCTGATCGGCGGCGTCATTGGCGTCATCGGAGGAGTCGTTTTTGCCAAAGTGATTACCCTTGTGGTCGGCTTTCCCTCTGATATCCAGATATGGTCGGTCGCCCTTGGTCTGTTTGTCGCGACCGCGGTGGGCATTTTCTTCGGCGTCTATCCGGCGCGAAAAGCCGCCCGGCTCGATCCCATCGTCGCCTTGCGCTCCGAGTTATAGGCTTCAGGAGAAGAGATGAGGACACGTAATTTCGCACTTCGGTTACAACCTTCCCTGCTCGACGAAGCGCGCAGAGCCGCCGAGGAAGAAGGTGTTGCATTGAATCAACTGATCAACGTAGCGGTAGCGGAAAAGCTTTCCTCAATACGAACCGAGAGCTTCTTCCGTGAACGTGCTCGCCGGGCGAACATTCCAGAAGCAATAGAGATTTTGGCTCGGCTGGGGAAAGGTAATCCCCCCATGAAGGGCGACGAACTCGCTCAAGGTGACCGGCTCTATTCTTCGAAAGCCACTCTTAAAACCGGCGTAAAGACTCCCAAGAAAGCACCCTTTCGAACGCGGAGAACTTACTGAGAACAGGAGCGCGTAGTCGTTATCTACGGTAACTCTGTGATTGCCCGAAAACGGCGGACTGGAAGTCGCTTATGAAGCTGACCGACACCAACGAAGCGATCCGCATGGCGCTGGAAACCCTGCGCTCGAACAAGCTGCGCTCCGGCCTGACCATGCTCGGCATCATGATCGGCGTGACTACGGTGATCCTCATCTCCTCGGTGATCAACGGGCTGACCGGCAATGTAGACAGCCTCATCCAGTCGTTGGGATCGAACGTATATTGGGTCTTCCGGTTCGTGCCTTTCGGAGCGCGGCCAACCACCGAGATGCTGTCGAGAAAGCAACTGAGCTATGACGATGCCATGGCGATGAAGCAGCTGCCGCACGTCATCGCGGTTGACCCTTCCCAGCAGTACCGCTCACCTAGCGGGCATCTCGGCAGCTTCTCCGTCAAATATCAGGGCCGCAAGGTCCAGAACACGATTCTGGAAGGTGATTCCGAGGACCAGCCGAACGTTTACGACATCAATTTGAGGGAAGGGCGCTTTTTCACCGAAGCCGAAGCCCGCCGCCGCGCCAATGTCGTGGTCTTAGGCCACGACACCGCGGAGCAGCTTTTTGGCAACGAATCGGCCATCGGCAAGGAGGTCGACATCGAGGGAGACTTGTTCACCGTCGTAGGGGTTCTGGACAAAGAGAAGCAGATCTTTGGCGGCGGCAAAAATCCCGACGACAACGCCGCGCATTTTCCGCTCTTTACCTTCCGCAAGCTCCATCCCGAAATCCTCGACTACTGGATCAGCGTGAAATACGACGATGCGAAGAACAAAATCGCTGTCGAAGACGAGTTGCGGGAGCTTCTCCGCCGCCGGCGAAAACTTCGCGCCGACCAGCCGGACAACTTCGCCATCTTTACCGCCGACGCCTTACTGCAACTTTGGAACCAGTTGACCAGCGGATTGTTTATCTTTCTGGTCGCGGTTTCCAGCCTGGGCTTGATGGTGGGCGGCGTCGGCGTGATGAACATCATGCTGGTCAGCGTGACCGAGCGCACCCGCGAGATTGGCGTGCGCAAAGCTGTGGGCGCGACCAGGCGGGATATCCTCTTCCAATTCACCCTTGAGGCCGTTGTGCTTTGCGCCCTGGGTGGGTTGATTGGCATCATGGCCGGCGGCTTGCTTACTCTATTGCTCAAGCTCATTCTCGGCTCCGTCCTGCCTGCGCGCATGTCCCCTGCATGGTCCACTGCGGCCTTCACCGTCTCCTGCGCGATCGGACTTCTCTTCGGTATCTACCCCGCATGGAAAGCGGCAACCCTCGATCCCATCGAAGCCCTCCGCTACGAATGAACGCCTGCCCGAGCCGCCCGCCGATACGATTAACGCTGCCCGTCTCATCGCCCGTTCGGCCTCGGCGAAACGAGTCCCGCAAGGACGGCGCGAAAATAGCCCGGCACGCCAGTGCTGGGTCCCCTTGAGGAAAGCAAGCCGAGTCCCGTAGGGACGACTGACATCTATCGCCAGAAATTCTGCGGGGCGCCCGGCGGCACATGGACCGCAGGAATCGTTCAGCCGTCCCTGCGGGACTTGACTGACCTTCACGGTTCGGAGTTTGTTCCGCCGTCCATTAACAGTATTCCCGAAAGTGCTCCTAGGACGGTACCTCTTCCCTACGCATCTGGGAAAACGCCGCGAAAGCACATAAACTGAAATCTCCCTCATGTTTCCAACGCTTATAGCGGCGCTTACGACTATTCTCACGTTCGCCGGTCTGGGTTACTGCCTCCTTGCCCTGTGGAGCGCCCGCGCCTTCCATCGCCAATCCCGCTGCCCGCTGCCGGACTTTCAGCCCGGGGTCAGCATTCTAAAGCCGGTCAAAGGCCTCGACCCGGATATGTATGCCAGCTTCGCAAGCCACTGTGTGCAGGAGTATGGAGGCCCCTACGAGATCGTCTTCGGCGTACGCGCCATGGACGATCCAGCGGTAGCGGCTATCGAGCGGCTGCAGGCTGAATTTCCCAACAGGGCAATCCGCCTGGTGCTTTGTCCCGAATTGCTGGGCGCCAATGGCAAGGTGAGCAACCTGGTGCAGATGCTCGGACACGCGGCCTATGACTATGTACTCATCAATGACAGCGATATCAAGGTATCGCCCGGCTACTTGCGGCGCATCATGGGTTGGTTTCAACTGCCCCGGCAGAGGAACGGCCGGGTGGGGATGGTGACATCCTTATATCGCGGCAGGGCGCATGGCACGATTGGATCGCGCATGGAAGCCCTGGGCATCTCCACCGACTTTATCGCCGGAGTGCTGACGGCGCGCAGAATCGAGGGCGGCATTCGCTTCGGGCTGGGCGGCACCCTGGCCGTCTCTCGCGCCGCGCTCACAGCCATCGGCGGATTTGAACCGCTGGTGGACTATCTGGCGGACGATTACCAGCTTGGAGCGCGCGTATCGCGGCAGGGCTTTGAAGTAGCCCTCAGCCCGGAGGTAGTGGAGACCTTTGTTCCCGCCTACAGTTTTTCGCAATTCCTGGCCCATCAGATTCGCTGGAGCCGCAGCACCCGCGACTCGAGAAAGCTGGGTTACACCGGAATGGTCTTCACCTACGGTTTGCCCTGGGCGCTGTGTAATATCGTCGCTTCGGGGGCCAGCCTGAGCAGCATCGCGTTGTTCAGCCTCACCTTGCTGGCGCGAGCGGCTCTCGCTTTGGCGGTAGGCGTAGGCATTGTGGGGGATGGCCAGGTGCTGCGCGATTTTTGGATACTGCCGGCCCGCGACGTGGTCGCACTCGGCATCTGGATCTGGAGCTACGCGGGAAATACCGTCGCCTGGCGCGGCCAGCGCTTCTCGCTCAAAGACGGTAAGCTCAGCCGGCTCTCCGCGGTTTAAAGAGGATCCGTACTTCCAATCGATCTGGGTGCCCCATATCTCCCAACGCTTTTTGTTGGGAGATGTGGGACGGATGCGCAAACCGTCGTAGTTTCCCACATCTGGGGCAAAGAGCACGCCAGATATGGGCACCCGTATATTTGCGGCGCTTTTAGAAAAAATGCCCAACGCTTTTGTTGGGAGACATGGTTCCTCTTGCCCTTTCGCGGGCGTTTCCTTGGTCGCCCGGTCCTTCCCGCCTTCTATAATCGTCTTAACTCTGGCGAATCTAAGCCCGCTTTAGCAACCTATGCTTCCAGCCGTGCGTTCGCCCAGTGCGTTGCGCTTGCCGGGTCGCGTCCTCTCGTTCTTCTGCGCGGTAGTTTTTCTGCTCGGCGTTCTGGGCATCCAGAGCTACGCCGAGGGCGCTCACCTATTCGGCTTGGGCCCAACTTCTCCCTTTGAGCATGCCGAGCGTCTGCGCAAAAAGCTGGAAGCGCAGGCAAGGGCGGCGCTCACTCGCAGGGACTACGAACGTGTGCTCGACGCCTACCGGCTCATCTATCATGACAATCCTGCCTCCCCTGAAGCCGCGGCAAGCGTCAATACGGTAGCCGTCTTGCTGGCCGAAGAAGGGCGGCTGTTTCAATCGGAAAAGCTGCTGCGCGACGCTGTCGCCCAGTACGAGTTCCTTCGCCGTGAATATCCCGGCAGCTCCTACCGCTTTTCCGCCCTGATCGCCGAAGGCGAGATTCTATCGCCTGGACCTCAACGATTCCGGCCAGGCTAAAGCCAAGTTTCAACAATTTCTGATCTCCTACCCAAGGAATTCGCTGGCCGCTCAGGCGCGCATTGAGATCAAGGAAATACACCAGGAGGAGGTAGCGGGAAAGCGGAAAGCTCATCCTGTTGCACCTGACTCCACACTCCCATCCAGCGCGGCGGACTACTCGAGAAAAGCGGAATCGCCCCTGCCCCTGCCGGCGCTCTCCCCGACGGCCGCAATTGAAGAATCCCACCCAGACCGCCGGCGTTTACCTCGGGTCACCGCGATTCGCTATTGGGTCACCGGCGGTTACACCCGCATTGCCGTCGATCTTGACGATCAGGCGCCATATCGGGCTGCCCGTGTTGCTGGCCCGGATCGGATTTACTTCGACCTGAGCGATACCCGGCTTGCACCAGCGCTGGTGGGAAAATCCGTAACTGTTGCCGGCGACCGGTTTCTCACGCGAATTCGCGCCGCCCAATACTCCAATGACGTGACGCGAATCGTCCTCGACGTCGGTTCCGCGACGGACTACTCTGCTTTCTTCCTTCCCAATCCCTGGCGCCTGATCATCGACATTCATAGACGTAAAGACGGCGCTCCCGCCTTGGACGAATCGGCAAGCCTGTCTTTAAGCTCATCGCGGCCGTCGTCCAGTCCGGTTTCGCCGCGCCGACCGCTCTCGCCATCGCGCAATGAATTGGA
Organism: uncultured Acidobacteriaceae bacterium; assembly: GCA_963705665.1. GTDB lineage: Bacteria > Acidobacteriota > Terriglobia > Terriglobales > Acidobacteriaceae > PALSA-350. Next base: position 280,756 of record CAVPKQ010000035.1, on the reverse strand, counting down.
GAGCCTGGAGAGCCTGAATCCTCCGCTGCCGCCGTCCTCTCGCCCCGGCAGCTCTGTGGTTTCCCAGACCTCCGCGCTCACTCCGCAGCCCGATCGCCCGCGGAGTACAAAGCGTCTCAAACCCGAACCGCCGAGTGCAATGGATTTACCTGCGATGCGCGAGGCGGAGCCCACCGCCGATGGTGAGCGTTCGATGGTGCGCACTCTTGGCCTCAAGATCGGCCGCATCGTGCTCGACGCCGGCCACGGCGGCCATGATTGCGGAACGGTCGGCCCTGGAGGAATCCAGGAAAAGGACATCGTGCTTGACGTCACTCTCCGCTTGGGCAGGCTGTTACGGCGGCGGCTGGGAGCAGACGTCATCTACACTCGCGATAACGATACTTTCATTCCTTTAGAAACGCGCACCGCGATCGCCAATAAGTCCCGGGCCGACCTCTTCATCTCCATTCACGCCAACTCCAGTCCAGACCCGGCGGCGCGCGGAGTGGAGAGTTATTACCTCAACTTCACCACCTCCCCGGAGGCGCTCGAAGTGGCTGCCCGCGAGAACGCCGTCTCCGACGGATCCATCCATGAGCTCTCCGATCTGGTCAAAAAAATAGCTCTCCGCAGCAAGATCGAAGAATCCCGCGAGTTCGCCACCGATGTGCAGAGTTCGCTCTACGATGGCTTGGAGGCGGGAAACCCCGGGCTCAAGGACCGTGGCGTCAAGAAGGCTCCTTTTGTTGTTCTCATCGGCGCCAACATGCCCTCTATTCTGGCCGAGATCTCATTCCTTACCAATCCTGACGATGCTCGCGAGCTCAGGCAGCCCGCCTATCGTGAGCGCATCGCCGAGTCGCTCTATCACGGCATCGCCAAATATATTAATGGCCTGAGCGGCATTCGCCTGGCGGAAAACGGAGACCGTTCGGGCAACTGATTTGGGTGGTAGTCTGATGAATAATGCGTATACTCCGCGTTCCGGGCCCTCTCCATATGCTTTCTCGCGGCTCGTTCTTCGTGCTCTTCCTTGTGTTGCCGCTTTTGGCTATGCCGGCGGCGGCTAAGCCCAAGGGAGCCAAGCCCAGCGCCCCGGCAGCCTCTTCGCCCGCTTTGCTGCCTGAGGAATTCGCAGGATGGCAGGTTACCGGGCCTGTCCACCAGAGCAGTGAGCCACACGTGGCCGACGCGGCCAACGCGGACGTTCTCAACGAGTGCGGGTTTCGGCAATTCTCCTCCGCAAACTATGCCACCGATGGGAACAAGCTGGATATTCGCGCCATCCGCTTTGAAGACGCCAGCGGCGCATATTGCGCGTTCACCTTTTATCGCCGCCCGGGCAGTCTGGAGGAGCAGATCGGCCGCACCGGCGCTTGGGACGGAAGTCATGCGCTCTTCTGGACGGGAAACACGCTGGTAGACGCCACCTTCGACCATCTAACCGCCATGTCCGCCGCCCAACTCCGTGAGCTGGCCGGCGATTTACCCAAACCGGGCGGGGTTGCGAACATCGCTCCTTCGCTTCCGGGCTACCTCCCTCACGCCGACCTGACGGCAGGCCTTACCCGCTATTCCTTGGGACCCGTTGACTACGTTCGCGGTGGCGGAGTGCTCCCACCTTCGTTGATCGGCTTCGGCCTGAGCGCCGAGGTTGTGACCGCCAGTTATTCCGCGCGCGACGGAGACGGCAAGCTTACCCTCATCGAGTACCCTACGCCGCAAATGGCGGCCGCCCGGTTGCGCGCGATTGAAGATTTTCTCAAGGCTGGCAATACTCCTCAGGCCGCTTGGCCGCAGCCCTTGTCGCAGAGCCATCCCGACGTGCTGCTCACGCGGCGCAGCGGTCCCATCGTCGCCATTACCTCCGGCTCATTCCCAGCAGCCACTGCACGCAAGCTGCTGAACCAGATCAACTATCAGGCCGATGTTGTTTGGAACAATCCTCAAGGCTATGTCTCTGAAGCTGCCAAGGTGGTGAAGCTCTTCCTGGGCATTTTCGCCATCGTCGGTGTCCTGGGAGGTACGGCCCTCATCCTGGGAATCTTCTTCGGTGGCGGACGAGCATTGATTCGCGTGCTCCGCGGCAAGCCGGCTTCAGCCGTCAACGAGGCGGAAATCATCCGCCTCAACCTGAGCGGCAGCTCCGACAAGGAACGCTGACTCTAAGCTCGACCGAACCTAACCGGGCCTTTGCCCTCAGCTTTCGCGGGTGCCCCAAGTCCGGATTTTCGGACGTGGGGCACCCGCAAATCTCGATAGACGAGCCGCGATCACGCTTGGCGCGCAGAGTCTGATCCCTGAAACCTGATCCCTGACCCCTGTATTTCCAGAGAGGGTTCCCTTAGGAGTGACATCCGGGAGAGAACTCTTGACCTCGGGCATCTGAACCAAGCATGGTGCATACGTAGCCATAAGTTGCTTATAATTAATCTCTTGCGGCTCATACCCGGTTGTCCCGGAGCGAAGAAACGACGCAATTCCCAACAAATCTATCTGTCACAAATGCTTTAAAATGAATAAGTTAAGCCGAAGGGTATTTTGCCTTGACACCCTCCGGAGGCAACCATAAGATTTCGCCAGAAAGTTCTGATGGCTTTGCCTCCGTTGGAACTATTCTCCCTAGTGAAAAGGCCGCCCTGTTGCCGGGCGGCCTTTTCCGCCTCAAAAATGCGCTACTTCGCGCTGCGGGTGAGTTTGCCGACCGCCATCGAGGCAGCCGCCTTCATCGCCGCCGCCATGTTGCGTGAATCGGCTATATTCTTACCGGCGATATCGAAGGCGGTCCCATGATCGACCGAGGTACGGATGATCGGAATGCCCAGCGAGATGTTGACCGTCTCCTCAAAGTCGATCAGCTTCATCGGTATGTGGCCCTGGTCGTGATACATCGCCACGATCAGGTCATAGGCCCCGCGCGATCCTTTGAGGAAAACTGTGTCGGGGGCGACAGGCCCTTCGCAGAGTATTCCCAGTTTCACCGCCCGCTCGACGGCCGGACGAATGTATTCGTTATCCTCCGAACCGAAGAGGCCATTTTCTCCGGCGTGCGGATTCAGGCCGCAGACCGCGACGCGCGGCCGCTCCTTCCCCATGAGTTGCATGGCCTCGAAGCCCAGCTCGATGGTCCTCACGATGCGGTCCCGATTCAGGTCAACCGCCTTGCGCAGTGGGATATGTGTGCTGACGTGGACGACCGATAGCCGCTCATTCGAGAGCAGCATGCGGGAGTCCTTTGCTCCGCAAAGCTCGGCGATGTACTCCGTATGCCCGGAGAAGTCTTCACCGGAGAGTGTGACCGCCTCTTTGTTCAGAGGGGCGGTAATCATTGCATCCGCTTTGCCTGCCAGACACATCTCCGTAGCTAAGCGGACATAGTTCATCGCGGCCCGGCCATATTCGGCCCGCAGCCTGCCTGTTTCGACCGGCCTCGCGGCGAATAACGCCGGATCGGCGGGATCGATAATCTCCAGACCGTCCAAACTATCCGGCGGCAGATCGCACTCGCCAAGGGTGGACGCAAGCACGCCGGCATTGCCGATGATCTTCCACTCCGCAAGCGCGCGAACCGCCCGTTGCCCCAGCGCTTTTAGAACCACCTCCGGCCCGATGCCTGCCGGATCTCCGATGGTAACGGCCAAGGTTGGCTTCATTGAATCCTTTCCTTCTCTGCTCTCTGCGAGTCTTCCTGCCCGATCTTTTCCTGCCGAAGTCTTAGTCTCTCGACACACCGCGACAGCGCATCGGGCGCACCAAAGGCTCCGGATTTCGTGATTACAGGCAGACCGTCGGCTGCTCCTCCAAGGATCTCCACCTTGAGGAATTCCGGCGAGGACCTCGGCGCGCGAGCGGATGCACCTGGCCTCAAGAGCATCGAGAATGTGCATGGCCGTATCCCCTCCCGTCAGAATCAATCCGCCGCATCGGCCGATTTCGATCAAGTCGGCGAACTCTCGCAGGACCGTCGAGCCCAGGTGCGCCCTCTGCAACAGGAGGACGACATTGCGCTCCTCATTGAGCGCGGCGTTCGCCCTGCCATAGCCATCGGTTCCCGCCTCGACGAATACAGCATGCTCATGAGCCGCGAGATGCTGTAGCTGCTGCGAGGTGGCGCCGTGATCCGACCCGACGCAAATCAGCAGAGGCTTCCCCGTGCTTGCGATGGGGATAGGGCGGCGGCCGGAGGAGCCCGTGGAGGCGAGCGCCTGCGCCAGCCCGCCGGAACCCGCCAAGAGCACACCATCGATCCCAATGGATGCTTCGATCACCATCCTCAAGTCGCTCTCGCTCAACGTATCCGGGATGAGAACGTCGATCCCCTTCGCGATTGCCTCTTCGACGGCTTGAGTCAAGCGCAGGCCGAGCTCCCCGTTTGAAACCGCCGGTATAGCGGCGCAGCGCATGCCTTCAAGGCGCTCGGCTATCCCGATTGGCAACTGGTCCCCGGCGATATGGACCTGTCCGTCGCGAACGGTCCTGCCCAGAGCGGGAAATGCCGGAGTAAGCAGCGTAATCCGCGGCTGCAGAACAGAACGTGCTGCCCTGATCTCCGCGGCGATATTTCCTCGCATCGTCGAATCGATCTTCTTTAGGATGAGCCTCGATCGCCATTTCCGGGCGTTTTGACATCCGTGTGCGGTCCGTGCTGCTGCTTCGGCCGGGCTGCTGCATCGTGTATCGGTGTTGATGGCGCATACTTCCCAATCCGCCGCAGGGCTATCGTCGAAGTGCAAGCCTATATAGGTTTGCTCGCCCGCCTCGGCAAAATATACCGCTGCATCGCAGGCGCCAGTAAGGTCATCGGCGATAATCACGGTACCGCGAGTGCCATTGATGTCCGAGGCCATTCTTGTGATCTCCATGGAAGGCTGGGATTCCACAAATCTCATCGGAAAACTCTAGTTTAGAATCAATATCAGGCCGACGTAGCTCAGTTGGTAGAGCAGCTGATTCGTAATCAGCAGGTCATCGGTTCAAGTCCGATCGTCGGCTCCAATCTTCTTCCCGCGCCCGCCAAGCACCCAGTTTGGTACCCCCTTATCCACTACTTTCTTCTTGAGCCTCTTGCGGTCGCGTCTTCGGCTCCGCATAATCGCCACAGAAGTTGAGGTATACACATGACGGTCGAGAACGAGCAGAGTACGGTGACTCGATATAGCCGTCAGGATGTTCTCCGCATTCTTCGCATCCGCTCTAATCAGCTCTCCGCATGGGAGCGCTTCGATCTGATCCCCTGCCGCGAAAGCTATTCCTTTCAAGACATGGTGCAACTGCGCAAGCTTCGCGACCTCCGCGCCAACCGCCTTTCCGCAGCCAGCATTCGCGCCTCGGTCCACGCCATGCGCGCCGTCTCCGGCGTCGCCAATCCCCTGCTCGAAACCGGTACGGTGCGTAGTGGATCGCGGCTGGCATTTCGTCTCCGGGGCGCCATGGTGGAGCCGATTACACGTCAGCTTGTCTTCGATTTCGACTCCGCGCGTCCCGGGAGGATCGCCCAGGTCGGCGACAGCGCAAGCAGCCAGGCAGCCCGCGGGTCACAGATTGCGGCTATGTTCCTCGGGGCGGTGCAGAAAGAAGAGCGGACCAGGGTAGATGAGGCGATCACTCTCTATGAGGAGATCCTCGCGATCGACGAGTCGCATGCGCCCTCCTGTATCAATCTAGGCACCATTTATTACAATCAGCGCCAATTCTCACGTGCGGAAAAACTCTATCGCCGCGCCACTCTGGCCGATCCCAAGTACGCTCTCGCTTTCTTCGACTTGGGCAATGTGCTCGATGAGCTTCAGCGTCTGCCGGAAGCCATTGAAGCCTACCGCCGGGCCATTCAGCTTATACCCCGCTATGCCGATGCCCACTACAACCTCGCCCTCGCCTACGAGCGCATAGGCGAACCCCGCAAATCTCTCAGTCACTGGACCAGCTACATCCGGCTGGATCCCATCGGGCCGTGGGCGAACCATGCTCGCGGGCAGGCGCGCAAGATTCTCGAACGCGCAGGGTTCTCCATCGTCCGCCGCAACTTAGCCTCCGGACACCTCTGAATATTCGGCCGGTGCTACCATCGCGCCATGGCGCTGCTCCAAGTCCTCAACTTAACTAAGAGCTATCCTCACCACAGCGGAGCATTGGGCGCGCATTTCAATGAGAATCGCGTCGTAGACGATGTTTCCTTTGCCATCCGCCGGGGCGAGACGCTGGGCCTGGTAGGTGAGTCGGGCTCGGGAAAAAGCACGGTCGCGCGGATGGTGCTAGGGCTGATTCCTCCTTCTTCCGGTGAGGTGCTCTTTGACGGACAGAGCGTCACCCGAGCTTCCGCTCACGATTTGCGCAAGATGCGCCGCAGATTCCAGCCCGTCTTCCAGGATCCCTTCGCGGCCCTGAACCCGCGCATGACAGTCGCCGCGATCCTGGGGGAGCCTTTTGAGATCCATCTACCGGAAACACCAGGGAACTCCTCCCGGGAAAAGGTGCGTTCGCTGCTAAGCGCGGTCGGCCTGGATGATTCGGCTCTCCCACGCTATCCCCATGAGTTTTCCGGCGGCCAGCGGCAGAGGATCAATATCGCGCGCGCCTTGGCTCTGAGGCCCGAGTTGCTGGTGCTGGATGAGCCGGTCTCCGCGCTTGATGTCAGCGTGGGAGCGCAGATAGTGAACCTGCTGCGGGAGCTGCAGCGGAGCCTCCAGTTGACCTACCTGTTCATCTCCCATTCCATGCCGCTGGTTCGCTATTTGGCCACCAGCATCGCCGTTCTCCGTGCAGGCAAGCTGGTCGAGACGGGGGAGTGCGAGGCGCTTTGCCGAGATCCTCAGCACCCCTATACGCAGGCCCTTCTAAAGGCGACTCCAGAGCTTCCACGGGTCTGAATCCGGGCGTTAATAGATAAATCATTTATATGCAACAACTTAAATAGTTATAATAATGCACTCATATTTCATGCATCCCATACACTCTATCCCCCATCCAACTCGTGTGTAAGTCAAATCCCTCAAATCTTGTGGAGGAAGTATGGCAATAACTCGTTTTGATCCCTTCCGTGATGTACTGGCGCTGCAAAATAGAATGAACTCGATATTCCAGGATTTTTCCCGAAATCCGGGAGAGAATGAGCTGCTGACAGCCGGGTTTGTGCCGCCCGTGGACATCTACGAGGACGAGCACAAAGTCGTCCTGAAGCTTGAAATCCCCGGTATGCAAAAGGAAGATCTGGACATCCGGGTGGAAAACAACACGCTGACAGTTCGTGGCGAACGCAAATTCGAAAAGGACGAAAAGGAAGAGAACTTCCATCGTGTGGAGCGGCGCTATGGCAGCTTTTACCGCGCCTTTACCGTACCTACAACGGTGGACCCCAACAGCGTGAAGGCAGACTATGACAACGGCATTCTGCGTCTGACCCTGGAAAAGAGGGCGGAATCGAAACCGAAGCAGATCCAGGTCAACGTCGGCTCGGCGAACAAGCAGGTGGAAGCTGGGAAGCAGCCCGAAAGCGGCAAGCCGGCCCACAGCGGGACCTCCAAGGTAGCCTAATACTCGGATTGGCAACCGACTCAGGGGAGCAGCCTGCAATTGGTAGCTGCTCCCAACACGTTTTCAAAAGAATGCCGCAGGGAGGGCTAAAATAGAAAGTTCTCGAGCACGGCCGTCCCTGTGGGACTTACCAAAACTGGACCTCCGAACACCCTGCGGAAAATACGGTCCTGTATCATGGCACGACTTCAGTCGTGCCATAACTGCTTTGAAAAACCCGGCCGGCTTTGGCCGCTGAGGGAATTATTTTCGTACTCCGTTCGACCTTTCGGCTAAGCGATTTTCACAATGTCTACCGGGCAATATTTTTGATAGGAAACAGAGATGGCAATTCGATGGGAAAAGCTGACGGTAAAGTCGCAGGAAGCGATACAAAGAGCGAGCTCGCTGGCTTCGGAAAATGGGAACCCCGAAATGGTTCCCATGCATTTATTGGTCGCCTTGCTGGAGGATCCGGAAGGCATCATTCTTCCTCTGCTGCAGAAGATCGGGATCTCTACCAGCGAGATGTTGAACCGGGCTAATGAAGCGATCTCGGGCCTGCCTAAGGTATCCGGCGCCAGCGCTCAGCCGGCGCTCTCCGCAAGCCTGCAAGGGGTAGTCGACCAGGCCTTTAAAGAGGCGCAGAACTTCAAGGATGAGTACGTCTCAACCGAGCATCTGCTGCTCGCGCTTTCCCAGCGGAAGAACGATCCGGCCCAGTTGCTGCTGGCTTCGCTCGGCGCGACCCATGACGCAATCCTCAAGGGCTTAACTTCGGTTCGGGGAAATCAGCGGGTGACCGACCAGAACCCTGAAGCCAAATACCAGGCGTTGGAGCGCTATGCCAAGGATCTGACAGAGCTGGCCCGGCGCGGCAAACTCGATCCGGTTATCGGGCGTGATGAAGAGATTCGCCGCGTAATGCAGGTGCTCTCGCGCCGCACCAAGAATAATCCGGTGCTGATAGGCGAGCCCGGCGTAGGCAAGACCGCCATCGTCGAGGGCCTGGCTCGCCGCATCGTCTCCGGCGATGTCCCCGACCTGCTGCGCGACAAACGCGTTATTTCTCTCGACCTGGGATCGATGCTGGCCGGCGCGAAGTACCGCGGCGAGTTTGAAGACCGTCTGAAAGCAGTGCTCAAGGAAATTGAAGAGTCGAACGGGGAGATCATCCTGTTCATCGATGAGCTGCACACGCTGGTAGGAGCCGGCGCTGCGGAGGGCGCGATCGATGCCTCCAACATGCTCAAGCCGCCCCTGGCGCGCGGAGATCTACGGGCCATCGGCGCGACCACTCTGACCGAGTACCGCAAGTACATTGAAAAAGATGCGGCCCTCGAGCGGCGATTCCAGATCGTTATGGTGGACGAGCCCACCGTCGAAGACACGATTGCCATTCTGCGCGGCCTCAAAGAACGGTATGAAGCGCACCACAACGTCCGCATTAAGGACTCGGCCATCGTGGCTGCGGCCACATTGTCCCATCGCTACATCACCGACCGCTTTTTGCCCGATAAGGCCATCGATTTAATCGACGAAGCGGCCGCTTCATTAGCCATTCAGATCGCCTCGGTACCGACGGAGATCGATCAACTGGAGCGGCAGATGACTTCGCTCGAGATCGAGCGCACGGCGCTGAAACGGGAGAAGGACCCGAATTCGAAGGAGCGCAAGCAGGCGATCGAGCGGGAGGTCGCCGCGCTGAAAGAAGAGGTCACCGCTCTGCGCGCCCGCTGGCAGAAAGAACGCGAGGCCATTACCCGTATCAGCGACTTGAAAAAGAAAATCGAAGCGCTGCGCTTCGAGATGGAGGAGCAAACCAGGAAAGGCAACCTGGAGCGCTCCGCGGCCATTCAGTATGGCGAATTGCCCAAGCTCGAAGCCGAGCTCAAGCGGCTCAGTGCCGGGCAGGACAATGGCTCTGCCGGACGCATGCTCAAGGAAGAGGTAGACGAAGAGGACATTGCCAAGATTGTAAGCAAGTGGACCGGCATTCCCGTCGCCAAGATGCTCGAGAGCGAAGTGCGCAAGCTCCTGGAGATGGAAGCCCGCCTGCGCGAGCGCGTCGTGGGCCAGGACGAAGCCATCGCCGCGGTAGCCAACGCGCTGCGCCGGTCGCGTGCCGGGCTCAGCGATCCCAAGCGCCCCATCGGGTCCTTTATATTTCTCGGACCGACGGGCGTGGGCAAGACTGAAACCGCGCGCGCGTTGGCTGAATTCCTCTTCGACGACGAGCAGGCGATGATTCGTATCGATATGTCGGAGTACATGGAGAAACACGCCGTAGCCAGGCTGATTGGAGCGCCTCCAGGTTACGTAGGCTACGACGAAGGAGGCCAACTTACCGAGGCAGTGCGCCGGCGTCCTTATTCCGTAGTGCTCTTCGACGAAATCGAGAAGGCGCATCCGGACGTCTTCAATGTGCTGCTTCAGGTGCTGGATGACGGGCGTCTCACCGATTCCAAGGGACGACTCGTGGATTTCAAAAACACCGTGCTGATCATGACCTCAAACCTGGGAGCGCATCTGCTCCAGGGAGAAAACCTGAGCAGTGAATCGGCCTTCGACGCCGTGAAAGAGCAGGTGATGGACGTGGTGCGGCAGAGTTTTCGGCCTGAATTCCTCAATCGCGTGGACGATATTGTAATCTTCCGCCCGCTTGGCGAAGAGCAGCTATCGCGCATCGTCGATCTTCGTCTGGCCGATCTGCGCAAGCTATTGGCCGAACGGAAGATTACCCTTGAGCCTCAGCCCCGCCGCGCGTCAGCAACTGTCATTGACCGGATACGACCGGCAGTATGGAGCGCGTCCTCTGAAGCGAGCCATCCAACGCCTGATCCAGGATCCGCTGGCTATGGAGACTCCTGGATGGAGAGATCCGCAACGGAGCTAAGCTGCGCGTCGAAGCCGATCCGCTCCACAACAAACTGCGCTTTGAGGTGGTGGATCGTGTTCCCGGAGCCGCCGAGGCCGCCGAAGCAACCGCATAAAACATTGCGTGCCCCGCGTGCTGGATTTTCGGACGTGGGGCACTTGTATTCGCAGTTGCCTTTCTTTCTGTCATTCTCGCAGGGAATCTGCTTTTTCCTATTGCGGCGCTGTTAGCATACCGCTGTGAATACCAGCAACAGATTCCCTTCGGGAATGACAGAAAAGAAAGGCAAAAACAGACAAGCCACTTACACTTCTTATTTGTCATCTCGACCGGAGCGCAGCGGAGTGGAGAGATCTGCGGTTTCCCACATCTGGCGCAGAGAGCGCGCCAGATATGGGGCACCTACGATTCGCGGTTTTGGATCCATCCCTCAAGCGCGCCGGTTACACCCACTCACCTTTGCGCATCAAGGGCTCCGCATCTCCCCCCGCGGTAATCCCGTCCACATTCATCTCGCCCGATCCAATCATCCAATCCACATGGATCAAGCTGTCGTTCGCGCCCTTGGCCGCGAGCTGCTCCGGAGTAAGTTGATCTCCGTCTTTCAGGCATGTGCTGTACGCCTGTCCCAGAGCAATATGGCTGGCGGCATTCTCATCGAAGAGCGTATTCAGAAAAAGCAGCCCGCTCCTGGCTATGGGGGAAGAGTGCGGCACCAGGGCCACCTCTCCCAGCCTGCGGGCGCCTTCATCGGTATCGATCATCTTGTTCAGGACCTCCTGCCCTTTGGAAGCCTTCATATCGACGATGCGTCCACGCTCGAAGCGAACCGCGATCTTTTCAATCAAAGTGCCCTGGTATAAGAGCGGCTTGCTGCTGGTGACTGTCCCTTCGACGCGATCCTTGTGCGGGGTGGTAAAGACCTCTTCAGTCGGCATGTTGGGAATGCAATAGGCGCCGTTGCCGGCTTCCATGCCGCCGCCCATCCATAGATGATCGTCCGCCAGCCCCACTCGCAAATCGGTTCCCGGCCCTTGGAAACGCAAAGCGGAGTAGCGTTTTGCGTTCAACAGATCGGCGCGGCGGTGTAGCCCTGCATCATGCCGCTTCCAATGAGCAATGGGATCCTCCAGATCCGCCCGCGATGCGGCGAAGATCGCGTCCCAGAGCCGGTCGAGTGCCTGCTCGGGAGGCAGCCCGGGAAAGACCGCGGCAGCCCATGCCGGCGTCGCGGATGCAACAATGGTCCAGTTGATGTCATGCCGCGTAATGAGACTCCAGCGCCGGCCGGTAGGCTTTGGAGACTGCTCTGTTCGCCCGGCCAACCTTCTCCGGGTCTTCCTTGGAAAGCAGCGAGGGATTGCCCCCGGCAATCGCCAGCCGCGCCGCGCCATTGCGAAACGCCGCCGCCATTCCTTCATAAAGCCAAGCCGCCGCGCGGTCGAAGCCCTCGTCTGCCCCACAACGGTAGCGGAGCAAAAGCGATTCCTCGTCCGCGAAAAGAGTAGTCACCAGCGAGCAGCCCGCCTTATAGGCATGCTCGGTGATGAGGCGCGCCAGCGGCAGCGCGTCGAGAGTCGCAGTCATTACCAGTTCCTGACCGCGCACCAGTCCCAAGCCCGCGTTCACCGCGACCGCGGCCAGCCGATCGAGTTTTTCCTCAAAGCTCAGCGATGTCTCTTGAATCTGTGTAGTAGCGCCCATAAAACCCTCGTATCTCCATTATGAACGAATGCGCCGGTCCTCATCGTTTGGCGATCGCAACCCGCGGAATCCCTTGAAGATCGTCGGCAAAGCGCACATCTTTCCAGTCGTTCAGCAAGTGCAAAAGCGCGGCTCGCTGTCCGTGACCGATCTCTATGAGCAGCCATCCTCCGGGCTTCAACACGCCGCGCGCCTCGGGAACCAGCCGCTCATATACCTCCAGGCCGGTTGGCCCTGCGTAGAGCGCCGAGCGCGGCTCGTAATCGCGGACCTGCGCCTCCAGCACTTCGCTCTCGGCGATATATGGGGGATTCGATACCACTGCGTCAAAGCTCTCGCCCTTCAGGCCCGCGAGCAGATCGGAGTGCAGAAAGCGTATCCTCCCGGAGACCCCGTGCCGCTCCGCATTCTGCCTTGCGACGGCGAGCGCCGGTTCGGAGAGATCCACTGCCGTCACCTGGGATCGAGGCAGCGCATGCGCCAGCGCGACCGCAATGGCGCCCGAGCCCGTGCCGGCATCGACGATGTGTACCGCCGCATCACGCTTAACCAGCTCCAGCAGCGCTTCCACCAGATGCTCGGTCTCTGGCCGCGGTATCAGCACATCTCGCGTGACGCGAAAATTCAGGCCGAAAAACTCCTGTTCGCCGAGAATGTATTGGACCGGCTCCGCGCCAAGGCGGCGGCTGACGAGCGATTCGTACTGAGCGGATTCAGCCGGAGAGAGAGCGCGTTCCGGATGGGTAAGAAGGCCGGCCAAGCCGCAGCCCAGGACGTGCATCAGGAGCAGCTCGGCATCGCGGGCTGGGGAAAGATAACCCGCGGCATGAATCCGCGCTGTAGCCGCATTCAGCGCCTGGCAAACCGTCGCCGCCATCTTATGCCGCAGTTGTTGTATCGGATTTGAGAAGCTCGGCCTGAAAGTGAGCAGTCAAAGCGTCGATCGTGGGCTGAAGCCTGCCTTCCATCACCTCGGCGAGCTGATGATTCGTCAGCCCGATGCGGTGATCTGTGAGGCGATTCTGGGGGAAATTGTAGGTGCGGATCTTTTCGCTGCGGTCGCCGCTCCCCACCTGCTGCTTGCGTTCTTTGGCCAATGCCTCTTGCTGGCGCTCCATTTCGACCTCATAGAGCCGCGCACGCAGAACCCGCATCGCCTTCTCGCGATTCTTGATCTGCGACTTCTCATCCTGGCAACTGACCACCGTATTGGTGGGCAGGTGGGTGATGCGGACGGCGGAATAGGTAGTGTTGACCGACTGCCCTCCCGGACCGGACGAGCAGAAGGTATCAATGCGAATGTCCTTGGCTTCGATTTTGACGTCAACCTCCTCGGCCTCCGGCAGCACCGCAACGGTTATCGCCGAGGTGTGAACCCTCCCTTGAGTTTCTGTTGCGGGCACGCGCTGCACGCGGTGTACTCCGCTCTCGTACTTGAGCTGCGAATAGACGCCGGCGCCCTCGATGATGGCAATGATCTCCTTGAAGCCGCCTACACCGGATTCGGACCGGGAGAGAACCTCCACCTTCCAGCGGTGCTGTTCGGCGAAACGCGAGTACATGCGGAAGACCTCGGCGACAAACAGCGAAGCCTCGTCGCCGCCGGTGCCGGCGCGAATTTCCAAAATTACGTTCTTCTCATCGTTCGGATCGCGGGGCAGCAACAGCACTTTGAGCGAGTCCTCGATAGCCCCAAGCTTCTGCTCGTATTGCTCCAGCTCTTCCTGGGCCATGGCGGCAAGCTCCGCATCGCTTTCCCCGAGCATGCTCTTGGCATCCGCGATGCCTTGCTGAACGCGCTTATACTCGCGGTATTTGTCGACTACCGCTTCCATATCGCGATGCGCTTTGGCCGTCTTTTGATATCTCTGCTGGTCGTTCACAATCTCAGGTTCGGCGAGCTGGCGGCCCAGCTCCTCATAGCGAGATTCAATCTGCTCCAGACGGTCCAACATGGTAGGTTTCCTTTTGCTGCCGGCATAGGGCGGCGGGAATTTTCATTTTTGAAAAGAAAATGAGGCGAGAAAGCAGGAGTGTGCGGCTTGGGGCCGCTAGGCGAGAGCGTGCCGGAAGCAAATTGCGTTGGCGCTATGAGTAAGCATCACCTCTTTATTTTACCAGATGCGTCGCTTCCGCCCTTCTGCTCCATCTTTGCCTTTCTTTCTGTCATTCCCGAAGGAAATCTGCTTCTGCCCTTCTTGTATTCGCAGCGGCCCCCGCGGGTACCTGGGCCGGAAACCAGACCTGCTATAATCGGTCTGACTAGTATTATGACTAGTCAATAAGGAGAAGTCTCGATATGGCGTGGCAGCTGCAGGACGCGAAGGCGCGGTTCAGCGAATTTCTTGACGCGAGCCTTCGTGAAGGACCGCAAGTAGTAACCCGGCGCGGCGTCGAAGCTGCTGTTCTGGTGCCGATGGACGAATGGCGGCGCCTCAAGAGTGCATCTCGCCCCACACTCAAGCAACTTCTCCTGGATCCAGCGAATCGGTTTGAGGTCTCGCTTCCTAACCGCGGCGGACTGCGCCGCCGGCAGCAATCTCATCCTGAATAATGTATCTGCTCGATACTAATATCGTCTCGGAGTTGCGCAAACTAAGGCCGCACGGCGCCGTAGTCGAGTGGCTCCAAGGTATACCTGACAATGACCTATCTATTTCGGCGCTCACCATTGGAGAGTTGCAAGCTGGAGCGGAACGAACCAGAAGGCAGAACAAAGAAAAAGCGGAGTCCATAGAGGCATGGATCGACCAGATCTCTCAAGCCTACGAAGTAATACCGATGGATGCAATCGCCTTTCGCGAATGGGCTCGTCTCATGGAAGGCAAATCGGATCAGCTGCTTGAAGATGCCATGATTGCCGCCACCGCAAGAGTCCGGCGTCTCATTGTAGTCACACGCAATCTACGTGACTTCAAATCTTTTAAAGTGGAAGTCTTCGATCCCTTCACGTTTAAGGCCTGAAACAAGGCGTCGCATCCACCGCGATACGATTCCATCTCTGCCCGGGCCTCAAATCGAAACCGGATGGCTGGGATTCCAAAAAGGCTCCCGTGTGGGAATGAACTCGATCGGGACCTCGGTCACGAAGCTCTTCAGCCATTCAGTGCAATATTGCATGCCTCCTTGTTCGGAGAGTACGTGCCCGAGTAAGACGAGCGCCTTCTGATTGCCGGCTGTGATCGTGTCTCGTGCGTACTCGACAAGCTCCCATTCGCGTGTTTCGCCGGCGATAAGGACGTTTACATCCGGCCGCGCCAACATGGGGATGCCGGGAATCCTACTGACATATCCCCAACTGGCGAGCACTTGCCTGACCGGCATTTTCGGGTTGCCCACGACTCGCATGGTGCGAGCCTTTAGCCGTGCCTGGATGTTCTGGCAAAAGTGCGCCAGCGGCTCTCCGGAAAAAGTGAATCGCTTAGGATTTTCCGCGTCGACATTCTTTTCCCAGCCAAGTTCCTGCATCATCCCAACTGCGATGCCATCCGGGCGCCGCGCATGCCAATGGTCGTGAAAGTGGAAGATGGCCATATTATTTTTGCGAATGAACTCGAGTTTGTACTCGAGAACAGCATCGTGCTTGATGTCGTCCGTATGGTCCTGGTGCAGGTAGAAGGGAGTCTCGTGGGTGACTATCATGTTTCTGCCTGCGGCGGCGGCGCGCTTGACCACATCAAGCGTCGCCATCATGGTGGAGGCAATCCCATGCACCGGCGTACTCTCGTCCCCGGCAACGATGTGATCGACGGTCTGGCTTCGCCAGGGGATGCCAACTTGCTTGCGAATACGCTCCACGACCTCGCCGGCCGTGAATGGTGCTTTCGCGTCCTGCGCCTTCGCCAACTGTGCCGCCAGCAGGACGCTGCTCCCTCTAACGATGAAATTGCGGCGTGAAATATCGCTCAAGGTCCTTTGACCTCCTCACGTATAGGGCGGAATGCAGATGCCGCTTGGCGTTATCTTATGACTTGCTACCATAGCCTTGCTAAGCACTGCCTACAATCATGAATATCGATCAACTGGAAACACCCGCCGTTGTCGTAGACCTGGACGTTCTGGCTTCGAATATCGCCAGGCTTGCCGGCTACACGCGCCGCCACAATTTGCATCTGCGGCCGCATACCAAGACTCATAAGACCCCGGCGATCGCCCGGATGCAGATCGAAGCTGGCGCCTATGGCATCACCGTCGCCAAATCGGGTGAGGCGGAGGTGATGGCATCCGCGGGGCTGGACAATATACTGATCGCCTATCCGGTATTCGGCGCAGCGAAACTGGCCAGGCTCGCCCAGCTCTCGGCCAGGACAAGGATCACGATGGCCATCGACAGCGTGGTCACCGCGGAAGCAATATCCCAGGCGGCGGAGACTGCCGGCTCGGCCATAGACCTCCTGGTGGAGCTCGACGTCGGAATGCGGCGATGCGGAGTGGCCTCCCCCGAGGATGCCGAGGGCCTGGCGAAGGCCATCGACAAGCTGCCCGGCGTACGCTTCGCAGGCCTGAATTTCTATCCTGGGCACGTCTGGGCGCCTCCGGCAGACCAGGCGGGACCGTTGCGCGACGTCTCGGAAAAGCTGGCCGCGGTTCTCGATCGACTCTGCCGCAGCGGCCTTAAGTGTGAAGTGGTCAGCGGTGGAAGCACGCCGACAGCGCTTCAAAGCCATCTCATCGCGGGACTCACCGAGATCCGCTCCGGCACGTATGTCTTCAACGACCGCAACACTGTGGGCGTGGGCGCATGCTCCCTTTCCGACTGCGCCTTGCGCGTCCTGGTCACCGTAGTGAGCAATGCTGTCCACGGGAGAGCCATCATCGATGGCGGCTCGAAGACTTTCTCGAGCGATCGCTGGCAATCGGGCAGTAAAGAGGGTTTTGGCCATGTGGTTGAAGCTCCCCAGATCTTCTTCGAGGCCATGTCGGAGGAGCATGGAAATCTCAACCTCTCCCGATCCTCCGCCCATCCGCGCGTAGGCGAGCGCTTCAGCATCATCCCCAACCACGTCTGTGCATGCGTCAACCTGCATGACCGCATCTGGTATCACCGCCAAGGTGTGGTCGAAGGATTTTGGAAGGTTGAAGCTCGCGGCCGCGTAGTCTAGAGCCCATGGTCATCTTTGACGCGCATCTGGATCTGGCGTGGAATGCGCTGGGGTGGAATCGAGACTTGGATCAAAGCGTCGCCGAGATCCGTCTTGCGGAAGCGGGTATGGACGGAAAGGCGCGAGCAACAAATACAGTTGCTTTCCCGGAAATGCGCCGCGGGCGAGTGGGGATCGTGTTGGCCACGCTGCTTTCCCGCTCCAACCCGCGCGGACGCTCCATACTGGACTTGCGCACCCAAGAGATGGCCTCCGCCACAGCCCAGGGCCAGCTTGCGTATTACCGTCTTCTGGAGCGGCGCGGAGTATGCCGGGTGCTGCTCGACTGGCCCGCCCTCGAGGAGAATTTCTCGCAATGGAAGAGCGGCCGCGAAGATGCTCCCTTTGGATTCATTCTCAGCATGGAGGGAGCGGATCCTATCGTCTCTCCATGCCACGCCATCGAGTGGCATCAGGCCGGCCTGCGCGTGCTTGGCCTGGCTCATTATGGGCCCAGCGCCTACGCCCACGGCACCGGTTGCCAAGGCGGTCTGACTTCGCCCGGCCGCGAGACTGCTTCGGGTAATGGAGGAGGCGGGGCTGATCCTGGATATGACTCATCTCTCTGACGAGAGCTTTTGGGAAGCTGCAAAGCTATTCCGCGGCCCGGTGTTGGCGAGCCATAACAATTGCCGCTCCATCACTCCGGGAGACCGGCAGTACAGCGACGATCAGATTCGTCTCATCATCGAGCGGGATGGCGTCATCGGAGCCCCGTTCGATGCCTGGATGATGGTTCCCGGCTGGACGCTGGATCGCGCCAAGAGTCCCCGAGTCACTCTAGAGGCCGCCGTCGAGCATATCGACCACATCTGCCAGCTTGCAGGAAACACCCGGCACGCCGCCATCGGGAGCGATCTGGACGGCGGATTCGGAACCGAGCAAAGCCCCGAAGATCTCGACACCATCGCCGATTTGCAGAAGCTCAACCCGCTCTTACGTCAACGTGGATACACTGATGCCGATATAGAGGCCATCTTCCATGGAAATTGGCTGCGCTTCTTCGAGCGCGTCTGGCAGGATTTGTAACCTGCCGCCAACTCCAGTTGTTTTGTCATCTCGACCGGAGCGAGCGAAGTGGAGAGATCAGCCACTCCTTAACCTGCATTCCCGGGTGGAAGTTTCATAGGGGCGGCCCAGGGCGGAGCACCTGCTACACGGAGCTTCCTCTTGTAGACCTTGCCATCGCCTGCAGCGTAGAGCGTATCGAAATCATGACCGCCGAAGCAGATGCCGGTTACCGGTTCGTTGCCGGGCAGGGGAAGAATTGCCGTCACCCGGCCGTTGCGGTCAAAGACCTGAATTCCCATCCGCGTCGCTACATAAGCTCGGCCTTCCCGATCCATGCTGATTGCGGCCGCGCCACTGTCGTCCGCCCACGAAGGAACATAAAAGTCATAAAACGGTTCTCGCGCATCGAGCGTGCCGTCGGATCGGATACGGTAGCTCAAGCCGCTTCGCGATAACCCTTGCGCGACAAACAGCCAAAGGCCGTCGGGCGATAGCGCAATTCCCGATGCTCCCTTGAGACCTTGATCCAGCCGTACCGTCTGTCCCTTGAATGGGATCAGCCACACTTCGCTGTCCCCGCCGGCAGTCTGCGTCGTAGCGTAGATGTCACCGTTGCTGCGAACTACGAACTGGCGCACGTGGAGATCCCCGGCTAGGAGCTTCGGCTGTACACCTGCGCCTGGAGAAGCCGCTTCTTCTATACCGCTATCAGAGCGCGCGCGGCAGAGCCTGCCGTCAGCTCCGAAGGCAAACGCAGCGCCACCATCTTTCTGATCGCATGGAATTGCTTTCTCTTGTGTAGCAGTCTCTGAGATCTTTTGATTACCAGCTCTCTGATAGAAGACTTGCCCCTGCGGATTCGCGGCCAGATTGGTGACCGGAACGCAGCCATTTGCTGCGATCTGCCAGCCTTCGTTCGGCTGCAATATCGCCTTGAGTACCGGATTTCCGGAATCTCCGGCGCGAACTGGAGACGGCCAATCTTTCCAGAGCCAGCGCATCGCCTGGGGAAAAATGGCTGCGGCGTGGCTGCCGTTGTGTGTTCCCGTACCCCAGACATGCCGGACATCATAGCCGGCAAACTCCAGTGCACGATTCATGGTCTGGTTCGACATCCACCAATCACCCATCTCCGGACCGCCGCCCCATTCGTCGTGGACGCCATCCTGCATGAAAATGCGTAGGGGCTTCGGCTCCGTCTTGCGCACCAGGACATAATATTGCTCGCCCCCGCGCATTCCCACGAAGGTGCCGATCGCGGTAAAGACTCGGCGAAATGCATCCGGACGCTGCCAGGCCACAGTGAAAGCTGCAATCGCCCCTGTGCTTGCCCC
The DNA here is from genome assembly GCA_963705665.1 of uncultured Acidobacteriaceae bacterium. Taxonomy (GTDB): domain Bacteria; phylum Acidobacteriota; class Terriglobia; order Terriglobales; family Acidobacteriaceae; genus PALSA-350. The sequence continues at coordinate 261,197 of CAVPKQ010000035.1, read as the reverse complement.
GCCGATGGCACGGTCATTGGGATTGGACGAAAGGATGATCGGATGCCCGCCGGGAGCGCGATGCTTCTCCACCTCCGGAATGACTTCGTCGAGCAGGAAGCGGGCTAGCCTGTCATTGAGACTGTCGAATTCGAAACTCCGGTCAAACCGGGGATTTTGGGGTGGGTCGGCCGAATTGACGATTCCCGGGGAAACTCCAATGCCGATCGTGACCTGCATCGCGTGCTGGGCGATGAGGTTGTCGAAAACTGTGGGCGCGTTGAAGCCGAGAGCGTCCAGACCGACATAGACACATGCCGGCTTGTCCCCTTTGTATGCGGCAGGTATGTACACCGTGATGGTCCGCACCGTTCCCGGGAAAATCTTCTAATCGGTCAGCTCGAATTTGAAGATGCTGCCTGCCGGATTTGCGGGGTTAGGTCGCGAATCCGGCCCCAGGCTGTAGTTATCGGACTGCGGCGGCACGTTTTCTTCCACAGTCCGTCCAACGACAGGCGGCTGCGCAGCCGGCGTAGCCGCCGAACCGCGGACCTGGGAGAAAGCTGTGAGAAACGCCGGTATAGACAGAGCCACGCTCAGCAAGCCTCGAGTGTAGGCACCTAGCGCCAGAATCTTCACACTTCTAATCTTATTCAGAATTCTCTCCGAAGTAACAACTCCACGCGATTTTGCCGTCTCGAGCGAGGCGCGAGCGCCCGAGCCTCGCGCAGCTAGCCTGGGGGCTTTTCACCTGGACTTCGCACTGTTCGATTTCGAGATCACAGGACCGGTGAAAATGCTCTAATCTAAAAATGACAAGCCCTTGTTGGGAGTAGATGGATGAGCCTTGCAACAAGACTGGCACGGTACTTCACTCCCACTACCCAGAATCGAGGGCAGGACTATTTTTGGCGAGATCGTGTCGTTATCCTGCAAGGCTCCGAGTCCGAGGTGAAGGCTGAGGTGCTCGGCTCCCGAACCTATGATGTGGACTTGAGTTGGGAAAACGGCGCGCTCACCGTCTCTTGTGAGTGCCCGTACTTTGCGGATTCCGGCTTCCCTTGCAAGCACTTATGGGCGGCAATCCTGGCGGGGGAAAAGGAGGGTTATCTTTCCGCCGCTGCCTCGGCCAAGATCGTCGCCTTAAACCTCGACAGTTTGCCGGAAGACTTTGGGGAGCTGGATCTCGACCCAGCGTCCACAGCAATTCAAGTGATAGCCCCTTCTCCGAAGCAGCCCGCTCAAAGGCCATCGGCCTGGCGCCAACAGCTCGGCACAATATTGAATACTAACGCCCAAGTCGCGGGACGCGGCGATGCATGGCCTGCAAACCGGGAAATCCTCTACATCGTGGATGTTCCCGCCAGCCTGAGCGGCATGAATGTGGTCCTCGCGCTCCACTCGCGAGAGCCCAAGCAGGATGGGAGCTGGAAACAAGAGCGTCCGCTCAATTTCAACCGCAATCAGCTTGCGCAGTTACCCCGGCCGGAAGACCGGGAAATAATATCGGCATTGGCTGGCGGCAAACAATACAACACCTATGGCTATCTTGCTTCCTACGATCCGATTCCCCAGTCCTTCGCCGTGCCCCACCCTCTGGCTAGCACGCTCATGCGGCGGGTGGCGCTGACTGGGCGCTGCTTCCTCCGTCTTGTGAACGGGCCAGGCAATTTGACCCCTCTGGAATGGGATGACGCCGGCGAATGGAACCTCGAGCTCGAGATTCGGCAGCACGAGCAAGCACGATGGGCGCTGACGGGCCTTCTTCGGCGCGGAGAGGAGCGCATGGATCTGGCTGTCCCGGTTCTGGTTACCTCAGGCGGTTTGGTCTTTACATCGGATCGTGTCGCACCGCTGGCCGAGGACACGCCGTTCGAATGGATCTCTTCCCTGCGCAAGACGGGCTCGATCGAGGCCCCCGAAAAAGAACACGACGAACTCCTGGCGGCGCTGCGGTGCGCTCCGACGCTGCCTCCACTGGCGATCCCCGACGAACTTCGCTATGAAGAGGTGACGTTACAGCCTCGTCCTAGTCTGCGAATCTCCCAGCCCGGTTACTCGCGTGAATCGAATCGCCTGCAGGCCGAGTTGTCATTCATCTACGAGGGCCGCGTGGTGGAGGAGCTCGATCCTGTTGGAGGTTTTTGCGACGGCGCCACTCGCCGCTTTCTCCGCCGCGATAGCGTTGGAGAAAAAGCCGCAGCTTCGCTGCTGGACGAACTTGGTGTCAAGTTTCGCGGTCCAGGTTACTGGCGCCCGAACTCCGCCAGGGAAATTCCGGCAAGCAAGCTGACCCTTGTGGTGCAATCGCTGGTGCGGGCCGGCTGGGATGTTGAAGCTGAAGGAAAAATCTTCCGCCGTCCGGGCAAATTTCATATTGAGGTTTCAAGCGGTGTGGATTGGTTCGAGTTGCACGCAAAGGTGCAATACGGAGACAGTACGGCGCAGCTCCCGGAGCTGCTTGAAGCTTTGCGGCGCGGTCAAAAGATGGTTCGGCTCGACGACGGCGCTTTTGGCATCCTGCCCGAAGACTGGCTGCGGCGCTTCGCACCTCTCGCCGGAATGGGCGCGCCCGAGAATAGCCACATCCGCTTTCACCGCCGACAGGCAGGCTTGCTCGACGCGCTGCTGGCCGCCCAACCCGAGGCTCGATGCGATGAAACTTTTGCCCATCTTCGCCGGGAGCTGCAACAATTTCATGGTGTGGACTCTGCCGCGCAACCCGCGGGCTTTGTGGGCCGGTTGCGCGATTACCAGCGTGAAGGACTGGGCTGGATGCACTTCCTCCGGCGTTTCTCCTTCGGCGGCTGCCTGGCCGATGATATGGGAGTAGGCAAGACCGCGCAGGTATTGGCCCTGCTGGAGACGCGGCGCGAGTCGCGAGCCGCTGGGGAACAGCTCGGTCCGTCCCTGGTGGTGGTTCCCAAGTCGCTCATCTTCAATTGGAAGCAGGAGGCGGAGCGCTTCACTCCGCAATTACGCGTGCTCGATTACACCGGCCTCGCGCGTAATAACAGCTGCCTTGCCGATTACGATGTAGTCCTGACCACTTACGGAACGCTGCGCCAGGATGCCCTGCGCCTCAAGGATGTCGAGTTCGACTACGTCGTGCTCGACGAGGCTCAGACAGTCAAGAATGCAAGCACCGAATCGGCCAAGGCTGTGCGGCTGCTGCGCGGAACCCACCGCTTGGCGCTGAGCGGTACTCCCATCGAGAATCACTTGGGCGAACTCTGGTCGCTGTTTGAGTTTCTCAATCCCGGGATGCTTGGCGCTGCCAGCGCGTTCAGCCTGGCGGCCGGCGCCATGCGCAATCCCAGTGACGAGACTCGCCGGCTGCTGGCTCAGGCGCTCCGGCCGTTCATCCTGCGCCGGACAAAGGAGCAAGTGGCCCGCGAACTGCCCTCCAAAAGCGAGCAGACAATCTATTGTGAAATGAAGGCTGGGCAACGCAAGCTTTATGACGAGCTGCGTCACCACTACCGGGACTCACTGCTCAAGCGGATCGAGAACCAGGGTCTGGCGCAGTCCAAGATCCAAGTGTTGGCGGCGCTGCTGCGCCTGCGCCAAGCCGCCTGTCATCCAGGTTTGCTCGACAAAAACCGCTTCGGCAATCCCGCCGCCAAACTGGACGTCCTGCTCGAACAATTGCGCGAAGTGCTCGATGAAGGGCATAAGGCGCTGGTGTTCTCACAGTTCACCAGTTTTCTCAAGATCGTTCGCGACCGCTTGGATAGCAACGGCATAGCGTACGAGTATCTGGACGGCGCGACCAGCGACCGCCAGGCGCGAGTGGAACGATTCCAAAGCGACCCGGACTGCCAGCTTTTCCTGGTCAGCTTGAAGGCGGGAGGTCTGGGCTTGAATCTCACTGCCGCCGAATACGTCTTTATTCTCGATCCATGGTGGAATCCGGCGGTAGAAGCGCAAGCGGTGGACCGCGCCCACCGTATCGGACAGACGCGCCAGGTCTTCGTCTATCGCTTAATCGCCCGCGATACGGTCGAAGAGAAGGTTCTCGAATTGCAGAAGAGCAAGCGCGATCTTGCCGCCGGCATTATTGGCGCGGATCATAGCACGATCCGCAACCTGCGCTCCGAAGATCTCGAGCTCCTGCTCTCATAGCCTGAGCCGCGAAGCGGTTGCCGAATTAAAGACTCTTCATTTCTCATACATCGAGATCAGTGGAATCCCAGGTCCCAGAATCGCGACCTGGGGCACCCGACCCTAGCAAAACCTGATACTTAGGTGAGCTTAGGTGGGAGTTCTCACGACGAGAGAATTCTTACTCCTGGTCAGAGTCGGGTGCCCGCCCCCCGTTCCGGCTTAGCGGTGTCGTAAATCTGTCGGCCTCCGTCGAGATTTCGACCGACACTTCGTCAGGCTTTCAATCACTCTCTAGAGCTGCGCGGAAGAACTCCCCTTAATTCAGCTATATCGCGGATATTTCGTCTACGCCTTCTTTGGCATCGCGAATGCAATAAGGCTTTTAAGGTTATGAAGGAGCTGGATTAACCTTCAATGCCTCGGGAGTATACGATGCGCTCTGACCTAGTCTTTGACGCAATGGCAAATGTTCCAAACCGCTTCCTGCTTACAAATCTGGCCGCCAAGGCAACCCGCAAATTACATCGGCCAAATACGCGCATCGTGGAGACGACGAATGATGTATTGATACGATTTAGCCGTGCCAACCCATTGGCTGCCGTGTCCAATACCAACAACTCGCAACCGCGCCCTCGCGTTGTGCAAGCTGAAACTCATTCATTCTCCCCGGAGTTAGAGCAATCCGTGGCTTGAGTCCCGTGCCCAGGCGATCGGCATACTGGACAGACTAAAAAACGAAAGAGGTAGATATGTTGCAGCCAATGTACTTCGTCGACGAAAGTCCCAGATCGTACGCTACGGCGACCGACTTCTGTAGAATTTTTTCTGAAGAGCTTCATAGCCTATATCTGCTCTCACTTCTGCTCACTGCGGACAACGACAAAGCCGAGAAATGTTTCGTCAGCGCGATGAGCGAGGCCACGGATGGGATTGGGGTTTCCACGGAGTGGGCGGGTTCATGGGCCCGGCGCGCCGTCCTTAAGCACGCCATCCGGATGATCGGACCTGCTCCAGAGCACTCGGATAGCTTGCCGTTCATCGGCCCCGGGCGCCGCCAACGTCAATAAGCGGGAACCCTTTCGCCACGATTTTTGCACTTGATCCGTTCGAGCGCTTTGTCTTCGTCATGGCGATTCTCGAAGGGCAGTCGGAGCAGGATTGCGCGATTCTTCTCAGATGCTCGCGGCGCGATGTGATGATTGCCCGCGTGCTGTCGCTCTCCCGTGTGGCGAGCGCCGACGCTGCTTACGCGCAAACCGACGACTACATCAGACCCAGCGAACAACTCCAGGTTTGAGCTGCGAAAACAGTTCCCTCAGCGGCTAAAGCCGCTCGATTTTTCAAATATTTATGGCACAACTGAAGTCGTGCCCTGATACAAAGTCATATTGGTCTTCTTGTCCGTTTTTGCCTTTCTTTCTTTCATTCCCGAAGGGAATCTGCTTGTCGACAGAAGTGTCGAAATCCCGACACTCGAAATCCCGACACCTTAAGCCAGCAGATTCTCAATTCGAATAGGTAACTCCCGCACGCGCTTCCCGGTTGCGTGATAAGTGGCCATGGCGAGTGCGGAAGCCACGCCCGTAAGGCCGATCTCTCCGATGCCGCGCGCACCGTACTCATTGAGGACCAAATCCGGATAATCGAGAAAGATGCACTCCAGTTCAGGGATGTCTTTGTTAACCGGAACGATATAGTCGGCGAAGTTGTTATTCACCGGCTTGCCATTGCGGGTGTCGTAGAAAGTATGTTCAAAGAGGCCCATGCCGATGCCCATCACGGCGGCGCCGAGAATCTGATTGGCGCCCGCCTTGGTGTTGATGATTCGCCCTGCATCGATCACCGAGAGCCAGCGTGTGACCCGCAGTTGTACGATCGAGGGATCGTAGGTGACCTCGCAGAATTGCGCTCCAAAGCAATGCGAGGAATATTTCTCTGCCTCAGGGCTTCGAGTAGAGTCTCCCAGAGCGTCGACGCCGGAGAGTTGACGCATAGCCAGCAATCGCTCAAAGGGAACGCCGCTCTCCGGGGAGGCGTCCTTGGCATGGACGCATCCCGCGGTCATAACCAAGGTATTGGGGTCCGCATTGTGGAAGGGCGACTTCGGCGCCTTGACCACCACCTGAAAAAGAGTTTGCATAACCTGGTTCGACGCTTTGGCGATCGCCGGCAGCACAGTCGCTGTCGCCGCCGATCCCCCGGAGATGGGGCCGGGCGGCAAACTGCTGTCGCCCAGTACAACCCGGATCTTTTCCATCGGCAAGCCGGTCTTATCCGCAACCACTTGCGCGAAGATGGTGTAGGTTCCGGTGCCGATATCCTGCGTCGCGCAGGAGACACGGGCCGAGCCGTCAGCCAGCAGACGGACGCGGACACTGGCGGCTTCCGCGGCCGGCGGGCCAAGTGGCGGTAGCCATGCCCCAACCCAGGATCAAGTCGCCTTTGCGCATGGAGCCGACTTCAGGCGTGCGTCTGCTCCAACCGAACTTTTCCGCGCCCACCTGATAACACTCTCGCAGATGCTTACTGGAGAAAGGCTTGTTCTCGCCTTCGTCCCGCTCGGCATAGTTGCGCAGCCGCAGTTCGAGAGGATCCAGGTTCAGTTGGATGGCCAACTCGTCCATCGCGGAGTCCAAGGCAAAGAGCCCGGGCGTGGTTCCCGGACCGCGCATCGGAGTGGGCGTCCCCACATTCAACTGCACCAGATGTTGAACCGCATGGACGTTGGGACTGCTGTACAGCATGGGAGTGGGCTCTGTGCACTGCTCCACGTAGTCGTCGATATAGGAGGTGTGCTGCAGCACCTCCTGGCTGATCGAAACCAGCTTGCCGTCGCGCGTCGCCCCCAGCCGTATCCTTTGCTGTGTGTTAGGCCGGTGGCCGACGGCCGTGAACATCAGGCTCCGCGGCACTGTGACCTTCACCGGCCGATTCAGATAACGTGCGCCTACCGCGGCAAGGAGCGAATGAGCCCAGGGAAAAAGCTTGCCGCCGAAGCCTGAGCCGATGAAGCGTGAGATTACCTGCACGTTCTCCGGCGGCATGTCCAGCATCTGCGAGATGGTGTGATGATGGTTCACCACACCTTGCGTGGATTCGTAGAGCGTGAACTTTCCGTTCTGCCAAACCGCGATGGTGGCGTGCATCTCCATCGGGTTGTGCGTCAGCACCGGGACGGTGTAGGTCTGGTCGATCTTGACCGGCGCCTGTGCGAAGGCGCTCTCCGCATCGCCGCGATGATACTCCTTCACAGGCTTGCTCTCCGGGCTACCTTGGCTGAGGTTCACTAAGGGCTTGGCTGCCTGGTAGTCGATCTGCACCTTCTCCGCGGCGGCCAGTCCCTGCTCGAAGGTCTCGGCCAAAACCAACGCAACATACTGGCCGTAGTAATAGACATTCTCGTCCTCGAACGGAGGACGGGTTTCGCCGGCTCGCGTTTCCTGCTCAAAGCCCTGCGCGGGGCGAAAGAGCGGCCCCGCGTTGCCATGATGCAGGATCGCCAACACACCCGGCATGGGTTCCGCGGCGCTGGTATCTATCCTCCTGATCTTCCCGTTAGCGATGGTGCTGGCGACAGGGATGCCATAGGCAATATTTCGAATGGGCTGGTCGGCGGCGTATCTCGCCGCGCCGGTCACCTTCAGCGTCCCATCGACTCGGGTAACCGGTTGCCCGATAGTTGAAGTGTTCATCGTTTTCCTCTTCTTGCTAGGCAACTTTCGCGGTTACATTCTTGAGGGCGCGGGCTACACACCGTTTACCTAACTCGATCTTGAACGCGTTGTCGTGCAGCGGCTTGGCCCCGCGTAGCGCGGCATCGCCCGCCGCCCGGAAGGTGCGGTCATTTGCCTCATGGCCCTCAAGCACCCGTTCTGCTTCACGCGAGCGCCACGGCTTGGTGCCCACGCCCCCCAAGGCTACGCGAGCCCTGCGAATCCTGCCACCGCTAATGTGGACGACCACAGCCGCCGAGGCCAACGCGAACTCATAGGAGGAACGATCGCGCAACTTGAGATAGTAGGAGCGAGTGCCCTCGGCGAGTGCCGGAAGAGTTACGTACGTGATCAACTCGCCCGGAGCAAGAACGTTCTCTTTTTCCGGTGTATCGCCGGGAAGCAGGTAGAACTCCTCCAGAGGAACGCCGCGTTCACCCTTGGCCCTCGAATCTCGACCACCGCCTCCAGCGCCATCATGGCCACAGCCATATCGGAAGGATGGGTCGCAATGCAGTGCTCACTGGTGCCCAACACCGCGTGGATGCGGTTGTTCCCATCCAGAGCCGCGCACCCCGAGCCGGGATTGCGTTTGTTGCATTGCGCATACGCGGTATCGCGGAAGTAGTAGCACCGGGTTCGCTGCAGCAGGTTGCCGCCGGTCGTCGCCATATTGCGTAGCTGCGGCGAGGCCCCGGAGAGCAATGCCTGCGACAGGACCGTGAATTGCCGCTTGACTCTCTCGTCCTGCGCCAGATCGCTGTTGCGGACCATGGCGCCGATGCGCAAGCCGCCGCCTGCTGCAGGCTCGATCTGGGTAAGCGGGAGCGGATTGATGTCGACCAGCGAGGCAGGCCGCTCGACGTTTAGCTTCATCAAATCGATCAGCGTGGTCCCACCGGCCAGGAATTTTCCCCCGCTCCCGGCGTCCACTGTGGCAACTGCTGTATCGACCGTTTTGGCTTGGCTGTAACGAAAGGCTTCCACCGTTGTTGCTCCTTCTATCGCGCCCGCAGTCTGGTTTACGTAGCGCGGCGCGCCGTCTGCACCGCGGCCACGATGTTCGTATAGGCGCCGCAGCGGCAGATATTGCCGCTCATGAATTCCCGCACCGAATCGTCATCGGCGCCCACCGGTTCATGCAACAGCGCAGCCGCCGACATGATCTGTCCGGGAGTGCAATATCCGCACTGAAATCCGTCGTGCTCGAGAAAGGCGGCTTGCACGGGGTGAAGTTTGCCATTCTGTGCCAAGCCCTCGATCGTAGTGATCCGGTCGCCCTGGTGCGAGATAGCGAAGCTCAAGCAGGAGTTGATGCGCCGTCCATTGACGTGCACCGTACAGGCGCCGCACTGGCCATGGTCGCAGCCCTTTTTTGTGCCCGGCATCTGCAGATTTTCGCGCAGCGCATCCAGCAGAGTGACCCTTGGCTCGATGGTCAGACGCCGCTCGGTTCCATTGACATTGAGCACAACAGGCACGGCGCCGGACTCGCCGGCCGCAGTAGCCGGTTCTTCTTGAGTCTGCGGAAGCGGGGTAGCCGAAGCGGGTTCCAGCAAGGGACCGGCCGTGGCAAATATACCGGCCGCGCCCAGGTGAGTAAGAAAGGAACGTCTTGAGAATCGCCCCAAGCCGGAGCCGGGCTTCTCCGGCCCCGCCTCAGCCTGGACTACGGTTTCCTCGTGTTCAGGATCGTTTTGATTTGCCATGGAAAAAACTCTTCCGCTTTGAAGATCTTGCCCAAGTTGGATGCGAAGCTCAGCCGATCCGATGCTGTGTCTTGAAGGATGCGCGGAGCCTTTTGTTGGATCGGGAGTAGGTTTCATATTGTGAAATATGCTCTCATTATTGCCAGGTGCCCGTGCCCACTTGAGAAGAATGCAAGGTGCCTGCCAAAGACGCACATTAACCAGGACCGCGACAAACGATTGAAAGCAGAGGGCTTCGTTTTTTTCGAGATTGCGGTCCCTTAAGAAAGTGTCGGGAGTTTGACACTTCTCTCGACACGTGTCACGCCTAGGACACTTATCGCGAATGCTGGCACAGGTTACGAAGGCTTGACCCGTAACCTCATGACGTCTTCCGTAGTCTCATACTCGTGTAAATTGCCGCGGTTGCCGGTCTACGAAGCTTCGGCCTTGGCGCATCTGGCTATTGAACGCAACTCCATTTCTGCGGGGGTCTTGTTGGAGTAAGCGACAATGCAGGTCTAAAGAAGCAGGTGTCATCTATGTTTCTGCTGTTGCTGGCGTATTTAGGCGGCATTCTTACAATCCTCAGTCCATGTATCCTGCCGGTCCTCCCGTTCGTCTTTGCGCGTGCCGATCAACCCTTCCGCAAGACTGGCCTTCCGCTGCTCGCCGGTATGGCAGTGATGTTTGTGCTGGTTGCCAGTCTCGCTGCAGTTGGAGGTGGCTGGGCCGTCCACGCCAATCAATTTGGCCGTATCAGCGCTCTCATCCTTTTCGGGGTCTTCGGTCTCACCCTGCTCTCCTCTTCATTCGCCGAACGTCTCTCTCGTCCGCTTGTCCGAATCGGCAGCAACCTCTCGCAGCATTTCAATTCCAGCCCCGGCATAGCTAGCTCTTTTGTCCTTGGCATCGCTACCGGTTTGCTCTGGGCGCCATGCGCCGGCCCCATCCTTGGGCTCATACTCACGGGAGCCGCTCTGAGAGGTCCAAGCGTACATACCGCAACACTCCTCCTTGCCTACGCTGCCGGTGCAGCTACTTCCCTCAGGATTGCCCTGTTGGCGGGAGGCCGCGTTTTCGCAGCTATAAAGCGATCTCTCGGCGCCGAGGAGTGGATCCGCCGCATCCTTGGAGCCGCTGTCCTGGCTGGCGTCGCCGCTGTCGCCTTTGGTCTTGATCGCGGCGTGCTCACCCGGATCTCCCTGGCCAACACCTCGAACCTTGAGCAAAGCCTGGTTGACCGCTTTCATCCAGCTAGCCAGGAGAAGAAGATCTTCCTTAACCAAACTATTAACATCACGGACAGCAACTCCGGCTCCGAACCAAGCACTCTGCCTGATCTCTCCGGCGCCACCGGCTGGATCAATTCTTCACCGCTCACCTCCGCATCGCTCCGCGGCAAGGTTGTTCTCGTCGACTTCTGGACCTACTCCTGTATCAACTGCCTGCGTACGCTACCGTACATCAAGGCTTGGTACGCCAAGTACAAAGACAGCGGGCTGGTGATTATCGGGGTCCACACTCCCGAGTTTCCGTTTGAAAAGGACGAGGCCAACGTGCGTAAAGCAGTTCACGAGCTCGGCCTTCAATATCCCGTCGCCATGGACAACAACTACCGCATCTGGAGCAGCTTCAATAGCCAAGCTTGGCCTACCGACTACTTCATAGACGCCGCGGGGAGGATCCGTTATCGCCACGTTGGCGAGGGCCAGTACGATCAATCGGAGGCATGGATTCGCAATCTTCTGGGAGAAGCCCATCACCGCCCACTCCCTAAGACGCCCACACGGATCGCTGCCACCGGCGCAGAAGCGTTGGCTGACTCAGGTGACATTCAGTCGCCCGAAACTTACATTGGCTACGACCTCGCCCAGAATTTTGCCTCGCCTGGCGGACTCAACCGGGATCACCCGCAGATCTATCGCGCTCCTGCGCAGCTCGAGTCAACCAATGGGCGTTGGCCGGCAAGTGGAAGGACGAAGGCCAAATTGCTACATTGCTCTCTCCGACGGGCAGCATCCTCTATCGCTTTCATGCCCGTGACCTTCACCTCGTCCTGGGATCTGCAAGGGATGGGAAACCAGTCCACTTCCGCGTCACGCTCGATGGAAAACGCCCCGGCCCAGACCACGGAGTCGACACCGACGCGAATGGATACGGCACCGTAACAGAAGATCGCCTGTATCAACTGATACGGCAGAAAGACAGTGTGCGAGATCGTACCTTCGAGATAGAATTCCTCGATCCAGGAGTGCGGGCATATTCGTTCACCTTCGGCTAAGGGGGTCCATTGCGAGATTCATGTAACCTCCTCCTTATATGCGCGTCTCACGGTTGAGACACTGGAGGATACGCGAATGGATCGTCTTGCATTATTGGCAACACTACACGCCCGTCCTGGAAAAGAGAGTGAGGTTGAAGAGTTTCTCAAATCCGCTCAACCCCTCGTCGAACAGGAAACCGGCACGAGGAACTGGTACGCGTTCAAAATAGGGTCATCCACTTTTGGGATCTTTGACACGTTCGCTGACGAGAGCGGAAGAGATGCTCATCTCGGCGGCGCGATCGCGAAGGCCCTGCTTGCCAAAGCTGGGGAACTCTTTGCAACTCCTCCGCAGATCGAAAAACTGGATATCCTGGCCACGAAGACCGTATCCGCTTAGGCCGATCCCCGGATCCCGAACCCAGCACTTCAGGCCATTTCGTTCATTGAGGTTTTGAGACCGGTTTTATTCACAAGACCAAGGCCCGCCTACGAAAGCGGGCCTTGTAACTTCTCAAATGAACATCCCCTATCGATGACCACCGGAATGACCACCCGGATGGCCACCTCCCGCAAATCCAGCGCTGTGCTCGCCACCTCCGTCGTGGCCAGCGTTGCCAACATGGCCTCTCCATCCCGCGCTTCATTCGCGTGAAAGTGGCTGAATGGCTGCGCCCCGCGTGCTGGCAGCGGCCCTGAGTAACCGTGATGAGGATCGTAGCGGTTATCAACGTGGCCATAGAAGCCATGAGGACCATGGAACCATGGGCCGGCTCCAATGAAAACCCCGCCAACAAACCAGTCAGGCCCATAGTAGCCGTAGGGAGCACAGCTATACGGCGCATAATCCAAGTACCCGTACGGGCACACAGGCGCGACACCAATGTTAATAGACACCTGAGCCGGTGCTATGGACACACTACTCACCAGGGCAACCGTGAGCGCAGAGAAAGCGAGCGACTTCCAGTAGGTCATCATTCTCCTGGATCCTCCAGTTAGAGTCTAAAGGAAAAGTGAGGGCATGCGTTCGCAGCGATCCATCCTGGATAGTTGAGTTTCTCCGCGCACTCCGCCAGGCCAGCCCAGATACGAGCGACCGATTCTTTTCGACAGCGTTTGTGCGGTTCGATCGGAGCGATAATTTACTTCTCTGTGCTGCGAACGGTTGCTGCGCCGGCCTTCAGATCCGCCGGAATCTGCATCGGGATAAGGAAGTTGCTGGCCAGAATGTAATTGTAAAGGTGATCGATCGGCGGTGGGGGATGGAGCTGCTGGGCGGAGACCCATCCATTCGTATCGGTCCAATGCCAGCCGGCCGAGGAGATGCTTTCCATCGATTGCTGAAGGTCCCTTGAGCTCATCGGATAGGCGTAGATGCGGACGTTTTGCGCAAAGAGGCGAGACAATGCCTCAAGGAAACTGCCGGCGAGCTTAGCATAGCGATATGCCCACACGCGAACCAAGAGAGATAGACCCAGGACGAAGCGGACAGGCTCCTTGGTGTAGCGGTTGACGAGCGTGGTCATACTGTAGAGTTCTCGATCACGGAACAGCAATACGGCGCCACCACGCGCGCGAAGGGCATCGATACGTTCCAGCAGGTCTGGAATTCCCGGAGGCGGATCGGCCTCCGTGAGAGGCATGGCGGAGAGGCAGAAGAAGCCACTAGGTGCCGGGTCTTTTTCGTCTAGCTCTCCGCGGAGCTGCTGGATCGCTGAGGTCAATATTCGTTCATGGATTGCTGCATGAGTGGGATCTACGTGTTGGAAGGATCCCGGTGCGAGCACGACTGCTTTCCTGTGGAGAACTTCGATAGGCGGTTCAGGTGACCCGCTGGACGGGAAACAGACAGCTTCAGCAAGACCCGCGCCCACCAGATGGGCAAGGATCGCGCGCTGATCCCAACCTTCGAAGGCTGTCCCACCCAGTTCCACATAGTCGATTTCGAGGCGTTTCTCGAGGTCCTGAGCAATATTCTCGAAGAAAGACTCTTTCGTCTGCAATTGATAAAACACAGCATAGATCAGGTTCACACCCAAAATACCGATAGCCTCTTGCTCGAGTGGGCTGGATGGATCACGCATGTTGATATGCAACACGATCTCGTTCGGTTCGCCACCGGGGCGCAGTTGGAATCGCAGGCCGACCCAGCCGTGAGGCTCGTTTGTTCCGGCATAGTTGCGGGCGGAGATGGTATCAACAAAGGAAAAGAAGCGAGCTTCCGACCCACGGCTCTTGTTCAGTTGGTGGACGAGCTGGGTCCATTCGCTGTCCACCATGGCTTCGAGGCGTTCTTTGGAAACGTAACGGGCGCCGGAACCGTACAAATCGTCGCTGACTTCCTTGTCATACGCAGAGATGGATTTAGCAACTGTCCCGGAGGCTCCTCCTACAACCAAAAACCACCGCACGACCTCCTGGCCGGCACCAATTTCGGCAAAGGAGCCATAGCTTGCCGGATCCAGATTGATGCGGAGGGCTTTCTGGTGAGTGCTAAGCTTTTCCGCGGATGCCATAGACTTGGACTCCCAGCCTCTTTGAGAATTTTCCGCAATGCAAAGTGCAACGTGAGCAAACTAACGTTCAATTCAGTATCCCATCTATGGACAAGTTTATCCCGGTCGTTGCCGTCGCTTGGACATATCGTTGCGCCGCTTGTTTATAGGAGATTGTCGGCATCAAACGAAGGTGGCAGCGATCCGGCGACGGGGTGATCGAACTCATTCGTCCGCTTTGTCCATGCACATGCGCGGGAAAGCACCTGCATTTTGACCGGTTTCACGGCCGATCGTGGCGAAGGTAGGCAGGCGCTGTCATGGCGCCGTCCCGCTCTCCCTTGGGTGTCTGTGGCATGGGCCAAGACTGGACACCGATTCGCATAGCCCACGCTTGCCATTGGTCCGCCATATCTCTTACCCGATCCGGATAGAGTTCTGAAACGTCGTGGCGCTCGGTGCGATCAGCTTCCATGTCGTGCAGTTCCCATGCGTCAGGGAACCTGGATACCAGCTTCCATTTGCCATCACGCATTGCGGCGTTGCCTTCATGTTCCCAGAACATGGGACCGCGATCCATTCGTGTCTTGTCCTCGAAAATAGGACGAAGGCTGGTCCCGGCAAGCGCCGGTGGCTTCTGTCCTGACTTTGCAACTTCCGGATACGGGACACCGGCAATATCGAGACAGGTCGCCATGATGTCGGTCTCGTGGCCTAGTTGATGGGTGATCCCGCCTCGCGGTTTGACGCCATTCGGCCAATGCGCAATGAACGGCGTGCTGATACCGCCCTCGTGCGCGTAATGCTTATACAACCGAAATGGTGTGTTGGCGCAGTTACCCCACGGAATGCCAATGCTCTGATAGGTATCTTCGGGCCCGGGCATCACTGTTGGTTTGTTGCCACGGTTGACCGGCCGGCCATCTCGAGTCTTGTACGGGAGCCAAGGTTCGCGTGGGACGTTGTCGCCGGGATCGTTGATCTCCTCAAAGTTGCCGCCGTTGTCCGACATAAACATGACGAGCGTGTTCTCGGCAATGCCGCGCTCATCGAGTTTCGCCAAAATAGTTCCTATGCCGCGATCCATTCGCTCGATCATGGCGGCATACACAGCCATTCTCCGCATCTCCCACTCTTTGAAGGAGGCCACCTGCCAAGCAGGGACACGGGGATCTCGATCAGTAAGGCCCCACTTGGCGTCGACGAGTCCCATCTTGATCTGCCGGTCGTGCCGCTCGCGCCGAAGTTGGTCCCACCCGCCACGATAGCGATCTTTATACTTGTGGACGTCTGCCGCGAAAGCATGCAACGGCCAGTGCGGAGCGGTGAATGCCGTGTAAAGAAAAAAAGGCCTATCGTCGTGCCCGAACTCGTCAATGTAGTCAACGGCGTTCTTTGCAATCGCGTCGGTATAAAAAAAGTCTTCGCCAGGCTCGATGTGGTTGTTATCCCTCGCCAGACTGGCGGGATCGAAGTAACTGCCCGCGCCCTCAATGGTGCCGAAGAACTTCTCGAAGCCGCGTTGTAACGGCCAGTTGTGTTGACTGAATTCTTTTCGGTTAGGTGTCAGGTGCCATTTTCCCGACAGAGCGGTTCTATAGCCTCCTGCTCGAAGCGCTTCGGCGATCGTGACGCAGTCTTCGCTGAGGTCACCCTTATATCCAGGAAAAGGGTAGCGGCCGTAATCCGCAGTCATAAGGCCCATTCCCGCCTGCTGCGAATAGACGCCCGTCATCAGCGATGCGCGGGATGGGCAGCACCGCGGATTGTTATAAAACTGCGTGAACTTGAGCCCCCCTTTGGCGAGTTTGTCGAGGTTGGGCGCGGCAATCTCCGAGCCGTAGGGAGCAATGTCGGAGAACCCCATATCATCGGCGAGAATCATGACGATGTTGGGCCGTTGCGCGGCTCCAACATTCGCAGGAGTTCTCATATAAGGAGACGACAGCATCACGCCGGCGGTCGCCACGGCGCCTTCCTGCAAGAACTGTCTTCGCGTTTTTCTCATCGAGATGCCTTTCCTCCACTCGTGAATGCGACTACGGCAACCAAGGGAATAATGCTCAACGATTGGTACCGGGGTTGCTCACCCTAGTCAGCAGGGCCGCCACGGCCAACTGGGGCACGCTATCAACTGGGGAAATCCGAGTAGCGCTTGGTGTTCTCCTTGAGCGGGAATGAATCGCCGCTCTGCTTCATCCACGCCATGATGGCCGCGTCGAATTTCTCCATGAGGGATTGTTGTCCTGGATCGCGAACCAGGTTATTGAGCTGATATGGATCGGTCTCATTGTTGTAAAGCAGCCAGCGTCCGGTGAGCGTCACGGCGTAAGTATGTGTCTTGGTGCGCACGCCACGATAACTGGGGCGGTTCACGAATTTCTGCCTTCCACCGCGCCCCCCGCCCGGTGCTCCGCCCGCGTTCTGCCGGTGCGGCAGACCGAATGGTCCAATATCAGCCGCGTTACCGTATTGGTCTCCTTCAACCTGATTCATCAGGAAGACCATCTCTGATTCCTGGATCTTTTCTCCCCGCATAATCAACGGAGAGAAGTCGCGCCCGGAGCAGTGCGGCGGAACCGGAATGCCGGCCAGACCGCAAAGCGTCGGATACTTATCGATTGCGGCAAATAGTGTGTCCGATTTTCCTCCCGGCTGCGTAACGCCGGGATAGCGCACCATAAATGGCACCCGGCAAGACTCCTCAAATGGCACCTGCTTTTGCATCCGGCCGTGCGATCCCATCATGTCACCGTGATCTGAGGTGTAGATCACGATCGTGTCTTCTGCCTGTCCGGTTTCGTCGAGCGCCTCGAGCAAGCGCGCAAACTGCTGGTCAACCCCAGTGATCGCGCCGTAGTACCCTTGCGTGGCTGTCCGTATTCCTTCGTCCGACGTAAGAAAGCGCGCTGACTCCTGCGTGTCCTCGCCAGCAGGCTGCGTGTGTACGTTCGGCCGCAGCTTTAGCGATTCAAGCGGATACATGTTTAAGTCTTCCGGGGGCGGGTTGTAGGGCGGATGCGGCGGGTTATACGAGACCATCAGAAACCACGGCTTCTCCTTCGGCTGCGCTTTGAGGAACGTGATGGCTTCATCGGTCATCGGAATCGGCTGCCAACCCTCCGGAAAAATCTTCTCTCCTGTCTCCTGGTTGTATGTACAGGCATGATAGTGCCGGTTAGTCGCATCCCAGGCGTGCCAGTCCTCAAAACCGAGACGTGCCGGTCCATTGGGAATAAATCCGGGGGCTTCACCGTGTCCCGCAAGGTGCCATTTTCCGACATAACCTGTGTGATAACCGGCCTTTTGGAATGTTTCCGCAAGCGCCCCCTCTTTCATGCTCAGTGGCACGTTGTTGTAGATCACGCTGGTCTGTGAGGGCCAGCGTCCACTCATCAAAATGGCTCGATACGGCGTGCAGAGCGGATAGTTCGACACGCACGTGTCCATCGAAAAGTTTCGGCGACGAAATGCTTCGAGGTTCGGCGCGATTGCCTGGTTATGTGGCTCGCCCGGCAGGGATTGTGCGCGGTGCTGATCACTGAACACATAAAGGATGTTGGGCTTCGGGCGCTTGCTCTTAGTCTGCGCTTTGAGGTTTAACCCGGTCGCTATGGTCGCCGCTGCACCGGCCTTTACGAAATCCCTGCGGTTCATCAATTTCCTCCGTTTCCGCTTTCTGATCTCTATCGTGCAAGCACCTCGAAGATTGCGTTGAGACACAACTTTCCGAATGCTCTTGCCGTTGAAAGCCCTGACTCCTTCATGAAAAACCTGGAATCTCTATGCAACGGAGATCCCAACCTTGACCACAGACGCGGGCGGCAGCGTCACATTCACCATGCCTCCGGCCACATCCACCCTTAAAGGCGAACTCATTACGGCGTTCGGGTTTTCGAACGTATTGTGTGCGTGCATGTCGCTGTTGAAAAGGGCGGTTCCCGTCGCTTTTGTTACACTCGCGCCATTCAGGGCGATCTGCGTGGCAAGCGGCTCGTTTAGGTCGGGGTTGACCGCTGTGACAGTGACAAGCTTGCCTTTCAGCGAGGCCGAGCCGTTGAGCCCCCAAAAACTGGCCGGCTTGCCGTCCCTGTCGTAATGGACGTCGGATGCAGAGAACTCCGCCCGAAGCGACTTGGCGCCTTGATGGGACTGGTACATCTCAAAGATGTAGAAGTTTGGCGTGGCAAAGAAGCGATCTTCGTGGCACAGGAAGAGCGCATTGAGATTGTTAACCAACTGCGCACAGGCGGCGACGCTGACCTTATCAGAGTTGCGGTTGAAGGCGTCGAGTGTCAACGCGGTAGCCAGGGCGTCGCGCACGGTTACCTGCTGGCCAAAGATGTGAGAGGGATCTAGTTCCGTGCCGGCGCGATACCACGGACCGTACTCGTCAACCACCAGCTTGATATGGTGGTGCGGATCATACTGGGACATAATGGCCCACTGATCGCTCATGATTTGTTCAATGCGATTGCATTCCCGAAGGAGTTCATACCAGTCCACGAGGTCGAACTTCAGGGCGTCCCCTTTACCCAGAATCCAATCATGGGTATTGCCGCGGCTCAGGTTGGAGGCGTAATGGTGAATTGACCAGCCGGTGAAATGGGGATTGCGATAAGGATGGTCTGTAAAGATCTCCTCGAAGAATTTATGGGTCCAGTCGATATCATCGCCGTTTGGACCGGCGCCAATCAATTGGAGGTCGACTCCATACGTGGGGAGCCAGCTGGTGTAGCGCCGAAACTCGGACGCATACTCTTCGGGAGCAAAATTGCCGCCGCAACCCCAGCTTTCATTTCCAACACCCCAGAACTTCACACTGAAGGGATCGGGAAACCCGGCGGCGCCTCGCATCTGTGCCAATGTTGTAGACCCGGCCGGCGAGTTACAGTATTCGACCCAGTGGTCAAATTCCAGCGCAGGTAAGCTGCGAAGATTCGCCGCCAGATAAGGTTCGGCGTTGGTCAGCTTGCAGAAACGCATAAACTCGTTCGTGCCGAATGTATTCGGCTCGAAGATCTGCGGGCCTTTTTCGTGAAGCTGTTGCGCCCCTGGATTTCCTTCCCAAAAATTCGTACGGACTGGCCTCTTGGCTCTCGGGCCAATGCCGTCACGCCAATCATAGCTGTCAGCGAAACAGCCGCCGGGCCAACGAATGATCGGCACATGGATCTGATTCATGCGTTCTACGAGTTCGGAGCGGATCCCATACCGGTTTGGGATTTTCGAGTTTTCACCCACCCAAACGCCGTCGTAAATGACGCCCCCAATGTGCTCTGTGAACTGGCCGTAGATTTCGGGCGAGATTTTTTCCAACTCCTCGTCAACGAAGACCTCGACGCGTGCGTCGACGGATTTTGCCCAGCTTGGCCGATTCGAAAACACGAGTACCGCGCCCGCCATGGCTGAAGTCTTCAGAAAATACCGACGATCCATTCTGCAATCCTTCCTGGGTTCCGAGGTTGATGAGCTAATTTGTTTCCAGTTTCCGCTGCAACTGTTCGAGGGTGAAACCCTTAGTTTCCGGGAAAAAGCGCGCGACTACGATGAATTGCAGAATCATCATGGCTGCGAAGAAGATAAAGGGGCCCGAGGCGGAATGTACCGCGACGATGGGAAACAAGTTCGACAGGCTGGCGCAGGTTAGCCAGTGGGTGAAGCTTCCAAGGCTCTGACCTTTTCCGCGAACGGAGTTTGGGAAGATCTCGCTAATGTAAACCCAGATCACTGAACCCTGCGAAACCGCGAAGAACGCTACAAAGCCGATCAAAGGCCAGAGGAGTAGGTTCTGGTGCCGGCCGGTATAAAACAGGACGCTGATGGTAGACAAGCATACGAGCGTCCCGACGGAACCAACCAGAAGTAAAAGCTTGCGGCCAACTTTATCGATGATTGACATGGCAATCACCGTGAAGATCAGGTTGGTGGCTCCAACTGCCACCGCCTGCAGGTCTCCGGAGACTTTATTGAATCCTGCCTTTGCGAAGATATCGTTCAGGTAGTACAGAATTGGATTAATACCTGAGAACTGATTGAATAATGCGAGAGTGATGACAAGCATTACAGGTATGCGATAGCGGCGTGAGAAAAGCGGCTGGCTGCCGGCGGCGCAATCCGATTCCAGCGACTCTCTAATTTCCGCCATCTCGGCTTCAGCAGCTTCGCCAGCGACTGCGATTAGCACCGCCCGTGCTTCAGTCAACCGTCCCCGTTCCACCAACCAACGGGGACTACGCGGAATGCGGAAGAGCATTAGGAGAAAAAAGAGGGCCGGTACAGCCGAGACACCGAGCTTCCAGCGCCACTCGGTGGGACCAAGACCGAATGTTCCAATCACGTAATTGGAGAAGTAGGCGACCAGGATGCCCAGGACGATGTTCAATTGAAACGAACCGACCATCCGTCCTCGCCACTGTGCGGGAGCGATTTCAGCGATGTACATCGGACCCAATACTGAGGATGCGCCGATGGCGACGCCAGCGACCAAGCGAAAGACGACAAATGATACCCAGTCCCATGCGAGGGCGCAACCCAGAGCGGAAAGGGTGAACATAACCGCCAAGGCTCTCAAGCTGTTCCGTCTGCCAAATCTATCTCCCGCGAAGCCTCCGCTAGCTGCGCCGATGATTGTTCCCCATAGGGCGATGGCGACGGTAAACCCCAATGTGCTGGGTGTGAGGCGATACTTGGCAGAAAGAGCGCTGGTGATTCCAGCAATGACGGCTGTGTCAAAACCGAAAAGTAGCCCACCCAAAGCGGCCGTAACGGTGCACTCGATCACAGTTCGATTCGGACGCACCTTCACGGTAGAGACGGCTTGGGGACGAACGGGCATGGATACCTCACCAGAAAGAAAAGCCGTTCGAGTTATAGAATATAAATAATTAAGTTGTCAAACCCTTCTCGAACTCAGCACTCCTCATGGGTAGAGTTTTCGCTAATCAGCCCTTTGTGCGGTGGGGATAATGAACACGGCGGAGTATTTCGGAAACGTTTTTTTTGGCCGGAGGGCTCGAGGATTCGTGTTTCGAGAGTGTCTTCCCTAAACCGTCAAGGTGCTCTCCTCGAGCAGATCAGCCTCTACCAGTCCCAATCCGTATTGCTTGTTCCAATACTGGACGGTGTTTCTTACAAAAGCCTGCCTCGCCTGATGCGGGTCTCGGCTGCGGATCCCCTCAAGAATGCCGAAGTGCTGCTGAACCGCCGCGATTCGTTCGCCCACGGCATTTGGGTTGTTCGGCCAACGGCCGACGATCGAAAAGACGAACAGCCGGAACGTGATCATCTCTAATAGATTCTGCAGGTAATCATTCCCGGAAATCTGCCAAATCTTGCGATGAAACAAGACGTCACAGTCATGAAACCGCCTCACATCCGCATCATGCTGGGTGGTTGCCATGTTCATCGTTATTGACGTCAATTCCTTCTCGGATTCAGGCGTCAGGCGCTTGGCGGCACGCCCAATAGCGATTGACTCGAGAGGTATTCTTACCTCAAGGATCTGCCTGTAATCTTCAGGACTGAGCTCCGTGACAAAGGTTCCGCGCTGGTGAGTCTTACGCAGCAGACCTTGGTGTTCAAGCTCCTTCAGCGCTTCCCGCAAAGTGGGTTGCCCGATGCCAAGACGGAGGGACCATTTCTGCTCAAGGATCCGATCCCCTCCTTTAAGTTCACCCGAGATGATCGCCTCGCGCAGGGCCTGCGCGGCCGCCTGAGGTGCGGTTTGGATGGCCAGTTGCCCGGCTTGCTTTTGCGGCGTAGCCATTTTTCGAAATTAACCCTTCGCGCTTTCTGAATCTACTATCTTTAGTCTATAGCAGCCTAAGTTTAACATTCAGAACAGCCTCAGCCGCTGGCTGCAAACAAAGTCCTGGACTAGGGAATGTAGGGCTCCGGCGCGACACCATGCCGATAGGGCGCGTACCAGTTGTGCTCCCTGGACCACTTCGTTTGATACTTGGCATTTTGCGGTCCGGTCGGCAGGCTGTCCTGCGCGCGGATCGTCCACATCGCAAGTTCTGCCATCATTGCGGCCTGGGTTATTGCGTTCGCCGGGCTGCCAAACAGATTGTGCATCTCGCATGGATCCTGGCGGAGATCGTAGAGCGCGCCATAGCCCATCATGTCGTAGACAAGCTTCCAGTCGCCCATTCGAACCATCTTCTGGTTGCCGCTCTGCGTGACCTTGTTCAGTTCGTCGAACATGCCTGGACGAGAGGCATCGTGTCCTGCGGACAACGGAACATTGTCCGCATCTTCGTAATAGAGACCTCCTACGCCGACTCCAGCATAGATACTTCGAAACTCCTCTGCTGGATAGCTTTCACCGCGGAGCAGCGGCCAAAGGCTGCGTCCCTGAACGCCGTGTGGAATCTCAGCTCCAATCGCCTCACATAGCGTCGGCATGAGATCTGCCATCGACGTAAAGGCCTTCTGGACCTGGGGATTCGCTTTCACGCCATAACCGAACCAGATTTGTGGAATATGTGTCAGGGTCTCGTATAGGCCAACCCCTTTGTGGCCAAGACCATAGTTCACCAGGAAATCGCCATGATCGGCTGTGAACACAACCACCGTTTTGTCCATCAATCCCTTTTGCTCCAGATGCTCATGGAGCCGCTTGATCTGATCGTCGATCATGCGCAGAGCTCCGAAATAGTTCGAACGGTACCGGCGCCATAGCTTTTCGGTCTGGGGCGCAGCGTCCTGCTGCATCCGGAACTCCCACTGAGCCCGTTGGCCCATCTTTGCCAGTTGCTCCGGTCCTGCGCACCGGTCCGGAACTGATTCGGGCGGAAACATGTCCCAGTAAGGGGCGGGGACTTGTTCGGGATCATGAGGTTCGGGGATGCTCACCTGCATGAAGAAGGGCTGATCGCCTGAGGTATCAACGAACTCGATTGCATCGGTGACGATCCGATAGGGCAGCTGCGTCTCGAGCGGAAATGGGGACGGCTTATCCGAGACGTTGAAGTTGAGATTATGCAGCCACTTGTCGTAAGCTGCGTCCTCTTGCGCGTGTGGCGTGTCGACCGGGCCGCCATCATGAAAGTACTCACGCCAAACGTCGACATCGTTCTTCGTCAGATAGGTATGGTTCTTACCAACCAGCGCAGTGCGATAACCTCGGCTCTTCGCGACCCGATAGATGTCTTCCTCAAAAAAAGCATCTTTGGCCTGCAGGTTCATGCGAACATGGTGTGCTTCGGGCCAGCGTCCCGTGAGCATCGAGGTACGCGACGGCACACAGACAGGCGTTGTGCAATAGTTGCGTTCAAAACCGATCCCTGAGGATTGCAGGCGGTCGAGAGTCGGGCTGGTATCAAGCGGGAAGCCAGTGACCTTACTCAGCCCGAATGTTCGTTGATCGGCGATCATTAAGATCACGTTCGGCTTTTCCATTGAGGTCTGTGTACTGGCGCGCATTGGAAAAGCAGCGGTCGCTGCGCTCATTGCCGTGAGTCTCAGGAAGTCCCGACGATCCATAAGATATTGTCACTCCTCTTCGAACGCCGGCGCCGAATCCTAGACCGTAGCCTTCGTCGCACCGGTCGAAATTCCGCCATCGACCAACAACGTTTGCCCAGTAATATAGGCGCTCGCGTCCGAAGCCAGGAATACAACGGCCCCATCCAGGTCACTCGGTTGGCCGGGGCGCTTTAATGGGATACGGTCGGTGAGGTACTCGACCCATTTCTCGTTCTCGTACAAGACGGCATTTTGCTTGGTCTTGAACCAACCCGGAGCCAAGCAATTGACAGTGACTCCGTGAGGCCCCCACTCATCAGCCAGGCTCATCGTCAGTTGCTTGATCCCCCCACGGCTGGCGCAATAAGGGCCGATGCCGGCGTAGCCAAAGACGCTCGTCACCGATCCAATGTTGATAATCCTGCCTTTGCCTCGAACCACCATATGGCGTGCGAAGGCCTGGGCGACAAAGAATGACCCGCGGAGGTTGGTGTCGAGCACCAGGTTCCAGTCGTCCCAGGTAACGTCCAGCGCAGGTTTGCGCACATTGCAACCGGCATTGTTGACGAGAACGTCGATATGCTCGAAAACTCGAACCGCATTTGCCGCCGACGCTTGAATGATTTCCCAATGACGCAAGTCCAACTCAAGCGGAAGGACGTTGCGGCCGAGCGCTTCGATCTCCTGTTGAAACGGTCGTAGATCCTCGAGCCGACGGCTGGTAATAATAAGGTCAGCTCCAGCCCGGGCCAGCGCCCGCCCAAGGTATTGCCCTAAGCCACGGCTGGCGCCTGTTACGACCGCGACCTTCCCAGTTAAATCGAAGGTGTTTTCAACCATTCCTTGCCATCCATTACTTAGGGTTTGAGCACAACTTTCATCAGGCCCGGCTCACGCGCATAAAGACGATCGAACCAGGCTGCTCCTTCGCTCAGAGGGGCTTCGGCCGAGATCAATGATTCGACCTTGATCCTCCCGCGCTCCATCAGCTCGATGCACTCACGGTATTCTCCCGCCGAAGCGCAGGAGCCCAACAGCCGAAGCTGACGGGTGACGACGATCTGGAGGGGAATTTCCACCGTGGGGGCCAGGTTTCCGATCAAAGTCACAGTTCCGCCCCGGCGTACCGCATTTATGGCGGTCAGGATCGAATTCTGGGCGCCAACCACTTCGACCGCAATGTCCGAGCCTCCATCGGTTGCAGCTGCGAGCTTATCGAGAAGCTGAGGGTCCGATGCAAGGAAGGTCTCATCGGCCCCAGCGTCCTTCGCCAGGTTGAGCCTCCCCTCATCTAGATCGACGGCCAGGATGCGTTTGCATCCGTAGACGCGGAAGGCCTGTACCGCCAGCAGGCCGATCATCCCCGTTCCGATCACCGCCGCCGTATCGCCGTTCCGAATGCCCGAAAGCTTGGCCGCATGCACGGCAATCGATACCGCCTCGATCAAGGCCGCCTTTTCAAACGCGAAGGATTCAGGCAACTGGTAGACGATATGCTCGGGCACCGCCACGTATTCGGCGAGGGCACCATCGCGCCGGTAGTCTTCACACGAGACTCCCAGCACCTGACGGTTTTCGCAGAGGTTCACGTCGCCAGACCGGCAGAAGCGACATTCGCTGCAGGACACGGTGGAGTCAAAGGTGACGCAATCACCGATCTCCACAGACTTTACCTGGCTTCCGACACGCTCGACGATGCCGGAGGCCTCGTGCCCCATGATGAGGGGAGGTATCCGGCGGCCCGTACTTCCGTCGTAACCATGGACATCACTGCCGCAGATACCGCAAGCTTTGATCTTGATGAGCACATCGCGGTCGCCAACCGGTGGGAGCGAAATTTCTCTCATCACCAAATTCCTAGCTGATTCCAATACAAGAGCTTGCATCATCTGAAAGATAATCTATAATTTCGGGAATGTCGAATATGCACATGGCTGCCGCTTCTGGCACGAAGGACGAAAAGGCTGTTCCGCACAACTTTATGGTGAACGATCCGTTCGATCGCACCGCGCCCATCCGCTATGTCTTGCCGCAACTAATTGCTAGCGCTGATTTTATGCAGTCGATCCGGGACTTTCAGCCGAAATCTGATGAGATTGCGATTTGGTTTATGGGTCAGAACGGCTTTCTGCTCAAAGACTCCTCCGATCTTTTGATTGGAATCGATCTGTATCTCACCGACAGCTTGTGCCACCACCTTTGCTCACTGGCCATTCCGACTGAACCGCCAGCTTCCGATTTTTATCGAACCGGAGGATCTTCAGATCGACATTTTCGTTACAACCCATTCGCACCAGGACCACGCCGACCCGGAAACCATTCGCCGCATGAATAAGGCGAAGACCACCTTTATAGGGCCTTACGATTCGCTCCGCATTTATCGCGAGTCTGGCGTTCCCGATAGCAGCCAACGACCAATTCATCCAGGACAAATCATGGATTTGTCTGCGACAGTCCAGATGCAAGCGACGTTCGCTCTGCCAACAGATGCAACCGACCTTAACCACACGGGGGTTCTGCTGGACCTTGCGAACGGCGTTCGCTTCTACAACACCGGAGATACGGCATATGCCGAGCATCTCTTGACGCTGCTTCCGAACAATGTGGACGTTTGCACGATCTGCATCAACGGCGGCTTTCACAACCTCACGGTAGGACAAGCGGCCGCGGTGGTCAATGCCATCCAACCGCGAGTCGGGATTCCTTGTCATTACGACATGATGATCAACAATGTGGCCTCGCCGCAGATGTTTCGCGCGGCGCTGGAACTCTCCGGCTCGATCGCGGAATTTGTAGTGCTCCCCTACTACGAGCCGTGGATCTATCGAAGTCCGAATACGAAAGACGAATTAGTAAGGAACAGGTGATAAATGAACGTTTCCCTCACGGATAAGGTAGCGATTGTTACAGGAGCGTCCTCTGGAATCGGGCTCGCTATTACGCGTTCGTATCTCGATTCGGGCGCCAAGGGTGTTGTGGCAGTTTTCCGGAGACCAGAACTGCCGAAGAAGTTGGAAGAGGCAATCAAACTCTATCCGGACAAGTTGATCGTGGTACGCGGCGATGTGGCCGAAGAACAGACGGCGATTGATTTTACAAAGGTTGCGCTCGAAAACTTCGGGAGGATCGACATCTACGTAAACAATGCTGCGATCAGTGTTGTCAAAGCGATCCATCTTCATACCCCTGAAGAGTGGGATTCAGTCATGAACTCTAATGTCAAGAGCCTATTCTGGGCGGCCCGTCACGTGATTCCGGTCATGATTCAGCAGAAAGGCGGGCTCATCCTCATAAGCGGCTCTATTTCAGGAGAGGCCGGAATTCCGACACAGGGCGCCTATGCACCTTCGAAGGG
Organism: uncultured Acidobacteriaceae bacterium; assembly: GCA_963705665.1. Lineage (GTDB taxonomy): Bacteria > Acidobacteriota > Terriglobia > Terriglobales > Acidobacteriaceae > PALSA-350. The sequence continues at coordinate 234,123 of CAVPKQ010000035.1, read as the reverse complement.
GGCTCTCCACCAAATGACGCGGCAGATGGCGATTGAATACGCGTCGCAAGGCATTCGAGTGAACACGATCGCTTGTGGAACTGTGGACACACCGATCGTGCACAGTTCTGCAGCAGCCTCCGGTAACCCGGACCGCTACTGGGCGATGCTGCGCGATGCACATCCGATTGCCCGCATCGCATCCGCCGAAGAGGTTGCCTGTTTCTACACTTACATGGCTTCCGATCTGGCCACCTTTTTTACTGGAGCCGTCATCATGATGGACGGCGGCTATACTGCGCAATAAGGAGGAGAAATGGAGACAATGTTGGCAGCTCGTTACCTTGGTCCGAATCATATCGTAACAGAAACAGTTTCTGTTCCGGTAATTGGGAGCGGTGAGGCTCTCGTTCAGGTGGAGGCATGTGGTTTTTGTGGTTCTGACATCAACATCATTGCCGGCACACATCCACGCGCCCAGGCTCCATTAACCGTGGGTCATGAACTCTCAGGACACATTGTCGAAATCGACAACGCCTCAACCGAATTCAAGGTTGGCGATCGCGTCACCATGTATCCGTTGATCTCGTGTGGAGTTTGTTACGCATGTGCTCACGGGTATCCCCACGTCTGCCGCAAATTGCGCCTATTCGGCTTCGATGTGGACGGAGGCATGGCGGAGTTCATCAAACTTCCTGTCTCCTCTCTGATGAAATTGCCCGACAGTATGTCGCCAGGTATCGGAGGCTCTGATTGAACCTCTTGCGGTGGCTGTGCATGGTGTCGCGCGGACAAGCGTGGCTTCAGTCAAAGTGGCAGTTGTGCTCGGAGCCGGGCCGATTGGTCTGCTCACTGGCCTGGTGCTCCAGACACGTAAAGTGCCACACGTGATCATCAGCGATGTACTTTCGGCTCGGCTCGAATTGGCAAAGAGTCTAGGTCTCGAAGCTGTTTCGGCAGGATCCGGCGTGCTTGATCACGTTATGGAGATTACCGACGGAAACGGTGCGGACGCCCTGTTCGAATGTGCCGGCCACCCTTCGTCTGCGCGCGAGATGACAGCGCTCGCGCGTTCACGAGCGATCATCGTCAACCTTGGAGTTTTCAAGAAACCCGTTGAATTGGATATGCAGGCTGTCAACTTCAAGGAGCTCGAGATCCTGGGTTCGCGTGTCTACGAGCGCAGGGACTTTGCCGACGCAATCGAACTCGCGTCTCAGCTACCCTTAGAAAAGGTCATCTCGCATGCTTTTCCAATTGGTGATGTGTCTATGGCCTTCCAACAGTTCCAGTCCAACGACGCTTGCAAAGTGTTGATACTTCCCTCGCAGGCAGTGCGATGAATCCGTTTTCGGTTAACCTCACACGGATAGGCCGCTAGTTTGGCAGCATAGAACGCAAGCCAACTACGGAGTAACAAACTGCCACGTCGCAGATGCCGAGTCAGGACGAGCGGACAACGACAGATGGCGACTGTCGATGTCGCTGCCATCTATCGCGGTCTTTGTAGCTTCATTTCTGATGATGAAGCTGCTTCTTTTCGGTACCGGGAGGAAATCCCATCGCTGCTTTGTCTCGCCGCTGCAGCGCGCCTGTACGGGGGCGGCCGCGTCCGAATCTTTGGCTGTCGGCGCTTCCAAGCACATTCCTGTCATGGTATTGACGATTGAGAAACCATTGCCCTGTGTTCTCAATCTCCAGAATTGCCCAGGCCAGACCACGAGTGGATATGGTGCGTAAGCCGGAGACTCGATGACCGGCGCCGTCTGGCTGTTTTTTTTGTCCTTGCAATCTCCGCAAGCGACATCTAGCTCAAGTGCATTCTGAGAGTTTCGAAACGCAAATACAGCAAAGTTCCGATCACTATCAACTGGAACCTCGGGCGATACCATAAACGAGATGTACTGCGCCCTCGCGTTTTGGACCACAACGCCTACTTGTCCATTGCTACCGTTCTGGGCGACCTGTCCCTCGTTTAGGTTGAACTTTCTTCCTTGGCAAGGCCCACTGAGAGTCTGTTTATTCAAGGCGATTTGAAAGTCACCATTAACAACCTCAATGGCCAGCGTGTTCGTCTTCTCGGGATCGAAGTCTGCTGGGACAGGGCAGTTCTGGCGACCAACCGCTTTTCCGTGGACAGTTCCATCAGTAAACAGGCAGGCGCGTCCTCCGCAAGCAGTGTCGATCATGACCAGGTAATTGTTTCTTCGATCCGCGTATGCCGCATACGCTCCAAACTGGGAGCTGCCCTCTCTTGCTTTCTCTACCAGTCTGACTTTAGTGTAAAGGACGTAATTCTGGAGGTTGGGGTTCGAAGCGAAGAACGTACGGTCGAGCCGATCTGGGTCGACGCTAAGGTTGGCAAGGACTCCTGGTTCAGATTCACTCCAACTACCGACAGCAGAGCCCGCCGCCGTCTCGCCTTCTGCAGCATCGCCGAAAGCCTCTCCCCATCGGGGCAAGATCATCGATCCGTGGCCATCAGTTGAAGGCGCACGTTGCGGAACCTTTGTGCCCGTTCCGTCGGTGTTTCGAATATCGGTAGGATACCCAAGGACCAGGTCACCTGAGGGAGACCAATTTGCTCTTTGAGCGCGAATGGATCGGTCCACCCACGTCTTGTTGTTCTTGAGAACACAATTTTCGAGGCAATCGGTGCCGTGGTAGATATGCCAGGAGCTCGGTCATATCCGGCGATGTCACAAAGACACCGCTCGCAGTTCCGTACGAGGCGTGATGCCCGTCCAATACCGGCCCCTCTTTGACCCAGGATGCCGGGTTCAAGAGAGGATTACCCCGATTGTTCGGTTGCGGAGGGTGTGTGTTGACCAGAAGACCCTCGGCATAGTCGTCAGGCGTACCACTGAAGCTCGCTGAGTAGAGAACGTAGTCGACACCATCCCTTGTAAAGCCGAAAGGACCTTCTTGTGTGGGGAAGAAGCGATTCTCCCATGATCTCGTGGGATACGAAAGAGCGACAACGCGCTTGCCGGTCACGGAATTCGGCTCCAAATGCAATGGGTCACTCATGGCCGCGATGCATATAGATTGAGAGTTTCCGGGCTTTGCGTTGGAATTGTCCTGCCGGCAAGCGAAAAGCAGGTAGAGCCGCCCGTCGCTCGCTTTGAAGACACTGGGGTCGATGGCCCAGTTGCTCTTCCAGTCCAAAGGGAAGCCACCGCTCGGGACGCCGGTATCGGCTTCTCGCCACGCTCCCAAAGGATTCGAGGGATCACGCGGAACAAGAGCGAAGAGCGAATGATGTGGATTCACGTCGGGATCGGCAGCGTAATAGATGTACCATCTGCCGTTCAGGTACTCGATCTCAGGAGCCCAAATATCATGAGAATTGGGGCCGGATTCAGGTGCAGTCCAGACCGGCACAGGCCTGGTCAGTCCGAGTTCGGGTAAAGAAGCCGCCTTACGAATGCAGATGACGGGCGTTGATCCCAGGTGTGGGCAACCCGACTGGACTGAATAGTAATTGCCTGCCACAAAGGCGACGGATGGATCCGCGCCCCTTGCGATTATGGGATTGCTAAATGTTTCTTGGCTGGCTCCAGCCCCGGTGAACGTCACGATCATTGCCACAGCTAATGGAATACGTTTGAGCACAGCCTGCCTCATTCTCCCTGCGACCATCGAATCACGCCGACGAGGCCTGAGGAGATCGATGGTCTTCCGATGACAAAAGAAACGAATATGGGGAGCCCGGAGGCTCCCCGCGGTTGCTCAGAATGTGAACTTTCCGCCAAACTGCATGGAACGCGCGGGGCCGGCGGCGGTTACCTGACCATAGTTCGTCACACCGTAGGTCGTTCCGATCGCGCTGAAGCTCGTGTGATTGAAGACATTAAAGGCTTCAGCACGTAGTTGAAAGTTTACGCTGTGCTCAAAGAGGATGTTCTTGTGGAGGCTTACATCCCAGCTGCTATAGCCAGGTCCGACGATGTTTGAGTACGTTTCCGTGCCCGCGCGGTATTGTCCAGCGGGGACTGGAGCAAAGGCGGCCGTGTTGAACCACTTCGAGAGTGTATGCGGAGCACCGTTGTTTGGATTGGAGATGTAGTCCGGTCGTGCGCCTCCGGGACCAACGAGCAAGCCAAGACCTGCCGGGTCTACACCACCCTGGGTTGCGGTCAGAAATTGGCCGGAACCGTAACTTACGATCGCGTCGAAGTCAAAACCACCAAGAACATGACCGATCGCCCCGCGCTCATTACGGTAAAAAGGAAGCGGATAGACAACGCTCGCGTTGAAGACATGACGACGGCTCAATGGCGACTGTCCGTAGTCCTGCCGGATATTCGTGTTGTCTTGAGGAGTATTGGCATTGGTGAGCGCCTTCGCCCAGGTGTAGTTGGCGGTGATCTGGGTGCCGTCGTTGGTACGGTGGGTCAATGAGGTTTGCAGGCTGTTGTAGTTTGCCTTGAAGACGTTCAGGTTGTCCGTGATGAAGCTGTATCCCGGATATGGTCGAATTTGATTCAGATACTGTGTGTTTGCTGCTGTGACGACGTTACCGGGAATGATGCCCTTTGCCGCGAATGCACCTGCAGCCGGTTGATTGATGTCAACCGCTGCATATGTGTGGACGCCATTGTTTCCGTAGTACCCAATATCGAAGACCGTTCCGCGATGAAGCTGCTGCTGCAGGTCGAGACTGTACTGCTCCGCATAGGGCAGCCTGCTTGAGACGTCGAAGGCCTGCAGCCCTTGTGGACCACTGCTGAAGCTGGGGATCCCATTTCCAGGTTTGCCGAATGAGGTATTTGAGATGGTGGCTGTTACCGAGTTCGGTGGATTTTGAATGGTTGGGATTTTGGCATTGTTGCCTACCACCTGATAGTAGAAAATGCCGTAACCGCCACGGAGGGCTGTCATGCCGTTGCCATATACGTCATAGGTGAACCCAAATCGCGGAGCAAAATTTGCGGTGTTGACGGCACTTGCGCCGCTCCCAAAGGGAGAACTGATGCCGCCCTGGATAATGCCGTTGAGAGGGTTGTAGCTCGGGTTGGGGAGCTGGCCGTTTCCGCACGGCGCTGCGCTACATATCAGCCCGGTCGAGGAGATCGCTGGTGCAGCAGCTTGATTGAAGGCGTTCGGATCGAAGTTCAGTACTGGACTGTAGTACGTGCCGGGCAACGTTCCGCCAGTGGGTGTTCCGTAGTAGGAGTAACGAAGGCCCAGAGACAACGAGAGTCTCGATGACGCATGGTAATCGTCCTGGACATAGCCTTCATAAATACGGGTCTTGTTCGCACCGGCGGGGTCGATATTTGTCTGTGTGAAGGTCGCGACGCTGCCCAACAGGAAATTCGCGAACGCCTGCGAAAACTGGGTGCTGTTTTTAGGGATTGTCCCTGGTGCAAACGTGAATACTCCCTGGTTGGAGATGCCGTTATTGGACCCTCCCAATTGCAACTCGATGTTGATGCCCGCCTTGAGAGTATGGCGTCCGATTGAGTTCGTATTATTCAAAAATATCTGCGTCACTGGGTTACGCTCGTTGTAAGGTTCGGTGACCCTGTAGTTCGAGCCGTTGATGATGATCTGCGGCACCTGCTGGGTCAGGTTCGGATACGGTAGTTTTACCGAGATATCGGGGGAATTATTCTTATTCAGGTATCCGATCGCGTGTGCCGTGATCCAGTTCGAGCGCGTCGAGTACCCGCCTTCTAGAATGTGATTAGGGCCAAAGACCCACGTGGCATGTCCGAGCCAGTTCGTCGAACCATCCGTCATTGTCGATGTCGCTACACCAGGGATGAGCGATGTGGCCTGGAATCCATTCGGGACGACGAGGTGAAACGGGTCATCCAGGTAGCGGAAAAACACGCTAAGCTTGGAACTGAACTGATGGTCGATACGGATGAGAGTCTGGGTTTCGTTGTTGTAACCCGTCGCGTTCAAAATCAGACCCTGAGGATCGACAGGACTGTTCGGTGCGCGCAGCTTGTCGATGATGTCCTTCAAATATTCCTGGGCCGTTGGATCAAAGTTTGAGATCTGCATTGTCTGGCCCGTGCAAGTGGAGCCTTTGTAGGCGGTGCAAACAGGAACGTTGAACGTGCCTGACTTCTGCGCCAACGTTGGGATGTTGCTTATGCTCTGCGGCGTAGAAGATTCCTGGCGGAGAAACTGCTGACCGAAGAAGAAAAACGTATTCTTCAAAGTGAATAACCTGGGAATCGAGACTGGGCCACCGAAGTAGTAACCGTAGTCGTTCTGTCGTGCACCTGGCCTGGGAGTGCCCGCCAAATTGCTGAAGTAGTTATTCGCATTGAAGACCTTATCTTCGTAGAATTCAAAAGCCCCGCCATGGAACTGCGTTGCGCCTGACTTCGTTTGCACACTGACGAATGCTGCGCCCGGACCACCGAACTCGGCGCCGTAATTGGCGCGCTGCAAATTGATTTCCTGGATAAAGTCGATACTTGGGAACGTCACAGGCTGTTGCCCTGCGCGCTTCAAGGTGTCAGCGCCGTCCAGGAAGAAGCCGTTCGCGCTGGCTGCGCTGCCGTTAACGGAGAAGTTCTGCGTATTGACGGCGCCGGTCGTAGTGATATTGCCTCGCGAATCCGGCCCAGGAACGTTGGTGCTGATTCCTGGCTGAATCCGCATAAGTTGCAGGAAGTTCCGGCTGCTCAGCGGCAATTCCGTAGTTGCCCGCCGATCGATGAGAGTGCCCGCTGCGGCCGAGTCCAGTTGGACCCCAAGGGCGCTTGCAGAAACCGTGACCTGTTCCGTCACGCTGCCAACCTCCACAACAACAGGCACTACGGACGGTTCACCGACGTGCACGTTTATGCCGTTGACCGTGAAAGATTTGAACCCTTGAGCGTTCACGGTGACCGAATAAGATCCAATCGGGATAAGCGGCGCAGTGAACTGTCCCAGCGCATCGGTTTGAACCGTACGCGCTTTTAGGTTCTGATTCGTGTTGGTAATCACGACCGCCGCGTGAGGGATGGCGGCGCCGCTGGAATCCTTGACTGTGCCATCAATTTCGCCGGAAGAAATCTGCGCCTGCAAATGCAATGGCGCAAGCGAACAGGCAAGTCCGAGCATGAATACAGACATCGCCCTCTTTATCGGGCTCCGGCGGCAACCGATTGCAACATACAGACTGGCTCCAAAAATTGCTTCCATAGTGACAACTCCTTGACTGAAATCTGAATGGTTACAATCCAATTTGTTCCAATGTCCGTTTGCCGCTGAGCGGTGCTGTAAGGAAATGGAAGGGCGGCAGCTTTAGAGGAGAGTTGCAACGCCCACCTCTCATCGATGGGTGCGCTAGCTGGCCATCCAATAAAGGAGTGGCCTTCAGAGTCGGAAGCCCAGGCTGTTGATCCTGAAAGTAGAGATCCCCGCTTCGACCGATGCCTTCGGCTCGATGATCGTGAAGCCTCGGAATTTCGAGAATCTCGAGCTCTTCCGAATTCGGGATTGAAGAAGAGACCGAGCGGAAGAGCGCTGCGCCTCAGTGGTGGCCGATGCCCCACGGGTTCGGCAATCTGAGCCGGTCCAGCTAGTTTGCACGCCCCGGGAGACTCGCAAGGCGTGAAATCAACCATCGAGCTTGGACAGTAAGCCAATCGTTTCGCAACTCCTAACCGGCAAAAAAGCCCGCAGCCGAAGTTTATAGAATATCTATAGTATTTATGTCAACCTTGTATTTTACGAAAAATCCGGAGTTCCATTTTGTGAAGATCGGCTAATGGAGCGTCCACGGGGAAGCCGTTTAGATAGAGTTCAGTTGACACCCAGGGCTGCAAACTTCTTAAGTTCCCAAAAGTTTATTATAGAGAATCTTTAATCAACGAGTAAGACGATATGCAACGAGCGGTTCCCTTTTTAGGAACAAAGATCACGAGCAGTCATGCGATGCGAGCAGTACGAAGCGGTCCTTGGTTCCGCACGGCGGCGGCCAGCCTTTGGGCCATCTCGTTCTTGGTGTCGATGAGCGCGCCAGCCGGTGCGCAGCAGCAGACTGCCCAGCTAACGGGGCGTGTGCAGGACGTATCGGGAGCGGCCATACCGGGTGCGACGATTACGGTGTTCGATCCCGCCAAGGGCTTCAGGATTACGACGAAAAGCGAGGCGAATGGCGATTACTTCGTCCCACTTTTGCCGCCTGCGGACGACTACCAGATTCGTGTCGACATGACCGGATTCAAGGCAGAGGTCCGGCAGAACGTCAGCTTGCAAGTAGCACAATCAGCGAAGATCGACTTCGTTCTGCAGGTCGGTGAAACAACCGAAAGCGTCACGGGGGAAGATATTCGGTTCCGGTCTACCACGAGGTGTGAACAAGGTAATCGGCGGCTGGGAACTGAACAGCATCTGGACCGAGCAGAGTGGCCTTCCACTTGTGTTTAGTGCTCCAATCACAGGCATTGCGAATGGTAGACCGAACTTGGTTCCAAATGTGAGCCCGGTTTTGCGAGGCAGCCGCTCGAATGCGAGCCGAGTGGGAGAATGGTTCAACACTGCCGCCTTCGCCATTTCCCCGGCGTATACCTACGGGACGGTCCGGCGCACGTTCGACGCTGTTGGCGGTCCGGGGGTGCAAGACGTCGATGCCTGGCCGATCAAGAATACAAGTGTCGAGAAGCTCACAGTAGAGTTCCGGGCAGAATTCTTCAACGTGAGCAATACGCCGCACTTCTCGCAGCCGAACGCGACACTACAGAGTGCCAGCTTCGGCACGATTGGGAGTACCGTCATTTCGCCTCCACAGCGTGAGGTTCAGTTTGGCTTGAAGCTCACCTTCTAACACTTACCTTTGGACGCTGCGGGTACGTGAGTATCCGTGGCGTCCGAACAGATCGCACCAGCATCGAGGAACAATCATGCAAAGACGGGCTTTTGTCAAGAGCATTACTCGAGCGATGGCTGCAGCTACCTTGGGCCGTGCAACCGCCGCCTTCGGCGACGTGTCTTCGGCAAAGCGGCCAAATGTAGTGTTTTTTTGACCGACGAGTGGCGAGGCCAGGCTACAGCTTATGCCGGCGACCCGAACGTGCGAACACCGACCCTTGACGCCATGGCGGCCGAAAGCGTGAACTGCACGAACTTCATCTCAGGCCTTCCCCTGTGCTGCCCTGCGCGAGCGAGCCTGATGACGGGCCAGTACCCTCTCAAGAATGGCGTGTTCCTCAACGACGTGCCGCTCGAGCCTAAGGGAGTGACGCTGGGCGAGGCCTTCAAGAACGCTGGCTATCGCACGGGATACATTGGGAAATGGCATCTTCACGGCAGCCCGGATGGCCACTACGGCCGACGTCTCACCTACATTCCGGCGGATAAGCACTTTGGCTTCGAATATTGGAAGGCCAGTGAGTGCGACCACAACTACAATCACGAGCGTTACTTCGTCGGTGATGACCCTGCCCCGAAGTTCTGGTCCGGCTATGCTCCGATTGCCGAGACGGAAGATGCCTGCCAGTTCATCGAGGCAGGAGCGCACGATGCGAACCCGTTCTTCCTGATGTTATCCGTGGCCCCGCCGCATTTTCCGTACGGCACGGCTCCGGTGGAATTCCAGGCGATATTCGCCGACCAGAAGATCCATTTGCGTCCGAACGTTCCCGCCGACGATGTGGGCCGCGCAACGCAAAGCCTGAAGGGGTACTATGCACACATTGCGGCGCTGGACAGCTGTATGAAGCGGTTGCTGGACACACTCGAGAAGAACGGCCTCACGGAGGACACCATTGTCATCTTCAGTTCCGATCACGGCGACATGCTCTTCTCGCAAGGGCTGGAAGGAAAACTATACTGCTGGGACGAGTCGCTCCGGATTCCGTTTCTTGTGCGCTATCCGCGGAAGCTCGGCAAGACTGGCAAAAAGATCAGTACGCCAATGAATTCACCCGATGTGATGCCGACGCTGCTGGGCCTGGCAGGCCTGCCGGTCCCGGCCGGCGTGCAGGGCATCGACTTTTCCAGAACACTTCTGACCGGACAGACGGACGGCGCGCCAAAGTCAGCCTTCATTAACAACCCTGTCTCGAACTTCCAATTGCGACAGCACGGATTCGACGTCTACCGCGGAGTGCGGACTGAGCGCTACACTTACGTCCGGGCGATCGAAGGGCCTTGGTTGCTCTACGACAATCAGCAGGACGTCTATCAAAAGCACAACCTGATCGGCAAGCGTGAAGCCAGGGCCATTCAGCCGGCGCTTGAAGCAGAGCTGATCATGTGGCTGAATCGGCTGGGCGATCAGTTCCTTCCCGGAGACCGCTATCTGCAGCAAGCCAATCTGGCTTACTACTTCGAAACCAAGACTCCCATCGGGCATTACAGCAGTCCATGGGGCGATTGGTCGTCGACGATGTCGTCGTAGATCGGGGCGGATAAGGGGCGGATAAATGATGATGCACACAGTCCAGGCCCGCCTTACCGTGTCGTTGAACGGAGAAGGACCTTTTGCGAGGAATGCCGGAGTCGTCACTGGCGCTGTTTTAGAACACGTGAGATATTTCTCTTTCCGTGCATAACGGCAACAATTTCAAGCGGGCGTTCTCTGGCCGGTACACGATAGCGTAGTTGGGATACCGCGTGAGCGTCCAGAAACGAAGCGAACGCGCTGTAAGGTCCGGGCGGGAATGGCCGCGCATAGGAGCCTCGGCAACAAACGCGCAAGCATCGAAGATTGCTTGTTCGATGCGGTCGGCCGTGTCTTCGCTCTCATTCGCAATGTAAGACCAGATGTCGAAAATGTCGGCTTTGGCTCGAGGCGTGAGAAGATAACCGCTCATCACTTGTGCAAACGCCAATCGTCTTTCATCTCCTGAATTTCCCGGCGTGCCTGTTCGCCGTCGATCAGTTCGCCGCGCTCGGCCTGTAGAAAGCCTTCCTCGATACGAGCGGACAATACCCGACGTTCCTCATCGGTCCAGCTTTCCTCGGCGTCCTGAGCTTCAAGAGCGCGGCGCAACACATCTTCCGCGTTGGTATAACCGCCACTCGACAGGCGCTTATTGACGAGCGTTTCAAGGTCGGGAGGGACGTTTAATTGCATGGCCGATTCTCCATTCTCCTTTTCATCATAGCGTTTTGTCAGGTCCAGGACCGGCAAGTGCGTCGCAAAAGCTTGGAGCTGCTGCTGAGCTGATTATTCATCAATGGAGCTTACTGCTTGACCCTCAGAATGGCTAATTCTTTCTGGATCTTCTTCCATTTCCGGGGATGCTTCTTGGTCTCGATCGGCGCGTTTGGATCGGAGTAGAAATCCAGCACGTTCTGTCGCAACTCGGATGGGGTTCGCCGATAGGGATTTTTCCGTGTGAGCTGATCCAGCAGCTTGGCATAGGTCTCATCGGTCAGCTTGTAGGTTCCAGGGCGAATCTTATATCCCGTATCCAGATCCAGATTCTCGAGATGAAATCCATCCTGACCCTTCCGCGCCACCTCTCCCAGCAACCTGGAATAATCATCGACACAGCGATTGACGCTTTCCGCGTATTTCTGCCCGGTCTCCTGGTTCGGACCCCGGATCGCCAGATCGGAAAGCGCGCCTATCTTGGGTACGATGAAGATCAGCCCGGCAAGCATCCGGGTGGAAAAGCTGGCCTTCTTGCGCCGGAATTTGTACCATCCATTCGTCTGGTCCGCCTGCTTCACACGTTGCTCGAACTCCCGGAACGCCGGCGTGGGCTGGTCGGGAGGAAAGCCCTTCCGGTGCAGCAGCACCTCGGCATAGGCAACCTTGGGCAGCAGCCGCCGCACGGAGAACTGATAGCTGCGAAACGCCGTAGCCTCGTTTCCAAGGATGTCGTGCAGCCGCAGCCCGTAGGTCTGAAAGAAGGCCTGCTCCAGGACCCGCCGCGGCACCAGCAGTCCAACGTGGCTCAGGTAGCCTGACGGGGCAAAACGTTCACGGCTCAGCTGATTGATATCGAAGGCGAACTCGGTGCGGATATGACCATGCGGGCTCTCATCGTAGGTCACCACCGGCCCGTACTTTTTCGCCAGGTTGGGAAATTCAATCGCTGTCGAGGGATTGACCGCGTCCTGGTGACCGATGGTATCGCCTGCGTAATGCGATAGCGCGCCCAGGGCGAAAGCCAGCTCATTCACATTGCGCGCATCGTGGATCATGAAGGTGATGAAGTCTCCCGTGCGGACATAGTGGGTCAGATTGCTGAAGATCTCATGGCCGAAGGGATAATAGCCCGTATCCTGAATGGCGGAGCCGCCATAAGCATAGGCATGCGCAAGGCGCAGTTCTCCCGGAGTCGTCTTTGGGTATTGGCTGAGCAGCACCGGCACGATGGCGCTCTCCCAGGCCAGGTCGATGATCGTTTCATGGGTTAGAAACGAATAGGCCCCGCAGTCCTGCCAAGCCAAAGCCAAACAAAGAAGAAGAGCCAGAATTTTGATTCCCGATCGTTGCGCCCGGAACACGGCTCTTGGAATCGCCGCTCTCAGTTTTCTCATTCCTCCGTTACTCGCATCGCAATCGATCCTACAAGAGCGTGAGTTCAGCTGGCTTGCTTGATAAACGGTGCTAGCCTCCAGCGAGGCGAAAGCGCTCGCGAATCTCATACTCGGAGCCGGTAGGTCTGGTGAAGCTTTCGTAGAGAAGGAATGCCTCAGCGGTAAAGCCGGTGAAGCTTGGCTGGCGATGGATCCTGGATTTCAGTGCACGGAGCGCTTGTCCTCCGCCTTTGCCTTTGCTGCGCGCCAGCGTGATGTGTGGATGGTAGGGACGGGTCTCAGGGACGAATCCGCAGACGCCCGTCGCCGCAGTGACAGCCTGCTGAAGGGAGAGCAAATCCGGTGTAGGGCTGACACCGGCAAAGAAGATTCCGGCGCGGTCGAAGAATCCCACCGCTTCAAGCCTGACAGGAACAGGCGGCATGCGCAGCTGGCGAAGGCGCGCGACGATGCATTCGTATTGCTCCTGGCTGGTGCTGCCCAGAAATTGCAGAGTGACGTGCCAGGATTCCGGCACAGACCAGCGCAGACCGTCTCCAGGGGCGCGAAGCCTCAGCAAGATCGCCGAGAGCTCGTCGACCACCGGAGTTGCGAGGGGAATACCGGTAAAAAGGCGCATAGCAAAGCGTGTAGTGTACTACTCCTCAGCCGCCGCAAAGCTCAATCTTTGGGAGAGCATATCGAGCAAAGGCGCCTGGCTCTTGAGGATGTATTCTCGCGCGGCGCTGATTGAAAACCAGGCTCCACGATCCACTTCCGGGATCTCGATTCGGCGGCCGGAGCGCGGCGGCCACTCCACTTGGCAGCGATTACTGACCAGATTGTCCGGATCGCCATCGCCTTCGAAAGCCCACACAGACACAGTCTTGCCGCCTTTCTGCTTCACCATGCCGAGCTCGAGGAAATTCTCCGGCAGGGCAAAACCCGTTTCCTCCTGGAACTCACGCCTGGCAGCTTCCAGAGGCTGCTCGCCTTCGGCATATTCGCCTTTGGGCACAGTCCATGCTCCAAGATCCTTCTTGGCCCAGAATGGACCGCCCGGATGTACCAGAAAAACCTCGAGATGACGATTACGCCGCCGATACATCAGCAGACCCGCGCTATTTTTCGGCATGACGATCTACCAGCCTCAGGAATCTGCTTCTGCTATCCATTCCTGATCAGTGACTGTGGCTATGGCCGTGGTGGTGCTCTTCTTTTTCTATGGGCGGCGCGCAGCCGCTTTGCGCTACATCACACTCGACGTGCTCGAACTGGATGGTGGCGTGATAGATGCGGAAGCGCTGGCGAAGCGTGCCGCATATCTGCTCCAGGATGCGGCCGCTCTCCGAAGGTGGAATGTCGGCAATGGTGACGTGACTGGCCAAGGCATGCGTCTGCGAACCGAGACTCCACACGTGAAGATCGTGCACATCTTCCACTCCTTCAATCCCTTCGAGCGAACGGCGTATTTCCGTAATGGAGACCCCGCGCGGAGTGCCTTCAAGCAGGATGTTGAGGGTCTCGCGAACGATGGAGATGGAACTCCACAAGATCAGCGCGGCGATGAGCATGGAGAGCAGCGGATCGATCCAGTTTTGTCCGGTGAGCACGATGGCCGCGCCGCCCACAATAACTGCGGCGGTCGAGAGCGTGTCCCCCAGCATATGAATGAAGGTGCTGCGAATGTTGACGTCGCGTGAAGTAGTCCATAGCAGCGCGGCGATGACGCCGTTCATCAGCACGCCGGCGGCTGCAACAATCATCATGATCCGGGGCTGCACATGAACCGGAGCGCTGAAGCGGCGGACTGCTTCGAGCGCGATCCAGATGGAGAGGAGGATCAGCGTGAGCGCATTGAGAAATGCGGCAAGAACCCCGGCCCGTTGATAGCCAAAAGTTTTCTTGTCGGTCGCCGGCCGGCTTTGAAAATAGACGGCTACGAAGGAGAGGAGCAGCGCCAGGAAGTCCGATACGTTGTGGCCGGCCTCAGAGATGAGCGCCAAGGAATGAGCATGCACCCCGGCGACAAAGGTTAATGCAACATACACCAAGGTCGCGACTAGGGAAAAGCGCAGCACGCGCTGCGTTTTTTGGGTTGTCGAGCCGTGCACGTGCATGTAAACAGTGTACCGGGAGTGCTATACGCCCGCCTATGCCGCTTTTCGGACGCAGCGAAACCCCATGTTGGAGGTGGAACTGTCCGGCGTATTCGATGTCCTTGCGGCAACACGGTAGCGATTGCAGTACGACGCATGACACAGAAAAGAGCCGCCCTTCATTACTTTGCTCTCTCCGTTTGGAGGCCCAGCGGGTTCGTGCAATAGCGGAGTGGAAGGGAAAACAGTGTTGAACCAATCCGCGCACCACTCCCATACATTGCCGGTGATGGAATAAATCCCGTAGGCGTTAGGAAGGAAGCTATCGACGGGACAAGTCCCCGCATATCCGTCTTCAGCGGTATCGATACGGGGGAATTCTCCCTGCCAGATATTGCACCTGTGTTGGCCATTCGGCGTAAGCTCATCTCCCCAGGGGTAAAGCTTTTGCTCCAGGCCGCCTCGCGCGGCATACTCCCACTGCGCCTCGGTGGGAAGCGCTTTCCCGGCCCATCCGGCGTAGGCGGCAGCGTCATTCCAGGAGACATGCACGACGGGATGGCGCGACCGGTCCCCGCCGGCATCGCACACATTGGAGCCTGGACCTTCAGGATGCTTCCAGCAGGCCCCGGAGACCTTGCACCACCAGGGGGCGGCGGCAACCGTGTCTTCCACCAATTGCTCGAAGCGCTCTTCGGGAATATGCGACCAGAAGACGAATGACCATCCGAACCGCTCGGCTTCCGTGCGGTATCCTGTGGCGTCTACAAAAGCGGCAAAGTCCTGGTTGGTGACGGGGAAGGCATCGATTTCAAAGGGCGTGAGGGTCACAGCGCGGACCGGACCCTCGCCATCCGCTGGGAAAGCGCCTTTGTAGTCGGTGCCCATAAGAAACCTGCCGCCCTCCAGAGGGACCATGGGGCGCGCGCGATCGGGACCTTTCACGGCAGGATAAATAGCAGAAGCCGCGGATGGCTCTTCCGCCTTCGCCAAAGGAGAAATCTCACGCTCGGCTGACGGCGTGCAGCAGGCAGGGTGGTGGTCAGTCATTTTCATTTCTCCTACCGCACTATAGATGCAGGAGATGCAGGCGTGCGGCTGCCCGCGCCGTGCAGGGGAACGGAATTAGCGGTGTCGCGCAGCCCGCTCCATGTCTCCGCCACAATCAGGGAGTTGCCCGGATTATGCGGGTCGTAACGGACGGACGCGGGGAAGCCAAGCCGGCAATCGTAAATATTGACTAGGTGCGCCAGCATGGTGACATCCTGCGAGCACTCGTAGACCACGCCGGCCACATCATATTTGTAGAGGATCAGTTTTAGCCCGTTGGAGCGGCCGCTCTCCTCGGCGCTGAGATCGGAGATGTCGATGACTGTCCCATCGATGATGCGCCCTTGGCGAATCAGCATGTCTCTCCGCTTACGCTCAAGTTCATCCGGGCTGGTGCGGCGGTGGAGCAACGAATATGCGGCTAATGCCCCGATGCAGATTCCGCCTACAGCGAACGTGACGAACATCTGAGGGTCACGTGGAGTGAAGGTGTGCATTACTGTCTCCGCCGGGATGGATCAGAGCTGACAGGTTAAAGCATAGCGCAGACCAGCACGCCGGGGGAGCACCAAGGCGGCATTGACAGGACTTGCCTGGTTCCTCCGGCGATGGAGGCTGCGAGGGGTATACTTAGCACAGGCATGTCGATAGATTCTTCTCTCAGGCGCGGCTCTCCGGCGGCGGCCGCTTCAGGACTTTCTCTTAGCTCCAAATCCGACTCCGCAGGCCAATCCCGGCGCATTCGATCCACTACCGTGCTCTGCGTGCGGAGGAATGCCAGCGTGGTGATGGCCGCGGATGGCCAGGTAACCCTGGGCGAGAGTGTGATCAAGCACTCGGCGCGAAAGATTCGGCGGCTCTATCAGGACAAGATACTGGCCGGCTTCGCGGGCTCGACCGCCGACGCTTTTTCGCTTTTCAGCCGCTTCGAAACCAAGCTGGAGCAATATGCCGGCAACCTCGGGCGCTCGGCGGTGGAATTGGCCAAGGACTGGCGCACCGACAAGATGCTGCGCAATTTAGAGGCGCTGCTGGTAGTTTCAGACTTGCAGCAGATCTTCCTGATCAGCGGATCGGGAGACGTGATCGAACCGGACGAGGGCATTGCCGCGATCGGCAGCGGCGGAAGTTTCGCCCTGGCCGCAGCCCGGGCGCTCGTGGAGAATACCGATCTGCCGGCACGCGCCGTGGCCGAGAAGTCCCTGCGCATTGCAGGCCAGATTTGCATCTACACCAACGATCAAATCACCATTGAAGAACTACACGCATAGTCCTGGCGCTTCGGCGTTAGGACGATCTGCCGCCCAAAAGGAGCAGGCATATGGCGATCTTTTTACCAGGAACAGCGGAAGAACAGGAACTGACTCTTGAAGATCTGACACCGCGGGAGATTGTCGCGGAGTTGGACAAACATGTCGTAGGCCAGAGCGCCGCCAAGCGGGCTGTAGCCATCGCGCTCAGAAACCGCATGCGGAGGCAGAAGCTTCCGCCGGATATCGCCGAAGAGATCATGCCCAAGAACATCATCATGATCGGGCCGACGGGAGTGGGTAAGACGGAGATCGCGCGGCGGCTGGCGAAGCTGACCAACTCCCCGTTCTTGAAGGTCGAAGCCTCGAAATTCACCGAGGTGGGCTATGTCGGGCGCGATGTGGAATCGATGATCCGCGACCTGGTCGAAATCGCCATCGACATGGTACGCGAGGAGAAGCTCGAAGAGGTGGAAGACCGCGCCGAGCTGAATGCCGAGGAGCGGCTGCTGGACCTGTTGCTGCCCCCGGCCGCGGCAGCGCCGTCCTCTCCACCGGCAGTCTGGACCTCAAACCATCGATGGCAGCCCGATCAGCCTGCCCGCGTCCAGCCACGACAGTCATAACCGCACGCGGGAAAAGCTGCGCCAGCAGTTCCGCGAGGGCAAGCTGGATGAGCGCATGGTTGAAATCGATGTGCGCGAGCGGAACACTCCGTCCTTTGAGATCATCTCCAACCAGGGCGTCGAGGAGATGGACATTAATCTCAAGGACGTGCTGCCCAACATCTTCGGCCAGCGCACCAAGAAGCGGAAGATGAATGTCAGCGAGGCCTTCGAGTACCTGGTGCAGGAAGAAGAGGGGCGGCTGGTCGATATGGACCAGGTCACGCGGATGGCGGTCGAGCGAGTGGAAAACTCCGGCATCGTCTTTCTCGATGAAATCGATAAGATTGCCGGACGCGAGGGCGGTCACGGACCCGATGTATCGCGCGAAGGCGTGCAGCGGGACATCCTTCCCATCGTCGAAGGGACCACGGTGAATACGCGCTATGGGATGGTTCGCACCGACCATATTCTGTTCATCGCCGCCGGGGCATTCCATGTTTCCAAACCCAGCGACCTGATTCCTGAGTTGCAGGGGCGGTTTCCAATCCGGGTGGAACTCAAGTCGCTGACGGTGGAGGATTTCATCAGGATTTTGACCGAGCCCAAGTCTTCCTTGACCAAGCAATATACTGCGCTGCTGGAAACCGAAGGGCTAAAACTAAAGTTCACGCAGGAGTCGCTGGAAGAGATGGCGCGCTTCGCCTTCCGGGTCAACGAGACGACGGAAAATATCGGCGCCCGGCGGCTGCACACGATCATGGAACGGGTTCTGGACGAGATCAGCTTCATGGCTCCGGACCTGGTCAAGAGCCGCAACTCCGACAACGCGGACATGGCCGCATTCGCCGCCAAGAACGGCGCGACGGTTCCGCTGCCGGTAAGCGAACAGGAGTCGGCGAACGGCATGGAGCGCGTGGTATTGATCGACCCTGAATACGTGCGCGCAATGGTGGCGTCAATCGTCAAGGACCAGGATCTGTCGCGCTATATCCTGTAGAGTCGGGAGGCCCAGGTCCCGATTACGGGACCTGGGCTCCTCCTCGCGAATTGGCGTGAAGAAAGGTAACGAAAGAAGTCCCGCAGGGACGGCCTGAAAATAGCCCAGCACGCCAGTGCAGGGAGTTGCCTTGACAGGGCTTCGTTTATAAACGAAAATATTCCCGTGTACGAAATCCGTCACTACCTGACTCTTGATGGAAGGGATGTTTATCTGGAGTGGCATCGCAAGCTCCAGGACACGAAAGCCAAGATAGCCATCGACCGGCGAATCAATCGAATCGAGTTGGGGAACTTCGGGGATCATCGGTTTTGCCGGGACGGTGTATGGGAACTACGTATCGACGTTGGGCCAGGATATAGGGTTTATTACGCGGTCGCTGGAACCCAGGTGGTGTTGTTGCTTTTTGGAGGCGACAAACGAACGCAGTCCGCGGATATTGACCGTGCTTGCGAGTACTGGCAGGACTGGCAAAGGAGGATTGAGTAATGAAAGACAGAGCACATGATGAAGCCATGGCTGAGCTGTTTCAGGAGAACCCGGCCTATGCGTTGGAATTGCTGAACTGCATCCTGAAAGACGGCGAACAGGGAGAACTTCTCATCGCTTTGCGACAGATGACCAAGGCCTTTGGCGGCGTGCAGAGCGTAGCGGAGAAAGCTCACTTGAACCCGACGCAGCTTTACCGCACCCTATCGCCCGAGGGAAATCCCGAGCTTAGTAGCCTGGCGGCCATCCTCAAAGCCATGGGGTTGCGCCTGGCAATCGAACGGGTAACGGCCGCCTGAGCCGTTCGGTGCTTCGATGCTGAGATTCAACCGGTCAGATAGATGGGAAAAATCGGCCAGCTCCAGACCATCAGCCAGACTCCTGGCGGCGATGTTGTTGCTGCTCGCCCTGTTCTGGGCCGCGCCGGCGCATGCCCATCTCGGCAGCCCGGACGTGTATGCAGAGGGCAACGCCGGACCTTACAAGCTGTTTGTCACGCTACAGCCTCCAACCGTCATTCCCGGCGTCGCTCAGGTAGAAGTGCGTACCAGCTCCGCTCAGATCGATCAGATCCGGATCGCGCCCATGCCGCTGACTGGCGAGGCATCGAAGCACCCGCCGGTCTCCGACGCCATGAAGCGCTCGAGCGAAGACCCGGAGTTCTATAGCGGCAGTCTGTGGATCATGTCCAGCGGATCCTGGCAGATTCGCTTTCAAGTCAGCGGACGTCAAGGCACGGGCGAGCTGGCTATTCCACTGGCGGCGACGCCCACGGCCACCCTGAAAATGCAGCCGATGCTGGCGACCGTCCTTGCCTTGCTCGGTCTCTTCCTGGTTATAGGGATGGTGGGTATCGTGGGCGCCGCGGTCCGCGACGCGCAACTCCCACCCGGCGCTCAACCGCCCCCAGCACGGCGCAGGCGCGCCTACTTGGCCATGGCGGCCGCTTCTATGGCTCTATTGATGGCGGTTTGGCTGGGCGGTAAATGGTGGAATGCGGATGCCGCCGGCTATTCCAGCAACGTCTATAAGCCGCTCGCCATGCAGGCCAGTCTGGACCCTGGCAATGTTCTGGATCTGAAGTTGTCCAATCCCGCATCAGGCGCGGCGGGCTGGATGCACCTGCGCAAGGTGAACGACTTCATTCTTGACCACGATCACCTAATGCACCTCTACCTGATTCGTGAACCGCAGATGGATCTTGTTTACCATCTCCATCCGGCTCTTGCAGTCTCCGGCGATTTTCGGCTCCTTCTGCCCTCCATGCCGGCAGGCGCTTACCGGCTCTACGCCGACGTCGTTCATGCCGACGGCTTTCCTGAAACATTGGTCGCAAGCGTGGATCTACCAACCATCGTTGGACGCCCCCTCGCGGGCGACGATGCCCAGGGCGACGCTCCGCCGTTAAGCCAGGCGAAGTACAGCCAAAATGAGTTCCATTTGCCGGACGGCTGCGTGATGGTGTGGGCCCGCCCTCCCACACTCAGGGCGCACCGCCCGCAGCTCTTCGAGTTCTATTTGCTCGATCCGCAGGGCAGGCCGCCGGTCGACATGGCTCTCTATATGGGCATGCTGGGCCATGCGGCTTTTGTAAGGACCGATGGCGCCGTCTTTGCCCATATCCATCCCTCCGGCACTCCGGCGATGGCGGCGATGATGCTTGCCCAACAGCACGGGAGCGCGGATTCTGCGATGACAATGCCAATGGGTGATGCGGCAGGACCGCTGCCCAACCGTGTGACCTTCCCTTATGGCTTTCCAACTGCCGGAAAGTACCGCATCTTCGTTCAGATGAAGCACGGCGATACTATAGAAACCGCCACCTTCGACGCCAGTGTGCTTCAGTAAATTTTTGATTCAGGCAGCAGGGTTAGCACACCGCAGCCGCCAATGGAGTGAAAGCGGCGGTCGAATGTCCCAACAATAGCCTGCGTGTAAGAGCCAAAGGCGGCCAAGTACGAATCCGTCGATGCATTCGGGCCTCCCGAAATCTGCTCTCCGGCGTGCCTCCAGTATTCATTGAACCCTTGAAGCCGAAAGTGGGAACCGCAGATCTCTCCACTTCGCTTTGCTTCGGTCGAGATGACAAAATTGGGTGCAATTGGCGATGAAGAATTTGCGGTGCTTCGGCCTTCTGTATTAGCACTCGCTTTTCCGGTCTGTCATTTCCGCAGGGAATCTGCGTTTGGTCTCTCCGGCATACTCGGTTTCTGGAGCCTCGGTTGGTCGCTCGATGAGTTCGATCTTTTGTGCCCGAGTCTAGTGCTTGAATGCATGACGGCATGGCAACAGCGCTGCGATAGGAAAAGCAGATTCCCTTCGGAAATGACAGAAAGAAAGGTAAAGACGGCCAAGCGCTTTTTCGGAGCTGAGTGCTAGACTTGCAGGCGGCTGGACAAATCCTTAAGCACAACGGAACAGTGCGGGTATCGACAATATGCGAAAAGTGCACAGCAAACGTATCGCAGACAACAAACAATCTCGCGAAACACCGCTTGAAGCACTTGGATCGACGTGTAGCGTCCTGGCAGTTGGACTTTTTGTGCTCACCTTTGTTTTTCAAAATTTCGCCATCCCGTCATCCTCGATGGCGAGCACCTTGCTTGTTGGCGATCATGTGGTGGTGGAACGCGAGGCACTTGCGCCGGCCGCGAGATGGGTTCCTTTCATCCACTATCGCGAGGTGCATCGTGGCGACATTATCGTCTTCTACAAGCCAACTGAGGAACCCAATGGGGAGCACATATTTCTCGTAAAGCGTGTTATCGGAATTCCGGGCGATCATCTTCATCTACGCAATGGGGTCGTTTACCTCAATGGCGTCGCTCAGGATGAGCCTCAAGCAGCCAAGCCGACACCCGCTAACTATGACTCCTATGTTGACGATTTCCCCTCAGTCGATCCCTCTGCTGAGCCTGGGGTAACAGCAGAATGGTCTGTGCAGCTGCCTACCTATATTAAGAAAGGGGATCTGATGGTGCCTCCCGGCGATTATTTTGTGATGGGCGACAACCGCACAAATAGTATGGATAGCCGCTACTGGGGTTTTGTGCCGCGGGAGAACATAGTCGGGCGCCCGCTCTTCGTCTACTGGTCTATTGTTACGCCCGAATCCGGTACCGAAGATCTCCCAGTATCGGAACGAGCCGTTTCTACTCTCAATGAAGTCATACACTTCTTTGACAAAACTCGCTGGGGCAGGACATTTCACCAAATTAAATAAGACGCATCAGAAGCCCGCATCAGAAGGTGAGCTTGGCGGAGAACTGCAGTTCGCGGGCAGGCAACTGGTTCGTAATACCTGCGAGAGGAGTGCCTAGCGTCGCGGGGGCGGTCGCGGAGTTGCCGTAGGTGCTGTTAAATCCTACGAAGTTTGCGTGATTGAGGACATTGAATGCCTCGGCGCGCAGGTTGAGCTGAACGCGCTCGCCATAGAGCGGAAAGCTCCGCGCGACAAAAGGGTCGAGAGAATAGATGGGCGTGCCGCGGCCAGTATTTCTTCCGACGACTGTCCCGTTGATCACGGGCCGGTCTGTTGTGGCGCCGGTATCTCCGCTATTCGTCGTGCCCGTCACCAGGTTATAAGGCAAACCACCGGCCAAGGTGGCGATACCGCCGGCCTGGATCTTAAAAGGAGCGATGTAGTAGCCACTGAGAACGAAGCGGTTGCGCTGGTCGTAGATGGCATTGCCCTTCTCCTGGGCTCCGGTGAAATTCGGGTCGTTGGGATTCTGGCTGGTTGTGTCGGGATCGACGTTATCGATGGTGTGCGACCAGGTGTAGCTGGCGAGTATGACTCCCTTGTCGCCAAAGCTTTGACGGAGATTGACGTCGAGAGCGTTGTAATGGACGTAGCCGTCGTTAACATCGGACTGGATCACGCTGTAGGGCGGTTGCGGATTCGTCGCCGAGATCGTATTACATGGAGCGCCGTTCTGCCGATACCAAGAAATCCAGTAAGGACGGGTGCAGTTGGCCGCCTGCGCAGAGCGCGTCTGGCCCTGAGCCGTCCGGATAAAAGGTGAGGGCGGGTCAACGTCCAAGGGGCGGTTGATGCGAACGGTGTGGGTTCCGACATAATCTATGCTCAACACGGCGGCCGGCGCGAGGCGTTGCTCGAGGCTGAGAGTCCACTGCTCAGAATAGGGATTGAGCAGCTTAGCGGGATAGCCGATCAGAGTCGATGTGGGAAAGAACTGGTCGAGATATGCGCTGTTGCCCGGGCGGATGTAGAGACTGCGCAAAGGAATTACAGCCCCCGCAGGGAAGGCAGGCAGAGGAGCTGCGGCAATGCTGGCCGGGAAACCCACCTGGCCGGGAGCGGCTGTGTAGTTAAAGACGCCAGTGGGGCCGGTGAGCGCGTAGTTCGCTTCTGAATTATCGACCACCTGCGAGTAGTAGATACCGAAGCCGCTGCGAATGACAGTGCGGCCGGCGCCGGAGGGATCGTAAACCACGCCCACACGCGGCGCGAAGCCGGTACGGGTATCGGCAAAACTCTGCTGCTCGTAGCGCAGGCCGAGGTTGAGGGCCAGCTTCTGGCCGGCGCGATAGTCGTCCTGGACGAAGACAGCGAACAAGTTGTCATTGACGGTGTAGTTGGCATTGCCGTAACTCTGCTGATAGTTGGCGACGTTGGCGATGTTATCCAGATAGGCGGAGCTTTCGCAGACGGCGGCGGATTGCATGCAGGTGTTGTAGGTGAACTTGCCAAGATAAATAGGACCGCCGAATTCCTTGCTGTCTCCGCCATTGTGGGCGAAGATCCAGTCGCCTCCCGCAATGAGCTGGTGCTTGCCCAAGGCTGCGGAGAGTACCTCGCTGACCTCGTATTGCCGGTTCATCAACAGCGCAGATTGTGAGGTCCCGGAGGTGAACGTGGCGGCGCCTGCAATGGGCACCACGAACTGCGTTCCGTTGACCGCTGGATCGAACTCAGTGATCGGCGATGCGAGCTGGAACTGTAGCCTGAGATTATTGACCAGACTCGGGCTCAGGACTGCCGTCTCGCCCAGTTCTCCCGTGTAGGTCCGCCGCCGGAAGGTACGCGCCACACTGGGCAGCGTCGCTCCGCCGACGATGCCGTTGGGATTGGTGTCATAAAACCCGTCCGCACCCCCACGGAAGAACGCATTATTGTTGGGATTGAATTGGCGGTCCAGGCGAAGGAAGCCAAGCAGGTCCCGGTAATGGCCGATGAAGTTGCCGGGTGCGAGGACCGATGTAACCGGCGAGGCGCGGTTCTGCTGACTGAATTCTCCGGCAAGGAAAAAGCGGGTGGCATCGCTCCTGGGCAGCTTTCCGGAGAGCGATCCCGCTGTCTGCGATAGTGCGTCATTCGTGATGTCATTGCCGCTGGTAGCATTGGCTGAGTTAAAACCGGAGAGCTTGGCTTCCGGAGCCGACGGCCGGTAAAGTTCCAGAAGATCGCCATGCAGCCGATCGCCGCCACTCTTAGTGACGATGTTCACGACGCTGCCGGTGCTCGCGCCGTATTCGGCCGAGAAGCCGTTGGTCAGAACGGTCATCTCCTCGACTGCTGCCTCGGGGATGTTGGTAAAGATCGTCTGGCGTCCCCAGCTATCGTTGCCATTAGCTCCGTCCACCTCGAACCATGTCTGGCGACGGCCTGCGCCGTTGGTGGTGAAGAGAGCCTGGTTCATAAAGATATCGCCCTGGTTGATGGCCGGGCGGTTGGCCGCGTTGAGCAGAGGCAAGTAAGTAATTCGGCGGTTGAGCAGCGGCATCTGTTCGATCTGCCTGAAGCTGAGGCGGTCCCCCAGTTGCGGTTCATCGGTGCGGACATCGGCCGCCGTTCCTGTGGTAACGACCACAGTATTGCCCGGTGAGATGGCGAGAGTGAACACCACGGTCGCGGCGCTGCCGCCTGCCAGCGACATGCGGCTCCGGTGCGCCGGCGCGAAGCCCGCCTTAATGGCTTCCATATCGTAGGCGCCGGCCACAGGCAGGCCGGTCAGCGAAAACTTGCCCTGCGCGTTCGTCTGTACTGTCCGGTGGAAACCTGTGAGCAGGTTGCTAACCGTCACCGATGCCCCCGTAACCGCGGCGTGAGTCTGGTCTTGTACTCTGCCGGTGAGGGTTGCCGTATCCGGCGTCTGCGCTGTTGCGCAAGCGCAGACGAGAGCCATCGAAAGCGGCAACAGATAATGAAGCTTAGGCATCGTTCTCAACCTCTAGCAGGAAAATCTGTTCTGACGCGGCATCCTTGAGAATACGGGGGCCAACGGGGCAAAGGTCACTTCGACGAGGAAGGAGGAGCAGGATTGAACACGAGCGCTGCAAACAGGGGAGACGCTTCGGCAACCGGTAGCTATAAGCGCATAGTAGCAATGGGAGAATCCAAGTCAACCACAAAATCAACAAGGCCGCAGGATAGCGGGCGGCGAGGATAGGTTTAAGTATGAAATGGAGACCTATGCGAATTCCGGGGTGAAGCGCATGATTCATTCCATTCTTAGAGCCTGCATGGGTTCAACCGAAGCAGCGCGGCGGGCCGGGAGCAGGCAGGCCAGCAGGGCTGCGAGGAGAAGGAGAAAAGTTACCGCGCCCAGGACGGTAAAGTCGATTGCGCCTACGTCAAACAACGTGCTGCGCATTCCGCGGCCTACAAAGTAGGCACCGAGCAGGCCGAGACCCAGTCCCACGCAGGCCAGCCAAACACCTTCCTGGATAATTTTTGTGACAACGCGGGCGCGGCCGGCGCCGAGCGCCATGCGCAATGCGAACTCCCGCGTTCGCTCCGCAACCGAGAAGGACATCACACCAAAGACTCCCAGTGTGGCCAGCAGAAGCGCGACCGCCCCAAAACTGACAAAGAGAACCATGGAGAACCGATCGTAGCCCAGCACCTGGGTCCGTATCTGTTCCATCGTCCGCGGTCGGGATAGATTGGCCGCAGGATCGACTGAACGAATTGCCGCAGCGATATTCCTTATCATCGAGTCAGGATCTTCCGCGGTGCGGACGGCGATGACCGGCTGCGGCGACGGGCTTTGCCAGAAAGGAATCTGCATTTCCGGATGGTGCTCGCGCATGGATCCGCTGCGAACATCGTGGTAGACGCCAACAATCTGCCACTCCGTGGGAGGCGCGGGCCTTGTCTCGCCAGGCGCCGGCCGCCGGATCAAGATACGTTGCCGCAGCGGATCGGTTCCGTTCAGATAAGTACGAACGAAGTCCTGGTTGACCATGGCCACCTTTACTCCGGACGCCAAGTCCTGGTCATTGAAGGGTCGGCCTTTTACCAGGTGGATTCCAAATGTTTTGAAATATTCGGGCGTGATTGATCCAAGGTCCGTCTTGGCCAGCATTGAGAGATCGTCCTGCGCGGGCTCTCCGGAAATCCTGAAAGCGGTGGGCTTGTACAGTCTGAAAAGGGGCTCCCCGGTCTGTGCGGAGGCGGAGGAAACTCCTGGGACCGATTGGATGCTTGAAAGTATCTCTTTGTAGCACGCGACCATCTTCTCCGGCTCTTTTGGCTGCGTCTTGGGGGCGCTCAGGTAAAACGTGAGAACGTGATCCGTCCTGACGCCCATATCGACTCGCATGAGGTTTACAAAACTGCGGACAGCCAATCCCGCTCCTGTAATCAGCGACAAACTCAGCGCCACTTCCCCAATCACCAGCCATCGTTGTAGCCGATGCCGTCCCACTGCTAGACCCGCATGTCCTCCACTTTTGAGGGCCTCGCCGGGCTTGGTTCGCGAGGCATACCACGCAGGGACGCAACCAAAAAGCAGGCCAGCGAGTGTGGCGACTGACAAAGTAAACAACAGTACAGGAAGGTTCAGCCGTGTGTCTGCCTCCCAGGGCAGCGTGAACTGAGGCATGGCGGCCAGGAGGACGCGAAGCATGGCGTAACCCAGGCCGATCCCGAGCGCGCCCCCTGCCACCGCTAGCACCAAGCTCTCCGTCAACACTTGCAGAAAGATCATCCTTCGTGCAGCGCCCAGCGCGCAACGCACGGCTATCTCTTTCTGTCGGGCCATCCCGCGGGAAAGTAAGAGATTGGCCACATTTACGCAGGCAATCAGAAGGACGAATACTACCGCTCCTAGCAGCAGCCACAGCGTCCGTTTCATATCGCTGGATAGAGACGCCATGTAGTCCTTAAGGGCCTTTACGCTCGCGCCCTGGACCTGGTCAGCCTTCGGATCGCTCTGCGCGAGGTGTGCCGCGACCGCATTCATCTGGTCTTCGGCCTGCTGAATGGTGACGCCAGGCTTGAGCCGGCCAACGGCGACCAGAGGAATAGTGTCCTGCTGCAGTTCCTCGGATGTGAAGACCAGCGGCACAGCGAGCTGGAAGACATCGCGGTCCGCAATGCCCGGCTCAAGAACACCTACTACCGTATACGGCTCTCCATTCACACGCAGCGTATGACCGACCAACTTAGGATCGGCGCC
Organism: uncultured Acidobacteriaceae bacterium; assembly: GCA_963705665.1. Taxonomy (GTDB): domain Bacteria; phylum Acidobacteriota; class Terriglobia; order Terriglobales; family Acidobacteriaceae; genus PALSA-350. The sequence continues at coordinate 206,793 of CAVPKQ010000035.1, read as the reverse complement.
GAGATGGCTCCAGAGCTTATGCGTGAGGATGACAACGTGGTTTTTTCCTTCACGGTCCTCCTGCTCAAGAAAATCCCGTCCGAGATAGAGGGAGCTGCCCAGCGTGCGATAGTAGTTCGCAGTGACCCGCATGCCGAAGTAGTTTTCCGGCTGAGTGACGCTGCCAACATCGAATCTGCTGCCGGCAAAGGCGCTGAAGTCCTGGAATGGCAGCGTCTCCCGTCTCCAGGCAATGAAGGTCCCTGGGGACAGGTAACGAGAACCAGTCTTGTTCCTCGACCAGACTGAGACCAACCGATCAGGCTGCGGGTAGGGTAAAGGGGCCAGCAACGTCGCGTAGTCGACGGTGAATATGGCAGTGTTGGCGCCAATGCCCAATGCAAGTGTGAGCAGGATGATTACGGTAAGGCCGGGGTTCTTCCACAACATGCGCCATGTATAGCGAAGATTCTGGAGAAGTCGCATCACCCACCTCACGATTCACTTGCTTTGGCTGGTAGGCCAAAGAGCTTCAGTTGGGGCTATAGCGGCCCAACTGGCCATTGGCGGAGAGAAGCTGCACGTTGACTCCTGCCATCTCAATCACCGCCACGCTGGCATCGAAAGCCTCTCCGTCGGCTTGAATGGCAAGGGGCGCCTTGTAATCCAAGCCGGCGATGGGTTTGCAAACTACGCGCACCACGTCTTCATACCGCGCCGGAGCACCTTCGGATTGCTGGCGGCCGCGCTTGCCCGCTCCATAGAAGAAGGCATCGAAGCAGGCTCGCGCCAAACGCCACCGCGAATGGCCTTCCACGGTCGCCAAACGGAGGAAGGGAAGAGCCAGTCCGCCGCCGGGACGCCAGAAGTTCAACTCCGAGACCCGCACCGCGATGGCTTCGGAGGCCTGGCGGTGGAGCACCGTTCCGTCGGGGGTTGTGACCTCAATTTCGAAGGCCTCAATCGGATGCTCGAAGAGCAGCTTGAATCCCGCTGCAAAATATGCGGCCCGGCCACCGGCGCGTTTCTGTGCGTGACGAACTTCGGCCATCATCGCCGCGTGCATACCCATGCCCGCGGCCATGGCGAAGAACCAACTCTCTTTCCCATCCCCGAGGCCGCGCGTGATCTTCCCTAAAGGCACGGAACGCGCTTGACTGGAAAGAATCCAGCGCGCGGCCCCTATCGGGTCTTTGGGAATTCTCAGGTTCTGCGCCAGCACGTTCCCGGTTCCGAAGGGAACGATCCCCAGAGGCAGATTGGACCCAGCCAAGCCTTGAAGGACGTCGAAAACCGTTCCGTCTCCACCGCAGACCACCACGGCGTCGAAGCCATCAGCCGTCGCTTGCTTCGCCTTGCCGCCTGCGGAGCGGTTCTCTTCCGTTTCCAGAACTTCGACCTGAACACCTGATTGTTTAAAGGTGCGGAGGATGGGTGGGAGATCGCGGCCATAGTGTTTCTCGAAGACTGGATTCACCAGCAGCAGGATCTTGCGCATTCAAACATCCTACTTTGCTTGGGGCTAGCACTGGTCAAATTAATGGTTCATGGGTAAATCACCTTGGCGGATCTCTGGAACTCCCCGGATTCCAGCGCTTAGCGCATTATCAAGGATCGGTTTCCGCTTCTGCCCTTCTCAGCTGTCTTTGCCTTTCTTTCTGTCATTCCCGCAAGGAATCTGCTTGTCGTCTCTCACGCGGTGGTCGCGGCGCTGCGGACAGGAAAAGCAGATTCCCTGCGGGAATGACAGAAAGAAAGGCAAAGAATACGCCCGGTTCGATCTGTCCCCATCGCGCCTAAAACTGCGACGCGGTTTCCCAGGAGGAGAAGACGAGTTCTTCAAGCGGCTTGCGCGACCGAGGCGCTTCTTCTCTTTCGCGCAAATTGTCGGGCAGCGTGCCTGGATCGCCAAGATAGCCTATGGCGGTCACACTACCGATCTCGTAGTCCTCGGGAATGATGAGGGAGGTCCGCGCCCGTTCGGCGTCGAATCCCGCCATGTGGTGGGCATGCAAGCCAAGCGCAGTTGTCTGCAGAGCCAGATTGGCGGTTGCGGCGCCGGTATCGTGCAGCGCGTGGCGATTTTGATTTCCCTTGGAAAAGGTCTTTTTACTGGCGGAGAGAACCAGCACGGGCGCGCTTTTGACCCACGCCTGGTTGAATTCGACCAGCGAATCGAAGATTTTCTCGTAGGTCTCATCGCCGCGGCGGCCGAGCAAGAAGCGCCATGGCTGCTCGTTGTTGGAGGAGGCGGCCCAGCGCGCGGCTTCAAAGATGCGCTTGAGGTCGCCGGGAGAGACTTCTCTGGCGGAGAAAGCTCGCGGGCTCCATCGCCGCAAAATAACGTCGAGCACTCCCGGAACTTCGGGCGCACGCTTCAGTTGCTCTATGGCTTCAGGGGTAAGTGGCGGCACGTTTTTCTCCAAAGGAAAATGAAATCAAAGATTTAGATTCGGTGCTGCTAAGAGGGACGCAAAAGAAAAGCCTGCGCAGAGACGCAGGCCGTGTGCAGGGATAGCGGGACCGCTATTGTTCGCGGACCCCTTCGACAAAAGCCTTCAATTTGCGCGAGCGGGAAGGGTGGCGCAGCTTGCGCAGAGCCTTGGCCTCGATCTGCCGGATGCGCTCGCGCGTCACCTGGAAGCTCTGGCCGACCTCTTCGAGAGTATGCTCGGAGCCGTCTTCGAGACCGAAGCGCATCTTGATCACCCGCTCTTCGCGAGGGGTCAAGGTCCGCAGCACCTGCGACGTATACTCCTTCAGGTTCACGCTGATAACGGCTTCAGAAGGCGAGACAGCCTGGCGGTCTTCGATGAAATCGCCAAGATGGGAATCCTCTTCCTCGCCGATGGGGGTCTCAAGCGAGATAGGCTCCTGCGCGATCTTGAGCACCTTGCGCACCTTGGCCACTGGAATATCCATGCGGCGGGCGATCTCCTCCGAAGTAGGCTCGCGCCCCAGCTCCTGCACCAACTGCCGGGAGGTGCGGATCAGCTTATTGATGGTCTCGATCATGTGCACCGGAATACGAATCGTCCGGGCCTGGTCGGCGATAGCGCGGGTAATCGCCTGACGAATCCACCAGGTGGCGTAGGTCGAGAACTTGTAACCTCGACGGTATTCGAACTTGTCGACCGCCTTCATCAGCCCGATGTTGCCTTCCTGGATCAGATCCAGGAATTGCAATCCGCGGTTGGTGTATTTCTTGGCGATGGAGACGACCAGCCGCAGGTTGGCCTCGATCAACTCCCGCTTGGCCTGCTCGGCGTCCATATCGCCCTGGATCATCTCGCGCTGGGTGCGCTTGAGCTCGGCAATCGAGACGCCCGCTTCCTGCTCCAGCTTTTCGAGGTCGGTCTTGCAGTTCTTCTGCTGGCGGCGATACTCCTTGCGCAGCTCTTCGCTCTTGGACTGATCGTGCTTCTGTTCGAGCGACTTAACCTGGCGCTCGAGCATGCGCATGGCGTCCACGGTCTTATTGACCTTGTCCAGCAGCCGCTTCCGCTCCCCGTTGGTGTACTTCAACTCGCGGACGATGCGCGAGACTTCCACCCGCTCGCGGTTCATCATCCAGCGCGTTCTGCGATGCTCCCGCGCCTTGCTCTTGGAGTTGATTGTTTGCAGCTTTTCATCGAGCAGCGCGGCTTTTTTCTGGTGCTTCACCAGCGTGTCGATGCGGCCGATCGTCTGGCGAATGCGCGCCTGCAGAATCTCCTCGGTGATCTCCTCCTCGTCGAAGATGACCACTTCCTTGATGTTGCGCACGCCCCGCTTGAGGTCTTCTCCCAGCGCGGTGATCTCGCGAATCACAATCGGTGAGCGGGAAATCGCCTTGAGCACGCGCAGTTGCCCCCGCTCGATGCGCTTGGCAATCTCCACTTCGCCCTCGCGCGTCAATAGCGGGACGGTTCCCATCTCGCGCAGATACATGCGGACGGGATCATTGGTTTTTTCAAGTGTGCCCGGTGTCAGGTCGAGTTCGACGTCCTCGCCCTCTTCGCCCTCGCTCTCGAACTTGTCCGCGCCAAATTTCGGGCCGCCCTCGAGCACATCGATGCCCTGGGTGCCGATGGTGGTCAGCAGATCGTCGAGATCGTCCGGTGAGTGCAGGTCGCCGGGAATCAGGTCATTGACCTCGTTGTAGGTCAAATAGCCCTTTTCCTTGCCTGCCTCAATCAGTTTCTGAATATCTTCCTCGTACTTGTCCTCAATAGCCAAGCGAGTCTCATCTCCCACAAGAATTCTTTATTGGATCGGTCCGCTCTCAGAGAAGGAACTAGGTGCGATGTAGGCCGCTAATGGGCGTTTTTCCGAGTCGGCTGATGAACCGCTAGGCAAGTAGACGCACGTCCCCTATGGAATCAGACTATCACAAAAAAGCGCGCTGGTTGCGGCTTTTTATACGAGGTTCAGTCTGCTCGGAGCCGGACCCGCCTTCACTGGGGGATTATCGATAAGAATCAGGGCCGGAATCAGACCCTGCCAGTTCAACAGTCGAAACGGGATACCGGCTCACGCAACCTCTTGGCGGTTACCGATTCACCTTTTTGTTAGATGTATTCTGGGTGCATTTGGCTTCATTGCGGGCCTGAAACCAGCTCCCGCATGGCGCGATCCACCTTTACCTTTTCCGCCGCCCAGACAGCGACCTGGCCCCAGTCCCCGCGGCGCTCCGCCTCGGCGATCTCGGACCTCAGGCGGCGCTGCCGGCCTTCTAAATAGCGGTATCTCAGCGTCTCGACTGCGGCGTCCACCTGGTCCAGCCCAACTTCTTCCTGTTCCCGCATCAGCAGTTGCGCCAGCAGCGTGCGCCCGGATGGGTCCTCCATCGCGGCCAGGGGATCTTGCGCCTTGCGGTCGCGCAACATCCCCAGCATCCCGGTCACGGCCAAGCCGTCGAAGATCTCAGGCTGGGTGGTCAGGGCCTCCCTTGCCTGGAAAAAGACCTTGCTCTCTAGCGGCGAAGAAAGCGCCCTCAGAAGCAGCCGCTCGGCCTCGTTCACGGTGTCGATGGGAGACGAATTTGCGCCCGGGGAAACCTGCTCCCGGCGCTTGCGCACTGCCTGCTTCAACTCTTCCTCGACCAGGGCGGAATCGATGCCCAGCTTCTGCGCCGCATTCTTGGCGAACTCATCGCGCACGAAGCGGTCGGGAACCCGCCGGATATGCGGCAGCAGGTAATTGATAGCCTTGCTTTTGCCCTCCGCCGTTCGCGCGGGAAAGAGCTGGAGGGCGCGGTCGATCAGGTATTCGGAATGGGGCTTCGCCTTCTCCAACGCCGCCTTGTATGCCATTTGGCCCCGTTCGCGGATGAACCGGTCGGGATCGAGACCGCCCTCCAAGCTGACGAGTTTGACCGAAAAACCCTCCTCGGTCAGGAGCGCAATCGACTTCTCCGCGGCATTGGCGCCTGCCGTATCCGGATCGAAATTTACCAGCACCCGCTTGGTGTAGCGGCTGAGCAGGCGGATCTGCATCTCGGTAAATGCGGTGCCGCTGGTGGCCAGCACCATGGGAAAGCCCGCCATGTAGGCGGTAATGCAGTCCATCTGCCCTTCCACCAGAAGAGCGTAGTCGAGCTGCCGGATGTGCTGCCGCGCCTTATCCAGGTTGAACAGCACTTGCCCCTTGGAATAGAGCGGGGTTTCGGGCGAGTTCAGGTATTTGGCCTCCTCGCCGGAATCGAGTGCCCGCGCGGTGAAAGCAATCACTCGTCCCGCCTCGTTATGAATGGGAAAGGTAATCCGCTTGCGAAAGCGCGCGTAGAGTTGACCCTGTGAGCCATCCGCCTGTTCCTTGGAGGAGCAGAGGCCGGAGAGCCGCAGCAACTCCGGGGCAGCCACTCGACTCAGCCGGTCGCGCAGGGCGTTGAAAGAGTCCGGAGCATACCCGATGCGGAATTTCCGGATTGTCTCGGCGTTAACTCCCCGCCCAGTCAGATATTCGCGGGCTCCCGCTGCCTCCGGCGATCGCAGTTGCTCCTCGAACCACGCCGCCGCTACCTCATGCAATTCGAGCAGCTTCGTGCGTTGGCGGCCCTGCTCCGCCTCCTCCGGTGAGGAAAACTCCCGCTTGGGCAGCGGGATGCCGCATTTCTGCGCCACCAGCTTCACCGCTTCAGGGAAGCTGAGGTTTTCGATCCTTTGTATGAAGGAGAAGACGTCCCCGGACTCGTGACAGCCGAAACAGTGGTAGTACTGCCGGGTGGCATGCACGGAAAAGGACCCCGTCTTCTCCTTGTGGAAAGGGCAGAGGCCGGAGAAATTCTGTGCTCCAGACTTCTTCAGCCGAATGTATTCGCCGATGATGCGAACAATATCGGCTTGCTGCTTTACGGTTTGGGCGAAGTCTGTGGACACGGGATCAGTACCATTGTCCTCTTTGGTCCTCTTTGGAAATCCGCATCAGTTGTGTGTATATGTTAAGCTAGCTTAAGCTAGTCTGTCACGCTGGGGAGAGGAGAATCGATGCGAGAAATAGGAGCCTTTGAGGCAAAAAACACTCTCGGCGCTCTGCTCGACCGGGCAGAACACGGTGAGGAGATCATAATTACCCGTCACGGCCGGCCGGTCGCCCGGCTAATACCAGCCGCCGGAGGAACTGACTGGGAGCAGGCACGCGTGGCTGTGCTGCGCATCCGCGCGCGGTCCAAAAGCTTGACATCGGGTGGTTTCGATTGGGAGGCGTTCAAAGCCGATCGGGACCTGGATCGGCCGTGAGCCTGGTCCTTGACATTTCGGCCACTCTAGCCTGGGTCTACAGCAACGAGACAACGGATGCGATTCGTCACGTTTTCGATCAGGTCGGCGATAAGGGCGCGTCGGGTTCCCTCCCACTGGCGGCTCGAGATTGCCAATGTTCTGGAGATGAGTCTCCGCCGCGGCCGCAATGACGTGAACTTCCGGGACGACACGCTTGCCGATCTTGCTCTCTTGCCGATTAATCTCGATCCTGAAACCAACCGGCATGTTTGGAGCGCTACCGCGCGGTTGGCGGAGCGCTACCGGCTGACGGTCTATGATGCGGCCTATCTCGAACTGGCGCAGCGGCGCGGTTTGCCCCTGGCGACTCTGGATGCCGATTTGCGCATTGCCGCCGCTGCGGCGGGCATTGCCCTTCTGGGAAGCCACACATAGATTTGCGTGAAAGTTTTGCCGCAGGGCTCATTCATCGGCCTACCACACCTAACTTGTCAACTCTCCACTCCGCTGCGCTCCGGTCGAGATGACAAAGTAGGTGTAATTGCCAACCTGGACTTCCTCAACCCAATTTTCATCCCTTGGGTGGGGCCACAGCCCCTAAGTACTCCGTCGAAAACCATCCGGGACACCGCTCAGCGCTGCGGCTGAGCGTTTTTCGAAGCGGCTTTCCTGGTGGCCTTCCCGAGCGGAGGCTCGGCGCGCACTTCGTTCATCCGGGAGAAGAAATCCACCACCGTCTTAAGCACGGGTTCCGGAGTGCTTTCCAGAATCGCGCCAAAGCGCTGATTGATCTCGCCATAGTAAGAATTCATTTTTTCAAATTTCTTGGGCTGGATGCGGACCAGCAGGCTGCGCCGGTCGCTGGGGTTCGGCTCCCGCTTGACATACCCGCCCTTCTCGAGCCGATCCAGCATGACGGTGATCCCTCCCGTAGTAAGCCCAGTCCGTCGCGCCAGCTCACCCGGCGTGGTGGGGCCAAGCAGCTCCAGGATATTGATGCACTGCATGTCGGTGAGGCGTAATCCGGCCTGGTCAGCCACTTTTTGGTTGAAGAGAATGGTAGCGGCGATAAAGTGCCGAATCTGATGAACCATTGCCTGAGAGAGCGCTGCTCGATTTTCCGTTGACACAGATCCCTCAATTGCTTATTTTATAAGAAATATGATTTAGAGAGATACTTTCAATTTAAGGAGATTCTATTATGACCGCCGCAACCTTGAAAGGATACCGGGGACTGGGAATGGAGGGTTCCGTAGCCCGCTGGTACGACAAGACGATGCGCAAGGACATGAACCAGTACCGCGAACTGGCGGGGCGCCTGTCGGCGGTTCTGCCTCCGGGCGACGTGCTCGAAGTCGCTCCCGGCCCGGGCTTTCTGGCAATCGAACTGGCGCGCACCGGCAAGTACACCGTAACCGGGCTGGACGTGAGCAAGACCTTCGTCGATCTGGCCCGCAAAAATGCGGCGCAGGCAGGAGTCAACCCGGAGTTTCTCGAAGGCAATGTCTCCGCCATGCCATTCAAAGACGACAGCTTCGATCTGCTGGTGTGCCGGGCTGCGTTTAAGAACTTCTCCGAGCCGGAAAAGGCGCTGGCGGAGATGTATCGCGTCTTGCGTCCGGGCGGGACCGGGTTGATTATCGATTTGCGCCGGGACACGTCGATGTCTGAAATCAGGAAATACGTAAACAACATGGGAGCAGGCGTATTGAGCCGCTGGTTCACCTTGTTCACCTTCCGATTTATGCTGCTGAAGCGCGCCTATACGAAGCGGGAGTTAGAAGGCATGTTGGCCAGGGTGCCTTTCCGCAAGAAAGAGATACGTCTTGCCGATCTCGGCTTCGAGGTCTGGCTGCAGAAGTGATTCCAGTCCTTACCCGGAAGAGGTCCGCCTTATTGACGAAGCGGGCCTGCCCCCGTGGTCGGCGTGCATTTCATGTAGGATTTGGGATCATGCCGCCAACACAAAAGGAACTGGCCAAACTGGCTGGTGTGTCTTCGGGAACGGTGTCCAATGTGATTACCGGCTCCACGGGAGTGAGTGAACGTTCTCGACAGAAAGTCCTTGAAGCAATTCGGATCCTCAACTACCAGCCCAATCTGATCGCGCGCAGCCTCAAGACCAACCGGACGCATACATTTGGGATGGTGGTCCCGGATATAACTGTTCCATTCTTTCCCAAGATCATCCGCGGGGCCGAATGCGCAGCTCGCGAGCGAGGCTATTTCCTGAGCGTGCTCGATTCTGAGAGCAATCACGCGCGGGAGGTCGACATGATGGCGCTGCTCCGCGCGCAGAGGGTTGAAGGAGTCTTGCTGGTCGCGGCGGGAGGCCATCGGTGGTCGGCCGAAGAGAGTGCAACCTTGCTGACTTCCACTTCGCCGGCCGTGTGCCTGGATCGATTGCCGGTGGGCCTGGATGTGGATTCGGTGTGCGTGGATGATTGTCAGGCCGCGGAGATGGCGATATCCCACCTCATGGCAATGGGACACACCGAGATTGCGATTATCACCGGCCCTCTTACTCTGCGCAATGAGCAGGAACGGCTCCGCGGATACCGCCAAGCGCTCGAGCGAGGCGGCATTCCCGTCCGGCCTTCGCTGATCTGGGCCGGCAGTTTTGAGCAGGAAGATGTTTCCCGGATGTGTCAAAGGGGCCTGCTTCAGCCTGCCGGCAGACCCTCCGCACTGTTCGCGACCAATGGAGTTACCGGGCTGGCGGCGCTGAGGAGCATCTATGCTGCAGGCTTGAGCACCCCAAGGGATTTTGCCTTTGTCACCTTTGACGAACTTACGCAGGAGGATTTTTTCCAGCCCGCCGTTACGTCTGTGGTGCAGCCCACCTTTGAGATTGGGTACCGCGCAGTCGAAGTCCTGCTCAAGCGGATCGCGAAAGGAATGGGGGAGGGCCCGCGCGAGCAAGTCCGATTACCCGCAACGCTGATCGTCCGCGAGTCCTCGAGCAGTCCCTATTGCGCAGGACCCAGGAAGGCTGCCTCCCACAGGTGAAGAGCTTCACTCTGTCGAAAATCATTTCAGAGGCCCGAGCATCAACTTCTAGCCGTTCCATAAATTTGTCATCTCTCCACGCCGCTTCGCTGCACTCCGGTCGAGATGACAAAGTCAGGTGCGGCGCCGTCTTTGACTTTCTTTCTGTCATTCCAGCAGGGAATCTGTTTCTGCTCTCTCGGGCATACTCGGTTTCTGGAGCGATTGGCATGGTAACAACGCCGCGATACAAAAAGCAGATTCCCTTCGGGAATGACAGAAAGAAAGGCAGCTGCGAATACAAAAAGGCCCGGAGCATCGCAAACAACTACGAACGTTCAAAAGTTATAAAAAGTAGGGGGCGGCTTGACAGTTGACAGGCCTCTTCTATGATCTATACCATTCTCTGCGACTGAGACGTCTCATATCAGGAGGGCTTAATCTTGATCTTCATGGATGGATATCGACGGTGATACCAAAGGCGCTCAGTTTGCTCGCGATCGTTTGTTTCGGCTGTGCATTCCCGTGGGCGGTTCGAGCGTATGCCCAGACTACCGAGCCGGCGGAGTGGACCACGGACAGTTTCAACCCGCAGCGCGACGCCTGGCAGAGGAATGAGACAAAACTCACGGTTGATAACGCGAAGGACATCCGGCTCCTCTGGAAGGCGAAGACCGATAACAAGCCGATGGGCATGCAGTCCTTCAGGCAACCGCTGATTCTTGCCGGCGTGCATACGGCGGCTGGCGTCAAAACGCTGGCCATTCTGGCGGGTAGTTCGAATGACGTCTACGCCATCGATGCCGATAGCGGCGCGATCGTCTGGCAGAAGCAGTTGAAATGGTCATCGGATACACCGCCGGAACCGGGAGAAGGCCGCGGGTTCATTTGCAACAATGGCCTAACCGCAACGCCGGTAGCCACACCGGCCGGGGCCGCGAATCGATTTGTCTATGTACTCGCCAGCGATGGTTATCTGCACTCATTGGATCTGACGACGGGCGAAGAAAAAGACGCGCCTATCCAGATGCTCCCGGAAGTCTACGGAAAAGCCTACGGCCTGAACTTGAGCAATAACATTGTCTACACCACCACCGGACAACGCTGTGGCGGGGTTCCGAATAAGTTGTATGCGGTGGACCTCAGCAACCGGAAGGCGTTTTCCTCCTCGGCTCCGCAGGGAGGAATATTCGGGACGGCCGGCCCGGCGATCGGAAACGACGGCACGCTCTACTTAGAAACCGGCGACGGCCCTTACGATCCCGCCACTGATACGTTATCGACGAGCGTGCTGGCCTATACCTCTTTGAACGGCAGCCTGACGCTCAAGGACTATTACACGCCGAGCAATCACGAATGGCTGACGAATCGAGACTTGGATATGGGCGTCACGCCCGTGGTGTTTCCGTACCAGGGACGGGATCTCCTGGTGGCCTCCGGCAAGGAGGGCCGCTATTTTCTGATGGACAGCAGATCGCTCGGCGGAGCAAACCACGAGACTCCCCTGTACCGAACTCCTTTGATTTCCAATACCGACGCAAATTTTCAGACCGAAGGCACCTGGGGAAGCCTTGCCAGTTGGGAAGGCAGCGACGGTACACGATGGGTCCTGGCGCCGATTGGCGGAGCGACAGCGGTCCAATTTCCCATCACATACGGTGCGACCCCACATGGCGGTGTGATCGCATTCAAGTTGACTGACCAGGGTGGAAAGCCGCAGTTGACTCCTGCCTGGCTCTCGCGCGACATGGTAAGCGCCGAGCCTCCGGTAACTGCCAATGGGATTGTGTTTGTACTGGCCGCCGGTGAATTCACCGGGCAGACGAACGATGCCGAGGGCGGACTCTACAGCGCCGAAGACAGGATAAAACGTTCGGTGCCAGCCAAGCTGTATGCGCTGAATGCGGAAACCGGGAAAGAGTTGTATTCCAGCGGGGACCAGGTCGCATCGTTTTTGCATCAATCCGGCATTGCAGTGGCTGGGGGGCGCGTCATCTTTGGCACGTTCGACGGAACGATTTACTGCTTTGGCCTGGAGTGAAAAATTCTATGAAAACTCGGAATCAAATCGAGGGGAGTCGGTTGATGCGAAGCTTTCCGGGCCGGTGGCTGGCGCTTTGTTTCGCCGGCTCGCTTCTTCTGCCGGGCATGGCGCGAGCTCAGGGCCGGGGTTATTGGACGGTGGCGGGCGGCGACCCGGCGCACAACAGTTGGCAGAAGGCGGAGACGAAGATCACCCCGGAAACTGTTACCGGAAAGTTCAAGTTTCTGTGGAAGATCAAACTCGGAAACGACACCGCGAAGCCGCAATCTTTCAGTGAACCGCTTCTTTTTCCGTTTCTGATTACCGGCCGCGGATTCAAGGACATGGTGGTTTGGGGCGATTCGAATACTCTGTACTCCGTGGATTACGAACTGGGCACCCTGATCTGGCAAAAGAAATTCGACCTTCAATCCCCAAGCCCGCGCGGAGCGTGCGGCGAGTCCAACATTCAGGTTGTCATGGAGGCGCCGCCGGTGATTCACTTCGGCGCCCGGCCTCGCCATGCTCCACCTCCTCCGCCTCCGCCGCCGGCTCCCGCCGCACGCCGCGTCGGGGCCGCGGCTGGAGGCGGCAATTTTGGCCTGAAGGGGATCTATGTTTTAACCAGCGACGGCTATCTTCATGAGCAGATTCTCGCCACCGGCTTGGATTATGCTCCAGCGGTAAAGTTTTTGCCGACGCCGGATGGAGACGTTTCCGGGCTGAACCTGAAGGGACAGCTGCTCTATACCGCGACCGGGGATCGTTGTCGAAGTCTGCAAAATGCGGCTTGGTCTGTCGACATGAGCACTCCCGATTACACGGTGAGGAGCTATAAGACACAGAAGCTGAGCATTTCCGGTCTTGCCGGACCGGCAATCGGAGCGGACGGGACAGTCTATGTTGAGACCGGGGGTGGGCCGGCCGATCCATCCGTGAGCGTCTACCCGGACAGCGTAGCCGCCCTGGCGGCAAAAGACCTGAAGGTGAAGGACTGGTATACCCCTTCGGACAAAGGCAAAGTCCTGAACGCCTCTCCGGTTGTCTTTACCTATAAGGATAAGGAGCTGATCGCCGCTCCAGGTAAAGATGGAAGTATCGTCTTATTGGACAGCAAGTCATTAGGCGGCCCCGATCACCACACTCCGTTGGCCGAGAGCGATAGAATCTCCAAGGCCACTAAGAGCGGCGCTTGGGAAGAGCTGGCTACCTGGCGGGACAAGAGCGGGGTGGTCTGGGTCTACGCCTCTATCTCAGGCCCAGTGGAAGGCGATGTGAAGTTTGCCAACATGAACGGCTCTGCGCCGCACGGCAGCATCGTCGCGTTCAAGGTCGAAGAGCAGAACGGCAAGACGGTGCTGACTCCAAGCTGGATCTCGCGCGACCTGATCAATCCCGCGCCGCCCGCGATTGCCAATGGAGTTGTCTTTGCGCTGGCCGGCGGTGAGGCTTCAACCCATGCCACTCTTTATGCTCTTGATGCCGCGACCGGCAAGGAGCTGTATTCAAGTGGGGACGCAATCCAGACTTACACTCACCTTTCCGGAATGTCCGTCGGCGGTGGCCATGTGTTCTTTACCACTCACGACAACACGCTCTACTCCTTCGGAATTCCCATGGAGCATTAGAAAGGAGCGGGGCTAAATAGGCTGCGGAGGTTTGTGGTTTCCCACATCTGACGCAAAGAGCGCGCCAGATATGGGGCACCCTGGATTGGCGAAGGGGTTTGGATCCTTAAATCCCGGCCTTTGTATTCGCAGTTGCTTTTCTTTCTGTCATTCCCGCAGGGAATCTGCTTCTGGTCTCTCGGGCTACTCGATTTCTGGAGCGAAGGGCAGCTAACAGCGCCGAAATAGGAAAGCAGATTCCCTTCGGGAATGACAGAAAGAAAAGCAAAGACACGGCAGAGTTTTTCGCAAGGCTGTTCCATTTGGAACTTACACATCGATAACAAGCCGGGTCATCGGACAGAAAGCAGGGTCAAGAATGCGGAATCGTTCCCAAGTGCAGGAAGTAATCGGCGCAGGCGCAGGTATTTTGAGGTTGCAACCCTGCTGGGTGCCGCGTTCGTTTATGATCCCGGGCAGAAGATTGAAGTTGCATCCCGACGACCTCTACGCGTTCGGTGGCCATCGGGGCGGCATCAACGAGCGCTGGTTCTCCTCGACCACAAAGGCTTCTAACGGACCGCACACTTTGCCCGATGAAGGGCTGAGTTACGTTCACCCCGACAAAGGCGAGAAATTCCTTTTGAAAGAGGCAGTAGAAACCGTCGGAGATCTGCTGCTTGGTGCGGATGTCATGGAGCGCGAAGGCGGATGGAATCTGCTCTGCAAATTCTTCGACGACACCGGGCCGATCCCCCACCACATGCACCAGAGCGACGCCTTCGCCAAACTGGTGGGGCAGAAGGGAAAGCCGGAAGCCTACTACTTTCCTCCGCAATACAATCAGGTGCAGAATGATTTTCCGCACACGTACATGGGTCTCGAGCCGGGCACGACCAAGGAAGACATCCGGAGATGCCTGGAGAGATGGAACCAGGGTGACAACGGAATTCTCTTTCACTCGCGCGCCTATCGTCTCGAACCCGGCACAGGATGGCAGATCGATCCTGGAATTCTGCACGCTCCGGGATCGCTTGTGACCTACGAGCCGCAGGTGAACAGCGACGTCTTTGCCATGTTTCAGTCCGAAGTCGAAGGGCGCATGGTCGACTGGAGCTTGTTGACTAAGGATGTCAGACCTGAGTTCCATAAGGATCTGGATTACCTGGTCAGCATGCTGGACTGGGAGGCGAACGTGAATCCCGAATTCGCAAAGACCAACAAAACATTCCCGCGCCCCGTCAAACCGGTAGAACAGATGGAAGCGGAGGGCTACCGCGAGGTGTGGGTCACCTATGGGACACGCTACTATTCGGCAAAGGAATTGACCGTGCTACCCAAGCGTACCGTGACCATCAAAGACAGCGCGGCATATGGCGCGATCCTGACGCAGGGTCGCGGAATGCTGGGGAAGCGGTCGGTGGGGACTCCGTCTATGATTCGCTTCGGCCAGATGACGGAAGATGAAATCTTTGTCACCGCGGCTGCGGCCAAAGAAGGCGTGCGTATTGAAAATCCGAGCGAGTGCGATCCGCTGGTCCTGCTAAAACATTTCGGACCTGGAAATCCGGAAGCGGAGCCGCTGCGCAAGAAATAAATCGAGGAACCGTGAGCACCGTAAATCAGCACAAGCACCCCGCGATTCATAATGCGATGTGGCCTGGAATCGTCGGCAAAGGACCGGACTCCGAGCCGCCGATCGCCCTTGAAACCATGCTGAACCTGACGGCAGCGGCTGAGGTGGACGGCGTCAGGTTCGACGGAGTCGATCTGTTTTTGTCTTTGCCGCACACGGATATCGATTCAACGGATGACGATCTGAAGCGTCTTGCCGACAGCCTGGCAAAGCGCAACCTGGTTGCCGGCTCTCTGGTGGCTCCGGTTTGGCCGCCTACAGGAGGCGGCTCTGCGATGGGCTCGGAGCAGGATCGGGAGAGATTCCTGACCCAGGTCCGTAAGGCCTGCTGTACGGGTAAGAAGCTGCGTGAGATCGGTATTCGCCCCTATGGAGTGGTGCGAATCGATTCCGCAGCCAGCCCGGCGGATTGGGCCAAAGACCCTGCGGGAAATACCAAGCGAATCGCCGAGACCTTCCGCGAGGCCTGCATCATTGCCGAAGATTACGGCGAGCGCCTGGCGGCGGAGGGAGAGATCTGCTGGGGCGGGATGCATAGCTGGAGGCGAATGGTCGAATTGCTGGAGATGGTGAGCCGCCCCAAGACAATCGGCTTCCAGGCGGATATGGCGCACTCCCTTCTCTATACCCTTGGATACAACGCCCCCGAAGACCGGCTTCTGCCGGAGAATTTCGATTGGAGCCAGCAGGGAGTGTTGATGGAGGCGCTCGAAAAAGTGACCCGTGCGCTGCGGCCATGGACGATCGACTTCCACGTAGCGCAGAACGACGGCACGGTGAGGGGATCGGGCTCGCATGATAAGACCGGGCGCCACTGCCCGGCGAATGATCCGCATGGCAAGATGGACATCGTCAAGGTCGCCGGCCTGTGGATGCGCGATGAAGACGACGGTGCGCCAACCCGCGCCTATCAGCATATCTGCTGGGACGGCTGCATGTTTCCTAATGCGACGATGATGGCTGCCGAGACATGGCGCGATGTCCTGGGGACAATGATTGCAGTTCGAAATGCCCACGGCTGGGATTGAGCGAGGAGAATCGCGAATCGTCATGGCAAGGAAGAACCTGAACATCGGTCTGGTTGGATACGGTTTCATGGGACGCACGCACTCCAATGCGTTTCTTCAGGCGCCGCACTTCTTCGACGTACCTTACCAGCCGGTGTTGAAAGCTGTTTGCGCCCGCAACCCGGAACGGGTAAAAAAATTTGCTGAAAATTGGGGCTACCAGTCGGTGGAGACCGATTGGCGCACACTTGTTCAGCGGAGCGATATCGACCTGATCGATATCGCCAGTCCCAACGATACCCATGCGGAGATCGCCATTGCCGCCGCGAAGGCGGGAAAAATGGTGCTCTGCGAAAAGCCTCTGGGCCGTACTGCGGCCGAAGCGAAGGCGATGGCCGATGCGGTCGAATCCGCCGGCGTTCCCAACATGGTTTGGTATAACTACCGCCGTGTCCCCGCCGTAATGCTGCTGAAGCAGTTGATCGATGAAGGACGCTTCGGCCGAATTTTCCACTACCGCACGCAATTCCTGCAGGATTGGACAATTTCCCAGGATCTGCCGCAAGGTGGTGAGGGCCTGTGGCGTCTGGATGCCGCCGTCTCGGGCAGCGGTGTTACAGGCGATTTGCTCGCCCATAATATCGACATGGCGCTTTGGTTGAATGGCCCCATTGTCGAAGTAACGGCGATGACGGAGACATTTATCAAAGAGCGCAAGCACAATCTTACCGGCAAGGTTGAGCCGGTCGCCATTGACGATGCGAGCATGTTTCTCGGCCGCTTTGAGAATGGCTCAATGGCTTTATTCGAGGCCACACGTTATGCCCGCGGCCACAAAGCGCTCTTTACTCTTGAGATCAATGGGGAGCAGGCATCGGCTGCGTGGGATCTTCACGATCTCCACCGCCTGGAGTATTTCGATTACCGGGAAGAGGGGCGGCTGCGAGGTTGGACGAATGTTCATATCACGGATAGCGAGCACCCCTATATGAAGCATTGGTGGGTGCCGGGACTGCAAATAGGCTATGAGCATACCTTCATTCATCAGGTTGCCGATTTCCTCAAGGCCCTCGGCGGAAATGAATCGGCGTCGCCTACTTTCCGGGATGGCTTGGCCACCGAGTATGTGACTGACGCGGTTTTGCGATCCGCGAAGACAAGGCAATGGGAGAAGGCCGGGCCGTCTCGATCGGTTTGAATGCGGGTGGATTCCGCGGGAGAAGACAATGTCAGCTAAAGTGATTCGTCAATTTTTTCATCCGGAGCTACCTGGCGCGCTTTTGGCGTCCGCGGTAATCGCGCTGGCGGTGCTCTGCTTCTTCGCCTTGCCACATTCCGCTGCTCAGCAAAGGCATCCTGCAGCTCGCAGCTTCGCCAGCCCCTTCACCCAGCCCGAACCCATCGACTTCAACGATCATGTTGGTTGGACGCAGATCTTCGACGGTAAAACATTGAAAGGCTGGGATGGTGCTCCCGATATCTGGCATGTGGAAAACGGAGCCATTGTGGGAGAATCCAGCCCCGAGCATCCCTCGGGCACGACGAATATCATCTGGCGGGGCGGCGAGCCGGCCAACTTCGAGCTCAAAGCGGAGATGAAACTCGAAGGCTCCGGCGCCAATGGAGGTATCCAATATCGCAGCCTCAACGTTCCGCCGCTGCTGCGGATGCCAGCGCAGAGGCTCTCGCAAACGACGCTTGGGCAAAAGCGGCAATTCCAAAACAGGCAGGCGCTGGCGAGAAAGTATGCTAAGTGGAATATGAAGGGCTACCAAGCCGATTTCGACTACGCGAATAAATATACCGGGCAGCTCTACGAGCAAGGCACCAGCCGTGGGATTGTCGCCTGGCGCGGCCAGATGGTGGAAACCGATCCGCAAAAGAGGCCGCGGCTGCTGGCTACTTTAGGGAGTTCCGACGAACTTAAGTCGTTTATCAAACCTGGTGATTGGAATCAGGTAGAAGTTATCGCAGACGGAAACACGCTCATCCATATCGTCAACGGACATGTCATGGCAATCCTGGTTGACCTCGACCCGGCATTCAGCCAGAAAAAAGGACTGATAGGTTTTGAGATAGAAGGCGGCGGCAACGTGAAGATCTCGCAGCGAAACGTCTGGCTAAAAAGACTGCCATAGACCAAGCGACCATGCCTGCAACCATCTTCAAAGGACGCCGCGCAGCCTCGATCGAAAACGATCATCTCCACGTTACTCTGCTTGAGGAAGGCGGCCACATCGCGGAGATTCTTGATAAGCACACCGGCGCGAATCCTCTCTGGGTTCCTCCATGGCCTTCGATCGAGCCATCCAAGTACGGCTCTGCCGAGGACGGTAACTTCGGAGCCGGCTCTGAGGCCAAGCTTCTAGCCGGAATCATGGGCCATAACTTGTGCCTGGATATCTTCGGCGACCCATCCCCGGAAGAGGCCGCGGCGGGAATCACGACGCATGGCGAGGCCTCGATTGCCAGGTATGAGATCGCCGAGACCGATGGCCAACTTCAATCGCGGGTACATCTGCCTCTGGCCCAGCTTCACTTTGAGCGGTGTATTGCACTCCACGGCCGTGGATTGAGGATTCGGGAGTCAGTGGAGAATCTCACCGCCGGAGACCGTCCTATCGCGTGGACGCAGCATGTAACGCTAGGTCCGCCATTCCTTGTCAAAGGAAGTACTCAATTTCGAGCTTCACTTACCCGGTCGATAGTCTATGAGAGCGATTTCGGTGCTCATCCCTATCTCAAGAGAGGAGCGAAGTTCGATTGGCCGATGGCTCCGCGTTCCGACGGAAGTACCGCCGACCTTCGGGTGATGAACCCGGCCCCGGTTTCGAGTGGATACACTGCTCATCTGACGGATGCGGGACGCCAGCATGCTTTTTTCATCGCTTTCTCGCCCCCGCTCAATTTGGCATTTGGATATATATGGAAGCGCGCGGAGTTTCCTTGGCTGGGGATCTGGGAGGAAAACCATAGCCGCGGGGGCTCTCCCTGGAGTGGCCGCACTCTCGCCCGCGGAATGGAATTCGGAGTTTCTCCCCTGCCGGAATCACGCCGCGAGATGGTGGATCGCGGCAGGTTATTCGATACTCCTACTTACCGCTGGCTCCCCGCCAATGGACGCTTACAGGCTGAATATTGGGTACTAATGCAAAGCGCCAGCGAGATTCCGGAATCGTTGGTATGGCCGGCCCTTCCGGGTTAGTAGGTCTCTCCGCTCCGCTTTGCCAGTCCAAAATCATTCTCTTTTAGCCGCCACCAGAAATTTGTCATCTCGACCGGAGCGCAGCGGAGTGGAGAGATCTGCGGTTTTCCACATCTGAGTCAGAGTAAAGCGGAGTGAAAGGGATCCGCGGTTAGGTACCCACGAACCGCAGATCTCTCCACTCCGCTGCGCTCCGGTCGAGATGACAAAGCTGGGTGCGGTTACCGACCAAGCCTTCGCAGTCCCATGCCACATTCGCTGGCTCGCTTTCAGCGGCTGCTAGAAGGCAAGCTGGTTCTTCTTCGCCTCTAGCTTCGCTGTGTCCAGGCCCGGAACTTTCTTGAGGTCGTCGATCGACTTGAAATCCCCGTTTTTTTCTCGATACTGGACGATCGCATCGGCGTCCTTTGCAGCCAGGGCCAATCCGCTTTCGAGCTGCGCGGCTGTCGCCTTATTCACATTGACCTTATTCGCCGGCGGAGGGAAATTCTTCACCAGATAGTCCAGAATTGCGGTGAACTCATCGTCGGTGGCATCGGCCCCTAGGTCTGCCATCTTGCTGAGGGTATTTTCCCAACCTTGTCGATCCTGTCCACTGGCTAGCACGTTATCCGGAGAATGGCACTTGCTGCACACGCGAAGAAAGGTATCCCGCCCCGCGCCGGGAGGAAACTCCGCGTATTGCTGTTGATGCGCCGGTTGCTGTTGCGAAGGCGGTTGCGCTGGCTGCTGAGCGGAAGCCGTCACGCCAGGCAGAGTGAAGGAGGCGCAGAAGACAAACCCCCAGAGCATAATTTTCTTTACCAACACTCCCCCAGAATACAACATGAATAGGGAGCCAGGATCAAGCTCTGCTATCTATCTGAGCTTCCTCAGCCAGATATTCCGCACTGATACCTTGCAAGGCGTCCCTTCTATCTCGATGCCGATCAGTCCGGAAGCATTATTCGACGATGTTGGATCGTCATCGATGTAAACCGCCATCAACTGGCCGTTGATGATGTGGAGGAATGTTCCCCCGCGGGCGATAATCTCGTACTGGTTCCAGTCATTGATCCTCACATAGCCACCGAGGGCATCGCGGTTTCCAATATTGCCAACCAGCCGTTGCGTTTTGCCCGGCTCCGATTCCGTGACCTGTCCGCGCCAGGAGAGAATGCCCAGGTTTGTGTTCTCAGAATAAAACTGGCCGGTGTAGACAAAGCTCCTCGGATTGACAGGAAACCAGAAATCCGCCTGCGGTCCCGTCATCATCCAGGCAAGGTTTGGAGGAGGCTCTCCCGGGGGCGTCCCCCGGATCCAGGGCAATCCTACCGAGCTGCGGTACTGGATACCGATTCCGCCACCGTCCTCCACCTTGATCTCCAGCTTGAGATCAAAGTCCTTTGCCTCTTCGCCATGGTAGGAGATATAGCTGTTATGGCGTGGGTGTGCCGTGGTGGATTCGCCCACGATTGCGCCATCTTCCACGCGCCAGATCGCCGGATCGCCGTCCCAATGATTCAGCGTGGATCCGTCGAAGATCTGAACGAAGCCGCTGTGTTCATTGAAATCGAGGGGATCGGGCTCGCGGAAGCGGCTGGGTGGATGAGCCTGGTTTTGCACCGGCTGCTGCGCGGCTGCGCTTGACAGACAAACCATCGCGACAAATCCGATAGAAAGGCTAGTTAGAGTTATCGCTCTGGCAATTCTTTCGGACCTGATCATAGATACCCTCCGTTTGGTTGGAAGTCCCCACATAAATGCGGGGGCTTCCCAAACCAAACAACTCCGCTGAGCTTCGGTCGAGATGACAAATCTACCAGAGCAATTTCAAGGCAAATTGAATGTCCCTGTTATCGGCCGACGTCGCGGAGACCTGTCCGACATTCGCCGAAGAAATATTGTTTGACGGATTGCCGAAGTTGGGATGGTTGATGATATTGAACGCCTCGGCACGGAACTGCCCTGTGAGCCGTTCGACGATGGCAAAGTTCTTAATTGCCGAGAAATCCACCTCGGCAGTTCCAGGCCCGGTTAGGGTATTGCGTGTTACCACTCCCTGCGGACCTACGCCCGTAGAGATGTTTGCCACCGGGGTCACGTAGGCAGTTGCGTCAAACCAGTGGAACGGGCCGGGATGAGCGATCTTACCCGACTCCGGCCTGCAGCGAGGTTTACCCGCTGCGGGACGTAGGTGCCGCAGGCGCAGGAGCCAGATCCACCGGTGACTGAAAAGGGAAAGCCGGTGCGCAATTGAACTATGGGTTGAACCTGCCAGCCGCCTGCGATTGCCCTGCCGATGCCGGTCTGCAAGTACCGCTTTCCGGTGCCGAAGGGAAGCTCATATCCGAGACTGCCAACCGCACGGTTACGAGTATCGAAGTTCGAATAGGAGTGATCGAAGTTGAAATGCGTCGAGTAGGAGGTATCGTTAGCGTCTGCCTCGCCTGAGTTATTGTCCAGGTTCTTGGAGAACTGATAGTTGACGAGATAAAAGAGCCCGGCGCGGTAGCGTTGTTCGAGCTTCACCGACAAGCCGTTGAAGTTGGCGTTGCCGACATTGCTACTGGTCAACATTCCGTGCAGGAACTGTGGATAGGGACGCGTCGTTGACGGACCGCCAATGTTAGCGATGCTGTCTTCGTTCTGGTCGTAGCGCTTCCAGAGTTTATGGGTCGCGCTCCCGGTGTAACTGATCTCGAGCAAAACCTGGTGGCCCAGATCCTGCTGCACGCTCGCGGTCCATTCCTGAGTATAAGGAATACGGTTTTTGGGGTTCAGGGTGAAAGGAGCGGGGATGGAAGTAAGTTGGTCCAGCGGCGGAATCATCTGCTGTACCAACTGATTATTGAGCGTGGCGTTGAAGTAGAAGGGAGGGAGGTTGCGCTGGAACTGCAGCTCGTTGGTGTTGGTATTCTCGTAGTAAATGCCGTAGCCGGCGCGCACGACTGTTCTGGGGCTGGCCTGGTACGCGAGACCAACACGTGGGCCAAAGCCTTTCTTGAAGGGTTGCACAATGCCCGCAGGGTAAAAGTTGGGAGTTAGATTTGCGACGGGGAGCACCGCTGGAGGAATATTGGCCGGCACTTTATGAAAGGCGATCTTTTGCGAGCCAGGGTCAAACGACCCCGCCAGTCCGTTCTTTTCGACAAAGGGCGCGACATACTCCCAGCGAATGCCATAATTGACAGTAAGACCATGGCCTACCTGCCAGACGTCATTCATGAAGATTCCATAAGTGTTGTCGGTGTAGTGGCCTAGCGAGCTGCCGGCGCCGGCTTGGCAGATAGTGCAAATCCCGTTCATAAAATTCTGTAATGGGGTGGCAGTAACTGCTCCAGCGGCGTTGGTTGTGGCGCCAAAGGTGAAGCTGCCGCGCGCGGGAGTATCTTCAAGCTGGGTAATCTGGCGATACTGGAACTGAGCGCCTGCCCGCAGGGTATGTTTTCCGATCACGTCGCTGACCGTATCTCCGATGCTGTAAATGTTTTCCGTATCCCCCTGAGAGTTGCCGCCCTCGCCTAGTCCCGTAAATCCAGTGATGGTGATGGAGGGTCTGCCATACTCGCTAGGATTGACTCCGCCGCCGACGTTTTGCAGCCCAGCCAAGGCAACCCAGTTCTTACCGGGCACGGGGTTTACCTCGTTGGTAAAGCCATACGCCCGGTTGTATCCGATGCGGACCTCGTTCACCAGGCTTGAGGTGATCAGGTAAGTATCCCCGAGGCTTAGGTTCTGGCCGCGCTGGGGATAACTCACCGCGCTCTGTACCGAGGGTACGTTCTCAGTGGCGGTGTAGTAGATATAACGCTCGAAGAGGCTATGTTTCGCGGAGAGCGTTTGGTCCGAGCGGACGACAGCTTGGTCGTAGTTATTGGGCTCAACCTGGACCACGGAATAGTTGTTCGAACCGCAGGTCGTGCAATTCGGCACCGGGAAAGACGGCTGAAGCACCTGGGCAAACTGGTAAGTCGGGGTTCCTAACTGGGCCGGAGTGGGAAAGAGTCCCTGAAAGGGGATGGCCTGTGCCGAGCGCAATCCCTCGTAGCCGCCGAAGATAAAGACCTTATCTTTTATGATTGGGCCGCCGAGGGTTGCGCCAAATTGATTGCGCTTGAATACCGGCTTATGAGGCGTCGTCGAATATGTCGAGAAATAATTGCGGGCATCGAAGATCTCACTGCGAGTGAACTCATAAGCCGTGCCATGGAACTGATTGCTGCCCGACTTCGTGACCATCGAGACCACCGCTTGACCCTGGCCATACTCGGTCGAGAAGCTGTTGCGCAGAAGATTGAACTCCTGGAGGGTATCGACCGAAGGCTGCATCGAGAGGACATTGAAACGCAGCGAGCGCACGTACACACCGTCGAGAACATAGTTGGTCGAGCTGGCGCGGCCGCCGTCGACTGTAATGTAAAGCTGGCGGGTGCCGAACTGCCCTGGAGTTCCGGTATTTGCGAACTGCGCCGGAGATACTCCGGCGGCGAGAGTCGCCAGCTGTAGAACGTTCCTGCCATTGAGCGGCAAATCCGATATTTGCTTCTGGCCGATGACCTGGCCAACGGTTGCGTCGGCGGTCTGTAGCTGTGGCGCCTCCGTGGTGACTTCAATCGTCTCGCTGGCCGAACCCACATTGAGCACAACCGATTCATTGGCAACTTTGCCCACCAACAGATCGAACGACGGAATTGAGACCGTTTTAAACCCGGACTTTTCAACGCGTAGTGAGTAGTTGGCGGGCGGCAGATCAGGGACGGAAAAGTCGCCGCTTCCGTTCGTGGTGGTGGTACGCTCGGCGCTCGTCGCGGTATTAACGACATGGACGGTGGCACCGGGCACGACGGCTCCCGAGGTATCGGTGACTCGCCCGACGACGCCGGAGATTGAGCTTTCCTGGGCAAATGCCGGAACCACTAACAGGCAAGCGGCGAGCAGAGTCGCTGCCATAATCGGTGCTTTCTGAATTTTGCGCCACGCTTGCATATCGATCCTCCTAAATGTTGAGTGCCAAAACGTCTTGGACCACGGCCTAAACAAACCGGTGTATTTCGAAGCGCGAAATTTATGAGACGTCTCAGTCCGGAGGATGATATTCACGCCATTACACGGCTGTCAAGAATATTCGCATAGGATCTTTGGGTGGAAGCCCCGCATTCATACGGAGGTCGGAGCGCTTCAGAACTCGAAAAACAGATTCCCTTCGGGAATGACAGAAAGAAAGGCAACTGCGAATGCGAAACGACCGAAGGGTGCAGGCATTCTTGTCTGTCTTCAGCTTTCTTTCAGCCGTCCCTCGCGGGACTTACCACGCCCAGCGCGCCCCCTGTTAAGCAGGAGGCCGCTTGGGGGAACGAGCTCCGCAGGCTGCTTGCCCTGGCGCCGCAGAGTGCGGAGGCTCAATCCGTCATGCCGCTTGGCCAGCCTCCGGCCTTGCGCATCCAGCAACAAATCGCAGTGATACCAAGCCGGCGAGGCGATGCCGAGCGCCCGAGCCAATAGGATTTGCCGGGCAGTCGAGCGCAGCAGATCGGCGCCGCGCACCACCTCGGTGATCCGCATGGCCGCATCGTCAACCACTACGGCAAGCTGGTAGGCGGGGACATCGTCGCGCCGCCAGACAAGGAAATCGCCGAAGTCTTGGCCGGCTAGAAAGCGCTGTGGACCGAGGCGGCCATCCACAAATTCGACTGCCTCGCCTGCGGGGACGCGGAAGCGCCAGTTGACTCCGGCAGGCGCAGCGGCCAAAGTGGCGACAAGGGGCGAGGCCGGACGGCAAGTCCCAGGATAGATCGCTTCGTCATCATGCGGCGCCTGCGCCGCCTGGGTGAGGTCCTTGCGGGAGCAGCGGCAGGGATAGAGCCAGCCCGCGTGCAGCAGCCGGCGCCAGGCCTCTAGATAGAAGCTGCGCCGCTCGCTTTGCGTGTAAGGCGGAAAAGGGCCGCCAATATCCGGCCCTTCCTGCCACTCGATTCCCAACCAGCGGAGATCCTCAAGCATGGCCTGGGCGAATTCCGGGCGCGAACGCTCCGGATCGAGATCTTCGTTGCGCATCACCAGAGTGCCTCCGGCAGCTGCCGCCCTCCGATACGCCACCCAGAATGTATGCGCGTGTCCAAGGTGAAGAAGCCCGGTAGGCGAGGGCGCAAGCCGCCCTCTGTACTCGCACAAAACCATCCCACCTCACTTGCTCTGAATTCTGCACGGCTTGGAGCAAGATATCCAGCGCCTTGGGATTGCCAGTGCGGCAGCAGGCTGGAGCCAGAGCCTCTGGATGTTGGAGAGGAGCAGTGTCTTCATCGACGAGCCAGCGCTTGTCACTCGCCCACGCGTAGCTGGAACCTTCATATTTTCCAGTCCAGGAACAGGCTGATTCTTAAGAAATTCCGCTAAAAACTGAAAGCGTGCTGCTCACGCGAGATGCTCGAAAAGCTGCGTGTAATAGGGCAGTTCGGTTCCGTGGAATAGTCATGATTCAATGCTCGGTCGATGTCGCGGGGATGAGTATTGTGTCCTTCGATGAGATTGGGAGTAGTAGCAATTCATCGAACGGACCAAGGCGCCAACCGCCTCGGTGACGACGGGATTGATCCACCCGGCAAGCCCACTCGCCTTCGTGATGAGATCAAAGGCGGCGTCTTCAATCTCCCGCTGTCCATCGGGCGGGAGCATCGGCTCCATCCACGAGGGGTTGGTAATCAGATCATCACGCGCCGCAGTTTTGCCGGTTTCATTGCCGGATTAAGCGTATAGAAGAAATGAGCTTACGTGTCTAATTTCATATTTCAGTGCCGGTTGGAATGCCGCATCTTTCCCAGGGATGATCATCCAGATTCATTGGCTGTTCGGATCAACTCAAGTTGAAAGGAGAGAAGATCATGCACGATGAGCAAACCGCGGCACCGGAGAGCAGCGCGGTGCGGGTTGCCTTGTGGCGGGCCATGCACGTGCAGGTCGATCCGCCGCCGCATGTGCTCGAAGACGAAATTGGCCTTAAGCTGTTGGCTCCGGATGACGGGTGGCGCCGCCGTCCGGACATGGACCCCCACGCCACGAGCGTCTTCCGCGCCTCCATCGTGGCCCGTGCTCGCTTCATCGAGGATCTGGTTGTGGAACAGGTTGGCCGCGGCGTCGGGCAGTATGTCATCCTCGGAGCCGGCCTGGACACTTTCGCCCAGCGCCGGCCGGAGATCGCCTCCGGTCTGCGAATATTCGAGGTCGATCAGCCTTGTCCTCAGGGGTGGAAGCGGCAGCGCCTGATGGAGCTCGGCTTCGGCATCCCGGAGTGGCTGCGGCTCGTGCCGGTCGACTTCGAGGCGGGCGGTTCCTGGTGGGAGCGGCTCAAGACTGCCGGCTTTGACGCCGGCCAGCCAGCCGTCGTGGCCTCCACCGGCGTCAGCATGTATCTCACGAAGGACGCGATCGCGGCCACGTTGCGCCAGGCCGCGGCGCTCGCCCCCGGCTCCACGCTGGCCATGACGTTCATCCTGCCGCTTGAATTTGCCGAACCGGAGGAGCGTCCTGGGCGTGAGGCAGCGGAAAAAGGGGCACGAACAAGCGGGACGCCTTTCCTCAGTTTCTTTACCCCGCCGGAGATGCTGGCGTTGGCCCGCGAGGCCGGGTTTAGAGAAGTCCAGCACGTGCCGGGAGCCACTCTTAGCGAGCGCTACTTTGGCGGTAGGGCGGACGGCCTCCGGGCAGGAAGATCGGAGGAGTTGCTGGTAGCGACTACTTGATTATGCAAACATCGCATGCGATTTTTGAGTTTGCTCGGTGGGCCCACCAGGACTTGAACCTGGAACCAACGGATTATGAGTCCGCTGCTCTAACCAATTGAGCTATAGGCCCTCGACTTTCATGATTGTAAACGGAGCTTCACCAGCCTCGCGCGATCCGGCAACCACCCTGCGCCGGAGAGAGCGTATTTAACAAAAGTTCAAATTGACGGCCCCGGTTTCCGGGTCCAAGATGGTTGAGAAGCAGGCACGCCGCTCTTCCTCGAAACTGCCATCTGCGCGTTTCCAAGTTGATCCTGCTTCCAACTGGGCAACCCAGTGGCAACTCCCCGTCCGGAGGTGGAATATGACGGGTCGACTCCATGCAGCAATCCTCTTCGCAATCGCCCTCGTAACGTCCGCAGCCCTCCGAGGTGAGGAAGTCATCGTCCCGGCGGGAACCATCCTGCAATGCACACTCAGCGAGTCCAATATCTCCTCCAAGACAGCCGCGGCCGGAGACCCCGGTCTTATGCGATGCCGGGCCGCTATACGAGTTCGGTGTCTCCGTGCTGCCACGGGGCGCCTATTTGGAGGGCCACTTCACCGACTTCCGCAATCCCGGACATTTCTGGGGAAAGGGCTGGATGCAGCTTGATTTTGACCGGATTCTATTGCCCGGCGCGGAGATTCCTCTCTCTACCAAGGTGACCTCGGTGCCGCATCTGGCGGTCGACAACGAGGGAAAGATCCATGGCAAGGGCCACGCCGGCCGCGACGTAGTGGAATGGATGGTTCCGGTCTTATGGCCGGAAAAGATTATTACTCTTCCCATGCGTGGTCCCAGGCCGACCCTGAAGGGCGAGACTCGCGTCAGCATGAAGCTGATGCAGGATCTGCCCATTCCGGAGGATGCCGCGGGGATCGCCCCGGAGCGGCGTCTATTGAAGCCGGGAGCCTTCCGGCCGGATCCGGGCAGCACAGCGCCGGGCCTGCGGGACGCGATGTCCACCCCGCCAGCGGGCGCGACGCTGCCTTCAGAGTCGGCCCAGGCCGCGAACGCCGAAGGCACGGCGCTGATACTAAAGAATGGCGGAGGTGTGCTGGTTAGAAATTACTGGTTCGAAGACGGCAGGCGGATCCGGTATTGGGCCTTCGACGGAACCGAAGGGCTTCTTCCCATTCAAGCGCTCGATCTTGGGCGGACAGTGAGGATCAATCAGCAGCGGGGCGTTGACTTTGTAATCCGCTCCAGTTACACGACGAATTAGACGAGGTTTCCGCGCAGGCGCCGCCAAACGGATGTGCACTGGCGGCGTCTGCCGCATGTGCATAATTGTAACTGTGTCGCCTTCGATTGTGCCGATTTGCGACGCTACAGGCTTCGTACGCGCAGTTGCCTTTCCGAGGGCAGAAGCAGATTCCCTGCGGGAATGACAGAAAGAAAGGCAAAGGTTTGGGTCAAAAATGCACTAAATGCCCATGCCGTAATCGGCCGCCGGGATGCCTTCTCCGGCGTGGGAGAAGATGTCATACGGGGTGCGGCGCCTGAATTTGTAGCGGGAGCGCAGTTCGTGGCCGACGTACAAGCCGATAGCGGCAATACCAAGCGCGACAGAGGTCCAGCCCACCACCCGCAAGGTGACGCCGTCTTCACAGGTTTCTAGAAATTCCGCCACTTTTCTGGTGCCTCTCAGACCTATCCGCCTGAACCTGGGCGCAAGCTGCATGCGGTCATGATAAAACATTTCTGCCCCTTGCCATGAGTGGCCGGTCGTCGATCACCAGCCGCACAGCCCTCTAATTCGATCAGACTCTAGAACGAGGGAGAAGGCAACTGCCCGGCAAAGAATTATTTGAGGCGGTCAATGCGGCGCAGCAGCTCTACTTTGCGCTCGGCGGGCAGAAAGCTGGCTTCGATGGAGTTGGCGGCCAGCTCCCGAAGGTGCTCGGCGCTAAAGCCAAACTCCACATAGGCCAAGCGGTATTCATCTTCCAAGTCACTCTCAAACATTGCCGGATCGTCGGAATTGAGCGTGATCATCAGGCCGGAATCGAAATAGCGGCGCACCGGATGCTCCTCCAACCGCAGGCAGCAGCCGGTACGGAGGTTGGAGGAGATGCACATCTCCAACGGGACCTGCCGTTCCGCCAGCACTTCGATCAGCTCCCCATCGAATTGGGCGGAGAGGGCGTGCCCGATGCGCTCGGCGCCGATATTGAGCGCCGCCCAAATTCCCTCCGGCCCAACTGTCTCCCCGGCATGAGCGGTTAAGCGGAGTCCCGCATCGCGCGCCTTGAGATAGAGATCGCGAAACGGCTCGGCTC
Organism: uncultured Acidobacteriaceae bacterium; assembly: GCA_963705665.1. GTDB lineage: Bacteria > Acidobacteriota > Terriglobia > Terriglobales > Acidobacteriaceae > PALSA-350. Next base: position 177,622 of record CAVPKQ010000035.1, on the reverse strand, counting down.
CAGTCTGCCTCTCGTCGCCGCCGATGCCGATTCCCACGATGCTGGGAAACTCTCTCCTGAGCTGAGCGGCCCGGTCAAAGACCAGCGCCGCCTGCTCCGGTCCGAAATGGCGAACCGCGTCGAAGATCCAATAGATCGTGATCCCGAATTGCTCCTCGGCGCGCAAGCGGCCTTGTTCCATTCCATGAAAGAGCGGCTCGAACTCGGCACGCTTCCAGTAATAGATGACGCCTACGGAAACATACACCTCCGCATGGACGACTCCCTGCATCGCCAGGCGCTCCAGCATGCGATAAGCGATCAGCTCATAGTCTTCGGCATCCCGCAGGTGTTCGGTGACCGCCTTGAAGGCCATCAGGAAGCCGGTGAAATCCTTGTACCGGTAGAGAGCCTTGGCCTCTTCGAGAGTAAGCGCATCCTGGTCATGGCGGCGGCTCAATTCGACCAATGTTTCCGGAGAAACCGTGCCCTCGAGATGCAGATGCAGTTCCGCTTTGGGCAAATTGCGTAGCCAATAAGCGGGAATCTCTCGCCGGGCGGGCAACGGTGTCATGGTGAAGGTCCGAGCATCTCCAAAGGACTCTCTCATTAGACAACGCGAATGCAAAAGGAAACAACGCGAGGCGAACGCTATACTTTCGGCGAAAGAGTACACGGATGGCTCAGCGTGGAAGACGGAATGAAGGGGATGAACGAGGATGAGGAAACTCCGTACCGCCCTGATCGGCTGTGGGAAGGTTGGCCAGATTCATGCGGCTGCGCTGCACTCGCTGCCGCAGTCGGAATTTGTGGCCGTCTGCGATAACAACGCGGGTCGCTCCCGGGCTTTTGCCGGGGAGTATGGAGTGGTGTCATATACAGATATTAAGGAGATGATCTCGGCCGCGGGCGTGGAGGCGGTTTGCCTGTGCACGCCCCACCCCCTGCACGCGGAAGCGGCCATCCAGGCGGCTGAAGCGGGGGCGCATGTACTGATAGAGAAGCCCATGGCTGCCTGCCTCGCCGATTGCGACGCCATGCTGGAAGCGGCGCGGAAGAGCGATGTGCAGCTCGGCGTGGTAAGTCAGAGGCGGTTCTTCCCTCCGGTGTTGCGCATGAAGTCGGCCATCGACGCGGGTAAGATCGGGACTCCGGTGCCGGGGACGTTCACCATGCTGAGCTGGCGGGACGAGGCCTATTACCGCTCCGACCCATGGCGAGGCAAATGGAGCACCGAGGGCGGCGGTGTTCTTGTGAATCAGTCGGCCCACCAACTGGACCTGCTCCAGTGGTTTATGGGACCGGTCGAGGAGATCGGGGGCTTCACCGGCAATTTGAACCACCCATATATTGAAGTGGAAGATACAGCCGTGGCTACAATTCGCTTTAGAAACGGCGGCTTGGGGGCCATTGTTGCCAGCCTTTCGCAAAAGCCGGGGATTTATACCAAGGTGCATATTCATGGATCGACCGGCGCCTCCGTAGGGGTACAGACCGACACGGGAGCCACATTCGTTGCCGGTATGTCGGAAATCATCGAGCCGCCATTCAATGACCTGTGGACAGTACCCGGCGAACAAGATCTGCTGAGTGAGTTTCAATTGCAAGACCGGGCCAGCTTCAGCAAAGTGGACAGTACGCGCTATTATCACGAACTTCAGATTCAGGACTTCCTTGAGGCAATTAGCAGCGGACGCCCGCCGTTGGTCACAGGCGAGGAGGGACGGAAGGTGGTGGAGATCTTCACCGGAATTTATCGATCCAATGTAGAGCGCCGCTCCGTCGGATTCCCGCTTGTCTAAACACAAACCAGAGATCCTGGGATTCTACAACTCTCGAAAAACGGACCCAGGTTAGCTTCGCGAACCTGAGGCACCCGCCTACTCTCTAGAATGAAAGAGAGGCGGCGGGTAGCTGCAGTCTCCTTGGTGCCTGGTTCGAGCGGATAATGCCGGCCGTCCCACACCAGTTCTCCGGAGAGATTTTCCGGCAGCGTAACGACAAAGTCCGCTGTGTTCTCTTGGCGCGTGTATCGGACCCGGATTGCGCCATCCTGGTGGGGCATGGAAGCATCGAAGGTCTTGAGATTTCCAGGAGAGGGAGCGATCCTTACCCGGGCGAAACCCGGCGCGCTGGGGTGAATTCCCGCGACAATCGTCAGCAGATCGTAGATCGGGTGCGCGCTCCATGCGTGCGTATCGGAGCGGGTGGGATCGGCGTACTCCGGGGTGGTCGTCAATCCAAGCGCGAGCATGGTATGCCAGGGGACCAGAGTGCTCAAGTACTCTTCTCCCAAGCCGGCCTTATCGATCGCGCGCGAGAGATAGAACTGATAGTGGTAGCTCACCTCGGCCATCCCCGGAGCCGCGGTGGCGCCTTCGCCGAAATGCGATGCGATGAGTTTCCGGATCACGCCGGCCTGATCGCGCGCGGGAATTGTATCTGTCAAAACTCCAAATATATTTGTATGCTCACTGTAGCTGTTCTGGTCAGGCGTATCGGCAAGAAGCCCCAGCCCGGCATTCCAGCAGCTTTTGTATACCGCGGCTGAGGCCTTGTCGGCGCCTTGGCGTTCCTTTGCGGCAATATCTTTCTCTCCGAAGGCATCTTCCATCGCCGCCGCGTCCTTCAGTGCATCTACGAAGAGCAGGGTTACCAGCGCCGACCTTCCATCGCGATCCAGTCTAGGGAAATTCTTCACTCCAGGGGGACTATCAATCGCAACCCAATAGGGCAGTTTTTTTAAGAAGCCGCCGGAAAGCTGCCGCTCGTAAAACCATTCGAGAATGGATCGCGTGCCCGGCAACAACTCCCGCAGGATGGCCTCGTCAGGCTGGTACATCCAATAGTCGTGCAGCATATTGATGTAACTGAGCGAGAAGTTAGGAATGAATTGGGGAAGCTGACTTGGATAGCGGCTCTGGGTAATGCCATCCGGTATGCGGGAGCTGTCGAATGCTCGCAGGGCCTGGCGCGCCAAACGCCCGTCTCCGGCAACCGTGTAAGAGATTAGTGTCTGGATGCGCGTGTCGTCGATATATTGCAACTGCTCCCAGAATGGAGTGTCCATGTAGGTCTCGTGCGCGCCCAGCCTCGCGCCGCGCCAACAGATATTCCAAATCTTCTCGAGCTCAGGATCGCTGGATGAAAATTGCGCGCGCTCGATAAAAGGGAAGGCGCTGAAGTTCACCTTCAAGCTGCGGAGTTCAAGTGGAGCGGCGCCTGTCTCGATCTTCAATTCGAGATAGCGCCAAGTGCGAAACCAGAGCGGCTGAAAAACGCGGTCCTTCCCGCCGTCGGGCATAAATTCGTCAAAGAGTCCGAGAACTCGCCGGTCTCCGACAAAATTACGATTGCCTCTTTGCTGATTGGCATCGTATAGCGCTTCCGTATAGCCAATCCGGATACGTGCGCCCCGGCCGCCGCTGACGGCAAGCGCCGCATACCCGGTGACCATCGTCTGCCGGTCGAGCAGAATCTCGACCTTGCGGTGCGGAGGAATCGTGACCGGATGACCGGGAAACATAGCGCCGCCGGCAAGATTCGTCCGCGCAACACGCCCCACGGGTACTGGACGGAACTCCATTTGCGGCAAGGTGTCGGGAACCATGGCCCATCTGGTTAACCCTTGATCTCCGCGCGAGCTTGGCCTCCCCGCGTTCGAGTAGATCGACTCCCGGACCGCGGTTGCGGCCGCTACCCAGTGTGAGCGGGCGGAGTTGCCCGGCCGCTGCCAATTCCAATCATAGAGACGCGCATCGAGCTTTTCGCCGGGATCGGCCGCCCAATAGAAAAAGAATCCGTTCGCCAAGCGAGGAAGAAAGCTGAATCCCGGCTCTTGCTCGACCCGCCACGCAGGTCCCGTATTCACGGCCGCTTCCGCGCTGCTCTCGCCTTGCATGAGGAACGCCGTGCGATCGGTGAACTGCGCTAACGGGGCATAGATACCAAAGTTCCAGACGATCGCGCTGAGAACGTTCTCGCCCGGATGGAGTGAAGGCGCGAGGTCGAATGTCTCATATCGCCAATGCGCAAGGTCTCCTTTAGCCGGTCCTCTGCCGATGCGGATTCCGTTGACAAATAGGATGAAGCGATTGTCCGCGCTTACCAGTACGTTGAAGTGTGCCGGTCTTTTGTCGAGGCGCAGAATCTTCTTGAAATGGAAGACAGCCGGCTCGCGCAGTGGAGCCGTGGGATGCGAGATCCATTCCGCAGTCCATTCCTGGCGTGGCGTAGGCTCGGAAGCCTCGCTCTGCGCATGCGCGAACTGGCCCCAGATCGCTAAGGCCGCAAGCGGAAGCAAAAGAACGGTGCGCCAACCGCATCTCTTCAGAGTGAAAGAGCTTTCGGTGGAAGCCCCCTGCTTTAGCAGGGGGGATCTGGAAAAGCGTCCGATTTTGAAATGGGCTTTAGCCCTGGATTTCCCGATGCCAGCGCTAAAGCGCATCATGATCAGAGTCGAACTCTTCCCGGAGCGCTAAAGTGCTCCTACCCCCGCATAAATGCGGGGGCTTCCAGCAAAGCCTGTATGAATGGGGAGGCTTCCATCCAAAGCCTCGCGCGACTCTCATTCGTAAACTATGAAGATAGAAATTGCAATAGAGTATTTGCACAGTCGATTGAGAAGGAGACGCGCAGCATGGTGTGCATGAGCCGTCGGGCATTTGTCAAAGCAACTGCAGCCTCCTATGTCGCGTTTGCGGCCATCGAGGCGAAAGGATTCAATGGCGGCAGCGGCTCTGGCCTGCCAAATCCAATCTTCGCGTACGAGTTTGGCGATATCACTCCGGAGCAGCATGCCGGCTTGGCGCGCCAATATGGATTTGAGGGAACCGTCTTTGATCATGCGCAGCAGATCTCCGAACGTCTGCGGGCCATGGACGAGGCGCATCTCCAGTTGCTCTTCCTTTGGTTGACTGTGGATATCGGCAATGGCCAGATAAAGTACGAGCCGGATATCGAAGCCGCGATCCAGGCCTTGAAAGGGCGCGGAACCGTGGTGTGGCTTGCCATTCAAGGGAACGAGGCAAAAGGCGACTCCGGAGCGGAAGAGCGGGCAATCCAAGCCGTCGATCGCGTCTCCGATCTCGCCTCCCGAGCCAATCTTCGCGTTGCGCTCTATCCACACTATAGCTTCTACCTGGCACGGTTTAGAGACGTCGTGCGGATTGCAGAACAGGTCCAGCGAAGCAATGTGGGGGTCACGTTCAATCTCTGCCACGAATTACGCTCCGGGTTCGACCCGGAGTTCGACCGCTTGCTCAAACGAGCCATGCCAAGCCTGTACGGAGTCACGATCAACGGCGCGGACAGAAAAGGCCGGGATTGGAGCACGCTGATTCAGCCTCTCGGCCGCGGCGACTACGATGTCACCGGCTTGGTCCGCACCATCACAAGAGCGGGGTACCGCGGGCCTATCGGCATCCAGTGCTACGGACTGAAGGGCGATCCTGGAATCTATCTGAAACAGTCGATGAGTGCATGGCGCCTGCTTTCCCAGCAGGCGGCCGAGGTTAGCCCGTAGTAGCAAGCCGTGAAAGGTATGGCCTTCAGGCCCTGCGCAGTGATTGAAAATTTGCAATCATCAATGTATTCAGGGTATTGAGGAGCCCGCGGAAATCTACCCGAATCATAGTGTTCACTATCAGGCGAGTCTATATTCGAAACTCTTCTTGACACACATTGCTTCTCCCATCTATCCTCCAACCGCGATCCAATAAAACATTTCACACCGGTCCACGCAAGCCGGGCCGCGCCGACAAAGGTGCAATGCTCTGACATTTGGGAGGCATGATGCTTAGAAACTTGAAGAAGAGCCGAAGTTCTGCCGTACTGCTACTGCTCTGCAGCTGGTTCACTCTTTGCTACGCGCAGTTCAGCAGCAATGTGCAAGGCACAGTCACGGATGTCAATGGCGCCGCAGTCCCGAACGCCAGAGTTACACTGCACAATGCCGCCACCGGTATTGACAACATGGGAACGACGAATGGCGATGGGTTATACCGCTTCACCAGCGTTGTTCCAGGCCAGTATGAGGTGATTGTCGATGCTCCCGGGTTTGACAAGTCTCAAACCGCGGCCAACGTGGCCAGCGAAGTAACCACAGGCGTGGACGTTAGGCTGCGGGTCGCTAGGGTAAACACAAATGTTACGGTAAATTCGATCGCGCAGGCGCTCAATCCCGATGAGACACGGCTGCAAACCACCATCGGCGCGGGAGAATTGTCGAAGTTGCCTCTTCCCAACCGAAATCCGTTGACTATCCAGCAGTTGGCTCCGGGAGTCACCGGCATCATCGATAGCGGCCCCAGTTCGGGGTATGGCGGGGCCACGATCTTTGCTCAGACTGTACAACCCGTAATCAGCGCGAATGGATTGTCCAGCGCGTCCAATATCTTCATAGTGGACGACCTGCCGATGGATTCCAGCGGCACCAAGGGCGATGCGCTCATCATTCCCAATCCGGATATGATTCAGGAAACATCCCTGCAAACGACAACATTCTCTGTCGAATACGGGCAAAGCGCTTCGATGCAAACCGCATATACCACCAAGTCGGGAACCAACCAGTTCCATGGCGATGTGGATTACAGTAATACCGGCAAATGGCTCTCGGCGGTGCCCGACTTCAGCACTGGCAACTATCCATTTCACCGCAATATCTTTACCGCCGCGCTAGGCGGCCCCATATGGAAGGATCGGACATTCTTCTTCGGAAGCGTCGAGCGGCTGAATTCGGTAGGGACCGGAAGCCAATCGAACACCTGGATATCTCCGGAATTCGGTACCTGGGCCTATCAAAATTTCCCGAACAATGGAGGCGCCAAAGAACTGTATTTGGCCCCGCCGACCCGCGATCAGTTCGTCAGCACTACAGAGTATGCCGCGGATGTCTTCGGAACGGGTGCAGGCGGTTGCGGCACCGCGGCAACCTTCTTTATTCCGTGCAGCCTGCCGATTCAGGATACCGGCTACTTTCCCCAAAGCAATCCGTACAATGGCCAGCAGTGGAGCATCCGGCTTGACCAGTACTTCCGCGATGGCAAGGATCGCATCTCCGCAAGCTACATCAACCTCACTCAGAACCAAGGCTATCTCTCCGACCGAAGCGCCCTGGATGCCTCAAGCCCGTCGCAGAACAGTTATATCGCCGGCAGTTACACGCACATCTTTTCTTCGAACCTGGTCAATGAAGCCCATTTCGGGAACGTTCGCTCCTGGGGCGGCACTGTGGGCAATACCATTCTCGACTCCACGCCTTACGGCACTATCATCTGCTGCCAAGGAGGATTCTTTGGCATTTTCACACCCTTTGCGAGTAGCATCACGAAGGCGCATACCTACGAGTTTCGCGACAATGTGACCTGGACCAAAGGCCAGCACTCGTTCCGTTTCGGTTTCGAATGGGATCACTTGGATAATTGGTTGGACGACTCATCGATCTATTCTCGTCCATTCTTCCCGTCTTACAATGGCTTGCTGCAGTTTGTGCAGGATCAGACTACAGGATGGTCGACTTACACTATCGGCGGCAATGGCAAATATCAGCCGCAGATTTTTGGCTCTCAGGTCAAACGCTTCAGCGGGTACGCCCAGGATGAATGGAAAATCCGCCCCGGTCTCCTCTTGTCGCTCGGTATCCGCTATGACGACTTTGGCAATCCCTCGGCTTACGGCAACAATGCGCTGCCTTTCGTCCCGCTCTTTCCGGGAAGTGGGAACACCCTGCAGGCGAGGGTCCTCGATCTCTCGACGCGATTCCAGAATAATGCCTTCAGTGGAAGCGAGAACCTCAACTTTATGCCCCGGGCAGGGTTTAACTGGACTCCGATGCAGAGCAGAAACGTCTCCATCCGGGGGGGTATAGGTCTCTTTGAGGACGCGGTAACTCCTTATCAGGTTTCTAACAACTTACCTACCCAGCCACCCAACCGTCTTTCGCTCTCCCCAAGTATCTATAGCTCGGACCCGGCCCTGGCGAATCCAAGCCCTACTCCTTTTGGAGATTTTCATTCCACTGCTCCACCGTATGGGTTCAACTATCCTACGTATCCGACCTATGGGATATCGCCTCATGGCGGCGTATATCAGAATGCCGCCCAAACACAGGTCTATCAGGCCAATCTCAACGGCTATGATCGCAATCTGAAGCCGGATAAGGCCCTGATCTATAACTTCGGTCTGAATTGGCAGAGCCTTGGACAGGTGGTCTTCGGTCTCAACTATTCCGGATCGCACTCCTGGGACGGTCTTGCGAACACGGCTGACTGGAATACCAACGTCGGCGCCTTTCAGTGCAGCGACGCAGTTTGCGATGCGGGAACATTCGTTCGCCCCACCAATAATTGGGGACAGATTCAGTACGGAACAAATGCTCTGGTCGGCAATTACAACGCGCTCATTGCTACAGCACAGCAAAATTACAAGTCATGGTCCTGGCAGGCATCCTATACCTGGTCGCACACCCTTGCCGATACTTATATTTTAGCCACGGCTCCGCACCAGTTTTACTCAGATGCACCGTATGACCGCCACAACGCGTTTTCATTCGGCGGCTCTTATACGGTGCCCCGGATGTTTAGCAGTTATTGGAAAAACCAGGCGTTGGCTGGGTGGCAGTTGAGTGAGATTGCCATTGCGCAGAGCGGTCCTCCGTTCACAGTGACCACAGGCGGCGGCTACAATCCATCTAATGACTATAACCTGGACGGCGAAGTCAACGATTATCCCGATTACATAGGAAAACAGCATAGTGGCTGGACACGGACGCAGTATAAAGCCGGTATTTTCGGGAAGGGTTCTGCAGCGACAGCTTTGTTCCCGGCGCCGGCCGGCTTTCAGACGAATCCGCGTGAGGGAAATGTGGGTAACAACACATTTCGTGATCCGGGGTACTTCAATATGGACACCGCCCTGCAGAAGGGCATCTCCTTGCCGTGGTTTGGGGCAGAGAAGAGCACGCTATTTTTACGCTTCGAAGCCCTCAATACGTTGAACCGCGCCAATCTCGGAAGCGTCACTCTTAACAACGATAACCAGCTGTTTGGGGCGAGCCAGACATTCGGCGCAGTCACCAGCGCTTTGTCTCCGCGCTATATGCAGCTCGGAGGCCGCTTCGAGTTCTAGCCGGACGGCCGGGTCCAGGTATCCGGCCGCCTCCTTCCTTTCAACAAACCATGGGTTCCCCAAAGGATGACCACAAATCCCGGGTGCCCCAGGCCCCGTCTCTGGGACCTGGGATTCCACAAATCGCGAAAAAGACCCAGGTCAGCTTCACGAACTACCATCCACATACAAGGTCGGCGGTTACACATCTAAGCCGTAGATCTCTCCACTCCGCTGCGCTCCGGTCGAAAATCATCCTGGAAGGTTTGCTCTGGCAATGGTTGTGGTATCCCACCCTTGCTACGCAAGGATGGGGCCCCCTAGATCTGCTTGAAGTATGGATCCAAAATCGCCACCAATCAAGGGTGCCCCATATCTGGGCGCTCTTTGCGCCAGATGTGGGAAACCGCAGATCTCTCCACTTCGCTGCGCTCCGGTCGAGATGACAAGGAAGGTGTACTTGCCAACCTAGGCTTCCTCAACCCAATTTTCATCCTCTTGGGTGGGCCGCAGGCCCATGAGCGCTCCGGTCGAGATGACAACGTTGCGATGCTCCGGGCTTTTGTATTCGCTGTTACCTTTCTGGCGCCTCTGGCATACGGAAAGCACATTCCCTGCGGGAATGACAGAAAGAAAGGCAAAGACGGAGATCGTCTCAAACCAGCTTAGGCTTGGAATCCGGACAGAACTCGCTGTGCTTGCGGCTGTAAAGAAAATAAATGCACAGCCCGATGATCAGCCAGGCAAAGAAGCGCAGCCATGTAATGACCGGAAGGCCGGACATCAGCAGGCCACAGAACAAGATGCTCAGCAGCGGGATGGTGAATCCACCGGGAGCGCGGAAGCCCCGCCGGCGTTCCGGTTCGCGGACGCGCAGAATCATCACTCCGATGGAAACCAGGACAAAGGCGAAGAGTGTCCCGATATTCGAGAGATCGGCGAGGGTGCCAATGTCCAGGAGCCCGGCAGGAATGGCGACTACGATGCCGGCAATCCAGGTGGCTGCCGCGGGCGTGCGAAAGCGCGGGTGTACGGTGCCGAACCATCTGGGAAAAAGCCGGTCCCGCGACATGGCGAACCAGATACGGGCCTGGCCGAGTTGAAAGACCAGAATGGAAGAGATCATGCCAATCATCGCGCCACAGAGCACCACCAGCCGCACCCATTGCACGGTCACCGATCCGGTGGCGTGAGACAGCTTCTTCAGCGTATTGACGACTGGCGCGGCGTCGTCGCGCAGCGTCTGCCAAGGCACCAAACCGGTAAGAACTACGGCGACGCCGATATAGAGCAGAGTGCAGACGATCAGGGTGGCAATGATGCCGATGGGAATATCGCGCTGCGGCTGGCGGCATTCTTCAGCGGTAGTCGAGATGGAGTCGAAGCCGATGTAGGTAAAGAAGATGATGCTGCCACCGGTGAGCACGCCGGACCAGCCGTTGGGAAAAAACGGATGCCAGTGGGCGGGGTGGATAAAATGCGCGCCGGCGATCAGGAAGATCAGAATCGCTCCGATCTTCAGCAGCACCATCACATTGTTGGTGCGGGCTGATTCGCGGATCCCGCGCACCAACACCACGGTCAAGAGCATCACGATGAGAAAGGCTGGCAGGTTGAAGCCCAAGTGCCAGCCCGAGGGATAAATCGTGTTGCCCGCAAAGTCCTGAAGTCCGGAAGGTAGAAAAGCGGGAGAAATCCAGCGCGCTCCGGGATGAACCCCGAACCAATCCAGAAAGTCGACAACGTGGGCGGCAAAGCCGACACACACCGCCATGTTGCTTACCGCATATTCCAGAATCAGATCCCAACCGATGATCCAGGCGACCAGCTCGCCCATGGTGGCGTAGGTATAGGTGTAAGCGCTGCCGGCGATAGGAATCATCGAGGCCAGCTCGGCATAACAAAGCCCGGTGAAGGCGCAGACGATGGCGACCAGGAAGATTGAAACCGCCAGCGCCGGACCCGCACCCGGACGTCCGGACAACTCGTGGTGGCGGACCAGGTAATCGAGCAAAGGAGTGTTCAGGATGGAGGAGGTATCGAATTTTTCGCCCGCGATCGCGGTGCCGACCACGGTGAAAATGCCTGAACCGATGACCGCGCCAATGCCGAGCGCGGTGAGCGAGACCGGGCCGAGCGTTTTTTTCAGCCTCTGCTCCGGCAGTTCCGAATCGCCGATCAGCTTGTCGATCGATTTGGTCGCGAATAATTGCTTGCGCAGTGTGTGGGCTCCAACGGGCTGGCGAGTCCCAGGTCCCAAAATCGGAACCTGGGACACCCGGTTTCTCAACCACGGTGAGAAATACTGCTATCGCTTGCTTTGACCCCGTCCCAGCTTTTTGACCTTTTTCTTGTTGGAGCCCCTTGGCGTGGTGCGTGCTGCCTTGGGCGCGGCTTTCTTGCGGGCCGCGCGCTTGATCTTCTTTCGTTCCGACTTGTCTTCCACTGTTTTTGTGTTCGCCATCCTGCTCCTGTCTACACCCTCTCCAACTGCGCGAATTTCTCAACCAGCTTTTTCACGCCGAATTCTCGAAATTGTACCGTAATCTTCGCGTCGTCACCGTCTCCTTCGCGGCGGAAGACCACACCGTCGCCATACTTGGGGTGGCGAACGTGCTGTCCGCTGCGGAAACCAGTCACTCCCGTGGGTTCGGGCAGGTCAAGCTTGGGACGGCGTATCTTTCCTCCGCGTGAGGAGAAGAATTGCGCGATGTTTTCGAGCGACGTTTCCCTGGGGGCCGATCGGCTTGGCGAACGGATGCTCTGATCTTCATCCTCATAGCGGTAGTGCGGGGAGGAGTCGAAGTCATCGTCATTGCTCCTGCCATAGCGGCGGCTCGAGCCCAGACTAGGGTTCAGATCGGTAAGCAGATGTTGAGGAATCTCTTCCAGGAAGCGGGAAGCCATGCTGGCCTCCGGCATATCGCTGCCATAGCGCCGGCGATAGCGGGCCCGCGTGGTCACCAGCGCGTCCATGGCGCGCGTCATTCCCACATAGCAGAGCCGGCGCTCCTCTTCAAGCTCCACCGGATTGTTCAACGTGCGTGAGTGGGGGAACAATCCCTCTTCCATTCCGGTCAAGAGCACTAAGGGAAACTCCAAGCCCTTGGCGGCATGCAGACTCATCAGGGTCACGCGGGATGCGGGATCGTAGCGGTCGGTATCGCTGACCAGGGCGGCATGATCGAGAAACTCCGAGAGCGTTTCGCCGCGCTCCTCGGCGTCCCGCGCGGCATTGGCTAATTCCTTCAGATTTTCGATGCGGGAGGAGGCTTCAGGCGTCCCTTCCAGTTCGAGAGCGCGAATATAGCCGGTCCGATCGATGAGGAAGCGTATGAGTCGGGGAGCGTCGCGGCATCTCCCGGCTTTCGAAAACCGGTGTCGCGAGAATCCGGCTCGCCGGAATCCTCGTCGCCGGAATCGGGATCATGGTAGCCGCCATTCAGAGAATCCTCGAACGGACTCGACTGCAAATCCGGCGCCTGCGCGTCTTCGAGCTCTCCAAAGTCAAAGCTGGTATTCTCTGATTCCCCAAGCTCGCCGCTCTGGACCGCCGCATCACCCGGCTGAGCGAGATCTTGGGATAGCTTTCCGGCAAAATCCGGCGCCAGCGTCGCGCGCGCATCTTCGATCAAGCGGCGAAAAGAATCCAGAGCCATACAGGCCCGTTGCGGAAGCAGGCGTTCTTCGAGAGCACGCCCAATTACGTTCCAGGTGCTGGTCCCGGTCTCCAGGCTCAACCGTTCCAAAACTTCGAGCGTGGTCTTGCCTATTCCCCGCGGCGGGGTGTTGATCACCCGCGCCAACGCAATCGAGTCATCCGGGTTCTGCACCAGCTTGAGGTAGCTCAACAGGTCTTTGATCTCAGCGCGCTCATAGAATGAGAAGCCGCCGACCATGGTGTATTGGATGCCATAGCGGCGAAGCGCCTCTTCCACCAGGCGGGATTGCGCGTTGGTTCTATAGAGGATCGCGACCCGGGACGATTCCGGTTCACCGGCTGCCTTGCGCAGATATTTCTGGATATAGTCGGCGACAAAGAGCGCCTCATTCTCTCCGTCCGGTGCTTCGTAGTAGCCGATCTTGGCTCCGCCTTCGCGCGATGTCCACAGATTCTTGCCCTTGCGCTGCTGGTTGCGGGCCACCACCGCGGATGCGCCTTCCAGAATCACCTGGGTAGACCGGTAATTCTGCTCCAGGCGGATGGTTTTGGCTTCGGGGAAATCCTTTTCGAATTCAAGAATGTTACGAATATCCGCGCCCCGCCAGGAATAGATGCTCTGGTCCTCGTCGCCCACCACGCAGACATTGTGCTCGGCGCCGGCCAGCAGCTTCATCAGCTCGTATTGCGGCCGGTTCGTGTCCTGATATTCATCGATCATCAGATAGCGGTAGCGGCGGTTGTAGCTCTCCCGGACCTCGGAGGAGGCGCGCAGCAGGCGCACGGTTTCGAGCAGAAGGTCGTCGAAATCGAGCGCATTCGCCGAGCGCAGCTCCTTGCGGTAGCTCTCATAGATGTGCGCGATACGCTCGCTGATCGGATCTGTGGATTGGAGATAAATCTCCTGCGGGTCGAGCATGTGATTTTTCGCCCAGGAGATGCGGGAAAGAACCACGCGCGGCGTCAATTGCTTGGTATCGATGCCCATACGGCGCATCGCCTGCTTGACTACCGCTTGCTGGTCGGCTTCGTCGTAAATAGCGAAATTACGGGTGAGGCCCTCGCCGCCGATGCGCAGCGCCTCAATGTCGCGGCGGAGAACGCGGACGCAGAAGGAATGGAAGGTGGCCAGCAGCGGTTTAGCCAGGCTGCGGTGGCCGAGCAGCCGGTCGACCCGCTCCGACATCTCCGCCGATGCCTTGTTGGTGAAGGTCACAGCCAGGATGGAATCCGCCGGAACACCTCGCTCCTCAATCAGATAGGCGATGCGATGGGTGATGACGCGCGTCTTCCCCGAGCCGGCTCCGGCCAGGATCAGCAGCGGACCGTCCACGGTCTCGACCGCGGCGCGCTGCGGGGGGTTCAATTTATCGAGTAGATGCTGCACTGCAGGGTCCCTAAAGCCTTCCCAAGTTGCTTTGCCAAGTGATTCAAATGGAGGTCTCACCTCCAGTGTATCGCCCGCGGTCGGCGGGCATTATCCTGGAGATAGCTATGAGTCATGAAGGAATTCGTTTTATCCCCGAGGATGAAGCGCGCAAGATCTCCGAGCAGAGTGAATTCGCCGATCGCAATCTGCCCCGCGAAGCGATGGAGCCGGCCCACGTGCGGGTGAACAAGACGGCGGGCACCGGGGTCGAGATCGACTGGAAAGACGGCCACACCAGCAGCTGGAACTTCGCTTGGCTGCGCCTTGCCTGCCCCTGCGCCACTTGCCGTGAAGAGCGTGCAGCGGCCGGCCGGCAGCCGGGGGAGCTGGAGCGCCAGCCGGCGACGTTGCTGCCCATGTACAAGGCGCCGGTTCGTCCCGATTCCGTTGCTCCGGTCGGCCGTTACGCTATCAGCTTCCATTGGAACGATGGACACAAGAGCGGGATCTACTCCTGGGATTACCTTCGCCGCCATTGCTTGTGTGACGAATGCCGGGCCGCGCGGCCGGTGTCTTAAGTTTGAGAAAGTCCGAAACCCCATTGAGGATCGGTTGCGAAGAGAGCCCCCGGGGGACGACTGAAAGTAGTTAGCGAAAGATGTGTACAGATAATCGCGAGCCTCGGCATTCGTAAATTCCAGCCAAACAAATTGCTGCAAAAATCTCACGGGTTAACCATTTTGACTGTCGGCGATGCATATAAAGATGGCTACGTGTCGAGTGAAAATCGAAGCGAGACCTCGGTGTTCCTTGACTTCCCCTTAAGCTGGTAGCTACACTCACGGCTCGTTCCTATTTGTTACCCCGTCAGCGAGAGAAGACACCATGGCTAAAAACGAAGAAGTTTCCAAAACCACGGGTGCGAATCAATCCCTTCAAAAGCCGGGCACAATAGTTAGCGGGAAAGCGTCTAGACCGAATACTCCCATCGGCAAGCAGCCGGCGGCCTTTCCTACCCCCATTGAGGGCCCACCGACCGAAGGGCCCACACCGATAGAAGGACCACCTACGGAGGGTCCTACCCCCATTGAGGGCCCACCGACCGAAGGGCCCACACCAATCGAAGGCCCACCGACCGAAGGGCCCACACCGATAGAAGGACCACCTACGGAGGGTCCTACCCCCATTGAGGGCCCACCGACCGAAGGGCCCACACCAATAGAAGGACCACCTACGGAGGGTCCTACCCCAATCGGTCCTCCGATCGATGATTCCCCACCGTTGGACGCCACTCCAATCGGACCGCCGATCGATGATTCCCCGCCGCTGGACGCCACTCCAATCGGGCCGCCAATCGATGATTCCACGCCGATTGGTGATGCAACGCCGATTGGTGACTCTCCACCAAACGATGGCCCTCCTGCTGACGGACCACCTGCTGAGGGACCACCGGCTGAGGGTCCACCTGCTGAGGGACCACCGGCTGAGGGACCACCGGCTGAGGGACCACCGGCTGAGGGACCACCGGCTGAGGGTCCACCTGCTGAGGGTCCACCGGCCGAGGGACCACCGGCCGAGGGACCGCCAGCTGAAGGTCCGCCAGCTGAAGGTCCGCCAGCCGAGGGTCCAGCCGGAAGATGGGGCACCCTCGTCGGCTATGCCTTAGGCGAGGTGGAACTGGTTGCGCGGAATATTGCCAGTGCTTACGGGGTTGCAACACGAGGCTCCGTGCTGGAGATTATCCTTGCAACGCGAGCGGTGGAAGCCGAGGCTTCGCGGCTGTTCAGCCAGGGTAAAGCGGGTAGCAAAGGCTTCGACGTAAATGTGAAAGGAGTAAACCGGCAGGCTTTGGAAAGCGCTGCTACAAAATACGGGTACACCGTTTCGCTCGAAAATAGTCCGGTTCCGCACTTTCACCTTGAGCCCAAGTCCGAGCTGTAGCTAGCTGCCCGGAGGAAAGGATCAAGGATGAGTACGACCGCTGGTGGTGCGGACTGGACCACGTTGAAGGTCTTGCTGCGTGAGGGAGCGTTCCTTGAATCCTCCTCTAGTGAAAACCTGCGCAGAAGGAATGGGTCGCCGGTGCCGTGGGTTTTTTACGGCCCGGCGGTCAGTCTCACCCATGAGGGGTCGACGCTCATCGCGTCGGCCTTTCTGGATCAGTTGCGCAGCTTTCAATCCACTCAGCTTGCCACTTACGGCACTTCTGCGATTTCAATTCTCGCGTCGATTGTTTCTCTGGGAAAGGGCCGGTACTCCGGTCTTACCATTCGCCGGGAAACGAAGTCCTACGGCGCTTGCCGGCGTATTGACGGGCCTCTTGATCGTACCCGGCCGGTGGTCGTTATCGACGAATCCATCAGCTCCGGGTGGTCCCTGCAGTCCGCAATCTCTGCCTTGGAATCGGAGGGGTTTACGGTTGAAGGGGCAATTGCACTGGTTGAATTTTCGGGTTACGAATCCGTACGCTGGCTCGCCACGCGCGGATATCGAATCGAGACCATCTTCGATGTATGGCGGGATCTTGGTCGTTTCAGCGGTTCTCCACCGCTGGGCACGAGCAAGATCGAGCCATGCTGGGGCTCCGCGCGTCTTCCTGACGGCTTGTCTCCGGCGCAGGTGGCGCGTGCCGCCGCCGTGCAATATGAAGAGACGCTTTGTGTCCCTTTGCCGCCTTTTCATCTGGATCAATCCTATGACTCATCGGGTGGTACCTACCTCAGCATCCGGCGGCTCGCGGATGATTTCCGTTTGATCAGGGAAGGCTTTCGGCATGGCGAAGGCGAAGACGCGCATGCAGGCCGGGATGTAATCCTCGCGGCATGGAAAGCGCTCAGCTCGCCCTGGCTCAAAAGACCCCTGGATCTTGCGACGGTCAAATTTGGCGTCAGTTTCATGTCCGCACCCGAGCCGATCAGTCCAGCGGACATTGATCCGCAAAGATATGCACTGGTCCTCAAGGGGAATGCGCCGCTGAATCTCTCAGGTTTCGCGCTGCCCAATACACCGCACTACGACGATGAAAATGAGCAGTACCACTACGCCCGGTCAATCTCCACGAATTTTTGGAAGAGTGAGCCGGAAGCGATCTTCCGTCAGCGTGTTGAGCGCGCTGTCGAGCCGGGACATACCTGGCCGCTGAGCGGTGCTACCCCCACCGACCGGTATTGGATCACAGATAAATCGCTTGCTAGTGCCCTTGCCTTGCGAGCAACCGCGGTGCTGCGGCTCCTGTTGCGTGGAGAGCCAATGATGGAGACGCCCATTTTCTCGACGATGAAAGAGGCAACCTACGGTCTGGGCGTCTCGCTCTATTTGCGCGGACTGGTAGGCTGCACCCTTAACTACAGCGAAAATCTGGATGAAGCTCTCCTGCAAGCTACGGCGACAGCTTTAAACGATAAGCGCTTCGGAGCGGAAAACCTGCATGGCCATTCACCCGAGGACTTCACCCTGGTCGTCTCTCTGCTCCACCAACGGCAGTACCTTGGCTATGTTGCGAAAGACCGCATAAAGCGCTTTTTTCGTGTGGGCAGGCATACCCTCATGGCGAGCGGAGAAGGAAGGAGCGGCCTTGTGCTTGCCCATTTTGCCGCTTCTCACAGCCTCGATGCCGATACCTATGTAACCCAAGTGCTGCAAAAAGCAGGCTTGGAGGCCAATCATGTGTATTGGACCTCTTTCGAAACGGCGAGTTGGCTGATCAGGAATGGCAAAGGGGCGCGCCTGGTTCGAGGAATTCCGGCTCGCGATGACGCTCCTGCTTTTGAAAGGGAGCACTTTACCGGCGCGGCGAAGCTGCTGGCAAACTACGTCTTCAACCAACGATGCGACGATGGTCTGCCCGCATATTTTCTTAGGACTTGCAACGGAACGCGCTACCCTCGTGGAACAGCGACGCGAGTGCTGTTGGCAATCACCGGTCTGCTTCGCGTACGCCCACTGCTGGATCCTTCGGCCGCCAAGCCGATTGCATCGATAGCAGAGGCATTTGTGCGAACGGAGGAACCCGGTTCGCCCCGCAAGGAACTCAGTTGGGATGAAGGCAGCGACGCCCAGCTCCTCACCAATATTTCGTTGCTCGAAAATCGAATGGACTACCAGCGGCAGGCTCTCATCCTCGCCGAGCGTCTGCGGCGAACCGTCCGCGAGGATGGCGCCATCTATGCAACTTCCGCGCCCAGCCGAATGTCCGCCGATCTCGACTTTCTTTCCGGATCGTCACTGCTGGCATTGGCTTCCGCCTCGCGATGGCTGCCGCATGCATTCGACGGCGTCGACCTTGAGAAGATCCTGCGCTGGTATCGCCGTCGTTTTTCCCTCGTGCACCCATGGGGAATGGTTTGGTGGCACGGACAATGCTGGACTGACTCGCTAATCGCGTCGAAGGAGCCCAGGATTTTGTCTTTGAGATCATTGATTGGGTCCTCTGTTGGCAGGCAAAAGCGAGCGGTTCATTCATCATCGACTTAGAACCGCACCAGAACTCATTTCTCAGCGCATGCGTTCTGGAAGCCGTGGCGGACGCGTGGAAATTGGCAATAGCGAGTGGGGATGCGGATCGGGCAGCGCGCTATCGCAGCTCATGGTTTGCCGGGATGGCGTTTCTCAACCGGTTAATCGTTCGTGAAGGAGATGATTTCTTCAGTACTCACCCTGGCTCCGCCGTCGGCGCGGTGCGCGCCACCTTGAATAGCAGCGATATTCGCATCGACTACGTAGGCCACACGCTCGTCGCTTTGGCGAAGGGGGTTGCAGCAATGGACCAGGAGGAAACGGGCGGCGATGCTGTCGTGGCAAGTTCACCGAAGCTGGATGCGCAGGGGCTCATATTTCACGCTGATCCGAGCCTCCATACAGTGTGATTAGAAGGTGGCGTCGCGCCACAATAGTTCGGGGTCATTGTAGTAGAAATTGAGAAACGATATTGAGATCGATATTTCCAGCGCCCGCACCCAATGCCACCAGCCGCAAGGAATAAAGAGAAACTCCCCAGGCTCAACCATCGTGTCCAGAATGGGAACATTGCGCATCGCCGGAAAACGCTCGTAGTCGATCTGATTCAGATCGACAGCACTGTAGCAGCTACGATCGTTATAGAGCGACCGTAGGAAGTATGGGGAGATGAGCTTGATGTGCTTGCGTCCATACACTTGACCAAAGAGAATGGGGCGGTTATCGCAATGCAGCGGCGTGAGAGTACCTGAAGGGCCGAACCACAACCGCGCAAAGCGATCGATGCCAAGCCGCGGGTCCAATAGTCCTGGAGGAGTTATGTAATCATCCTCCAGCGATTTAAAGGCGGCCTTATTCAGCGTCTGGTTCCGGGCCACCAGATAGTAGTCATTGCTCGATCCCCCCTCGAGAATCATTTCGACGTAGCGCTTCATGGTGACTCGCCGGCGATGTTTGGCAAAGTTGTCTTCATACCGCTGATCCTGCTCCCGATCCTGGGTGATCTCGATCTCAATCTCTCCAAAGCGCTCGCTGAAGAATTGGGGAGTCCATTTCTCGAGTGCGGGCCACCCGCTCATGAGGCCGCGAAGCATGACAGGTCTGTTTAAAAAGAAATAGTCGCGATAAAACTCTTCGGGTTCGATCTCACGCCGCTCAATTTCAAAGCCGGAACGGGAATAAAGCTCTCCATAGATGTCGGTGATGCTAGCGATCTTGCGCTTAGTCCGGTAAGCTTTGGCTGCCCCCCTGAGAATGGGAGAAGCCGCCACTTCGGCGATCTTGCGATCCGCATATTGAGGGTCAAATCCTCGTGCTACCAATACTTTCGCTAGTTGATCTCTTCCGATTCCTGCGAGAAGGTTCTCGACCAACCAGTCCATCCATGGCTGAGAAAATCTGCTGTCAGTTTGGGCCTCGGCGGTCGCGCACGCTGCTCTGGAATTATCTGGCATGGCATTTACCTATAGCGTGGCAGTATACGGCAAGCGAAAGAACCTTGTTTGCCCGGCGACGCTCCCAGTACTCTAACCGAAGCCGCGCCAGGAGCATTTTCACTCCCGGTATTTACAGACCAACTATTCTCATCGCGGCTTTTCCTCAAGAAAAGCCGCATATCGCTACAGTGTCCTGTGCAAAGTAGAAGTGAAAATGCTCAGATAATCACCCTATGAAGATCGCCGCTTACACAATGTTCAAGAACGAAATGGCGAATGCCGAGGCCTATATGCGGTCGTGCCGCGATGTAGATGGCGTTTTTCTGTTGGATACCGGCTCGACCGATGGTTCGGCTGCGCGGCTTGCCGAATGTGGCGCGGTGATCAATCGCGCGGCAATTCGTCCCTGGCGCTTTGACCTGGCTCGCAACATTGCGTTGAGTATGGTGCCCGCTGATTACGACGCCTGCATCAAACTCGATCTGGACGAGAGGTTGGAGGGTAATTGGCGTGGCGAATTTGAGCGCCTATGGACGCCGGAGACGACGCGCGCTTCCTATACATACGTTTGGAGCTGGTTTGCGAATGGAAAACCAGACGTGAGCTTTCGTAGCAATCTAATCCACAGCCGCTTTTGCTGCACCTGGCGTTTTCCTACACATGAATCCTTATGGGAAAAGGGGCAGCCGCAGTATGCCGTTCTCGAACGGCTCAGAATCCATCATTTGCGAATCGATAAAGAAAGACCAGACGATCTTCCACTGTTGCGTTTGGGCGTCGATGAGAACCCTACGTCGCCTAGATGCCTCTTCATGCTGGGTAGAGAACTGACTACGCGCCGGCAATACAGTGAAGCCGTTGAGGTCTTCGAACGATACCTCAGGATGCCCGATGCCAAATGGGTCAACGAACGGGCTGCTGCGATGCTGTATGTCTCGAAGTGTTACAGCAATCGGGGAAATAAGAGTGCGGCGCTGCAGTGGGCCTATCGGGCCGCGGGAGAGGATCCCTCGCGGCGGGAAAACTGGCTCGAGGTGGCATGGCTGGCTAACGGGTTGCAGGAGTGGATGCAGGCCTATGCCGCCTGTAAGCTTGCCTTCAACATCACCGAGCCGTCACGCGAATACATCAACCGAGGCTTTGCCTGGGGAGTGTTTCCTTGGGAGATGCTGGCGATCGCTGCAGAAGGGCTCGGATACAGCCAAGAGGCGGCCTTCGCTTGCAGAGAAGGACTGAATCTCGCCCCGGAATGCGCGCGGCTCATTCAACTTCGTGACCGCCTGAGCTGACGGCACATCCTGCTCGGAATCACTCGTAACCCCGCTAAGCCGCCAACCGGACGTTTTCTCGGGGCTTGCTCTATTCCGGCATTACCGGAAGGGCGGCTACATTGACCACCGTCGGGTCGTCCCTCAACTTGATGTAGAGCAACGTCCCATTGGGCCGGGGCACATTGATCGATGAGTTGGCAAAGCCCACAGGAACGGTGGTCGAGGACTTGAAATCCGCAGAAGAAGCGATCGAGTCCAGGAGGAAGAGGTTCGATCCGGTGAGGGCGCATTGCTTGTCTGCATTCACGGGGCAATGAATCTCTTTGAGCGTCGGGATGCGGACTAGATTTCCCAGGGGCTGCCAATCGCCCTGAACACCGTCGGCATTGACGGCGCGAAAATGCAGCGGGCCAAAAGCGGAAGGGCCAAAGCTCTTGAGCGGATTCAAGGTGGCCAGAACGGTCTTTGAGTCTTGCAGTGTCAGGCTGCCGTCTTCCACGCTCAACATTACGTGAAAGGAGTCGTCCGCAGTCGCGACTTCGATCTTCTGCATGCGCGGCCAAGCCTCAGCAGTTTGCAGTACAAAGCTCAAGGTACTATCCTGCGGCAGTTCATCCTGATTGGCGAGCCGGATAGGCGAAGGAGAGGCTTGCCCGGTATCCACGTTCTTGCTCAGTAGAGTCACCTTGGGCCTGGACGGCTGGATTGTGACTTGCAGATTCATCTCACGGCCGTCATTGAGCATGACGCGCGCCGCGGCCTTCTCCCCTGGCTTCAGGGCTCCCGCCGCCATGGCGGATGTCATGGTCAGTTCATCCTCTTTGCCGCTCTGCTTTAGCCCGGCCGGCGTGAATGCCGTACCCTTGAATTCAAGCTTCAAGACCTCGTCAAGCCTCGATCCCTCAAGCTTGCCGCTCGAATCCCCTGCATAAAACAGGAACTTATCCAGGTGAGCCGCTTCGGAATAAGCCTGCATCCGCACCTGGTCGGGAGTAGACATTCCCGCCTGCTTCAGCAGCAGTGTCACCGCTCCCGGAGCCGCGTCCTTAAGCGGAACATCGACCTCGAGCCTCACCCGGTTTCACCAGCTTGTATGCCGCCTTGACTACCTGGCCTTGCGGCTCTTTCACCGAGACATCGTCGACGCAAGCCGCGCCGGCAGCTTGGAGGTGGAGCGTATCCTGGCGTCCCACGATCAGCGCATCCTTGTCCGTTTCGGGCAATTTCCAGCTTGCCGGACGGGCGCTCGCCAAGTGAAAGCTGGGCCCATCGAAGGACTGAAATCCCCAATGGCCGCGCAGAACTCCGGTAACGTCGGAATCGAGGCTGGCTACCTTCAGGTTATGAGTGTCCACGACGAATCCGCCGCGCACAGCCTCCGGCCGCGCCGGCAGGTCAAGTGACGTTCCCTTGGGTCCTTGGATATGGAGCACAAAATCATGACCCAGGCTGCTTGAATAGACGAGCGGCGCGCCGTCGACGGGCAATACCAGCGACGACATCTCCGCGCAATACACATGCTGGGGATCGACAGCCCGCAGCGGCGGCAACTGCGGCTCGCCGATAATGGGCAGGCCCACGGTGAGCACCGACTTGGGATTGCTGAAAGAGGGCGGGTTATTCAGCTTGAGCAGAAGCTGATCTTCCCTCGGCTCGATCAACGCCGGAATGTATTGATACTGCGCCGTATGCATCCCATCCATGATGCGGACGACGTCGACGATGGCGCCTACATAGGGGCTGTAGGCTCCGGCGCCGGCCATCGGCGTCGCGCTCAATTGTCCGATCAGGTCCGCGGAGGCGCCGCTGGTCAATGCCGCGACCATGGATTGGGTATGGCCGTCATCCAGCACCTGCGCGTTCTGGTCCTTGGTTAAACATGCCAGTTGTTCGGGCGACGGCTTCTGAAAGCAATCGCTGTCCACTTTGATGCTGAGGCTGCGGGCCAGTAGCTTGCTCGCGTTCTTCAACTCATCGGGGTTGGTCAGGGAAACCTGGGTAACGGCCGCGATGTAGGCATTCAGCCGCGAGCGGTCCAGACTAGCCTGGTCGAGATCCTGCGATGCGCGAACGAAGGAACCCGGTCTTGCGCGCACGTTGGTTCGCAGCGTGCTGAAGTCCCCATTCGTCTCCGGCGCCAGGAAAACGATCGCCTGCTGGGCATCCGATGGAACCGTGATCGTAATTCCTTGTTCGCGCACATCGCGGCTCCAGGAATTCGCATGGCTGAACCAATTGTCCGGCGGGGGATTGGTCGATCCCCGCAGGAAAGCCACGACCAGCAGATAGCGCGCGGACTGCTCCTGAGGAAGGTCGGGGCGCAGCCACAAGCGGTCGCCCGCCTCTAGATTCGGCACTTGCGCGATTGGCAGAGTGCTTCCGTTTCGCGTGACCCGCACATCCAGCGATGGGCCTGTGAGATCGAAATTCGATTCGGAATGCGCAACCGCGCCCAAGCAGAGAAAAACCAACAGCAAGTTCAGGCAACCCAATCGCTTCATGACTTCCATTCTAAGAAATTTAGCCGGTTTGTTCGATATTATGAAATCTGAAGGTCTCCCGAAAGAGGGTGAAAACGGAGCCGTCTATGCTGCGGAGAAAACGCGGCTAAGCGATGGTCTAGACGCAATACGGTGTGTACGCAAGGATAGCACACCCCAAGTAATAGATCGTGAACGGGCGCCAGCCGGTTTTTTCCCTATCCTCGAACGCCATGAATTAGCATCCAAGATGAATACAACCTTCGTGGGGTATCTATGCGCGCACGCCGCAGTCGATGGACGCTCTTCGCGCTTAGCGGGGTCATTTTAGCCGCCGGGATTGCTCTCGCCACGCTCGTGCCCAGATGGGGACGCGACGCCAGTGGAAACAGCGCGGCTGCGACTGAAGGCGCGGACCCGCTCCGCGGCAATATTTATCCCGACAGCGCGCGCGGGGCAAGCGATCTTGAAACCGCTCTTTCCCAGGCTGCCCACGAGCACAAGCGGGTCATCCTGGATTTCGGTGGGAACTGGTGCCCGGAATGCCGCGTTCTCAACATTTACCTGCATGATCCGGTGAATTTGGCTCTGCTCAAAACCAATTACGTGCTGGTGCACATCAATGTGGGCGAACTGGACCAGAACCTGGACCTCGCGGCCAGATTCGGTGTTCCTATCCAAAGAGGAGTTCCGGCACTCGTCGTGCTCAACTCAGGCGGGGGCCTCATTTACAGGCAGCACAACGGCGAAGCCGAAGCAATGAGCCGGACGAACAGCCCTGCCGCCGTCAACGAGTTTCTCAAGAAATGGAGAGGGTGAACGCGGATTCACGGGTCGGGGACCGAAGTGCGAGCCCTGAACCCTGACCCTTGATCTCGTATGGTGAGAGTGTTCGGGAAACTCAAGCGCGCCTTACTGGCCGCACTGGCGCACGACGTCTTGGGCACGGCCAAGGCTGCAGCCTACTCCGCGATTCTTTGCCTCTTTCCGACTATTCTGGTCGTCACCACCGCGCTTGCCCTGGCGCCTGAGTCGGCAACGCTCCGTGGAGAGCTGCGGGTTTCATTCACCGAACTACTGCCCTCCGATACCATCGTGCTGCTGCACTCCTATTTCAGCAATCAGAAGGTTCGCTCCGGGCAGGTGATTCTATCTTCCGCCATGATCAGCCTGATCGCGGCCATGGGAGTGATGCTCTCCTTGATGGAAGGCTTTCGCAAGGCCTACGATCTGCCCAAGCGGGAGTGGCCTTTCTGGATGGAACGCGTGGTGGCGGTCGCTCTCATCCCATCGTGCCTCGCCCCGTTGGCATTCGCCACTCTGATTGTCGCGTTCGGACATCAGATCGAGATGTGGGTGCTCACCTACACCGACCATGTGGTTGGAGCTTATGTGCTGCTGGTCTGGCGCATCGTTCGCTGGAGCATCGGCATACTCACCACCGTTACCCTGCTGGCGGTGATCTACCATTTCGGTACGCCCCGCCGGCAAGCATGGAGGCATGTCATTCCCGGCGCTTCGGGAGCCGCCTTCATCTGGTTTGTCGCCACCCTGCTCTACGGCTTCTACATCACCCGCTTTTCCAATTACTCCGTGGTTTACGGGTCGCTGGGCACCCTGATCGCCACGCTGGTGTGGCTCTACATCACTTCCTTCAGCGTGCTGATGGGCGCGGAATTCAACGCCCAGTTCTATCCCAAGCCGCCGCGGCTGCGGCCGGAGGCTTTCCGTGACCGGGAAAACACTGTTCCCGCCCAGCCGCCTGAATTAGAGATGCCCAGACATAGTTGAGTTTTTCGGTGGAAGCCCCCGCATTTATGCGGGGGGTAGGAGCGCTTCAGCGCTCCGGGAGGTTTCATTCTGAACATGATGCGCTTTAGCTAGCGCTGGTGTGGGTAAACCCAGCGCTAAAGCCCATCTTAAAATCAACCGTTTTCCGCTGGACTGAAGTCCGGCTTCCCCCTGCTAAGGCAGGGGGCTTCCACTAAAACCCCGCAAGAGAAAATCCTCACATCAAAAGTTGAAGAATCTAACCGGCACAGTAACTGTGAAAATGCCCGAGTAAGTGTTAACAAACCCAAGTGCAAAGCTGCGAGTAAAATGGGTTGAGTCAGTTTGAATCTTTGGGGGATAAATGAGCTTTGCCTTGGTCGACCTGAGTTCCACCGCCAATCCGGAACGCCGCCGCCGCGCAAAAATCGTGGCGACTCTCGGTCCGGCTTGTAATCAGGAGCCGGTATTTCGTGAGCTGGTGCGCGCCGGTGTGGATGTGGCGCGTCTGAATTTCTCGCACGGCACGCATCCCGAAAAGTTGAAGCTCATCGAGATGGTCCGCAAAGTCGCTCGCGAAGAAGACAAGCCGATCTGCATCCTGGCGGATTTGCAAGGACCCAAGATTCGCACCGGACGGCTGAAGAACCGCCTTCCCGTGCAGCTCAAGACCGGACAGCGGCTGACGATTACACCCCGCGATGTTGCCGGAACATCGACTCTGATTGCCACCACCTTTCCTACCCTGGCGGAGAACCTGGAGCCCGGAGCGCGCATCCTGCTCTCCGACGGCTTGATCGAGCTGCGCGTCGTTGCT
The DNA here is from genome assembly GCA_963705665.1 of uncultured Acidobacteriaceae bacterium. GTDB lineage: Bacteria > Acidobacteriota > Terriglobia > Terriglobales > Acidobacteriaceae > PALSA-350. The sequence continues at coordinate 151,279 of CAVPKQ010000035.1, read as the reverse complement.
CTGCATGTGTTGGATGTCGAATGCGAGGTGGTGAATGGCGGGATGCTCGGCGAGCATAAGGGCATCAATCTTCCCGGCATCCCGGTACGCGTTCCATCGCTGACAGAGAAGGATGAGGAGGATTTGCAGTTCGCCATCAAGAGCGGAGTCGATGCCATTGCCGTCTCCTTCGTGCGCACCGCCGAGGATGTTCGCCTGGTCAAGGATCGCGTCGCGGCTTTGGGCGCGGAAACCTGGATTGTCGCCAAGCTTGAGAAGCCGCAAGCCATTGAGCATCTGGAGAGCATCCTGGAAACCGCGGACGGGGTTATGGTCGCGCGCGGAGATCTGGGCGTCGAGATGCCGCCGGAGAAGGTGCCGGCGATTCAGAAGCACGTGATCCGCCGCGCCAGCGAGCACCGCAAGCCGGTGATCACTGCCACCCAGATGCTTGAATCCATGATTGAGAATCCGCGGCCGACGCGCGCCGAAGCCAGTGACGTAGCCAACGCCATCTACGATGGCACCGATGCCGTGATGCTCTCAGCGGAGACTGCTGCTGGCAAATATCCGGTCGAGGCGGTCAAAATGATGGCCAAGATCGTGGTCGAGACGGAGAGCCAGGAGATCCTTCCCACCCACCGGCTGAACGAAGGCGGGCCGAATCATTTGCGGCTTTCGATAGCCGAGACCATTTGCGAGTCCATGGCCCACGCGGCCGAGGACCTGGACATCAGCGCCATCGCCGTCTTCACCGAGAGCGGCGCCACCGCGCGCCAGCTCTCGAAATATCGACCCAGGTCGCCCATCTTCGGCCTGAGCAGCGTGGATGCGGTGATCAATCGAATGACGCTGCTTTGGGGGGTTCGCCCCATTCCCTGCAACAAGCTCGCGACTACCGAGCAGATGGTCGAAACGGCCGAACGCCTGCTGGAGGAGAAAGGTCACGTCCAGCCCCGGGAGATCCTTGGCATCGTCGCCGGTACGCGCACAAAATCCGGTTCGACGAATTTTCTTCGTCTGCACGTCCTGGGTGACAGCTTGTCTGAGGCTACCCACGCCCGCAGCGCCAAAGAGCCCGCGCATGCGCGTCCGCAGCGCATGACCAAGGGAGAGACGGCCCGGCGTTCGATGCGCTCCCGTTCCCGCGGTTAGGGAGCATTCTTCAGCTACTTTGTCATCTCTCCGCTTCGCTCCGGTCGAGATGACAAAGTAGGTGTAATTGCCAATCAAGGCCTTCCGCAACCCGGTTTGCAACCCGGTTTTCATCCCGTAGGTGCCTGCGGGCTGAGAGCGCTCCGGTCGAGATGAATGTCTTTTCACGGCTCGGGAGAGGCTTGCGCCTTGCGTTGGATTTCTTCCATCACGCTCTGAATGAGTTCCTTTGCCCCGCCGATCTCGCTTAAGACCGTTTGCAGATCGAGAGCAGGCAGAGACGGGTTGCGGCTCGAGGCGCAGTACACTCCGTGCTGCCCGATCAGGATCAGAGCATCGGTGAGCATGTCGAGCGAGATCGCAAGCCGCCCGCGTTCCGTTCCCATCATGAATTCGAAGCGCTCCAGATCGTCGCGCCGTTGGGCAATTGCGGAGTTTTCCGGCACTTACTTTTCTCCGGCCGGGGGCGTGTAGCGCAGCACAGGCTTGCGCGCTGCTCTTACCTCATCTAGGCGGGAGATGCGTGTCGAGTGCGGCGCTCCGAGAACGAGTCAGGGTTCTCTTCGCTCTCCCGGGCGATCTGCCGCATGGCGTCGATAAACAGATCGAGCTCTTCTCTCGATTCGCTCTCTGTCGGCTCAATCATCAAGGCGCCGGGAACGATCAATGGAAAAGACGTGGTATAGGGATGAAAGCCATAGTCAATCAGGCGTTTGGCGATGTCGCCAGTCCTCACTCCGCTTTGCGCCTGGCGGCGATCGCTGAAGACGACTTCATGCAAGGTCGGCGTCTTGTAAGGCAGCTCGTAGAGGTCGTCAAGCTTTTTGCGAATATAGTTGGCGTTGAGCACCGCGTCTTCCGTGGTCTGGCGCAGACCGTCAGGGCCGTTGGCCATGATGTAGGCCAAGGCGCGAACGAACATGCCGAAGTTGCCGTAGAACATGCGCACGCGCCCGATCGATTGCGGCCGGTTATACTCCAGGCGAAGAGCGCCGCGGCCATTCTTGTCCTGCGGCGCTTGGACGATGATGGGGGTGGGCAGAAAGGGCTCCAGAATCTTTTTTGCCGCCACCGGACCCGACCCAGGTCCGCCGCCGCCGTGCGGAGTGGAAAAGGTCTTGTGCAAATTGAGGTGCATCACATCAACGCCGAAGTCTCCGGGGCGGGTCTTTCCCACCAGAGCATTCATGTTGGCGCCGTCCATGTAGAGCAGCGCGCCTTTGGCGTGCAGGATGTCCGCAATCTTGTGTATCTCGCTCTCGAAGACGCCGATGGTGCTGGGATTGGTGAGCATCAACGCGGCTGTGTCCTCATTGACGATCTGTTCGAGCTGCGCCACATCCACCATGCCCAGGGAGTTCGAGCGAAGATTTTCAACCTGGTAGCCGCAGATGGCCGCCGTGGCGGGGTTGGTGCCGTGGGCCGAATCGGGGATGAGGATTTTCCGGCGCGGGTTTCCCTTGGACTGATGGTAGGCGCGGGCAAGCAGGATGCCGGTAAATTCTCCATGCGCGCCTGCCGCCGGCTGCAGCGTAATCGTATCCATTCCAGTGATATCGAGCAGGCAGGACTGGAGCAGGCGCATGATCTCGAGCACGCCCTGAGAGAGAAATTCGGGCTGATAAGGATGCGCTTCGGCGATGCCCTCCAGGCGGGACACGAATTCATTGACCCGCGGATTGTATTTCATGGTGCAGCTTCCCAGGGGATACATGCCGAGATCGATGGCGTAGTTCCAGGTTGAGAGGCGGGTGAAGTGGCGAATGATTTCGATTTCGCTCAGCTCCGGCAGCAACCCGCTATCCTGGCGCGCGGCTTGGCCAAGCAGTGCCTTTGGGTCCACCTCGGGCACATCGAGCGGAGGCAGCTTATAAGCTTTTTTACCGGGAGAGGATTTCTCGAAAACCAAATCCTCGTTTTGTGTCAGGTGAGTCTGACCTTACGCCGCTCGCCTTCGAACAAGGGGCGTGCCGTACTATCCGTGATTTCCTGTTGGGGTGATTGCATTTGGCGCCGCCTTTCCTATGCCCTGGTGAGAGTCTCTTCAGAGGCGGCTTTGAGCAAAGAAGCTGCCTGGTCGATCTGTTCCCGCTTATTGAGTTCGGTGACGCACCACAGGCTGGCATTGCCCAGCTCCGGGTACCAGCGGGCAAGGGGCAGACCGCCGATCACCTTCTGCTCCAGGAGCTGCGCGTTTACCTGCTCCGCGGTCTCGGTGGTTTTGAGGACAAACTCGTTGAAGCGCGGAGAGGCGGAGAAGAGCACCTCGGCTCCGGCGCTGGAAAATTGTTGGGCGGCATAGCGCGCTTTGGCCAAATTCTGCACGGCGAGCTCGCGCATGCCTTCACGGCCATAGATCGTAAGAAAGATGGTGGCCATAAGCGCAACCAGCCCCTGGTTGGTGCAAATGTTGGAGGTCGCCTTCTCCCGGCGAATGTGTTGTTCGCGCGTGGAGAGGGTGAGCACAAAGCCGCGGCGCCCCTGTCGATCTACTGTCTCGCCCACCAGCCGCCCGGGCATTTGCCGGAGATACTTTTCCTTGGCGGCGATCACCCCGCAATAGGGGCCGCCATAGCTGAGCGCCACGCCGAAGGACTGCGCTTCGAGCGAAACGATATCCGCATCCCTGGGAGGCTCGACGATGCCGAGCGAGATTGCCTCGGCAATGGAGACAACCAGCAGGGCGCCGTGCTTGTGAACGATCGAGGCGATGGCGGGAATGTCTTCAATGATGCCGAAGAAGTTCGGTGATTGCACCAGGACGCAGGCCGTCTGATCCGAAAGGGCGCGTTCGAGCGCTTCCAGATCGACCTGGCCGCCGGCATCGTAACCCAGCGTCTGAGCGGAGAGATCCTGATGTTGAGCGTAGGTCTGCATCACCTCGCGGTACTCCGGATGGACAGTTTTGGCGGTGATGATGCCCGGGCGGCCGGTGAGGCGAACCGCCATGGAACACGCCTCCGCGGCGCCCGTCGAGCCGTCATACATGGAAGCATTCGCGATATCCATGCCAGTCAACTCGCAGATCATCGTCTGAAACTCGAAGATAGCCTGCAGAGTGCCCTGAGTGATCTCCGCCTGATAGGGGGTATACGAGGTAAGGAATTCGCCTCGCTGCACCAGTGAATCGATGACCACTGGACGGTAATGACGATAGGCGCCGGCGCCGAGGAAACTGGTGAAGCCGGCGGCATTCCGCGCCGCCGCTTCGCGAAAATACTCGACGATCTCCGGCTCGCCCATCTGGGCGGGAACATCGAGGTCGCGCTCCAGCCGGTATTCCGCCGGTATGGTCGAAAACAAATCGTCAATCGAGTTGACGCCGATGTCTTGCAGCATTTCCCTTCGTTCGGCTGGTGATTTGGGCAAATAGCGCATCGCGAGTCCTTCTTATTCTTCAGCTTGTTTACCGGGTAGCGGTTTAGTGCGTTTCCTCATTGACGTACTTCTCGTAATCTGCGGCGCTCAACAGCTTCTCCACTTCGGAAGGATTGGAGATCTCTACCTTCAGAATCCAGGATTCGTGGGGATGGGTGTTGATCTTCTCCGGAGCGGTCGCCAGCTCCTGGTTGACCTCGATGACGGTCCCGGTCACCGGAGAGTAGAGATCGGATACAGCCTTGACGGATTCCACGCTGCCGAAGACTTTGCCCTGCTCGACGCTGGAGCCGATTTTGGGGAGATCGACGAAGACTATATCCCCCAGGGATTGCTGAGCGTAATCGGTGATGCCGACTTTGCCGGTCTTGCCGTCGGCCGAGAGCCACTCATGCTCCCGGGTGTAGCGGTACGTCGCTGGATAAGTCATTGATTTTAACCTTCGTAGATCAGCTTTTATTTAGTTCTGCCAGGGAACGCTTGAAAGAAGCCCGGCATAGGCCGCCGGGTAGATCTCCATAGACGGACACCCGTCCCTGATTTTAAAGGATGATGTGAGCGATGTTGTTTCGTTTTGGCTACGCAGCCGTGAGATTGTTCTTAGACCTTTTTCTTCGGACGGCGGTAAAAGGGCGTCGAGGCTACCTTGGCTCTCACCCTATTATTGCGCACCTCGACATCCACTTCCGTGCCAAGATCGCTCGAAGCGACGGGGACATACGCCAATGCAATGTTTTTCTTGAGGAAGGGGGATGGCGACCCGCTGGTTACATAGCCGATCTCTTGCCCCTCAAGGGAGAATACCTTATAGCCGTCGCGGGCAATGCCGCGACCGGTCATTTCCAGACCCACCAGCTTGCGCTTGGCCCCGCCCGCCTGTTGAAACTCTTTGAGCGCCTGCGAACCGAGAAAGCTGCCCTTGTCAAGTTTGCAATACCGCTCCAGACCGGCTTCAAAGACATTGATCTCTTCAGAAATCTCGTGACCGTAGAGGGCCATCGCCGATTCCAGGCGGAGCGTATTGCGCGCCCCAAGGCCGCAAGGCAGGAGTCCAAACTCCTGGCCTGCTTCGAGCACCGCATCCCACACCAGAGCGCTGGTAGTTTCATCGGAGGGAATGTAGATTTCAAAGCCGTCTTCACCGGTATAGCCGGTACGCGCGATGAGCACGTTGGGAATCCCGCATACCGTGCCCCAGCTAAACCAGTAGTTCTTAATGACCCCAAGATTTGTTTCGGTCAGCTTGGCCAAAGTCTCCTGAGCGCGAGGACCCTGGATGGCAAGCTGGGTGAAGTAGTCGCTGTAGTCGCTGACATGCACTCCCGGAAAGGAGCCGACTTGGGAGCGAATCCACTTGAAGTCCTTTTCGCGGGTGCCCGCATTGATAACCAGGAGATAGTCGTTGTCGCCGAATTTATGCACCAGGAGGTCGTCGACAAAGGTGCCCTGAGGGTAGAGCATGGCCGAATACTGTGCCTGGCCAGTCGCTAGTTTGGATGCGTCGTTCATGGAGACGGCTTGGACTGCCGCAAGCGAGCCGGGCCCGCGGAACTGAATGTCGCCCATGTGGCTGACATCAAAAAGCCCGACTCCGGTGCGCACCGCCATATGCTCGGCGGTGATTCCCGAGTATTCAACCGGCATGTCCCAGCCGCCAAAGTCGATCATCTTAGCTCCGAGCCGCCGGTGAACGGTGTTCAGCGCGGTCTTGCGAAGAACCGGGACGGGAGTAGAAGTGGCAGACACGGTGAAATCCTCGTGCGCGCAGTGGCGTTATTCTTCACGGTAGCACGGACCGGGGCAAAGCCGTGAACAGTTAGGTATTGGCAACGACAAGAAAGGCAACGACGGACGACCGGCAAGCAGGGGGCCCGATTCTATCTCTGGATGCGGCGCATCCAGCTTCCGAAGCGAAGTCCTAGCCAGCTTCCTATTGCTGCGTATAGGGCAGCCTCGCTTAATCCCGACCAGAGGGACCATCCGTGGCTGGTCGTGAAGAAACGCCGCGCCTGATCGTAGCTTCCCGGGCGGGAATTGTAGTCGAAATACATGGTGCCGAAAAAGCGGTTAGCCGACCACTTCGACATCAGGAAATTCGCGAAGGGCCACTCCACGATTACCAGCACCGCGACAAAAATCACGCCGCTGGCGGCGGCCGTCAGCCATACCTTTTGCGGGCGATGGCGCCATAGGAGGTCGAGCGCCAAGGCCGGCGCGATAAGCAGAATAGGAAATTTTGCCGGGATCATGTGTGTGACCTGGGTGTAGACAGGTCCAAGCTTCGGCTGGGCAGGGAAGAGAGGAAGGATGAGAATCTCGCCGATGGCGAAGGCCATATAGACGGCAGTCATCCAGGTCGCGGCCCAACGGTGCCGGGAGGCTTGGGAGAAAGCCGAGAGCACCAGCGGCAAAGCGACCGCCATCGCGATAAACGGCCCGGCCGAGTGGAGGTAGATATCCCACGTGTACTCGAGCAGAAAGAACATCTGACCCCCGACCACCAGGCCGCCGAGGTAAAGGAAGAGGATTTGCAGGTTTCTGAAATCAGGCGAGCCATCGGCGGCGGCGCGGTTCATCGCAGCCAACAGCAGGAAGAGGACCCCGACATCAACCGCTCGGATGCCCAGAATCAGCAACGTGTGTGGAGGGCTGACAATCTTAACGTCTAGCCCGTAAGCGGCATGCCACCAGTTGTCGAAGGGCGCCGAGGTGAGCATGGCGATGCCGCCCCAGGCGGCGATGAAGGCTCCCAGAGGCGCGCGGAAGCCAAGAACGTTGACCGAGGCGGCCTTTAGACTGGCGGAGGAACCGAAGGTGGCGGCCAGGATAAGGTAACCGCAGACCACTGCGGCCAGAACGCCGCAGGCGTAAATCGCCATATGCGCCGGGGTCCAAAAAGTATCCCGGCCAATCGAGCGATGCCAGGAGACGTCCCAAGCTCCTCCAATCGAAGCGGAGGTCGCCGCCACAACACCGCACCACACGTACCACGGAATGCCCAAAGCCGGAGGCGAGGTATTGGGATGCTCGAGGGCCGTTGCGGTGCTCATGGTCAAAAATGCCTGCTATCGAAATAGCCTATCCCATACGAAATCATGCGGCCAGACGCTCTAGCCCGCGACAACCTTCGGCTCGGGAATCTTGGGCGGAACCAGGCGTTCTCGCAAGCGCAGAAACGGCAGCTCAACCAGCCTGGTGGCCAGGATTCCCAGTAGAATCGCCAGCAGATATGGCAAGAAAGTCGATGTTACGGCTCCTGCAGCCGGCGGCAGATGTTGCACAGCCCAGTCTACCGGCCGAAGCACGCTGACATGCCACAGATAGATGCCATAGGAGAAGACCCCCAGCCGAGCTACCAGGCGATAAGCTCTCCCATGCCGTCCTCCCGGACGATAGAGCAGCAATAGGAGAGCGGCGCTGGCGTAATCCACCAGCGTAATGAGAAAGGGCGAGGTCATCGATTGCGGTTCGGGTATGGCGTCGGTATCGAAATAGAGCGCGCAGAGCGCCGCCGCCACCAGCAGGCAGAGAAGGATACGCTGTTGCTGCAGAGCGGCCAGCCGCTCGGGATAGAAGTAGCGCAGAATAGCGAGCGCCACGCCCATCAGCAGGGCATCCATGCGTGTGTGTGTGTAAAAGAAAAAAGATCTATGCGTCAGGATGAGGACAGAGCGGAGTATCTCGACCGATAAGGCGCCCGCGATACATCCGATCAACAATGTCGAAGGCCGCCACTGCCTCCAGCTGCATAGTGCCATAATGGCCGCCAGGGAAAGGTAGAAGTGTTCCTCTACCGCCAGGCTCCAGGTATGGTACAAAGTCGTGGGAATGTAGTTCTGGATGTTTAGTAGATTTTGCCAGAGGAAATCCTTGAGAGGCCGCACATGAATTACCGCCGCCACCAGGAGAAACAGGTAGTAGGCAGGCCAGATTTTAAAGGCGCGGCGTTTCAGAAAGCGTAAAGAGTCGACTTGTCCGGTGGTTTGCCATTCTTTCAACATCAGCCCACCCACCAAAAAGCCGCTCAGGACGAAGAAGAGATCCACCCCGGTCCAACCGAAGGACTGAATGCGATCGAGAAAAGGCGAAGAAAGGATTTTGTCGCGGGTCCGGTAATGGAAGACCAGCACCAAAAGAATCGCGATCCCGCGGATGAAATCTAATTCGATCTCACGCCTGGGGGACATTGGCTTTGTCGGCATGAAAAGCGAATTTTAGCATGCAAAGCTTCTTTTGAGGCCAGCCTTCGCTGGACGAGGAATGCCACAGTGGTTGCAGGACGCGAGAAAAAACTCTGTAGAAGGGTTTTGGTGGAAGCCCCCTGCTTTACCAGGGGGAAGCTGGATTTCAGTCCAGCGGAGAAAGGTTGATCTTAAAGATGGGCTTTAGCTCTGGATCACCGACACCAGCGCTAAAGCGCATCATGTTCAGAGTCGAACTTCCCGGAGCGCTGAAGCGCTCCTACCCCCGCATAAATGCGGGGGCTTCCACCCCGAATGGTTGAAAATTCCGACCGGCTTTGTTGGCGAGGCTGCAGTCAGATCGCTACCGTCTCCTGGTACTCGCCGAAGACCGCCCGCATGGTCCCGGCAATCTCGCCGACGGTTGCGCTGCTCTCGACGGCTTCAAGGATGCTGGTCATCAGGTTCTCCCCGCCGCGGGCCTGCTCGCAGACCCGATCCAGGGAGGCCTGCCAGCGGAGCGGATCGCGCCGCTGGCGAAGGGCGCGCAGCCGTTCGATCTGTTTGCGCTCCAATGCCTCGTCAATGCGTTGAAGGGGAATCGGAAGGGCATCGTTTTCGACGAATCGATTGACCCCCACCACCACGGACGTTCCCTGGTCGATGGCCCGCTGCTGCTCGTAGGCCGCGTTTTGAATCTCCTGCTGCACCCATCCGCGCTCTATCGCGGCGAGCATTCCGCCCATGGCGGCGATACGCTCCAAGTAGGCGGCGGCGCCTTGCTCGATGCTATTCGTAAGCGACTCAACGTAGTAGGAGCCGGCGAGCGGGTCGATGGTCTGGGCAACGCCGGATTCGCAGGCCAGAATCTGCTGCGTGCGCAGAGCGATACGAGCAGCCTCCTCGGTGGGCAGCGCGAGGGCTTCATCGTATCCATTCGTATGCAGGGACTGTGTGCCCCCTAGGACGGCGGAGAGCGCCTGCACCGCGGTCCGGGCGATATTGTTTTCCGGCTGCTGCGCGGTGAGCGTGGAGCCGGCGGTCTGGGTATGAAAGCGCAGCATCCAGGAGCGGGGATTCCTGGCTGCGAAGCGTTCGCGCATGATGCGCGCCCACAGGCGCCGGGCAGCGCGGAACTTGGCCACCTCCTCGAAGAAATCATTGTGCGCGTTGAAGAAGAAGGAGAGCCGCGGCGCCAGGACGTCGATGTCCATACCGCTGTCCATCGCCGCCTGCACGTATGCGCTTCCGTTGGCCAGGGTGAAGGCGACCTCCTGGATCGCGGTCGAACCGGCCTCGCGCATGTGATAGCCGGAGATAGAGATGCAGTTCCACTCCGGCATCCACCGATTGGTCCAGGCGAACATGTCGGTGACGATGCGCAGGGCGTGCGCGATGGGATAGATGTAAGTGCCGCGGGAAATATATTCTTTCAGAATGTCGTTCTGCACGGTGCCGGAGAGGGCGCTCACCTCAGCCCCGGAGCGGCGCGCCGCCGCTACGTAGAGAGCGAGTAGGATAGAGGCCGTGGCATTGATGGTCATCGAGGTGGAGATCGTGTCCAGCCGGATGCCGGCAAACAGCTGCTCCATGTCTTCAATCGAATCGATCGCCACTCCTACCTTGCCTACCTCCCCGGCCGCCCAAGGCGAGTCGGAGTCGTAGCCGATTTGCGTGGGCAGATCGAAGGCAACCGAGAGGCCGGCAGCGCCGTTGGCCAGCAGGAATTGATAGCGCCGGTTCGATTCTTCGGCATCTCCCATGCCGGAATACTGGCGCATGGTCCAGAGCCGGCTGCGGTACATAGTGGGATGGATGCCGCGGGTGAAGGGATACCGGCCGGGATAGCCCAGATCTCGATCCGGATCGGAACCGGCAAGATCCTCCGCCGTATAGAGCGTTCGCTTTGGATTCTCCGCCATCGATTACTCCTCAGGGTAAAGAAGATAAATGCGGGAGCCCCAGGTTCGCGAAGCTAACCTGGGTCTTTTTCGGAGCTTGTGGAACCCCAGGTCAAAGAATCGGGACCTCGGGCATGCGTTTCTGCGAGTATGGGAGACCAGAAATCTCTATCTCTAGCGCGCCCCCTTACCCTTTTTGCGTGCCCGGAGGAAGGAGCTGGCGGAGAACCAGGCAAAGATCGCGGTGAGCGCTATGTAGAGAAGGAAATGGGTGTGCTCGGAGCCGTGCCTCCACGCTCCATGGACGCGATATACGTTTTGCGCGAAGAAGACCGTAAACAAGGCAAAAAACAACCCGGTAACTTCCAGCCACAACACGCTGCCCGCGTGATGCAATGGCCCCCAAAAGGCTTGGCCGAATTTCTTGGCTCCGCGGCCGGCAGCCCGGGTTTTTTCTACTCCGAGAGCGGGGGCACGGCTCAAAACAGGGCCCCTCTCGGTGGCAGGACGCCCAGGATTTACCGGGGAAGGGGGCACTGCCCGGCTTGCGCGGTCACGCAGGATATTCGATGCGACTCGCATGCCGATGCCGATCGTCCGCCCAAATCTCTCCGGCCTCATATGGAAAATTTTAGCAGCGTGGATTGATTCGGTTTGCTCTCTCTCGCTCATCGGAAGTAAGGTAAGGGAATCTTGTCTTTTTTCTTCCTCGTCACCGGGGCGAATGGGGGTACTCCTTGAACCAAAGACTCCGCAGTCTCATCCAGCAACTGGGGGAGGCCATTCATGAATCGGTTTCCGAGTCCGAGCAGATCTCCGGAGTGGTGCAAGACATTCGCAAGCAGGGATTCGACGTCCTGCTGATGCTGGAGGCGACAATCGGGTTAAATGAGGTCGAACAAACCCCCACTTCCGGGACAGAGGCCTTAAAGAAAGAGAACGCGGATAAAAACGATCACTTTAGTCCTCAGGATGTAACTTTTCTTCGATCGCTCCGCATTTCCGTTGAGGGCGAGGGCGACCGGAGCACCGAGTAGATCTCCAAACGGCCAAGGTGAATCTTTTACCTGTCCGTGTGCCGCAAGACCGTTTCTCCTGATACTGTGGTGTGGCGGGAGCAGGCTTAGGGACATTCGCAAACAGGATGAAAGATACACTGGGCGTATTGTTGGCAGGCGGAGCGGGGGAGCGGCTCTTTCCGCTCACGCGGGACAGGGCCAAACCGGCCGTTCCGTTCGGCTGTAACTACCGCATCATCGATATCACCCTATCCAACTGCATCAACTCCGACCTAAGACGCGTTTATATCCTCACCCAATACAAGGCCCTATCGCTCAATCGTCACATCCGCGAAGGCTGGACGGGAATCGTGGCCCAGGAGCTGGGAGAGTTCATCGAGATTCTTCCTCCCATGCAGCGGGTGAGCGCGAATTGGTACATGGGTACGGCGGACGCAGTGTACCAGAACATCTATTCCATCGGGGCCGAGCAGCCAAAGCATGTGCTCATTCTCTCCGGCGATCACATCTACAAGATGAACTACGGCCGGATGCTGCAGCAGCACGTGGATTCCGGCTCGGATGTGACGTTGGCTACGCTGCCTATCCATCCCTTTGAAGTTTCGCGTTTTGGTGTGGTCGAAGTGGGACGCACGGGCGAGGTCATCGCCTTTCAGGAGAAGCCGGCCTCGACCGAACTGCGCTCGCCCTTCAATCCGGCAATGGTGGATGCCTCGATGGGCATTTACCTCTTCAATACCGACGTGCTCCTGCCCGCCCTGATGAAAGATGCCGAAGATCCGTCGTCGACCCATGACTTCGGTCATGACATCCTGCCCGGCATTCTCGGCAAATACAAGATCTCCGCCTTCAACTTCGTGGATGAGAATAAGCAACAAGCCCTCTACTGGCGTGACGTAGGGACGCTTGACGCCTATTTTGACGCCAACATGGATGTCGCCTCGGTTTCGCCGATTTTCAATCTGTACGATAAGGCATGGCCCATGCGCACCCGGCAGCGGCAATATCCCCCGGCAAAGTTTGTCTTCGGGGAACCGGGCCGCACCGGGATTGCCATCAATTCGATTATCGGCGCGGGGAGCATCGTTTCCGGAGCGGTGGTGCGCAATAGCGTCCTTTCCCAGGACGTCCGCGTAAACTCCTACGCCGAAGTGGAATCGAGCATCATCTTTACCCACGTCAATGTTGGCCGGCACTGCCATATCCGGCGGGCGATTATCGACCGCGACGTTCACCTGCCGGAAGGCACGGTGATCGGTTACGACCAGAATGAGGACCGCCGCAATTATTTTGTGACGCCGTCCGGCCTGACCATCGTGACCCGTGATTACTCGCTCTATGAAAACCCGGTCTCCCCGGATTTCATGCAGACCTAAGCTCAACAAAGAGAGCTTTTGGTGGAAGCGTTCGACCTTGAAATGGGCTTTAGCCCCGGATTTCGCGACGCCAGCGCTAAAGCGCATGATCAAACTCGAACTTTTTCCCGGAGCGCTGAAGCGCTCCTACCCCCGCATAAATGCGGGGGCTTCCACCAAAACAAATAAAATCCCAGGTTAGCTTCGCGAACCTGGGGCACCCGCAGTTACTCCCTATGGAAAGCCGCTGCTTACGGTAATAGAATTGCATCAACTATGAAGCGGGTGCTTCTGCGGGTCCTCCAGTTCTCGCTCGGATTCCTTCTGATTCTTTATGCCGGCGATTGGGGACTGTTTGCGATCAGGATGGCGCGCCAGACCGGCGTGGCAACCGTCCAGGTCGAGCAGTTTTTAGCCACTCGGCTCAAGGGCCAAAAGGAAGAATATGACTATCTGGGAACAGCGGCGCTGCCCTGCGCCCGCTCAATTTTTCCTCACGCCACTCACCCGCCTTGCTGGTGGGTAGAACGGCATAAGACCCAGTGGGAGAAGTAATCAAGAATATCGAGAGTATATGGCGTTGGAATTGGGCAAATTCGCCTCCCTGCTGCTCGGCATTCTCTGCCTGTGCGCGTTGCTGCACTCCGCGTTCTTTATTCCGGCGAGCGGCTTTGAAGACCGCATACTCGCATCGGTCAAGATGCTCGCCCTCGCTGCCTGCGCGTGCTGGGCGAGCGGATGGATTTTCTGTCGCTGGGAGCGGCGCATGGGCATGGGGCATCCAAGAGTGGCGACGACTCTTCCCATGATGATGTTCTGGTGGACCTCGGCGATTGTCGGCTTGCTGTTCGTGGTTTCCTGGTATTTCGAGGTGTACTATCTGCCACTCCGGTCCGGCTTGCGTAACTTGCCTAATTAGGCTGGGCGGAACTACCCGGCGCTGGCATACGTATCCAGGGTATGAGCGCAAGCATGAGCCTGGCTGCCGCATTTGCGCCCGCCGTATCCCGAAGCCGGGGAGAAGATGCTACTGGCCGGGAGGCTTCCCGATTGAATCTCTCGTCAAATTTTTCTTCCGGCTCGCGCGCCCGGAGGCTCGATCATCCAGAGATGGATTGGCCAGCACTGGTCAGGCGCTGCCTTGATGGGGACAATGTAGCTTGGGTGGAGTTGGTGAATGCGCAGTACAAACGGGTATACGCTCTTTGCTACCGGTTTACCGGATCGCCGCACGATGCCGAGGACCTGACGCAGGACGTCTTCATCAAGCTGCATGGCAACCTGCACAGCTTCGATTTGGCCAAAGGGAGCTTCACGACCTGGCTTACCACTCTTACCCGCAATCTCCTGGTGGATCACTTTCGGCGCACCCGGCAGCTCCGGATGACGGATTCGATCGACGCCGGTTGGGACCAGGCACAGGAACAAAGGCAGCCCCAGCCGATCCTCGACCGGCGCCGCTCGCCCCATGATGAGGCGGTTCGCAGGGAGTTGGAAGGCCTGGTGCAGGCGGCGCTCGCCAAGGTGTCGCCGGAACTGCGCGAAGCCGTGATCTTGCGGGACTTGCAGGACCTGGACTACAAGGAAATCGCCCAGGTGCTGCACATTCCCGAGGGCACCGTAAAGTCTCGTATCAGCCGCGGCCGGGCGGAACTCGCGCGGCTGCTGGAACGTAATAGATCACAGGTGGTGTAAATGTCAGAGCGCAATCCAAGCCAACAGAGTAGCTCGCAGGGGCGAAGACTGCGCTGCGAGGAGTGGGAATGCCTGCTGGTCGATGCGCTGGACGGGAGCCTTGCCGAAGCCGATACCGCCGCTTTTGAGCAGCATCGCGGGGAATGCGCCGCCTGCGCCCGCATGTTTGAAGAAGCTCGCCAAGGCGCGGAGTGGCTCGAGTTCCTCGCGCCTGAACCCGAAGTTCCAAGGGACCTGGCGATTAAAATCCTTGCCCGCACCAGGGAAACTGTGGCGAAATCGCCTTCTGCCGCCGGAGTCGTCTCTTTACCTGCATTTCCGGTCTGGCGCCGTACGGCTGTGCCCATGGCCCGGCGGGTGTTGGACCCGCGGCGGCTCATGACGGCCGCCATGGCCTTTTTCTCGATCGCGCTCACGCTCCATCTGACCGGCATCAAGCCCTATGAGGTCCATCTTTCCGACCTGCGGCCGTCGGCGGTGAGCGCAACCGTGGTGCGGCAATACTATTCAGTCAAAGAACAAGGAGTGAAGTATTACGACAATCTGCGATTCGTCTATGAAATGGAGGCTCGTGTGCGCGAGCTAAGGCAATCCTCCGAGCCGGCGTCTAACCAGCAATCCATCCGGCGAACGCAATCGCCGAGTTCTCGCAACGGCAATTCATGGTTGCCCAAACCAGGGCAATCTCAGGCCACAGCGGCGAGGAGCTTGGCATGACCTGCGCCAATCATCCAACCGCCGAGGCCGCAGCCTATTGTCAGCAGTGCGGAAAACCTTTGTGCAGCGAGTGTGTGCGCTCGGTCGGCGGCATGATTTATTGCGAGCCATGTCTCGCAGCGCGTATGGGTATTCCCATACCGGGCCAGGTTCCTCCGCCAATCCCGGTCACCCGTCCGAATCCCATGCTGGCCGGCCTGCTCGGATTTATTCCCGGAGTGGGCGCGATGTACAACGGCCAGCTTGCCAAAGCTCTTGCCCATGTTCTCATCTTCGCGGTTTTCGTCAGTCTGGCGCATAGCAGCTCTATCTTCGGCATACTGCTCGTCGGCTGGATCTTTATCAGGTCTTCGATGCCTATCACACCGCCAAGGCAAGGCTCTATGGCCATCCGCTCCCCAATCCTTTCGGCCTGAACGATTTGGGAACACGCCTGGGCATCCCGCCCGTACCCCCTCCGCCGCATGGCTATGGAGTTGCCAGCGAAGCTGTCCCTACAACTCCAGCGGCAGATCCTGGCGGGCCGGCTCCCCCATACGCGCCGCCCTCAGCTTATGTGGGGCCTGTCTTTTCCCCGGCTCCCGCCACCCATGGGAACGGATCGACGGTGCCCGTGGGAGCAGTTGTGCTCATCGTAATCGGGCTCTTCCTCCTGTTTCAGACGCTGGGTATCTTGCGCGCAGATTGGATAGATCGCGGTTGGCCATTGCTGATCGTGGGTCTGGGAGTTTGGCTCTTGTATCGCCGCACGCGCAATACACCGGGAGGAGGCTCCTAAGTGGACCGCTGGCTTCTCATCCGTCGCTTGCGCTGGCCTGCCTTCCTAATCCTGTTCGGGATTACGGCGCTCTTGAACCAGTGGGGAATCCTCGCCTTTCGCCGCAGTTGGCCGCTGTACATCATCCTGGCGGGACTGATTCTGTTGGCGGAACGGGCAGCGTTACCCGCCGATCCTCCGCTTCCATTGCCGCCTCCGGTTTCCGGTCAGCCTTATGGCTGGACCCCTGTCCAGTCAGCGTCCTCCGCAGCCGAGGACAGGCCCGCGGGTGAGAAGGGAAGAGCATGATGGCAACCCAGCGTCCTCCGTCTCCGCGGGATGCAATGCGCGCGCAACGCCAGTACTGGCACTCGTTGCGCCGCTCATCGATCGTCAGTCCGCTGCTGCTGATTGCCTTCGGAGTGCTTGCGCTGTTGGTGGAGCTGGGGAAATTGAGCGCTGCCGCGGTCTGGGGCTGGTACGTGCGCTGGTGGCCCGCCCTGCTGATCGCCATCGGGATAATCTCGCTTGGGGAGTGGTGGCTGGACCGGGACAATCCTTACGGCCGCCGGCGCGGATATGGCGGGATAGTGGCGCTGCTGATCCTGCTGGCCATTATTGGCTATGCAAATCCTCGCCTGCGAGGCGGGGGCGTCTTCGGTTTCAATGGCAACGATGACTGGGTCTTTCATTTTTGGGGCCGCGAACATGATTCCGTCCACAATCTGAACCAGGAGATTCCCTCTGCGGCGTGGATTGAGATCCAGGCGGCGCACGGGGACGTGACCGTGACGCCCTCCGCGGACAGCCAGATCCACGTGCAATCGCGTGAAGTGGTCTATGCCAGCAACGACTCTGACGCGCAGAGCGCTCTTGAGGGGTTGCGGCCTCAATTGACCGTCAGCGGCAAGACCGTGACTCTGCGCTCGGCCTCCAGAGAGAATGGCCGGGTCGATTTGATTGTCGAGATACCCGCCGATGCCATGCCGACGATCACGGCCGGCCACGGAGACGTTACCGTTCAGGATCTGAGTACGCCGCTGACCCTGAACGCCGGCCGAGGGGATGTAAAGCTGAATAACTTGAAGGCGGCGGTCGATGCCCGGCTGGGCAGAGGGGACTTCAGCGCGCACGGAATTACCGGAGATCTCTCTCTGAGAGGCCGGCTGAACAATGTTTCAATTTCCGATGTCGATGGCCGCGCGCTGTTGAATGGAGATTTGTTCGGCGACACGCATATCGCGCACGTCACTTCCCAAGTAAGCGTTCATTCCAGCCGTACGGTGATCGAATTGGCCCACCTCCCCGGTGCCTTTTCGCGCGAATCCGGCGACATCCAGGTGAATAACGCGGCTGGACCGGTCCTTATCGCCACCCGGGCCAAGGACGTGGCCTGTACCGGTATGACCGGCGACGTGCATATCGAGGACGCGGATGGAGAAATCTCCTTGGGCTTGGCCGGACAGCCGGGAGAGATCGAAGTGCACAACCGCAACGGAGCGATTCAATTAACTGTACCCCGCGACGCAAATTTCATGCTTCAGGCTTCGGCCAGAAATGGCGAGATCCATTCGGACTTCCCCTTGCCAGTCGAGAGCACGGATCGGGGACACAGCGTTTCGAGTACCGTCGGCAATGGCGGCGCCAGAATCGAGTTGGTTGCCGATCACGGCGATATCCACATCAACCGGGCGGATGTCGCGGCTGCTCCAGCGGATCCAGCGACTCCGGCGAGTCCCGCGGTGAACGCGCCGGCACGCCACCTGCGGGTTCCCGAGGGAACGGCTCCCGTTCTCAAGACCCAGTAAGCCATAATTAGGCATCATACGGATGCAGCAAGGTGCGAGTGCTCATGGGCTTGCGTCCCATGGCGCTGCGACGCTCCGCAATTGCTTTTCTGGTCTGGAGCCACAAATGGTAGCAGCGCCGCGGCCGGAAAAGCAGATTCCCTTCGGGAATGACAGAAAGAAAGGCAAAGACGGAAGCCAGATGTTGAGAAAGGTATCCATGACAGTTCTGATTCTTTGTTTTTTCCTGGGATGGGTCACAGGATTGCGCTCGCTCACTGCCCCGGCGGTTGTCTGCTGGGGCGCCCACCTGGGCTGGCTGCACTTTTCGGGGACCAAGCTGGGGTTTATCGACCACCCCGCGACCCTGATTATTTTCACACTGCTGGCCCTTGTCGAGCTGACCGCGGATAAGCTGCCGAAGACACCCTCGCGCATCGCACCCCAAGGGCTGATCCCGCGAATCTTTTTTGGCGCCTTCGCCGGTGTAGCGCTTGCCGTAAGCGCTGGCGCCATCCTGACGGTCGCCGCTCTGGTGGGAATGATCGGAGCTATCGCCGGAGCTTTCGCCGGCTATCACGCTCGCCATGCGCTGGTAACGCGGCTCCATTGGCCCGATCTTCCTGTGGCGTTAGCAGAAGATCTGGTCGCCATCGTGGGCGGCTTTCTAATCGTCTCTCAACTCTAAACACGCGCAAAGGAGCTTTCATGGCCGAAGCAGCGCACTACGACGCAATCATCATTGGTTCGGGCCAGGCGGGAAATCCTCTTGCCGCCGCTCTGTCGGCGAAAGGGAAGCGGACAGCACTCATCGAGCGAGCGGCGGTAGGCGGGACCTGCGGCAACTACGGCTGTACGCCTACCAAGACCATGGTGGCCAGCGCCGAAGTCGCAGAGATGCTTCGCCGTGCTCCGGAGTATGGCGTCAAGGCCGGAGAAGTCTCCGTCGATATGGGTGCCGTGCGTGAGAGGAAGCGCGGCATGGTGAAAAAGTGGCGCGAGGGCAGCGAGAGGGAGTTGAAAGAAGCCAAGCTGGTCGACCTGATCTATGGCGAAGCCTCCTTCACCGGAGCGAAAGAGCTGCGTGTGCGGCTGAGGCAAGGTGGTGAGCGCACGCTGACGGCCGGAATCGTTGTCATCAACACCGGGTTGGCCCCAAGCGCGCCGCCGCTTCAGGGATTGGAGACCGTGCCCTATCTCGACAACGTGAGCGTGATGGAGCTGGCCGAGCTGCCGCAGCATCTGCTGGTGCTGGGCGGCGGTTACGTAGGGGTCGAATTTTCGCAGATGTTCCGGCGCTTTGGCAGCCGGGTGACGGTGATCCAAAAAGGCAAGCAGCTTCTCAGCCACGAAGACTCCGACGTGGCCGATGAGGTCGCGAAGATCCTGCGCGAAGATGGCATTGAAATTCTGCTCGACGCCGAGGCTGAGTCGGTGAGCGCTTCAGGCAAAGAGATCCAGCTCCGCGTCAAGCTGGGTGGCGCAGTCACGAGTTTTCAGGGAACGCACCTGCTGGTTGCCGCCGGCCGCCGGCCAAACACGGGGAAGCTGAATCTTGCCGCCGCCGGCATCGCTACGGACGAGCACGGCTATATCCGCGTGAACGACAAGCTGGAGACCGCCGCACCCGGTGTCTACGCCGCAGGAGATGTGAAGGGCGGTCCCGCCTTCACTCATATCTCGTATGACGATTATCGCGTGTTGAAGGCCAATTTATTGGAGGGCGCCGATTGCAGCATAGCTGGGCGAATGCTTCCCTACTGTGTCTTTATCGATCCCCAGCTTGGCCGCATCGGGCTGAGCGAAGATGAGGCGCGGCAACAGGGCAGAAAGGTACGAGTCGCCAGGATGCCGATGACGTCGGTGGCGCGATCATTGGAAACAGGGCAGTCCAGGGGGTTCATGAAATCCCTGGTGGATCCCGAGACAGAAGAGATCCTGGGCGCGGCTGTCTTAGGCGAACAGGGTGGCGAGGTTATGTCGTTGCTCGAGGTCGCCATGATGGGCAAGCTGAAATATACGGCGCTGCGCGACGCGATTTTTGCCCATCCCACTCTGGCCGAGGCGATGAACAACCTGTTCGCGAAGTTTGAAGATGAGTAACTCTTGAGAGATGGAAGCCCCCCATTCATGCGCATAATGAGTCCCGTAGGGACGGCAAGAAAATAGCCCAGCACGCCACTGCTGGGGTCCATTAGGAAAACAAGCCGAGTCCCGAAGGACGACTGAGCCGAATCACATAGCTGAGGAATGATTCAGCCGTCCCTACGGGACTTGACCGCTGATCTTCACCGATAGACTGCTTTCCGTTGGGAGTCCAGCTTGCCAGCTATCTAAAGCAAGGGGGAGCCGCGCAGGCGTTCCGTGATGACTGATTCCACCCGGGCCAACACCTCTTCGAGCGAGAGAGAGGTTGAGTCGATCACCACAGCGTCCGGAGCGGGGGCAAGGGGAGACTCGGCGCGCGTTCGATCGCGTCTATCGCGCTCGCGAAGTTCCGCCAGAACGGATTCAGGAGGCTGCGTGCTCGCCGCCCCGTTCTGCTGAAAGCGTCGTTGGCCGCGAACTTCAGCCGCGGCATCGAGGAAGATCTTGACATCGGCATCGGGGAAGACGGAAGTGCCTATATCCCGGCCCTCCATCACAATGCCGCCCGCCATGCCGAGCTGGCGCTGCATGGCGACCATCCATTTGCGAATTCCGGGGTGGACGCTCACCCGCGAGGCGGCGGCGGTGACGTCCGGCTCGCGAATTCGCCGCGTAACTTCGACACCGTCGAGGTAGACTCCATTGCCCGCGCGAGCGGGGGCGAGATGGATCTGCGTCATCTCTGCCAGCCGGTTGAGCTCTTCGGCGCTATCAAAATCAGCGTCGGTTTCGATTGCCTTTAACGCGAAGGCGCGATACATCGCGCCGGTTTCAAGATTGATCAAGCCGAAGCGTTCGGCGATGCGGGAGGCGACTGTGCTCTTGCCTGCGCCGGCAGGTCCATCGATGGCAACGATCAGATGCGAGCGAGCGTTCTCGGTCATGCCTCAGGTTTCTTCTTACCCAAATTTCTATCACGGAAGCTGCGCTTTCCCATTCCTTTCCCACTTTGCGGATTTCGAACGGAGTTGCCAAATCTGGGCCGGAAGGGACGCGATCCAGAATCCCGGGCCTTGAATCCCCGGGGCTTTGGACCTGCAGGTCTGGCGTTTCGCGGCGTGGCGCTTCCAGGTTTGGAAATTCCCCCTTTATAGCCGCCAGGCTTAAATCCCGGCAGTTTGCCGGACGGGCGGATTGGCGCGCCGCCGCGAGGCCCAGGACGGCGATTCGACGGACCGCCTCCCGGCACGGAAGCGGGCCGCTCTTGCCCCGCTCTCTCGTTCGAGGGACCGCCATGCTTGGGAGGAAATCTGGAAGGGAATGTACTTCGCTTGGGCCGGGCGAAGCCTTGGCCGCCTGGTTTCCGGTCCGGCGCTGTGGAAGTTTTTCTCGCACCCTCTCTTTGGTCGTCTCCTCGATACGATCTTTGATATGGTCTTTCGGAAAATGGCGCTCCCGGTGTTGGGCCTTTTCGCGCTGTGCGGCTCTCCGGGCGATCACTCGTCCCCGGCCTTTGTGGGAACTTGCGCCATCTCTCCTTCGTGCCGCCGGGAGCAGCAGCTTTGCGTTTCCAGCTTCCGCCTGGCTCCGGTCTTGCGCCTGTGCCGGACGCTCCCCGTTGCTTGTTGGACCAGCGCGGCTTCTCTCCAGTCTGCGGGCGTCTATCCTTGCCGCGAGCCGGGGCAAAGCCTGAACCTGGAGGCGGAAAGGGCCTCGCGTCTCTGCGCTTCGGTGCGCCCCTGAATTGTTGCCGGCTTTGCCCCGCATCGCGGGCAGCCATAGGTGGCTGAATTTTTGCTGGGATCCGACGCGGAAGCTCCGGAGGGAGCTTATCCCGTCTTTCGCGCATTTCCGGTCTCCTCCGTATGGGTTCCGGCCGTTGCGCTTCTGGCTGGGATGCGAACTCCGGCAAGCCGCCTTCCAGGAAGTAATACGTCTGCGCATCCATGGAAAGGGAATGGATCTGCCGTGTCGCCGATAAGCCGCGTACCGCCTCACGCACCCGCGAGCGCGAAACCAAGGGAGAGAGAAAAATTTCAATCTGCTCGCCGGTCGCCGCGTATACGGATTGCAGATACATCGACACCAGCAATGAGATTGCCGTCACCTGCGAGGTGGCGCTTCCTGTGGTGAGCGCCGCGCGATGATGATCTTGGAGGAGCTCCCATTGTGCCGGTTGGCCGGCCGTCTGGAGCGCCGGGACCACGCGCATGGATTGCCACAGCTCGCTCAAGGCGCGCAGCACGGCTGCCTCGGTAATCTCCCGGCCAAGCTTCTCCCGAGCCTCAGCGGCAGTGAGCGGGCCGTCCCGCTCCAGAATCTTCCACAGTTCGAGCACCAGAGGGGATATCTTGTGGCCACCGGATTTCTCCGGAGCCTGCTTCCAATCGCGATCCCCGCGCAGCGAGATGACAAAGGGCAGGATCTCCGCCTGGGCGATAAAGTCCGGCTGCTCCCCTAAGCTCCCGAATAAGTTGAGTGCAACCACGCTGCCGGAAGCGATCAGCCTGACCAGCAGTCTGCGCGCCTGCTCCGTCACCTCGTGTGGCGGGGTGGCGTCGGCCTCTCCGCGGCAAGCCTCTACGAAAGAGGGAGCCGGCGCCGGCAATTGCGCCTGGCGGGGAAGAAAAAGGCTCAAGGGATGCTGCTCCAACCAGCTCTGTGCATCCTCGCGGGTGAGAATAGGGTTCTGACTTTGGCGCCAGTGCACTGCCCGCGCTGCTTTAAGTTGATCTGCTGTCAAGTGGGGATCCTTCTAGACGAATTCGAACAGGAGCTGCTGTTAGTAGATCAGCTTGAGTGAAAATTGTATCTGGCGAGAGGTTCCGGCGGTACGGCTGATAATCCCGAAGCCTGAGCCTTGAATGATGTTGGCCGGCAATCCCATGTTCACAATATTAAATAAGTTGAAAAACTCCGAACGAAATTGCAGATCGACTAGCTCGATGCCACTGGAGCGCCTGCCGAAAGGCGTGTCCTTGATCAGGGCAAAATCGTAATCGTAGTAAGCGGGCCCACGAAAGGTATTGCGGCCGAGCGTGCCGAAAAAGCCCTGATTGGGGCCGGTGCCCCCGGGTAGGTGGATGGGGATGGAAAAGAAAGAAGCATTCTCCGCACCCCGGCCGAAGTAGTCATCCCGCACCTTGCGGGAGGTCGAGAGCCGCGGGGTAGCTACCTGATTGGGGCGGTCCACGGCATAGGAACCAGCTCCCGTCTGTTGGATTCCTGAGTAGATGGTAAAGGGCGATCCACTGGTGATAGTGGAGATGCTGAGCAGTTCCCATCCACCGGTGAGCTTCCTGCCCATGGGGCGAAGAAACGCCGCATTCTCCAGATGAAGATCCTGGGCCACGCTGAGCGTGAACGCGTGGGCAACGTCGAAGGCCGAAGGGCCCTTCTCTGCGTGGGTATTGAAGGGATTCTGGGGGAAGCTCTGGACGACCGCGCCCGTGGCGCCGGTGATAAATCCGCCGCTCACCGAACTGGTGTCGTCCAGGGACTTCGACCATGTGTAACTGGCTTGGATACCAGGGCCCCCGTTAGGCAAAGTTCCCTGCAGGGAACTCTGCAAAGCGTGATACGAGGAGTGAGATGTGCCGGTGATCAACTGCTCGGTTCCGAAACCGCCGGTCACATTGCCTGAACTGTCGAATTGGGTATAGGGAGCAAACGCAGGATCGGCGCCCGGATACCCGTTCGGGAAACTCACGCGGGGCAGTTTGGCTGCGGCGGTACCGATGTATGCGGCATCGGCCGTCACTTGACCGAAACTGCGCTCCAGGCCAAGAGTCCAGGTCTCCAGATAGGCATTGCCGAAGTTGCGGTCTACAGCGCTGAGATTGAGCGGAGTGATCTGGTGGCTGGGCGCAAGAGCCGCCATATCCTGCTCGTAGCGTTCCAGATCCATCACCGTATTGGCTGGCACGTCTTTGGTTTTACCATTCGCAAAAATGTCTTCACCCGACGGCGTGTAGGCGTGGGGCAGTTCTGCCGGCGTGATCCGGAAGCCATAAGACAATGGTGCGCCTTTGGCCGCGGTCAGGCGCGGGTTGATTACAAACGGTGTAGAACCGGTGAGGAAATTGTCCTGCCAGATGTTCGGCGGAATAGTGGTGATGGCTCCGCCGGCGCGGATGTGCAGCTTGCCGGTGGCGCGCCAATCCAACTGAACTCGCGGTCCCAAACCGTCCCAGTTGAATCGGTATCCCGGTTGGGGGTTGACCAGAAACTTCTGCCCCGGGCCTGCGGGAGTGTTCACAAAGATGAACGCCGAAGTCCGTTTGGCTCTTTCGCTGATCGGGGAATAGATCTCGTAGCGCAGTCCATAGTCAAGGGTAAAACGGCCGGAGATCCTCCACGTGTCTTGCGCGTAAATTGCAAATGCATTCCGGTTGATGGCGGCGGCGCCAATATGCGGGCCGTTGGAGAAGTATGGAGGCGCCACCGCAGCGGTATAAACGAATGGGCTTCCGCTAAGCAGACCGGTGAGTGTGTCGGGGAGGGGGTCACCCGCGTGGATGTCATGTTTACCGCTCTCCGATGGGATGTCGACCAGAGAGTAGGCCGTACCCCCGCCGAAGTCGTACTCACCGTTCGGGCTGATGCCGAAATAGGTCGAATCGCGATTCAGCCGAATCTCGCCACCGGCTTTCCAGGTGTGCTTGCCGTGAATCAAGGAAAAGCTCTGCCGGGCAACAAAAAGATTGCCGAACGAGTCATCACCGAGCCCGCGGGTTGATTGAAGGGCTCAAACAATCCGTCGTTGAACTTGACCGCCGGATCGGTAAAGTCAGTTGTGGGAAACGATGGCGTGGTGCGCGTGATGCTGATCGAAGAGTCTAGAGTGAGGCGAGGCGATGGAGTGCGCGTGTAGGTAAAGACCAGGTTTCGCTGGTGGTCGACATATTGAATTCCGAAGTTGGGGTTGATGGCGGTTTGATCGGGATTGGTTGTTGGTCCGGTGAGATTGTCCAGGGTAAAGCGCGCTAAGAGCTGTGATTTGCCGCTCAGCCTTTGATCGATACGAATGGAAAACTGGTCGGCATTCGTCGCCACCTTGGATGACGTGGCGAATGTGTTCACGCCATAAGCGCCATTTGGGTTGTTAGGCAGAGGATACCGCGCGAGAACACTCGCTATTTGCGGGCTCACCGGCACCAGCAGCGTATCACCGGGAAAGGCTGTCGTATCCAAACCGGCGCGCTGGCTCAGCGTTGGCACGGGTAAGACCTGCGTAGTGCCCAATACCTGGCGAAATCCCTGGTACTCGCCAAAGTAGAAGGTCTTTCCGCGGCCGTCATACACATGCGGAAGAATAACCGGTCCCCCATTGGTGAAACCGAACTCATTGCGCCGAAACGGCGGCAGCCGCCCGGGATTACCGATAGAAGAGTAATCGAAGTAGTTGCGTGCATCCAAGGCCGAGTTGCGCAGGAACTCAAAAACCGAGCCGTGAAAGCCGCTGCTCCCCGAGCGAGTGACGATATTGGTAAAGCCGGCCGCTCCCCGGCCAATCTCCGCCGGCATCCAGCCGGAGCGCGATTGGATCTCCTGAACCGCATCCACGTTGAAGTTGGTAAACGTCGCGCCGCCCATCTCCGGATCGCTGATATCGGCCCCGTCCATTGCGAAGACAGCCTCCACGCCGCGCTGGCCGTCGATCGCGAACTGTTGAGTGAAGTTGGTCGCGCCGTTCGCGTCAGTCATAGTTCCCGCTGCAAGCAACAGCAACTGGCTGAAGTCTCGTTTGTTCAAAGGCAGTTCGCTCACCGCCCGGCTCGACAGATCTTCGCCGCCGGCCTTGGCGGTTTGGGTCTCAGCGAATACCAGCGAGAGTTCGCCTTGGCTGGAAAGGTTCAACGTCACAGGGGCCGCATGCGGAGATAACTCAACCGGCTGCGCGTAGCGAGTGAGGCGGCCCTGGATTTCGACAGATAGCCGGTAAGAGCCGGCGGGAATATTCCTGAATTTGAAGTTTCCTTGAGCATCTGTGAAGGCGGAGCGCCTGCGGGCTTGCGCACGGAGTTCCACCGTGGCTCCCTCTAGCGGCTTTCCGGCTGCGTCACGTAAGACGCCTCCCCAGGAAGCGATCGTGGTCGATTGGCCGGGTAGCGCTCCGGAGAAGAGCAGCAAAGCAAGAGGCAGGAGAAACCATAGTGTTTTACGCTCGGGCCTGCATGGACGGTCAACAAATAATCCACGTGACTGTATTCTCTGATTCCGGTCCAAGAGATATCACGCAACCTTCAATGAACAAAATGCTTAGATTCTGGAATGCTGCTTCTAAGGTAGGCTCTTCTTAAAGTGAGTGGCCCATGACGGCAGCGGATCAAACCACTGAGTCAGCGGCGGAGAGAGTATGCATACAACTTGATATCCCTGCTCGGTGGAATTGTCAAAGAGCAGCACGTGATCGGCACGATTGGCAGCGACCGGAAGGTTCTTGAAACTGTGGCCGTAGCGGCGGCGAACGTCTGCTTCAGGTACGTTATGACCGCCGCCCATTACCCGCTTCGCGATGCGGGCGAGGTTGGTTTCGACGCGGTCTGTTCCAATGTAGACGAGCACAACCTCGAAGCCTCTGGTCCGCGCAACCGCCATCATCTCGAGGTAGTTCTTTCCCGATAAAGTTGTTTCTATGGAGAAGCTCTCGCCCCTCTCCAGATATGTCTTTGCCCAACGGACCACCTGACGCCCGGCGGCAATCGGCGTTGCCGGACTGGTTGAGCGGAGTGGCCTGACAAATGTATCTGGGTCCAGCAGAGGAGAGATGCTGAAGGTTTCTGGATTGCCGCTGGTAAGGGTGCTTTTCCCTGCACCGTTTGCGCCAGCAATAACCGTGAAGACCGGAGGGCTCACTGTTCAGAAGCTGGCAGTTGGGTTTGATGCTGTCCGCTTGGGAGTTGTGGATGCATTCTCTCCAATCGCTGGCTGTCTTCAATCACCTTTGCCCTCGCCCCTCGGGCAAGCTTTTGAGCGAATTCCAGCCAGTTCATAGACATGGGCATAGTTTACCCCTTCCGTTTCTTTGTCGCGGCCGGAGAAGCTTTTCCGGCGGCAACGTTCAGCCGAGAGTCCAGGAAAGCAGCTCTCCTAGATCGGCTGCCGAATCCGACTCTGTTCCCCGAGGCATGGACGGCGCAATTACAAGCGCCTGGCTATGGCCTTCAAACCATACCAAAAACGAAGATTGCTCCGATCCCGGCAGCCGCTGCTGGTTTATCCAATGATAGTAAGCGCCCATGTCGGCGTCGATTAAGGAGCCGTTGAAATCGAGCTCAGGATTGCCGTGAGCGCCGGAGAGCAATTCATTCATTGGCTTCTGCTGCTGCCGCGGAGCAAACCGCACCAACAAGGTCAGGGGCTGCGCGCGCCGTAAAGCTTCGCGCGCCCCCCACTGGGCAAACGTGGTTGCGAAAATCTGCGTTCCGGAACCCTCGGTGAAGAGCTTGACCTGAAAGCGGTCGAGCACCGCGTCGCCCGGCTGGCGCATGCCAAGCTCCGCCGGAGATAGCCGCGCCAAATACGTGCGCAATTGTTCCGGTCCCATGCCTGGCTGTTCGATTTCTTTCTGCATCTTGCGCAGCAACACGGCGCGCACCGGTTCCAGCGCCTGATACGACACGCAGGTCAGCAGCGGGCTATGACCGGCTGGCTGTCCTCCGTCAATGTACCAATGGCCATAAGGGACAGGATGTGCTGCCGCCCGCGCGGCGGCTGCATTGAGCAGCAGCTCAAGTCCGTTGTCCGGCTTGACTCGGCCAAAGTAGGCGCCGTGCGGACGCAGATTGCGGAAGAGCGGCGCCTCATAGGAGGCAACGCCCTGCCCGATAATGGCAATTCCGAGTCTGCGTACGGGAATAGGCTGTGGCGGTCCCGCGGAGCGCAAACGATCGCCATAAACCGTCGCAGCTTTGCGAAATGCGTCCACTTGACCGGTGGTCCAGAGATATGCCGAGAGCTGTTCGACAAACTGGGCCGGCTGGTCGATCCAATCCCAATGTTCGAACTTCGAGGAGAGCGAAATTTGCGCGAAGCCTTGAAACCAGTCTTTGATCTGCTGCGGAGAGAGGGAGCTGAGGTTGGCGAGTTCGTTATCGATTCTCGCGCGCTCGGCGGGAAACTTGAAATCGTAGTCGATGATCTCCAGCAGCAGGCTCGGCGCGAAGCTGAGCGGGAGTTGCTGTAGCCCGCCCAGGTTGGCCACGGCCAGCTTCCTTGCCTGGGGAGGATACCCAGCGAACTGCCCGGCTTTGAGATCGCGTGGAAGCATGAAACTAGACCAGTTCCTGGATAGGCCTGCCTTGTGAAAGTGAAGTAGAGAATCCCATCATGGCTCCAACCGTGGGCACGAGGTCGATCGATTGCATCCTGCGGTCATAGACCACACCCTCCCGGACACCTGCGCCCAGCGCCATCATCCAGGTTGTCCGCGAGGCTGGGTCGCCGGTGCGATGATGCTGAAAGCCGTTGCCGCCCGAATCCCCATCGGCATCCCGTCCAAAGTCGGGGAGAATAAACAAGGTCGTGTTGCCCGCGTACTCAGGCTCGCTCTCGACCGCCTTCCAAAGCTCCGCGCAAAGCCGGTCCGTGCGCCGGATTCCTTCAATGTAGAGCGAATAGGCTCCGGAGTGCGCGATATCGATATCGTGCATGGTGATCCAAAGCAGACTGGGAGCCTCCTGCTGCATCAGCCGGCGCGCAATATACATCGAGAGCTCGTCCGGGCTGGAGAGCGTCCGCGCATGCGCCTTGAAGTCATCGACGGAAAGCTTCAGGATCTTTTCCAGTTGCCTTAATTCGAATTCGCTGCCTGCAAGCTGCGGCGTATACAGGGGAGTTTCGTAATTGTCCCGGAGCAAATGTGCGTAATCCGCGCCGCTCCCGGCCGCAGTCAGCAGATGCTTGGGCAGAATCACCGTCGCTCCCAGGCCCGCGCCATAGGAGCGGTAATCGCTCTCGCCAATCCTGTTGAACCCATTGCTGGGCGCGACAACCCATGCGTCGGAGGACGGTCTATTCAGGTCTTTGCGGAAGTACTCGAATACTGTGGGATGGTCCGGGGGCACAGCGGAGAAGTTATTGAGCGTTTCGTAGACTCCCGTCGCCAGACTTGCGGTGGCCACATAATGGCCCAGGATGCCTTGATTTACCACTTGGGTGAAGAAGCTCGACTGCGGAATCAGCTCATGCAGCAGGTGGGGAATATTCTCCTGCCCTTGAGGCGCGAATGTCTCCTGGTCGCGCGCGCCTCCGCCAAAGGTTATGACGATTACCTTTCGCTTCTTTGCCGCCGCTACTCCGCGGACAAACGGGCTGGCGCCCATCAGCCCGGTTGCCAAGGCCACGCCTGCCGCACTCCGCAAAAAATCACGCCTGCTGCGGCCAAGTTCTCCGGCCGGCCCCTGAGGAGTGGATGCAAGCGTTCCGTTGAATGATGATCGGGCCGTCAACTTGTGATCCCTTCCGCAATCATAGTGCCTCACGGCTTGGAAGCAGGAGCGGCCTTGGCTGAATAAACGAACTGCTGGACCTCCGCCCGTTCCTTGTCCAGTTCGGCCATATGCTGTGCTCGAAGACGCTGATAGATCTCAAGTTCTCCTTGCGCACGATCCTTTTGCCCGAGGTGAACATAATCCTGGGCCAGCCGGTAATGCGCGTCCGGAAGGTTCGGATTCAGTTCCAGGGCACGCTGATACTCAGGAATCGATTTGGCATACTCATGCTGGCCGGCGTACAGATTGCCCAGTTGCAGGTGTGCTTCGGGCAGCGTCTGATCGAGCGCTATCGATTTTTGCAGCAAGGACTGCACTTCCCCAAGGTCCAGGCCGGCAGCCTCCGCCCGCTTCCCCTTCCACAAACTCATCGCGTAATAATAGAGCGCCAGAGCATTGCCGGGCTCAAGCTGCGAGTAACGGCGGAAGGCCTGGATCACCTTTTCCGCCTGGTTGGGAGAGCTGTCATAGGCTTTCGAGAGAAATAGATAACAGCGAGGGTCGGAGGGATTGAGATCGGCTGCCGCGAGCAGGGCCTTGACCGCTTCGTCATACCTGCCCCGCGAGTACAGCGCCATACCCAGGCCGATCATCAACCGGGGTGAATTGGGATAACGCCGGGTAGCCTGCTCAAAGACCTGGATCGCCGGTTCATAAGTCCGGTGGAGAAGAAGCTCACTTCCCCAGTCAAACAGGTTGTCCTCGCTCGGGTCCATGTGGGCGGCAGTCTCAAATTCATTTGCCGCCGCCAGAAACTTTCCATCCTTTTCATCGATCTGGGCAAGCAGGTCGTGCAGTTCTCCGGTGTTCTTTGTCTGGAGTAGAGTTTGGACAAGCTGCCTTGCCTGAGTAAGCCGTCCGCTAACCAGGTAAGCCAGCGCCAAATCGTAGCCATTGTCATAAGCCGTAGGATGAATGCGCTGCGCTTTTTCGAGAAGTGGAGACGCCTCCGCAATTTTTCCCGATTGGATGTAGAACTCACCCAGATTATGGTTGGCGTCAAAGTTTCCAGGCTCCAACTCTAGCGCCTTGCGGAGCTCGAGCCCGGCCGACTCGGATTTTCCCGAGTGGGCGAGACTCACCGCCAGGTTGGTTCTGGCGGCCGCCGAATCCGGCTTCAAACGGACCGCCGCCTGGAGATGTTCTATAGCTTTCGGGTCCTGCGACTGCGCAGCGTAGTCCAGCCCCAAAAGCTCTTGAGCTTCAAAGCTGTTCGGTACCTGGCGCAATAGCTCTTCAAGCTGGGCAGCGGACTCGGCGAATTGTCCGTCGTTGTATTCAGCCACCGCGGACTGAAACTGGCGGTTCAGCTTCTGATTCTGGTTCTCCTCGGCTGTGGCAGAGGCGGCGCAAGCCAGAAGAGAACAAAGAATTAGCACCCGGAACCGAGGCCTGTTGCTCACAGCCCACCTCTGATACCGCCAAGAATCAGCGCCTGATATCAAGCCTCTTGAGTTGCAGCGTAATCTTAGAGTTCGGCGCCGAGAAGGTGTCGGTCGGATTCCACGAGCCAGTGGAACAATCGAATCCATCGAGCGTCATTGGATCGACCACCCAGATGTTTTTCACCCCCATCTCCCGGTAGTCATCGAGTCGCTCCTTGTAGCGGCCAACGCGGTCTTCGGGCGACAGGATCTCAATGACGATCAGCGGCGGCGTAGTGACAATGCGCTCGCGTGGAGCATCCGCCGAGAGGACAGCGATGTCGGCAACACGGAAGCGCCGAGAGCCTGTCTGAATTCGCATTTCGCCAAGAGGCTTTATGCGCCAGGCAGTCTTGTACCGGGCAAACCATTCAAGAATTGCTGTTTGGGCTTCTGAATGTTCGAGCTCTCCCAAATTGCGCCCCTGCAGCTCCCCATCGACAAAATCGACATCGGGATGGAATGATTTTCCGATGTACTCGTCAGGGTTAATCTGTAGGTTCGTTGCGGTCGTCATAGAGACCCCCGATGAAGTAATGATATCCCTGTATCGGGCCTATTCCAATAGCGCCCGTCATAACGATGAGCGATCCGGTGATGTTGATGTTCGCGCCCAAGATCTGCGAAGTGGAGCGATCTACGGTCAGGCCAGCAAAACCGCACATCGCTCCACTCCGCTTCGCTCCTGGCGAAAATCATTTCAGAAAAGAAAGGCAAAGACGGACTAACTCCGATTATGTTCTCTAGGTCTCGATTGTGTGGGACCTGAGGCATAGTAAGTTCAGTAATACAGCTTCAGAGCGAATTGAATCTGTCTCGGATCGTAGGGAGCAAAGCGAGTCGATCCGATTTCGCCGAAGTTAGAACTGTTGAAATGGTTCGAGTTCGAAATCGCAACGATGCCGTTGCCGCCGAAATTTGGCGCATTGAATGTCGGATGATTAAGGATGTTGAAGAACTCCGCCCGGAACTCCATGTTGAAGCGCTCGTTGAGTGGAATTTGCTTAAATGTTGAGAAATTGAAGGTGGCGATTCCCGGCCCGGCGACGGTCGCTGCAGCGTCGCCCAGAAGCGCGCTCCCGGTAGCAGGTATGCATCCAGCTGTTGGAGCTGCGCCCAACGGGCAAGGCTGCTGGAAGGCATTTGGGTTCCCAAACCAATTCAACACGCCTTTACTGTCCTTGTGGAACCCAAGCTTCTGGCTTTGCCCAGGAACCCTTACATCGAAGCAGTTCGTCCCCGCGGTAGTCGCAGATGGACAAGCGAGACTGACAGGCTGGCCATCCTGAAGCCCTGCGATGGTGATGACGCTCCATCCTCCGGCAATTGCATTGATAAGCCTGCCATCGGCACCGAGGAAACGCTTGCCTTTGCCGAAGGGCAACTGGTACTCGCCGCTCAGGTGGAAGACTTGGGGGACGTTGAAATCCGCCAAAGTCCAATCGAAGCGGGGACCAAGTCCGGGTACCTGCGGCGCGCGGAACCCGTTAGGGAAGAGACTCCCTCCATTCAGCAAGTCGCCGGCATCGGAAAGCGTCTTGGAGAAGGTATAGGTTGCCAGGAAATCCAGGCCGTTTGCGAACCGTTGTTGCAATGAGGTCTGCAGGCCGTTGTAATTGCTTCGCCCGATGGTTTGATTGTAGCTCCCATTCTGCGAGAAATCGGGAAATGGTCTCGTGCCTGCCGTGCCTCCGCCGACCACACCTGATGTACTTGCACCGGCCGGCAAAAGCGCCGTCACATTGTTGTTGCCCAAACCGATCTGAATATTTTGTCCCTGGGTAAAGACATAAGCAACTGTCGCCGTCAATGAGGAGGTCAGCGCATACTGGACAGAGAGGTTGGCGGCCAATGTGCGCGGCGTCCGGTACGCGAATTGCAGTCCCTGCAGCCCTAATCCTTGAGCGTTCACAATCGCAGGCGTGAATGGAATGCAGGAGAAACCGGCCGACAGGGTTCCGGTCCCGCCCGGTCCTGCCGTAGCGCACCCGGTATAGGGAGTGCCGACGCTTATGGGTGTGACGCTTGGGATGCCGAGGTTCTGTTGCGCATAGGTGAAGTTGTAGACGAAAGGATAGTTCTCGCCAATATTGGGTCCATAACCCTGGTTTTCAAACGAGTTGAAAAAGAACCCAAATCCGCCCCGCGTCACCAGCTTGTCGCTCATCTGATAGGCAAAGCCTACGCGCGGCGCAAAATTGTTCTTTTGCGTCTGCACCAGCGCTTGGCCATATTGATTCGTTGATTCAAGCGCAATTCCGTCCTTTTTCAACAGATCGATAAAGCCATTCCCGTTGAGGCTGGGCGTATTCGCGGTTGATGACAACGTTCTGTTGTCCTTGCCGGTAGCCGGGATCAGGAACGTCGGGGCGCCGTTTGGAGGGCCGCTTTGCACGAAATTAGCCTGACCGCCATTGGTCTCGCTGATCGGGCTGAAGTAGTCCCAGCGCAGGCCGACATTGAGAGTGAGCTTGGGAGTAATCTTCCAATCGTCCTGGAAGTAGGTGGCGAAGTAGATCCTGTGATCGTAGGTCTTGTTGATGTTGGAGGCCTGTATCTGGTCGGACCCTCCCACGAACGAGACTCCATTAGGAACGGTCGTAGCTTCAGGAGTGAGCAGGAATTGGGCGCGTCCCGTCAGGCCCGTGGTGTTCCCCGGAATGTCGGTAAAACTATAGTTGCCGGAGTTAGCGGAGTTATAGGAGTAAGTGCCCCGTGAATACGCCGGCTGCAGTGTCGAAAACCTCACGCGTTGGTATTCGATGCCCATCTTGAAGCTGTGCTTGCCATAGACTTTGGAAAAATCGTCGGTGAACTGGATGGTTTGGCTGATTTCGTCCGAGGGCAGGAAAGAATTGCTGCCCAAGGTCGAGAGGCCGCTGAACGAAATAGCAGGAAGGCCGCCGTTTTCAGACACCTGCGGAATGCCTTGAATACCATATTGCGCCGGAATGCCCATCGTGCCGCCCTCCGGGCCGTAGCGCGTGGTGTGCAGGTGGTTGAATCCAAGGCGCGCCACGTTGACCGTGCTCGGCGTGAAGACATGAGTCCAGGCGCCGACAGATTGGTCGGTACGAGCGGTTTGGACGCCGTCCTGGAAGCCTCCGCCGTCCGCTACGCCTTGAAATGGGCCGGGAATAAAGATCGGGTCATCGACCCAGCTTAAGCGGTAGAAGATCTGGTCGGATTGGGTGGGATTAAAGTCAAACCGGGTATCAAAAGCATTGCGATGTTCGAATATTTTGGGACTCGATACGAAATTGGAGGTGAGTAAGCTGTTAATTGGCAATGGGTAAAGGTCCAGCAGTTTGATGGCGTTTGCATCCAGCCGGTTGGCGGGAAACTGGTTCAAGTCAGGGCAGCCGGCAAGGGTATAAGACCTGGTCGAGGGGGCGCACGTCTTGGTGAATGGATCGCGAACATAAGCAGTTGTGCTACCGGTATTCGTAAGCCCAGAGACGGGATCCGTCGCGCCCGCCGCAACCGCTCTCGTGGTAGCGGGGTCCAGGACGGCGCCGAACGGTATCTGCCGTCCCAGGGCGTCGGGCCTCGAACTCGTGCCTTGTCCGGTGATCAGATCGGCGAGATTGGTGAAATTGCTGTTGCGTTCCGCCACTGTGGGCACGGAGAGTCCGCTGAAGGTATTGCCCTGCACGCGCCGCAGACCCTCGTAGTCGCCGAAAAAGAAGATCTTGTTCTTGACGATCGGGCCGCCAATCGTGCCTCCGAATTGATTCTGGCGCAATTCGCTCTTGCCCTGGGTCTCGAAATAATCGGCGGCGTCAAGCTTGTCGTTGCGGAAAAATTCCCAAACGTCGCCATGGATACTATTGGTCCCGGACTTGACGGTGGCATTCAAAACCGCGCCGGCGGCTCGGCCTTGCTCGGCGCTGTAATCCGCGGTCTGAACCTTGAACTCCGAAATCGCGTCGACCGGCGGAAGAACAATGAAATTTGTTCCATTCAGAAAGTCGACGGCGTTGGAGTTGTTGTCGATGCCGTCAAGCAGGTAATTGTTTTGCGCTGGACGCAGACCATTGGCGGAAAAAGCGCCGGAAGCGGCATTGCCACGGGTGTCCGCTTGCGGCGTATTCGCTCCTGCGACAAGCTGCGCCAGGAAGGTGAAGTTCCGCCCATTCAGAGGCAGATTGTTTACCGTGCGTCCGCTCACTACCTGCCCAACCGACGATTCCTGGGTTTGCAACTCCGGCGGCGCTGTGGTGACGGTGACCGTCTGCGTCCCGGCGCCCGGCTTGAGTTGCAGGTTGACCTGCAGGATCTGCATAACGTTTACCTGCAGATTCTTCTGGGTCGTCGTGGCGAAACCGCTGGCCGTGGCGGATACTGTGTAGTTCCCGATCCTGACCGGCGAGAAGGTATAGGAGCCGCTGCCGTTCGTTATCGTTTGCAGGGACAATCCCTGGTCCGTATTCAGGACGGTCACCTTGGCGCCGGGAATAACCGCGCCCGAGGGATCTACAACCGTTCCGGTAATCGCCCCTTCATCCACTTGGCCGAATGCGCGTTGGCTTGGAAGCAGGAGGCAGCACAAAGATGCAAGGGCTATGTAGCCCAGGGTTTTCCAGTTAAAGGCATTGCGATCACGGTCCATCCGAAGCACCTCCACATTTCTTACGCCATGTTTTTTTGCGCGGTGAGCGCTGTCTTGTTTTAGGTAACCGGTTACATCATGGTTAACGGGTAAACGGTTACATCCCCGCCGAAAGGAGAATAGTCAATGAAATGATTGTTGTCAACTAAAAAGTGGAGGCGCCTCTCCATCAAAAGGTTGAGGCAACATTTACGGATTCACGAACCAAAGTGTTCATGGTCCGGCGGCCCACCGTGGGAGGCAAGTGCAACCAACTTGTCATCTCTCCGCTACGCTTCGCTCTCTCGAAAATCATCCTGGGAAACATGGGGTGCCCCATATCTGGCGCGCTCTTTGCGCCAGATGTGGGAAACCGCAGGTCTCTCCACTTCGCTGCGCTCCGGTCGAGATGACAAATTAGGGTAACAATATACTTGACTGACCAAAAGCATTTCGCTATGCTCGGTTCATGAAAGAGCCGAAGACCTTACAGCAAGCCGTTCAGTTCTTTAGCGACTACGATAACTGCCGTCAGTTCATGGTGTCCATACGTTGGGCTGACGGAATTGTGGTCTGTCCTATCTGCGGCTCTGATAAGGTGACCTACCTCGCGAATGCGCGGCTTTACAAGTGCAGCGTAAAGCATCCTCAGCAGAAGTTCTCCCTAAAGGTAGGCACCATCTTCGAAGACTCTCCAATCCCATTGGAGAAGTGGCTCCCTGCCGTCTGGCTCATCGTCTCTGCCAAGAATGGCATAAGCAGCTACGAAGTCCACCGCGCTTTGGGTGTCACTCAGAAGTCAGCTTGGTTCATGATGCATCGCATCCGTCTCGCCATGCAGAGCGATTCCTTCGTCAAGTTGGGCGGGGATGGCAGTGTGGTCGAAGCCGATGAGACCTACATCGGTGGAAAAGCTCGCAACATGCACAAACACATCCGCGCTCGCAAAATCACCCGCAAGTGGAGTCAAGGATAAGACTGCCGTTGTGGGCATCCTGGAGCGCGGTGGCCAAGTTCGCACCATGGTCGTAAAGGGACGGAAAAAGCCAGTAATTCAAGCTGCGGTCCGCCAGCATGTTGCAGCCGGTTCCGCGCTTTATACCGATGCACTGCGGTCATATGAGGGGCTCACCGAGTACGAGCATAAGGTTGTCGATCATGCCGCAGCTTACGTTGATGGCAAGGTCCATACCAATGGTCTGGAAAATTTCTGGTCGCTGTTGAAACGCGGTCTGCATGGAACCTATGTCAGCGTGGAGCCGTTTCACCTATTCCGCTATCTGGATGAGCAGTGCTTCCGATTCAACAACCGAGCAACGAAAGACAATCCGCTAGACGATGCGGATCGGTTCTATATGGCAATGGCTCAAGTGGCAGGAAGGCGGCTGACCTACAAAGAGGTCACTGGCAAGGTGGGGGAAACGACAGCCTAAGACTTCGGGAGGGAAACGCGGGAAGCGCGCTTCTTCTTAGGCGTTCGCTTCTCCGCCTTCTCGGCATCAAGCTTGGCTTTGATCTCAGAGTGTGGCACGGCTACCAGCCGTCGCATAAATCCGGTGAAGCGGTCGAAATCACCCTCGGAACTCTTGGCCGGGGACTTTGGGTGCGTAGACAAACTCTTCTCCTATAGAGGAGGGTAGCGCAGTGCTACGCCGAAATCAATGCGGCACTAAGTATTTCTTATTACGGCACCTGTGTTCGGGGCTGCTTTTAAAGCATGATCCAGAGCGGACATGGATAGCGGTGATGACTGATTTTTCCCTTTATCTCGACGATAGTGGACACCCCAAAGACCAGCCGTTCGTTGTAGTTGCTGGCTTTGTGGCGACCGAAAAACAATGGATAGATTTCGAGCCTCATTGGGAATCTGTGCTTAAAAGGTTTGGGCTGGAGAGTCCATTCCATATGACAGACTTTATGTCTGAAAAGAGAAGTCGTTTACGAGAAGACCAAATTCTCAGCGCACTTCGGCATGTAATTAGAGAGCACACAGTTGCCGCTTTTGCCAGCGGCGTTTCCATTGAGGGCTACCGTAACGTTAATTCCGTATTCACGCTTGAGGAGGTTCTAGGTGCGCCATATGCCCTGGTCTGTCGGGAAATAATGAAACAGTTGCGACAGTGGCAAAAGGATTTATGTAAACCAGATGATCACCTGCTTCTTTTTGTCGAGGAGGGGACTTTGCACTACGGCGATCTTGAGCAAATTGCGAAACGCGATCGCCTACCAACTCCCCATAAAGTTCCCAAGAGCATGGCCCCGATCCAGCCTGCCGATATGCTCGGCTGGGAGTATTTCAACTATCTCCGAATCGGCAAGCCAGACTTGATCGGGAAGAATCTGTTCGGTCTACTTAAGGGACGTCCCACAACTGGTACGGTCTTTTTGGAGAAGGACCTTATCGAAACTTGCAGGCGGGCCAAATTAATGACACGGGAGTACAAGGATCAATTCCCGGATAAATTCATCAGCTTTCATTCTGAAAAGAAGCGAGCCCGGCGAAGAACGATCAAGTAGTTACTCGCTACCCTGTCACGGCAAGATGATTGCACCAGTTATAGTGCAAGTCAGTCAAGTATATTGTTACCCAAATTAGGTGTAGCTGCCAACCAAGCCTTCCTCGACCCATTTTCATCTTCTACTGTGGGTGTATACCCAAGAGAGTAGCTAAGCAGAAGATGCTCTAGGCGGAGCCCTTAAGGATGTCGCGTCACAAAAACCAGAACCAATCTTTTTCCCGGCGGGCGATCCTTAAGAACATGGGGCTGGCGCCCCTGCTGCTTCGTCCGGCGCCCTTTTATGGGTACTCGTCTCTGTTCGGACCCAATCGGAACTTTGATATTCCATTCTCCGACGGCCGTCTGACACCCCGCTATCCGGTAAAGTCTCCTCTGGAAGATCTTTTGCGCCTTGTCGCTCCGGGTTCAGATGAGTACGTTACGGAGAAGTACGCCTTTGAAATCGAGTCCCTCCTCAGAGAGTGGAGCCAAACCCTTAAGAGATCGATCCGCGACCTCTCAGCCTTGGCGGATTCGCTAGACCCCTCGATCGAAGGTACGCCGTTCGTTCCGGTGAAGGAAACCACGCTGCGGACTGGAGCGGGGATCGATGTTGTGAGAAGGCAGTTTGGCGCCAATGTCATTGCCGGACGCGAGCAATTTCTCCGTCAGATCCATGCCTACCTGGCGCAGCTCTCACGGGTGGAAACCGCGGAATTCGAAATTGTTGCTATCGAAGAGATCGCAGACACCCCACTCGCGGTTCGACTGGATATCCGGTATGACATTGTCGCTGCGCGCAACGATGAACGGCGTGAGGAGCGGGTGGGATATTGGCGCACCGAGTGGTCGCGGGACCAATCGGCAGCGTGGAAAGCTCGCAGGTGGGAGACCGGCGAGGAGACAGTTAGCCTCGCGCGCCGGCCTGTATTCATCGACGTCACCTCTCATGCTCTCGGCGGAACGAAATCATATGCCGGCCAGATGCTTCGCGGCGCCGATTACTGGCGCTCGGTGCTGGATGGCGCTTGCGGCATCGATGTTTACGGCAACAATGGTGTGGCGGCGGGGGACTTCGACAACGACGGCTTCGACGACCTTTATGTCTGCCAGCCGGCAGGCTTGCCAAACCGGCTGTACCGCAACCGGGGCGATGGGACCTTTGACGATGTAACGGAAAAAGCCGGAGTGGGCGTACTCGATGGTACTGCGTGCGCGCTCTTCGCCGACTTTGAGAACAAGGGGCTGCAGGACCTTTTGGTTGTCTGCGGCGGCGGCCCTTTGCTCTTTGTAAATCAAGGAGATGGAAGATTCTCGATCAAGCGCGACGCCTTCAAATTTAAGACCCCTCCCCAGGGAACGTTTACCCATGCGGCGCTGGCGGATTACGATGGCGACGGACGGCTGGATATTTACTTCTGCCTCTACAGCTACTACCTGGGTCTGGACCAGTATCACTATCCCGTGCCTTATTACGATGCCCGCAATGGTCCGCCGAATTTTCTCCTGCACAATGAAGGCAACGCGACATTTGAAGACCGGACCGAAGCGGCGGGATTGAATGTGGAGAACAACCGCTACAGCTTTGCTTGCGCATGGGGCGGCTACGATTCCAAGGGGCTGCCCGACCTGTATGTTGCTAACGATTTCGGGCGCGGCAATCTGTACCGCAACAACGGCGATGGAACCTTCGCTACCGTCTCAAGCCAGGCACACGTCGATGATGTAGGGGCCGGGATGAGCGCCTGCTGGTCCGATTTCGATAATGACGGAAAACAGGATATCTATGTTGCCGACATGTGGTCGGCCGCCGGCCAAAGAGTTGCAGGACAAAAGCAATTTCAGCAAAAGGCTCCGGAAGATATTCGCGCACTCTACCGGCGGCATGCGCGAGGCAATGCCCTCTATCGAAACCAGGGAGATGGGAGCTTCAAAAACATCAGCCGGCAAGCCGGAGTTGAGATGGGACGCTGGTCCTGGTCATCGGATCTCTGGGACTTCGACCATGATGGCTATCCTGACCTCTATGTCACCAACGGATACATCTCCGGGCCGGAGCGCAATGACCTTGCAAGCTTTTTCTGGCGGCAGGTGGTAGGGAAATCGCCCGGCGACGCTACACCCTCGTTGGCTTACGAGCAAGGCTGGAACGCCCTCAATGAATTGATTCGCTCGGACAGTTCCTGGAGCGGCTATGAGAGGAATGTCATGTTCGCCAACAACCACGATGGGACATTTTCCCAGGTCTCGGGCGTGGTGGGGTTGGACTTTCCCGAAGACGGACGCTCCTTTGCGCTCGCCGATCTCGACCATGACGGACGGTTGGAAATCATCCTTAAAAATCGCAACGCTCCCCAGCTGCGGATTTTGCACAACGCGATGAAGGATCTCGGCCAATCGATCGCGTTTCGCTTACACGGGCAAAAGAGCAATCGCGACGCCATCGGAAGCGCAATCACCGTCGAAGCAGGCGGCCTTCGCCAGACAAAGTATCTGCAGGCAGGATCGGGGTTTCTAGCCCAGCACTCCAAGGAGATCTTCTTTGGAGTTGGAAAGCCGGAAGGAACAATCGGGGCCACCATCCGCTGGCCAAGCGGGCTCTCTCAGAACTTCGATCGTTTGCCTGTAAATCGCCGGATTGAAATAGAGGAGGGGTCGGCTACGTTCGTGGCCAAAGCCTTCGCCACGCCGCCTCCGGCCTACGCGCATGAGGGACTGCCTCCGGCATTGGAACCGCTGCCTTCCCAGATAGACACCTGGCTCATTGAACCCTTAAAGGCGCCGGAGTTTTCCCTGCCCGATCTCGCCGGCAACATGCGAGAACTGCGAAGTTTGCAGGGCAGCTTCGTGCTGCTCGATTTCTGGGCGATAAAGGCGCCGCCCTGCCGCGGCCAACTGAGAATTCTTGACCGGCATCGGGCGGCGCTGGCCGCAAGCCAAGTGAGAGTTGTAGCGGTAAACCTTGACGGCGCGAGCGACATTCAAACGGCGCGATCCTTCGCAGGACAGGAAAGATTTTCCTTTCCCGTCCTTTTTGCAACTGAAGATGTGGCTGGCATCTATAACATCATCTACCGTTACTTGTTCGACCGCCGCAGGGACCTCGCAATTCCCACCTCCTTCCTGCTGGATCAGGAGGGAATGATCGTTAAGCTGTACCAGGGAACGGTCGACCCTCAGCGCGTGCTGGAAGATGTGAGGTCTGCTCCAAAGACGGCGGCGGAGCGCATGCAAAGGGCGCTGCCATTCGAGGGAACGCTTTATCAAGGCGCGTTTCTGCGCAATGACTTTACCTATGGTGTGGCCCTTTTACAGCACGGCTACCTGGAGCAGGCGGAGGAGTCCTTCGAACAGGTCGTCGCCGCCAAGCCGAACGATCCCGACGCGTATTACAACCTGGGCACCCTGAACCTCAAGAAGAATGATTTCGCGCAGGCGCGGCATTATCTCGAGCAGACGGTAAAGTTGCGTCCCGACTACCCGGAGGCGTGGAACAATCTCGGAATGATTTCCGCCCAACAAGGCCGTGCGGAGGAAGCAGTCGGCGACTTTCAGCAATCGCTGCGCTTGCGACCGGGCTACGCCATTGCGCTCCTGAACCTGGGGAATCTCTATCGCCGGATGGGGTCCTATGACAAGGCGCAGGAGTGCCTGACTCACGCGCTCGAAATCCAACCCGACGATCCTGAAGTCAACTACAGTCTGGGAATGTTGTACGCCCGGCAAAACCAGATGCAGCGCGCGGCGGAGTATTTGCAAAAAGCGGTTGAGCTGCGTCCCGACTATCCCGAGGCATTGACCAACCTCGGAGTTCTCTTCGCCCAGGGGCAGGATTACTCGAAGGCGGAAGAGCAATTCAAGACCTGCATCCGCGTTGCCCCGAATTTCGATCAGTCCTATCTCAACCTTGCCCGTCTGTACGCCATCGAAGGCGACAGGGAAAAAGCGAGAGAAGTGTTGCGGGAACTGCTACGCATACAACCCCAGAATCCGGGCGCCAGACATGCGCTGGAAATGCTGCAATGACAAGCCTAATGGTCTCCCGTCTTTGCCTTTCTTTCTGTCATTCCCGCAGGGAATCTGCTTCTGGTCTTTCGCGCCATACGAAGTACGAAAAGCAGATTCCCTTCGGGAATGACAGAAAGAAAGGCAAAGACAGAATAAAAAGAAAGGCAAAATGAATTTTCCGCGGCGGCGCTTCCTCGGCTCATCTCTCTTCATGCTCGGCGATCGACTGGCCGAGGCCCTGGCGACTCCTCTCTGGAGATGGAGAGATCCGGCCCTCATCAAAACCGCGATATCGAATTCCACGGTGTCTCCAGTCCAGTTCGTGGATGTCGCTCAGCAGGCCGGGCTAAACATCCCCAACGTGTGGGGCGGCATTGACCACAAGCGATCGATCATCGAGGCCAAGGGAAGCGGATTGGCCTTTTTCGATTACGACAATGACGGATGGCTGGACATCTATCTTACGAATGGAAATCGGCTGGATGCGCATTGGCCGGCTGGAAAAGCGCCAGTCTCTCATCTATACAAGAACAACCGGGACGGCACATTTACCGACGTCACGGAAAAATCAGGACTGGCGCGTACCGGTTGGCAGACAGGCGTCTGTGTGGGCGATTACGACAACGATGGATGGGACGATCTGTTTTGCTGTTTCTGGGGACATAACATTCTTTTCCATAACAACGGAGACGGAACCTTTACCGATGTTACCCATAAAGCCGGCCTCTATCAGGAACAAGTCCGTTGGGGAGCGGGCTGTACTTTCCTCGATTATGACCGCGACGGCCACCTCGATCTTTTCGTATGCAACTACGTCAAACTGGATCCGGCAAAAATCCCGCCCGTCAAAGATACGAGCTACTGCCAGTGGAAAGGCGTTCCCACCCTGTGCGGTCCGCGCGGCCTTCCGGGGGACACGAACAATCTCTACCACAACAATGGGAACGGGACTTTTACCGACGTCTCCGAGAAGTCGGGAATTCTCAAGCCCGGGCCCCGCTACTCGATTACTGCCGTGTCTTATGACTTTGATAACGACGGCTGGCCGGACATCTATGTCGCAGTGGACTCAGAACCCAGCATTCTGTTTCAGAACAATCATGACGGTACGTTTACCGATAACGCCGTCATGGCCGGATGCGCCTACAGCGAAAACGGTCATGCACAGGCCGGAATGGGGGTTGCCGTCGCGGACTATGACTGCGATGGCTGGTTCGACATCTTCAAGACTAACTTCGCCGATGACACCTGCAATCTATATCACAATAACGGCGACGGGACCTTCAGCGACCTTACCTTCGCTTCCGGCGTCGCGGTCAACAATCGCTATGTGGCCTGGGGCTGCGGCTTTATCGATTACGACAATGACGGTTGGCAGGACATCATGCAGGTCAATGGACATGTATACCCCGAGATCGACAACTACAATTTAGGTGAGAGTTTCAAGAATCCGCGTCTCGTATATAGAAACCTCGGCAATGGCCGCTTCAAAGACGTTTCCCCGGAGATGGGCCCGGGCATCAGCGAACATTTTTCCAGCCGCGGCGCCGCATTTGGAGACTATGACAACGACGGCGACGTGGATGCGCTGATTCTGAATATGAATGATCTGCCATCTCTGCTTCGCAATGACGGAGGCAACCAACAGAACTGGATCAAGATCAAGTTGGTGGGAACCAAGTGCAATCGCACCGCCATTGGAGCGCGAGTGCGGGTTAGCGTAGGTAAGCATGCGCAGATGGATGAGGTCCACAGCGGCACGAGTGTTATGTCCCAGAGCGACCTGCGCCTGCATTTCGGTCTGGGGAAGGTCGAAACCGTGGACTCGATCGAAGTCAAGTGGCCGACCACGCAGAAGACCGAACGATTCGAGCAGGTGAAAGCAAATCAGATACTCACCATTCGCGAAGGGGAGGGCATTGTTGCGGCGTTCAAGCCACCATCGCGGTAGAGGAGGCCGCAGGTGACCTTCAGAACTCGAAAAACAGATTCCCTTTGGGAATGACAGAAAGAAAAGCAACTGCGAATACAAAACGACCGGAGGGCCGCAGGCCTTCTTGTCTTCCCCTGCTAAAAGCCTCCCAGAACGCCTGCGATGTTGGGTGCCCGAGGTC
This sequence comes from uncultured Acidobacteriaceae bacterium, assembly GCA_963705665.1. GTDB lineage: Bacteria > Acidobacteriota > Terriglobia > Terriglobales > Acidobacteriaceae > PALSA-350. The sequence goes on along the minus strand of CAVPKQ010000035.1, from coordinate 107,138 downwards.
CCGATTCTGGAACCTGGGATTCTCGACTTCAGTGTGGTGTGTTAGCTGTCTGGCCCTCAAGAACTACTAAGAACTGCTTAACTTGCCGCCGCTGGAGCTCGACAGCGGCTGCCTGCCGCTTCTCGATCTCTTCGTGCAGCGCAAATTGCTGCTTAGCCTTGGCTGACTCGCCGATTCGATCGTAGGCTACTCCCAACCGGTAATGGGCCTCACCGAGCTGGGAGTTTGCTTCGATAGCCTTGCTGTAAAAGGCAATCGCTTTCTGGATATTATTTTCGGTGAAGTAGAGAATCCCAAGTTGGAGGTAGGCTTCGCCATACTTGGGATCGATGGTTACAGCTTTTGTCAGCAGTGTTTCGGCCTGTTGATTCTCCTGCGGCGCGTGGCGTTTCGAAATCGCTATCGCATAATAATAGTTGGCCGGAGCACTTTCCGGTTGCTCCTGCACAAACCGCGCCAGCTTCGGCTCAACGCAAGCTAGCGGGATGGGTGCGGCTTTCTCTATCTTACCCAGGAAGAGATAGGGAGCAGGGTCTTCAGGATTCAAGTCCGAAGCGTCGCAGACGCGGAGAGCAGCCTGATCGTAGAGACCACTCGCGAACAGAGCTGTGCCTAGCGCGGTCAGCATCCTGGCCGATTTTGGATATGCCGCGGCCCCCTCGCTAAAGACCTCTTTTGCTTGCCACACTGCCCGGTGAAGCAGTAACTCAGAGCCCCATTCAAAATAGTTCTCTTCGCGGGGGTCGAGGCGGACCGCCTGCTGATATTCGTGGACCGCGGCCAAAGGGTCGGCAAGTTTCTCGTCCAGCTCGCCTAAGAGGCGGTGTAAGTCAGCAGTGTTCTCGTGCTCCAGTATTTTCCTAACCTGCTCACGCGCCTGGGAGAAATCGCCAGCTTGTTTCAAAGCTAGCGCCCGGTCGTACTCGGCGCTATGATTCGTGGGTCCCGGCTCTTCCGCTTTGAGTGTAGTGGTTTCGCGGGCCAGCGCTTCGCTGGTTCGCAGGCGGGTATCCGATCCATGGCCGCCCGCGGCCGTCCAGTCAGTGACTCCCGCGACAGTGAAATTCGGCTTATCGGCGAATTCCATGGCTTGGGTTGAAGAAGGTGAAGCTTGGAGGACTAGGTCGACTTTTTTTGAATCTACAGGCAATGCAATGACGACGGCGGTGCTGCGCAGTCCCGATTTCTCCGCGCTGAGCATATAGCTGCCAGTTTGGAGCGCCGAAAACCTAAAGACGCCAGCTGCATTCGTTCTCGTCTCCACCACGAGCGGAGTGCCCTTTTGTTCAAGCCGTACCGAGGCATCGTCAACCGGCTTATGGTCTGAGTTGAGGACAACGCCCTGGATGGTGGCTCCATCTGAGTGTTGCGGAAAAGCGTGCTGCGCAACTGCAACCGGCATGGACAGGCTTATCAGGGCCGCGATTACTAGCAGAGTGCTTCGAAGGCGCCGGCAATTCATGGCTTCCGAGTTTACTACCTCGAAGTGGGAGTGTCCTACCGTGTCCGTCCTTGCCTTTCTTTCTGTCATTCCCGAAGGGAATCTGCTTATCGCGTTCGCAGAAACCGAGTGTTCCCGAGAGAACAGAAGCAGATTCCCTGCGGGAATGACAGGCGGGAATGACAGACCAGAAAAGCGAATGCGCCGACAAAAGGGTTAGATCCTTTGAAATGCCCGCTGGATCTCCTTCCAGGAATATCTGAGGACGATGGGGCGGCCATGCGGGCAACTGGTAGGATGCTCGGTCTTTGCCAGCTCCGTGAGCAGCCATTCCATTCGCGCGGTATCCAGCGGCGTATTGATCTTGATAGCGGCGTGGCAGGCAATGGAGGCGGCGATTCGCGTCTGCGCCGCTTCAAGATTCTGCGCCTGCTCCTGGCGCTCTCCTTGCTCTAGAACCTCGATCAACATGCGCTCCAGTTCTCGCCCCTCCAATCCAACCGGCGCGGATTTGACGGCGATGGTGCGCGGCCCGAAGGGTTCGACCTCGAATCCATTCTCTTTGAGTTCGCGGGCGATGCTGGAGAAAGCGACCATCTGCGCAGGAAGCAGATCGAGCAGCATAGGCATCAGCAGCCGCTGTTGCTGCACCTGCTCCACCTTGCGCTCGCGCAGCACACGCTCGAAAAGTATGCGCTCGTGGGCGACATGCTGATCGATAATCCAAAGGCCCTCATCGTTCACCGCCAATATGAAAGACTCGCGCAATTGGCCCAGCGGCTTGAGCGACGCCAGGCCCTTGAGGGTTGGCTGTGCAGTTTCCTGTTCCGGGAAGCTCGAATGGGAGCAGCCGTTGCCTTCGAAGGGAGGGATTTCCCGGTCAAGTTGCGGCGCCTCCACCATAGGCTCGGAAAAAACCGCCGCGGCCGATGTGGCCATGCCGTTGATAGCAGGAAATTGAAGCTCCCCGGCAATAGGCGTGACCGGACGAGGAGTGAGAATAAAAAGCTCCGCCTCGTCCGCCATCGGTGGATTATCCGATTCCTTTTCCTTGGCGCTCGGATTGGGGCTTGATTCCCGGTCACTAAAAGATGGCGATAGATCCGGCACCAGCGCCGGGGTAGCGCTGGGATGAGAGGTAAGTGCGTTTAAGAATGCCGCTGCCGGCCGCGCCGCCGTCAGCTTGTTGCGTATGCTGTCGCGAACGAAATCGTGGATAAAGCTCGATTGACGAAAGCGCACCTCGGTTTTCGCCGGGTGGACGTTGACATCTACTTCCTCCGGGGGCAGCTCGAGAAACAGCAGAACAACGGGAAACGAGGTTGGAGGAAGAATGTTGCGGTAGGCCTCGCTCACAGCATGCATGAGCACCCGGTCGCGCACCAGCCGGCGATTGACAAAACAATAGACGGAGTTGCGATTGAGCTTCTGCAGCTCGGGTTTGGAGGCAAATCCGCTCATCCTCAAGAGCCCGGCGGGCGGCGGCCGGTAATCCTGATCGCGCTTCCACGGCGGCGGCTCGGGCAAGCCGGCGTGCTCCAGGTTGAGCTCGGCGGCGAGGGGAAGAAGCTGATCCAAGGTGTCTTTCCCGAAGATCTGAAAGATGCGCTCCGCCGCTCTTTCGACCGGAGGTGTGACGAGCAAAGCATGAGTTGCGGAATGCAACTCGAAATGCTTATCCGGGTGAGCCAGCGCGTAATGGGTGACCAGCGCGGTGATATGCGCCAGCTCGGTATTCTCCGATTTGAGAAATTTGCGGCGCGCAGGCGTGTTGAAGAACAGGTCGCGCACGGTAATCGTAGTTCCGGCCGGGGCTCCCACGTCGTCATAGCGCAAGACTTTTCCACCGGCAATCTCTACATAAGTTCCCGAGGAATCAGGCGCGGCGCGGGTCTTGAGCTCGAGGCGGCAGACGGAGGCGATCGAAGGCAGCGCTTCACCGCGAAAACCCAGAGTAGCGATGGAAAGAAGGTCGCCACTCGAACGGAGCTTGGAGGTGGCATGGCGCTCAAAGGCGAGCAGGGCATCGTCGCGCACCATCCCGAGGCCGTCGTCGGTGAGCCGGATCAGCTTGCGGCCTCCGCCCTCCACTTCGATGCGTACGCGTTTGGCGCCGGCGTCGAGTGCATTCTCCAGCAGCTCCTTGACCACGGACGCAGGCCGGTCGACCACCTCGCCGGCGGCGATCTGGTTGGCGACCTGATCGGAAAGGATGTGAATGCGCCCCATCAGGAATCTATCTTAGAGGATTCCGAAAATGTGGGTGCGCCGTCGCCTCATCAGACACCCACGTCCGAAAATCCCGGGCACCCGCAATTGCACTTGATTTGTCATCTCGACCCGAGTGTTCATGGGACTGAGGCCCGCCCAAGGAATGAAAATGGCTCAGGACGGTTGGCTTCGCAACTAGACCAATATTTGTCATCTCGACCGGAGCGAAGGGAAGTGGAGAGATCTGCGGTTTCCCATATCTGGTGCAAAGAGCGCGCCAGATATGGGAAACCCCTCAACCATAATTTGCCGCTATTGGTAACTATATTTCTTTCTAATTGGCAGGCAGTCGACTTCTATTCCGGCCGGCAGTTCACCGAATTTTAACTGGGTTGCCGTCAAAGTTTAAACAAACCGATCGATACTCTAAAAAATACCTGCACTTTCGCCAGTTTCTTTCCCAGGTTATCGACCCCGGAATATTTCGCCTAGCTGCCGCTCAAGGTCCCAAGCGGCAAAATCAATCCCCAGGAGAGCGCCGTGCTACGCAGTTTTGTGTTCAGTCTTGCCGTGTTGTGGATTTTGTTTCCCGCCGCTCTGTCTGCGCAGGTCAACGCGGTGGACGCTGCCGCGAACGGCTATGTTCAGGACCCCGCGAAGAGCGCAGTCGTCGGGGCGAGCGTTACGATCACCAATGTGAGCACCGGAATCTCGCAGCAAACTACTACCGACAGCAAGGGTTATTACCGCTTTCCGCTTGTTCCTGTGGGCGTCTACAAGCTGGTTGTGGTGGCGAACGGCTTTCAAACCAACACCCAGCAGGGCATCGTCTTAAGCGTGGGCGAAGAAGCCCGTCTGGACGTGAGCCTGAGTATCGGAAACGTATCGCAAACCGTTGAGGTGCAGGCCGGTTCCGACATCCTGGACACGGGCACCGCAACCGTCGGCGCGGTGGTCGACCAGACCGAGATTGAGAATCTGCCGATTCCCTCGCGCAACCTTTATAACTATCTGCTGCTCTCGCCCGGGGTGATCGGAATACCTACCAGCACCTTCTCGACGACGCAGTTTACCTTCGGCGGAACAGAACGTTCGCAATGGAATCTGGATGGCCTGGATGATACACAGCACGGCAGCAGCCGCCAGATCCGGCTGATCATCGTGACTCCGGAAGCCGTGGCGCAAACTCAAACCCTCTCCAATGGATACTCGGCGGAGTTCGGCAGGGCAGCCGGCGGGCAGATCAACGTGCTGCTGAAATCCGGCACCAACGAGTTCCACGGCTCCGCCCTGGGGCAGTACCGGCCCATCGACCTGCAAGCGATTCCCACTCTTTCTACTGCCCAGCCCGATCGCAGCTGGCATGATGAGGCCTTCACCCTGGGCGGCCCGATTCTCCGTGACAAGCTCTTCTTCTTCGGGCAGTTTGAGAACAACCCCTATACGCTCCCGAATGCCATCACCATCACTCCGGCGAATGCCACCGCGCTCGGCCTGCCCAGCAACCAGATCGGCACCGCACCTTTCGGCGAGACCTACCGCACCCTGGTGGCAAAGGTCGATTATGCGATCAACCAGAACAATAGCGGATACGTCCGTTTCGCCCGGTTCACCAATCATCAGCCCAACAACGCCGGCGGACTCAGCATCGTCGATCGCGGCTCCCGGTATATCGACCACCAGAACGGCGGCGGCGTTCAACTCGCCACCATATTGTCGCCCAAACTGCTCAACGAGCTGCGCTTTGGGGCCATTCAGCGCGATACGGGAGACTACCCCGTAGTCAGCAGCTCGCCTCAGGGAGATGCGCTGATCAATATTAGCAGCGTCGCGGATATCGGTTATAGTCCGCTTACCACCACTACCACCACCGAGCGCAGCTCCAGTGTGCTCGACAACCTGACCTGGACTCGGGGAAACAGCACCTTCAAGTTCGGCGGGGAGTTTGATCACGAGCTCTTCGCCAACCTATCCGGGACCGCGCCGACCTTCACCTTCAGCGGCCTGGCTGCGCTCAATGGCCGTCCCGCGGTCAGCGCGCTTAATCAGTACCAGTACACGGTTGCCGGCAAAATCGATTCCGCGACCGGGTTGCCCTACACCTACACCAACCTCACCGCGTACAGCGGCAATCCCAAGGTCCGTATCGCCTTCAACTTCGTGAACCTTTTCGCGCAGGATGAAATTCGGCTTACGCCGAATCTAAGCGCGAATGTCGGCGCGCGCTATGAGCTCATCCTTTTCCCCACCTTCGACCCGCTTGCGCCTTATCCGCTCTCGCGCAGCGTGCCGAACGACTATGGCGATATCGCGCCCCGCATTGCTCTTACCTGGTCGCCCGGCGAAAGTCACAAGACGGTAGTGCACGCCGCCTACGGCATGTACTACGACGTACCCGGACTGAGCACCTTCTACAATGCGGCGCAAGTGAACGGGCATCGCCTGCTCAACTATCTGGTAACCGGCAACTCTCCGGGCGCGCCGGTCTTTCCCAATGTGCCCGACCTCACCGGCTCGAGCTTTCAAGTAAAGCCCAGCATCACGGCTTTTGCCGCGAACTTTCACAACACCTACCAGCACCAGGCAAATCTGCAGATTCAGCAGCAGCTCCCCGGCAATTTCCAATTGACGGCCGGGTACCAATTTTCCATCCTGATGCACGGACTCTATCACACAGATATCAATCTAACCGAGACGGGAAGTACATTGGCCGACGGCCGCCCGGTCTTCACCGGAACTTCGCACCGGCCGAATCCAAGTTTCGGGGCTATCAATCTGATCCGCTCGGGCGCGAATACGAATTTCAACGGCCTCTTTCTTACCCTGCAAAAGCGCATGTCCAAGGGTCTGGAATTCACCGTCAACTACATGTACTCGCATGCTCTCGCCGACAATATCGGCGAAGGCGGCAGCGTGAGCGATCCTACCAATATTCAGCGCGACTATGGCAACGCGGATAACGACGCCCGGCACAATGTCGTCATTCAAGGTCTCTACCAGCCGATAACCAGCGTTCACTCTTTGCGCTGGCTCAATGGATTCGAGTTTTCCTCCATGACCTTCATGAACTCCGGCTATCCCATCAATGAAATTGCCGGCACGGATCTCAACAATGACGGCGTAATCAACGACCGTCCCCTCTTTGTCAGCCGCAACAGCTTGCGCGGGAGCGGGCTCTCGCAGGAAGATGCGCAACTCAAACGCTACTTCACCATAGCCGAACGCTATAGACTAGGAGCCTTTGTCGCGGTTGAGAATCTGCTCAACATCAACAACCTGAACTGCAACACCACTACCGGCTGTACCGGCTCAGTGATTAACACAACCAACTCGAGCGACTTTCTGCGCCAGACGTCGGCGCGCACGTCCCGCAATGTTCAAGTCGGCCTGAAGCTGACGTTCTAGACGATTTTTCATCAGGACAGACTAGAAAGGCAAAGGACGGATTTTGGAGAAATGATGCCCTCTAGAAGAATGCAGTTTGCTGTCGCCTCCTCTCTCTTTTTCACGCTTCCCTCTGTAGCCTGGGGTTGGGGACACCGGGCGCATTCGGTCATCGACCAGGCAGCGGTAGAGACGCTTCCTGCCGATGGGCCTGTCTTTCTCAAGAAATATGAGGACTGGATCGAAGCGAGTTCGGTCGTGCCCGATACGTGGCGGAGTCAGAATACCCCGTTCCTTAAGATTGAAGAAGATCCGAACCATGGCTGGTTCCGGGAGCAGTTTGCCTTTATGCGCACCATCCCACGCTCACGCTACGAGTTTGTGCTCGCCCTTCATGACGAGTACCTGCGCATTCGCAGCAGCGACCCGGAGAACGCGGCGCGTATGAACGTGCGCTGGACCGGCACTCTTCCCTACGCCGCCATGGAGTCTTATGGAAGGCTTGTCTCCGCCATGCGCCTCATGCGGAAAGCTCAACAACAACATGAAGACACGCGCTTTCTGGAGCAGGACTGCGCATTCTACACTGCCTGGCTGGGCCACTACATCGGAGACGGAGCGCAGCCGCTGCATGACAGCATCCAGCACGACGGATGGGTGGGCTCAAACCCCAACAACTACACCCGCGATCCTCATATTCATGGCAGATTTGAAAGCGCCTATGTGGAAAAGATTGCTCTGGTAGCGACCGACATTGAACCGCGGATCAAAACCCCGGTGTTGACCGGCGACATCTTCAACAACATACTCGCCTACCTAAATCAATCATCCACGCATGTAGAGGAGATCTATATCCTGGATAAGCGGCATGCCTTCGACGATGCGAACGACCCTGAAGCCAGGAACCTGATCTATGAAAGAACCGCGGCGGCAGGCCAAACGCTCCGCGACCTTCTCTATCGCGCATGGCTGGAGAGCGGCACAGCGCTGACCAAGGAACCCAGCCCCATCGATGCAAAAAATCCAGCCTATAACCCAAGCACCGGTTCCGCGCCGCCGCCCCTATCGCCGGACGTCATACGGTAAGAGACAACAGGCTTCATTTTGCGGAGAATCAAAGCGATGCGATTGCGTACCATCTTGTCCCTGTGCTTCATAGCAGCCACACTTCCACTCTCCGGCGCTGCCAAGCGCCTTCCAGCCAAGGCCCCGCTTTCTCTGCACGATCCGCTGGAAGATAAAAATTTTTATCTACTCTCGGAATTCGAAAGGGAGGGAAAGATTCGTGACGTACTGATCGCGGACGCAACGCTGCGCCAAATCAGCACGGAACGGGAAGATTTTCTTAAACTCGCGCTCCACACCTGCAAGAACGATGTTTCCTGCACCCTCAAACCTCTCATCTGGACAGAGGAAGAGATCGGCGCCGTCTCGCTCGCCTTGCGCACTCTCTATCAGCAGGATTCCGGGTTGCGGACGATGCTCGAACAGGATGTGCGGGCAAGCGGAGCGTATGTGCTGTTTCAGAAGCAGAGCGGAGAAGACCTGCTGGTGAACGCGTGGGAGACTTCCGCACGCGGGCTCAACGAGATTATTGCGGTGTACGGAGAGGGCGCAGCTCCTCGCTATCCGAAGATAGATTCCATTTCCTTCGACATCCAATCGCCGGAGTTTGAGCAGCGGGTCACCGCTCTGGCCAGCAAGATATCGGCCGGCGCCTCCACCCCGGAGATGTTTTTTCAACCATCCTTGAAGGCCGCGCTGGAACTGCTGGCGATGAATCACCGCGATGAAGCCGGGCGCTTTGAGCCGATGCAAGGTACCGAGAACAAAGCGGCTGTGAATAAGATCGGGTCCATCGAATGGAGCAAGTACCGCTACTCCGTTATTGTCGTTCCCGGGGCCGGACCGAACGATCCCAACGTCGCGCTATCGGACGCCGGCCGGAGGCGCGCCGCCTTGGCGGCGCAGCGCTACCATGATGGCGCCGCGCCCTTGATTCTTGTCTCCGGCGGATACGTCCATCCTTCGCAAACGCGTTTCTCCGAAGCGATCGAGATGAAAAGGGCGCTGCTCGATGACTATCATGTACCGGAATCGGCCATCATGGTCGATCCGCATGCTCGCCATACCACGACCAACATGCGCAATGCGGCGAGAGAGATCTATCGCTACAGCATTCCTATGGATAAGCTCGCGCTCACCGTCAGCGATGCCGCCCAGATCCGTTATATCGAGAGCCAAGGCTTCGCGGATCGCTGCATGAGAGAACTGGGCTATATGCCTTTTCGGATTGTCAACCGGGTCTCTGATACGGAGCTAACTTTCTTGCCGCAAATCCAGTCCCTCGAAGAAGATCCGCTCGACCCTTTGGACCCATAGACAAAATCATCGGAGTTTTTTTCCGCAGCCACTAAAGCCATGGGGCAGAGTCGCTGAAAGGAAAGATAACTTAGCAGGACGTCTGCAAGGTGGGTATGATCACAATGTCTATCTTTGAAGGGAAGACCAAGCTTTCGGGGCTCATTAAAAAGCTAAAAGGGTGAAACCGTGATTGTCACCTCTGGACGGGAGAAGACCCAGATGGGCAAGCTGCAAGGGGATCCATGCAGTTGGGAAGAAGCGGATCGGCGCCCGGGAAAATCCTGAGTTTGTTCTGACGGATGCATTCTTTGAGCCTCTTCCCGAGGAAGAACTGCGCCTCTGGGGGCCAAGCGTAAAAGTTCTACCCGATCCGCCGCATTTGGTAGATCAAAAAGGCCGCCCGCGGAAGAGATAAACCAGCTCGATCAGCAGGATGATCACAACCGTGACCTCCAGGAAAAAAGCCCGGCTCTGATTGAATTGATCGACCATGTAGCGATACAGCTCTTCAGCTGTTCTCAGCTTCTGGGTTACCAGATCCTTGTAATCAGGCACCCCGACTTTGCCCGCGGCCAGCTTGTACAGCCGTGCGGCAAACATATCGCTGAGAAACTTGATCGCATTGTCCGCATGCTCCGTCAGCTCTGTCACTTCGAGCAGCACGGTGTGCAAATTGGTCGCTGAACGAGCCAGCCGCCAGCGCGCCAGCATCCCGGTCCTCTGACCGAGGGAATCATAAACGCTGTCCAGAACCCCGGTAAGCAGCTCGTCGTAATGGCGAAACTCCAAAAGCTGGGAATTTGCATATTCCAGAAGCTGAATTGCGGTCTCCGCCCCCGCAGTGCTGTCGTATAGAAACGCGGCGTTCCAGCCAATCACAGCAAGATCGCTCGCGTAATAGGAGATTCGCGAGTGCAGCACCTCAGTGCATTCGCCCTCGGACAAGGGAAGCCTATCGCCGCGGACGACCTGGGCGATTTCCAGTCCGTGCTGCTGGGTCAGCTCAGCGGCAGTCGGCGCTCCGGCCGCCTCGCGAATGTGAAAGATAAAGTAGTCTTCGCTGAGCCACTGGGGATAGGGTTTTACCAGCGCAGCCGCTGTCCGCTCCAGCTTTTGCCGGACGATGGGCTCGGCATGGGAGGCGAAGTCTACGTCCCAGACCCAGCGGCTGGCCAAATGCACCAGGCTCTCCCAATCGCCGGAGAAGGGAAGCTGGAATACGACGCTGACAACACCATAATCGTAATATTTGATCTCACCCTGGAGCTTTTCACCGCTTTCCAGCAGAAGAGGCTCGAGCGGCTCGGCCACCGGCGGCCTTTGGTATCGAACATAAGCCGGTGCAAGATGCTTTGGACTGGGCGGCTGAAGCGTGCGCGCGCTGACCATCTGCTGCAAACGATCGAGCCTCAGCTCTTCCGCAAACGTCGAATTGGATGAGCACCAGGACGGAGCCGTTGAGCCAAGACAGCGCCGGCGATGCAGCAGGGGAGGCCACCTACTCTCGCATCTTACTGCGTCGCCACTCCCAGGCAAAAATGTCCATTGTCAAAAACGATGCGAATTACTGCGTTCTCCCGCCCGCGGGAGCAACGCCAAGCACCATCTGCGTGCCGCCGTCCAATTGGATATCTTGCTTGGCGCCGAGCAGGATGCTGGAAGCCTGAGCCATTCTGGGATTTTGTTGCCCCGGCACATTGTTCGCCAGCAGCACGCCGGGAACCGACGTAGTGGCGATGGCTATATTGCCGGTTCTGGCTACGACGGTCCCTGCGGCGGGGGCACCGTTTCCTGCGGCTGCCCCGGGGTCGCTGCCCGCACCTTGCGGAGAGCCACTCGCCCTACTGCCGCTACTAGTGTCACTTGCGCTCGGGCTAGAAGAGCCGCCCGCGGGAGGTCCGCTCATGGCGCCGGACCCGCTCGTCGTTGCCGAACCCCCCGCTGGAGCGATCGACTGAATCTGCGAATGGACGGCCAGATTCTGGCCGCCCTTCAACTCGAAGTGGTCAAACTGGAGTACCACCTGGGAAGTCCCGCCCGCCCCGCTCGGCTTCGCGCCGAGCACATGGCCCACCAGCTTCGAACCTTTGGGAATCTCGGTTCCATCGGCAGTCTTTACTGACGCCTTGGTCTGGACGACTACGCTGTCGCCAGTCTTGGCGGTCTTTGAGTCCAACTTGCTCACAAGTTCGCCGTTGACTGGACTCATCTCTATGGCGGGAGCCTCCGGACTCGCGGACGGACCGTTCGGCGAAGCCGGCTCGCTGCCCGAAGGGTTCTGCTGGGTGGCGGGTCCATTCGGTTGGCTGGCCGGGGGTGGCTGCTGCGCCAAGAGGGAAAGGCTAGCTAAGGCGAATAGGGTCGTTACGAGCGTTGTGCCTGTTTTCATGAAATATGTTCTCCATCGGTTCCCACACTTCCAAGTCCGCACGTCCGCGGCCCAGTTTGTAGATACGTCGCAAGTGTCGCGCCAAACCAGGGATCTCCGGCCAGATTGTTGCAAGGGGTTGACTTGAAACCGATTGACGTTCGGCAACACACGATAGGCGTAATTCCAAATCGGCGCTGGACCGAATTCTCTCCACGGATCGAGTAATCCTTCCCAGGTCGAAACTCCCAACTTGTGCAAGTCCCCGCAAGGCTTGCGACAGCGGCAGCGTCAGCGGCTGAATGCCAGGACTCCTTGCTCCAGATCGATGGCAACTTTGGTGATGCCCAGCGCTGCCGGGCTCATCAATCCATCGAGATCCGGCTCCGTGTCACTACGGTCGTGGACAAGAAATGCCGGCTCTTTCCCCAGCTCTGCCTCGCCGAATTTGAGGCTGCGCAGCCACACCTGATTGCGCTCGAAATCGCCGATCATGTTAGTGGAGCGTTGGAGTGCGCTGATTTTCATGTCCAAGACCTGCTTCGGTGCTTTCGTCTGGAAGATGATGAGCGAAGAAGCCCCGGTATCGACAAGTAGATGTACCGGCAGGTGATCTACCTGGGCCTCGACGACCGGTAGTCCATCCTGCATTCGCAAGGGAATGGAGACTTGCATGGGCGGAGGAGGACCGAAGTGGATGGCGCGCGACCTGTAGTCGATTACGAAGGAGCTTTGGCCCAGCACATCGAGGCCAATCATGGCGTCGATGCGAACCGGCAGAGCTCTTTCAAGGAATGACAGATCTTCGACCACGACGGGAAAATTGTCCCTGTGAATCGGGCCGAACTCCAGAGTGGGCACGATTGTCTCTGCGCCTTGCACTCTGCCGCCCAGAACTCCGATGCTGATGGCCCGCTCGTCCAGATGAAGCTTGTGCGCAAGTCGCGGATCGAGGACCGTGGGGGCCGCTCCGGTATCCAACAGGAAATTAAGATCCTTAAGCGGCCCCACCGAACCTCGGGCCACAATTAAATAGTCCCGGTAAAGATCGAACCTGACCGTATCGCCGGCAGGCTGGCGCGGTCCTGGCTCTCGATATCCCATTGCGAGTGGCTGAACCGCCGCCGCTAAAGCCAGCGCAACGCTCAATAGACGATAATAGTGACCCTGCATAAGCCTCACCTCACCGTGAGGCCATGCTCAGATAAAAGGCCAGTGACCTCAATTCACTGGAGCTAGCTTCTATATCTAGAGCGGGTTAAGCGCCGGGAGACAGGTTGGAGAGATCCGGGAGACAATGGTCTCTCAAGCAAAATAGTTGAATAGATAGGTGCTCTGTGGCATCAAGAGAAGGCGGGAAGAAGCATGATCGACTCTTCCATAAACGGGGAATCACAGGCGGGCAACGGAGCCCGGACGGTCCGCTTTGGAGCTTTTGAGGCTGATCTCTATTCCGGAGAGGTGCGTAAATCCGGCAGCCGTATCAAACTCCAGGATCAGCCCTTCAAGGTCTTGCAGATTCTATTGGAGCGCCCGGGCAGCCTGGTCACCCGCGAAGAGCTGCAATCCCGTATCTGGCCGGACGAGAGCTTTGGCGACTTCGACCACGCAGTGAATGTCGCCGTCGGCAAGCTGCGAACGGCCCTAGGGGATTCAGCCGACAATCCTGCCTTCATTGAGACCGTGCCACGCCGCGGCTATCGCTTTATTGCAGGGTTGCAGGGCGTCTCCGTCGAGGACCCGTATGCGGTGAAGGCGGCGGCAGCCGCCGCTCCCCCGGCGAGAGTAAAGCCCCGCCGCAACCGTGCGATCGTAGCCGCTCTTGTCGTCGCCGTCTCCGGAATTCTCCTCGGACTGGGAGTGTGGCTAGGACGCCGCACTTCCCAGCCCCACCCGCCGGACTTCCAACGTCTGACCGCCAGGCATGGCACGGTTTTTTCCGCCAGGTTCGCGCCTGACGGGCGCAATGTAATCTATTCCGCCTCGTGGGGCGGAGCGCCCTCCGAGATATTCTCAACCGACCTGAAATTCCCCGGCACGGGCAACCTTGGATTGCCGGCAACCCGGCTGCTTGCGGTTTCTTCCTCCGGCAAAATGGCGGTGCTGCAGTCGATTGATTATCGTTTTCAGTGGGCTGCCCGGGGTACTCTTGGCGAGGTCTCTGTGGCGGGCGGATCCGCCCGCCAGATCGCTGAGAATATCGAATGGGCGGATTGGGCTCCGGACGGCAAGACGCTCGCCGTTGTGCGTGACATGGAGGGCAAACAGCGCCTTGAATTTCCCCTGGGCCATGTGCTCTACGAAACTGCTGGCTGGATCAGCCATCCTCGGATATCGCCCAAAGGCGACCTGGTCGCATTTCTCGACCACCCGGCCTTCCCTGACGACCGGGGCGTGGTTTCGATTGTCGATCTTGCGGGACACAAGAGAGTCCTTTCCTCGGGGTGGGAAAGCGAGGAAGGACTGGCATGGTCCCCGGACGGAACCGAGGTATGGTTTTCAGCCGCCCAAGCCGGCTTGGAACGCCGTATTTATGCGGTGGATTTATCGGGCAAACAGCATCTGAGTTTTCGCGCGCCCGGTGGGGTCACGCTGCAAGATATCGCCCCCGACGGCAGAGTTCTTCTCACCCACGATGATCAGCGCGCCGGCATTATGGCCTTCGCCCCCGGGATGACCAAGGAGCGCGACATCTCCTGGCTGGATTGGTCGCTTCCCGTGGATCTCTCGCGCGACGGCAACACTGTGCTTCTCGACGAGGAGGGGGAGGAGGGCGGACCAACCTATACCGTCGCCACGCGGGACATGAGAGGATCGCCGCCGGTTCCACTGGGCGAAGGCATGGCCGGAAGTCTTTCTCCTGACGGGAAATGGGCAGCCACGATTGTTTCCAATTCCCAAATTCTGCTATTGCCGACCGGAGCCGGCACAGCCAAGCGAATCGAACGCAGCGATATTCAAGGGTATGGAGAAGGAGTTCACTGGATGCCCGACGGCAATCAGATCATCTTCTCCGGAAACCGGCTTGGCCATCGGACTCGTTGTTTCATTCAGAATATAGATGGAGGCAAGCCGCGGCCGGTGACTCCGGAAGGCGTGAGCAACTGTCAGGTCTCTCCCGATGGGAAGTTGATCGCCGGCACAGATCTTGCGGGCAATGGAGCGCTGTTGTACGCAATCGACGGCGGCCAGCCGCGGACCATCCCGGGTTTGCTGCCGGGAGAGAGTCTTGGCTGGACCTCCGACCCGCGCTTCCTGTACGTCTACCAATGGAACCGGCCGCCGGTAAGGATCTATCGATTGAACGTTCTATCCGGACAGAGACAGTTTTTTCGAGAGATAAATCCCACCGACCCGACCGGACTTTGCGCCATGCCCAGGATTATTTTCAGCTCTGACGGCCGAGCCTACATCTACGGCTATGTCCGGCTGCTTTCCGAGCTTTATCTGGTCAAGGGGCTGAAATAGATCAGTTGATTACGTCATGCAAATTAGTTGACATTGTCATCTATTTGGGACCACCATATTCAACATGGCATCGCCCGAGACAGCCCCTTCCTGCCTGGCAGGTGAAATCGCGGCTTTTCGCCGCTTCAATCGGATGTACACACGGTTCATAGGAACTCTGAACGAAGGGCTCCTGGACAGCGATTACAGCTTGGCGGAAGCCCGCATTCTCTACGAACTGGCGACCCGCACTGGGCCCAAAGCAAGCGAGATCGCGGAGGGGCTGGGAATCGACCCGGCATACCTCAGCCGTGTGCTGGGGAAGTTCGAACGCAATGGGCTGTTGAAGAGAAAGGCCTCAGAACAAGATGCGCGCTATGCCGAGCTGATGCTCACGGCGCGCGGCAAGTCGTCATTCAATAAGCTCAATGCCCTGGCTGACGAGCAGGCTCGCGCCGTTCTTCACCACCTGCCGCCCGCGGCTCAGATGGACCTGATTCGTTCCATGCAAGCGATCGAGGAGATTCTCCGTAAGAGCGGCCGCAGCCGGCTGCCGTATGTTCTGCGGCCGCCTCGAGTAGGGGATATGGGATGGGTCGTTTACAGGGAAGGCGTCGGCTATGCGGAGCAGTACGGGTGGGACGAGACGTTCGAAGCGCTAGTTGCCAAAATTGTGCAGGAATTTGTTACGAATTTTGATCCAATCCGGGAACGCTGCTGGATCGCCGAGATGGACGGCGAGAATGTGGGGCACGTTTTTCTGGTCAAGCACCCCAGCCAGCCGCAGACCGCGAAGCTTCGTCTTCTTTTTGTAGAGCCGTGCGCCCGAGGCATGGGCTTGGGAGATACCTTGGTGAAGGAATGCATCCGCTTTGCACGCACAGCAGGGTATCGCAAAGTCACGCTTTGGACACAAAGCATTCTTACCGCCGCGCATCGCATCTACGAAAGAGCAGGCTTCCACCTGATCGGGGAAGAGTCTCACCATAGCTTCGGCCATGACCTCATCGGACAGGAATGGGAATTGGAGTTGACTCCGTAAAGCCTCTCCTACCCCCGCATGAATGCGGGGGCTTTCACCCATCTACTGAACGCTGAAGCCGTTCTTCTGAGCCATGGAACGTAAGTCGCTCCAGACGCCAGTTTTTTTCGCGCTCGAGGATAGCGTGCTGCCTTGACGGGCGGTTTGGGCGCTGGTTTCCAAGCTGGATAGGCCCCCGAGCAGATCCTCGAAGCAGGGAATGGCAATGAAAGGTGTGTGGGGCACAGGCAGCGCCGGCACAGCCGTTTGCGGATGATTGAAGTCGAGCGCGTAGGCCAGATTGTTCACGTCGCTGCTGGCGTCACGAGGCGTGAGCGGCTGAAGGCCCCAGCGCCACTCGATAAGCTTGAGCACGGAAGTGTGGTCGAAGACCATGGAGTTGATCAGCGGATTGTTCGGATTGCCGGCCGAATAAGGGGAAGCGACGACAACCGGCACTCGCATCCCGAGCAGCGTCTTGCCGTTGACGATGTCGGTATCGACAGCATTTGCGGCTTGCGCCCGCGGAGGAGGAACGTGCTCGAAGAACCCTCCCCATTCATCGAAATTGATAACCAACACTGTGCTTGACCAGTCAGGCCCTTTGCTGACGGCCTGAAAAACATTATAGAGAAATTTGTCGCCTTCACGGATGTCCGCGTGGGGATGATCGTCGTTTCCCGTGCCGTCGTCGAGGATGGTGTAGTTGGGGTCGAGAAAAGAGACAGAGGGGAGCGTGCCATTAGCCGCGTCCTGCTTGAATTGGTTGTAGGACTTGGTGATTCCCAGATACTTGATACCCCAGAGAGCCAGATAGGGCACGTTGTTGAAGTAGTATGCATGGCTCACATTGGCGGCGGCCAGGCTGTCCCAGATGGTCGGGAGCGAGGTCGGCGTGACGCTATCCGTCAGGCGATCGGTTTGGGCGGAATGGATGAACATGCGATTGGCGAAAGTAGGACCGAGAATCGCAGCGAAATAGCGGTCGCAGGTGGTGTAGTTCTGGGCCAGAGCGGCATAGAAGGGAATATCTTTCTGCCCGTAATAGCCGATGCAATAGGTATCGTTCGAAGGGTCGAGAAGGAAGCCGTTCATCTTGCCGCCGGCATACTCTATGCGCGCGCCGGAATAGGAGTGGTCGGGGTCCGCGCCGGGGCAGCCGGTGTTGTCGCCGGATAGGGAGTGGGTCGGGTGGGTCACCCCCTTGGTATCCACATAGGTCAGTCCGGCCTGCTGGCCATCCGCGTTCGGCATCCAGCCGAAGAAATGGTCAAAGCTGCGGTTTTCCATGGTGACAGAAACGATATGCTCAATCCCCGAGGATTCGGGACTGGGCAATGAGGGCAAGGACTGCGCCATGGCTTCGGATGGAGCACTGAGACGGGAGGCTGCCCGGCCCAACAGAGCTGCGCCACCCGCCAACAAAGTGGCCCGATTGAACTGTCTGCGATTCATAGGGGGATTCTCCACAATCGATTTGCCGGGTAGCTGGAGGCTCAGCTTGGCAGGAAGATTTTGCAGCGGGATCCCCTACAGCGAAATCCCCCGGCTTCTCCGCGCCCACCATCATCACTTATCCGAGGTAGCCCAGGTGTAAAGAATCGATCAAAAAGTAAGATGCTTTTTGGCACGGGGGGAACGCACTTGATGCGAAAGAATTGTCTCCCTAACGGGATAGCAGGGCTGGTGCGCCCGGAGAGGTTCGAACTCCCGACCTAACGCTCCGGAGGCGTTCGCTCTATCCAGCTGAGCTACGGGCGCACTTTACCCAGCATACAATACCGCTGCAGAGCGCCGCCACAGCCCTGCTTGGGACCGGGCTTCAGCGAAGGATGAACAAAAGCAACTGCCAATGCAGCAGGCCGGAACAGCATGCAAACTGTAAGATTGCAGAAACATCATGACGAACCACCTCATCTGGGCCGCCGGATTGATTGGACATCTGCTGGTCGTCGCCGCGCTCTTCGCACGCCGAAGGGCGCGGCGGTTTCCCTGCTTCACCCTGCTTATCGTCTTCGACATTCTGCGCGCCTTGGCGCTCGCGCTTTTTATTGCCCGTCTGGCCCCTCCGGCCCTGCGCGTGGCCAGCACCGCCTTTGAGATTACCGATCTCTTATTGGAATTTGCCGTTTGGACGGGGCTCGTGCTGACCGCGCTTTGGCCGCTCGGCAGGCTGCGCCGCATCACGTTGCCGTTGCTCCTGCTGGCCAGCGGAGCCGTCATAGTCACCCACCTGGCGCCGGTCAAGCACTACACCGGCCGAATCGCTCCGCTCTTGCTGCACTTCCTTCTGGGGGTGCTCTTCCTGGAGTGGGCTTTGGTGCTTGCCTTTTTGTTGCGCTCATTGGGACTGCGCCGGCACAGCGATGTAGCCGCTATCAGTTTCGGATTCGGCGTATACTCCGCCGCACTGCTCTTCGCCGGCGGATATTTCCGCGTTGGCCGCGACCTGAACGACTACATCTTCTTCTCCTATCTGCGTATCGGCGTGTACTTGTTGGTTGTGCTCTGGTGGGCTATCAGCTTGTGGAGCGCTCCGCGCCTCGAAAGATCTCAGCAACTGAGAAGAGCAGAAGCAGATTCCCTTCGGGAATGACAGAAAGAAAGGCAAAGACGGAGTGCATTCGCGGTTGCCTTTCTTTCTGTCATTCCCGAAGGGAATCTGCTTGCGCCGTTAAGAGTCCTGCTACTTCTTCTTGCCCATCCCTTTGGAAAAGCGATAGAGAATGCCAACCGATATAGCGAACTCATGCTGCCTGCCGCTGCCGAAGTTGGTCAGCAGATAATCGGGCGAGATGCGCAGAGCCAGCTTGGGCGAGCGGTTCAGGTCGAGCGATCCGCCCCATGCGGTAGCCAAAGCAAAGCCATTGCCGAACATTCCAAACTGCTGCGGGGTTTCTCCGGGGTCGAGCGCCGAGTTGAAGACGCCATAGGAGGCGCCCACCAGGGCATGGAAGTCCAAGGCCGCGTGCTGGCTCTTCGGACCGCGAATGGAAACGCCGCCCAAAGCCTGGTGCTGGTAGATGAACGGTCCAGTGATGCGAAGGTCGTTAGGCACCACGGATTGGGTTCCGTAGTAGCCTCTAAGGTTTACCGTCGCACCCAGCCGGGGGGTGAACCAGCGGGTGCCCTGGACATCAAAGCCTCCGAGGTTGGTTCCGTTGACCAAACTGGGACCGCCGTTGAAGTGTGAGGAAGCCAGGCCCCCATAAATCTCATATTTGTTGTTGTATTTGACGCCCGCGAGGGTCTCATTTTGCAACTGAGGCGTCTCGTGGATGGTGGGAGATGGCGGACCCGCCTGCGCTTTGGCAGCGCTGCCCAGCAAAAAGCTCCAAGTGATGAGGACCGCCGCGGTTCCCCACTTCCATTGAACAACACCAATTCCCTTCAACCAAAACCTCCAAGACTGGATGACTTACCGTGGAGGACCCTGCGCGCGGGCAGGCCCAAGACTCCGGAAGAAACCAATTTCTAAGATACATGGCGCTTGGCTTCCTGTCAGAGGCGTGGGATTTGCGGCCATCATCCAAGCGCCCATTTTGAGCGTATTATGCTTAGACACGACGGCAGACCACCGCTGTGCGACAATAGAAATAGCGTGGCTTTCCGGGGAAAGGATTCTTCGGAACAGCCCGGAGGAATTCCACATGGGCGAATTACTTACACCTACTCATCTCGTCGTCGTTCTGGTTGTCGCTCTTCTGCTCTTCGGTCCCCGCAAGCTGCCCGAATTGGGCAAGGGCTTGGGCGAAGGCCTGCGCGGTTTCAAGGACGGCATCAAGGGAACAACGGATGCGGTCAAGCAGGACGCTCCCGCGCCCAAGAGTGAAGTTACGACCGAAGCGAAGTAGCCGCTTACCGCGCATGGAGAACAGGGATAGAAGCCGAAGGCCTCTTTGTCATCGCGGAGCGGTTTGTGGCTGAAGACCGTCTTCCAAACCTGGGCGTCCCACATCTGGCGCTTTTGCGCCAGATGTGGCAAAAGCCGCTAGAGTGAAATGAGTACCACGGCTGTCAAAGCCAGCGCGATTCCCAAGGCTTTGCCGCGCGTCACCCTCTCTTTCAATAGCCACATTCCCAGCAAAATTGGCGCCGCCGGATAGAGCGATGAAAGCACCGCCGCGACATCGAGGCGGCCTTCCAGAGTGGCCAGCATATAAATCAGATTGCCCACCGCCTCCAGGATGCCGGCGGAACCCGCCAGCAGCAGTACTAACAGTACATACTTTCCGCTCCGCTTAGCGCGCGAAGCATCATCGCCGCGCGCCGCGCCGCGCCGCCCCAGGCGCATCACCAGCAGAAGGGCCGCCGCCAAGCTGGCGCTCGCCATGCGCGAGTATGCCAGCGGCCACACGATAGCGCCCTGGCTGGCGAATTTCGAGGTGATCAGGAAGGCGCCGAATCCCAACCCCGCTATGGCAGCCAGCACCAATCCCTTGGGATGCGGGCGGCCCTGGGGTTCATAGGCGATCAGGCAAATTGCTACTGCGGCGATTACGAAACCGAGAATCTGCGGGGTTTTCGGCCGGCCTTCCGAGATCCAGGAATAGACCACCGGCACGGCAGCGGACAGCAGGCCGGCAAGCGCGGCTGCCAGGCCCATTTCTCCCAGCGCTAAGGCTTGATAGAAGACGATTACCGCGCCGCCGCCGCAGAGTCCGGTGATCAGTCCCCATACCGCGGTGCGCTCGGTGGGAACATTGGCGTGGGTTGCAACTGCGGCCAGAACCAGAAGCACGACGCTCAGGCTGTGGGCAATGGCGACCACAAGAACCGCCGGCGCCCGACGGCTGGCCAATCCTCCCAGGAAGTCGCTCACTCCCCAGAGCGCCGCGACCGTGAGACCCAAAACAGTGAAATTGACGGTAAGATTCGGGAGAGTCAAATTTGAGCCTGGAAGTGGTTTTCACAAATAGTACGGATCCAAAACCACCGCCAATCGACGGGTGCCCCATATCTGGCGCGCTCTTTGCGCCAGATGTGGGAAACCACAGACCTCTCCACTTCGCTTCGCTCCAGTCGAGATGAGAAAGTTAGGTGTAATTGCCAACCAAGTCTTCCCTCAACCCCATTTTCACCCCCATGGGTGGCCAGCGGCCCATGAACACTTCGCCACGGGCGAAGGTTCACCGGTTCAGATTGGTTGCTGTCGGGTAGTACCCCTTCTCTGCCACCACGTCTAGATCAGGGCGTTTGACGCGCACATCGACAACGCGAAACTTGCTATCCAGAAGAGGAACGTGGCTGTAGTAACCGACGGTGTATTGGGTCCGCGCCAAGACGGCAAGGGAGGCGAAGCTGCGCTCGATCCCGTTTTGCGAGAATTGCGCTTCCAGGTGGCCGCCCGTTTGATCGACGTACCGGGGCAGGATATTATCCGGCGAAAGCGGCAGCAAGGGTAATTTGAATTTGTCCAGGTAGCCGAGTCCCCACGTGGCCGAGTCGCCCACCAAAGTGCCGTAGACTGAGATTTCGTTGCCCTGAAGATAACGCACGACTTCCTTGAAGCTGGCCTTGCTGCGCGATTCCTTGCCGTCGCTGATCACGTAGATGATGCGCCGCCTCTCGTGAGGCTGGGTGGAGAGCGCCTTGCCGGCCGCCAGGATGGCGTCGTTCAGCGTGTGTACTTCCTTGGGGATAATGACCACGGGTCCGGAGACGCTGCGCTGCGGCTCGAGATTCGGATCTACGGGTATGTCATTGACTCTAGGGCCGCCATAGAACGGGCCCCCGCTGGTGGGAACATCCATGTAATCCCCGGACCGCTTGGAGGTTTCGAGTACAGCCGGCAAGCGCGCCCCCTGGGCAGCGGTAAACGTTGTGGGATTGTTGACCCCATTCGAATACGTGAACAACGCGACCGTGTCGGAGGGAGTGAAGGCCCCCTGAATCGCACCCAGGCTGTCGTTGACCTTGCGCATGACATCCTGGGGCAGACTTTGGTCGATGACCAGGGCGACGGAAAGAGGGACGGGATCGGCGCTGAAAAATGAGATGTGCTGGCGCTGATTGTTCTCGTAGACCTCGAAGTCGCGCCATGTCAGGCCGGCTACCTGCTGGTGCTTCTTATCCAGCACGGTCACCGGGACGGCGACGAAATTGACCCGTGTGACGAAGGTCGTAATCTCTTGTTGCAGGCGGCCGGGGGGCGGGATTTCAGGAGGTGTCTGTTGCACGTTGTCCGAAGCTGGAGGCTGGCTGGGAGTACTCTGCGGCGCCGCCGGGGTTTGAGCCGACTGGCTCCCCTCACCGGGCGTAACCTGCGAAGTCAGACCGCCCAGGCCGTTTGTCGTCTGCGGCGTTGGCGCGTCCGGAACGCTTTGATTTTGCTGCTGTTGGCCGCTCAATAGAAACGGAAACGCCAACATCAATGCCACTGTTCCAAGCCTCACGATGGCGCTCTCCCAAAAACGCGTGAACTCGCCCGTCCATCACTGACGGACCTGGCTTACTATTAAATCAGACGCTGGATGCATTTCCCCTGTTGCTCTGGCGGGGTACAGGAGGCGGAGCCGTTCTTAAGCCCGCGGCCTTAGGCTGCGGTAAAAACATCCTGAATGCGCCTTTGAAGACAAGCGTAGCAGATTGCACCGGGTCATGTTTTACTCCCCTTGATGTGTTCTTCGGGTATCGTCCGTCATGTTCACTCGTCTAAGGTTTATGCGCTTTCGCTCTCCTTTCTGGTTGCTGGCGGCGTTGACCGGTTTTCTGTTGCTGCCGGTCTGCCCCTTGACTGCGCAGTTGGCGCCGTCTCCCGACGCGGCGCCCCAGGGCCCGGCGGGCGATCCCAACCAGGACAATCAAGAGAAGCCGCTTGAGACCCTCAAGGTCAATGTCAACCTCGTGAGTCTCTATTTCACCGTCCATGACAAGCACGGCGCGCTGATCCCGAGCCTCACTAAGGACGATTTCACCATCTATGAGGACAAGGCTCCGCAGAAGATCAAGAATTTTGCCGCGGAATCCAACCTCCCGCTAACTTTGGGCATTCTGCTTGACACCAGCGGCAGCCAACAAAATGTCCTGCCGCTGGAGCAGCAGGCCGGCAGCGCTTTTCTGGAGCGGATTCTGCGCTCGAAAGACGAGGCCTTCCTCATCTCTTTTGACGTCAATATCGACCTTTTGTCCGACTACACAAACAATGCTCACGCTCTGGAGCGGGGCATGAATAAGGCGCAGATCAATGTCGGAACCGGCGGCGGCGGCATCCCGGGCATGGGCCAGGGACCCATGCCCACCTCCAATACACCGCGGGGCACGCTGCTCTATGACGCCGTGTACGTCGCGGCGCATGACAAGCTGGCGCAGGAGACAGGGCGCAAGGCGTTGATCGTGTTATCGGATGGAGAGGATCAGGGCAGCCAGGAGAAGCTGGAAGGCGCTATCGAGGCTGCGCAGAGAGCCAACAGCCTTGTTTTCGTGATCCTGATTGCCGATCGCCCTTTCTATGGCAGAGGCATCTATACCATGGGATACACCGGCGATATGGCCATGAAGAAGCTCGCGGAGGCGACCGGCGGCCGGCTGATCGACGTGGGTAACAACGGTAAGAAGATGGAAGCCGCCTTCGAAGCGATCGAGCAAGAGCTGCGGACGGAATATGTCGCCAGTTACACGCCGACCAACACCAAGCTCGATGGAAGCTACCGCAGAATCGACATGGATGTAAAAGGAGACGGACTGAAAGCCCAGGTGCGCAAGGGTTATTATGCCGTCCCGCAAACGGAGTAGGGCTCATCCGTCTCCTCCCTTCAACAAATCATGGGTGCCTTTGCTTTTCTTTCTGTCATTCCCGCAGGGAATCTGCTTCTGCCCTATTCCCGACGTTCCAGAAGCTGAGTATGCGCGAGAGACCAAAAGCAGATTCCCCGCGGGAATGACAGAAAGAAAAGCAAAAGCGGTTACAATTAAGGTTCGCGAATTTTGGCTAAAGTAAGGTTTTTGATTTGAATTTGAACGTTGCGCAACTTGACACGCTCCGCTACCCGATTGGCCACTTTCAGCGGCCGGAAACATTGACCGCGGAAGAGCGAGCCGCGGCTCTGCGAACACTCCACCAGCTACCCCAAAAGCTGCGCTCGGTGGTGGAGGATTTGTCCGGCGATCAACTGGGAACGCCCTATCGTGAGGGCGGTTGGACGGTGCGGCAATTGGTGCATCATATCGCCGACAGCCATCTGAATGCCTATGCACGGATGCGCCTGGCGCTGACCGAAGACTGGCCCACCGTCAAGCCCTACGATGAATCTCTTTGGGCGGAGCTTCCCGACGCTCGCCAGGCGCCTGTCGTGCTATCGCTGGAGCTGCTGGGTTCCTTGCATGCCCGCTGGGTAAGCCTGTTGACTTCGCTCAGCGAAGCGGAGTGGAAGCGTGGGTATATGCATCCGGAGAGTGGCAGACAGTCCCTGGACCAGGTGCTCGCCACCTACGATTGGCACAGCCGCCATCATTTGGCGCATATCACTGGGCTGCGCTCCCGGATGCATTGGTGATCCTTCCCTAATAAGAGCTATTGCTTTCCCGGTTCCGCTTGCGCACCATGGCCTTGGCATGCCCCCGCTGAAGGCCGAAACCAATCCACTGGAATTGTCGCGCTTGCTGGAAGCGTTTCTCGCCGAGCATCCCCGTGCCGCACTGCTCGACGATGGCCATGTGCTGTTCGACATGCCGGTCTCCAACTACTCGCTTTCAGCCGAGCATGGCCGCTGCGTTCTGCACCTCTGGTCGGAGGAGCGGAACCTGATCCGCACAATAGTGGGCGTAGAGGAGCGCAAGGATACGCTGCGGCTTCTAGCGCGGCGGATGGGGTCGCAGCGGCCGCAGTCCCTGCAACTCGTGCCGGACCGCGATTACCGCGCTCCGGCTACACGCACGTTGGCCAGAAGCAAATATCTGCGCCTCTTGGAGCGTGTGCTCGCCCGTTCTTTCAGCGATTACAAGCTACACAGTCTGCGCTCGGCCATGGATCTGGAAAACAGCTTTGGTCCGGCCTACGCGCGAGGTTTGCTGACGCGCGGACAGCGGTCCTGGGCGGTCATCGCAACCGGCGCCGCGGAGACGCAGGCAACCATCGATGGAGCGCTTACCCTGGGGATTCTATGGCTTGCCTATTGCCGGCAACACAGCGGAGGCAAGAGCGTATGCCAGGGACTCAAGGTCATTGTGCCGGAAGGCAGCAGCACCGCCACACAGGCTCGCATGGCGTGGCTCAATCGCAGCCTGGGCGCATGGGATCTCTACGAACTATGCGAGGCGAGCGAGGAATTAGTGCGTATCGACACTTCCAGCGAAGGCAATCTGAAGATGCGCCTGGTGCACGCCTTCGATCCCCAGGCGGCGGTCCGGCGGGCGCAGAGCGGGATCGATTTGCTGATGCGGTTGTTGCCTGAAGGCATGAAAAGCTTGGTGGCTGTACGGGCCAACAGCCTCCACGAGGTCGGCCTCTCTCTTTACGGTCTGGAATTCGCGCGCGTTCGCCACGGCTTTGCGGCGAATTCCTTTACCCGGCAGGACAACATTACCTTCGGCGCAGGGATCAACGAGACTCCTTTGGAAGAGGTGTCGGAGGCCTGGTTCGTGGACCTGGCGGAGAGGCTCTTCACCCACCGTCATCCTCAAGGAAGCGCCCGCGATCCGCTTTTCAGACTGCAGCCCGAGGGCTGGCTTGAAGCGGTACTGCGCCAGGATCTGGGCGGGATTGAGCCGGCTCTGCGGTCTTCTCCAATCTACTCACAGGTGCCTGCTTTTGCCGCGGGCGATCGCGCCATGCTCGATCTGCTCACGGTGACTGCTGGGGGCCGGCTGGCCGTTGTGGAGCTGAAGGCCGGCGAAGATCTGCAGCTTCCGCTGCAGGCACTGGACTACTGGATCCGTGTGCGCGCGCTCAACCAAGCACGCGCAGGCAGCGACGGTAAGAGCGAGATCGAAAGCAGCGGGTACTTCCCTGGAGTGGAGTTGCGGCGTGAGTCGCCGCTGCTCTTTTACATCGTGCCTGCGCTGCGCGTACATCCGTCCATGGAGACGGTCCTGGCGCACCTGTCTCCGGAGATCGCCTGGACGTTGATTGCGCTCAACGAAGGCTGGCGGACCGAGCGAAAGGTGGTCTTTCGCAAACATGCGCATACTTACGAATAGAAGTTCTAAATAGCCCGTCCCGCCGCGGAGATTTCTGTCGGTCCCAGAATTTTGAGGTTCGGATCTGGGCCCCATATCTCCCAACGCTTTTTGTTGGGAGATATGGGATGGTGCTACACCGGGCATAAGGAGCATATTATTTATCCCGCGAAGGACTCCCTTCGCATGGACATGGGAGGTGCCGCGTTGGGTTCGGAAACTGTAGACGTTGTAATAGGGCTGGTCTTCCTCTTCCTGCTCGTGAGCCTCATCTGTTCGTCCATAAAAGAGGCGCTGGAGACAGTTCTAAAATACCGTGCGCGAGATTTACAGCGCGGTATCCAGGAGATTTTCGGAGAACAGGACAACGGAGGTCTGGTTGCGGATTTCTATCGCCATCCGCTGATCAGTGCTCTCTACCGGGGGCCCTACAATCCAAACAAGTCCGGCAATCTTCCCGCGTATATCCCTTCGCGGACCTTTGCGCTCGCTCTGCTCGACCTTGTCCGCCGCTCGGCTGCGCCTGGACCGGGAAGCGACGGCGTATCTGCTCCGGCGTTTCTAAATCCGCTGCTAGAGCTTCGGTCCGCTTTGCTCACGATTGACAACCAATCCGTCAAAGGGGCGCTTCTGCCGCTCATAGATTCGGCGAACGGCGACATGGCCAGAGCCCGCAATAACATCGAGGATTGGTACAACAGCGTGATGGAGCGGGTTTCCGGATGGTATAAGCAGAGGACGCAGCAGATCATCGCGGTGATAGGGCTTCTGATGGCGCTATTCATGAATATCGATGCAATCTCGATCGCGAGATATTTGAATACAAACCAGACGGCGCGAATGGCGCTTATCGCCCAGCTTCAGGATCGCCGGGCAGTCAGAGATCCATCCGACCTTGAGTTGGTGAATCCGGAAACCTGGCTGGAGCGCCAAGGCGGCGTGCCCGTAGGATGGCTCTTTGCCGCTAAACACGAACAAAGCAGGGAAGACTTCGAGCGTGATTGGCGCAGAGCTCCCGCCTCATTCGGAGGCTGGCTCATCAAGCTCAGTGGAATTCTGCTCACCACGTTCGCTGTTTCCCTAGGCGCTCCTTTCTGGTTCGACGTCTTGAACAGATTTATGGTCTTTCGCTCGACGATAAAGCCGCAAGAGAAGAGTCCCAACGAAAGAGGCAGAGACTGACGAGCATACACGGCCTCTTTCCGAGGCATCTGGGCCTACCAAGCCTGCCCTGATTCCGAACCCTTTCCGCAGCATGCCAAGTGCCGTGAAAGCAGCTTCAGAGCCTGAGTCCTCGGTTATTGCCGCCCAGTCTTGAGCCCATAAGTTACGCTTCTGTAATAGGTTTTGTGGAAAGCTGCCCCGTTCCCGGTTCATCTGCCCAGCCCTTGGCCGGGCCCACCAATCTCCAGGGGGTTTCCTCACAAGTGCTTCATAACAATTAATTTACAAAACTTACAGTAATTTTCCCAACCTGCCAAAACGACGCTGTTAAGAACTCGGTCAACAAGTAACCAAAAGTCTTCCACAATTTTTTCCACAGGAAAACCGAAGGTCTCAGGTCCCGCAAGGGCGGAACCTGAGACGACCGCTACTGAGGCCTTGTAGTGCTGGGATGAGTGGTTCGCGGGGTGGTTCTGGGAGTTGTGGTGGAACGCGGTGCCGCGGGCGCTGTTGTGGCAGCCGGCGGCGGAACGCCGGATTTGGCGTTATAAGCGTCGACCACCGCTTTGGTAATGTCGGTCGACGGATTGAACCAAAGCACCGGGGGCGGGGTGTTTTGTTGCGGGGTGTCATCCAGAACGAGCGTGTAGCCTCGCTGGGTGGCATAGGATTGCATGACGGCGTAGACCTTCTGCGCCAGAGCCTGGTAGGTGTCGTTCATGGCGGAGTTGAAGTCGTTCTGGTCGTCCTCGGCGGTGCGTTGCAGCGCCTTCGTCTTCTCGTCGATGCTCCTCAAGCGGAGATTGCGTTCATCCTCGCTCAAGTTTGCGCCTGCGTCCTGAAGCTGCTTTTTGAGCGAATCGACTTCATCGCTCTGGGCTTTCAATTGAGCCCGCTTGGGTTCAAATTTCTGCTGGAGCTGGGCGAAGTTGCGTTGACCTTCGTTGGTTTGAGCAACGGCTTGCTGAAAGACGATGACCGCAATTTTGCTGGGACCGGCAGGCGCCAAGGACCCAGCGGGAGCCGGGGCAGACGGCGGCTCGGCAGCCTGGGCCGAGGCCTGATTGGTGAACGCAAGGGAACCCGCGCCAATCGCAGACGCGAGCATGCAAGCAACTGTAAGCGAACGCTTCATCGGGATAACAAACTCCTTCAATTCTTGGATCCGGATTGCCCGCATTTCTCGCGGAAAAGGGTCTTTGTTTCCGCTCTGCCTCGTCCTCGCATCCGAAGAGTGCAGATACCCATGCAGGGATTTGGCAAGGGGCTTGCAATGGAAAGGACGCCAGGCTTCTCAGGAACTGTGGGAATTATAGGTGTGCACTGGAGCAGCGTCAACGACGCGGGGTGAAAGCCCTGCATCCATGCGGGGCCAGGAGCCCTTCAGCGCATGCACGGGGAATTCCAGGGTTAAACAGGCCACGAAGAACGCCGTAGAGAGCTTTCGGTGGAAACCCCCTGCTTTAGTTGGCAGGGAGAGGCTGGACTTCAGTCCAGCGGAAAGCGGTTGATCTTATGATGGGCTTTTAGCCCTGGATTTACCGGCACCAGCGCTAAAGCGCATCATGATCAGAGTCGAAGTTCCTGGAGCGCTGAAGCGCTCCTACCCCCGCATGAATGCGGGGGCTTCCACGAAAAGAAACTGCGTGCAGCTCAGAAGGTTGTGCCCACGCTCAGGCGGAAGGTTTTCCTGGGCTCACGGAATTGCAGCAGCGAATCATACGCCTGGATGGACTGGGCATAGGTGTAGTCGCCCGCGCCCCCCGCAGGGAACATGCTGCGGGTGATCAGGCTCTGTCCCTGCTGGGTCTCATACAGGCGCAGCGGATTGTACGCATAGTAGAGCCGGAAAGGCGCATTGACGATGGGCAGAATGACGTCAAGCTCGGCGCCGGTCGACATGCGCGGCACCCAATTGGCGCCGGCGATGGGGCGGATCTGATTGATGAACTTGATGGCCTGTCCCCCTTGGCAGGCGCCGTTGAAATAGGAAGTGCAGCCGTATAAGGGCGAGTTGAGCTGGTCGGAGCCCTCCACACTTTGCTTCAACTGCGACTGATGAACAGCCGGATCGATGCCAAAGTCGTCGAAGAGGACGAAGGTGACCGGACCGGCGATGGGAATGCGGTACTCCAGATTCGAGGTGAGTTGCAGATCGCCGCCCACCGAGACCGGCCGGTAAATGGGGATAGGAATCTGGATGTTGCCCAAGGTGTAGTTGGTGGGATCGATGGGAACCGGCGTCCCGTCGGGATTGGTCAGGGTGATGTTCTGACGCACTGGAATAAAGGCGTAAGGAGTGGCGGCGCGGGGATCGAAGCCGCGCAGATCGCCGTCTCCTCCAGCGTACAGGCGGTTGAACGGCGGTGCGACATCGCCTCCATAGCCCTGGACGTAAGCTCCCTGGAAGCGAAGGCCCACGATATTGCGGCCTTCCTTGTCGGGATGAATACCCCGGACCGCGAAAAATTGCTTGTACTGCACGACAGGGGAGAAGTAGCGCACGTTTCCGAAGAGACCGGACATCTGGAACGCAGCCGAAAGATCATGGCCGTAGCGCGGCTTGAAGGGGCTCGGTCCCAACTTGTTTTCCAGGTAGCTGAGCGAGATGGCGCTAGTGTAGATTCCCGCCAGAGCGTTCGGGCCTTGGATTTGTCCGCTGCGGAAGGCCAGGGTTTGGAAAAGGTTGGCCGAAGCCTGGCTGAACGTCTGCACCGACGATTTGCTCCAGTCATAGGTAAAGCCGATGCGTTTGAAAGAGTGGTGCAGCGGATAGCTGACGGAAAAATTCATTCCCGTGCTGGACTGGTTGTAATTCTGCGTGAGCGACTGCGCGGCCGCGGAGAGGTTGGCGGCCTGGCCGGTCACAGTCCCGTAATTGCGCGCGGAATTGTAATCGAACTTCCTGGAAAAGACCTGAAAGCCCACGCTGATCGAGCGGTTTCTTAAGTATGGCTCCTGGAAACCGAAGAGCAACTGGCGCGACAGGTTGCCGAGGTTGCCCTGCAGGCTTAGCGTTTCACCCAGGCCAAGAAAGTTATTGGTCTGGTAGTTGACTCCCAGAAACGAACCGGCCAGGCCGCTGACGCCGCCGTTCAGCCCGATGGAGTTCTTGCCCTTCTCGTGCACCTTCAACAGCAGATCGACGGTGCCTTCTTCAGGATGCTGACTAAGTGTGGTGTCCTGATCTACTTTGAGAGGATCGAAGTAGTCGAGTTGATTGAGACGCAGAAGGCTCTGTTCCCATAGGTTGCTGTTGTAAACCTGGCCCTCTTCGAGCAGCAGCTCGCGGCGGATCACGCGATCGCGGGTAATCGTGTTGCCCTGGAATTCAATGCGGGAGACATAGAAAGGCTTACCCTCGTCGATATCGATATCCAGATATACCAGGTGCTTGGCATCGTCCGGCCGCGGGTTGGGCACGGCGGTGAAGTTGATGAAGCCGAGCGAGCCATAGGCTTTGCGCAAATTGTCCAGGCCTTTGCCGATGGCGGTGGCGTTGACCCAGTCTCCATCCTTGGTGGCGAACTGAGCGCGCAGCGCCTTGACGTTTTTGACTGCCTTGTTGCCGGTGAAGGTGATGCCTCCGAGACGATAGCGCTCGCCCTCGTCGATCGGCAGCCGGATATCGATGCGCTTACCCTTGCGCGGACGGAAGGTGATGAACGACAGTCCGCCCTCATTGCGGATACGAGTGACGGGCTCGCCCACCTCGGCGCGGAAGTAGCCCCGGTCCTGCATTGCCCGCCGCACCCGTTCGGTATCTTCTTCAAGCTTGCTGGCGTCGTAGGTGCGGGCGAAGAGATTTTCAAAAAATATGGAGTGCGGAATCCCGATCGGCCTCAGGTTTCGCATAGCCTCGCGCAGATCGCGCGAGCTGACAGCCTTGTTGCCCACAAAGGTGATATTGCCGACCTTGACCGTGGGGCCCTCCTTAACGATGAAGTTGATCGAGACCGAAGCCGGGGGGATGGTCTTGATGTCGGTCTTGACGGTGGCGAATTGATGCCCGTGCTCGGACAACAGCTCCCGGATGACGTCGGTGGCGTGCGCCAGACGCGCCGGGTCATAGGAGCTCTCCACCGTGAGGCCGACATGCTGCTTCTTAAAGGCCTCCAGCACATCGGATTGGGAGACTGAATTCAGGCCTTTGTAGTTGATTTCCCGGATGGTCGGCTTTTCCCGGACGATGATGTCCAGCACGATGCCTTGCGGCGTGTCCTCACGCTCGATTTTGAGATCTTCAAAATATCCCGTGTTCCACAGCGAATTGAAGTCGCGTTCAATGGTTGCCGCATCATATCTGTCTCCCGGATGGCTGAACAGACGGGCAAGAATTGTCTCCCTGGGGATACGGCGGTTGCCAATCACGCGAATCTGGTTGATAACGTCCTGCTGGGCCCACGCTGCAAGGGAGATCGAGCAGATGAAAAGCAGCGTCACGGCTCGGCAAATGCGGAGAAAAATCGGGCGCGCAGCTTTGTTCTTAAGAGACTGGGAGCAGAGGCTCCCTGAATTGACGGGAAGAATAGGCACACCCTCACTGCTGAAAATCAGGTCCTGCTTGAGGAAAGAGCGATTATATGGGACGGACTGGGTAGTTCCCAACTTCCAACCCTTTCCCATGCCAAGCGGTCTTGCCCAAGTCCACGGTTTTGAAAATCAACGCAGGCGAGAAGGAGATACCTGACGGAGGCATTCCAGCGAAAAATGCCTGCACAGAGCCAACTCTCACCACACCACAGTAAGGCCGCGGCGCGCGCGATACTTGTTCGAAATTGACGATATTGTTTCCCTGCATGCGCCTCACTGATAGCCGTATCCACTCAGGCTCCCCTTAGTCTATCGGAGGGAAGGCGTTTTGCGCTTTGCCAGCGGTGAGCTTTTCAACTTGAATCTTTTCCACTTGAACCAGTGTGGAATAAAACGTGGGGCCCCGGCCCATATCCGTGAGCCGCTCGGAGGTGAGGGCATTTACGTTGGCCCCGCCGCAGGAGAGCTTGTTCCAATTGAGGCTAGCCGCCACCACCCCGCGCGGCGTCTTGCCGTTGATCCGGGCGCGCAGGCGAATCCGTCCCCGGCCGTTGTAGATTGTCACCCAATCGCCTTCCTTGATCTGCCGCTCGGCTGCGTCACTCGCGTGCATTTCAAGAGTGTCCCGGGTTTGCGATTCCATTCGCTGGTGGCCGGGCAGATTGGCAAAAGTTGAATTCATGTAGTTGTTCGCTTTGCGGGGCAGAAATTCGAGCGGATAGAGCCCCTGCCCGGCTCCATGGCGCGATTCCTCCGGCGGATAAAACGTGGGCAGGGGATCGAGCCCTTGTTTGGCCAGCGCATCGGAGTAGAACTCGATTTTGCCGCTGGGCGTGGCAAAGCCGCCCGTGGAGAACGGTAAAAAAGGTCTGCCTTCGCGCTCCGATTCGAATTGCAGGCGGACTCGCTTCTCGCGGCACAGGCGCTCCGGGGTGATGCCCTGCATCCATGAATCGAGCGGGGTATCAGCATTGCTGGAGAGCGCTTGCGCGATCAGCTCATCGGGCCCGTCGCGGAAGCAGGGCTCATCCCAACCCATGCGCTGGGCCAATTGACTGAACAGCCAGACATTGGTGCGCGCCTCGCCTGGAGGAGCAATCGCCTGCTCTGAAAGCTGCACGTAATAGTGGCCGTAGGCGCCCTGGATATCCTTGTCTTCAAGAAACGTGGTAGCCGGCAGGACGATGTCGGCGTAGTCCGCCGTATCGGTGAAGAACTGTTCATGGACGACGGTGAAGAGGTCGGCGCGCTTGAGGCCGCGGACCACCGCGTTCTGGTTGGGAGCGATGGCCGCCGGATTGGAGTTGTACACGAAGAGCGCCTTGACCGGAGGCCCATCCAGTTCGGTGAGCGCGTGGCCCAGCCGCGCCATGTTGACTACACGGGCGGCGCGGCCGAGCGAGCTCTTCCACATGAGGCCGGGGAGTTCCAGCGCGTCCTTATTGAATGTGAACGCTCCGCTGGTGGAGAGCTGGAAACCGCCGCCCAGACGCTTCCAAGCGCCGGTCAATGCGGGCAGCATGCACACCGCGCGCACCGCCGCTCCTCCGTTTTGCGAGCGCTGCATGCCATAGTTTAGGCGGATCATGGCGGGAGCGGTGGTTGCGTATTCTCGGGCCAACCTTTCGATATCCGCTGCCGGGATCCCGGTCGCGCCGGCTACATACTCCGGCGTGTAGCGCTCGACATGCTCCTGCAGCCGGTCGAAGCCATAAGTGTGTTCCTCCACGTAAGCGTGGTCGTAAAGATCCTGGTTGACGATGACGCGCATCAGACCCAAAGCCAGGGCGGCATCGGTCCCGGGCTGGATGCGGATGTGCCAATCGGCAAGCTGCGCCGTGCGAGTCGCGTAGGGGTCGATGACGACCAGCTTGGCGCCATTGCGGCGCGCCCGCTCGATCGACGGCCAAAGATGGACGTTATTGCCGTGAATGTTCGCCCCCCAGGCAAGGATGTAGCGCGCATGCTCGAAATGCTCGGTATCGGCGCCCATCTTCTTGCCATAGACCGAGACGAGCGCGTCTCCACCGGTGGTCGAGCAGATGGTGCGATCCAGTTGCGAGGCGCCCAGCCGGTGAAAGAACCGGCGGTCCATGGAGCCATAGCCCAGCACGCCGATGGTCCCGGCATAGGAGTAGGGCAGGATGGACTCAGGTCCGTGTTCCCGGGCAATACCGGCTAGCTGTTCTGCAATGTGATCGAGGGCTTCATCCCAGCCGATACGCTCGAAGGCTTGCGTCTCCTGACCATTCGGCAACGGCCCTTTGCGGACGCCCGGTTTACGGCGCATAGGGTAGAGCAGGCGTTCCGGCGAGTAGACCCGGTCCAGATACTTGGCGACTTTGGCGCAAAGAAAGCCGCGGGTGACGGGGTGGCTGGGATCGCCGCGCAGCTTGGTGGCGCGCCCAAGCTCATCGACAGTTACCAGAACAGCGCAGGAGTCCGGACAATCGAGCGAACAGACGGTGTGGACCATGCGAACCGGCATAGCTCATTGTAAGGGAGGGGTCGGCTAAGTACGGGTCAGCTGGAAAAGCGGCGTCTCTCTTTGTTTATGGCGCAGAATCGCTCGAGCATTTGTGGAATCCCACATCTGACGCAAGAGAACGCGTCAGATATGGGGCACCCGGGACTTGTCGCAGCAGGAGAAAATTCAAAAGCAAAGCCTCAATCCTGAGAGAAGGCCTGATCGGCAATTGCACCCAACTTTGTCATCTCGACCGGAGCGAAACCGGGTCCCCGGCAAGCGAAGTGGAGAGATCTGTGGTTTCCCACATCTGACGCAAGACATCCTTAGACAAAGGCCCTCACTCCTACCGCTTTTGCTGCATTCCTGAGCTTTACGTCTAGAGTCGCCAGGGGCAGCGCCTCGCGCATAGCGAGTTCCAAGTAAGCGGCGTCGTAGGCGGACAGAACGTATCTTCGCGCGAGTTGCAGCGTATCGCTCAATGCTCTGGAGGCGGTCTGCGTGTCTGTCTCAATCGACAAACCTTTTAGCAGTTCGAAAAACCGCGCGATTTGCGATGCAGTAAGACGCCTCCTCCGCTCACCGGCAACCAACGCATTTGCCACCTCAACGGACCAGAGCGAAGGAACCACCGCTTGCCTATGCTCCAGCTCATCCAGGACCCGATATGCAACTTGGCTGTGCTCGTCCGGGTAGCACCAGGTCATAGTGATCGACGCGTCAAGAACAACGCCGTCCATCAGAAGCGGCGCCCTTCTTCAATCAGATCTCGCACGGTTGTTCCTGGTGGAAGAGAACGTCCTCGCCCGAATTCTTTCAGCTCGGCAATCACCTGCTTGCGCTCTTTTCGCGGCTGCGATTGTGCCGGCATCAGCACCGCGACAGGCACACCACGCTTGGTAATCGTAATGTGCTCGCCCTTCCTTACCCGCTCAAGGAGCGCAGGAAGATGAGTCTTGGCTTCAAAAGAACCGACCGTAGACATATAACTAGTCTACATCTAGTCTGTTGAGTCCAGCGAGACCATGATCTTGGAGAATTGCCCGGGGTTGTCGCTCCAGGTTTTGACCATCTCCGGGGCGCGCGCCAGAGGTACGATCGCGCTCACCGCTTCATCGACGGGGAACCAGTGCTCCTCCAGCATGCGGATCACCTGGCGAAAATCTTCAGGCAGGGCATTTCTCGAACCAAGGATATCCAGCTCCTTCTGCACGAAGAGCCGCGTTTCATACGCGACTGGCTCCTTGGCGTATCCGATGTAAACCACGCGGCCGGTGAAAGCGGCCTCTTCAACCGCCGCGCGAAAGGTCTGCGGCAGCCCGATGGCCTCGATGACCACATCCGGACCACGGCCGCCGGTCAACTCCAGGAGACGCTCATGGAGCGGTTCACGGCTGGTATTGATGGTGTCGGTTGCTCCGGCACGCGCAGCGGTTTTGAGTTTAGTGTCCTCGAGATCTACGGCTATGGTTCTCGCTCCGGTGAAGCCGGATGCGGCGATTGCGCCCAAGCCAACTCCACCGCAGCCGAAGATCATGACCGTGTCTTGAGGGGTCACGCGTCCGCGCGCCACCGCGTGGAAACCGACGGTCAAGGGTTCGACCAGACACAGCTCCTTGAGGGAGAGTTGAGCGGGATAGAGCTTCGCCGCCGGGATCGCGATGTATTCCGTCATGGCGCCGTCGCGCTGCACGCCCAACGTTTGATTGAACTGGCAGGCATTCGGCCGGCCGCGAAGGCAGGCCGCGCATTTGCCGCAACTGGTGTAAGGAGAGAGAGTAACGTCCAACCCGGCGGGGAGCTCCGGATGCGCTTTGCTGGCTTCAGCGACGGTAGCCGCTATTTCGTGGCCGGGAACCCGAGGAAAGGTGATCAGGGGATTCTTGCCGCGGTAGGAGTTCAGGTCGGTTCCGCAGAGTCCGACTCTCCGCACCTTGAGTAAAACCTCCCCTTCGTGAGCAACAGCATCGGTTACCGATTCGATGGAGACGCGGCCGGGCGAGTGGAGGACCAGGGCTTTCATGGGCACACCTCAATCACTGATCTGCTGAGTCATAATTTTCCGCCCGTCCTGAGGGCCATATACAGCCGGAGACCGGGGCCAGGATAGCGCGAACCTGGCCGAGAAGCTCGCGCTCGCCGTCTCCACTCGGCTCTTCGAGCGAATGGAGATTCGCTTCCACCTGCTGAACCGTAGACATGCCGGCCAGAGTGCAGGATACGTAGGGATGATCGAGGGCAAAGCGCAAGGCCAGGGTAGAGAGATCGGTTCCATGCTGACGGCAATACTCGGCCGCTTTCCTTCCCGCCTCGAGCACTTGGGAAGGCGCAGGATGCCAGGCAGGCGGCCCCGCCCCAGTCAACACGCCCATGTGCAATGGAGATGCATTGATCAGCCCGATTCCTCGCTGCTCGGCGAAGGGCGTCAGGAGATCGTCCATATCCTGGATCATCAGGTTATAGCGGCAATAGCTGAGGATGGTGTCGACCGGGAATGCTTCGGAGATGCGCATCAGCGTTTTCAGTGAATAGCCTGTGATCCCGATGTAGCGCGCCTTGCCTTGCTGCTGAAGCCTGCGCATGGCGGGAAGAGTTTCGTCGACGATCTGTTGCACATCTCCGAACTCCACATCGTGTACCTGAAGCAGATCGAGATGATCGGTTTTGAGCCGGACAAGCGATTCTTCGGTGCCGAGAACGGTCCGCCGGGCGGAGAAATCGAATTCCATTTGGCCGTAGCGCCCGCACTTGGTGGCCAGCAGGATCTCATGCCGCCGGCCGGCGAGAGCTTCGCCCAGCCGCTCTTCAGCCAGTGTTCTGCCGTAATAGGGTGCAACATCGAAAAAATTGATGCCGTGATCGACGGCCAGGTGGATGGCTCTCCGGCCTTCGCTCGCATCCATCGGACCGAAGACGTTACCCAGGGGCGAGCCGCCAAAGCCGAGCCGGGAGACATTTAGCTCCGTGCTGCCCAGCCGCCGGTAGAGCTCCTGCTTTGCGAATGCGCTCAATGCTTACGCTTCCCTCCGGGTAGGAATTTATTGGTTGACGCCGCTTGCAAGAAATCCGCCATCGACCACGATGATCTCGCCGGCCACAAAGGAAGCGGCCGCGGAGGCGAGGTACACGGCCGCTCCGACCAATTCCTCTGTTTTGCCCCAGCGGCCCATGGGAGTGCGGATTCTGAACTCTCGTCCCCGCTCGGTGTTATCCAGAAGGTTTTGATTCAGATCGGTGCGGAAGAGACCGGGCGCGATGGCATTGACCAGAACGCCATGCCGTGACCACTCGACCGCCAAGGACTTGGTCAAGGCTCCAACGGCCGCTTTGCTGGCGGCATAGGCGGCGACCTCGAAGAGTCCGACGAAGGTAGCGAGCGACGCAATATTGATGATGCGGCCGTAGCCTCTGGCCAGCATATGCTCTCCAAAAACCTGGCAGCCGCGCAGAGTGCCGGTCAGGTTGGTCTCCATAATCTCGTTCCATAGCGCCTCGGGAAAATCCACCGTGGGCGCGCGCCGGGTTATTCCCGCGCAATTGACCAGGATATCCACCTTGCCGAATTCCTTAAGTGCTTCGTCGCGCAGCCTGGTGAGGGATTTTCGATCGCTCACGTCGGAAGCCAGCCGCAGCGTCTTTCGGCCCTTGGCCTCGATCTCGGAGGCGGTTCGCTCCACCTGTTCCATCCGCCTGGAAGAGGCGATAACATCGGCGCCAGCATCGGCCAGCCCGAGGGCAAGAGCATGCCCGATGCCGGTCGTGCCGCCGACTACGACGGCAGTCCTGCCGTGCAAGTCAAAAAGAGAAGTAGTCATAGGCCTCTATCTTCGCAGAACTCAAAAACACTCCCGAACAGCAACAATACAGTAAACGATATAGATCTCGCGGATGCAAAACGGCTTGCCGGCGCAAGAGGCTGCCATAGAGTAAAAATAGAATATTCGAGTCTCGGAAGGGCGGAATCAAGGCAATGGCTGTGGAGAAAGTTCTGAAGGTCGATCCGCGCGACAATGTTGTGGTCGCCTTAACCAATCTGGCTGCGGGGCAGCCGGTGGCTTTTGCCGGCGAGATCTTTGTTCCGGTTGTGAATATCCCGGCCAAACAAAAATTTGCCGTGGCCAATATGGCTGAAGGCGCCGAGGTCGTCATGTACGGCGGCATGGTGGGACGCGTTCGAGAGCCGATTCCTCGCGGCGGCTTGCTGAGCACGCGGAATGTGCGGCACGATTCCTCCGGATTCGTATCGAAGAACGGCAGTATACAGTGGACACCGCCCGACGTCTCCCGCTGGTCGCGGCGGACCTTTGATGGCTATCTCCGCGAGGATGGGCAAGTGGGCACGCGCAATTACTGGCTGGTGATCCCATTGGTTTTTTGCGAAAACCGCAATGTGGAAGCCTTGCGCGACGCTTTCGAAGAGGAGCTGGGCTACGGACGCCCCAAGCGCTACAGCCAGCAGGTAAGAGCCCTGATCGAGGAGCATGTTAAAGCGGCCGATGGAGCGGCTCAGGATTCGGCTGCTTCACGGCGGCGGGAGCGCATCTTTCCTAACGTCGATGGCATTCGTTTTCTGTTGCATACCGGAGGCTGCGGGGAGACGCGGCAGGATTCGAGGGATCTTTGCGGACTGCTGGCCGGCTATATCCATCACCCCAATGTGGCCGGAGCCACGGTATTAAGCCTGGGATGCCAGAACGCTCAATCCTCGATCCTGCTGGAAGAGTTGGGCAAGCGGGATGCGGAGATGCAAAAGCCGGTTTTGATCTTCGATCAACAGAAGACCGGCCTCGAGTCTGACCTGCTTTCCCAGGCGATTCGCGCGACCTTCGACGGCCTTGTCGAAGCCAATCAGCTTCAACGGCAACCCGCCTCCATTTCCAAGCTTACGCTGGGTTTGAAGTGCGGCGGCTCCGATGGCTTCTCCGGGATTTCAGCCAATCCCGCGCTGGGCCACGCCTCCGACGTATTGGCGGCGGTGGGAGCCCGATCGATCCTGTCGGAGTTCCCAGAGCTTTGCGGGGTGGAGCAGAATCTCATCAATCGCTGCCAGGATGCGGCCGATGGAGACCGCTTTATCCAGTTGATGCGCGACTATGCCGCCCGCGCCAAGGCGGTGCATTCCGGTTTTGAGATGAATCCCTCTCCGGGCAACATCGCCGACGGATTGATCACCGACGCGATGAAGTCCGCCGGGGCGGCGCGCAAGGGAGGAACATCTCCTGTGTGCGGCGTGCTCGATTATCCGGAATATGCAACCGCACCCGGGCTGAATCTCCTCTGTACTCCGGGAAGCGACATCGAAGCTGTGACCGCCCAGGTGGGAGCCGGGGCCAACGTCGTGATATTTACCACCGGCCTTGGCACACCCACGGGAAACGCGATGGCGCCAGTGATCAAGGTTTCAACCAATAGCAAGCTTGCCGGAAAAATGTCCGACATCATCGATCTCGATGCCGGACCGATTATTCAAGGCGAGGCCACGGTTGAAGAAATCGGCGATGCCATGCTGGAGCTGATCTTGAAAGTGGCCAGCGGCGAAGCTCAAACCAAGGCGGAACAACTCGGCCAGAATGACTTTATTCCGTGGAGAAGGGGAATGTCGCTGTAGGCGGAATTCTGCGGCCTTCTGTATTCGCAGTTGCCTTTCAAGAAAAAGCAGGTTTCCTTCGGGAATGACAGAAAGAAAGGCAAAGACAAGCAGGGTTCAGCGACCTGGCACAGGCGTGTGCCGGCTAGCTTTGCGGGGCGGCCTCGATGATCGAGACCAATTCTCCCGAGACCGGAATGATCCTTCGGCACTCGAATCCGGCACTTTTCAGCAGGGCCTTCCATTCGACAGCACTGCGCTCTTTGCCTCCGGAAACAGCCATCATATTCAGGTCGCTCATGAAACGATGCTCCATCTCCGGATCGGCATGATCGACGATATCCGGCAGCACAAATTCGATGACCAGCAGACGGCCCTCCGGCGGTAGAACCCGCCTGCAATTGCGCAAGACGCCGATGGCCGGTTCATCTCTGTAGCCGTGAAGAACGTGTTTCATCATGTAGACATCGGCTTCGGCGGGAATGGCGGCGCACAGATCGGCGGCCAGCAGCTTGCACCGTGCGGCCAAACTCTCGCCCTCGAAACGCGCTCTGGCGCTGTCGATCGCGTCCGGCCGGTCGACCAGCATTCCTTGCAGGTGGGGAAAAGCGGTGAGCACCGCGGCAATCAATGCGCCTCCCCCTCCTCCAAGGTCCGCGGCCGTGTGAAAAGGGGAGAAGTCCCACGCCTGCGCGATGCGCATATAATCTTCCGCGGGCGCCGTGCCCATCACAGCGCGAAAAATCGCTCCGGCGTTCGGGTCCTTGGACCAGCGGGACGCGACACCCTCGCGCTGCATGATATCCATCGCATTGCTACCCGTCCGGACACACTCGGTAAGGTACGACCAGCTATCTGCCAGCAGATCTGCCCAGAACACAACTGCAGCCCATTGGGAGTTGGGAGCATCCTTGCGCAGCGGTTCGCCCAGCGGCGTCAGCCTAAAGCATGCCGGTCTGGTCTCCGCCACCACACCAATGCTAGCCAAAGCACGCAGCAGACGGTAGAGCGAAGCAGGATCGGCGTGGCAGAGACTGGCTAGCTCATCGACGCTTCTCTCATTGCCTCCGAGCGCGTCCGCCACGTCCAGACGCGCGGCAGCGCACAGGACCCGGCTGCGGGCATAGCCCATCGCCATCGCGGTGAGCGTGTCATTCTCTATCACATTGCCAATTGCGCCCCGGGCCTCCGGCATTTTCTTCCCCTCAAGATTCCAGTACGCATTCTAAATCCAGCCGCACGGTGCGGGTGCCGAGGTGATGGCTGCGGGTGGATCGCCGAGCGCTTATTGAGATATAGTCACACTGATTGTGTTCGACTTAACCTTCGTGTTCGAGATTTGGTCGAGCCTTTCGACCCATATCTTATAAAGGCCCGCGTGGTCTAACTCATAGAGCTTCCCGAGATCAATGCTGCTCCCGAGTGCCTTTCCCGGTTGGACCAGCACTGTCGAACGACT
The DNA here is from genome assembly GCA_963705665.1 of uncultured Acidobacteriaceae bacterium. Classification (GTDB taxonomy): domain Bacteria; phylum Acidobacteriota; class Terriglobia; order Terriglobales; family Acidobacteriaceae; genus PALSA-350. Next base: position 65,576 of record CAVPKQ010000035.1, on the reverse strand, counting down.
ATAAGTTGAATAGAACCTGGGATCGCTGGGTAGACGTCCTCCCTTGACGAATCGATAGTATGGAGTTGTGGGAGGCACGGCTCCCTGATCATCAACGACAAACACGTCGTAGTCGGGCGCGGCGCTGCCAATGTCATTGCCTACAAAGATCTCTTTAGTTGATATATTTTTCAAGGAAATATATAACCTGATCGACTCACCCACCTTCACCCGTGCTGGAACGGCGGAAAGACTCAGAGATACAGCAGGTTGACTCCCAGGATGAACGGAGTTGTCTGTGCTCGTAATTTGAGCGCTACTACTGGATGCGGTTGCGCCAAGCAGCACTGCTACGATCATCGCTCTGTTAAGTCTCATCGCATCCCCCACCGTTTTCCCGACTGAGGATAGTCCGCCGCTTGCGGGTCGATGGTACTCCAAGGCCGATCAGCCATTATTGGGCGACCACAGTTACCGTCACTGGGTTGGAGATTGGGACAATATGTGCAGCATCTTCTTGGTTTACCGCGACGATCGAGTAGGTTCCCGGTATCATCATCTCATACAGTCTGCCTACATCCATCGTATAGGCGCGCGATTCTCCCGGCTGCAATTGGACACATCCGCCCGACCCTCTAAGTGGAATCTCCGAGGTAAAGAACTTTGGATCGTTTACACCTCTCAGCGCGAGGCTGAAATGGCCTTCTGGCGCTAAGTTACCATGGGACTCTCGAACCTCGAATTGATAGCGGACGCCACCTTGATCCGCGGCGTTCTCAACCCAGAGGGGCGCTCTCTGTTCGGATACATTTTTGACCACCAGCTGGACGAGCACCTTGTCACCGACCTTGATCTGGCTGTGCATTGCGGAAAGATGATATGTGAGGGCACCCTTTGGAGCAGGTGGGCAAAGATATGTTTGGGCCATCGTTGGGAACGCGAAGGCACCTTGGAGAATAATGAGAAGCAATCTACGTCTTGTCATCGATTAACCTCTAACAGGCTACGGAAAAAGGTCGAACAGAGCGCGAAAACAGTTCCCTCAGCCATAGTTTTCCGCAGCCTGCTAAACGGTCGCCGCACAAAACACTATTGAGGTCCATCTGTCTTTTGCATGTAGGAAATGAACTGCTCGCCTCAAATCCGCATTGATATCGTATTCCACGGTTCAGCATCCATGCATCGTTCCTACGGCACAACGGTTATGGTAACGGCATCGGACTTCGCGTTCTTGTGCCTGGTTGGGTCTCCGTGACTTAACTGAAACAAGATCAGCTTACGGTGAAAGGGTAGGATCCTCAGATCTTGCTGCAGACGAAACCTGGGCCATCCGGCCAAGGCTCACGGTGGCGCGCTTGGCATTGATCCGCTGTTTGGGTAGCATCACCGTTATGAAATATCGTGCGCTCGGGCGAACCGGCTGGAACGTCTCTGAGATTAGTTTTGGCGCTTGGGCCATTGGCGGCGCATGGGGTCAGGTCAGCGATGAGGAATCGCTCGCCGCCCTCAACACGGCGATCGATTGCGGCATCAATTTTCTCGATACCGCCGACGTCTACGGCAGCGGGCGAAGCGAGCGCCTGATCGCGCAGCTCAAGAAGTCGCGCAAGGAAGAGATCATTGTCGCCACCAAGGCCGGACGGCGGCTGCCCAAACAAACGGTCGCAGGATACAGCCGCGACAACCTGACCGCTTTTGTCGAAGACAGCCTGCGCAACCTGAACGTGGATGCTCTCGACCTCTTGCAGCTCCATTGCCCTCCAACCGACGCCTACTATCAGCCGGAGCTCTTCGCCATTCTCGACGACCTGGTGAAGGCCGGCAAAATCCGCTACTACGGTGTCAGCGTCGAACGCGTAGAAGAGGCCCTCAAGGCTATCGACTATCCCAACGTGCAGAGCGTTCAAATCATCTTCAATTGTTTTCGCCAACGCCCGGCCGATCTGTTCTTCGATCAAGCCAAGCTCAAAAAGGTTGGGATCCTGGCGCGCGTGCCCCTGGCCAGCGGATTGCTCACCGGTAAGTTCACGGCGGATTCCCAATTCGCCGCCGACGATCACCGCAACTTCAACCGGCAGGGCCAGGCCTTCGATGTAGGCGAAACCTTCTCCGGGGTCGATTACAAAGTTGCGTTGGACGCGGTGGAGGAGATTCGCGCCCTGGTCCCTCCCAGCGTCAGCATGAGCCAGTTCTCGCTTCGCTGGATCCTCATGTTCGACGCAGTCACCTGCGCCATCCCCGGCGGTAAACGCCCCGAGCAGGTTGCCGACAACGCCCGGGCATCGGATCTTCCGCCGCTCAGCGCGGAAGCCATGGCCAGGATCCGCCAGATCTACGACTCGAAGATTCGCCCGCTCGTCCACTATCGTTGGTAATCGTTGGTGAAGAGAGGAGCGCCTATGAGGCAGCTCGCTCGAATCCGCTGGCTGTTCAGCTCCGAGCAAGGCGCGGCAGACCGCCTGGTTGCGCGTTGGATCGTGGTGCGCGCTCTCGGCCTGATCTATTTCTCCGCATTCTTTTCTCTTGTCTTTCAGATCCGCGGCCTGATCGGGCCGCTTGGTATCCTGCCCGCGGGCGACTATTTAGACGCCATCGCCAGATCGTTCGGGCCACTTACCCGCGTCTGGTTCGCGCCCACCCTGCTCTGGCTGGGAAACGGCCCCCACTTGCTGATGGCGATCTGCTGGGTTGGCATGGCGGCCGCGCTGCTGGCTACGTTCAACCTCTGGCCCCGCGCGGCGTTCCTGGTTTGCTTTGTCTGCTTTATTTCTTTTGTCAGCGCCGCCCAGGATTTTTCCGGCTACCAATCGGATGGAATGCTTCTGGAAGCGGGATTCATTGCGCTCTTCTTTGTTCCAGCGGGCTTTCGCCCCGGCCTCGGCGAAAGGCATCCTCCATCCCGCGCCAGCCTGTTCCTGCTGCAATGGGAATGGTTCCGCATATATTTCGAATCGGGCTTGGTCAAACTGCTCAGCGGCGACCGGGAATGGCGTCACCTCACCGCCATGGATGAGTACTATCAAAACGGTCCGCTGCCTACCTGGATAGGATGGTATGTCCAGCACTGGCCGCACTGGTTTCAGGTATCCACCGCGTTTGGCACTCTGGCGCTCGAACTGGCGATCGTATGGATGCTGTTTCTGCCCCGCCGCTGGCGGATTATCTGCTTCTTCATCGTCACGCCTTGGCAGATAGGCGTGATCCTTACGGCAAACTACACCTTTTTGAATTACCTGGTCCTGGCCCTCGGCTTTCTGCTGCTGGACGACCGTTTCTTCGTGCGACGGATTCCGCGATTGCGGCCTTGGCTTCCGAAGGAAACGGCGGAGACGGCCGAAGCTGCTCCCTCACCGCGCCGCCATGCGCTGGCTCTCGCGGGAACAGCAGCCAGCGCTTTTTTTCTCACCTGGATTTTCTACGCCACCACCGCGGAGTTGGTTCGCATGGCGCTGCCAATAATCCCCCTGCCCATGCAGCCGGTCTCCGTGCTTGAGCCCTTCCGTATTGCGAACCAATATGGCCTCTTTGCTGTGATGACCCATGGCCGCTATGAGATCGAGTTCCAGGGCTCGCGGGACGGCCAGACGTGGACGCCTTATCCCTTCCGTTACAAGCCGCAGGCGCTTGACCAGGCTCCGGGAATCTATGCGCCGTATCAGCCGCGGTTTGAGTGGAATCTGTGGTTCGCTTCCTTGGGACCGTGGCGGCAAAATCCCCTGGTTCCCCAAACCGAGGTGCGGCTGTTAGCCAACGACCATGACGTGCTGGCGCTATTCAAGAGAAATCCTTTTTCAGGCTCTCCGCCCGTACAGGTTCGAGCCGTACTCTGGCAATATTGGTTTACTTCACGCCAGGAAAAGCGCGCGACCGGCGATTGGTGGCGGCGAAAGCTTCTCGGCCTTTATGCTCCTACCTTGGCGCGTAATGCCGACGGACAAATCAGCATCGCCGCCATGCCTGATGAGTTGCCCCCGCACGACTGAGGCGCTTCGCTTCTATGTGGGGTTACCGAAGGAACCGGGTGCCCCATGTCCGGATTCTCGGACATGGGTTTTTACACTGGCACGATTTCTGCGCTCAGTCGCCCATGACGGATGCCGAATGGCGAAACTCCTCGCGCCCGGAAAACACCAGCCAAGTTCTGCATCATCCGTCTCAGCGTAAACCCACGTCCGAAAATCCGGACGTGGAGCACCCGCATTGGCTATCGATCGCTATGCCTGGGCTTGGCAATGCCCTCAATCGCGAGCGAGCACGACCTGGTGCCGTCGTCCTCCCATGTGGCCCCGTTGCTGTAGACCACCTTCATTAGGTAAACCCGCGCCCCGCTAGCTGTGTCGACCTCGAAATCCTCATCCGAAACGCGCCAGATTGGCTGCGCCTCTTTGTGCGGCTTCAGATTAACGGCCAGGGCATACGGCTCGGAAAAGTCGTGAGCATCCCGGGTGGCGTCGAAGCCCATCAGACCCATCTTGACAGCGATGATCCGCTTCTCGCCTGCGTTCACAAAATGGACGCTCATGCGAGCGCCTCCATGGCCTTGCGGTCCGGCATAAATGCCGGTCAAGGTGACCGGACACTCCGGGTTCAGCATGGTGGTATTGCTCACATTCGCCTGGAAGGGATCGTTCGAGGCAAAGGCAGAGAGTGTAAGGCAAAACGATACCAGCGCAAGCCATTTCATAATTGACGCCTCACGGAAATTGATTCTTCAGCGGAAAGCCAGCGTGTGGTTGGTCTATCGGCGGCAATCCCCGCAACATGAGGGCCAAGGTTTACCCGGAAAAAGCAATGGTCGGCCTACATCAGGACCATCGCAGTTCCATTTATCTAAACGAAAACCGCGTCTTATCTAACCGAAAACCCCGTCCGGATTGTGAAACGGCATGGCAACAGACGAAAGTAACTTGCCACATCAGCTTCTCTATATATACAGTTGTAAACGTTTGTGGAAGCATTTGGAGAGGCAACCCTGCTGGCGGCCGGGTCATCGTACCAGGAACACGAGAGGGTCTCGGAATCGCGAATGAATTCATCCATACTGCTCGTGGACGACAATGCAATTCAGGCGACCACGCGCAAGGCCATCCTTGAGCGAACCGGCAGGCCGGTTCTGGTCGCTTCCGATGGGCAAGCGGCTATCGATCTGCTTTCCGGCTTCGAACGGTCGCGCGATATTGCTTTGATCGTCACTGACCATCTGATGCCCCGGATGAATGGCCCTGAACTCGTCTCGGAGCTTCGGGAACGCGGTTTTGCGATTCCAATTATCGTGCTCAGCGGTCACCCGGAAGCCGAATCGGCATATCAGAACTTGGGCGTGGTTTTCCGCCTTAAACCCTTCCCGCCCGATTCTCTCATCCAATTAACCCACGAATTGCTCCGCCACCGCATGCCGCGCACCGCGTAAACGTCCCAATGAAGATAAGGTTTACCTGTAGCTGGAAGAGTTTGCTCCGGCTCCTTTGAAACCTGGCTTATTGCGATCTGACGCCGCCCTCTGCGACAATCCTTAAGAGAGTGGCAAAGCCTTATGCCGGAATTTGGAAGTTTCGCCCTCCTGCTCGCGCTGGCCTTGAGCGGGTACACCCTAATCGCAGGGGCACTGGCACTACGGCAGCTTGCTACCGATTCCCGCTACCGCATTTCCCCGGAGCGCTTGGCTGAAACCGCGCGCCGCGCAGGCATCGGAAGCTTTATCGCTGTCTGCTGCGCCGGTATTGCGCTGCTCTATGCCTCGTTTACCAATGATTTCTCTGTCTCCTATATCCTGCACCACTCCAATCGCGCTCTGCCTCTTCCCTACAAGTTCGCCGCGCTCTGGTCCGGTCAGGAAGGCTCGCTCCTGCTCTGGGCATGGCTGCTTACGGGTTACGGCTTCGTCCTGCGTATGCGGCACAAGGTCGACGTAAAGCTTACCGCGTATGCTTCGACCATCCTGGCCGGAATTCAGATCTTCTTTCTCTCCCTGCTGAACTTTGCCGCGCCTCCGTTTGCCCTGGTGCAGGGACGGGTGCCGGCGGACGGCTTCGGCCTCAATCCTCTGCTGCAATATCCGGAGATGGTGATCCATCCGCCTATGCTGTATCTCGGGTATGTCGGCTTCTCCGTGCCCTTCGCCTTCGCTCTAGGCGCGCTGATGATGCGCTATCCCGGAGAAAAGTGGATTCACATCACACGCCGCTGGACCATGGTCACCTGGCTCTTTCTCACTTGCGGCATTTTTCTCGGCGCGCACTGGGCTTATTCGGTGCTCGGTTGGGGAGGGTATTGGGGCTGGGACCCGGTAGAAAATGCCTCCCTCATGCCCTGGCTCACGGGCACCGCGTTTCTGCATTCGGTAATGATGCAGGAAAAGCGGGGCATGATGAAGACCTGGAACGTTTGGCTTATCTTCAGCACGTTCATGCTTTGTATCCTGGGCACGGACCTCACCCGCTCCGGTCTAGTCAGCTCCGTACATGCCTTCGCCCAATCCTCAATTGGGACCTGGTTCACCGCCTTCCTGGTGATCATCCTGGCGGTCTGCCTCTTTACCTTTATTTTGCAGCGAGATCATCTCAAGTCCGAGCACAAGCTTGAATCGCTGGTTTCGCGCGAGTCCAGTTTCCTGTTTAACAATCTGGTGTTGCTCGCCGCCTGCTTCACCATCCTTTGGGGCACTCTCTTTCCCGTGATCTCAGAGTACGTGCAAGGCAACAAGGTCACCGTGGGCGCGCCATTCTACGATCGCGTGGAGCTGCCCATCGGACTCTTCCTGCTGCTGCTCACCGGTATCGGCCCCCTGCTGGCATGGCGCAGCGCGTCGCTCAAGAGCATCCGTCGCAACTTCATCCTGCCCGGAGTCGCTGTTCTTGCGACCGCTATTATCCTCATCGCGGTAGGCTTGCGGCCCTGGCGCGACCAGGCGACCCTTTACTCGCTTGTCGCCTTTTCGCTCGCGGCCGGAGTCACCACCGCCATTTCCTCCGAGTTCCTGCGCGGGGCGAATGTCATTCGCAAGCACACCGGGCAAAACCTTCTAGCCTCGATGGTCCAGCTCACGCGGCGCAACACGCGCCGGTACGGCGGCTATGTTGTCCACTTCGGGATTGTCATTATCTTTATCGGAATCGCCGGCGGCGCCTTCAATCAGAACCATGAGCAGGAGATGAACGACGGACAGAGCGTGACTATCGGACCTTACCGGGTTGTCTGCCGTAGCTTCACCCAGGATTCGAACGCCAACTACGACACCGAGTTTGCCCTGCTGGACGTGTATCGCGGGAATAAGAAGGTCGACCAGTTGGCCCCGGAAAAACGCTTCTATACCGCCTCGCAACAGCCCCTGACGCTGGTCGCCAACCACTCGACACTCGCCTGGGATCTCTACGTCATCTATGCCGGAAAGAATCCCGACAACGGGCTGCCGATTATCAAGGTCTTTCTCAACCCGCTCATCGCCTGGATTTGGATTGGCGTCGTCGTGGTAGCTTTTGGGACCCTGCTCGCTCTCACGCCTAACCTCAGCGCAGCCTTGGCGCAGAGCCGTAACCGCAATAATGCTCCGCGGCTGCTTGAAGAAGAGAAGGAAGCCGTGGCCGCCGGCGGGAGTGGAGATTGATGTCCCGCAGTAAGATCGTGCGCGCCGGCCAAATCGTTTTCCTCTCGATCTTCGTCCTCGCCGGCCTGGGCGCAAGCGATTCCGCGGCGCGTCTTGACAGAGACAGCCACAAAATGATGTGCATGTGCGGCTGCAATGAACTGCTCGGCGAGTGCAATCACGTGGGCTGCCCCTCCTCCGGCCCAATGCTCGTCCAACTGCAGGCTAGCATCGCCCAGGGGAAGAGCGACGATACCATCTTCCATGAATTCCAGGACCAGTACGGACCTGTGGTTCTGGCGGCCCCCATGTTTACCTGGTTCAATCACGTTGCCTGGATCATGCCTCCCCTGGTGCTCTTTCTCGGGATCGCGCTCACCTTGCTCATCGTGCGCAAATGGAAGTTCCGCACGGCGCCCATGCCGGCAGAGAAGAGAAGCCCGGGCAGCGAGGCCATCCGTAACCGCATCCGCCGCGAGACTCAGCTATGAGCACCATTGCCTGTGGGCTTCTTCTTCTGGGCGTCTTCGCTTATGTCTTTTATCCCGATCGCCACGTCGAGCGGCAGAGAACGAAGACTCGCCTGGATTTTCTTCGCGAGCAAAAAGAAGTCCTTTACGAGAACCTCCGCGACTTGAATTTTGAATATCATGCGGGCAAGTATCCTGAAGAGGACTATGCCGCGCAGAGCGCCGCTTTGGAAGACGAAACCGCCGCGGTTTTAGCTGAAATCGATCAACTGGAGCGGCACGCCACTCCTCGCTCCTAGATTCCGCGGCGAATAGAAAGACTGACCATGAAACCGGATTTCTCCCCGAATCTCCAACGCTCGCGCCGGCTGATTGCCTGCGGGCTCTTTGCCTGCCTGGCGTTGCTCCCCGCGCTCTCCGCATCCGCGGCCACCATCACGGGCGTCGTCACCAATGGCACCACGCACAAACCGGCGGCGGGAGACCAGGTTGTCCTCATCGCCCTCTCCCAGCGCATGCAGGAGATTGCGCACACCAAGACCGATGCCAGAGGCCGCTTCTCCATCGATGCGCCCGATCCGGGCATGCACCTGATTCGCGTCGATCACCAGGGCGCAGCCTATTTTCAACCCGCTCCTCCGAACACGCCGGTGGTCAATGTCGATGTCTTCAATGTGGAGCCGGTTGTTGCCGGCGTGACTACGGAGGCCAATGTTCTTCGCGTGGAGACCGATCAGCAGGGTCTCCAGGTCACCCAGAGCCTATTCATCAAGAACGATTCCAACCCGCCGCGCACGCAATTCAGCAAGCGTTCCTACGAAATCTATATTCCCCCCGACGCCGAGATCGAAGGCTCTGCCGCCATGGCTCCCGGCGGCATGCCCGTGCAGTCGTCCCCTGTTCCACTGGGAGAAAAGGGTCACTACGCTTTCCTGTTTCCCTTGCGTCCTGGAGAAACCCAGTTCCAGCTCAGCTATCACCTGCCGTATTCCGGCAGCCTCACATTCACTCCGCGCTTCGCTACGGCCGAGACCAACTTTGTCGTGATGATGCCCAAGAGCATGACCTTTAAGCCGGGCGACGGATCCTCGTTCCAGACCGTGGATCAGCCTGCTGGAGCGCAGACCTACCTCTCGCGCAATGTCCAACCCTCGCAAACCCTCTCCTTCACGGTCTCCGGTTCCGGCTCCCTGCCTCGAGACACCCAGACCGCCAGCGACCAAGGGGACGCCAACCAGGGGAACGCCGCCCAAGCTTCGCCAAGCACCGATAATCGTCCCGGCATCGGCCTTGGCGCACCCATTGATACTCCCGACCCGTTGAACAAATACAAGTGGTGGATCCTGGGAGGAATTGCCCTGGTCTTCGCCATCGGCGCGGGTTTTCTGCTGCGCAAACCTGGCGATGCGCCGCCTGAGCTTCCCTCCCAGAGCTTGCCGTCTGTGGCGGTTATCGGCTCTTCCTTTGCCGGATCTGAAAACTCTCTGCTGGCGGTTCTCAAAGATGAGCTTCTTTGCCATAGAAACCGACCGGGTGCAAGGAAAGCTCTCCGACTCCGAGTACGTGGAGCTGAAGTCGGCTCTTGAACTCGTTTTACGCCGGGCTCTGAGCCGTCAGCCGGCTTAGCGGATCAAGCTATTCGTAGTGGGTCCACATGCGAAGCACCTTGACGGTACGAATCGACTCCAGCACCTGATATACCAGTCGATGCTGGATGTTGGTACGCTTTTCCGTACGTTACCGCAATTCATTAAAGCCGTGTCCGAAAACCGTGCCCGCTCAGGCCGATTCGAGAATCAGGTTTCCGTAGGGAGTCGTATCCGCGGTGCGAATCAGACCGATCGCCTGCGGCACGCGTTTTTTGAATTCGGTATGTGGCTCGAAGACGGTAGGCACTCCGGCCAGAGCCGTGGCATACGCGGATTGGATCTGGTCCCGGTTATGGGCCTTGAATTCAGCCGCCATAAAAGCTTTGCCGATAACGAAGTTCTTGTTGAAGGCCTCCAACACCTGCAAAATCCTGGGTATGTCATCGACCAGGGAGATATCGATCGTCTCCACCTGGGGCCAGAACGGAAACCCGCGGTCGGCGATTACCAGCGTATTGGTATGGCGGATGCGGCAAAGGAGCGAGTTGATGGCGGGATTCAGAATTCCAGTTTTGAGCATGTTTCCCCTTATGAGAGCCCATTCTATCCCGCTTTTTAATCCCCAATTCATCATGTGATTTGTGTCCCCCAGCCTTCGTGCGCCGCCATGCAATAATGCTCCCTAATGAGCGTCACCATGAAGGACATTGCCCGGGACCTGGGCATCTCGGTGGTCACCGTCTCCAAGGTGCTTCACAACCACTCGGACATTGGTGAAAAGACTCGCGAGAGTGTTCTCAAGCGAATCAAAGAACTGAACTATCACCCCAATCTCAGTGCGCGAAGCCTGGTGACGGGCCGTACATTTCTGGTAGGGCTGGTGGTTCCGGATTTTTTGCATCCGTTTTTCGCCGAGGTTGCCAAGGCCCTTTCGAGCGCCCTGCGAAAGAAGGACTATTACCTCATTATTTCCTCCTCGGAAGAAGACCCTCAACTGGAAGAGCGGGAGATTGACCAACTGCTGGGGCGCCGCTTGGACGCCCTGATCCTGGCCTCCGTGTCCCCCACTCCGCAAGTTCTCCACCGCATTGAAAGAGAGGGCTCTCCTTATGTCTTGATCGACCGGCCGTTCCCCGGCGTCTCCGCAAGTTTTGTTGGGGTCGACAATGAAGCCGTGGGCAGACTGGCGACGGAACATCTCATCCGGGCCAAATGCAAACGTATTGCTCATATCCGTGGCAGAGAGAACACTGTGGGCAACCCGAGACAAGAAGGCTACGAGCATGCGCTCGCAGCCCACGGACGGCGCTGGAACACGGATTATGTTGTCACCCAGGACAGGGTAGATGTGGAGAGTCGAGAAAAGGGAAGAACGGCGATGGCCCGGTTGTTGAATCTCGCGTCGCCGCCGGATGGGGTCTTTTGCTACAACGATCCTTTGGCGATGGGCGCGATCGACCGCATCCTGGAGGCGGGATTAAGAGTTCCCGAAGACATCGCCGTGATCGGCTGCGGCAACCTGTACTATGACTCTTCGCTGCGCGTGCCCCTCTCCAGCATCGACCAGCAGAGCGTTGAAATGGGCAGGCGCGCCGCAAAAGCTGGTTCTGCGTCTAGTCGCGACAAAGACCGCTCCGCGGCCCAGGAGCGTCATACTGGAGCCGACGGTCGTGGCTCGCCTCTCAACCCAGCGCATGGGAAAGGCGAATCCGCAGTGAAATGCGGCCCGTGGGGATGAAAATTGGGTTGAGGAAGGCTTAGTTGGCGACTACAACTAACTTTGTCATCTGGACCGGAGTGTTCATGGGCCTGCGGCCCACCCAAGGGGATGAAAATTGGGTTGCGGAAGGCTTGATTGGTAACTACACCTACTTTGTCATCTCGACCGGAGCGAAGCGGAGCGGAGAGATCTCGCGGTTTCCCACATCTGGCGCAAAGAGCGCGCCAGATATGGGGCACCCGCGATTGGTGGCCCATTTTGGATCCAAAAGAAAAGCGCGCCTGGTTGGACGCGCTTTCCGCTCAGGTGCGCTTTGCTCTGCACCTTTCCCTGTGGGAGGACGTCTTATCAACTTCCCTGATGAATCACGACCCGCTTGCGTCTTGCCCTGTGCTTCGGCGGAGCGGGCGGTGGGGGAGGGGGCGCCGGGGCCACGGTGCTGGCCACTAGCCAGGTCTGCGCGGCAAGCACCACGGGGTCGGTTGCCTCCTGGGGAATCGCATTCACCGACGGAAAAATCTCGTCCGGAGTGAGGCCGTCGGGGAAGGGCTTGCCGGTACGGTCAGCATCGATGGCGGTGGTCAGGAAAAGCTCGGCGCCATCGGAAAGCTTGAAAGGCTGCACCGCGGTGGATTTGCCGGCGGTGCGCTGGCCAAAGAAGCGCGTCGCTTCGCGGCCGTGAAAGGCGATACTGACGGCCTCAGCGGAACTGGCGGTGCTGCTGTCCACAAGCACCGCGACAGGAGCCAGCGGAGTCACGCGTAAGGGCGAGTCCGGCAAGCTGAGCGAGACGGTTTCCAGGCCCGCTGTATTCTGCGTTCCGGTCTTGCCATCCTGGTAGAACCAGGGAATCTTTCCGTCCGCGGTCACAAACGAACCGACGACGCCTTCGCCCAGGATCGGGCCAATGCCGGTCAGCATGGGCCACATGTTGCCGCCTGTGTTGCCCCGCATATCAATGATCCAGCCCTTGGGATTTTGTGCGGAAAGGTCGGTCAGAATACGGCGCACATCCGCGGCATAGAGAAGCAGGCCATCGTTGTCTTGCGCGGAGCAGGTGGGCAGCACAACGTAGCCGAAATTTCTTCCCTGAACGGACTCAACGTGGCCCTCGGGGAGGTGGCGCGCGGTAAAGGGCGTAGGGGGCAGGACGGCGCGAGCGCTCGCGGGAGCTGAGTTCCTCGCGTCCTTCTCCGCTTGTTCTAGCAGCGCGATCTGATCGGGATAGAGGCCGGCCGGAAGGCGCAAGTGACTTCCCGGATCGTTCAGCTGGACCAGCGCCCAATAAATCGCAGGATAAGTATCGATGGGGTTGAAAGCGCCGGCTGCGTGCCGGACCGCCCCCTGCCGGAGTCGGTCCAATCGACCGATTGGCTGCGCAAGGAGTGCTGCTGCATCACGTCGATGGCGCTGCCCAGGAAAGCCGCAGCGTCCGGAGTCATAGCGGTGGGACTGTTTTGCGGCCGCGGCTTAGTCTTTTTGCCAGCCAAGCCGATAACCGGGCTTAGAAAGAGAAGCGAGCATACGATTATGTGGGCTGAGTACTTCATGGCAGAGCAAGGCTAGCATCATGCAAGTTACCATTGGATCGCACAAAGGTTGCAGCGTGGGGAGACAAGACGGCTTCGCTTTGCCCAAAAGTTGTAGGCCGGTAAAAGGATGTGTAACTTCAACTGCCCGGGTCGACGGATACACTCTCGGCAGTTGCGGATCAAGCCTTTGCACTTGCTTTTCTTTCTGTCATTCCCGCACGGAATCTGCTTCTGGTCTCTCGGTGCGATGATGCCGGGTAGGTATACGAAAAGCAGACTCCCTGCGGGAATGACAGAAAGAAAAGCAAAGGTGCCTGTGGGATTCCACGAACCACTAGCGGACAATCCGGATCGAGATAACTCGTCGCTGGCTGTTCTCCGATGGGAATTTCCCAGCCGCGTCTCGAGCAGCCGGCCGCGCACCTCACCCAAGGGCTTCGACGATCCATCGAGCGGAGTGACCAGCACGCCGACTGCTCCTTCGAGATCCTTCAGCGTCAGCCATCCTTGAATCACTTCGATGCGGGTAGGCGCGGTGCCCCACACGTCGTACATGGTGTGACGCGCATTCCAGACCGAGCCGGTGTTTTCCACCCGTCCAGTTGCGGTCAACAGTAACAGCGACGATCGGGAGAGCGGCTGCCCATCCAAGGACGAGAGGGTGAGCGCGCAGAACCTGTTCTTGACATCGGCGGCAAGATGCGAGGTTGCGATCTCATTGTCGCGGACAAAGCCGACCAAAGCCGTGGTTCTGTCCGTATCGATCGAAAACAGTCCGCCCTTTGATTTTGACGTCCACCAGGCAAGCTGACCAGTGTCCGAACGGATAGGATTTTGCGGCTGGGCGTTTTGCGGCTGATCATGAAAGGCTTCCGTCGGCTGACAATCCAGACAGCGGATGCGTGAACCGTGTTCCAGCGGTAGCGACAAAGGAAATCCCGGAGTGTAGTAAGGCGACTCGGATTGAGCCAGGCGCATACTCTCATCGATCTGTTCGCGGGAGTAGGTACGTTCGATGATCTGACGGGCGCTTTCGACGTCATGGCGCAGGAACAGCAGAGCGCCCACCGGTATCTGCGCGATCTTCACCGGATCTTCCGCCAGGTCGAAGTGGTCGCCGATCACCAGCTTCCACTGTCCGCTCACCTTTGGCTCGAAAGTATAGATAAAGATGCCATCCCAGTCCTGAAAGGCGCCGTAGGCCGCCAGGATGGGGATCATCTCGGCTTCGTAGTCGCTGGGAAACGGTTCATTCACCTCGCTCACGGTGAAAGGCTTGTTCAAGAGAGTCGAGCGGGTGAGCTTTATAGCGATCGAATGCTGCGGGTCGTTGACCATCGGTGTATCCCGCTTGCCGCTGATGGCTGGATGCTGCCAATAAACGTGCGCATCTACAATATCCATCCGCGAAGTCGACCGCAGCAGCGGCATTCCAGGGATGAAGTACGTGTGATCGTTGGTCCCGATAATCGGCGACTTCACGCCCAAAGTCTGCTTGAGATAGGAGCGCATGCCTTCGAAAAAGCCGGTCTCGACGTGGGTATAGAATGCGGCCTCGGCATAGAAGACTTCTTTCGGGGTCTCATCGAAGTCCTGTCTTTGGGTCAACGAGAAGGCTTCGCCGGGATGGAGCCCGGCGAGGGCGCGCAGACGATCCAGTTGCGGGGCTGGATAGCTTTTCTCAGCCATTCGTTATATAGCCGGTAAGAAGCGCCTTGTAGTAAGGAGTCAGATCGAGTTGGAAGGCTGGAGAGCCGTGCTTAAGCTCGCCGCGGAACCAGTTTCTTTGCCAGAACTCCAGCACCGAGTTTTCGTTCACAATCTCAACGATCGCGACCGCAGGTTCATAGCGATATTCCGTTTTGGTGTAAGGGTTAAAATGCGTCAATAACTGCCGCGCGTAATCCTTTTGCAGCGCATCAGGCGCGGATCGAATTCAGTAATGGCCTTGGCCACGCCGATCAGGTCGTAGTCGTGAACATCGTCGCCTTTTTTGTATTTGCGCCCGACGTTCAGATTCAGATCGATGTAAATGCCGTTTTGCTTGAGCTGAGCGACAAAATAGTCGAAGCGGTCAAGCTGGCCGGGATCCATCACCTGGCTGGTATCGGAGCTTCCGTCGAGTAAGCCGCTCGGCGTGTAGGTAGTGGGGACGTTCCCTGGTGATTGCTGCTGTTGCTTGGTCAGGTCGAGAAACTGGAACCGTACGCAGTTCACGCCCAACTGCGCCAGAGGAGCGGGCCGCGATCTCCGCATCATGTTTGGATGGCAGCAGCGCCGAGCCTTTGGTCCAGCCGGTGATGTTGACGCCCCACATACGGAAGCGCTTTCCGTCGGGAGTTACTAAGTGGCCGCCGGCGATGCCAATGAACCCTGCTTCCCTGCGGGGGCGGAGAGCAAAAAGCGCACATCGGCTGCGGACCGGTCCGCAGCTCATGATTCACCGCGAAGGTTCGAGCGGCGGCTGTGGTTCCGTTAATGCGGGCTGTTGAGCGCTGAGCACGAGAGGCAGGGCAAATAGAAGGAACCGGAATATTTGCTTGCTCTGACCTGGTCCGCATCTCAGAAGCTTAACCGCAAGACGCCTTCCATGATGCGCGGATCTCCGGCGGAGATAGCCTGCCCGAAATTAGCCGCCCCGAACTGGGTTGAAATACTCGTAATATTTGGATGGTTGAAGGCATTGAAGGCCTCGACGCGAAGTTGTGCGCCCACCCGTTCGGTTATCGGAAACGTCTTACCCGCGGAACTTAAAAGCGACTTCGCGAGGCCCTACGATGGTTCCGTTGCCTGCATTGCCGAAGAAGCCGTATGCCGGCTTGGCGAAGATACCGGTTGGATTGGTGAAGTAGTTGTGCTGTCCCAGGCCCACCTTGCCGCTCCCGGTGGTGCTGATCTTTTGCAGCTGGTTCGGTCTGGTGGCGAGGCCTGCGTCTCCATAGGTATCGCTTGGAGTAAGTGCATAGCCGCTCTCTATTACCGCCAGGCCGGAAAGGCTCCAGCCCGAGAGAAGCTCGCGCACCAGGAGATGATCCGAGTTCCGGAAGTAGGGCAGATCGTAAACCGGCGCTCCGGTGAAGACATGAGCGCGATCGAAGTCGGGCCGCCCATACTCGGCTCGCACATCGCGAGAATTCTGGAAGGTGCCTACGAATCGTAGCCCACGCCGCTTCCACCGTTACTGCCGGGATTTGCCGGCACCACATCCGGTAAGAGCGCGGCTCCAGGTATAGGCCAGGTTGAGAGTGAGATCGTGAGCGCGATAGACAAAGCCGGTCTGAAGTCCGTTATAGTTGCCGATGCCGCCGCTCATAGTGGAGAGAATCTGGTCATAACCTTTATATGGCCGGTAATAGGCCTTGGCCGTAGCGCCGGTATTCAGGCACGGATCAAACTGATAATTGGGGAGGGTTCCGGGTGGGGCTCTTGGCCGCGCAGTGGGCGTGCCCGAAGCTTGTGCCGGGAAGAGGAAAGTTCCCGTCAAGCTGAGTGGACAGTATGTGTTGTTGCAGGTTGCCGGCGTAGCCCACGGAAAGAACGCCATGAGGCACGATCTCTCGCTGCAGAATGAGGCTAAAGCTCTGAATCATGCCGGCGCGGAAATCATAACCAACCGCCTGCAAGGATTGCACGCTGGCGGCTCCGGTTGTTCCGGCCCCAGGATTGCTCATGAGGCTGTTAGTGATGGAGATGTTCTGCGTGAAAGGAGGATTCGGCAACAGGATGACCGTGTTTTGCAGAGCAACCTGGGTGTAGCCTATTCCGTAACCGCCGTGGATCGCTGTTTTCCCGTCCGACGTGAGCTGGTATGCGAAACCGAAACGCGGGCCAAAATAATCATGGCGGGGGTTGAGAATGCCCGCAGGAGTCCCGTTCTGGCCGGCAATGACCAGTCCATTGGTAAGATTCGCCGTGGCCCCGGAGGCGGTAATCGGCTGACCCTGCGCATTGGTCGCCAGGGATCCGTTGGTTTTCACCAGGGGCGCCTGGGAAGGATCAAAATCGCTCGGCTGGAAGTTCGCGAGTTCGTTCCCATCGCGCGTGGTTGGGCCATAGTAGGACCAGCGAAGACCTGCATTCAGGGTGAGCCTGGGAGTGGCCCGGTAGTCGTCCTGGACATAACCTTCGAACCAGCGATAGTGGAAGTTGCCATTCCGCTGTGAGTTGATCTGTACAAACGTGCATCCACCCCGAGCAGGAAATCGGCGGCGGGATCGCCGGTATGAACACCGCTGAAAACATAGTTGCCTTGTGGCACGTTGCCGGTGGTTACATTTGCCCGGCGAATTCCGATCATATAGACCCGCCGAACTGGAGGGAATGATTGCCCTTCAACCAGCTCAGATCGTCGCCAATCATTCCTGTCCGTCATGGCTGTAAGTGGGATAGGCGCCCACGCCCAGCCAGGACCAGCCGCCATTGATTTGCATGCTGGGGACGCGGTTCAGTGGATCGTTTCCCAGTGGCCGGGGGATGGTCAGACCGGCTGGCAGGGTATATTGCCGCGCAGCGTGTTCGTGCCTTTTGAAAATTCTCCGCGATCTGGGCCGTATTTGGTGATGTGAGGACGTGAATTGGAAGTCCAGCGGATGACGGCATTCAGACCCGTTGTATAGGAAGCGGCTCCAGGGTCGGGTGCAGGATCGTTGTAATTACGCGCCGCTAACTGGATGTTGGTTTCCTCATACATGACCCGTCCCATGAGCTGGTTCTTGTCATTGATGTTGTGATCGATGCGATAAAGGACGTTGCTGTCGAAAAGTCTTTGCGGCTTTGTATTTACGTAATTATTGAATTGTCCCGCCACGACGGCATTAGGCAAGGGGAAGTACGCATTCATGAGTCCTACGGAGACAGGATCCATGCAGCTTTGGGCGATCTGGTTGATTTTTCCGTTCGGTCCTGGGGAAAGGCATGTGGCGGGGTTCAAACCTCTCCCCGCCAGAAGTGCTGCGCTGCTGGCGTCCAGTGCGAGGGCTTGTGAAGACGGGAGGGTTGGGCTTGCGTGGAAATCACCGTTCGCATCGGCTGCGGGAAGAAGGCGCGGGTCAACGACTGCGAGGAATTGGAAAGATACCATTGACCGGAGGCAAAGAAGAAAGTCCTTTTAGTCGCTGGATTATAAATTCGTGGAATCAGCACCGGACCGCCTAGCGAATAGCCGAAGATGTTTTGATGGAGGCCGAAGGGCGTGCCCGCCTTATAGAAGAAGTTCTTTGCTGTGCCGAAATTGTTGTTGCGAATGTAGTCATAGGCCGTGCCGTGATAGGTGTTGCCGCCGCTCTTGGTCTGCACCAGTATCTGGCCCGACCCGGCAAATCCGTAGTTGGCGCCATAGTTGTTCTCCAGCACGCGGAATTCCTGAATCGAGTCGATCGAAGGCAACACGCTCAGCGTCAGGTTGCCGCTGGGAACTGAATCGTAGATGCCGTCGACCAGATAGGCTGTCTGCTCTACAGACGTTCCGCCAATGCTCAATTGCACCTGGCCGCCGTTACCGGCACCCCCGGGACCCAACTGGTTGGCTCCCGTCACCGCAGTTACTCCGGGTACGATGGTGGCAAGTGTCTGAAAATTGCGGCCATTCAACATCAACTGGGAAACCTGTTTGGCGGAAATTGTTCCGCCATTCTCCCCGGATTCGGTTTGCACCGCGACGGTATCGGCTTCAACCGTCACTTGCGTGGTGGTTGCGCCCACAGCCAAGCTGATGTCTAGCCCGCGCCGCGCGCCAGGGTCCAGGTGAATATCCTTGATCGTGTCTTTCTGGAAGCCGTCTTTGGTTATTACTAACTGGTAGTCGCCTCCTGGGAGCGAGCCGGCGGAGTAGAAACCATTACCCGAGGTCGAAACTCTGTGCGATACGCCGTTTGCCTGGTTGGTGACCACAACCTCGGCGCCAGGCACTACGGCGCCGGTTTTGTCGGTGACTGTGCCTTCAAGAGAGCCGTTAGCGGCATTCTGAGCATTCAGCATCGCCGTGGCCAGGGCCATCATGACCACCGCTGCCCATGCGGCTAGGCCGCGGATGGGTCTTTGGATTTCGATCTTCGTCATTGCCATCCTTGCCTCCTGAAGCTCTTGCGGAGGACGTTTGCTTGATTTCCGAGGCAAACATTAGAGGCAAGATGAAAATGTTGTCAATGGAAACTGCGTCCTCGCAGACGGAGATTTGTGCCGTTACGTTTTCATGAGGATTTAGGCTGGCGTTGGTCCGCATGGCGGAATTTTTCGGCAGTCTGCCGTTCCGCGTAGCGGACCAACCGGTTATTACTTTGCGCCAGATAGGGAAACCGCAGATCTCTCCACTCCGCTCCGGTCGAGATGACAAAGAAGGTGTAATTGCCGATGAAGCTGGGTGCCCCATATCTGACGCGTTGTTTGCGTCAGATGTGGGATTCCACGCGGCTCTTAACCGGCGGCTTTCTGTGAGCAAGCGGCACCGCTGTGAATGCGAAAGACATAGGCGAAGTCGTTAGGCGGAGTGGATGGTAAGGTTAGGTACAGGCCATCGGCTTGCTGGTGAAATGGAATTGTCTGCCGGGCGCCGAGTAGCTCGACTTTACAGACGGGACCGGACAAATACGGTGTTCCGCGCCAGAGAGTGTGGATCAGCAAGCGGCCATTCGCCGGCCAACCTAGCGCGGTGGCGTAGAGTGTGCCGCCGTGAGTGGTGAAGCGGATATCTTCCGCGGTGTAGGACTGCCGGTCGGAGTTCTTCTCAAGCCCGTTGCTTACCAGAGTGGGTCCTTCGCCATAGAGAATCCAAGGCCGCGTTCCATAGATGGCTTCGCCGTTGGTTTGCAGCCATGCTCCCATTTGCAGAAGCACGTTGCGCGCCTGCTGGGGAATTGTGCCATCCGATTTGGGGCCGACATTGAGCAGCAGATTGCCGTTCTTGCTGACCACGTCGACCAGTTCATCGATGAGTGATCGAGGATCGCGATATTCGTCATTCTCGACATAGCCCCAACTATGAATGCTGACGGAGGTATCGGTTTGCCAGGGCAGCAACCGTAACTCGTCCATCTTGCCGCGTTCAATGTCTAGGGTAGCGGCATTTGCCGGCATGGCTCCTTCTTTGTAGGTAAGGACAACGCCCTGGCGCCGCGCCGCCGCGCGGTTGTAGTAGTAGGCGGCAAATTGTTGCAGGCGGGACGCGAAGGCAGGTTGGCCGATCCACCAATCGAAATATAGAAGGTCCGGGTGGTACTTATCGACCAGCTCGGTCGAGCGCGCCAGCCAATCATCAAGATAATCTTGGCTGGGCGGCAGCCAGCGCTCGAGATGGCTGGGATTGGGCTCTTTTCGCGTCCTCTCGCCGGTCAGCGCCATAGGCGCGGCGGGACCGTAGAGTCCTGCGTACTTCGCACCCTGAACGTCGGAGGGAAAGCGCATCCCACCGTCATACCACCACCAGTGTTCGGCGCGATGGGAAGAGACTCCAAAATGGAGACCACGGGCGCGAGCGGCGCGCTCGAGCTCCCCGACAACATCCCGGTGCGGTCCCATCTTCGCAGCGTCCCAATTCGTAAAACTGGAGTTATACATAGGGAATCCGTCGCAGTGTTCAGCCACGGGAACGACGTACTTTGCGCCGGCGCGAATGAAGAGATCGATCCATGCGTTGGGATCGAAGTGTTCGGCGCGGAAGAGCGGGATGAAATCCTTGTATCCGAACTTGGTCTGCAGGCCATAAGTGGCGAGGTGATGTTGGAAGGCCTCGCTGCCCTGCACATACATGTTGCGCGAGTACCACTCGTTGGCAAAAGCGGGCACGGAGTAGACTCCCCAATGGATGAAGATGCCGAACTTGGCATCGCGAAACCAGTCCGGCGCCCGATAACCGGCGAGCGACCGCCAATTGGCATGAAAGCGGCCGCCCATATCGGCAGCGCGAACCTTGGCCACCTGCTGCTCCACCTGCGGCTTGAAAGTGGTGTCGAAGTGCTGTGCCCAAGATGGCGCGGCGCCGGCGGCGAGCTGGAGAAATGCAACGAAAATGGCGGCAATGACGGGCTTGATTCCCACCGGGGGAAGATACCAGACCGGTTGCGTTTAAGAAAACTCCGTTTCCTGGCATTGAATTTCCCTAAGCGTTCTTTGTGTCAGATGTGGGATCTATAAATCTCGCGCATTCCGTATTTCGGAATCGTACTGAGATTAAATTTATCGCCCGAACACGCTGCGGCGATCCAATGTGAAAGTCTATCGCGGTCTCCGCGCGGCTTCGAGCTTACCGGAGATCCCAAGACGAGGAATGCTCTTGACGAAGTGGCCGCCTGAAGAGTGAATTGGCTCATAGTTGATGCAGTCTGTTTTGGCTGCCAGTCCCGTGAAAGGCGAACCTACCCTTGGCACTGACGCTCGCATTGCTGCACACCAGCCCTACGCTGACGCCGTTGTTCACCTCGCTCTGCAATCAATATTTGCCGGAGACCAGGATCTTTCACATGGTGGATGAAAGTCTGATCCAGCACACCATCGCCGCAGGCAAGCTGCAAAAGGTGACCGTTCGGCGGCTGATCGGCATGGTCGATTCAGCCTCCTTGATCGGCGTGGATGGATTGCTGGTGACATGCTCGTCCATTGGGCCGGCCGTTTCCCTGGCAGCGAAGCTCTTTCCCTTTCCCGTGATTCGCGTGGATGAAGCGATGGCGGAGAGGGCAGTGAGCCAAGCCCGGCGCATCGGCGTCCTGGCCACGCTCCGCACCACTCTGGAGCCGACCACGGCTCTGCTGCATGAAAAAAGCGCGGCTGCGGGCGTAGCAACCGAGATCGAGGAGTCGCTCTGCGACGGCGCTTTCGAGGCAGTGCTCGCCGGCGATACGGAGACGCACGATCGCGCGGTCAGCCAAGCGCTCATCGAATTGGCGGCGAAGGTGGATGTGGTAGTGCTGGCGCAGGCATCCATGGCGCGTGTGCTTCAGCAGATGCCCAAAGCAGCGGTGAGCGTTCCCGTGCTTTCAAGCCCGGAGCTGGCTGTGCTGCGCACGCGGGAGATTCTGTGTACCGCCGCCGCGGCGCCGCCCGAATCCTACGCACGCCAACTGGAGTTCTAACCTCCGGTGAAGAAACGCCACGGAGTACTCGCCCTGTTGGGGGCGGTTTCGGTCATTACCTTCATCGACCGGCTTGCCATCGCCGTGGCCGGTCCCACGGTGCAGCACGATCTGCACCTGACGCCCGGCAAATGGGGATGGGTGCTCAGCTCGTACGTGATCGCGAATACCGTCTTCGAAATTCCCTCAGGCGCGTTGGGCGACCGTTACGGGCAGCGAGGCGAGCTCACGCGTATCGCCGCCTGGTGGTCGCTCTTTACTGCGCTCACCGGCTGGTGCCGAAATTTTTGGCAGCTCTTCGCGACCCGGTTTCTCTTTGGCGTGGGCGCCGCAGGCGCCTATCCGAATGCGGCGGGCGTGATTCCTCATTGGTTTCCCACCCAGGAACGGGCGCGCAGCCAGGGCGTGGTCTGGGCAGCCAGCCGACTGGGCGCCGCTCTGGCGCCGCTCACGCTGGTTCCTTTGCAGATCTATCTTGGCTGGCGCGCCGTTTTCTGGGTGTTGGGTGGCCTGGGACTGGTTTGGACGGTGGTTTGGCGGCTATGGTTCCATGACCATCCTAGTGACCAGCCTGGCATCACCTCAAAGGAACTGGAGGAGATTGGCGCCACGACCGGATCTCTCCATAATCTCGGGGCCAACGTGCCCTGGCGCAAGCTCCTGGCGCTGCGCCAGCTTTGGCTCATCGTCGCGGCCTATGGCTGCTACGGTTGGGCAAGCTGGTTTTACTTCTCATGGTTTCCCACCTGGATGGTGAACGGCGCTCATATTTCGCTAGCCAGTATGGGCATCGTGGCGTCGTTTCCATTTTTGTTAGGGATAGGCAGCAATCTTGCCGGCGGATGGTTAAGCGACCGGCTGGTCGAGCGGTACGGAATCCGCGCCGCCTACCGGCGGGTAACAGCCGGGTGCCTGTTTGTCGCGGCCGCGCTCTTTGTCGTGCTTGGGCTGGTGCACGGCGCGATTGCAGTGGTGGCGGTCTCCACCCTGTGCTTCGGCGTGATGGACCTGATGTTGCCCGCCGCATGGGCAATGTGTCTCAGTCTCGGTGGCTCTTGCGGCGGCACGGCGACCGCGGTCATGAACACAGCGGGCAATCTTGGTGGCCTACTCTGTACCGTGGTCTTCGGCTACGTGATCGGCGCCAGCGGCAATTACAATTTGCCGTTATTCGGCATTGCCGCGATGGTGGTGGTAAGCGCGATCCTGTTTACACAGGTGGATTGCACTCGCGGGTTGCGGGAATAGATCGATCATCCAGCCTTTCCTTGCCGTGCGATTGTGAAAAAATCATCCGGACCCATTTGTCCGCCCTTCAATACCAGTTCCAATCCGTCGAGGCCGCTAGCTTCGTCGGCATGCGCGCGGCAGAGCGGCGCTCCGGGCGTGAGCGCACCGGCAAACGTCAGCGCGGTGAGGTTGAGCTGTTGAACCGCATGCGAAGATGTGTCGCCGCCGCACAGGACCACACGGCGAACATCCGTCTGCCGCACGAGCTCAAGCAGAAGACTGCCCAGCGCTCTGCCCAACTGTTCGCCCTCAGTGACCCCGGAAGGCGGACCGAGCGCGGTGTAGAGCACTGCGTCGCGGCCGGCGCGCAGGTGATTGGCAGCCAGCGCCAGCCCGGCCTTCGCAGCCTGGGAGTCGCCGCCGGCGAGCGCCGCCGCATCGAGTTCCGCGCAGGCGTAGCCGTGCTGCTTGGCCCAGAGGATCTGCCGCGCGGTGACTGCGGAGCAACTTCCGCTGAGGACCAGAATTCGATCCGCGGCCCCAACCGCGAGAGGGGAAACGGGAGCCGCCGCGATCCTGCCGCTGCTGCGCCAGTAGGCGATGAGGCTGGAGGTGAGCCCGGAGTCTGCCGATGGTAAAGAGCGGTTGGGAGCCCTGTCTGAGATTGCCGATAAGCTGGCCCGCTTGCTCGAGCATCGCAGTGTCGAGCCCATCGAGAAGCACGGCCGCGGCGCCGGTATCCACCTGGGCGGAAAATTCTTCCAAAACCTTACCCGCCTGAAAGGCACGAAGATCGACCAGGCCGACTGCAAGCTCTGTCTGCCGCGCGAGGTGGAGGCGGAGATCGGCTTCGTGCATTGGCGTGGCAGGGTGATGCGCCATGGTTGGGTGGCGGTCGATGCGATAGACCTCCTTTCCGGCGGCGGCGAAGAGCTGGCCGAAGACCAGAAATCTCCCAAGATGCGGCGCTCCCACCACAATTGGAACGGTATTTGTGGCGAATACTCCACGGCCCATCTCAAGCGCGCGCCCGATATTGCCGCGATGAGGCGCGGAGTCGAAGGTGGAGCAGACTTTGTACTGAACCGTCTCCGGAGCCAGCTCGCGCATGCGGGTAAAGATCGCCGGCAGATGTACGGACATCCACTCCGGCGTGCGGGACCGCGCATCGCCGGCAAAACCAATCGCCTGGCAATGCGCGAAGCGGGCCAGCTCCGCGGGCTTCGGCTCCGCCAGGAAGAGAACGCTCGCAACTCCGTTGACAGCGAGCTGTTCGAGTACATCGGTAGAACCCGTGAAGTCGTCGCCGTAGTAGCAGTAGAGCAGTGACATTTGCGGGGCCCTCATTCGCAAAAAAAGATAGCGCTCTCTCGGGAATCATAACTTTGTCATCTCGACCGGAGCGAAGCGGAGTGGAGAGATCTGCGGTTTCCCTTCTGTATTGGAGCGTCTGGAATAGTGAAAGCAGATTCCCTTCGGGAATGACAGAAAGAAAGGCAAAGTCAGATCCGGAGGGCAGAAATGTAGCATGGGATTGCAAAGCCTACATCCAGTCACTCCATTTACCTTTGTCATCTCGACCGGAGCGAAGCGGAGTGGAGAGATCTGCGGTTTTCCTTCTGTATTGGAGCGTCTGAAATAGTGAAAGCAGATTCCCTTCGGGAATGACAGAAAGAAAGGCAAAGTCAGGTCCGGAGGGCAGAAATGTAGCATGGGATTGCAAAGCCTACATCCAGTCACTCCATTTACCTTTGTCATCTCGACCGGAGCGAAGCGGAGTGGGGAGATCTGCGGTTTCCCTTCTGTATTGGAGCGTCTGGAATAGTGAAAGCAGATTCCCTTCGGGAATGACAGAAAGAAAGGCAAAGTCAGATCCGGAGGGCAGAAATGTAGCATGGGATTGCAAAGCCTACATCCAGTCACTCCATTTACCTTTGTCATCTCGACCGGAGCGAAGCGGAGTGGAGAGATCTGCGGTTTTCCTTCTGTATTGGAGCGTCTGGAATAGTGAAAGCAGATTCCCTTCGGGAATGACAGAAAGAAAGGCAAAGTCAGATCCGGAGGGCAGAAATGTAGCATGGGATTGCAAAGCCTACATCCAGTCACTCCATTTACCTTTGTCATCTCGACCGGAGCGAAGCGGAGTGGAGAGATCTGCGGTTTCCCTTCTGTATTGGAGCGTCTGAAATAGTGAAAGCAGATTCCCTTCGGGAATGACAGAAAGAAAGGCAAAGTCAGATCCGGAGGGCAGAAATGTAGCATGGGATTGCAAAGCCTACATCCAGTCACTCCATTTACCTTTGTCATCTCGACCGGAGCGAAGCGGAGTGGAGAGATCTGCGGTTTATTTGCGGTAACCGCAGATCTCCCCACTTCGCTCCGGTCGAGATGACAAATAAGATGCAATTTTATTCTCCTGACCACAGGGCGAAAGTCCAGATCCCATCACTCTCTTCTTTTCATTTCTAACCGGAGAATTTTTCGAGTGCCGCGCGGAGTTCGGGATGGCCGGCGGCGAACTCCGCAACCGGGATGCCTTCGACTGCCGCCTGCCAGGCCTGCTGCAAGCTGGATACGCCGGCGGCTGGACCTTGCGGATGTGCCAGGATACCGCCCCCGGCGGCGAAGATGAGGTCCGTCGATCCCAATGCGCGATAGGTATCGGCTGCCTGGCGCGCCGATTGCCCGGAGGAGAAGACAGGCATTACCTCGCAGCCGGCGTATGGCGCGGGGAACATCGGCGTAAGGCAGGCCCGAGCCGAGCGAATGACGCTTTCATCCTCCTCGCAGAATTTATTGCTGAGGCCGTTGACGTGGGTGTGATCGATGCCGGCAAGCCGCCAGAACTTCTGAAATGCGATAAAGCTCATGCCGATAGCTGGCGACCGCCCGAAGATTCCCCATCCATTGCGATGACCGTGGATGCAAAGCTGCGAATGGGCGCGCAATATCTTCATGGCTGGCAGACCGATGGAATTCATGCTGACCATCATGCAAATGCCGCCGTGCGCTAATAGGTGATCGTGGCGGTGCAGCATTTCATCCAGGTCCCCGGTGATGTTCGCTGCATACATGACCCGTTTTCCGGTCCTGGCGGCATGATCGCGCAGCACACGCAGGACTGCGGCGGCGCGCTCATCGAAAGGACAGTGCGGCCCGTCCGACTGGAACTCATCGTCCTTGATGAAGTCGATACCGGCTTCAGCCAGCGTGCGTACCTGCGCGGCAGTCGCTTCCGGACTCATGCCCACGCTTGGCTTGATGATCGTGCCGATGAGTGGACGATGCTCGACGCCGGTGAGCCGGCGAGTGCCGCCCACGCCAAACTGTGGGCCCTGGTAGCGGTCGAGAAAGGCGGGCGGCAGGGCGATATCGAGCAGCTTGAGGCCGGAGAAAGGCTTGAGCTCGAAGAGATTGCCGGCCACAGTGGCCATTAGATTGGGCAGGGAAGGCCCAAGATTGTGTAGCGGCCAGGATAGAGTGACCTCAGCGGTGCGGCGCACGGCGCTGCCCGAACCCTTGGGCATTCCCGAACCGGGCAGAGAGGGCCGATCCGCTACTGCCAATTCGGTGATTTGCTCTACCCGCGCGGCAAACCGCTCCCGCAGTTCGGTTGTCTCTCCGGGCACGCGGATAAAGGTTCCGGTGGACTGTTCGCCAGCCATGGTGGCGGCGGCATCCTCCAGCGGGAAGGCGGTCTCGACCCAATAGCGCGCTTGGATGCGTGGTTGGGATCCGTTCGTGCTGCTCATCGGTCGTCGGGCTCCTGTGGGCACGCGGCTGAGCGTCAGGCGCGTGTGAAGTAGGTAGTGTATTGCTCGTTCTGCACCTGGTAGAAGGGTAGAAAGACGATCTGCTGGCCACGCTCATTTCGCACCCAGGCGCCGCGACGTTCCGCAAGCGGATTAAAGCCCGCGTCCACGGAAAGCGGTCTTTTCTCGAGCTCCTCCGGCGGGTCGATGGCAGCCAACATAACCGGACCGCGCATGACGGCGACGACTCGGGGGTGCAGCTCGTCGATGGGTTCGCCGCGGAACTGCTGCGGGAGGCGGAGATCCACCACATCTCCGCTTCTCCAATGTCTGCGCAGGGCGGCGAAGCTGCCGGGCTTAGCGGCGGCGCTGCTGAGGGCGCCGTTGACCGTGATCTGCGCGGGTTGACGGAGCCACCCAGGAATACGCAGGCGCAGCGTCCAAAGCCGTGGAGCGCTGCTGTCGACGCGGATTGAGATTGTCTCCCCGGTGGGATAATCGGTGGTTTGCTTGAGCCGCACGCTCGCACCGTTCTGCTGTGTGTGCAGCTCGCTGGGCGCGTACATATTCACCGTGATGCCGTCACCGGCTGCGAAGTAGAGGTTAAGCACATAGTCGGCAACGCCCTGCACCAGGGTTCCGGAGCAGCAGGGCCACTTATGCGGGTACCAGACCTTAGTCGCATTAGGACTGTAGGTGGAGTAGTAGGGATAATCGCCGTCGGAGTCCGGTTGCTTAACGCCAAGCACCGTGTTGTAGACGACGCGCTCCAGATGGTCGCCGTAGCGAGCATCGCCGGTAGTGCGCAGCAGATACCGATCCAGCTTGCTGGCCGCGTATGCGCCGCAGGGAGTTTCAAAATGATCGACGGTGCTGCTGAGGCTCTCGTAGAGCTTGCCCTGGTGCGGCTCGACGAAGAGTTCATTGGGTCCCCAACCGCCTGAGGCGAACTGTTGCTGGGTCGTCAGGTAGGTCCAGCCGTTAGCCATTGCGCGGCGGTATTTTTCTTTGCCCAGCAGCAGGTAAGCCTTGCCCGCGGATGAAAACGCAATCGCATGCGAGTAGGCATGGCGGCCGGGCAGAACGTTTTCATTGCGCGCCAGCGGATCGAAAAAGTCGCCGTCGAGCATGTACTTCAGCGCGATCGCCTGGAATTCGTGCCTGCCGGTGAGCTGATAGGCGGTGAAGAGATTTTCCGGCATGACGTAGGTCTCGTCATAGGGCGGATTCTTCTTACCGATACGATCATGGCCATGCTCCGGCATCAGCGATCGCGCGCCGTCGAGCACTCGCGGCAGCAGATCGCAAGCCTGCTCGACGTGGGCCAATGTATAAGCGTCGATCAGCCCGGCGAAGTGCTTGTCCAGGGTGTAGCAGATCCAGAGATTGGTCTGCGGACGAATGATGGATTGGTTACCCGGGCCGAGCGTGGCGGCGAAGCCCTGCACCAGTTCCCGTACTTTCAGTTGGCACGCCGGATCGCCGGTAGTGGCAGCGATGCGCGCCAGCCCGGAGATGTATTGCCCCAGGGAGTGACCGGGGACAAAACCGTCAGCGTCATACCAGCCGCCCATATCCCGTCCCGGAGCCGGAAGACCGGCGCGCTGCCGGTAAACCTTGAGAAGACGATCGTTATCGAGCGCGAGATAACTCGCATGGACGCGGTCATACTGCTCTTTGAGGGGGCCGCCGGTGAGGGTAACGGCTCCGTAAGGGTATTCGCGCAGCGCTTCGCGGGAAGAAGCGGCGGCCTGGTCGGACGCGAAGGCGAACTTCCCGGCACGGCCCAGGACGCCGCTGCTCAGTAGCGCGGCCGAGCCTTGAAGGAACTCGCGGCGCGTTCGGCGGAAGGCCATTCTGGGCAAGTCCTCCATTTGAAGCGATAGATAAGTCATTGGACCGAACCAATCGGCGGCCCGTCAACCTATCCGGCGGGTGTAGCGGAGGAGCCAGCGTGCCAAAGTTCCGCTTTGCGGAACATATCATGCACCTGCAGCCCACCCATGGGAGTGAAAATGGTTTGAGGAAGGCTTGATTGGCAATTACACCTACCTTTGTCATCTCCGGAGCGCAGCGGAGTGGAGAGATCTGCGGTTTCCATATCTGGCGCGCTCTTTGCGCTCTTCAGTCTCACCACATACCTTACAGAATGTCCGGTCACATCCTTTACACTGCCGAGCGAGCAAAGCGCGCAGGGGGGTGGGAAGGAAATGGCGTAGGCGGCACAATCGACAATGTTGAGTTGCGCCCAACCGCCTTGCCCTTTGCCGTATTTGCTTAAAGCATCGAAGGCTATATCGACAAGCAGCTCGTCGAATGGCTCCACCACAATTCCAGCGCGCACTATCAGTTCATCGAAAGTAGCGATCGCACCAGAACCAAGCCGTGAAAACAGGACAATACGTGTCTCCAGCAGAGTCATTGCAGCCATCAACCGAATTGGAGCAGCTTTGATTGATGCATTGCGGTAGATGGGCGCCGTCAGGCTCATTTGCGATTGCAGCAAAGATAGCGGATATGTCGATTACCATCATTCCGGCTACTTTACTCTTGGGGACCGTCACAAGCCATTTTCTCCGACTCTAAGCTAGCAAATCGTGTTCATGTCACTCTTTCAACCACCGGCAGTCTAGCAGTGCGTGCAGAACACCGCATCATAAGCTTTCCCTAAAGCTCATAAAAGGAAGCTGGTAGTTGACCGGTCGGAGATGCGGACAGAGCCTGTAGACAATGTAAGGGTCCGAAGTTTTCCTCTGAAACGTCATTTCTGATTGATTGGACAGCCACACTTGGGGCAGCGCATTGGAGTTGTTGCCGCAGAACTTTGTACCGACCACTGATTTCCGCATACTGGGCATACCATTTCGATCATTTTTCTCGTCTCCTTCGGGCGACTTTTGGTTGAGGTTTGTAGAAGTCCTTCCAGGCACACAATGGACTAAAACAAATCCGGGAGTATTACTAGCATTAGCCACACTCCACCAAGGAGTGGAATCGCTAGCACACAGTTGAACGGGTCCAGCGAATAGCTGTCCGTTGCGCGGTTGTAATGCATCAGTTCCGGGTTCGTGCATAGTTGATAGGCGAAAATACCTGTGATGATGACGAACGGAAGGATTTGCTTTAGGGCGAAGGCAATGCATTCGTCTCACAGTCGTTCCAGACGGACTTCGAGCTGTTGTAGAGGAGTGAGCTTATTCCATGTCGCCAATGAATCGTCCCGCCAGGCTTGAGTGCTGACAGGCTTGCGGATCAGTTCCTTATAACGTTGCTTGTCATCAATCATCACTACTTCCTCGCCCATTGCGATGATTTGGAATGTAGCGCGTACACAGCCGGATTAAAACAGGTTGGAAACCGGAATGGCTTTCCCACCTTTAGGTCAGGGATTCGTCTCCCACCTCGGATCTGGGGATTATAAGCCAATGTGATAGGACATTCTTGCCACGCCCTTCGGGTTCATCCTGTCGGACCTTCTGCAAGAATACCGATAGTTGACGATCAGTAATGCTTTCAGCGGGCCGCTTCTCGTCTTGCCCTAACACTTTGGTGGCCTCTGTTCCTTTCTAGCCCGGGCGTTACCTTGGGGGCTACGAATAGTTCTTGAGCACGGGAGGGGATAGACCATGGCAAGCAGACCAAAAGCAGCGGAATGACACGAGGAAGAGGGGACTTGACAATGCTTAAATATCTGCTAGTCGCTCTGTTGCTTACGGGGGGCGCCCAGGCCCAGGACGCTACCGCCCAGGCTCAGGCTATGGCTCTGATCGCTCAAGCAACCCAGGTGATCGCTCAGGCTCAGGCTCCCGCCTCTCCGGCCCTGACAGCAAGCGCCGTGTTCGTTGATAAAGTTGCTAATGATGCGTGCGCACGGAAGGGTATTGTGGAGGCGTGTGAGATCCGAGACAGAGTGGATCACGCGATGGCTGTCGAAGAGGTTTTAAACGACAAATGCCGCGATGGCTCGGGAGACGATCCGGACACCATGAAAGCGTGCGATCTCCGTGACGCAATAGGTAAGGAGCTAAACGCTCGCGGCTACCGCTGGAATGACGGCAGTGACGCTCAAGGCAACAAGGTAGCGGACGGTCATTGGAAGCTTAGCGCCAAGCACCGTTGAACCGGACGCGCCTCTGTTTGTCGATATACGATCTAATCCATGAAAAAGAGGAAACGAATCAGAGCGTTTGAAAAAGCACTCGTCCACCATTGGAGAGTATTGCTTTTTTCCCTGTTGGGCATCGTCTCTCTTGTCATTTCTTATCTCCCTTTTCAGATACCCAGGTTTCTGCCAGTCGGGCTCGCGGTTGGACTCGTGTTCATCGCCATCCTCATCGCTTCTTTCTACGTATACTGCGATCAGGCTGACGCTTTGGACTCGCTAAAGGCGCAAGCGAGTAGTCTGGAAAATAGGCGTGCCGAATCGGAACAATCAGTAACCTCTCTTGAGGCTCGATTGCACCAGGAACAACTTGCAAATGGCAACCTGGCAGCGGAAGTTCAGGGGCTTAAGGAACAGGTCGCAAGGCTTTGAAAGACCTGCTCTTCCCGCGTAACGAACCACAACCGTCATTCTTTAAGGGGTTGGACAAGACGTGTAACGACTGCGACCGGTAGCGGATACATCGCCTGTGTCATGCCAGTAGCCAACCAACCGAAGTATCCCAGCCCGTCACCTTAATCCGCGGCGGGCCGCCGTTTTTTGTCCTAAACCGAGCTATGCCGGATCAGAATCCAAATAGCCCATAGGTTTCGCTGGTGGCTTTGGGTGCTCTATGCAGACGATGGCGAACGTCCCGTCTTCTTCCTCAAGCTCCAACTGGCAGTAGTGCTCGTTGACATGGACCCGCATTGAAGTCAGGAGGTCGAGTTCTCGCTGTGCGTGTTCCTTATATTCCATGAGCCAATCGCCGCGCTTGGGGCTAAAATCCACATCGATTTTCTCCCATGGCCTTAGCGGGTCTCTCGGCGGCTCATCCTCTCCTCGTGTTCGATATCCAACAACGTACATCTTCATAATGGTTGCTCTACGGTACGCATTCTACATGCGATGCTCACACGCGAGACTCGATCAGGAACCGTTGAAGGACGGTGCGGGGTATCCTGAGCACCCGATAAGCGCGTTTGAATCTGGTTTCAGGTTTCCCGAGGTTTATAACACTGGGGTATTTTTCAAAACGGCGTGTAGCGCTTTCAGGAGACAGCTTTAGAATGGCCGCAACTTCGCGGACAGTGAGCAACTCTGAGATTTCCAAGGTAGGAGTTTCTGACGGATCGCCGTCTGGTTACAACCACGCCCGACTTCGACGCCAGATTGGCTCGCGCTAGGTAGCGCATTCTGCTAAAGTCAACCAATGTCGATGTTTTACCACAAATCGCTGAAAAAGCAAGAGTTGCGTCCCACGTGCCGAGCGAATATGGTGCTGCAGGTCGGGGACATGCTTCGCAGCGTTTCTGGGGAACGGGAATCCCGAGAAGCAGAGGCACGGAATCCATGGGAGTGAATAAGAAGGCAGCTCAGATAAGAGCGCTTCACGAGGAACTGATAGCGAAAGGCGCTAAAGAGGAGCGTCACCGGATCAGGAGTGTGGAAGAAAAGGACGCGGAAGAGAGGTTGCGAGCCGACCTCGCCGGATACACAAGAGAACGGGACAGCGCGTTTGAAGCGCTGAATAAAGATCAAGCCGAATACGACAAACAGCTGCTCGCTCTATCAGCCGGATTCCTTGCGCTTTCTCTAGCGTTCATAAAGGACGTCGTTCCGCTGAAGGATGCTATTTATCTCTGGACACTGTATTCCGCCTGGGTGTTCCTGCTCTCTTGTATCTGTTTTGTTCTTGCATCTTTCCAGTACAGCATCCAGGGACATTTTGGAGTCGCTAGGTTTTGGGAACTCACGGGCAATGCTCGGTCAGCAGAGGCTCAACAGAAGCAAGAAATCGCCCAAAACATAGACCACTTGTGGACTCAACTTGATGCACGGGCAAAGTGGGGTAGGCATTGGAACAAGGCGTCGGGGGTGCTGTTCGCGATAGGCGTCTTGTTTCTAGTCGGATTTGTAATACTGAACGTCCACAGACAGGCTCGTCCGATTCCCGAACCGAGCCAGCCTGCTCGTTCTGACCCGGTCAAGTCCGAGCCATCTCAGGGAAGGACTTCCAAGGTTCCTCCCTCGCCTCAGACAAGCCCAAAGCCGCAGGACGGGTGTACACTCTACTTACCGAAAACCTTTCAAACTTTAGTAGGCGGGTGTTGAAATGCCTGAGCAAAGAACCTCAGCGGTGGACACAGTTCAAAGAGGCTCGAACATCAAGCTTCCTCCCCAACGACCTGTTGCGGTGACTATACACAGCGGACAATCTGCTCAGACTCAAGGAGCGCCGGTTTCTCAGGAAATCCAGAACGGTCAGGTGAGAAAGTAATGGCCGATAAAAAGGACCCGTTCATATTAATCAAGAAGGGCGCGATTGCCCAAGACTCGTCTCACATCAAGGTTCCGAAGAAGCCTTTGAGTGTGAGCGGCGGTTCGGTGATCAAAACTCCCCCCAAGCCGACGTCCACGGGATCGAAAGAAAAGTGAACAGGATTCACTCCCGACCCGCGCCCGTTTTCACTGCATTTCACTGACGACCACCGCCATTGATGCTGTTTTATGGATTTTATAGACTTTCAGAATGAATAACTTACGAGGGCAATAAGACGCTTGACACACATGTCGCGTCGGGCGCAAGATTGCCCCAGCCGTGACAGGGCAGTTTTACTTCTGGTTGCACTCTTCATCGGTGCAATTGCTGTTGGTGTTTACGCAGGGAGACGTAGTAGGACCGAAAATTTCCCTGCCAACCGCTGGACCGCCGCTCACGCGGTTAACCTTTACCTCAAAACAGTATCTGGAGATGTGCTGCTTGGTGCCGGGAAAAATATCTTTGTACTTCGCCCACCCATAGGCGAAAAGCCTCATCTTTCCGTCGGCTATAAGTTCAAGAACGGGCAGTGTAATAGTCGTGATGTAGCTGGTCGCGCTGGCTTTTGGGCCGATCACTGCACGGGTATTGATATGGGGCGCGTTTCCACTCCATCTATCAGGAAATTTGAAATCGACCGGAAGATCACTGCTGCGCCATTCGTCGCTTCCATGGGATATGAATTCGCGCGTTGGCGTATCGCCGGAATTAGTCCAAACGGGAATAACCATGAGGCTCTCGAGTCGATTAGGATCGGTAGCAGTTGGAACAAAGCTAAAGCTGACAGATGGGGAAATATAGGCGCGTTGTGTCGCTATAAAGGCTTGATTCGAAGCAACACTCGCTTTGCGCGCTTGAGTCAGGGTGTTCTGCTGTGCGACTGTTTGTTTTTGCATTTCACTTACCGTATCGCTGGCTTGCTTCTGCGTGACTTTTTGAGCCCAGTCTGCGGACCGTGCCATCCAGTTGACATTACTTATAGCGCTCCACATTTGATCGGTGGACTGCTTACCACTTCGCTTCATCTCGGAGAGAGTACCGCGCATTACGACCAATTGGAAGCCAGCAACACAGGTGTAAATCACTGTCGCAAGAGCAATGATTGCAGTGCAGACAATATTAGCCTGCGTGTGAGCAGGACTCTTTCTGAATCGCAGCAACCAACTTTGTCTTTCGCTCATCGTCTACTCTTGATTTTGACGGGGATTGTATTGGCGGCAATTGCCATTTTTTCGGCGCTCTGCATCTTTGTCTTTCATGGCCCCTCGCATGATGCAATAATTTCAGTAATTCTGCTAGCTATAGGGTGCATGCTGTTTTGTTGGGGAATAAAATGAAACCCGAATACCACGAAGGCCCAAAAGCGGGCGAAAATTTCGAGAAAATGGCGCAGGCTGTATTTCAGGCTCCGAAGGTTGTGGAACCCAAGAAACAGCCTAAGAAAAAATCTACACGCCGCAAGTCGTCCGGCAAGGGCAAGGCTTAGAACGGTTCCTCTTGCCCCGTCCCTGCCGCCGAGTGGTGGAGCGGATCTGTATCCTTTCCGGTCAACTGGGCATAAGTCAGCCGCTTGCCGCCGACCTGGGACATAAGCACAGCGAAGCGATCTGCATCGTTAAGCGGATTGTCCTTTGTGGCACGGTTGTTGTAACGAAACATCTGTTCGTCAAGGTAATGGTCAAGGTGAAACGGTTCCACGGCCACGTAAGTTCCGCGCAGAGTCCTCTTCCGGAGACTCCAGAAGTTATAGAGTCCCTGCGTGTGTACTTGACCGCGAACATATTCCTTGGCATGGTTCACGACTTCATGTGCAAATTGCTTGGCCAGATGGTCATATCCCACTGCGGCATCCGTGTAGACCCTGCTCCCTGGCTGAACTTCGTTGAGAATCGCGTTCTGCAAAGTCTCGCGCTTCACGTTCGGCACCACCTTAGCGCGAACCTGCCGAAGATTCGTGTCCAGCACACCAAAAACCGCAGTCTTGCCGACGTACGTATCGCCGCGCATTCCCTGGCCGCGACGTTCGTGCAGTTTGGCCTTGCGAGCCTTGTGCATCTTGTAGGGATTCGGACCGACAAAGGTCTCATCGCTCTCAACAGGGCCGCCGTCCTCCCCGCCGAACTTAAACGAAGGATCGTCCTTCATGGCTTCGCGAATCCGATGCAACATGAACCATGCCGAGTTTTGGCGGATGCCGAGAGCCTTCCCAAGCTCATAACTGCTGATACCGTTCTTGCAGTTAGCCAACATCCAAAGGGCGCACATCCACTTGTCGAGTCCGAGGGGAGAATCCTCCATAATCGTCCCAACCTTGACCGTAAATTGCTTTTTGCAGACATAGCAAAACCACAACTTTCGGGTCTTGATAAACGAGTGCTTAGCCTCTCCGCAGCGAGGGCATGTTACATTGCCACCCGGCCAACGAAACTCCACCGCTGCTTCAAACGCCTTCTCGGGATCAGAGAACAGCGCGATAGCTTTCTGAAGTGTTTGCGGTGCATCCATGAATGAAATAGTACATTACACTCACATGTGTGTCAACAGTTTTATTGCCCTTACGAGCCATCAATCCGACGCGTGAGCCGATTCCGACCCGCGCCTCCATTCCTATCAGCACTTGCAGGATTTCTGAAAGCCCCAAAAATTGCCCTGCAGCGGTCCCGCGTTTTTCTGCGTGTCCGCATCTACACGACAACCAATAGCAGCGCCGCCAAATGCGGATCATTCAGCGCAACGGGAGCCACCGTGGCAGACGGCTTTCTTACATCGGATACATCAGAAGGAGAACCGCTCTATTTGCCCAGCTATGCTCGTAGGTACGGCTTCAAGTAAGTGTCCAAGTCGCGCCTGATTTCATCGGGACTTGTGACGTTGCGGCGCCGGGTATCGGCGCCGGGCGCCGGCGGGGCAACGCGCGTGGTTGTACCCGGGCGGAACACACGCCGGGCAATCAAGACGTCGATGTCGCTTTGAGCAAACATCGAGCTGGCCGCTTCAATCCGTCCGAATTGATCGAATGCATCGCGGACCTTACCCGCATGATATGAGTCATAGGCGGAAGCATAAAGATCGGCAAGGCTCACGAACGGGCAATGGCCGGCGAAGCCTCGTTCCATCTCCGTGATCATGGTGGCGACTCCCTTGCCGGAGAAGCAATTGAGCCGGTCGTTTGTGCGCCTTCTGATTTCCGTCACCCGCACGAGAGGATCGCCCGCTTCATCTTTCACGTAGCGAAACGTCGGAATAGTGTCGAACATTTCGACGAGCAAGTCGACGCTGAAGTCGCCTCCGGTCTGCGCAAACAGCGGCAGGGACGTCACCTTCCCCAGCCGCTGATAGTAAAGCAGTAATTCGGAGGCAGACGTCACCCCAGGCGGGGCTATACAAATGATGGCATCCGCACCAAGTTTCTCCGCTTGCTTGGCATAACGCTCTGTCTCCTTGAAATCTGCCGTGCGACTCTGCACGCCGATCACAACCGCCGTGGTGCCGCCCCGGGCAGCTGAGATGATGGTCTCCGCACCGTGCATCCTTTCCTCTTCGCTCAGCGTGGTCCATCCACTGGCGATCTGTGGCCACGCCAGGCCGTGCACGCCGCCTCGCCTGCAAAATTGCACCTGCGCAGCCAACCCGTCGAAATCGACTTCGTTCCGCGCGTTTACCGGAGTAAAGCCAATCGGGAAGACGCCTGCCAGCCGCTTCGTCGCCGTCTGCGCATTGATAAGGTGTGGGACCGCCAAGGCGGCCGCTCCTAACGAGAGAGCCCCAAGAAATTGCCTTCGATCCATACCGGAAACCCCTGTCATAATTCCTCCCTCTCCGCCGCCAAATCTTTAAAGCCGATTATTTGAAGAAAATCAACCGGGCTTTCGAATCAACAGTTGACGCATCGACGCCGGGAACAGACTTCAGATCGGGCAGGCCGGTGAATTTCTGCGAGCTCCGCCGCGTAATGATCGCCCGCGCCGCTGTCTCCGGCACGTTCAACACGATCTCCAGTTCCTCCGCATCGGCCGTGTTCACGTCGATTGTGGTCATCTTGCGGTGGAGATAGTCCATGATGTCAGCGAACTGCTCGTCGGTCCCGCTGGCCCCCCGATCCACCATTGTCTGCACGGTGTCGTGCCAGGCGTCATAGCTCATGGGCGTGTCCATGACGATTTGCAGATTGTGGCACTTGGCGCAGACCGCTTTGAGCGATTGGGCTTCCCGCGCCAGGTCGGGAGCGGGAGGCGCTACATCAGCGGCCCCGGCCGCAGCGAACAGGGTTGCAGCAAGCAGCAACCCGCCGCTTGCGGCAATCCCCAAACGACGTGGCATATAACCAGGCCAAAACCTGTCCAAGCAAGTTCCTTGGCTGAGCGATTTACTCATTTGCAGTCTGTGCATGGACGGCGTTCCACGCCCGTCAGGGTGATCGGTGCGCTGCCCGGCATCGGTGTGACATGCGGACCGACGCCCAACTCCTCCGCGGTCTGGTAGTCGCCGAAAGCATTGGCGAACTGGTTAGAGACCCGCTGGGCGTGGCCATTGTCGAAGGTGATGTCCAGCAGCTTTTCGCTGTACATGGTGTGTCCATATTCGTCCTTCATCTGGCCGACGATTTTGTGCGTCTTTACCTCGATGATGTCACCCGACGAGGCATAGGCGTATTTGCCATCCAGACCGAAGGTTATCCAGAAGACGCCCGCCGGAGTGTCGATGGTGCCGATTTCCTTCGGATCATCGGTATTGGAGAAAATGTGGATCTTCTTGAAGATGCCGTCGGCAAGCCAGATCTCCTTTTCATCCGGGGTTAAGGCGATGCCGTGGCTTGGGCAGCCGTGGGGAATTCGCGGACGCGGGCTCACGTTCCATTTCGACCTCCAGTCCACGCTGGTCACCTCGACTGACTTGATGACCTTCCCGGTCGCGACGTCGGCAATCAAGAATCCCAGGAAATTGTTGTTGTTGGCATAGATCCTGGTTGAATCCTTGTTCAGCACGAAGACGCGCACGTTGTCGGGGAAGCGGATGGTCTTTATGACCTTGCGCGACTTGATATCGGAAATCGTCATCACCTTGTTGTTGGGCGACATGAAGGCCGTCTTGCCGTCCGCGCTCAAGTTCAGATTGTGCGAATTCGGGCTTTCCGGCGCTTCGAGCTTGCCGATCAGCTCTCCGGTCTTGGCGTCGACTTCGTACCAATAGTCCTGCAGGTCGCCGCCGACCACCACGATCTTGCCGTCCGGGGTGACCTGGGGACGCTCGCAGCATTTACCGTCCAGCGTCACAGACCAGACCATCTTGTCGGTGCCCATGTCGATCGCGCCCAACCGGCCGCGGGCCGCGACATAGATCAAGTTCGTGACCGGGCTGGCGGCCACTCCGGAGACCTGTTCAGGGCTCATGCTGGCGGCATACTCCCAGGTCGGAATACGCTTGACGAAGCGGTAATTGTCGTTGGCGTCGAGCACCACTATGCCTACGCCATTCAGCCAGCCCGGCCGCTCGAGCGAACCGGGTAGCGCGACATAGATCAGATGGCGGCCGCGGGGACGGAAGGTGTCATTGGGCTTGGCGGAAGCGTTGGGCGCGGCAGCGGGGGGCCCGGGCGATTGGGCCATGGCGGCAATCGCACCGCCCAGGAACAAAGCAGCCGAAAATCGCGATATTAAGTTGAGTTTCATTTCCGTTCCTCCAAACGAGACGGTTGGGGCAACTCCTGCTTCGTATTAGCGCTCCAGCCCCCACTGGTTCACGAAGTGAAATCCCCGCTGGAGCAGGGGATAATGCGCCGGCAGCGGAATCCGCGTGAACGTGAGCACCGCTGGAGTGAACGGTGGCGGCGGTTTCTCCGTTTTCTTGCCCTTTCCATCCTTCTTCCCATCCGCCTTAGGCTTCTCTGGCGGAACCGAAGTCAGTGTCAGGTGGTTTGCATCCGGCATTGTCCACATATAGTTCACCGGGGGATTGACGTAGCACCGCACCCGCACCGTGTGCGTCTTCGGATCGAGATGAAGGTTCGTCCGCCATAGCGCGCCGTCGGTCGAGCGCATGAACGCCCGCACGGCCGTGTCGATATAAAGGTCCGTCGCCGGCTTTTTCTCCGGAGTGATGAACGCGCCGCTGGCCGGATGATCGGCTTCCAGGCGCCAGGCGCCCAGCAGCGGAGTAGAAACCGCCGCCGCCTTCCGGTAATGGAAATAGCCAATCCCTTCCAGGATAGGAAGTGCTACCAGGAACCCGACCATGAAGACGATCTCGACCACCCGGATGGCGATGCGCCCTCTCTTGCGCCGCATCGGGGGAAACCACTCGCCCACCGGAGCCGCCGGCTCGTGGCGGATAAAGAACTTCCACATCGGCCCCGCGTCCGCCAGCGCCAGGTAAAGCAGCCCCAGCAGCAGGTTAGCCGCGAACAGCTTCACCGGTACATCAAAGAACATGTTGTATAGCAGGACATTGGCGATCACAAAAGACGAGAACAACGCGCCCGCCAGCGCTGTCCGCCGGAACAGCAGCAGCACGCCGCCGATCACCTCTGCCGCGCCGCCGATCATCTCGTATACCGGGTTCAGGCCGATCAACGCCCACAGCATCGTCATTGGCGACATGTTCCCTACCGGCTCGTTCAAGATTGCAATCGAGATCGGCGCCATCTGCATTGGATACACTTTGGCCATCCCGTATTCGATCATGAAGAAGGCGCAGGTCAGCCGCAGCGCAAAGCGCAGCCATCCGTGCAGCGTGCGATATTGCTGGCGACGGTTGCCGCGCAGCGCCGCAGCCAGCGTCCAAAGCAGGCCGCCCGCAACCGCAACGACGAAAAACAGCCCGTTGAGGATGTAGTTCATCGTCGTGTCGCCCGACCCCGTCGGATGCCAGTGCGCCGCCAGCCCGGTCAGGTGAAACACATGCTGCCCCACCCACTGGGCCAGCGTGTTCAGCGGCCACTTCAGCCACCGGCTCAGCCACATGCCCACAACCGGAAAGATCATGAAGATCGTTCCGTTGCCATAAAGAAAGCAGAAGCAGAAGAAGTAAAGAAAGGCAATTCGGAAGAGCACCCGTTTTAGCGGAGACCATGGCGCAGGCGTAGGAATTGGGGCAGGATCGTGGGCAGAGTTGGAGACAAAATCGAGCGATTCCCGGACCGGCTGCGGTCCGCCCGGAGGGGCAGAATCGGAGATCATCCCGGAGGCATCAGCAGGAGGAACGTTGCCGGCAGAGTCCAAAGGATATATCTCAGAAAGAGGAGTCGCATCCAGTGCGAACCATTCTCGCCCCTACCGCAGGAGTGGTCAAGCGCAGGGCCGCTCCGCGCATGAAGGCAGGCAGGCTAAGACATTTCTCCGATGAGATAGATGAGGTAGAGGAAATGCTGCCTATCGCGAGAGCGACAGCCTACTCGGCTCAAGCCGCCTGCCTCAGCCAAGGCAAGAAGATCTTGCTGAGTGGTCAGGGAGGCTGGTGCTAGCGCGACAGCAACGGCCATCAACTGCTTCTGCAGCACGTCGAGCGCGCCTGCTTTGAAAACGGCTTTGTCAAAAGCCCAAAAGTCCTTCATGGGATCTGGGGCGTTCTCGTCGAGGCGATTCAGCTGCTTTTAGATCCTTCATGCCGAACATGACCAACCTCCGTTTTGTGAACAGGCTTGCAATACGCATCTCCCGTCGCAGCGAGAGGGTGCTTTTTCATTCGGTCTCGGCAACCATTCCATCTAATCGACATCGCCGTAAGATCTGAGTACCTTCTCGCTTTTCCCAGGCCGCGCCTGCCGCAAGGCGAACGATCCACACCGTCACGCCGCGCTCGGATAAAATTACCTAGCCGATCGACCCCGCTCCCTCCGCTCCCAGCAACTCCCGGGTGTAACGCGAAAAATTCTCCATCTCCCGTTCGAGCATGACAGATTCTACTTAGATGCCACCTGTGCTAAAGACTTCCTGTGCAGGAGGGATCATGCAGTGCTGCTCCTGTCTTAGAAAGTGACGGAGATCTTTG
Source organism: uncultured Acidobacteriaceae bacterium (assembly GCA_963705665.1). Taxonomy (GTDB): domain Bacteria; phylum Acidobacteriota; class Terriglobia; order Terriglobales; family Acidobacteriaceae; genus PALSA-350. Next base: position 24,210 of record CAVPKQ010000035.1, on the reverse strand, counting down.
TATGATTCCCGACGAACCAAAAGGTTACACCGATCCGCAGGACCGGTTTGCTTCAAAGCCTTTCGTTCTCGTGTCAAGATAACCTGGCCAAAACCTCGCTAACCTCCAAAGGCATCAACGAATTATTAAACAAAGTGAAGCGGCTTTGCGAGTGTGTCTGCGCGCAAACGTCTATTGCCCTTCCAGCACACCACCAATCATTCCCAATCTATATGGAACCCGTATTGTAACTTTCCGGTTATCCGCGTATCTCACTTGGCGCACCCTTCTACGTGAGAACGGAGAGACATCGCTTTTCTCGTGGGGTGTCTATCTGTGATGTCCAGGAGTGGAATATGAAGAACAAGCTCAGCAGTATCTTCGGAAGTGCCCCTTCGCGCTTCTTAACCTCCCCCACAAGTGTCATCATGTTGAGCAGTTTTCTGGTGGCATGCATGTCCGTCCCTGGGTCTAAAGCCCAGGCAGTCAACCCAAGAAAAGCTCCGCTTTCGCAGGAAACAATGGCTCTACACTTAAAAGTCAAACGTTCCGTCACAAAACCGGCTGCAAACATCGAACCTGCCTCAACGTCCGCGGGTCTTTCCTCGACCTTCAATTCTGAGCAGGGCCCCGGACCCGGAGCAATAGGACCGGGCCCGGGCTGCGATTTATTCCCTGCACCCGCGTCTGTAGGTGCATCTGTCCCCCTGAGTTATTTCGGCCCATCTCCTTCGACGGTGAATCCCAGTCTGGTCGGCCCAGTACAACTGCTGAATACTGGCGTTGTCGACGCCGCGAAAGGGACAATTACTATCCCGCTCTATAAAGGATCTCTGAACGGCTCAGGAAAAACAGTCTGGTATATTTTGACCGATGTGTCCGATCAAGGTGTGGCGCAGGAACTCGGTCTGAACTACTCGGCGAAGCTCAACTTCGCCTCCAATGCAGCCAGGACCGGCAACCTCGATGGCAATGGAAATATCGTATTCGACAAAGGAACGGTAGACTTCACCCCAACACGCAACATAGTCCCCGGACCTGCGGGACAGGAATTTCCGCCTCAATCCTTCAACCCCGGATCGGTGGGAGACAAGGATTACAGCCCATTCGTAAGCATCACGAACGCAGGCGGAGTGATCTATAACGCTCCCATGGTCGCCTTCAACGTTGACGCCTCGCAGATCAACTTCCCGAACGGAAATGTCGACTATTCAAAGGTCCATGATCAGGTAGTCGCAATCGATCCATACAACATGACCGTCACTCTCAACCTGATCAACGGGTTCAGCTTCGGCCGTCCGGTCTGGTACCTGTCGATGGACGCCAGCATCCCTCTGGCCGCTTCTATTGAGCATAATACCTACGCTCCGCTGATGGCTGCGCTGGTACTGGGGAACGATGACAGCTTCGCAAGTCCAATCGAGCGGATCTTCATTGCGACGAATGGTCCGGAGTCTGGAGGATGCGACAATCCTCTCCGCCAGGGCCTGTCGGCGGATCTCGCCGATGGCTACCGGCCAAACAATGTCCTCGGCGGTATCCCCACTATAGCGCTCGACTACAGCCCAGCATGGGATGCTCAACTGTATGAGTGGACCGATAACGCAATCAACAACGGCTTTCGGGGACAGCTTCGTGAAGAGTTCCAAATCCTCACCTTTGTGCAAGACGGTCTGATCACCGGCCCCGGTGGAGCTCCATTTGGCAGTTCAGGCTTTTCCATAAACTGCCCAATTGTTCAGCGACTCGATTGAGTTGGCCTCTTCCAAATCTGGAGTGGCTGGCCGTGTGCCGTTCGGGCATCAGGCTGTGCGACTCCAGATTTGAATTGACAATCCTGAGCGGCTTGCCGGCACCCACAGCGGACTGGCATCCACTCCAACGACTGTTTTTCCGCCAGCACCGCGCCAGCAAACCTATCGGCAGCGGCCGCCTCGCCCCGATGGCAAAGCTATGGAGGTTTGCCTGATAGTTATCCCAGATCTGCCCGGCGTCCGTCGCATCGAGTGCCTTTAGCCGTTGAGGGAACGGTTTTCGCACTCTCTTCGACCTTTTTCCGCAACCTGTTAGAACTGGTCTCATAAACCCACAATGCTCAGAACGCCAACGGATGAGACCCGCCGCCGAAGCGGGGCTCACGCTGCTGGCCGAAGCCGCGAACCCATATATGAGACCAGTTCTAGAAGTACAGCTTGAGAGCCAATTGCCCCAATCGGCCCGTTCCGCCGCGGTCGGCGGTTATGGCGCTGAACTTTGTTAGATTTGTGAAATTATTTTGACTGCTCGGATTTTGGAATTGTGCACTATTGAAAGTGTTGAAAGTCTCCGCACGAAACTCCAGCCTGACCTGTTCCCATATTTCGAATTGCTTGAAAAGCGAGAAATCCAGGTTGTTGAACCCCGGGCCGCGCACCTGATCTGCCGCACTGCCGAGAGGCGAAAAATCACCCTGTCCAATAGACGTTGCAGCCGGCGGTTGGGCAAATGCAGCCGGATTCAGCCACTGAGTTCGGTTGTGCGGTCCGGCATACGGATTTTGACGGGCTACCAGGTTCGCATTGCAGCCAAAGTCCGAGGTTGTCGCAGCCGGGCAGGGAATCGTGAAAGGTTGACCGCTTTGATGGGTGTAGATGTAGTTGACGTTCGATCCCCCGATCAGGCTGTCCATCAATCTGCCGCTATGGCCCAAGAACGTTCTTCCCCTGCCGAAGGGCAACGCGTACTCTCCCGATACATGGACTACATGGGTTGCATCGGAGGCGCATACAGAGTAATCGGGCCCGATGCCGAATCCTGGCAGCGATTCCGCCCTGAAACCCCCTCCCGGTGTCAAGTCGGTCTTTCCCGCTTCATTAGTCATGCACTTACCGTAGGTGTAATTCGCCAGGAAAACCAGGTTGTCTTTGAACTGGTGCTGGTAGACGGTCTGCAAGGAGTTATAGTTGCTATTCGCGATGCTTTGTAGAAACTGAGCCTTGGCGGCCAGCGTGGGAAAAGGAAGATAGGGTGTTTGGTTGACGCCCGGCGGCAGAATTTGCGTGGGCGTATTCTGGCTGCCGAATGCATCGAGATGTCTGCCCAACGATCCCACATACCCGACTTGAATCGCGTCGCGGTTGGTGAACTGATCCTGAATTGTCAGATTGACACTTTGGTTGTAAGGCGTCTTGTAGTTGTACTGTTTGCCGTAAAGTGCCAATCCTATCCCTGTCACCGATGCCGGGCTCGCAAGGTCGATCGCCCCGAAGGTATTATCGGGGGTAGCTGGTTGGCCATTAGGCAGCGCGTTGGGAGTCTGCGAAGTGTTGCTAGCCTGCATTTCTCACACGCACTGCTTTGCAGGACGGGTTGGCGTGTGATTTACGAACCGGGGCGGTGATTTGGGTGGTGGATCTGATCGGTCGGGATATTTCCAACGGGTCATGGCCTGTTGGAGTTTGCCGGCGCGGTTTTGCGCATGGCACCGCAGGCGCGATGACCTGGGCCAGTGTGGAAGCTGAGTTGGGGCAAGCAGCGGCGGCTGCTCAACAGCGCAGCGCGTGGTGAGCTTGGGCGAAGATGTCTTTCCAGGGATAGGCCGAGCTAAGTTGGAGCAGCACGCGGCGCACGCTGATCCTGACGACAGCGCCGATCTTGAGCAGCTTAAGGCGGATCGTATCCACCTGGGCCTGGGCCCAGGCAGTGCCCTTCAGTCCCAGGCGTCGCAGCGCTTCCAGCAGCGTGTAGGCCAGCGCGGAGAAGTAAAGCCTGAGTTGGTTGCCCTTCATTTCGCCGGTGGAGAGCCGGTCGGCAAACAGGCACATCTGTTCTTTGATCCGATTCTCCATCTCTCCGCGGGCGCAGTAGAACTTCTCGTATAAATCCTGCGCGGCCCACTGGTCAGCCGTTAAGGAAGTAACCACGAAGCGCGGGTTCTCGCCCTTGTCGAGATACTCTGCCTTGGCCACCACGCGGCGCGGACGGGACCAGCTCTTGTGGGTTTGATAGCTGAATTGGGTGAAGACCCGCGCCGCTTCACCGCTGCTCTGGTGCAGGATGTGAGCCTGATGCATCTCAGCGCCGACGATCTTGCGCAGCCGCTGGTTGCGCGCCAGCCCCAAGGCGTAATCGACATCGTTGGACTCGCACCAGCCCATCAGTTCTTCGCGGCAGAAGCCGGAGTCGGCCCGCAGCACGATGCGTACCTCGGGCCAGCGCTGGCGCACCTGAGTTACGATGCGGCTGACTTCCGCGACCGAACCGGCAGCCGCGTCCTGGTTGGCGGCCCTGAGCCGCGCGCACAGCAACTGGTCGCCGGCGAAGATGTACAGCGGCAGATAGCAGTAGCTGTCGTAGTAGCCGTGGAAGAACCGCTCTGGCTGATGGCCGTAGAGCGGGATGTCGGTCGCGTCCAGATCCAGCACGATCTGCTTTGGCGCGGTGGCGTGCGACTCCAGAAACAAGTCTGTCAGCAGCCGGTCCAGCGCCTCGGGCGAGTAGCTGATCTTGTGGTAGCGGCCGCTGCGGCCTGTCAACTCCAGCCGGTTCAGCGTGCTCTTGCCGGCCAGCGGCTCATCCAGTTCGCGCCTGCCGCTGAGCACCGCCAGCAGCGGATCCGAGCGCAACTGCTCGTGATCGTTCAGGTCCTCATAGCCCAGCGCCAGACCATAGATGCGCTGCGCCAGCATCTGGGGCAGTTGATGCTTGACCAGCAACGGCATGCGGCGGTCGCTGAAGCAGCCGGCCAGCCGGCCCAGCAGGTCGATCTTGCGCTCCACCTCGCGCAACAGCAGCGCTCCGCCATCGCTGGAAACCTGTCCGGCCGTGAACCCGGCCCCCACGCGACGCGAAAAATGGGCTGTAAATGCGAACGTTTTCTGGGTACACTCTGTCATCAAAGGCTGCTCCTTTTCAGGGCATTCAACTACGCATAGACAACGCAGTTATGCCTGAAAACAGCGGCCTTTTGCTACTCTTTTCTTCGCCCCACCGTTACTCCTCGCCTACACCTCATGAGAAATGCGGGCTAGGATTGCTGATCAAATATTGAAACGGATAATTGGTCCCCAAAGTACTGCCATATCCCACGCTGTCAAAGGCGCCATAGGCTATGCCATATCCCGCGCGCAATACGAGCCTCGGAAGAACACGATAGGCAAGTCCAATGCGTGGGGAAAAGTTGAGTTTCTGCGCCGTATTGACATCGAGGCCGGAGACGCAATCGACCGCAATATTATAGCCGGCAAGCAACGCATTGAAAGTTGCCGACCGTGCCACCGCGCAGCCCTTGTTGGGGATATAGTAGGTGCCGGAATTTCCGGTGGCGATAAAGTTGGCCTGTCTGCCCTCGCTTTCCCCGTAAGGCGAAAAGTAATCCCAGCGGAGACCAAGATTTAAAGTGAGGTTTGAAGTAAGCCTCCAGTTGTCCTGTGCATAAGCAGCGTAGTAGTCGGTGAAATAGTCTGTGCCGGCAAAGTTTGAGCCGAAATAGCCGCTAGTGCCGCCCAGGTTGGAGATGCCGTGGGGGACCGTAGCTGTGCCGGGAATGAGCAGCATGTCCGCAATACCGGTCAAACTATTGTTCTTATTCGGAATGTTGGAATATTGCCCGTTGAAATCAAATTCGCCCCGGCTGTACGAGGGTTGAATGATGTTCCCCCGGATATGGTTGAACTGAAAACCCATACTGAATTCATGGCTGCCGCGGGTCAGGATCAGATTGTCCAGAAACTGTAGCGCGGTGGTTGTCTGGATGGTCGGCTGATATCGACGCCCTCCAAAGCTGCTGAGTCCATTGGGAGAAAAGGTGGGCAGACCGCCGTTTCCCGCAATCTGCGGGATACCCTGAATGCCGTACTGGGCGGGCAAGCCTAACGTACTGGATGTGGGTAGGGTTTCGTCATGGAAGACATGGTCATATCCGCCGGTCATCTCATTTTCCAGATTGGGCGAGAAAACATGCGTATAGTTCAGCGCAATTTCATAGTGTGGTTCGTTGTAGTTGGGACTTAATTGCAGGGCGCCGCCCGCTAAGCCAGGGAAGGGCTGATAGGACGAGGCATTGAGAACGCTCCGATCGAAAACTCCCCAGACAAGATCTCGTTGACTGAAGTTGTGATCGATTCTCACGTCGTACTGATCGATAGTTATGGTGTATGGCGGAGCGGCAAAGTAATCGTTCGTCAGGCCGGTCGTGGTTGGGGGCGGCAACAATTGCAGCAATTTGATAGCGTTGGGATCGATTCTTCCCGCTGGAAGAATGTTCAGCCGCGAGGTGAGACCAGTGAAGTCTTTTATCCCGACAACGCTCCCTCCGGTATAGAACGGATCGCGAACGTAAATCGTACTGGAGGTGGTGTTCTGAAAGCCGGATACGGGATCGACTGCTCCCGGCGCTACCGAGCGGGTCGTTGCCGGGTCCAGAACCGTGCCAAAAGAGAATTTGCGCCCCAGAGCGTCGGTATTCGATCCGCTGTTGTTAGTAATCAGATCCTGCAGGTTGGTGAAATTGCTATTGCGCATTCCGTCGGTCGGCACTGTATCTGTGAATGAACCGGCTTCGGTGACTCCGGTATGTTGATAGTCGAAGAAGAAGAACGTTTTGTTCTGTCCGTTGTAGAGTTTGGGGATATAGACGGGGCCACCTATTGTTCCGCCATACTGGTTTTGACGGTATTGCGGCCGTTTCACATGGTTCAGATTGTTGAAGTAATCATTGGCGTTCAACGCTTCATTGCGCAGGTACTCAAACAGGTCTCCGTGAACTTGATTTGTTCCGGATTTGATGACGGCGTTTACGACGCCTCCGGCAAACTGACCGAATTCGGCACTGTTGTTGCCATCCTGTAGCTTGAATTCCTGAATCGCGTCCGGAACTGGCTGAACGCTCGCGCCGCCGTACGTGCCAACACTGACATTTCCGAATACTTCGACGTTGTTATCGATTCCGTTCAACCGGTAATCCACTTGACCTTGATCCGTGCCATTGATGGACGCCCCGCCTACCGGGTTATCTGGCGACGCGTTGGGATTCGTAGCAGTGCCGGCTGCGAGCATGATCAGGGAAAGCCAATTGCGGTTATTCAGGGGCAGGTCATTGACTTGCGCCGAGGGAACAGTCTGGCCGAGAGAAGCATCCTGCGCCTGCAGCAGCGGCACCGCTGAGGTAACGGTCACTTCCTGTTGGACGCTCCCTGGGACCAATGGAATATCGGCGGTTACGACGTTCTGTACGTGGATCTGGATGCCGGTGTCCACATACGTCTCAAATCCGGGCGCATCCGCTCGCAACGTGTAGGTGCCGACGGGCACGGCAGCGAACACATAGGTTCCGCTCGATGTGGATTTGGTAGTTTGTGTTACTTTCGTCGCATCGTTGGTCAGGATAATTTTGGCGTTCTCGACGACAGCTCCGGAGGGATCCTTCACTGTTCCGGCGACTCCGCCCACAGTGATCTGACTCCAAAGCTGCCTGGACGCGAAACCCGTAAGCAGTGCGACACAAATAAGAAGCAGCGAGCGCAAGCTCGTGCTCCGGTTTATCCCAAAAACTTTCATTTTGGCCTCCCGCAAAAGAAATTCCGATAAACATTCACACTTATTCGTGATTCTTGTGAACATCAGAGGACGTCGTGTCGTTGCCCATCCTCAGAGCGCCCGGCGGTTACAAATCCAAATCGGGAATCTATTCCAACAGTCCACAATCGATTGAAAAAGTTACTCTCGCGATTTAGGTCTTGTCAAGAGACTTGCTTCAAGTTTTTATAAGCCGGCGGCCCCGACTCGTGGGCGCCTGCTCCATGTTTTGATCAAACTCCGATCGTTTCCCAAAAATACAGCTCAGTTTTCATAACCGTGTTGACAATTCCATTTAAATCGTTGTTGAATGTGTTGCTGGTTATAGCGATGAGCTTTCTGCGATTTATTTTTGCTGTTTTAGTTTCCGGGTGTGTGGACCCGCAATGCGGGACATGGAAAGCAGAGGTGCGGTACCCCCCTCGGAAGGAGAATCAAATGAGTCGATTCCTGTATGTCAGCCTGTTTCTCGTCCTCCTGGGGGCTCCACTCTGCTCGTTTGCGCAATTTTCCAGCGGCCTTCAGGGAGTGGTGGAAGACCCCAGCGGACGAGTCATACCTGGAGCTACCGTGAGAATCCTTCGCCTTTCCACCGGGGTGGCCCAAGTCGCGAAGACCGGGCAGCAAGGGGATTACCGCTTCGTGAGCTTGGCCCCGGGCGGCTATGAGGTAACGACCACGGCAAGCGGGTTCGCCACAGCGAAAAATCTGGTCACCCTGCAAACCGAGCAGACCATGGATCTGCCGGTGAAGATGGGGGTAGCGACAAGCACCCAGACGGTTCAGATCTCCGCCCAGGCTCCCGTTCTGGACACGGCCGACAGCCGCATTCAACTGACCCTGAGCGAAGAAAGCCTGGGCTCGCTGCCGCTGCCCGGACGCGATCTGCTGAGTCTGACCTCGCTGGCGCCGGGCGTCACCGGACTGGGGCTGCTGGGCGCCGGGGGGAACGGGCAGTCGAATGATAACTATGCGGCCGAGACGCAGGTCACCGCCAGCGCCAACGGCCGCAGCAGCGTCGGTAACATGTACGTAATCGACGGCCTGGATATTACGAGCAATATCACGCCCGGAGTTCTCAACCTTGTTCCGAATCCTGACACGGTGCAGGAGGCCTCAGTTCAGGTGAACACCTTCAGCGTTGAGTACGGCCGGAGTTCGTCAATTGTTGAGGTGATGACGACCCGCTCGGGAACCAGCGACTACCACTTCCTGGCCAGCGACTACTTCACCACCCAATTCCTTACCGCGGGATCGGAATTCGTTCACTCGTATGCGCCGTTCCACACCAACAACATCTCCGCGACTCTCGGCGGTCCCATTCCGTTTCTGCGCAAGACCTTTTTCTTCACTGGGTGGGAGCCGCTTCTGGGCCTGACGTCAACCGGGAACGGCGCCTATAACTTTGAGGCTCCCGAGTTTACCCAATGGGCGCAGCAAAATTTTCCAAACACGCTCGGGACCAAGCTGCTGACTCTTTATCCTGCCAGCAACACTACCATCACAGGCGTCGCCAAGACTGCGAAGAACATATTCCCGGCGACTTGCGGCACGACAGCAACTTCCAATCTCCCCTGCAGCACGCCGGTCTTTGATACCGGCGTCTTCAACGCGTCGAACTATCGCAATGCGCTGCAGTATAACGCGCGCATTGACAAGTACCTCTCGGAAAAGGATCGCGTCTACGGGAACTACTATCGGACCGGCCTTGACGTCGGCGGCCCCGCGCCGCGCGTCGGCATGCAGGCTCCTCAGCATTACATCGTACGGTCGATTCAGGGCGAGGAAACGCATGTTTTCTCGCCGGACACGATCAACGAGGCGGAATTTGGGTTCCTGCGCATGGAGGGGCTGCTGCACAAAACCGGTCCGTTCCATGTGCCGATCGTCAGCGTCACGGGATGGAACGCAAACATCGGCGTCAGCCAGGCTCATGAAGATTACGTGCAGCACCACTACGGCTGGCGGGAAGCGCTTACCCATATCTACAAAGGGCATGACATTCAGGTTGGCTATCAAGGCTTCTACGGAGACAACCTCACGTACTTTGGGCCCTGGTTTTCACAGCCTAGCTTCACCTTTACCAACCTGCTGAATCTGGTCGAGGACGAGCCGTACAGTGAGGGCGGTGTCGCCTACAACCTGCTGAACGGACAGCCTGCCGGAATTCACGGCGGCAGCTTCCAGTTCACCGGCAACAGCATTGGACTGTACGCGCAGGATACCTGGAAGGCATCGAAGAAGCTGAGCCTGGTTTACGGGCTTCGCTGGGACGACTTCGGGAACCCCACTCCGGAAAATGGCTCGGTCGAGTCGAACTTCTTCTACGGTCCGGGCACGACGGTTGCTCAGCAGGTCGCGAACGGGTATGTGAAGCAGGTTTCCCACGCGTTCAACCATGCGCTCACGGCATTCAGCCCGCGCGTTGGCGCATCCTGGGATATCACGGGCAAGGCGCAGTGGGTGCTGCACGGCGGCTTCGGCATCTATCACGACTGGGTGACGCTGGGAAACGTGCAGAACGAATTCGGCAATCCTCCGGCGCCTGTGACGGAAACATTCATCACCGGTACCACCACCGCTCCGATCTTTAGTCTTGGAACCAGCGACACCTTCCCATTTGGCTTCACGTATCCGGCAATTCCGACCTCCGGCCTGAACGACCACGGCGGAATCGTCGGCCTGCAGTCGAACATTGCCGGTAACGATCCGAACCTCTCGCCTTCGAATACCTATAACTATGCGGTGAGCCTCGAGCGCGCTCTGGGCCCCAACTTCTCAGTCGCGGCCGGGTACACCGGTTCACATTCGAACGATCTCTTCACCGACTTCGCCGGTCATACGGGAAATGCCTACTACGGTGTCGACGTTAACAACTTTCCGGGAAGCCTGATTCAGAACAAGGGCAAGGTCGTGAGGCTGAATCCGAACTTCGGCACGATTCGCTACACGGTTAATGGCCCCAGCTCGACCTACAACGCGTTCATTGCGGAATTCAAGGGCGTCTTCGGTCATCGGAACTTCGTGAATGTCTCCTACACGCGCTCCAGTTCCCGGGACGATGCGGGCAGCTACCCGACAGTGCCCTCCAATACCGGAAACTACAGCCAATACTGGGCGCCTTCGAACTGGGACGCACCGAACCGGCTTTCGATGAACTGGAGCTACTATGTGCCAGATCTGCGTGGCGGTTTCGCGCCGCTGCGCACTCTGGCCAACGGCTGGCAGATCAGCGCGGTGACCATTCTTCAGAGTGGCACGCCTTACACCGTCTATACGTCGGCTCCGTTTTCCCCAGTCCTCAATTCCGCGGGTCAGGTTATCGGCAACAATGGAGGCGACTACAACGCCGACGGCAACAACTACGATTATCCGAACCTGCCGTCATTCGGCTACTCTACGTCAACCTCACGGCATAAGTATCTGACCGGGCTCTACTCTGCTTCCGACTTCAGCGTTCCGGCGTTTGGGACCGAGGGCAACGAACAGGTAAACCGCTACCGCAATCCCGGTTATGCCGATACCGATACCGCTCTCATCAAGAACAATCGGCTGTGGCGAGAGAAGTATAACCTTCAGTTCCGTTTTGAGTTTTTCAACGTCTTCAACCGGCCGAACCTTGGAGGGGTGAATACGAATCTCGCCAGCGCAAACTTCGGCACGGTTACCTCGCAATACAATCCGCGTTTCCTGCAACTGGGGGCGAGATTTGAATTCTGACTTACCGTGACTCTCGGCTGGTTATGAGATGCGGATTGAGAGCCGCAAGCTGGTTTGCGTTCGCTGTTCAGAGGTTCATGGGCCTTCGGCCCCACCCAAGGAAATGAAAATCGGGTTGAGGAAGGCTTGGTTGGTGACTACACCTAACTTTGTCATCTCGACCGGAGCGGAGAGATCTGCGGTTCCCCAAAAAATAACCACAAATCCTGGGTGCCCCAGGTCTCTCTGGGACCTGAGATTCCACAAATGCTTCAGGCTAACGGAGACGGTTGAAACTCTTCGCTGACATGAAGTATGGCGCGTTGTTTCCGCAGCTTCTGTTGCAAATCCGGAATCGAAATATTGTGGATCTGCTTGTCCCCGCTGATGGCAAGGCTTGCAGCCACCCCTGCAGCTTGCCCGACGATCATGTACTGCGGCTCCATGCGCACAGAGGTGTAGGCGACATGGCTGGCAGAGAGGCAAACCGGAACGAGTAGGTTCTCCGATTCCGATCGCCTGGGGAGAATACACCGATAGGGAATCTCGTAGGGCTGCACCGGAACCTCAACATTGCCCTCGTTCCGCACGGTTCCGTTGGGCATTGCAATGCGCTGATCGTTATGCGAATCGCTGTTATACGATCCCATCCCAACGGAGTCCTCTTTCGTGCGCTCGGTTTGGAGATCCGATTGACGCAGCATATATTCCCCAATCATGCGGCGCCCTTCACGGACATAAAGTTGATTCGGCCAGTGGTCCGTATCGATAAACTCATCCTTGGGCAAACCCCATTGATTGGCATCTGCCCGCAAGCTGGCAGGGATCCTGGGATCCTGCGAGATGAAATAAAAGAAAGCCTTGGTATACAGAAGATGCTCCTGCCAAAGGCGGGCCTTCCCGGCGTAGGTGGCTTCAGGATACTTCCAGCTATGCCCAATGTAGTCTGTCGAGACTGGGCCATTGTTGTTAAAGTCAGCCTTGCGGTTCGGGATCAGCACAGGATTGGTAATATCTCGAAATTTCGGCGCGCGGCCCATGTGCTGCTCAAACTCGTTGAGATATCGCTCCAGCAAAGCAAACCGCGAACGGTCGTATCCCTCTGGACAGGGAAACGGAAACCGGTTGGCGGGATCGGTGGTGAGCACGACGCGAAAGTTATACGCCTGTATGTGTTTATCCGCGGAACCTGCAGGGGCCAAGGGTCCCGGGTCGATCTCCGGAAGAAGCCGATGCCGCTCATCATAAGCGGAAAGCGGCCATTGAAACTGGTGCCCGAGCGTCTCCGCACAAACTCCCGCGAGCCTTTCACCGTACTCCGATACCGCTTCGCGGCCCCAGGTATAACTGACCTTTGCCTGCGCCATCAAGTCGCCTTCGTAGGTACAATCGGCAAAGAGCTTAGCCGTCCAGAGTTTGCCATCGGCGGTCTCAATCGCGACAATGCGTTTGCCTTGAAGCTTTACGCCGCCATGCTCGCGCAAACGCTGGTTAAAGTGGACGGTTACTTGCGTATTCTGCAGCATAGTGCGAAAAATCTCTTCGCCCACATGCGGCTCTGAGAGCCAGTTCGCCTTTTGGTTGAGATCGTGCACTCCATAGCGAGAAGCTGCGGTCATGTAGAAATCGCGGGCATATCCGCCAATGATCGTGAAGTGGCCGAGATCGGTGGCCGAAAGCCCTCCGGTGACCATGCCGCCAAGATGCGCTCCAGGCTCCAAAAGCACAACCCGCAGTCCCTCGCGCGCGGCGGAGTATGCGGTCATGACTCCGGAAGCCGTGCCGCCGTAGACCACCAGATCGATCGGCTCGGCGACATTGGCAGCGTGCAGCAATAGCGATTCCGTCGCCGCGGCATAACCAAGCATCTTGATCGTTTGGCGTCGTGTCAGTTTCATCGTATCGCGAGATCTTCCTCTCTCAAGACAAGGGTTATTTATGCCAGTGCAGAACAACGTGTTCTGCGAGCAACTGTGCCTGAAGCTTCGATAGGGGAACATCCTGCACATCGACGCCGGTATGGACGGCAATCGCCGCTGCGTCTCCAGTGGCTTGTCCGATAATCATGTACACAGGCTCCTGCCGGATCGTGCCATACGCGGCATGACTCGCTGACAGGCAAACCGGCACGAGCAGGTTCGTCGCTTCGCTACGCTTCGGAACGATGCTCCGATAAGGAATCTCATACGGATCATCGACCACATACATGTCGCCTTCGTTCTCAACTCCCCCGTCAGGCGTCGGGACCCGCTGCACATTGTGCGAATCGAGCTGATAGGATCCCATCCCAATGGAATCCGGTTTTGCTGGGTTGTCCAGAACATCGTGTTGTGTGAAGACGTAATCGCTCACCATACGGCGGGCTTCGCGAACATAGATGCGCCAAGGCCAATGGCCATTATCGGCGAATTCATCTTTGGCCAGCCCCCATTCATTCATTTCCTTCTGCAAGGACGCCGGAACCTGTGGATCGTGAGCGATAAAGTAAACAAAACCCGCGTCATAGTTGTAAAGGTCTTTGGCGATCTCTTCTTTCCGCTTGTAGCTCCCCGTCGGGTAGTCCCAGTTCGCCCCGATTTCGTCGGTCGAAATGGCTCCCATATTATTAAAATCGGCCTTGTTGCCTTTGAGAGGCTCGATCAGGAAAATATCGCTCAGACGCAAGTCGCGTCCCCTTGCTTTGCTCAATGCAGGCAGATATCTGGCCAGCAATGCATACCGCGCCGGATCGTAGCCTTTGGGACGCGGGTATGGCGCCTGATCTGCTCTGTCCTTAGAGAGGCAGAGTCGGTAGTTATAGGCCGGCACCTTCTTATCGCCTGCTCCCAGCTTGCCCTTCGCCAAGGACGAGATCCCTGGCAGAAGTGAACCGTCAGCCCCATAGGGCGAAACCTTGGCCCTGAATTGCAGATCGTAACGCAAAGTCGGCTGAACACCTGCGAGAGATTCCTGGTATTGCGCGGCGGGCTCCCTTCCCCAGGTATAGGAGACTCCGGCCTCGTTCATTAGATCACCATCATAAGTACAGTCGGCAAACTCCTTCGCGGAGAATACCGTACCATCTTCCATCATGATCCGGATGATCCGAGCGTCTTTCTTTTCGACACCATTCGCTTCCCGGAGCCGGGTATGCAGAAAGATTTCGACATGCGATTGATGCAGCATCTCCTGAAGCACCTGTTCGGCCACATGCGGTTCAAAGCCCCACACGACGGGTTCGCCATAATGACGCCCGACTCGCTCGAAGAATTCGTGAGGGATTCCGCCGATGGTTTCCGTATTCCCGCGATCGGTATAGCTCAGACCGGCTGTAATCATGCCACCTACATGAGGCGCCCTGTCCACCAGAGCGACATGTAATCCCGACCGGGCAGCGGCAATTGCCGTCATCACTCCACTCGGGGTCGACCCGTAGACAACTAGATCGTAGTGGAGGTCTTTGGATGCCGCCATGAGATTCGGTGAAGCCGCGAGAACCAAGCCTAGAACCAACCCGAGGCGTAACAGATGCTTGGCCGTTCGAATCATCCGTTCTTTCGTTCCTTTCAACTTGACCTGCCGGCCGATGCTGCTCCACTACCGGCCCGGCCGCTGGCGGCAGAGAACTCCCGGTCCGGATTTGCCTGAAGCGAAAATCGGCCTGCTATACAACCCAGAGATGGCAACCATCTCAATAGTTCTTCCGTTTGTATAGTTTCCAGGGGTTTTTGTTACGCTGTTACGCAGCATTTAGAATGGGATAGGGGCTCAACAGGCTGCGAAAAAGCCCTTGTGATGAATCGATGGATCTATATGTGAGGGACGGTAAGGGAACTGGAGTGCCAAAGGCGCGACGCTATACCAGCTTTGAGTGAAGCTCCAGACCTGGCTGATGCCTTATCGGGAAAGAGCGGCCTCTGTTATCTGATTGGAGCGCGGGCTCTTTTCATGAAATGTCCTGAAGGCAACCAAACGGCTTTGGATGGGATTCCCCGCATTCACCTCGGACAAAACGACCGCTTCAAAGAATGGGCTGTCACCTGCTTCCGATAGAGCTCGCGTGATCTCGCGCGCACCCTCGTCAGAGATCAGGTAAGAGATAAGCGCAGTTGTCTCAAGACCCTGCACAATCAAGATGCGACTGCCAGTGGAGCCTCGCGGCAAAAGCGCGATGATTCCAGGGGTCACCGTCCGCGAAGCGGACTCCTGCTGCGTAGGAAATTCGCCAGGGCTTCCGGCAGGCAAGCGCCTATCGACGATATACGTCTCTGCCGGATACGGCCCCAGCCCGAAGCTAAGGCGATCGATATAGGATTGGTAATCCCCTAGAGATGTTGCAGTCCCAAAAGCAACGACGTTCTCGTGATCGATGATTCCCTAGGGAGACTCGGTCGAGGTCGAAATGGAATTTTGAATTCCATAGCTGTCGAAAAAGCGAGCAAGACGCAGCGACGCGAAGGTATCGGAAGCAACCGTGTAATTTCGCCAGATCTGCGGCTTGCCCAGTTTTTCCTTCAGGTCCGCTATCGCGGCGGAATTCTCCAATTTCTGTAAATCGTTCACCGATACATCCCGAACCATCAAGTCGGGGTGGGGCCAATTGAAAAACATAGGCGTGGGAAGAACAATCCGAGTGGGTTTGCCGTTGTCCAGGAATTTCTTCCAGAAAGGAGGCAAATCCTGCCTCGATGCTAGGGTGACTCTGCCTTCCTGCCGAGTTTGAGACCGGAGGAGCCAGCCGATACATAAAAGGAGAACGACGATGACCGCGCTCAGCGCTGAAACCAGGAAGCGGCCTGTCTTGGCCGGTACTGGACAAGGCGGAATCATGGATACAGAGTCGATCTCATTTGCGGGCATCGCCCCATGACGGATGTCGTTTTGCCGGTAATCGCCCGGCTCGCTCTCCGGCACTACTTCAATTAACTGGATCTTGTGCGTGCCGAGGGGAATGACCAGTCTTGTGGTGGAATGGCGGCCTTCCGATTCGTAGTACTTTGCCAAGAATTGCCGTAGCCGGGAGATTTGTACCCGGACCGAAGCATCAATCTTGGCTTCGAAATCATGATTGCGGCCCAAGCCTTCCACGGCAATCGCATATTCGCTGATCTCGTTTTCCCTGTTTTTCCAGAGGTAAAGCAGCAGGCCGCGGAGTGTCGTCGCGCGTTTGAAACAATCGCTTTGGAGCACCTCTTCCAAATGCCCAACGGCGCGACCGCCAACCTCCGGTTCTAACCGCACGGGATCTGTAAGCACAGGCACGGTCCGGAGAGTAACACTTCACTGGTATCACTGGCAAGATGTCCGGGTTTACACCTAAGTTACCCACGGAAACGTCTGATCCTTGCCGCTGGGGGTCTTCGCTCGCTGTTTCGCGGCTTCGCCAGCTCCCGTCGGATTGCCCTTGCCGCCGACAAAATACCTCTTCCTCGCCGTCGCCGTAGATTGCCGATCCTTTGTTTCTAAAAAGAAGCTATCTCCTGTTTCTAAAATGAAGCTATCTCGATGATTCCATTATGTAACAAGAAGTAACATTACACCTCGAAACTTGACTGAGGTGCAGTGAAAGCGTTCCCTGGGCAAAACGTCTTGCGTCCCGATCAAACGGATCGCAGGCGACGAAATCAACAGCAAGCCGCCGGGTCGCGCGAGAATCTGTATCCGCCGGAAGACGGTGAAGACCGCGAAATTGCCTGAGCGCAATAGGTAAACCGCAGTTACATCGATTGCACGTATTGGGAGGCAGTGTGAAACGACATCACCAAAGATGGTTTGCGTGGCGTATCGCCGCTTATTTTGCAAGAACAGCCAATCTGTTTACATGGAGGCTTGGAAACTTCAGAACGAAGGCACGACCTCATGCTACGGCACATTCTCTGGCTCAAGCCCTAACTTTAGGATCGTTGTTAGTCTGTGCCTTACTGACTCCCGCTCAGGTCCAGGCTCAGGTAGAAAACGGTACGATTACCGGCCGGGTAACCGATCCTACCGGAGCCGTAATACCGGGAGCCGACGTGACGGTGACCTTCACCGCCACCGCTCTCGTCCTGCATGGTCAAACCAATAGCGACGGAACCTACACCTTTCCGCAATTGCAACCCGGCGCCTACCGCGTAGAGGTGGCGAAGCCCGGATTCAAGAAGGCCGATGTTTCCGTAGTGCTCACCGTTGGACAGGTAGCGCAGACGGATTTGCAGATGCCTGTCGGAAGCGAAACTGAAATTGTGAACGTACAAGGTGAGAGCACGACGCAATTGGAGACGCAAAGTTCCTCGCTCGACTACACAGTTGGCACAAGACAGGTGGAGCAACTGCCGCTCAATGGACGCAATGCCTATGGTCTGGCGGCGTTGACTCCGGGCATCGCGCCGGGGAATTATTTCGGCCAAGGTCTCAGCACGACCAGAGGAGCAGTTGTCGCGGCGGCCACCAACAATTTTGAAACCAACGGCGGCATTGGCGGCTCCAACGAGGTTCTATTGGACGGCATATCAATCGTTGTCTGCTGCCAGGGCCAGCCGGCGGTAACTCCGACTCTGGAGATCCTGGGCCAATTTCAGGTAGTCACGTCGAATCCGCCCGCAGAGTATGGCCGCTCCAGCGGCGGTTTCCTGAACATCGTCACCAAATCCGGAACCAATCAGTTGCACGGAGACGTTTACGAGTTCTTCCGGAATGATGCCTTGGATGCGGCCAACTACTTTACCAAGAGAAGCGGAATCTATCCATTCCCTGGCCGCGACGACTGGACCCTCCCCCACCACTTCAACCAGTTCGGCGGTTTTGTCGGAGGCCCTGTCATCTTGCCGCATCTTTATCACGGCAAGGACAAGACTTTTTTCCTCTTTGGGTATGAAGGCACCAGGAACGTTGCCCCAACATACCAGATCACCACGGTGCCGACCGCTCTGATGCGGCAGGGTATCTTTACCGAGGCGCCCGCCCCGATCTATAACCCGACCTCTTATAACCCGACGACAGGGCTGCGTACCTTGATTCCGGCAGCCTGCAGCGGAACGGCGTGCTACCCGGCCGGATCCTATATACCGACGATCGACCCGGTGGCGCAGAGATTTCTACCATCGATACCCGCTCCCAATGCTCCTGGGGTGGCAAACAATTACGGCTACGTATCAAATGTCACGGATACGGAGAATCAGTTTAACTTCCGGGTCGACCACAACTTTTCCCCGAGCCAACGGTCTTTCATACGGGGAACTCGCGACGTTGACAGTCACCACAACAACGGTCTCTTCAATGATGTGTCCGGCCCCAATAGCTGGAACCAGCAACTCACTGCCTACCTCTTCGCTGTGGGACATGTGTGGACTGTATCGCCATCTCTTCTGTTACAGTTCAGCTATGGCTTCGCGCGCCAGACGAATCTTCAAATAGGCGGCAACATAACCAATCCCGCGTATGCTGCCACAAATTATGGATTTTCCCCCACCTATGCTTCGCAGCAGGGAGCGGCAGGTCTGCCGACGATCACCTTCAACACTCTGCAAGGAATCGGCTGGGGCGACTATTTCAATCATTGGGCTCACTATACCCATTCTCTCAACGCCACCGCCATCAAACAGTATGGCAACCACACGTTTACTGCCGGATATAACGGTAAGATGATTCTGGAAAATCAACTCGGTCTCGGAAACGCAGTGGGCACTTTTGCCTACGGAACAACGTTCACGGCCGGTCCGAACCCGAACGCTGCCATACCTTCCGGCCAAGGCAGCTTCGACTCCTGGGCGGCCTTCCTTCTCGGGTATCCAAGCTCCGGATCGATCAACAGACAGGAGACGGCAGCTTTCAACCAGTTCTATAACGCTCTCTTTCTCCAAGATGACTGGCGCGCAACCCCAAGGCTCACGCTGAATCTCGGAGTGCGCTGGGACATCGAGACCGGCTTCAAGGAAAGACACAATCACTGGGCGGATTTTGATCCGGCTGTCAGCAATCCGCTTTCCACATACACCGGGCTTCCCTTCACGGGCGGAGCGCAGTATCTCGGAACTCCCGGCAATCCAAGCCGTACTTCTCCGACCTACTACGCAAAGTTTGGACCGCGCATCGGGCTCTCCTATGCTGTGCAGCCGACCACAGTCCTGCGCGCAGGATACGGGATCATGTATCTACCGATCTCGGAACGGGGGTATGGCGACGGTACGATGGGCTTCGCGCAGACCACAAACATGCTCACCACCGTCGATGGTTTCACCCCTGTCAACACGGTTGACAACCCCTTTCCCTCAGGAGTGGTCCTGCCCCAAGGCGCCGCGGCCGGCGTGGCGGTGAGCGCAGGCTCGAATGTCGGCGCGTTCGTCTATCATAATCCGCTCTCCTACCAGCAGCAGTGGAACTCAGGGGTGCAGCAGAGCCTGGGCAGAGGGGTCGTGTTGAGTCTGAACTATGCCGGCGGCCACGGCGTTAAACTTCCCCAGAACCTCACACCGAACGATCTGAACCCGAAATACTTCGGCGCTCCAGGCAATACGAAGCAGGTCTCGTATCTCCAGGCGCTGGTGCCAAATCCTTTCCACGGCGGCGCTAACGTTGTAGCGGGGTCTGTTCTTTCCAATCCGACCGTGCAGCGCGCCCAATTGCTTGCCGCATTTCCTCAATACGCCACCAATACCGCCATGCAGAATAGTTCGTTAACATATCTTTTCCATGACAGCGGCTCGGCATCGTACCAGGCGTTGCAGGCTGCTGTCCTGGTAAATCACCCCAACGGTCTCAGCGGATCGGCTGCCTATACTTGGTCCAAGCTGGTGGGGAATATCACCGACCTCACCAATGGCTTTCTGAATACGACCGGCAATCCCGGGTATCAGGATATCTATCTAATGCGTCAATACGAGCGTTCCAATCTGGCCAGCGATGTCCCTCAGCGTGTTGTCGGAAATCTGACGTATGATCTGCCGTTCGGAAGAGGCAAGAAATTCGGTGGGGGCATGCCGTCCTGGGCAAATGAGTTCGCTGGTGGCTGGAACCTGACCACGATCATTTCTGTGCAATCGGGTTTCCCGTTGGGATTGACGCAGACCGGCGGTCAGCCATTTTCCGGTGGCCGTCCGACGTTTGTCTCCGGTGTCGACCCGCTGACCGCCGGCCCAACGAACCGCCGGTCTGGGTGGCAAGGGACAATCGCAGACCTATTTCAATGCCGCGGCTTTCCGGCTCAGCCAGTCCTTCGAGCTTGGCAATGTGCCCCGCTCGTCGGCCAATCTTCGTGCGCCGATCACCTTCCAGGACGATGTCTCCGCGATCAAACATTTCGCGATCTTCGAAAACCTCTCCGGTGAATTTCGCCTGGAGGCTTTCAATGTCCTCAATAAGGCGCAGTTTGGCTTCCCCGGCACAACCTTCGGATCTTCGACCTTTGGAACAATTACCTCGCAACAGAACCTGCCTCGCAATGTGCAGGCTGCCCTGAAAATACTTTTCTAACCAACGTGGCTGCGGCTTGGATACAAGAAGAGATTTCGTTAAGCTCGCGGCAGCGGTTGCGGTTGGGCCGAAAGCGTTTTTGACCCAACTGCAACTGCCGTCAAACAAAGTCGAGAACACTCTATACCGCGACCTTCGCGGCTTTAACTACCAGCCGAGCTATGGCAGTAGCGGTTTCGAGTTGTGGCAAAAGTTCGATCGTCAGACCATCGATAAAGAGCTGGCCCAAGGGAAACGATTGTTCCCCAAAATACGGGCAATTCGCTTGTGGCTCTCCTGGGATTCCTACATCAGAAACCCACAGCTCTACGAGGAGCGATTCGAAGCGGCTCTCGCATGCGCTTCCGCACGCGGGCTGACTGTTATGCCGGTTCTTTTCAATCGCTGGCACGATTACGTGCTGGACTATGGCGGGATCTATATCGATCATCTTCTCTTGCCCGGAGACAAACGCCGGAAGTTATTCGAGCGCTATCTGGAATCCGTCGTGGGAAAGCATGCTGGCGACGCGCGTATCTTTGCCTGGGATATCTGCAATGAGCCAGTCCTGACAGCGCTTTCCCCAACTTGGACGGAAAGCCTTCGCGATGCCGAGTATTCCTGGCTAAAAGACGTCTTCTCGTCCTCTAAGGAGCTCGGCGCCAAGGCGCCACTGTGCGTAGGAGTCGTTTTAAGTCTGAAAGAATTGAAATTTGTCGAGCCGCTTTCCGACGTTCTCACGATACACCCGTATTTTATAAACTCCGACGCTAAATTCGATTTGGCCGCTGGTTTGCCGGCGTTGGACAGCATCGTCGAGTTTGCCAATCAGGTAAAGAAGCCATTGCTGGCTTCGGAAACCTGTTGGGGATCATTAGACGACACTGCGCGCGCGGCAATCGTTCGATCCACGCTCGAAGAGCTCAAGAAGCGCGATATAGGGTGGCTCGCGTATGTACTCCACCATAGCCTGATCGCAGATGCTCACCGGCCCGAATATGGGCCAATGGATCATGCCGGGAATCTCTCTTTTATCGAAGCCGACGGCTCCCTGAGACCGGGACATGGCGTGTTCAACGACTTTTGAACAACAGAACTGGAACGGGGAGAAATATGCGAAAAGACTTCCGATACGCTGCCGCATCTTCACTGTGCGCGATAGCTCTTTCCTTCTTTCCCTTCTGCCGGCAGGCAGTAGGTATGGAGAACTCGCCGAAGAGCTATGACGTTGTGGTTGCCGGGGCCGGAACCGGTGGCGTAGCCGCGGCCATTCAGGCGGCCCGCCTGGGCGCCACTGTCGCACTGCTTGAAGAGAGCGATTGGATTGGCGGGCAGATGGCGGCGGCCGGCGTGAGCACCATGGACGAAGGGCTTGGGCCAACAAGCACTCCTCCATCGGGATTCTACGCCGAGTATCTCAATCGCATCCGCGCCTTCTACCAGGCTCACGGGAAAACGATCAATACCTGCTATTGGAATGCCAACTCCCATTGCTTTGGTCCTAGCATCTCCCGCCAGATTTTGAATGACATGATCGCGGATGTGAATTCTGGGAAGGGCGGCGCGGCTCATGGACATATCGATCTCTACCTCGAAGACAGGGTGGTCCGCGTGCTCTCAACCGGAAACACGGTTACAGGAGTTGTTACATCGCGGAATCAAACCTTTCCAAGTAAGGTGCTGATTGACGCAACCGAGTATGGCGATGTGTTGCCGCTCAGCCCCGCGAGATATCGTAGCGGCCACAGCATCGGAGAAGACCAACAAAATTCCTGCATCCAAGCCATTACCTGGACAGCAACGATCAAGAAGTACCCGCAAGGAGTTCCACCGGAATTGCAGATGCATACCCCTCCGCCGGGATATGACCAATGGGTTACGCAATTCAGGCGATCCATGCGGGCCGACGGTAATCCGCTGAACCGCAATCTGCCGGTGGGCTTCCCCATGTATACGGTCTATCGCGGGGTTCCTGATTTGTCGAACCCCGAGAATTACACTGCCATGGATGCCCGGACAATTACCCGTACTTCCATGAACTGGTTCAATGACTTCGACGTAACAACTGCTCTTTACGACCGGAATCAGAGACGGAAGATCAACTGCCAGGCCAAGCTGAAAACACTGGCCAATCTCTATTACATCCAGAATGAAATGGGAGAAAAGCTATGGTCGGTAGCCAACGATGAAGGATACGATACGGCCTATAACAGGGCTAACTCCTGTCCGGAAGTTCCTGCGGAGTACAAGGTGCTCGAACGTAATCTCCCTCAGATTCCGTATGTTCGAGAGGCCAACCGCCTCATCGGGCTATATACCCTGACCGGGGGAGACATCCGGCGCGAGGGCAATGGCGAAAAGTCTGTCAGGGGCTTCACGGACGCAGTCGCCGTCGGCGATTATGCGGACGATCTACATGGCTGCAACAGCAATCCGAGTTTCTTTGAGGCGGACCTCGAACACATCACAGATTTACCCCCGGCTTTCGCTTTGGGCCTTTCCAAGTGCCGCTCCGTTCCTTCATTCCCGAAAAAGTGGATGGATTGCTCGCCGCGGAGAAAAACATATCGCAGTCACGGCTCGCCAACGGCGCTACAAGACTGCAGCCCATCACAATGCTGACCGGCCAGGCTGTTGGAACACTGGCTGCCTTGGCCGTCGCGGAACATATACAGCCGCGTGATGTTTCTTCCGATAAAGTTCAAATCAGCCTGCTCCAATCGGGAGCCATTCTGGCTCGCGAGAAAACGCCTGACTTTGCCGCCCCAAGCAAAGAATGGCAGGCCGCTCAGTTTGCCATCGTGCATCAGTGGATTACGGTTGCGGGCGAAGACAGTTTTCAACCCTTCAAACAACTCACACGCGCGGAGAGCGCGCGCATCCTCGTGAATGTCTTTCTTGGCAAACGGTCAGGCAACATGTCGGTTGTCAATACCGGCGGCTTCGATCCCGCGCCGCAGATACTCGATCAAGCCTATGCCGATGTACCGCTTTACGATCCTATCTTCAATTCAGTCTCGGCTTTGCATGCCGCGGGAGCGGCGCCAGTGTGCAGCAGTTCGCCAAAGGACTTTTGCCCTACCTACTCGATAACCATTGGCGAGTTCGCACAGGCTACCGCCATTCTCAGTGCGGCGGTGGACAAAGCACACGCGCCGGATGAAAGCGCACTCCGCGCGGGGATTACAAAAAATGACGGCGAGCCGGCGACCGTTGAAGACGCTGCCATGATCCTGTATAACTCCGTTTTGTTGAGGAAGGGACAGATAAAACCAGCTCAGTAGCAACGCTGTTTTCGCCGCAATCCTGGGCGTCCTTTCCTTTGTTCCGAAGACAATGGTAGTGGCTAGAAACTGATCCTGGCGCCGGTCCCAGGATAATTTTCGACAGAGTGTTCATGGGCCTGCGGCCCACCCAAGGGGATGAAAATCGGGTTGAGGAAGGCTTGGTTGGCAATTACACCTAACTTTGTCATCTCGACCGGAGTGGAGAGATCTGCGGTTTACGTGTGTAACCGCGGACCTTGTATATGGATGGTAGCCGGGTGCCCCAGGTTCGCGAAGCTAGCCT
>CAVPKQ010000034.1:0-23148 GCA_963705665.1 uncultured Acidobacteriaceae bacterium | reverse complement strand
GGCTAGCTTCGCGAGCCTGAGGCACCCGGTTCTGCATGAGGAAACGCTCTAAATCCGTTTTGCGCAAACAGGAAACTTTTGTATTCTGCTCCTGTCAGTGATTGAGAGGAGAGCATGACCAAGTCTTCCGTCTGCTCCAGGGAACTCTAAACCTCATCATTCTGAAGGTCCTAAGTTTGGAGCCAATGCACGGGTGGGCCGTTGCGCAGCGTATTCGTCAACTCTCGCAGGATGTTCTACGTGTGAACCAGGGCGCTCTGTATCCGGCACTGCACCAGTTCGAGCATCAGGCGTGGATTGAGGCGGAGTGGGGCGAGTCTGAAAACAACCGGCGGGCAAAATACTACACGCTCACCAAGGCGGGACGTAAACGGCTGGAGGCTGGAAAAGACTCGTCAGACCGGCTGTCAACGGCGGTTCAAGTCGTACTTAAAGTTGTGTAAGTGAGGTTCCTATGCGCTTATTTCATAGTCTCCTTCGCCGCTTGCGGTCGTTTCTTGAAAAGGATGCGAGCAATGTCGAGTTAAGTGAGGAGCTATTGTTCCACGTGGAACGACAAACGGAAGAGAACATAGCCAACGGAATGTCCCCCGAGCAAGCGCGGGCAGCGGCCAAGGCTAGTTTTGGCAGCGTCACTCAGGCTACCGAAGATTGTTACCAATCGCGCGGCATGGCCTGGATCGACGATCTCGTACAAGACCTTCGCTACGGCCTGCGAACCCTCTTGAAAGATCGTTCCTTTACCTTGGTAACAATTCTTACCCTCGCTTTGGGAATTGGAGCCTGCACTGCGATCTTTAGCTTAGTAAACGCCGTGCTCATCCGCTCCCTTCCTTATGGCGAGCCGCAGAGGCTGGTCTATCTCTTTACTCCAAACCCACATTGGGACATTCCCGCAGAAGCCTTTGGACCCTGGAATGCGGACTTCTTCGATTTGAAGAGACAGAGCCATTCCTTTGCGGAGATGACGCTTTTTCAGCAGGCAACTTATAACCTTGCAACGGGTGACCGGCTGGAGAGGGTTGGCGCGGCCAAGGTGGATGCCGATTTCTTCAAGACGTTGCAATCCGCTCCTGATTTTGGCCGGGTCTTTGATGCTAGCGATGAGCAGCCAGGAAGCGATCGCGTGGTGGTCATTAGCCATGCGATCTGGGAATCCATGTTTGCAGGAAGGAGTGACATCTTAGGCCGCGCGCTACGGCTCGATGGAACGCCATATCGGATCATAGGCGTAATGCCGCCGGAGTTTGCATACCCGCACAAGAGCGATCTCGCTTATGGGGACGCCGGAATAGAAACAACACAGCTTTGGCTGCCCTCCGCGCTCACGCCCCAGCGAAAGGCAGATCGAACGGAATGGAACGGTTTTGCCGTTGCACGCCTGAAGCCGAAGGTCACTTTGCGGGAAGCCCAAGCGGAAATGAGCACGATCATGTCGCGGCTCGATTTGCTGCACAGCCCGGAGATGCGCGGCTGGGGGGCGCTCGTCAAGCCATTCCGTGAACTGGCTCTCGGTCCTGTGAGGCCTTTGATGTGGTTCCTAATGGGCGCAGTCGGCTTTGTACTGCTGATCGCTTGTGGCAATGCCGCGAACTTGCTCCTGGCGCGCGCCGCAAACCGGACCCACGACCTCGGCGTGCGGGCAACATTAGGCGCCCGGCGCGGGCGCTTGCTGCGCCAGATGTTGACGGAAGCTTTAATGTTGAGTGCAGGAGCAGGCCTTGTGGGCATTGGGCTGGCTTACCTCTTCCTTCACGCGCTTCTGAAACTCAACCCGGGGAATATCCCAAGAATGCAAGACGCAACGCTGGACCTCCGTGTCATGGCCTTTCTAGTTCTTGTTACGGTGCTGACAAGCATTCTCTTCGGCATATTGCCCTCCCTCTCTGCCACCCGCATCAATCTTGTGGAGTTTTTGAAGACTGGAGGAATGCGAGGAATTGTAGGAGAGCGCAAACGGGTAAGAAGCGGTCTGGCAATAGCGCAGGTTGCGCTGGTGGTCATGCTGCTCATCGGAACCGGCCTGTTGTTGCACAGCTACTTGAATGTCCTTTCTCTCAACGCCGGCTTCTCGGCTTCCACGGTAACTGTGAATGTGCATCTGACTCCGCAATACGCCACTGCGCAAAGCCGGCGAACCTTCTTTCAACGGCTCCTTGACAGGATCAGAGCTATCCAGGGCGTCCAGGCTGCCGGGCTGGTGAACTATCTCCCTCTGAGCGGCTCAGAAAGCCTGGGGTTCTTTGAAGTGAAGGGTTATCCGAACAAGACGGATCAGTTGGTGGAGGGGCGGGCGATCACACCGGACTATCTTTCGGCGATGCAGATTCCATTGCTGAACGGCCGGGGCCTCGGTGACCAAGACGGACCGGGGCATCCGGCCGTGGCGATGGTCAACCAAGCCTTTGCCAAGAAGTACTTCGAAGGGCGCGATGCAACTGCACACTATTTTCGCGGCTCCCCTACACAGCCATGGATCAGAATCGTCGGTGTCGTGGGAGATGTTCGGAATATGAGTCTGGAGGCCGCCGCTGCGCCGCAAATATATACTCCGTTCTGGCAGGCGAATCAGAACAGTGCCTCCCTTGCCGTGCGCTCACCCCTCCCTCAAGATGCTATCGTCTCGGAAATCCGCGCGGCAGTGCGCAGCCTCGATCCGAATATGGCGATTGCGGACGTTCATTCGATGGGCGATCTGGAGACGCGGGCTACCGCAAGACGCCGGTTTCAGACCACCCTGCTGACAGTGTTCTCAGCCATAGCAATGTTTCTGGCCGTAGTAGGAGTCTATGGGCTGCTTGCCTATTCCGTCAGGCAGAGGACGGGGGAGATTGGAATCCGCATGGCGCTGGGTTCATCCAAAGCTCGCGTGGTGCGCCTCATCTTACAAGAAGGACTCGGACTGCTTGCAGTAGGCTTGCTGCTTGGGCTGGCTGCGGCAATGGCATCCACGCGGCTCTTGGCCGGCTTTCTCTATAACGTCCCGGCCATCGATCCAATCACTTTTGCTCTGGTCCCGATACTGCTGCTGGTTACAACACTCGCCGCCTGCCTCATTCCGGCTTCGAGAGCGGCCGCTGTCGATCCGATGAACGCCTTGCGTCACGAATGATGCATCACAGACTGCGCATCGAGATGAAATCAGAGGGCATGGCCCGCGGCTCATCCATGGATGGAAGGCTTGATCGGTAATTACATCTAACTTTGTCATCTCGACCGGAGCGCAGCGCAGTGGAGAGATCTGCGGTTTCCCAAAAGATGACCACAAATCCTGGGTGCCCCAGGAACTGCTTGAAATATGGATCCAAAACGACCACCAATCCGAGGGTGCCCCATATCTGGCGCGCCCTTTGCGCCAGATGTGGGAAACCGCAGATCTCTCCGCTCCGCTTCGCTCCGGTCGAGATGACAAATTTATGGCAGCGGCTAGAGACTGATGCCCAGTTTCCCTAGACCATTTTCGAGAGAGCGAAGCGGAGCTGTACTCGACAACTACGCTGAGTACTCTTTGTAGGGGCAGTGGCAGCATACCCCGCGTTTAAGATGGTAGCGCTCGGTAAAGACCATGTATTCAAAACGCCAGCTTCAACGTGAATTGCAAGTTGCGATTGCCGGTTTTCGAGGTGACCTGCATAAAGGCAGCATCCGTCGGTGTAGAGTCCACGGTCGACCAGTTCGAATGATTGAGCAGGTTGAATGCTTCGGCGCGAAATTCCAGGGTCGCCTGTTCGTAAACAGGAAATTGCTTGTGAACCGCCAGATTCCACTCGAGAAATCCGGGCTGGGTGAACACATTCCTGTTCAGTCCAGTGGCGAAGCTTCCAAGGGCCGGCGCGGTAAACGCACTTTTACAATAGAGCGTAGCGCCCTTACTCGGGATGAACGATGTTCGACAACCGGAGGTCTTACCCGAGA
The DNA here is from genome assembly GCA_963705665.1 of uncultured Acidobacteriaceae bacterium. Classification (GTDB taxonomy): domain Bacteria; phylum Acidobacteriota; class Terriglobia; order Terriglobales; family Acidobacteriaceae; genus PALSA-350. The sequence continues at coordinate 19,233 of CAVPKQ010000034.1, read as the reverse complement.
TGTTCCAGAATTGAATTCCGCTCCCGGGACCAATACCGGCGTAATCGATGTTTTGTCGAACGGAGAAAGGGACCCCGGATTCGAACTGATTGATGCCGGAGAGAGTCCAATGGGCGAGGACCGCGTTGGCCAGACTATTGCCGTGAAACGGTATGTTGTAGATGTAGCTGAAAATCAAAGCCTGGGTCACGTTGAAATCGGACCGGCCCCAGTAGCTGTGCTTGTCATAGGCATTCGGCAGAACGTCCGTGAGGATGGACGTATCGTCGAGAGACTTGGAAAGGGTGTAAGACACGCTGTAGGTGACAGGTCCGCTGGTGCTGTTGGCCCTGACCTGAAGCCCGTTATACCAGGAAAGCCCTGAGTTTTCGGATACGTCGATGATGCCCGCTCCGACGTAGGGACGCAGCGCATTGGGGTTTATATTGGGGTAGGCATAGACGGTTCCAGGGGTGACGAGCTGGTTGATATTACGCTTGATCTGGAGATGAATGCCGCGGTTGCCCACGTAGCCCGCGGAGAGACTGATGCCTTGTCTAAGCTGACGCTGGACCGTGGCGTTATATTCCCAGGCCGTGGGCCAGACATTCGACCGTGAATTGACCGTCATCGTGAAGGGCACGACTACGGAACCTGCTCCTGTCAGGTTGTCGATATTTGCGTTCAGAATTGCCGTCTGGGGCATGAACGGAGGATTGCCTCCGAGCGCGGTGTCGCGATTGATGGCGGTCCGATCGGCGAAGTAGCCGAGACCAACACGAATAACGGTATTCGAATTGATTTCATAGGCCGCGCCAAAGCGTGGCTGCACTAAACTCCACTGCGTAGGAATGAACCCAGCCGGGAGATTGTGGTAGAGACTTTGGTATTGACTGAGGAATGGATAGCGTTTTAGAGCGTTCGCCGTCGGTCCGCTGCCGGGCAACACCATGCCGTTATAGGGAGATCCGCTGGTAATAAATCCCGTGGAGGGACTTACAGTAGCAGCCTGAGAAGCATTGTAGAAAGCCGGATCAAACTGCGCCAGCGTGCCATTTGTGGTGCCCCAGGCCGGCCAGATCGAATAGCGCAGGCCATAGTGCAGACTGAGCTTGGGAATCACCTGCCATACGTCCTGGGCGAATAGATCCAGGGCGTTCGCAACCCAGGGAGTCTCCGGCTTTGAACCGAACTCTGCATAGTTATTGAAGTTTCCCAGGAGCGCATTCGCGATCCCAAGACCGGTAGTGTTGGGCGTGCCGGTGTCAAGGAATTGAAAAGCGCCGTTCTGGTTTTCGGTCTGCGGCGCGCTTGCGCTAGTGAGCTGAATCTGATCGTTCTGTCCAGCGCGTTCCGCGGTGCCGCCAAACATGATCGTGTGATTCTTAATAACTTTTGTTACGTTGTCCGTGAGGTCCACGACAAATCCCGACCAGGAACCAGGGTAGGGGCCGAGATCGACTGAGGTGAGCCCGGTTACTGCGAAATTGGGAAGTTTTTGATCAAAGAGCTTGGTTCCCGGATACAAATAGGGATAGGTGAGGCCATACGTGCTCCGCTCGCAAGACGCGCCGCATGCGGGATCGGCTGTGATACTGCCTTTTCCGTCGGAGTTTCCCGAAATGGAGAAGTCATTCAGAAAAGTCGGTGAAAACGTAGTGGTCAGGTCGATGATGGCTGTCCGGTTTGGCCGCGACCAGAGTGACCGATAGAGGCCCAAGGTAGTGGCATCGTCCAGTGGGTTATTGAAGTGCCACGGTATGAACGTTCCGCGTGCGTACAGATGATTCTTCGCGTTGATGTAATAGTCAACCTTGGCAGTGGTCTTATACACGTTGGAGGCCACCGGAAAGGCCGCAATCCAGTTGGCCGCGCCCTGCTGGAAGTTGGGTGTCGGCATGGGATAGGCGTTGAGGATTGCCACTCCCTGCTGATTGAGGCGCCCTGATGGGATGATATTGCCGGGAAAAGGCTGACCTGTCAGAGGATCGGTAGCCACTCTCTTTTTGCCGAAGAACGTATTGGCCGGGTTGAGAAGATAACTGAGATCGCCAGTCCGCATAGCCGCCGTCGGAACGGTGCCGGTGGTGTTGTCGACATAGGCGCGGCGGACCCATTCCTGAGCTACGAAGAAGAAGAACTTGCTTCGATCCTGGTTGAACTTTCCGGGATAAAAGAAAGGGCCCCCGATGGCGTAGCCGAAATCGTTGTAATTTTGCTGTGGAGGCCTGGAGTTCAGAATTGATATGGGGCTGGAATTTCGCGACCAGGTATTGGCGTCAAAAAAGGAATTACGCAGCACCTCGTAGGCCTCACCGTGAAATTGCGAGGTGCCGCTCTTGGTGACGAATCGAATCTGGCCTGCGTTGGAGCGGCCGTACTGAGCATCGAAGTTTCCGGTAAGGACCTGAATCTCCTGAAGGGATTCCATATCTTGCGCGCCTAGCATCGAACCCGATTCCCGGGTGCGAGTGGCCATCGCCCCATCCACATAGACTGTGTATTCGTCGGGGCGTCCGCCGTTAATGGCAAACGATCCGTTGCTAACGCTGTCCGGGTCAAACGTGGAGATATCCGTCCCGACAACACCGGGCTGAAGTAAGCCCAAATATACCGGGTTTCTGCCGTTCACCTCCAGCTGCTTGAATTGCGTCGCAGTGACGGTGCCACCCGTGGAGGGCTCAAGGCTAAGGGACTGGCTCTCGGATCCGCTTACTTGAACCGTCTGTGTGATAGAACCCAGGCTCAGTTGCACGGATACGTCGACCTGATCCGCGGCGTTCAGGTGAATGCCCGTGTGACTGTACTTCGAGAATCCCTTTGCTTCCGCGGTGATAGTGTAAGTTCCGACCATTAGATTGGGAAAGGTGTAGTATCCGGAACTATTTGTGGTTGTCGTGCGGATGTTGTTGTCCTCTTCGTTGATCGCCGATATCGAAACCCCAGGCACGACAGCCTTGGTGTTATCAACCACCGTCCCGGATATTTGTCCGATATCGATTTGAGACCATGAGCGAGTGGTGGCCAAAAGACTACAAGCGACAAGTGTGCAAACAATTGCTTTCATATTTGCGTCTGCTCCTTTACCGCGGCGAACTGCTACCCCATCTGCTTAAGCTGCGCCTGATCTGGGCAGGCAATGGACCACCCGGAGCGTGAACCCAAGGTAGTAATTGGCTATCTCCGCCCAGGTGGTCGAGTTTCATCACCCCACGTGAGTCGCAGCCTCTCGAGGTATCACGATATGAGACCTCGTCTCCATACAAATGCCGTCCATTCGAAACCATCCGGGCCAAAGGTGTCAAGAGAAAGATGGATGAACGCGGGGCGAACGCATCTTAATTGCAATATGCGAGTTGTGATTGCTGGGCTGAGATGCAGAAATGGACAATCCCCTGAAGTATTTTGCAGAGTTGCGGGACCCGGAGGTGAAGCGGATGCGGGAACATCTGCCGGAAGAAGATCCTTTTGATTGCGATCGCGGCGATTTTGAGTTATCAGATCATCGCGGACTGGAAACTGATCTCATCTTAGCGTACGCAACAATAAGCATCCCAGAATCAGCAAGATAGAACTGCATTAATATACTTAAAACGCCATGCTTTGGGGTTCCTGCTCATGATTATTCACTTGACTAAGGGTTTTGGCGCACCTGCGTCGACAATCGTGGTCGAGCAAGAATACTTTCTATAGCAATGGAAGATTTCCGATAAGAGTGTCACGCTCCCGTCTGTCCCCCTATTCCCGGATCTCGCCGAGGAGACCGCTTATGAAGAAAACGTTGGTTTGGGTGATGGCCTGCAGTGTGTGCTCTGGAGCGGTGCTGTGGGCGCAAGGAGACCCTGGGGGAAAAGGCGCGCAAGTCGCTATGGCGCCTTCGAATGCCACGCAGTTCGTTCAGGTTGAGCCAGGCGTGAAATTGCAGGTGCTCGATTGGGGCGGGACGGGGCGCCCCGTGATCCTGCTGGCCGGGTTGGGAAGCGATGTGCACGAATGGGACTCGTTCGCAGCCAAGCTGGTTCCGAAATATCACGTCTACGCCATCACACGCCGCGGCTTTGGAGCTTCCAGCAGGCCCAAGCCGGACTGCGAAAACTATTCTGCCGACCGGCTCGGCGATGACGTGCTGGCAGTGATGGACGCGCTCAAAATCAATCGGCCCATCCTGGTCGGGCATTCCCTCGCCGGCGAAGAGTTGAGCCTCCATCGGAACGCGCTTCCCGAACAAGGTCGCGGGGCTCATCTATCTTGACGCCGCGTATCCCTACGCCTTTTACAACCGGAAGGCCGTGGAGGGAGATCCGAGATCGGCGGAATTGGATACCGACGAGCTGCGTATGGAGCTAAGGGAGCTTATCAGTCCGCTGTCGCCGCGAGAGCAGAAGGTGCGCGTCCAACACCTCCTTGACGTAACCATGCCACGCGTAGAGCGGGATTTCCAGCAAGGGTTGAAGCACTTGCAATCCGTTCCCGACACCGCTCCCGGCCCACCGGACACGCCCACGACGCAGATCGTCGCTGCCATTGAGCGCGGCGAGGAAGTCTATTCCGGCGTCAAGGTCCCGGTCCTGGCCATCTTTGCCGATCCTCATGCGCTGCCGGCAAATGCCCCGAAAGACCCAGCAAAGCGCGCGGCGATGACGGCCGAAGACCGCGCTCGTACATCCGAGGAGGCCGATGCGTTTAAGGCGGGCAATCCGCAGGCGCGAGTGGTGGAGATTCCGAACGCAAACCATGTTGTGTTCCAATCGAACGAAGCGGAGGTCCTTGGCGACATGAATGCGTTCATTCGAGACCTGCCGTGATCCTTGAGCGCCGAGATCTTGTCATGCTCGAGCTGCAAAACGCAATGTACCCTTGGGAGTCCGTTGGTATTCCCCGCAGACCATCATCTCTGGTTTTCAGCCATGATCGCTTTTCGGCCATAATAGCTGATCAGATAGAACGCAACTCCGAAAGAGATAATGTCCTTGAAGAGAAACAGGCCGAGATTGTTCATGTAATGGATGCCGTGTACCACGACGGTGTCATCCGGAGTCGTGATCAACATGGTGCTTGTGGTGAAGAACATGCCGACTAGAATGATCCCGCCCAGAATGCCTGCTTTAGGTTTAAAGTAGCCAATGATCAGTAGGATTGCTGCTGTCCATTCAGTGGCCCCGATCATATCCGACCCAATATATGGTCCAAAGACCTTGAATTGCCAACTGATAAGTGGGCTGTTAGTGACGAGCGGGATGATGCCCTCTGCTCCGGGTGCTGTCATTTTGAACTTGCCCGCCCACAGCAACATCACGATCATTCCAATGCTGCAAACAAGGAAAGGGATATTTCGATCTGCAACAAACGCTGCAATCTTCGTTAGAACACTCTTCGCCTGCAGTTTGTTACCTGTGTTCGCTTGAGATCCGCGCACACCATCACCCGACGGCTCAGCGGATGTGGTTTCAGTCATAAAAGGAATCCTTCATGTGATGATCCAATCGTTGTCAAATATTGAAGGCCGATTTGAAACACTATCAACCGGAATTTCCGGTTTGGACATCTGTCTCGCACATCATACGCGTCCGTGTCCTCGACAAACAACGAAGTTGCCACCAGGGCAGGCCCCATTCAACTAGGTGGACTGTAACAGCTGATTCAGGAGTAGAACCGCATTTGCGAAAATGCGCGACCCCTGCTAGACGCCACGGTTTTCATGCTTTGTATCAGGGCCCGACTTTAGTCGGGCCGCAAAGAGCTGAGAAAAACATTGGGCTTTAGCCCCTGCGGCTCTACTACCAAATCAGCTGTTACAGGCCACTAGAGCCTCCCGGCTGCGGAATCCCAACTCACTCAGGAGGATGAAAATCGAGCTGAGGAAGGCTTGGTTGGCCACTACACCTAACTTTGTCATCTCGACCGGAGCGCAGCGGAGTGGAGGGATCTGCGGTTCCCACATCTGGCGCAGAAGGGACGCCAGATATGGGGCACTACCAAATCAGCTGTTACAGGCCACTAGCTTTGCAAAGTCCATTGTGGTTCTCCCGACCCCAGTTAGAAATTCGGATTTCTTGAGAGTTTTGCGAACGAATCTCGCGTCCTGTTTACCGATGAGTAATAGACGGGTAGGCGACGATCCGACCGCAATTTGAAAATCGCCCTCTATCCGGCTCGATGAGCGCATTGCCCTGTTGGCGTCAACGGACGATCTTGCCCAAACAGATCGGCAGACACTAGCCGACTTTTCAGTCGTAATCTTGTTGTTCCCAGACACGTAAGGCGTTCGATTTTGGGCCGAAACCGGGTGCGCTTCTTGCTGCGCTTGATTCCATCAGAAACGGCTGTTGAGCCTCTGTCTGCTTGACAGTCTTGCTGGCGTGAATACAGCAAGCAGTTGCCGGCTGCCTTCCACTGCGGAGCGCCGTTCATGTCGGCAGAGGGATGCCCTGTTAACTAAAACGTGTTATGGAAGACCGAACCCGGCAGAACAAGTGCGCCTTCCAAGGCTAAAATTAAACTCGATCGTCGGAGAAGATATGGTTACGCGCCAACCTTCCGCTAAATGCAACGGATCGATCGTGCAGGAAATTGTGCGCACTGCTTGCTTCCCGAAATCCCATTCTTCTCGAAGCACTAGAATTGGTCTTCCCAAACGCAGCAGCGGGCTTGTCCTTTCGGGGTTTGCGGATTCAACCTTTCATCGCAGCACATCGCAACCTTGTTAACGTGGAACCTTTTCTGTTGCCTAAGGAGCGATTCGGAGGGTCCCAAGACCTTGCGCTGGTTCCTTTGGTCCGCCACGTTGTAGATGAGGCTCTTTGCGCTTACGCTCGTGGGAGCCCACATCTTTTGGAATGCGTGGGGAAAACGCCAATTTCCCCATACGGAAGCATGGGCCTGAGCGTCAGCCGCTGGGGACAAGTGGATTGGGATTACATACGCGATCTGGATTGGCGAATCTTCTTGCCTCCTGAGGTCGGCCATCTTTCTGGCTTCAAGTCAGAACTAGAGCGGAACCTGACGCGAGAGCTCCACAAATATAAACTCTATCCGCTGTTGTTTGGAAAGGATGCGCAAGGACTCCCCCAGGTGCAACTCCGCGACAACCGGACTGCGCTCGTCCATGGGTTTCACTTCTTTCTGATAGCTATGAAGCCCGGGTTCGTCCGGGGAAATATTCATCATGATGGCGGCTATTCTCCCCACTTCGCCTATTTTCCTGAAAGCTCTCTGGATCAACACTTGGAATCGGCCAATCTGCAATGGTCTGATCTGATCGCACAGCAGCGAGACGACTACATCGAGATGTTCAACCAGCTGAGCTTCAATATCTTCGGTGAGAATACCGGCAAAGACCGTCTGTATAAAACACGCGACTGGTACCTGCACAAAGCATTCAAGTGGTATGCCACACTGGCACGGGTGCGAGGGCTCCTGGCGCTTGAAGAAGATCTTCTCTATCAATATGAACATTTTCACGGATCGGAGGCAGAGCTTTCCTATTTGGCGAGATATCGATACTACGCTCGCATGGCTCCCAGTCGGCCATGCCTGGATGACGTTGATCGTGATCTGGCGCGCGCCGCAAGCATCGCATACGCGCGGGCGAGGAACTGCCAGGACCCATTGGTCGGACACAACCTCAGCGCAGACGGCGCCGGCATCATACTCTTGGAAACGGTTCCCGAAACTTTTGCAGTGGCGGCCCGGAAGCTTCTCGAGCAGGTTGAATTCTCTTTGCCCGATAAATTGAATTGTGCCCTAAATACCGGACGCGTCCGTTTCGCGGACAATCTTCCTGCGCCTTCCGTCGTTCACCTCGACGGGCACGGACAAGCTGCCTTGATACCAGCCGAGTGGTCAATGGTCTTTTGTGATTCTTATCTCCGTCAAGTCGTAAAAAAGGCTGCAGAAGAGAAGCGGTTCATCGCAGAGGAGGACATCCGTCAGGCCCTCGTGGTGCTGCTCGCTTCACTTCTCAGGCAGGCGTGGCAATTCCCCGGTGTTTCTAGCGGCCCCGTCACCGGTTGAACCGCGCGGCATAACTTCATTTCCTGGCTCTGCGCGCTCTCTGGCCTGAACCTATTGATTTTGGCAGCACAACTCTCCGCAGCTCGCGGGGCGAATCGAATCATTCGAATGGCGGATGACACTCAACAGGTTCTCGCCTATCCGTAGATTTCTTTCGAAATCTTTTATAGGTTCTTTACACCAAGGCTGTATAATTCCTCATCTTAAAACCCGATTGTGTGCAGGGATCATTCCTTTGCCTCTACTGGTTTTGGTCGCATCGAGAATCAATATCACAACCACAACTGAAAGGAGCGAGCAGCATGCCAAGTACCCCCGCCGAGATTAGAGAACTGGCCAAGAATGCCGGCGTCAAGATCGTTGACCTCAGGTTTATTGATCTCCCGGGAATGTGGCAACACTTTTCAATTCCCGTGGGAGATCTCGAGGATGACTTGTTCAGCGATGGGATCGGCTTCGATGGCTCGAGCATTCGCGGATTCCAGCAGATCCATGAGAGCGACATGCTTCTGATTCCGGACGCTGAAACCGCCGTTCTGGACCCGGTGCTTTCCGTTCCCACACTGAACCTGATTTGCGATGTGTACGACCCGATCAGCAGAAAGCCTTACAGTCGCGATCCTCGCCACGTGGCACGCAGAGCGGAACTCTACCTGAAGAGCACAGGGATTGCCGATCTCAGCTACTGGGGACCCGAGGCGGAGTTTTACATCTTTAGCGATGTCCGCTACGACCAGACGGCGCACTGCGGTTACTATTTCATCGACTCCAACGAGGGCATTTGGAATAGCGGGCGGGAAGATGGCCCAAACCTTGGTTACAAACTGCGGCACAAGGAAGGCTACTTCCCGGTGCCACCATCAGACCAACTGCAGGACGTCCGATCCGAGATCATGCTGGCACTCCAAGATTTGGGAGTGAAGGTCGAAGCGCATCATCACGAGGTAGGTACGGCCGGCCAGTGTGAGCTCGACATGCGCTTCAGCACGCTCACCAGGATGGCCGACAATTTGCTGAACTACAAGTACATCATTCGCATGATCGCCAAAAAACATGGCATGACAGCCACATTCATGCCCAAACCGCTCTTCGGCGACAATGGCTCCGGCATGCACGTGCATCAAAGCCTGTGGAAAGGCGAGACGAATGTTTTCTACGATGCCAACGGTTACGCCCTATTAAGCCAGACGGCCAAATACTACATTGGCGGACTTCTCAAACATGCGCCGGCGTTATTGGCGCTGGCCGCCCCCACCACAAACTCATACCGCCGGCTGGTACCGGGCTACGAGGCTCCGGTGAATCTGGCCTACTCGCAACGCAACCGCTCCGCTGCGTGCCGGATCCCGGTCTACTCCACCAGTCCAAAGGCAAAGCGTATCGAATTCCGTTGCCCCGATCCTTCCGCCAATCCCTACCTGTGTTTTCCTGCTCTTCTGTTGGCCGGACTCGATGGCATACAGAACCGCATTGATCCCGGAGATCCATTGGATAAAGACTTGTATGAACTTGAGCCGTCTGAAGCAGCAAAGATCAGGAGCACACCGGGCTCGCTTGGCGAAGTTCTAGACGCTTTGGAGGAGGATTACGAGTTTTTGTTGCAAGGAGATGTCTTCACCAAAGATCTGATTGAGACTTGGATCCGCTACAAGCGTGAGCGCGAACTGGCTCCCGTAAACCTTCGCCCCGCACCCTACGAATTCTTCCTTTATTACGACCTATAGAGCAGGCGAAGTTTCAATCGTGGCAGCAGCATCAACCTCAGTCAGGAGGTTTCTATGACAGTCGAAGATGTAATTGATCTCATCAGCCAGCGCAGGAAGCAACATCTTAGTTCCCCAATAGGTAGTGATGCCGGTGATCCGTTGCGCTGGAGCGAGGGTGGACTTCAGCACGCCATTGTCCAGGAATACGACGCCCTCCTGGGTGAAATCCAACGTTTAGAAACGAACGCGAAAAGCAAGTAACTGCTTCTCATCGCTCGATTCTTCACCAGACCTATTCGGTCAGGGCGGGTGGCCCATTCAAGCCTTGTGTTGGCTTGAGTGGGGCAGTTCCACCGCTGAACTGAGTCTTCCCGCCGTCCGTTCGCGCTGTCTTGCCGTCCATTCCGATTCGAGCTCAACTGTTCCCTCGCATCCGGTCGCATAGTGGCGGAAACTGCTCCACTCCCAATCTTCAGGACAATCACACAGACGGCGCTTCACCGGATTGCGATGAATATACCGAAGCTTCTCTACAAACTGCTGGCGATTCCGGACATTGAAATCGTAGTAACGCTTTTGCCAGAAGTGAGGTGAGCGCTATTTGAACCGCATCTTTTCATCTGCCTTCGGAGGTGTCAGTCTGGGGGGATGAGAGCGCGTGGAGCAGAAGCAGAGGCGAAATGGCGAGGGCTGATCTCTGAGCAAGACCAGAGCGGCAAGACAGTTGCGGAGTTTTGTCGTGAGCGCGGGATAGCGGCTTCGAAGCTATATTCCTGGAAGCGGCGGTGCGTGGATGAGAAGGCTGCCTCAGGGTTTGTGCGGCTGAGGGCGGGTGGCCCACTCAAGCCTTGTGTTGGCTTGAGTGGGGCAGTTCCACCGCTGGACTGAGTCTTCCCGCCGCCCGTTGCCGCTGGCGAAAATAGGGCGACAAGGGTAAATAGATAAATAGGGCGACATAGGTAAATAGGGATCGCGGTAGGGGCGCATAGCGATATGCGTCCCTACCGCGATCCCTATTCCTCCCTGGCCATCAACTCCATGGAAGGGCAAGAGGCATTTGTTCTACCTTTGCTCAAGAACAAAGGCTATGACTTCATTCCGCTAAAGGGAAGCGAGGATTGGGCCGACCATGTATATCACGTCCACATGTTTCCTTCGACATTTCTGATCGGCGAAGATGGGCGAGTGTATTTCCGGCTGCATATTTATAACGATATTGAAGAACGCGCTGTCGGACTGGAGATCGAAGAGTTGCTGGCGCGCAGCGGGCAATGACGGGTGTAGCGGGATGTGATCAATCTATGACCAGGATTTCGACTGGTCCTTTGGCCGATTCGAGCTTCAACCCGAGCTGTTCCTTTAGCGCGGTGAAAATCGAAAGACCGGTTGGATCGTCTATGGTGCCAGGTCCCGGGGCGTTTCGGTCATAGTTGATTGGCATCTTTCGATAATTAGATCTGTGCCAAACCGCCATCGACGCAAATCTCGCTGCCGTTCACGAAGCTCGAGTCGTCGGAGGCGAGAAATAGAGCCGTCGTCGCAATCTCTTCCGAGCGTCCGAACTCCTTACGAGGAATGGCCGACAGGAAGTACTCCTTCGCTTCCGCAGGGGCGTTCGCGAGAGCGTTGGTAGCGATCGGTCCCGGACTGAGCACGTTAACGCGGATCCTGCGCTCTGCGAGTTCCACCGCCCATGATCGCGCGAACGACCGCAGCGCTGCTTTGCTTCCCGCATAAACGCCCAGCCCCGGCATACCCTTGAGGTGAGCGATCGAGCCGTTCATGATGATCGATCCGCCATTCCGCATCATGGGCAGCGCCTTCTGCACGGTGAAGAGTGTGCCGCGGGTATTCAGGGAAAAGATGCTGTCGAACTGCTCTTCTGTGATTTCCCCAAGGGGCGTGCGACCGCCATGACCGGCGCTAGCAAACACTACATCGATATAGCCCTTCTCCCGCTTGACCGTCTCGTAGAGCCGGTCGAGATCAGCGAGCTTCGCCGAATCGCCCTGCACTCCCGTCACATTCGGTCCAATCGCTTTGACGGCATCATCCAGGTTCTCTTGCCTCCGGCCCGTAATGAACACGTACGCTTCCTCGTCGGCAAACAGCTTTGCTGCCGCCAGCGCCATTCCGGAGGTTGCTCCGGTAATCACCGCGACTTTACCCTCCAACTTGCCCATGACTACTCTCCTTGTCATCCGCTTCGGGAATTCGGAAATATTGAAAGCTGACTTGCTCATCGAGCGAGCGGTCGATGCGAACGCCCATCGCGTGCGCGATGAGTCGCTGCAATCGGACGCCCGGATCCGCGAAAGGTTACAAAATGTTGCGGAGAAACGCTACTTCTTTACCGGCTCGCGGTGATTGGCCGTGCTGATGAGGAAATCCGCATCATCGAATGTGACCCCAGATGTCTGGCGATAAGAGTATCGACCGAATAAAGACCGGCACCGAAGATCAGAACCATGAGCGAGGCAAACAGGAATGTGTACGGGTCGGCCACGTAGAACTTGCCCGGATCGGAAAAGATCGAGATGAGCGCGTCGTGATCGGCTGTCCAGTAGGCCACGAACATGTTGCAGGCCAGAAGAAATGCGATTGGCCGCGAGAACAACCCAAGGATGAAGAGGGTACCGCCCACAAGTTCCAGGATGGAGATGAAGGGAGCGTTGAAGCCGGGAAATGGGATGTTGAGGCTCGCGAAAAATGCCGTGATCCTCGGCAGATTGTGAAGCTTGCCCCATCCTGTCTGAGCAAACTGAAATCCCCAATAGAGCCGGACGGCCAGCAACATGGAAGGTCGCAGTGAGGAGAATGCTGAAGTGACTCGACGATAGATATGTAGAAGCTGACTCATGCTCTCTTCCTTCGGCTGAGTGCCTTGCTCCTCCGCGGCGCGGATCCTTTTTCTCCACGTTAGAGGCTCGGGGCTCAGTTCGGTTACAGGCCGGCTTTCGAAAATGGCCCGTGTAACCGTTTGAGATTCGCTGTGTCGGATGAGAAGCATTTGGCAGGAGGTGGGTCCATGCAGCTTCGTCTCTTGTTTGCTCTTTCGTTGGCGCTCCCCGGTATCAGCCCGGCTGCGTGTTCTGCCGCGCCCAGCGGAGCCGCCGCGGAAAAGCCCGCTTCCGTAGCGGTCGTGGAGCTCTTCACATCAGAAGGATGTTTAAGCTGCCCTCCGGCCGATACTCTGTTGCGCGCGATCAATCTGAAGCAAACAAGCGCTGGCCAGTTGATTGTCGGTATCAGTGAGCACGTTACATACTGGAACTACCTCGGCTGGAAAGACCCATACTCTTCGCCAGTCTTTACCGAGAGGCAGAGTATCTACTCATCGCTCCTTTCTCCTGAGGGATCTTACATGCCGCAAATGGTTTTGAATGGGCGTGAGCAGTTCGTTGGAAGCGATGTCGGCGGTCTCAAGATGGCTCTCCGAGACGACGCGCGGCGCGATCATCTGGGTGTGAGCATCCTCTCCTACGCGCCTTCGTCCGCGGGGCTGGATGTGAAGTTTTCTTTGACGGGGAACGTGCGGCGTCCTCTCGACATCGTCGCCTTTCTGACAGATGATGCGGACCGTTCCAGCGTGCAGCGGGGAGGAAACAGCGGGACGGTCCTTCAGCATGTCTCAGTCGCGCGTCTACTGACGCGCGTGGCAACAGTCAAGGGCGACTCAGCGGAATCCGTACACATACCGTTTCCTGATGGATTCCAACTCGGCGGCGGCTCCCGCCATCACCTGATTCTATTTGCCCAGGAGCAACATCAGGGCGCGATTGTCGCAGCTGCTACGACCTCGCTCTGAAGTTTTCGGCGGCTTGTAACCAACCGCACGCTCGCGCTTCAAATATGCGGCACAGGAAGGGCATCTCCAAACGTGCGAGCCCAGGTTTTCCCAGCCAATTGCACTTGGGTCAAATTTACATCCAGGCACATCACCTGAACCAATCGAAGAAAGGAACTCTTCATGAAAACAAGCACCGTAAGTAACCTCGCTTTGGCCGCGGCATTCGCCGGCCTCCTCGGCGGCACCACCGCTCGTCTCAACGCCCAACCGGTTTCGGGCCACTCGGAAGCAACAGCAAGTTCCGCGGCAATCGCGGGAGTGATGGTCGTCTCCGAGAAACAGCTCCCTAAACATTCCTGCAAGGGTCAGAACGACTGTAAGGGACAGGGCGGCGGCGACAAGGCCCACTGAGGAAAGAACTCCTGCAAGGGCCAGGGCGCTTGCGCGACGGACGGCTCCAAGCCTTCGAAGAGCTAACCTCAACCCGTGTAGGAGGGCCTAGCTCCCAACAGACCCCCTACACAGCCCTCCTGAACCACTGGGAGCGGAGCAGATATGCCTGCCAATCGTTTCAATGGATACACCGACTACAAAGTCGGGATCGGCCTGAGGGCGCCACGTTACGATCACATTCTCTCGAAGAAGCCGGCGGTGGATTGGTTCGAGACATTTGGCTCCGCGTCGTCAGGACTGGCCCACGTCGGGATTCAGTTGACCTATTCTCTCGTTTACTGCGCTTGATCGCCGGGGCACACTTTGACGGTTATTGTTTGGATCGCTTGCTGGATCGCCGTGTGTAAGAAAACCGTGTTGTAACTTTTCTCCGACGCGCTTGTCCTATGGCTGGCAAGTCCATATCAAGGAGAGTCCTGTCTATGCATGTCTCCGGTTTAACCTCCCGCCGACGCGTCAGATTCGATCAAGTCCGCTCTGCTCAAATCATGAGCGTCATCCTCATCCTTCTGAGTACCCTGTTTTTCGGAGCGCCGGCATTTGCGGAGACCCCAGCCGTCGGCGCTAAACTCCCGATTTCACTCTGTCCACCCCTACCCGGGAAAGCCGTTCGCATGTCAAAGGAGCAGCGTGGCCATGAGCTCGTTTTGGTTGTGCTGCGCGGCTTCCCCGGGTACCAGTGCCCATATTGTGTCAGACAGGTCCATGACTTCATCGACCACGCATCGGATTTTGCTGCAAAGAATACGAGAGTGCTCCTCGTTTACCCAGGACCTCCAGCAAACCTCGATCAACATGCCAAAGAGTTCCTCGAGAAACAGGCGGAGCTACCCTCAAATATTGTGCTCATCTCAATCCGAACTATGCGGTCACGAATATGTACGGGTTGCGATGGGACGCCCCTCACGAAACGGCATATCCGTCGACCTTCGTTCTTGATAACAAGGGCATGATCGTCTTCGAGAAAATCAGCCACTCTCACGGTGACCGCCTTTCCGCACAGGACGCCCTAGATCAGATTTCGGCAAACTAGCCGTTCGTGACGCTGCGCCGGGAACCTTCGGGCGCAGCTATTCGTTCGATCGAATGGGCAACTAATGAAACGCTTCCAGAAGCGCCTGCTACTTTTCGCGTTCGCGGCGCTGGCTTTCCATCCACTGCTTCACACTCAAGTTCGCGAACTCGGAACGGGCGACCAACAACTCGCAGGCAGTGCTGAACCCACTTGAGAGCGGTCAGGTGCCAAGAGTGCATCAGGCAACCGGGAACTTTGACGAATCTCAGACTTCTGAGTGACCGGCTATACGTCAGTAACCTTCGTCATCTCCGGTTGGCCCACAACACGACCGGAACTCTGGGGCGGCTGCAGTTCCAGAGGCGTAAGAATCCCAGGTCCGAGAATCGGGACCTGAGAAACCCGGCGGGCATCCCTTCAATTTTCGGAAGGCTTCTCGACGTGATCTATGACCAGGATTTCGACTGGTCCTTTGGCCGATTCGAGTTTCAACCCGAGCTGTTCCTTTAGCGCGGTGAAAATCGAAAGACCGGTTGGATCGTCTATGGTGCCAGGTCCCGGGGCGCTCGCCGGCAGATCAGCAGCCCACTTCAGATGTAAATCAAATCCTCCAGTGAGTCCGGTCCTGTCAATGACAGGTCTGTCGAGCCCCGATCGAGATAAGCTAGTGGCCAGCTTTCCAACGCTTACCCCTGTCCCTCAAGTGTCCAGTTGAGCCCGTCGCTTGCGAGCCGGGGAAAGTCACAATAGATGGGGCGCGGCGCGCCTGATGCAGGGAGCGGCGGCGGTGAATCCATGGAATAGGGAGTGCAACTGCCTTCTTTCGACAGGTGCATTTTCACACCGCTCTTTTCGACTGTGAGGTCATATACGGGGCGCTCCATCGTCTGGCGATGAACCTTCAGATTAAACCTCTGTTCAAGGAGCGCCTGCAGCATCGGCCCCTCCATCTGTTTAACAGTTGCGTTGCCCTCGGTTGTGGCCTGGATATCAAAGTGGTTGGAATCCATCCATGCCTGAACGCCCGAAACCTGGTTGTTCGGGACATCGAAGGCAAAGAGGATGTACTGCTTCAGCGAGAAATTTTCCATGACAAGCCTACCTGAAAGGCTCGAACATATGCCCTGTTGTTGTCAGCACTCGCATGGGGCCTGATTGAGGCTACTTCGAATTCAGGGGCGCCGCTGGCTGTTGTATTTGACAAAAAGCGGGGCAGTTCGCAGCAGCGGCAACTAGCACAAGCCCTCTACCCAAGTACAAACTTCGCGCGCGTTTATACATCCGATTCTTCCAAGCCCGCCAACGCTAGGAGGGCGTAGTATAGCGCCGGGGCGGAACATCGCCGATTCTGGTGAGCATCTGCGGGTTACGCCTGGATGACCGCCTGCGGATAGAACTCGGTTTTCGCAGACAGGCAGAGAGCAGGGTTAGCGACGGATTGCCGACAACATACCCGGAATTCAGAAACTCCTTCTGCTTGTGTGTGGTCGCCTTCACCCAACTGAGCCCAAAGCGATATCTAAGCCTGGGAACGATTGATACTTCGTCACCGGATAACTCCAGAGGGCTCCGCTGGCACAAGTTCAAGGGTATCGGTGAGAGAGAGGGCGCGCAGCGCCAGGAAGGTACATCTACTACTCCGCCTCCATCAGCGTCGCTATCAGTGAATCCCTGCGTTGGTTAGCGTTGTCATCCGAGTAGTGCAATATACGCATCCAAACAAATAATGCGCCCACGGCCAACGCCAAGAATATGGGCACAGGTATCCACCGGTTTTTCAAAAACCGCAGAGCCAAAAGACCAACACCCCGACTCCAAGCACTCCCAACTGAATTAACGCAGCTGACAACGTATTCGCCTGCGCTCCCGCCGGTCGCGTGATTCGGCCGGGATTAATGCGGTACGGCATTGTGAGTGAAAAATGATTCCCCGCGGCCAAATTGCACGGCAACGCAAAAACAAGCCACGCGCCAGTAGCCGCCAGCACAACAAACGGCGGAACTCCCAACCGAAGACAGCTCAGGACTCCCGCAGCGAACCCTACGAGGACGAACAAGATGGAGTGGAGCAGATTCTTGGCCAACAAAACTGTTCTGATCGGTGTTGGAGAAAGGAACAACAACTCAATCCCGGCTCCTTCAGCACCCAGATTGTTGTAAAACAATCCCGTAAATCCAAGGAGTGCGTAAGCCACGCACAAAGGAAACGCATAAGGAAACGAGTTCATGTCACTGGAGGGACTGTGATGAAATACGCCTGCAATCACAAGCACAAACAGCATAGGTACACTCACAGCCCCGAGTAATGGCACCGTACGCATCAGACTCCGCAACTCCTTCTCCACAATTGCGGCAAAGGGACGAGAGCCACCCAATGTCCACCCACCCCCGCGTCCGACAGCTTTGTCCGGCTCGAAGCCCAACTCAAGTTCTGTCCCCGATACTGGGCCTTGAGACGACCCGCCAACGCACCTCCCGCAAGAACCACCCAAAGCCCGAGCATATTCAGTGACGCAAACCCCGCCACAGGTTTTTGCTCTATGCCCCGCTGCAACGTCCGCGCACTCAGCCCAGGCGGCAGCCATTGCTGCACCAGGTTCGCGGTCCTTAGCAACGGCGCATATTTGTCCAGTGCCTCCCGTAAGGGCGCTGCCTCTTCCTTGTGGTTCTTCGTGCCCTCATAGCGTTTCTGGTTCCACACTGAATTGATCGCCAGGAGGCCCACGATAAGAACCATGAATACTGCGCCCAGAATATCCCGGGTCTTTCGCTGCGCCAGCCAGCGGTAATCCAAGCAAAGACAGCGCGCACCAACAGAATGTTGAAGACCGCGAACACGGACAGACCCAGCGCTGCCCACAAATATAAATCCGGTCGCGCGATGACGATTCCCAGCCAAACGCCCAAACAACAGAGCACACCCACAAAGGTGGAAGGCTCCATCAGGCCGGAGATCAAATACAACAGAAAGTACGACCCGAAACGAATCGGAAAGCGTAGCAGAGTGCCCAGGTCGGACTGCTCTTGAAATGAGGCTACAGCTATCGGAAACATCAGCCATAGAAAGCTCACCACCCAAAACAAGATTGGCAAATACTGCCATGATGCGCGTGATGCTAACGAGTGAGCGCCAGCACAAAGGCCAATTCCCAAACCCAGCCCAAAGATGGAATAGAACATCCACGCGATCCCGGTGCGGCCAGATCACGTAGGCCGTGAATAGAGCGGAGACCATTCATAAATATCCGCCAACGCATTCGAGCCATGGCCGCGTACTGCGTCCGGGCTTTCAGGCCGAGCATTCCTCCGCCTGCCCGATTTACGCCCACCCCGGTTACGTCAGCCATGAAAGTTCCTGCGTCGACTCTCGGTGACCGTCTGCTCCCAAAATTGCCAGAAAAATCTCCTCCAACGTGAACCGTTGCCCCTGCTCGACACCGGGCAGTGCGCTAGCCACGCCAGCCCTCAACTCATCGAGCGATCCAAACGCCACCAGTCGCCCTTTCGAGATGATTGCCACATGACTGCACAGCCGCTCCACAATCTCCAGCACATGAGTGGTGAGAAAAATTGTCGCCCCGCGGTTGATCATCCCTGTCAGCATGTTCTTCAGCATTCCCGCTGCAATCGCGTCGACGCCCTCAAAGGGCTCATCAGGAGATCGCACCTTTGGCCCATGAATCACGGCGGCTGCCATTGCCAGCTTCTTCTGCATTCCGTGCGAGAAGTCCGTCACAAGTTCCCGGTGTTCGCCGGCCAGTTGCATAAATTCAAGTAGTTCTTCCGTTCGCTGATTGGTGGTCGCCGCGTCCAGGTCGTACATGCGGCCCACAAATTGCAGATACTCTGTTGCAGTCAACCGTCCCAATAATGCCACCCCCTCAGGCACAACGCCGATCTGCCGTTTCAATTCTCGGGTTTCGGGTCCAAACCGCTGGCCCAGAATGTCGATCGTCCCTGCGCTTGGCTCCAATAACCCGGTTAGCATCTTGATCGTGGTAGATTTCCCCGCACCGTTTGGCCCCAGAAAACCAAAGAACTGCCCTGGAGCCACGCTGAGGGTGACGTCCTCCACTGCAGCAAGCGCACCGAAGAATCGCGTGAGCCCGTTGGTCTGAATTGCAGGATTTTCCATCGCTGCCAGACTAGCAGGGTGGCCCCGACTATAGCGTAACGTTCCGGTTCCTCTCAGTCAATGCGCGAGAAGAAAGTGGCGAAATCGGTGCCTGGCATTCGTTGAAGTTTGTGGTGCCAAATCGCACTGTGGGCGAGTGACCG
>CAVPKQ010000033.1:0-13028 GCA_963705665.1 uncultured Acidobacteriaceae bacterium | reverse complement strand
CATGGGCTCTGGAGCACGGCCTGGACGTGACGGAAACCATCAAAGCGGCCCATGGAATGCGGGCCATCGAAACAGTACGCAAACTTTGGCCCGACGGAGACCACGCGGCGGAGTCAAGATCATCGAAGACCTGGAGGTGGCGGATACCTCCGACCTCAAGGTCCTGGCCGGCGTCTCGCGGATTTTGCAGGCTGTCCCGCAGAAGTATTGGACCATCGTGACCTCGGCAACGGAACGGCTGGCGCGGGCCCGCCTGGCTCACGCGGGCATCCCTGTACCGGAAAGCATCATTACCGCCGAAATGGTCTTGCACGGCAAGCCCGATCCTGAACCCTATATCAAGGGCGCGGAGATCTCGCGCCTTTCCTCCGACTGCGTAGTCATTGAGGATTCAAGCTCCGGCGCAAAGGCAGGCCGAGCGGCCGGGTGCAAGGTTCTGGCCACCACCTTCTCCCATTCCATTGAAGCGCTCTCGGCAGCCGATTGGATAGTCGAGTCTCTGGATAAGGTGAAGGTAACTGTTCTTCCGCAGGATCGGGGACTTGAGCTGGAGTTTGAATCGCTTTAGGGAATCTGCCTCTGGTCCTGCCTTTGCTTTTCTTTCTGTCATTCCCGAAGGGAATCTGGAAAGGCTTCATTGCCAAGTGCACCTTCTTATTTGTCATCTCGACCGGAGCGCAGCGTAGTGGAGAGATTTGCGGTTTTCCCACATCTGGCGCAAAGAGCGCGCCAGATATGGGGCACCCAGGTTTTGCGAAACGAATAATCGACCCGGAGCGAAGCTTTAAGTGCTGGGAACCACGCGGGCCTTCAGCCGTTTGATCACGGTTTGCGGAACCAGGCCGTCGACCGAGCCCCCAAGCTCAAAGACATTCTTGATAAGCCGCGAGCTGACATAGGAATACTTTTCGTCGGCCATGAGGAAGACGGTTTCCACTCCCGGGGCAAGCCGGCGGTTCATCAGAGCCATCTGAAGCTCGTATTCGTAGTCGCTGATGGCGCGCACCCCACGCAGGATTGCCTGAGCTTCCTGCTCAAGCACAAACTGGACAAGCAAACCATCAAAAGTGGCTACGGAGACGTTACAAAAGCTCTCGACAGCCTCGCCGATCATCTCCACCCGCTCGGAGACGGAGAATAAGGGAGACTTCTCGGAATTCTGCAGAATGGCGACGACCAAATGGTCAAAAATCCGCGCGCCGCGCGCGATCAGATCCAAATGACCGTTGGTCAAAGGATCGAAGCTCCCGGGATAGATAGCCTTTACGGTGCTCAAGACAATTGGATTGTAGGCGGTACGGGCCGCCCGAGCAAACCGCCACCGAACTAACCCAATTGCTCAACCATCATTCTCGAAATGGCTCTGCCGCCGTTGCGCTCCGTGCCAGACTGTCTGGATGATAACCCGCTTGCCGTGCACCCGGTACAACACAATATAGGGAGTTCCGCCAATTACCAATTCGCGGATTCCAGGCTCTGCGCCGGCACGGCCAAGATGCGGGTGGTTTTTAAGGCTCTCGACCAACACCACAATCCGAGTGGCTAATCGCTCGGCTGCCTCAGGCTTGTCCAGGGTTACGTATGCACGGATTTCTTGCAGCCGTGCCCGTGCCAGAGGAGACCACACGATTTCTACCGGCAAAGGATCTCGTCGTCGTGGGCCTTGCCACAAGCGCATTTAGGAGGCGGCAGCTCATGCTCCGTCCCCCAGGACAGGAGCCACGCCTTCATATCCTGGTGCCTGATATAGTGGCCAGTCTTCACCTGACGGTCCGCTTGGCGGACTTCAGCTAGCATTCTTTCTTGATCGGCGACGTAAGATTCGACTGCGTCTGAAATCAGAAAGTTTGAGCTTCGACCGGAGGCCTTTGCCAGCTTCGCCAGCCGTTTTTTTATTTCCGGCTTCAGACGGATGCTGAAGGTGGCGTTTTCTGTGTTTGCCATGAACACATCTTAACCCATCGGACGCCGAAAGGCGTTGGCTGCTTACAACCGGCTTCACAGCTTGGGCCGCCAAAAGGCGGCCCAACTTCATACTACGCAAGCTACTGGCGCCTGGCGGCCGGCTTGACGGCTTCGGCGGCCTGAACCGCCCCGTTCACCGGTACCGGGGGCACCTCGACATCTTTCGAGCCGGCCAAGCCGAGCTTCTGCCGGAGTTGGGTGTCGATACGTGCGTAGGTTTCGGGATGCTCCTTGAGATAGGTGCGAACATTTTCCCGGCCCTGGCCGATGCGCTCGCCCGCGTAGCTGTACCATGCGCCGGATTTCTCGACGATGTTTTGCGCCACCGCCAGATCGAGAACATCGCCTTCGCGCGAAATGCCCTCGCCATAAAGAATGTCGAACTCAGCCTCGCGGAACGGCGCGGCGACCTTGTTCTTGACTACCTTGACCTTGGTTCGCGATCCGACCACGACATCGCCTTCCTTGACGGCGGCGATACGCCGGATATCGATACGCACGGAGGAGTAAAACTTAAGCGCCCGGCCGCCGGTAGTCGTCTCCGGATTGCCGAACATGACTCCGATCTTCTCCCGGATCTGATTGATGAAGATCAACGAGGTGCGCGACTTGGAGACCGTGCCGGTAAGCTTGCGCAGCGCCTGGGACATGAGGCGGGCTTGCAGGCCCATGTGGGAGTCGCCCATCTCGCCATCCAGTTCGGCCTTGGGAACCAGCGCCGCGACGGAGTCGACGACCAGAACGTCGATCGCGCCGGAGCGGACCAGAGCTTCCGTGATCTCCAGAGCCTGCTCGCCGTAGTCGGGCTGGGAGACAAGAAGATTTTCGACGTCTACGCCAAGCTTTCTGGCATATTGCGGATCGAGCGCGTGCTCGGCATCGACGAATGCCGCCATGCCGCCCAGTTTCTGCGCCTCGGCGATAATCTGCAAAGTGATGGTGGTTTTGCCCGAGGACTCGGGACCGAAGATCTCAATCACACGCCCGCGGGGAACGCCGCCCACGCCCAGGGCAGCATCGAATGAGATCGAGCCGGTGGATATGACAGCGATAGGTCCAATCGCCTCTTTGCTGCCCAGGCGCATGATGGAACCTTTGCCGAACTGCTTCTCAATTTGCGCTAGCGCCAGGTCTACGGCGCGGGAACGATCGTCTGCCACGAGAATCTCCAGAAGGTGAGGGATGAGGCTATGCAGCCATGCCGGGAATTTCGCCGGGCGCCGGTTACCGAATAAATAGGGCGGCCTCTGCGAATCATATCACCGGAATGGTCATGGCGAATAAAGAACGAAAGTGGGATGGCAACAAACGATGGCCGGACGTATGCCAATTGTCAACGCTGCAGCAGATCGGCCGGGAGCCTTACGTCCGTGACCCGGAAATGCCGGGCAAGAGTAGGGTGCTTTTGGGCGACTGCCTGGTACATCTCCCAAGCCACGCGCCGATAGGAGAAATGGCCGGCCGGAGCGGAGCGCAGTTCTGCGATATACAAGGCCTCCGCGAAATCCATCTTGAAGAGCGCGCGATTTCGCGTACCCAAGGGAAGCGTGTAACCGGCTTGTTCCGCAAACCCGGTCTGAGAGAGCGTGTCGAACGCCGCATGAGCCTGCCCCATGGCTTCTTGATATTGCGGGCGGAGTCCAGCCTCGGTTAAATCTTGCGGCACCTCGTAGCCGTGGCGATTGGTGAAGGACTGTAGAACCTGGACGCAGCGGCGATGCCGGTGCATATCGCGGAAGCCTCCGATATCCATCAGGATGTCAAAGCGCAGCGAGTGACCGGAGGCGAATTCGCGCAGCAATTCATCGTGGCGGCCGCGGTGCTTAGCGCCCAGGGAGATGATCTCGCCGCGGCCGACCTCATCGAGCGCGGCGACATGGTGGCGAAGTTGACGGTAGGGGTAATGGCAGGCGCCGTAAAGCAGGGTTGTGGCGATCTCAACTTCCAACGTTTCATCGTCCAGGAGGTCCACCCGGGCGCCGAGCCGGAGGGAGAATCGATGACAACTCCTTTCATGAGCGCCGCGGCCGCATCCGCCAATTCGCGGCGGGTTTCGAGCACGTAACCACTCGGTTGGGCATATTTGACCAGTGTAGGCGCAGGCCTGACCTCACGATTGAGGAGAGCTTCCGCCCGAGCGCCAAGCTCCGGATCGCGAGCCGCGATCTCGCGCTCAAGCGCGGCCAATTCTTCTGCATGAACATTCCACGCCAAGCCTGCCGCCGCTTCGCGGAGCCGTTCGCCGAGTTGGCGAATCTCCACATGAGAGTCCGAGAGCAAGCGCGAGATCTGCTGTTCAAGGGTTCGGGCGTTGACGATCTGGCCGAGCGAGGTGTTTGTCGCCAAGGGCAGAAGGTAGCGCGCAACATCAAAGGCGCGGGCGCGCAGCGTGCGCAGAAACGCTTCCTCCTTCATCTCCACGGGCCGGGCCGTGCGCTCGCGGAGAAACTCGAACATCCGCTCCGCGGCCGCATGATATTCGGCGAAAAGAGCCTCGATCGTTCCCACGAACCGGGAGTGCGCGGCGGAGTCGCCGCCGAAATCGGGCAGGTACCAGCCACTCTTGCGGAAATCCTGATAGCGCGTGGAGCGCTCCTGCCCATCCCATCTCTGTTCGTCCACTAAAACGATGGCAGCCAACAAGGAGAGCCGCTCTATGGCAAACGCAACGTGCGCCAGGTCCGCGATCGACCGATGGCCATACTGGAAATAGAAGGTATTCAGAAACTGTTCGGCCCGTTGGCTTGAGATCTGCCGCAGCGATTCCTTCATAGACAAGGAGGAACGGGAGTATTTGGCCATGGCATAGGCCAGGACTTCAGGATCGGCGCCATGGATGGCAAAGACTTCGGTGCGGTTTTGCGGCGATTCCTGGATTGCGATCGAGGGTCGGGTTTCAATTTCGCTTTGCGCCATAGTTGAGCATCAGAATAGACCATTCTCCCCTGTTGAAGTCTCGCCGCCCGCGATCCCGGTGCATCGCGGCAAGCAAAATTGAGATAAAGTAATCCTTGCGAGCCAGCATCGGGTTGTGCTGTCTTTTCAGTGAGTTCCGCTCATGGCCCCAAGACGCGAATCAGAGCCGGATCCGCTCTCGGTGGTAAACCACCGGCCCTTCGCATTGCCCAAACGCCCTTGGAGAATGACCCAGCGCTGGCACGACTTATTGTTCGCCCATTGGCCCATTGCGGCCCAGCAAGTTGCGCCGCTGATACCCCCCGGCCTCGAGGTAGACACCTTCGATCAATCCGCCTGGGTAGGGGTGGTTCCCTTCTGGATGGATCGCGTGACACTGCGCGGGATGCCGCGCATCCCGGGAACCAGCCGGTTTCCTGAACTCAACCTGCGGACGTATGTGCGGGAGCGAAACACCAACCGCGCCGGCGTCTACTTCTTTTGCCTGGAAGCGTCGAATCCTCTGGCCGTCGCCTTGGCGAAGATGATCTTCCATCTGCCCTACCACTGGGCGCGCATGTCCGTTCGCGCGCCCAGCGACCGGGAGTTTACCTATCGAAGCGAGCGTCTGTTAAGCGCCAAGCCGGTGCGCTTCTGCGCCAAGTATCGCGGCCTGGGACAAATGCGCATGCTCGAACAGAGCCGGCCGGGGACCATTGAATACTTTCTGACCGAACGCTATTGCCTCTTCACCACGGGGCAGGGTGGACAGCTATTGCGCGGAGATATTCATCACGAGCCTTGGCCGCTCGAAGCCGCGGAGGCCGAAATTGAGCTGAATGAGCTTCCCGCGGCCTACGGTATCGCGCTGCCTGACACTCCGCCCCTTCTGCATTACTCGCGCGAGCTCGCCGTGTATGTCTGGTCGGTTGAGCAGGCGCCCTTGTCGAAACTGAAGGTTCTGGAAGCGGCAGGAGCCCGCCCCGCGGAAATATGACCGCATGCTTCAAAGCAGCCAAATATCGAATATTAGAGGAAACTGACACACCATCATGGCAAATCTCGAAGGCAGAACAGCATTGGTCACAGGGGCTTCGCAGGGGATTGGGCGCGCATGTGCCCTGGAGCTGGCGCGGCGAGGGGCGCGTGTCGCCTTGGCCGCCCGTAATGAAGCGAAACTCGAAGCCGTACTCCAGGAAATCACCGCCGCCGGCGGTCAAGGGAAAGCATTTGTTCTGGATCTGGCTAGTGAAGATTCAATTCACGCCGCCGCCAAAGCCGCCCTTTCGCATTTTGGAAGCGTCGATATTCTGATCAACAATGCCGGCATCACCAAGGACAACCTGCTGCTCAGAATGAAGCGCGTGGACTGGGATCAAGTGCTGGCCGTCAATCTCACCGGGGCATTTCTATTGACCCAAGTTCTGCTGAACCCGATGCTAAGAGCCCGCTGGGGGCGAATTATCAACATCTCAAGCGTGGTCGGACAAGTTGGCCAAGCGGGACAGGCAAACTACTCCGCGAGCAAGTCAGGATTGATCGGATTCACCAAGTCGATGGCGCGCGAGCTAGCCTCTCGCTCGGTAACCGTAAATGCGGTCGCGCCGGGGTACATCGAGACGGCCATGACTGCGGTCCTCGAAGAGAAGCAGCGCCAGGCGATGCTGGTTCATGTTCCGCTGGGGCGCGCCGGAACCGACCTTGACGTGGCAAATGCCGTAGCTTTCCTGGCCTCCGAAGAAGCCGGATATATCACCGGCCACGTGCTCGACGTGAACGGCGGCCTCTTCATGAACTAAGGTCTACGAATCGACATTTACCCACGTCCGAAAATCCGGACGTGGGGCAACCGGCTTCTGCCCTTGCCTTTCTTTCTGTCTGTCCGCCTTTGCTTTTCTTTCTGTCATTCCCGCAGGGAATCTGCTTTTCCGCATCGCAGCGCTGTTACCATGCCGAGCGGCACAAGAGGCCAGAAGCAGATTCCCTTCGGGAATGACAGAAAGAAAGACAAAGGCAGACAGAAGGGTCAGCTGGGAATGCACCGCTTCAAATCCGCAGCGACTGATGTCGCTCACGAAGCGAGCTTAACGACAACCAGCGGTTGAGATCCGACGGACTCCGAAGGCGCTCAAAGCGGCGGCCAAAACCCATATCGCTTATGGAATGGCTATCAGCAGGCCCGCGCTCATGCCAATGGATTGCTCATGCCCGCGCCCGAAGCCGTAGTCGTAGGCTGGTTCCAGATACCAACCGAACCTATGCTTTCTGGCGGGCCAGAACATAAAATCTCCCGCCACCTCCCCTGCGAGCGAATTGGTCACTTTTCCATTTTGCCTGAGGTGAGCCCATTGGGGGCCGATGCCTAGCATGAACTCCATCTTCCGCGATATGGTCCATGGTTTCTTGAAGAGCAGGTCAGTGTCCCATTCCGTTGAGTTACGAGTGTAGAAGGGTGAGACACCTGCCTCAAGCTCCAGCCAGTTCTCTATAGGTGTCACCTCCGCTGCAAGATTCGGCGCGAACGTCGCTGCGCCTCCGCTGAAATTCCAGCTTTGCGCCGCGCCAACCTCGAGGATGGCTATTGGGTCTTTCTCCTCGGTGGCCTCTTGCAGATGGCCAGAGGACGCCTTAGAGGAAGTCTGCCCGTGAGCAGACAGACACAAAAATAGAAACAGGCACGCTCCAGCGAGCGTGAACACGTGCGAATGCATAGATGTCTCCAAAGTAAGTTGTTCGTTCTGGCAGCCGCACCTAAGGCACGGAATGGCCGAGCTAAGAGGAGACACCTGTGCGGGGAGGTCGAAATATGGTCAAGCGCGGCGCGTGAACAGGTGAAGGCGATTCAGGCCTAACATCACTGGTCACTACGTTTGTCAAAGCTAGAACTGGACTTGCATTCGGAAGTCCGTGAAAGCCGCAGCACCCAGCAGATGCCATTACACTTCTCCGGCGTAGCAGGTACCTGATGGTTGGCAACGGGGTGTTGCACCGAAGAAGAGGTGACAAAGTACGGTCCATCACACAGGTCGCAATGTGGCGAGTGAACCACCAGACAGGCCAATACCACGCACAGCAGCCACGCGGTAACGTAGGCCCGTGTTGTGATGGAACGAACCATGTTCGTAACGATAAATCTACGCAGGCCAAATCACCAGCGGCTCCCTTCAAAAGGCTTCCGCGCGCTAGATATCGCGTCGCGTATTCGCCTGGTGTGCCCCCTGAGCACCCTCTTTCTAAAGCAAGGGCTTCCACTAGGTGAGTAGCCCGAGCGCTTGGGTCAGACCCCAGACCAGCAAAAAGCCAACCAGGGAAACCGCCGGTGTTGTGAACCCTCCACGGATCCGGAAAGCGCCGGGAAACAGGTCGAAGATTGCGGTGAATAGGAACGATCCAGCCGCGAAACTCAAGAACACCATGACCAGCGTTGGAGAAATTGAGAACAGATGGCCGGCAATTAACCCGCCGGCAATGGGAGCCAGCGCATCGAGCGCCAGAAAAGCATAATCCTTCCATCCCGGATCTTGACCGCCGGTGGACAGGAGGATAGTATTCAATCCGTCGCAGATGTCATGGGCCACAATTCCAAGCCCGACAATCAGTCCCATTCTTAGCGAGATCGTGGTAGCCGCGAAGATCGCCGTTCCATCAAGTGTGCTGTGCAGGATGAGAATAGCCGCCCCGATTCTTCCTGCAGTACGGTTTTGCTTGCCGTACCTGGCGTAGCGGCCGGTCGTTCGCTTCATCGAAAAAAACACCGCAGCACCCAATGCCGCACACTCGAAGACGACGCTTCCCGGCCAGTGACGGATGGCTGCATTTGCCAGCGCGGCGGGAAGCAAATCCAGGCACGCTGCCCCAACGAGTACCCCTGCTCCAAAGGCCATGAGCAGATGAACTCTGCGCTGCAACAGAACCGCACAATAGCCGCCGACGGAGGTGGAAACGGCGGCCATCGAAGTGAGCACAAGAGCATTCATCAGTCCGTCCAGTGCGTCAGAATCTACAGAAACAGCTCAGTCCAGGCACAGCCAGCCGCATGCCACCAGGTCATGCAAAAAGATCAAGACGATCGAAACCACCAGGATCCAAGACACAACGGCCAGCAGCGTTCCGAAGACTTCGGAGGTGGAGACACGGGACACGTTACCAACTCCTTAGACCTGGGCCATTGCAGGCTCTTGGGCGGCGGCTTTGGTTCTCTCGCGAGGCGGAAGCAGGCGTGTCGAGTTGAGAATGAAGGTTAGCTCAGAGGCGACGTGGATAAACGCTGCCAGCAGCGGGTTGAGAATGCCGGCCGCAGCCAGGCCGATGCCGATGGTATC
Organism: uncultured Acidobacteriaceae bacterium; assembly: GCA_963705665.1. Lineage (GTDB taxonomy): Bacteria > Acidobacteriota > Terriglobia > Terriglobales > Acidobacteriaceae > PALSA-350. The sequence goes on along the minus strand of CAVPKQ010000033.1, from coordinate 3,846 downwards.
TACAATCAGCGTGCCGTAGAAGTTTTGAAAGATGATCCGGCGGCAGTTTCTGGCAATGCGCACGGTTTCGACGAACTTGTTGAGATCGTTGCCGATCAACACCACATCCGCGCTCTCCCGGGCAACATCCGTTCCCGCTCCCATGGCTACACCGACGGTCGCCTCGCTGAGCGCGGGCGCGTCATTGATGCCGTCTCCCAACATAGCGACGGTGCGGCCCCTTCGCACCTGCTCGGTAATGAAGGCGGTCTTCTCTTCCGGGAGAAGCTCGGCATAGACCTGAACCATGCCCAGTTGATCGGCAACCGCTTCGGCGGCCGCTCTTGAATCTCCCGTGAGCAGGACAACCTCGATATTCATCGCCGCCAGAGCCTTTACCGCCGGCGCCGCACTCGGACGCAACTGGTCTGTGACCAGCATCGAGCCATAGTAACGGCCTCCCCGCGCAACTAGAACCTCGGTTCCTGCCGCCATAACGGTCTTCTCCGGTTGAGCAATTCCCAGTTCCTCAAACAGGGCTCGATTTCCAACTACCACCGGTTCCCCGCGCAGCGAGGCCAGAACTCCCCGCCCGATGCGGTATTCAAATGACTCCGGATCGGCCGCCTGGACTTGGCGCTGCTCCGCGAAGCGAACGATGGCGCGCCCCAGCGGATGCTCCGAGCTTCTTTCTGCGCTCGCCGCAACCTCCAGGAGCACGCGCTCCGGGATTCCCGGCGCAGTGTGGATCTCCGCGACCAGCGGGATGTCCAAAGGTCAGCGTTCCAGTCTTGTCCAGGAAGACGGTATGCAACCGCCCCAGCGCCTCGAGGTAGATTCCACCTTTGATGATGGAGCCTTTCCGGGCCGCGCGCCCGATCGCTCCTAAGATTGCCAGCGGCGTGCCGGCTGCAATACCGCAAGCGCCGGCCACGATGATGACCGAAATCGTCGACCTGAGGTTGTGGGTGATGAGAAAGGTGAACACTGCGGCGCCCAGGGCAAAGTAGACCAGATATCCGGCCAGGCGGTCCGCCGTCTTTTGAATCGGAGCGCGGGAACGCTCCGCGTTTTCCACCGCTTCAATAATTTTGCCGAAGGTCGTCTCTTTCCCCAGACGTTCCGCTAGCACCTGGAGCGTGCCCGCCTGGTTGATGGTCCCTGCGTAAACCTCGCTCCCTGCCGTCTTTTCACTGGGCATCGGTTCGCCGGTAATCGCAGCTTGCTCTACAAACGAATGACCGCTGAGAACCCGGCCATCCACGGGAATCCTGCCCCCCGGCCGGATGGCGACCACTTCTCCCGGCATGATGGTCCTGGTCTCTACCTCGACGATCCGGCCGTCGCGGACGACGCTCGCGGTCTGGGGAAGAAAGTCCAGCATGTCTTGAATTGCGCGGCGTCCGCGGCCACGGTCAGACCTTCGAGAATCTCGGCTGCCAGCACGAAAGCGGTGATGACCAGAGCCGTGAAAAACTCGCCGATGGCAAGCGCGGAAACCAATGCGATCGTCATGGAAGCTCCATGGTCATGCGGCGCTCAAGAATATTCTCAAAAGCCTCTTTGAAGATGGGGTATCCGCCTATCAGCGTGGCCGCCAAGCCGATGACGCTGATGCGGGAAACGGCTCCCAGAGATGGAACCAGACTGCCGCCGCCGCCAGCGCGACAAAGACCACGCGAAGCACTTCAACCAGCTCAAAGCCGTGCTCGTGATCGTCCTGCCCCTCATCGTCATGCTTGGAGCTTGGATGAGAGCCCTTGAGGAGCGCGTCCTCCGTTTCAGGGAAGTGAATTCCCGCCTTCGCTACCTCGCCAGACTCCGCGCCCAACCCCGCGTGTGTCTCACTCTGCTTGGCAACAGGCATATCTCCTCCAAACCTCTAGTTGAAATATCTTTTGACCACTGAAATCAGCTCATTGGCAGCCTCAAGCTGTAGAAAAAGTCTTCTGTTCGGGAGAAAGAACATGAAAGCGGAGGTGTCCTTCAATCAGCTCGGCCATCAGTCCATTGAGAGCGCCGCGGCAGGAGGCGACCAGCTGCAAAATCTCTTCGCATTCCCCTCCTCCCTCCAGGGCGCGTTCGATGGCCTCGGCTTGACCTTTTAACTGTCACATATACGCGAGGTCATTTAAGACTTATCTTTAGTGGTGTGCGACAATTTCTTCCTCCAGAAATATAATATAACCCTCTATACTATATATGAGCACGAGAGGACATAGGGAAAATCGAGATGCTGGAAACCAAACGCCGTGTCATCGGCCAGATCATTGTTTGCCAGGGAGTACTGTGCTGCGGGGCAACCGGCGAAGGACCGGCCCCCTGTGCCGGGCTAAATGGCTGAAGGATGGTGGCGGCATCGGTCGTCGTGTTGAAGCTCATAAAGTTCTCGGTCAGCGGCTGTGTCGGTCCCTGCGATATCCCCAATGTAGTGGTGGTCAACTCCGACTCGGGCTCTCAATGGCTGGGCAACATCACCGGCTTCGACCAGTACCGCTCGCTGGTCGAATGGGCCGCTCGTTCGATGGAAGCCGGCCATCTGCTGGAACTGCCCCGTGAGTTCAGAGCGCATCTCCTGCGGCCCTGGCGCTAGTTGCATCAAAACCAGTCCCGCAGGGACGCCATGAAAATAGCCCAGCCGTGCTGGGCTATTTTCACGCCGAGTGCGAAGGATGGAGAACCCTCTAGGGAAGCTCTGCGCAACCGGTCGCCGTGAAGCTGTTTTAGGCAGATCGGAGCGGAAGCGTCGGAGCTATAGACGACCGGTGGGATGCTTTTCAGTGATTTGCTTGGTCGAAACCCGCTGTTTTCGCGGTTTCCGAAGACACTTTGCAGCGAGCCGAGCCAGCCGTCTGCGGTGCAGATACAGATTCGCCAGGGCGAAGTTCACGCACAGCCGCTGGTGGTTCTTGCTTGAGCCCGCGGTAGCGGGTCTTCTCGAATCCGAAGATGCACTTCACGATCCGGAAGGAATCTACCACCTTCGCTCTTTACTTCGGGCCTTGACCCGGTTCTTCGCCCTCTGTAACTGGTCCACATAGTCCTTATATCTTGTCCGGCGGCTGGTCATATCCTGGGCGTGCGGCGCAGCCCCTGGCGGATCGTCTCGCTCTGCCCCTGGTACCCGCCGTCGCCCCATACCTTGCGCTCGTCTCCATGCAGCAGGTCGGGCAACATATGCGCGTCAGGGCCACCGAGGCCGCCGTGGTGCACACCGAGTGCACGATGCCCGACTTAGAATCCACGCCGATGTGCGCCCTTCATGCCGAAGTACCACTGGTTGCCCTTGCGCGTCTGGTGCATCTCCGGGTCGCGCTCCCCCTGCGCGTTCTTCGTCGAGGAGGGCGCATGAATAATGGTGGCGTCCACAATAGTGCCGCTCGCGATGCGGATGCCCCGGCTGTCCAGATAGCGGTTCACCGTGTCCAGCATGGCCCCGCCCAGATCGTGCTTCTCCAGCAGATGACGGAACTGCAGGATGGTCGTCTCGTCCGGCGCTGGAGCCTGTCCCAGGTCCACGCCCGCAAACCGCCGCAGCACAGCCGAGTCGTACAGCGCCTCTTCGGCCGCAGGATCGCTCAGGTTGAACCACTGCTGCAGAAAATGAATGCGCAGCATGATGCCGAGGCCCATCGGCGGACGCCCGTTCTCGCCCTTCGGATAGTGCGGCCGAATCAGCGCTTCTAACTCCGCCCACGGCACTACCCGCTCCATCTCTTCCAGAAAGTGCTCCCGCCGTGTCTTCTTCCCGTATCTCTCAAACCCGCTCTGCGCTGCCAGACTCTGCTGTCTCACTCGCCTTTTGCCTCCACAACCCAGGTTAACCGCATCGGCTGTGGACCGGCGAGTACTTCAGAGGTTCCCTAG
>CAVPKQ010000032.1:0-109990 GCA_963705665.1 uncultured Acidobacteriaceae bacterium | reverse complement strand
ACTTATTTGTCATCTCGACCGGAGCGTAGCGAAGTGGAGAGATCTGCGGTTTGATCTCAACGCCCGGCAGGCAAACTCCAGATGTCCAATACCCCGCTGGAGGCGTGTTTATTGGCGCTACCCTCGGGCAGGGCGACCTTGCCGTCCACCGCGATGGGGCTGTTCCAGTGCCCGCTGACCGCTTTTTAGCTGACTGGTTCTTAGCCTGAATTCCGAAGCTGAGCCTATCGATAATTGTCGTTCGTCTTTTCCTGGGCCTTACCGGCCGCGACAAAGCAGCGCCTTATATCAGGTATGGCCTTTAGGCCATACGTTTCCGCGCTGAAAATTGATCGGCTTTAGCCGCTGCGGGATGTTCGGTACGCAGGTGAGTTTGCGGCAGAACTTTCGGAACGTTCCAGTACTTTTCACATAATCGGTTAAGTGAACTTCGGAATTCAGGCTAACGCTGACCGTTTTACGGCTAACCGGCCTTCAGCTTCTGGCTAGATTTAGAATCCATACTTCAAAGAGATCTTGGGTGCCCCAGGTCCCGTTTTTGGGACCTGGGATTCTCCGCAGCGGAATGATTTTCGACCGCAGCGAAGCGGAGTGGAGATCTGCAGCTGCAGGATGTCCATGAAGGTCACATCTGGCTGTTTCTTCTACCTCATCGCTTGCCGTATCTATGGCAGAACGCCCATGTCATCCAAGCGAACCATGCCTTTGTTTTTCACGAGCTAGCAGCAGATAGGAAAGAAAAATCAGTCTCAAGCAGCATGATGCTCGGGGTCGGCAACATTGGCAAAGCTCTGGTCGTTGTACAGATGTAATGCCTCGCAGATGGATGTTCTCTCACCGGAAGAGAAATCACTCAGATTGGGCACGGTAACCAGGCGGAGCCATTCCCTTTCTGCATTTGGGCAGTCCGCCGGATAGTCTGAGAACAGGGAATGCTTGTACAAAGGTTTGTAGTGCACCCCACAACGGATGCCTCGCGCCATCATGTATTCCATAAAATGAGGCCGGTTCTTGGATTTGAGCACATACATGTAAAAACTGCTTCCCGCGCGGTGAGGAACTGCGTCAAGCAGAGGATTCGCCGCGTGCGCCTCTTCGAATTGCTGAATATTGGCAATCCTGATCTGTCGCTTTTGTTCCCGAACAGGCAGTCGAGCGAGCACTAATGCAGCTCGAAAGTCGTCCAGCTCACCGGTGAGTCCATGCTCTAAGACATCGTAATCCCAGCGCGCGGGTCCTCGGCTGAATGTCTCGACATTAATTCCGTTGAATCTTAAGCGGCGGGCGCGCGCGGCCACATCCGGATCGTTCGTCGATAACATCCCGCCATTGACACAGCAGAGCACCTTCTTCGCTTCGAAACTGAAACACGCGATGCTCTCCGCATAGAAGCTCGAAGTGACGTGAGCGCAGTCTTCAATGACTTTCAAATTGAAATCGCGGATAACATCGTCTAAGCCGCTTGCCACGTTGCCATACAGGTGCACAGGCACTATGGCTGTGATTCCGTGCCGGACGGCCTTCCGAGCCAGATCAGCCGGGTCCATCAAGAGGGTGATGGGGTCCACGTCAATAAAGACTATGCGGCAACCTGAAAGCGCAGGCGCCGAGGCGCTGCTTATGTAAGTTATCGCCGGCACGCCGACCACGTCGTCAGGCTTGAGTATGCAGCGTGCGGCAAAATAAAGCGCGGTTGTGCAGCTATTCACGGCGACGTTATGCTTCTTACCTGAGAGAGCCTCGAACTCCGCTTCGAGCTGCTGCACCACCGGCCCGAGTGCGGGCCACCCTCCTGTTAGTGCGCGTATCGCAGCCTCGACCTCTGGCCGCTGAAAGCTCGGGCGGAAGGTCGGGATTAAATGTGCTGCGGCGTTCTGCTGAGGACCCAAGACTGACTCCTGGCGGGCGAATTGTCAGCAGAGGAGCAGCACCCTAAAATATATTTAACAGACAAGCGCAACGTTTATCATCCGCTAGGGTCTATAGTCAAATTTGCTGACAAAATACCTGGAAACGGCATCTTGCGCGGAGCATGGGCACCTGACGCGGAGCGCCACAGAGGTGAAGGAAACTCATCCTCATCCACCTTCGGACGCCGATCACCCGAGCCGTCGAAAGCGGGCACTGAGTGCACGTATTAGCTGTCGTCGTCCTCTATAAGCGATCCCTGGAGCAGTCGCAGACCCTGGCCGGTCTGGGGAAAGCTTTCCTGCGCCACCCGGAGTTATTTATGCTCCTTCGCGTGTTGCTCTGGGACAATAGCCCGACGGCGCTCGCAAATACTACTCTTGCGTTTCCCTTCGAATATATCCACTCGGGGAAAAATGTCGGCAATTCCGGCGCTTACAATCGCGCCCTGGAACTCGCCGAAGCGGCGGGAATCCCCTGGCTGTTGCTGCTGGATCAAGACACAACTATTTCTGAAGAGTTCCTGCCCAAGATGATGGAGTACGGCGGCCGCCTTGCGGATGATCCTGAAATCGCCGCTGTCCTCCCGATGGTCTGGTGCCGTGGCCAGTTGATCTCTCCTCAACGCTTCGGCATCTTTACTCGCGCCATACCTGTGCCCCGCCCCTGCCATGGCGCTTACAAGGAGCAGGTTCTTGCGGTCGACAGTGCGGCACTGGTTCGCGTTTCGGCGCTGCGCGAGGCCGGAGGATACAATGAGGAGCTGTTTTGGCTTGATTTCGGCGATATCGATGTGTTCGCCGCCTTGCATCGCAATCGCAGCTCGATATACATCGCGAGTGATGTGCAGCTCGAGCATTCCCTCGCGTGCATGGACTACGACAATGACATGACGCCCGAACGCTATCGTAATTTTCTCGCTGCCGAAGGCGCCTTCTGGGAACTTTACGGGGCTCCTTTCGACCGTGCTGTGTTACCAGTTCGTCTGCTGGCGCGAGCGATGAAGCAGTACCTGCGATACAAAAATAAGTCGTTTGCCAGGATGAGTTGGATGGCCTTCCGCCTGAGAATGCTGAGCACCAAGGCGCAGCGAATGAAGACCTGGGAAGAGCAGCTACAACAACGCAACCTGCCCTCGGCCCGAGCCGGCAAGCTAGCGGGCTAGTCTAGAACCTTGCCGTCGCTGCGATCACTATCAGTGTCCAGGCAAACTCCAGATGTCCAACACCCCGCTGGAGGCGTGTTTATTGGCGCTGCCCTCAGGCAGGGCGACCTTGCCGTCCACTGCGATCGGGCTGTTCCAGTGCCCGCTGCCGGCATCAAGACCGGCGACCTGATTTCCCTTTACTGGATCGTAGATGCGCAGCCCCCCATCAGGGTCGTAGACATACAACAACCCGCCCGCCACCACCGGACTGGTCCCGCCGTGGCTGTTCTTCCACATCGCCACCAGCTTGCCGCTTTTGAACGTCCAGGCGGCTGTGCCTCCGTTATCCGCGGCGAACATCCAAGTCTCTCCGCCGTGGCGCCATACCGCCGGAGCGGTAAACAGGCGGGTGCCTGAAGGCGTGGACACGCTCTGCAGCTCATGGTCCTGATGCGCCGCAGTCCCGGCAATAGCCTTGATGCTGAGCAGCCGAATCAGCCCGTCCTTGCCTCCCTGCGCCAAAATACCGTCGCCCAGCAGCACCGGCGAAGTCGAGCCGAGGTCCTGGTCGCGGTCGTTAAGTTCAGCGTTGTTCGCCGGAGTGTAGTTACCCAGCATCCGCGTGGCGTCGAAGTTGAGCTCGATCACCGAATCGCCCCAACTCGTCTTACCGTCATAGGGGCCATTGCCGGTAGCGACGAAGATGTCGCCGGTAGCGGCATCGATCACCGGCCCGGCGCGTCCCCAAATTGCGGATTGGGTATCAGGACACGAAGTGGGCTGAATCAATCCAGCGCGGTTGCTGCAGAGCGAGTTCCACACATGCAGCAGCTTGCCGCTCTGCGCGTCGAGAATGGCGACATGGCCCTGATACGGCGGCCGGTCCCCGACATATCCGCCGGTGACCGCGACTACGTGGCCGCGGGACACCCTAAGCGGCGAGGCGATCTTCTCCCGTAGCGGCAAGAGCGTGATCGGAGTAGTCCACAGCGCGTGCCCATCCGAAATGGCGAGCTTCTCCACCGTGCCATCGGGCGCGGCGGCATAGATGTACTGGCGGTCCGGATCGGCGGCCGGAGTGCTGTTGGTGATTTGGCGAGTACCCGCCCAGGAAGCGTACTTAGACGGCGTGTACTCCCAAAGAATGGCGCCCTCGTCAGCGTCCACCGCAATCGTCTTTCCATAGGAAGTGGTCACGAAAAACACATCGTGCTTGGCCCCATTTACGCTGACGCCGTGGAGATAAATAGCGGAGGCATCGACGGTACCATCAAGCCTGACCTGGCGCCGGCTCAAGGAGGCGGCGTTGGCAGCGGTAATGCCCGTGGGGCCGCTCGAAGCGCTGGAGCCGGCCAAATCCCAGCCAAACTGCGTCCAATCGCTCCCCGCCTGCTGCGCCGCTGCGCCTAAGCCTCCGATAATCCCCAGCACAAACACCAGCCCAACCAACCGCCGCCAGACAGCCGCACTGCCAGCCATAAGCCCACCCCTATCAAAAGTATGCCCGGAACACGCGCAGGATGCACTTTCTGCGAAAGGATGGAAACGCCAGCTTTTTCAATGCTCAAGGCCAGTCCTGCGCTCCATGGTAGATGCGCAGGATTTCGACCGCATGTTCGGTAATCTGATACACAAGAATGTAAGGCCATCCGGGAAATACCAATTCGCGGGTGCCTGTTATACGGCCTTCACGTCCCCGCTGCGAGAGGGTGTCCAGAGAGTTGCCCGCATCGAAAATCCTCTTGGCGACGTTGCGAGCGGCCGTGGGATTGTCCTTACGAATACGGCGGGTAATGTATTTGAGGTCCGCGGCGGCAGATGTTGTCCAGAAAACATACATTAAGGCTGTAGGGATTGTTCGACGCCGGCCCATACTTCGGACTGCTCGACGAAATCACCACGGCGTGCGGCATCCTGGCCTATTTTTACAGCGGCGATAAAGTGGGCCTCTGCCGCCAGACCGCGGCTGAAAACCTCACGGGCAAGCTCATCTGCGCCTTTACCTTCTTGAGCGGCAAGCTGTGAAAGCTGTGCTTCCTGCTCCGCTGTGAGGCTGACTTCCATGCTTTTGAGGGTAGGGATAGCCGGGAGCGATGTCAACCGGTTTTCCTCTTTCTCCTCGGCTTCCCCCTCCGTCTCTCCTGAGGTAACGTGAAATGGATGATAGTCCCAGGACGCGTCACCATCGGCCTGCCCACGATCAACCGGAGCCGCCTGGCGCGGCGCGCCATCGAGAGCGTGCTCGGGCAAACCTACCGCGACCTGGAACTCATCGTTTCCGACGACCTATCCACGGATGACACAGCCGCCTGCGTGGAGCAGATTAAGGACCCCCGCCTGGTTCTCTACAAGCAGAAGAAGCGCCTCGGCCTGGTCGGCAATTTCGATTTTTGTTTAAGACACGCGACCGGCGAGTTCTTTCTCCTCTTGGGTGACGATGATTTGCTCGAGCCGCAGGCCATCGAACGGCTGGTCCAACCATTTTTGGTCCAGCCATTTCTCGCCGATGCCGCTGCGGTCGGCATTGTCTGGTGTCCATGCCGTATCGCCGGCGCGGAGGGCGGCCAGTTCTGGACCACAGAGCCGGGACCCGCGCTCGAGCCGCCCGAGGCCATGCTGGCCGCTCTCTGGGCGGGCAATCGGGGGCCCCGTTTGAGTGGCGTGCTCATGCGTACCCAGGACGCTCTGGCCGTTGGCGGCTTCCAAGCCAGGCATGGAGACATCTGCGACCTTGGCTGCTGGGGCGCCGTGGCGCTGCTGCGCGATCAGGTGGCCTGCGTCCCCGAGCCGCTGGTGCAATACACCAACCATTACGGCAGCACCACTAGCCGGTCGGCGGTCCGCACCTGGCAAGGCTGGGCGCGGGTAGTGCACGCGGACCTGATTGCAGTCGCGCGCAGTCGGGACTCGCGCCGCGCCGAAGAGATTCTGCGCCGAGCCAAGAGCAACCTGCTGAGCGGGATCACGCTGACCATTCTCGTGCAAACCATTGGCAAGCCGGGTTGGATCCGCAATGGCGTCGCGGAAGCATTTCGTTCTCCCCGCGCAGTCTTTACTCCCTACATGCTCCGCCGCCTTGTGAAAGATGGCTGGAAGATCCTAAGGCTGCGGCAGAACTCAGGATAGATTCGTCTTTGCCTTTCTTTCTGTCATTCCCGAAGGGAATCTGCTTCTGCCTTTTGCCGCTCTAGAGCGAATACGGAGCCTCTTTCGGCTTCAGTTGCGGCACGGATTCGAAGCTCTGCGCCAGGCTGCAGAACAGGTTGTAACGGATAATGTAGTAGAAAGCGGCTACGCCGTCGATAGCCGCAATCTTCTTGCCCTCCTCATAGGTACGGCCGTAGTAGCTGATAGGTGTTTCATAGATGGCGCACTTGAGCTTGGCGACCTTGGCCGTTACTTCGATTTCAAAACCGAATCCGCTGGAGCTTATCTTCATCTTGCGGATGATATCCCCGCGGAATGCCTTGTAACAGGTTTCCACGTCCGTAAGGTTGATGTTGGTAGCCAGGTTGGAGCAGAAGGTAAGACTCTTGTTGGCCAGATAGTGATAGAAGTAGACGGCGCGCGCGGCCTTACGCACCAGAAAGCGCGAGCCGAAAACCACGTCGGCCTGGTTGGCGATAATAGGGCTTATAACGTCGGGTATCTCCGCCGGATCGTACTCGAGATCGGCGTCCTGCACAATCACGATATCGCCGCGGGTGAGACGGAAGCCTGTCTTGAGCGCCTCGGTCTTGCCACTGTTCTTCGCGTGCCGCGTAGTAACGATGACCTCCGGGTACCGGGCCTGAAGGTCGCGCAGGATCTCGGGCGTCCGGTCCTGTGAGCAGTCATCGACCAGGACCATCTCCAGCAATTGCGGAAGTTTGAGAACTTTGCTCACTATCTTTTCGAGCGTCTGCTCCTCGTTGTAGATAGGGACCACTACGGAAAGACATCTTTCTTGCACCGCAATCGTTCTCCCTTCCGCAAAAATATGAACCCTTGGTTTTGTATCTCTCCCGTGCAGCCAATCCCTGGGTGCCCCATATCTGACGCGTTCTTTGCGTCAGATATGGGATTCCGCAACTCTCAATGGCCAGCCTTCCGAGTTGCAAGGGATTCTGCGCTCCTCAAAAATACCATCCACCGGTCAATATGGTGCGCCTTGTCCCTCGGCCGGGACTTTTGAATGGCGATCCGATTCCTTCTTATACAATCAACCTGATCGGTGACATCGCAAAGATGACCAGAACCTCCTCTCTGGAGCAATCATCATTTCCGACAAAGTCCATCTGATGCCGGAGCGATCTACAGATCGCAAGCTCGAATTCCTCGATCGCCATTCCTGGCTGCCTATCGTATTGCTGCTCCTTCTACCCTTTGTCTTGCATCTGCCGCTTTGGCTGCTAGGGCGCAGCATCGATCCCATCTGGTTCTTCTCCGGCGTCACCCATGGCTCGCAGTTGGTGCCCGGATGGCCTTCTACCGATCCCAACGTCGGAATTACATCCCAGGCCCTCGGCCACCTCGTGGCATGGGATTGGTTACACGGCATTGTGCCCTGGTGGAACCCCTATACCGGCATCGGAATGCCTCTCGCCGGCGAGCTGCAGCCGGAAGCCTTCTTCCTGCCATTCAATCTCCTCCTGCTGCTGCATCAAGGTATCCTCTGGCAGCAAATCTGCATGCAGATCATCGCCGGGCTTGCCACCTATGCCCTGTTGCGGGAGCTGGGCTTAAGCCGGCTCGCCGCTCTGATGGGAGGTGCTCTGTTTGCCCTCGACGGCACCATCGCATGGACCCCCGGACCTGCTGCCGTCTATTGCACCCTGCCATTTCTACCGCTGCTGTTGTGGGGCATTGAGCGCGCTAGAAAACAGCATCAAGGCGCCGTTAGCATATTGGCGATCGGCGTGGCTATTGCCTGGTCGATCCTGGCCGGCTTTCCCGAACCTGCCTTTATCAGCGGCCTGTTGGCGCTGGCCTGGGGTCTCTACCGCCTGATCTCCGAACCCAATCGCTGGAGGATGTCTGGGCGGGCGATTGCCGGCTTTGTGCTGGGCCTCTTGGTTGCCGCGCCGCTGCTTATCGCCTTTGTGGACTATTTGCGCCAATCCAATTCCTTCGCCATGCACGCGGCGGGTGAGATATCGCTCCCCTGGGCGGCATTCTCCACAACCGTGATGCCCTACGTGTATGGCCCGTTACAGGTCTCCTTCAACTCCGCCAAGCTTTATCGGATTTGGCTGGGAGTTGGAGGCTATGCCGGCATCCTGCTCATCTTGCTGGCGGCGGCCAGCCTCAGCCGGAGCGCCACGCATCGCGGCCTGAAGCTCCTGCTGCTCGCCTGGATCGTATTGGCTTGGGCAAAGACATTCGGCGTGCAGCCGCTAATGGCGATCGTGAATCACCTTCCCTTACTCAGGCAGGCCGGCTTCTTCCGTTATTCGCCACCCTCCTGGGAGCTCGCGCTAATTGTTCTTGCAGCTTTTGGATTGGATGATTTCCGCGATCGGCCGCCCGCCAAACGCTGGGCCTTCGCAATCGCACTAGGTCTACTGGCGATTGGTATTGCGGCGGCTTGGCCGCGGCGTGCTTTCTGGGCTTGGCCGCAGGCGCAAGTCTCCACCATGTTTCTGCTGCTTGGGCTTTCGCTGGCATGGGCTCTCGCCGGGTTATTGGCCGCCGCTCTGGCCTGGACTCTGCTCCACCAGGAGCGCCGCCGGATGGCCCTGGCTGGCCTGCTGGTATTCGATGCCGCGGTAATGTTTATGGCGCCGCAGGTCAGCAGTATCCGCGGCGGCCGGATCGACACTGAGGCCATTCGGTTCCTGCGCGATCATCAAGGCCTCTCCCGCACCTACGCTCTGGGCCCCATCGAGCCCAACTACAGCGCCTATTTCCGGGTAGCCAGCATCGACCACAATGTTCTGCCGGTTCCCACCATCTGGGCGGATTATGTTGACCGCAATCTCCTGCCTGGGATCATGGCGCATTCTTCAGGAGTGGTGTTTTGGCCTGCCGAGTATGGCGAGGGCGCTCCAGAGCAAGCCTTAAGCCGGAACTTAGCTCACTATCGCGATCTGGGCGTCCGTTACCTGGTCACCAATCCCCGCCAGAGTCCGGCGCCGACGATCGTAGTGCCCGCGCCAGAGACGCGGATTCCGCCCGTCGTGCCCTTCAAGCGGTTCGTTCTCTCCAGGTTGCCATTTCTCTCCCACTCGGCCACTCGAACTCCGGATGGCAACAGCGCTGTGGGGACGAAAGACATCGTGCTCCAGACCAGCCAATCGACAGAAGTGAGTATCTCCGCGCCGCCCCCCGCTTCTGCTGACTCCGCGATCACTGCGGTCGGAGTCGTCATCGACAACCATGGCAGCACCGCGGATGGCGAGCTGACGGTCGAGATCTGCGTTCAAGCGGTATGCCAGTCAGGGCAGCGGACCCTTTCCCGGTCCGCCGGCAACGGGCTCTTCCGGATACCGCTCGATCAGCCTCTTGTTGCCCCCGAAAATACCCCGCTGCACCTGAGTTTCAGGCGCCAGGGAGGTGGGCGGCCGGTCTCGCTCGCGATGGCCTCCGCCGGCCGCGCATTACAACTGGCCTTCGAATATGGCTCGGCATTGCAGGGTCTACGGCAAGTGTATGTAGGTTCCGCGATGGAGATCTGGGAGATGCCCAATCCTGCGCCCTACTTCCAGGTCGTTCAAGGCGGCCCTTGCACCCTTGTGAACATGCGCCGCGAACAGGTGTCTGCGGAATGTCTCACTCCCGCCACCCTTACGCGCAGAGAGCTCTATATGCCCGGCTGGACCGTTACGGTAAACGGCGCGGCGGCCGCGCCAGTCCGCCAGAACGGCATCTTCCAGTCGGCCGCTCTGCCCGCCGGCCGCAGCCACACGCGCTACCGCTTTGTGCCTCCGTATATGGAGTTTGGCTGGACAGCAAGCCTCCTGGGAATAGCAGCCCTGCTGTGGCAGCTCATCGCGATAGCCCGCACCAACGCCCGTCGGTCGTACACCCTGGAATAAACCGCAGATCTCTCCACTCCGCTCCGGTCGAGATGACAAAGTTAGGTGTAGTTGCCCATTTAGGTGCCGTTGCCATGAAGCCATTGCGGCGGTGAGTCGATAGCGCCGCGAATTATTCTTATTTGTCATCTCGACCGGAGCGAAGCGGAGTGGAGAGATCTGCCGGTTCCCTCTTTCCATTCTTCGCTGAGGTCGGCCCAGGTCGGATTCGCCTGTTCGATAAGGCATATCTTCTTCGCGCGGCTCCAGCGCTTGATTTGCTTTTCCCGATTGATGGCGTTGTAGACATACTGGTAATGCTCGACCCACACCAGGCGATTGCATTGGTAAGCTGCGGAGAACCCTGAAATTTTGCCCTCTCGATGTTCCTCTACGCGGCGCCGAATGCTGTTGGTCATTCCGCAGTAGAGAGCATGAGTCCGGCTGGCGACGATGTATACGTAGTAGTGATGCTCGTCCTTGCTCACGCCGATCCCCTCCAGCCGAAAGAAGAAACCGCAGATCTCTCCGCTCCGCTTCGCTCCGGTCGAGATGACAAAGTCAGGTGTGGTTGCCCATTTAGGGTGCCGTTGTCATGAAGCCATTGCGGCGGTGAGTCGATAGTGCCGCGAATTATTCTTATTTGTCATCTCGACCGGAGCGAAGCGGAGAGATCTGCGGTTCACTCTTTCTCGTCAGCGCGGCTCCAGCGCTTGGTTCGCAACTACTCTTTATTTGTCATCTCGACCGGAGCAAAGCGGAGTGGAGAGATTTGCGGTTCACTCTCTCCATTCTTCGCTGAGGTCGGCCCAGGTAGGATTCCCCTCTTCGATAAGGCATACCTTCTTCGCGCGGCTCCAGCGCTTGATTTGCTTCTCCCGATTGATGGCGTTGTAGACATACTGGTAATGCTCGACCCACACCAGGCGATTGCATTGGTAAGCTGCGGAGAACCCTGAAATTTTGCCCTCTCGATGTTCCTCTACGCGGCGCCGAATGCTGTTGGTCATTCCGCAGTAGAGAGCATGAGTCCGGCTGGTGACGATGTATACGTAGTAGTGATGCTCGTCCTTGCTCACGCCGATCCCCTCCAGCCGAAAGAAGAAACCGCAGATCTCTCCACTCCGCTTCGCTCCGGTCGAGATGACAAAGTCAGGTGTGGTTGCCCATTTAGGGTGCCGTTGTCATGAAGCCATTGCGGCGGTGAGTCGATAGTGCCGCGAATTATTCTTATTTGTCATCTCGACCGGAGCGCAGCGAAGTGGAGAGATCTGCGGTTCCACTTCCTCAAATTACCGCCCAGGATACGGCTGAATCTGATCCTCCCCGGACGCGTCATCAAAGGTCAGCAGCGAAACCGCACGGTCGGGATAATAAGCCAACAGCGCACGATTCCTCTCCACTCCCAAATCGTGCGCAAAGACCACTCGCTGGCTGTCGATATCGGCGCTGTTGTATACCCATTCCTCCAGAATGTTCCAGTCAGGTGAGGGATAGCGGACAAACACCAGTTGATGCCGGTCGAGCGTGGAGAGCCTGCGAATGAGCGCGGCGCGCCGTTGCACCCAAATGTTCCAGTCAGGTGAGGGCGTCTTCCCGCCGCTGATGGAAGAGCCCGAAACCGCAGACGCGGGAGGTATTCGCAGCCAGTGAGACAGGTGAAAGAGGAGTGAAGAGTTCGCCGTCGACACGAGCGCCAACACCACCAGCGCGGCCCCCACTCGCAGCCTGCCGATCTTTAGCTTCCATGCGTACTGCGCCCAAACCGCGGTCATCAACGCGAGTGCGGCAAAAACCGGCGCGGCGTAATGCTCCTGGTGAAAAGTTTCAACCGCCAGCGCGAGAATGAAGACTCCGCAGACGATAACCATCTTCCGGTAGAGAGGATCGCGCCAGGCCACCGGAACCAGCAAGGTGAACAATACCGGCGCCCCCAGTGACAGTCCCAAGATCTTCAGTGAAGAAATCAGACCGGTGGAGAGGCCGCGCCACCAGGGCTGGTCCGCTCGATACACGGATGCCTCCCACCCATTCCTTCCATGCTGGCTGGCCAACCGCGGGTGGGAGTAAACCGGCTCCTCCCGGCGAAGGGGAAGAAACCAGAACACCGGCGTCACGTTATATTGGCGATCATGCAGGAGATATGGAAGAAGGAAGGGATGGCCGGTGACGGCCTGGTTGTCGTAGCACGTCCACGCACCTCCCACAGCAAAAACTAAAAGCGCCGCCAACAATGCGCCGATGCCTCGTTTCCGCCAAAGCTCCTTGGCGAAGACCGCCAGCACCAGGAGCGTGAATACGCCGCCTTCATACGGCCGTGTCCAGAAAAGAAGCAGCGCGCCCAATGCGAAGATAACTCCCGCCAGCGGCCTTTGCTTAGCGCGACAGATGCCGATCGCGAGCAGCACCAGCGCGCCTCCGCTTGCAGCCACCGCTCCACCCCAATAGGTACTCGACAACTCCGTGGTAGTGCGCAGGCATAGCAGGACAGTTCCTGAAGCCGCCAGCGCCCATGGGTAAGGAACCCAGGCAAACAGCATCAGGCAGAAGGAGAACAACATTAGCGCGTCGCCCAGCATGACCCCATAAAACGGCGAGCCGAAAAGGTGCTGGCCCAGGGCGAGAAAGAGAGCTTGACCGGGCGGATACTTCGAGGCGTATACCGGACGGACTAATACGTGCGGCGACTCGAAGAACGCAGCCAGCGCGTGCGGAGGATTCGCCAGACGTCCATGGGCGAAGGTGTCCGCGCCCAGCAGGTAACTGAACTCATCATGGAATGCGGGCGCCGGAATGCCGGCATGCTTGAGAGCAACCAGCCGCCAGGCGGTCCAGAGCAGCACCAGAATCAACGCGGCAGGCAGCGCTTTCTTTGACCACATCGTCTTCAGAATTTCCCCCGCAGATACCAATCCATCACCCGCGGCGCAAAGAAATCGAGCGAGGTGAAAACGGCTCCCACCTTGGGGACGAAGACCGTCCGCTTTCCCCGCTCGACTCCCCGAATGATGGCGTTGGCAACCTGGTCTGGGCTCACCACGCGGCGGATGTCCTCCACGCGTCCAGGGGCGGTTCCCGCCAGCACATGATCGCGGAACTTTGTATCGACGATGCCGGGACAGACCTTCATCACCCGGATTCCCGTGCCCGACAGCTCGCGGTGCAATGAGTCGTCGACGCAATGCAGCGCCCATTTGGTCGCGGTATACATCACGGCCCACGGCAGGGAGACCTTCCCGCCCACCGATCCGAGGTTGACGATAGTGCCCGACCGCCTGGCCTTCATGCCGGGCACAACCAGTTGCGTCAGGGCCAACGCGGAGAAGACGTTGATGTCAAACATGCGCTTGGAAATTTCCGTGTCGACCACGGTCGGGTATCCATATTGGCCCACGCCGGCATTGTTGATCAAGACATCGATGCCTCCGAAGCGGCCGATGGTCCGCTCGACTACGCAGGCCCGCGTCTTGTCCGAGGTAATATCGCCTGGAATGACGAGCCGGGAATCGGACTCCTCTTCCTGAAACTTTTCGCTGGGTAGCGCTGTCAACGCGAGCCTGGCGCCGCGCTGCCCGATCAACCTGGCGCAACTCGCCCCGATGCCCTGGGAAGCGCCGGTGATCAGAACGACCTTCCCCGCCCACGTATATCCGGAACGCAAATGAGTTGGGCCTCCATGGCGGTGGATCGTAGCCGACACTATAGCATGCAACGCCGGCATCGCAGCCAAACCGGGCGCGCCATAAAACGGGCCTGGGTCGCCCTCGCACGATACTCCGCAATCTGTTCTACTCTCTGAAAGAGAAATTTCCACTGCACTGGATGGGCGTGTCTGCGAGTCGATTCTATCGAGAGGCTCCTCGTTTGCCCAATCGGTTGAGAAGAGCCGAGGATAGGGACTGAGTGTCACGAGTAATTGTCATTGGCGCCGGGCCCATGGGTTTGGCCGCCGCATACCAGGCGATGAAGGACGGCCACGACGTCCAATTGCTGGAAGCAGCAAATGAACCCGGGGGCATGGCTGCTCACTTCGACTTCGGCGGCATCTCCATTGAAAAGTTCTACCATTTTGTGTGCCGGGCCGACAGGCCGACGTTTGAGATCTTGTCGGAGCTCGGGCTGGCCGATCGGATGCATTGGGTCTCCACCTCAATGGGTTTTTTCTTCAAGAACCGCCTGAATCCCTGGGGCGATCCGATTGCGCTGCTGCGTTTACCCGACACCGGCCTGCTCACCAAGCTGCGCTACGGCATCTTTGCTCTCACCTGTACGCACCGCTCTACATGGCCGGCTCTGGAGACCAAGTCCGCCAAAGAATGGTTGATTCAGTGGTGCGGAGTCAAAGGATACGAAGAATTCTGGCGCCCCCTGCTCGACTTCAAGTTCTATGAGTTTGCCGGCATCATTTCGGCGGCATGGATCTGGAACCGCGTCAGGCGCGTAGGAAAGTCGCGCAAGAGCGTCATGCAGGAAGAGATCGGCTATATCGAAGGCGGTTCGCAGACGCTGGTCGATGCGCTGGTGAGTGCGATTACATCCGGTGGAGGGCGCATCCTTCTCGGCTCCGGGGTACAGCAAGTGACAACCGCTGGCGGGCAAGTTACGGGCGTGAACACGGCAGCGGGCCCGATTCCCGCGGATTATGTGATCTCAACCATTCCAATTCCGGCGATTCCTAATCTGGTTCCGGACCTGCCGTCTGAATGGAAGAGAAAATACGCAGCCATCAAGAACATCGGAATCTGCTGCGTGATCTTCAAGCTGAGCCGCTCGGTCAGCCCGTATTTCTGGATCAATATTACCGACCCTGCGCACGAGATTCCCGGCGTAATTGAATTTACAAATCTGCGGAAAGTGGGACCCAGCATCCTCTATGTGCCCTATTACATGCCGGTCACAAACCGCAAGTTCGCCTGGAGCGACGAGGAGTTGGTGGAGGACGCGTTCCAATGTCTGCGGCGCATTCGCCCCGAGCTGACCAAGGCCGATTTGATTGACGCAAAGGTGGCGCGGCTGCGGCATGCCCAGCCAATATGCGAAGTAGGATTTGCTGCGATGATTCCTCCCATACAGACGCCGATCCACGGATTGCAGATTGCGGATACTTGCTTTTACTATCCGGAGGATCGCGGCATCGCGGAGAGCGTTCGGCTGGGCCGGCAGATGGCGCGAGCCGTCAAAGACCCTTCGCCGGCGGCAGCAAGAAACGTGTAAGCAAATATGGCAAAGAAGATTGTTATAACTGGCGCTGCGGGACTTGTCGGGCAAAATCTCATTCCTTGTCTCATGAGAAAGGGATATACCGAGCTCGCCGCTATCGATAAGCATCCGACGAACGCCGCTCTTCTGCAGAGATATCAGCCGGCGGTCCGCGTGCTGAATGAGGATCTGGCGGCCGGTGGCAGCGCCCCGCAGAGCTGGGATCGGGAGCTGGCGGGATGCGATGCGTTGGTGATTGGCCATGCGCAGATCGGCGGTACTTTCCATGCGGATTTCGTGCGGAATAATGTCCAGGCGACGGAGCGGCTGCTGGAAGCAGCGCTCAGGCACAGGGTGCCGTATCTGGTGAGCATCTCCTCATCGGTCGTCAATTCCATGGCAACCGATGACTACACTGAGACGAAAAAGGCCCAGGAAGCATTGATCGCGGCAAGCGGCATCAAGCAGGTAGTCCTCAGGCCTACGCTGATGTTCGGGTGGTTCGATCGAAAGCACTTGGGTTGGCTGGCCAGGTTCATGCAAAGGATTCCCATTTTTCCCGTTCCGGGCTCAGGGAAGTTCTTGCGGCAGCCGCTGTTTGCGGGCGACTTTTGCAACGTGATCGTATCCTCCATCGAAAGGGAAACGACGGGGACGTACAATATCACCGGCATGGAGCGGATCGATTACATTGATCTGATCTACGCGGTGAAAGAGGCGACCAGGGCTAAAGCACGCATACAGCGCGTGCCCTATAGGCTGTTTTGGGCGATGCTCAAAGTGAACTCGATCTTCGACAAAGATCCGGCCTTTACTGTAAGTCAGCTCAAGGCGCTGGTTACCCCTGATATCTTCGAGGTAATCGACTGGCCTGCGATCTTCGGCACACGCGCGACTTCTTTGCGAGAGGCGCTGAACGAGACGTTTCGCGATCCGGTGTATTCTCAGATCGCGTTGGATTTCTAGTATTAGCCGGAAGCTGAAGGCCGGTTAGCGGTAAAACGGTCAGCTAAGAACCGACTTCTGCCCCACTCAAGCCAAAAGAAGGCTTGAATGGGCCACCCCGCGGTCAGCTAAAAAGCAGTCGGCGAAAAGGCGGTCAGCGATATTGCGGCGGCCGATATATCCCAAGCTTGATCGACTCTCCCAGAAGCACTGGAGCCCGCCTGTCCAGTTCGTCGAGTATCTTCGGTTGACCTGGCACGGGAAGGACTGGCCCACTGCTGGACTCTGGAGAGGCGGGATGCTCGTAAGCTGCCATTCCCAGAACGATTGGGCGGTCGCGAGCTCTCAGGTAACGCCAGCCCCACGCGTCGACTCCTAAAGAGAATAGAACAGCGGCTGCAATTGCGCCCAACAGGATGCGATTGCGCTCGAGAGGCGCGGTCCGATGCTGGAGAAACTCCTCGACGATTGCGAACCAGGCAAAAATCAGGAATAGAGCGGAGTATATTCGGTATCGCGAGGAGAGGCTCTGGCCGATGCCGAAGTCCGACCGGAGACCGGCGACAGCCGCCGCCGTCAGCAACAGAAACAGAGCACAGTACGCTACCAAGGGATTTCTGCGAATGTAGCCTCTCCAGGCAAGGTAGACAAAGAAAAGGCAGAGGACGAGTCCGAGGAAAAAGCAGAAGAAGACTTTAGCGTGAAGAATGGGAGCCGCCGGCACGAACCCTCCGGCGCTGCCGATAAATGCAAGCGCATAATGCGGCCGTGTCCGAATGATCGTCGAAAAGACCGAATGGTCAGGGCGGCTTTGCGAAGACATGACGTTGTATTGATAGGCATAGGCGGCAATACATCCGGCAGAAACCATCAGCCAACTGGCAATCCGTGCGTATTGGTGCGCTAGAGCAAGAATCAACACCCCAATCGGGATCACAAGAAAACCATTGCCCGAGGATGCAATCGCCAGGATGAGAAAGACGAGAGCGCCGAAGAACGCCCACCGGGTGGGCCGCACCAGAAAATAGATCGCGCCGAGCGAAAAAAACACCACAGGCAAATTTTGCAGCGATGGCATCGCCCAATCGAGGGTCCCGGCATACTCAAGCTGGAAGAGCAGCCACGAAACCGGGATGAAGAATGCCAGGCGGGAGGTAAGATCCTTGCGATCGGGTAGAAACATCTTCCAGAGTAGGAGCCCGAGTAACAGAATGAATCCATTACCGAGCGCGCATAGGACTCTTATATCGACGTGTCCGAAAAGCTCGAGCTGCAACCATGCCAGCCCGTGCGCGAAGAAGAGCTTGTACTCGTTGGACTGTGCCGCTAGAAAGTAAGAGGTCTTTGCGGTAAAGCCCTTGAGTTCTGCAATCCGATTCAGAAAATCGAGCAAGTCGTCATAGTCATCCTGGTACGGGATGTTCACTGCTTCACGAAAGAGAATTGCATAGAAAAGGATGGCCGGAAAGATCACAAGGAGCGCAGGGAGAAGCGCCTTCGACCGTAAACGTCGCAATGCCTGAACGAACATGCAGCCATTGTAACGGAGTCCCGCCTGCGAGCCGCGACGCGGCAATGCGTTCGGGTTATTTATCCCCATGCTACTTGAGTCTGGGGCGAATCAGACCTTGTCATCACGACTACGAAGACGTCGGTATCTACGATTTGAAAGCCCATCTCCTTCAGCTTTTGCAACATGATTGCATTCTTTTCCTCACCAATCATTCGAGCATGGGTCTCTAGAATGAGAGTGTCGGCCATTCTCACGATCTCGGGCTCGTGCTCAACCAGCTCGCATTCATGCCCTTCAATGTCGCAGATAAGTGTAAAAGAAGCGAACTGTTTCTCCTCGACTAGCTCTTTTAGACGTATCGTACCAACCATAACTGGGGTTGAATCGCCCTCCCGGGCCAAAGAGCTGCCGCGCAAGTCTCTGTCCGGCTGAAATGTGATCACTTTCTCGTTATAGGCGATCGCTGAATTAACAATTGAAAATTTACAGTCATTTCTCAATCGATTCTCTTCCAACAATGGGATGGCGTGTGGATTCGCTTCGACGACCACGTGTGCTCGCGGGTCCTTTAGCAACTGGTTCGAAATACACGAGACGACGCCAAGACATCCACCCAGTTCAATGACGGGAAGCTCAGTCTTCACATACTTCCGCACTGCCTGCCGTTCAAAACTTTCATAGCGGCCTTTGAGTAATTCAAGCTTGATCGGGGTATTGGGAACGCGAGCGATGTTGAATTTACATCCGTCTAATTCAACAATAGTCTTGTTTTTTGCCGCCAACAACTGGGTTTGTAGATAGATCTCGCCACAAATTCCAGCCACAAGACCTACGATTCCCTCAGATCGAAGCAGCCGTTTCAATGTCAATATTTTTCTTCGCAACATTTGAGAATGAGCTGTCAGCGGAGCATATCTCATCTACTCCGGTTTATATGCCCGCGTCTCCTCTCTTAATTTCTGTCACCTACTGCTCGAAGCGTAGCTTCTAAATATTTACGCCCCCATTTTTGACAAGGCTCAAGATGGCAACCCTCAGCCCACTCATTCCATGCATTCACAAAGACAAGCTTGTCCCCATCTCTATTTTGTGGAGCACGCTTGATGGCTTCCCGTAACCAGTGCTCATATAATTCGGGAGTCGAGTCTCTCAGTATAAAAGGCCATCTGGGGTGACGAGATGAATTGTCCCATGAAGGACACACGCATGGATAGCGAACGTACCGTGCTGCAGGCTGAGCGAGTACCCTGTCGACCAGGTCAGAGTACTTATGCAGTCTATAAGAGCCGTTGTTTAGATGAAATCGATGCAGCGCGCGTGATACCAACGATTCATCCATCAGCGTCAGCTTGGGCTGAAACGCCACTGCAGCGTCAAAACCGTGTTTGGCGGGATCGATCAGGGGGCGCCGGAGTTGCCTTCAACCAAACAGAGGTAAAGCTCGCCCACTCCAAGACGCATCGCTTCCTCTCGCCATCTCTGTGTAGTTGCTTGTGCATCCGGCAAGACTTCGGAGCGGTAGACAAGAAACAGAGGCTTACCTTCGACTCTGATGTAGCGGGGATCGGAGAAAGCTCCGCAAAGCCAGCGAATATGATCCAGATCGTCCTCAACGGTATAAACTTGCTCTAACAGGATTTTCTTGTTCCCGCCATCCCAACGCGCCGTCCAATTTTCGTTTGCCCAGCAAAGGCAAAATGGAAAATCAGGCGTTCCCAACTTCAAGATCTCATCGACAGGGCGTTCCAAAACCTGTTTCCCATTGAACCAATAGTGGTAATAGCAGAAGCCATATATTCCGTATTCGGAAGCAAGCTCCGCTTGCGCGTCCCGCGACTCGCACAGCCGGAGGTCGTAAAAGCCAAGGTCGGCAGGCAGGTGAGGCTGGTAGTGCCCCTCGAATAGAGGACGCGCCTTGGTGACGTTGGTCCACTCCGTGAATCCTTTCCCCCACCACTCGTCGTTGTATGGGGTTGGATAAAATTGCGGCAAATGGAATGCAATGAGCTTTGCAGCATTATTCACCGTTGTTGCTCCCTTGCTTCTTTAGCGCCGGCTTACGCACCGCGTTTATCGTTGCTTCCAAATACCGGCGCCCCCATTTTTGACAAGGCTCCAGATGACAACCTTCTGCCCATTCGTTCCATGCGTTTACGAATACGATCTTGTCGCCGTCCCTCCCTGTTGGCGCGCGTGCGATCACCTCTCGTAACCAATTCTCGTAAAGTTCGGGTGTAGAGTCCTTGAGCACCAGGCCTCGCCTTGTATTTCGTGAGGTATTATCCCAGGAAGGGCAGACGCAGGGATAGCGTAGATATGACGGTAGAGCTTCAGCCAAAGCTCTATGCACCAATTTCGAATAGGCATGTAGCCGATAGGTACCCTCGTCAAGACCGAGCTTGATTAAGACTTTGTCAAAGAAAGGATCGGGTAACAGCCAGAGCTTCGGCTGAAATTCTACCGCGGCGTCGAATCCATGCTCAGTTGGGTTGATAAGCGGATAGTCGATATTGTTTTCCATCAGACAGAGATGAAGTTCACCTATTCCAAGACGCCGAGCCTCCTCGCGCCATCTATCGGTTGTCGCTTTACGGTCCGGAATCTCCGACGACAGATAGACAAGAAACAATGGCTTCCCGTCAATCCTGATGTAGCGAGGATCGGAAAATACCCCACAAAGCCAACGAATATGGTGTAGATCGTCCTCCGCGCTGTAACGTTGTTCTACCAATAGCTTCTTCTCGCCGCCATCCCAACCTCTCGTCCAGTTTTGATTTGCCCAGGCCAGGCAAAACGGAAAATCGGGGGTTCCCAACTTTAGAATTTCGTTGACCGGCAGCTCTAAAGCCCGCTTCCCACTAAACCAATAGTGGTAATAGCAGAAGCCGTATATCCCATATTCAGACGCAAGTTCCGCCTGGGCGTATCTCGATTCAGGAAGGCGAAGGTCGTAAAATCCAAGGTCCGCGGGTAAATGAGGCTGATAATGTCCCCTAAAGCGAGGACGTGCTTTCGTAACGTTGGTCCATTCCGTAAAGCCCTTACCCCACCACTCGTCGTTGTATGGCGTTGGATAGAACTGGGGCAAATGAAATGCAATGAGCTTTGGGATCTTAGTCATTGCCCTTCCCTCGGTTTGCCAACGCTCAAGCGTTTCTGAATCGTGTAGATTATGAGAACCCATTGAGATCGTCAAGATCCTAAACTCCTTCTTTCGTATATCGCGTCTCCCAAGACCCGCACAATGAGGCGCGCCGTCCGCCAGGGCACGTCCAAATTATGCCTCGCCGAGCGGCTAGTGCATTTTCTTCAAATCAGTTCGGCTCGGCGTACTTTGGGCATGTGGCGGCAAAGTTGAACTTGGGACCGCTCCGCAAATCGCATGGCCATGGGATGAACCTTCGCTCAGGTGAGCTATTCGAGCCCTCATGAGCCATTCTAAATTGGCTGCGGGTTGTTTTTGCTGGAACGGCACGCATGTATTCTAGGAGGATGCTCGATCCAACTGCAGTTAAGAGGGTGCTCCGGACGTCAACTCGGCTTCTGCGCGAAGAGGGAGTTGGCGGCGTATTTTTCGCCATCCGGCAGAGGGTCCGGCTAAAGCGTCAGTTAAATGCCGAGGGACGTGCCGACTCAGTCGCTTTAGATGGGTGCGTCTTCAGCCTGAAGCGTCTTCCCGAATCTCCTATGACGCTGCAACTGCTGCGGAAGGAGTATGAAGAGTTCGAGCGGCGCGCGGTCCTCCAATACGCTCGGCCTGAAAGACCGGTCATCGAATTGGGAGGCTGCATCGGCGTGGTGGCCTGCATTACCAATCGCGTTTTGAAGGGGGAGAGATCCCACGTTGTCGTTGAAGCGAACCCGCTGGCCATCCCTCTCATAGAGGAGAACCGGTCCCTCAACCAGTGTGACTTTGAGATCATCAATGCCGCCATCGCCTATGGCCGGCAAACCGTCACCTTCAACCCATCACTGGAGTTTTGGGGGAACTCGCTGGATCAGAATGAAAGCACAGGCACCAGTCACGGTGAAGACAATTCGGCTAGGCGACATCGTCAGGCAACGGACGATCGACTCTTTCACTTTAATCTGCGACATAGAAGGATACGAATACGACCTGGTGCAGCATGAGGCGGATGTCCTGAAGAGCGCGGAGACCATTATCCTTGAGACCCATGTGCGCATCAATGGAGAAGCGAAGAATTCCGAGATGCTTGGCAAGCTGGAGAGCATCGGCTTTCGGAAGATCGACGAAGAATCGTCTGTCGTTGTCCTAAGACGATCTACATAGTCCTTCCACTCTATCGTTGCTCCGGCCAAGATTTGCCTATCAGTGAAAGAAGATATACGAGCACTTTTTTTGCCGCCCGCCGCAATGCTTGATAGGAGGGCCACAAAAATTTGAGAGCAAAAACATACGGTCTGCCAAAATTCTCGCGAATACTGCGATACATCTCCTGCTCGATCGCCTGGCTATACGTAATGCCGTCTTTGCGATGATGGGCAACGACAACATTGAAAAGTCGTACTTTTTTCCCACTTTTCATCATGCGCTGGTTCAGATCGAAATCGGCGAGAATTCGGTAGCTTGTGTCGTAGAAGAGTTGCGGAGTCCGTCGATAAAACGTGCCTTGATGATGCCAGGTATTGATAAGTCGAAGCATAAATCCTGTCGTTGGGCGAAAAATCTCGTCTTCAACGACCGCGAAAGAGGCTACATCCACCTCCTCCTTGAGACACGCGGTGAGCGTTTCCCGCGGTATGCATTTTAGTGTGTCGCCTTCATTCAAGTGAAGAATATATTCTCCGCGAGCCGCCGCTATTCCCTTATTCATAGCGTCGTAAATTCCGGAGTCTGGCTCGCTCAACCAATAGTCGATTCTTTCGTCCCACTTTCGCAAAAGCTCCACAGTTCCATCCTGGGAACTGCCGTCGATCACAATTAATTCAAAGTCGTTATGGTCAAATTCGAATATGTTGTTGAGAAGCCGAAGACACTCCTCCTTCGCGCGAAATAAAACTGTGATAATTGAAACCAAAGGGCGTTCTGCGCGAACGTCTCCGCGAATTCGGCGGCCACCCTCGAGACGTTGTGAATTTTCGGTATGCATCTTTCGGGCCGGCACAGCGGCATTCCAAGTCATGATATCGGACCTTCGCTTAGCCCTGCACGCTTATCGGGTCGCTGGGCTGCGATGTGAGGGCAAACCGCCCCTGCTTGCCTTGTTGCCAAGGCTTGCCTCACGAGTGCGGGTAATGTCAGCATAGGAGCACAATGAGTATCCCTGTGGCCAAGCATCATCCGTACTTCACCGGTCTTCGAGTCGACGACCCTGCGCCGGAGCCTCAGAGCCGCTCCGGCCTTTCTTAAGGAACTCCGGCAGTATCAGGGGATGAACTCCAGGCCGTCCTTTCGGATCACCTTCAACGATCTGTTTCCGATCCTGACGGATCGGGAAGAGGCGGCAGGGACCGTCGGCGGACACTATTTCCATCAGGATTTATGGGCGGCAAGGAAGATATTCACAAAAACGCCCGGCCAGCACGTCGATGTCGGGTCGCGAATCGATGGGTTCATAACGCATCTGCTGGTTTTTATGCCAGTTACTGTCGTCGATATTCGTCCGCTCGAAAGCCGGGTGAAAGGACTGACATTCCTGCAGGATGATGCGACCGAGCTCTCCCAATTCCCAACCGGCAGCGTCAACTCCATCTCCAGCCTCCACGCGGCGGAACACTTTGGACTTGGTCGTTATTCCGATCCCATCGATCCAGGCGCGTGTTTCAAGTTCATGACCGCTCTGGAAAGAGTTCTGGCGCCCGGCGGCCGGCTTTATTTCTCAGTACCTATCGGCCGCGAGAGGGTGGAGTTCAACGCGCACCGGGTATTCGCGCCTCAGACTATTCTGGATAGCTTCCCGGGACTTCAGCTCCTATCGTTTTCGTTTGTCGGAGACGACGGCGACCTCTACGAGGATGTCGATCCTTCCGCTTTGCCCAAGAGCGAGCTCGCTTGCGGGTTGTTTGAATTCACGAAGATTGATGGCTAAGAAGCCCCGCTCCTTGGATGGAGACAATGACGATAACCGCGACCGCCGCCACGACTGATCCAGAGGACACCGGACAACGGTCCAACTCGATGCATTTGAGCGGCGTGGATGCATTACGCGGGATCGCGGCGGGCTATGTTGTTTGTCTTCACGTTACGATGGTTCCCTTCCCGCATTTAGCCACGCCAGATTGGATTCGGCCATTGATACTTTCGGGCGGAACAGGGGTGATGATGTTCTTTGTCGTCAGCGCCTTCACGCTCAGCATCTCGTGGTTTTCCCGCAAGGATGGGTCGCACCCAGTTCGAAATTTTTGCGTCCGCCGAATTTTCCGAATTGTGCCGCTGTTCTATGCTCTGCTGGCAGCGATGCTCCTGCGGGAATGGCACCTTTGGCGCCACATTCCCTCCTTCAACGAGATAGTGCTGAACGCATGCATGCTGTTCAATCTGGTGCCGGGCAAAAGCACTGGGATTGTGTGGGCCAGCTGGACCATCGGAGTCGAGATGCTGTTTTACCTGATGTTCCCGCTTGTGATCAAGGCGGCGTCCACGGCGGTTCGGCTCGTGGTCTGCTTCATCGGAGCGCTGATAGTGGCGGTTCTGTTTTACCAAGGTGTGCAGTACTCTCATTTGCCAAATATAAACAAAGGCGAGTATTTTTCGACCGGTCTCGCGCTGCACCTCCCCGTATTTGTCCTCGGGGTGGTTGCATACAAAATATTTAGCAGCCGGTTGTTCAGACAGGTACGGGCGAGATGGGTAGGTGGCCTATTAATTGCCACTGCGTTGATCTCTCACGTCGTGCTTGCCTATAGCGGAATGTATCTGGGCAGGGTAGGTGCAGACTGGTCGGCGCCCGCGTGGACACTGCTGGTGCTTGGTTTGGTGATCAGTCCCGTGAGTCCGATCGTGAATGCCGTGACACGGTTTTATGGTCGAATCAGTTATTCGGTTTATCTCAACCACCCACTTGTTGTAGTTCTCCTGGTGCCAACTTACGCCAGGATCTATCGGCATCTTCCGGGAGCTGGGTTGGGGTTGCTCACCTGTCTTGTAGCAACATTCTCAGTGCTCACACCGTGGGCGTATATTACGTATCGGCTAATCGAGCAACCGGGGATTCGGTTTGGCAGCCGGTTGATCAAGTCGCTGGATCGGCCAGTGCGTGCAGCCTCCACGATCAAGAGCGACTAGCCAAGGTGTCCAGCGGCTCAAACGCACCCGCACCGTTACCGGCCCGGTTGAGGTATACGGAAGAGCCTCAGTCGTGCCGTGTCTGCTGCATGAGCAACTCGGGCACAAGCATCTCGTTGCACACGGGCTCAAGGGACGCTACGAAGATTGCACGCTGAAGCGCCGCTTCGTGTTCCTTCGGAGCATTCCAGTCTACCGGGAACTGTTCATGGTTGGGCTGAGTCCGTGGGACGTACACATGTGGATACAGCTTACGCAGCTCATCCCAGAGCCATGGACGCGTCGGCCTGCATCCCATGCCGCTGTGTGCCTGCGTGGGATTCTTCTGTGGCTCTTCGGTCAGGTTCACACCCATCTCCTCCCCGAAGGAAACGCACGTCTCCAGGAGCAGCATTCTGCCTGTGTTCTCGCGGAAGAACGCCAGCGCCTCCGCGGGATTGTTTAAGTGGTACAACAGTCCGTAGGAATACACGATGTCAAACGGCGCTCCGACGATATGTTTTGGAGGCCGCTCCATATCGAGCCGCCGTACGTCGCTGGTTGGATAACGCCTCTTCAGATACTCTAACGATTTGTCGCGCACTTCCGTGATCGTGATGCGGCAACCCCGGGCAACGAAGTAGTGGGAGTGGTCCCCGATCCCTGCGCCCACCTCCAGAACCGACGTGCCTGCGACCGGGATGTGCAGGCTGGCAAGGTGCTCCTGCACCCGTGCATTTTGGCGGAGGTAAAAGTCTGCATGGAAATGAGAAGCCTCAAACGCGGGGACAACACGGTATTCTGTTTTCTCGATAATCTTACTGGCTAGTGTCTTTAACATAGCTGTCCTTGCCTAGGTTATCATCATAGCTACCGACCCTACCTTCCCTCGGCTTGTTATATTCACTCGTCACGCACGCACAGCCGGATCTATCAGCCTGTCGCGAATTGCCGAGGCAAATTGCTTCCGATCCAGATCGGTTAGACCTATATTCCAAATCATGACGGCCGTCAGCAAAATGACCAGCGCCGGAGGAATATATCCGTGGGCCGCGGGGTTTCCTTTGCAGAAGAGTAGATAGGCGACAAGTGGAACAGCACAAACTAGCGGTCTCGCCAAGCCGCGCAGCAAGAATTCGGCCCGCAACACCGGAATTGCGGCAAATGTACATCGCATGCAGTAGAAGATAGCCAGCCCGAAACCAAAGACGGCGCCTGCCAGCGTTCCAATGGCGACGCCCACAGCCCCAAATCGCGAGCCAAGCGCGATGCTGACTCCTAGATTTACGAAAGCCTCCGTAAGTGCTCCCAGGAATCCGTAACGTTGCAACCCATTTCCAATAACGATGACGGAATAAGGAAGCAAGCACAGACGGATCAGGTTGGCAATCACTAGTATTTCGAGCAGAAGGGAGCTATGGCGGGCGTAATCGGCTCCCACCCAGATCGAGAGAATAGGGTGGCCATAGAGCAAAAGCGGCAGACCGGTGAGCACCAGCAGCAATGCGCAATACCGCGTGGTGCGCAAGGTGAGAGACGCAATGCCAGCGTGGTCGCCGACCGCCGCGAGCGCCGAGACCGCGGGTAGTAGCGGCCCGAAAATAGCGCCGATCATCAAAACTATAAAGTTCGTCGGTGCAGCCGCCACTGCATAGTAGCCCGTGGCCTTGAAGTCGAAGTGAGCTACCACAGCCGTGTCGAGACCGCTGATCAGCAGCATGGCGAATGACCAGACGCTCATGGCTGCGCAATAGACGATGATCAGACGAGCCGTCTGCCGGGTGATAGCAGCCACCGAGACTTGGATATGAGAAAGATATTTCCGCCAGGCTGCCACCTGCACCAATCCGGCGGCAAGCGTCAGGGCCGCAACGCATGCGCCCATTACGACCAGGTTCCCGTGAAGGAGCACCGCAAGCACAATTGCCATCGCAGTGAGCGCCTGTAAGCCGGCCTGGATTGCCATGGGTATGCCATTGCGCTGTAATCCCATGAAGCTGCTGGCAAGGGCCATCGCCGGCAATGAAAGCGCCGTCGAGCCGCCTACCAGCAGTATTCCCATCCTCACCTGCCGGACAAGCGAGGGAGTCAACTGGCCGAAGAAATGCGGAACCTGCCATACCAGGACGGCAACGGCAAGCATTGCGCAAGCGGCGCTCACTCCCAAGAGAGCCGTCGCCGTGCTAACTACGCTATTGACGCCTTCATAGTCATTGTTGGCATCGTGCTGCGCCACGAATTTGCTGATCGCTACCTGCAGACCTAGCTCGAAAATAGCGCCGTAGGCGCTAAGCTGCAAAATGAGAACCCACGCCGCATACATGTCGTGCGAGAGCCGCCGCGTGAGAAAAGGGGGCAGCACCAGAGCAACCAGAACACTCACGCCGAGGCGCGCTAGGTTCGCAACGGAGTTCTTTGCAATCGTCAGTGAATGCTGGGTTTTCATACCTGTCTGCGGAGCTACGGACCGGAGAGCGGCGCGGCGCTACGCAGAGATTTTCAATCCCTTCGAATCCGAGACGTATAGCGGGTTTCTTTATAGTTTTACACCGGAGTGTTCATGGGCCTGCGCGGCCCACCCAAGGTAATAAAAATGGGTAAGGTAAGCTTGGCTTGCAATTACAGCTTATTTGTCATCTCGACCGAAGCGCAGCGTAGTGGAGAGATCTGCGGTTTTCCACATCTGGCGCAAAGAGCTCGCCAGAT
This sequence comes from uncultured Acidobacteriaceae bacterium, assembly GCA_963705665.1. Taxonomy (GTDB): domain Bacteria; phylum Acidobacteriota; class Terriglobia; order Terriglobales; family Acidobacteriaceae; genus PALSA-350. Next base: position 82,352 of record CAVPKQ010000032.1, on the reverse strand, counting down.
ATGGGGCACCCTCGATTGGTGGCGGTTTTGGATCCATACATCAAGCAGATTTAGGGTGGCCCAAAGCCTGCCCTGAGCCTGTCGAAGGGTCCCGATTCTGGGACCTGGGATTCCACAGATCTCGCTAGCTGCCGCCAGTCCGGGGCAGCATTCACGCACGCACCTCCCGGTTCAGCCGCCAGTTGCGAACTGCCGAGCCAAATTGCCTGCGTTCCGAATCCGTCAGGCCGACCTTCAAAATCATGCTAGCCGTCAGGAAAACCACCATCGCCGGCGGGATAAATCCATACTCCGCGGGGTTCCCTTTGCAGAAGACCATATAGGCGGCCAGCGGAAGGGCGCAGGCCAGCGGCCGGGCCAAGCCCTGCCAGAGAAAATCGACGCGCAGAACCGGAATGGCATCAAACGTGCACCGCATGCTATAGAAAATGTGCAGCGTGATACCAACCGCCCCTCCGATCAGCGTTCCCTCGGCAACCCCGATGGCTCCATATCGGGAACCCAGCAGGATACTGGCGCCCAGATTCACGAAGGCCTCCGTCAGCGCGGCCAGGAATCCGTAGCGCTGCAGCCCGTTTCCAATGACGATAATAGTGTAGGGAAGCAAGCATAGGCGGACCATGTTTGCGATCACCAGCATCTGAAACAGAGGGGCGCTATGGCGGGCGTACTCGGGCCCTACCCAAATGGAGAGAATCTGGTAGCCGTAGAGCAGGAATGCCAGGCCGATGAGCACCAGGAGTAAACTGCAATAGCGCGTGGTGCGCAAGGTAAGAGTCGCAATTCCCTTGCGGTCGCCGACCGCCGCCAGCGCTGAGACCGCAGGCATGAGCGGCCCAAAAATAGCCCCGATCATCAACAGGATAAAGTTGTTTGGCGAAGCGGCCACCGCATAGTATCCGGTGGCCTTGAAGTCGAAGTGGCCAACCACCGTCGTGTCGAGACCGGTGATCAGCAGCCAAGCGAACGACCAGACCCCCATGGCGGCGCAATAGATCAGAATGACGCGAGCCATCTCGCGGGTAACCGCCGCGACTGAGACTCTGATGTGCGCAAGATACTTTCGCCACGCTGCCACTTGCGCCAATCCGGCGCCGAGCGTCAAGGCCCCTACGCATGCGCCCATCACCACCAGGTTCCCGTGGCGGAGCACCACCACTACAATTGCGATCGTGGTGAGCGTCTGTAAAACCGCCTGGATCACCATAGGTATGCTGTTGCGCTGTAATCCGGTGAAGCTGGCGGCAAACGCCAGCGGTGGCAGAGATAGCGCACTCGCGCCGCCTACGAACAATATCCCCATCCTCACCTGGTGGACCAGCGAGGGAGTCAATTCGCCGAAGAAATGCGGAACCAGCCACACCAGGATGCCGATGGCTGCGAGCGCGCAGACGGCGCTCACCCCCAAAAGAGCCATTGCCGTGCTGACCACGCTGTTGGTGCCGTTGTGGTCCTGGATGGCATCGTGTTGGGCTACGAATTTGCTGATCGCGGATTGCAGCCCCAGCTCGAAAATGGCGCCGTAGGCGCTCACCTGCAGGATGAGAACCCAGGCCGCATACATCTCGTGGGAGAGGCGGTGGGTGAGGAAGGGAGGGAGCAGCAGCGCCAGCATGACACTTACGGCCAGACGCGCCAGATTCACAGCAGAGTTCTTCGCGATCGTCAGAGAGTGGCGGGCTTCCATACCTGTCCAGTCCGAGATTGATGAGAATCTTTTGCTTTGAAACGGCGCGATTTTTTTGAGCGGTATTGCTGGAGCTTCCGAACTTGGGAAAGACCCCGGCGAGCGGCGCCTTGAACTAGCCCAGCATAGGCGGCTAGTGTTTTCTGCCTACGGAGGGGTCCCCCAAGATCCAGATTTCGGAACCTGGGATTTTCCCCTCCGCACCTAATTGCACGCTAAGCCAAAGGCGTAGACGCCTACGATCAAAGACCTAGAGATTACTTGGATGCCGTTTGTATCTCCCGCGATCAAAAAGTTTTCAAAGTTTTTCTAGTGTTGAGCGAACTCGGCTTGCCGGCACGCAGTCTTCGCCTGCCGGGGTCAAAGAGGGTTGTACATAACCGCAGAATTATGCCGCAGTCGCTTTGCTTGCATGAACCTCAAGCACAGTCCCGTCGATCTTCTGAAGATACGCGACGATTTCAAACAGATTTCGTGCCTGCGGGTTCCCTGTCGGACCTAGCATCCGCATGAGACTCTTTGGCGAGCGGTCAAGAGCCGCCCCAAGATCGAGAAAGCCAATCGTTCCGTTGATGTACTCGCGCAATACCACCTTCCCCGTTTCCACGTCTCCCGAGACCATGCAAGCGACAGCTTCGCTCAGGAGCGCCCGGCGAAACTCTGCGCTTTTTTTGAGGTCCGCCTTAACCGTATCGCTAAAGTTTCGCGTGTTTGCCATCGTTCCCCCGCTTCCCTTGCTTGTATTCCCGCCAGAGAGACCGCGCCGCTTCTATATCGGCCTCTTGCCGCTTTTTAGATCCGCCACCCAATAAGATCACTAACTGCTCGCCTTCTTTTCCGAAATACACCCGATAGCCGGGGCCGAAGTCTAGCCGCAGTTCGAAGACACCTCCGCCCGCGCCTTTCACGGCCGAGAAGTTCCCAGCCCCAAGCCTGAATACCGCACGGGTGACCCGCGCCCGCGCTGTAGCATCGAGTTTCTCGCGCCATTTTGCAAAGGGAGAATCACCCGCTGCATTGACGTATTCGAGAAGTTCAACCATTCTCTAGGGTAACATATGTGTTACCCGTGCAAAGTTTTTCGTTAATCGCTCAACGGCTTCACGATCATGTTGGCCAAAAATTCTTCCCGCTCCAGGAACGGATATAGATCCTCGAGCGGCCTTGAAACCATCGAGCCATCCGGCTTCTGCACCGACGAGAGGCGCGGCGCGCGGCTTTCATCCGGAATAACGTGCACATCGCAGACCACCGGGCCGGGCGTATCGAGCACCCGGCGGACGGCGCCGCGCAAGTCTCTCTGGTCTTCGATGACCGCGGATTGGATGCCGTAAGCCTCGGCGATCCGGGATAGATTGGGCACGGTGAGGCCCGTAGAGCCGTCACACCCGATGCTCGCTTTGCCGAAATAATTCGCTTGCGAGGCGCGGATGGATGCGTATCCGTCATTGTTCAAAACAAAGAACTTGATGGGGAGATTCAGCCGCGCCACCGTCTCCAGCTCCTGGATGTTGAATTGGAAGCCGCCGTCTCCATCGACGCAGATGGTCTGCTTACCGCCGGCGGCGAGCGAAACCGCAATCGACATGGGCAGCGCGAAGCCCATCGAACCCAGGCCCGCGGTGTGATAAATGCGCTGCCCGGTGCGGGTTGGGCAGGCCAGCAAAAAAATCTCGATACCGGCGCCGGAGCTTCCGGAGACCAGTTGGTCGCCAGGCTCGGTCTCCGTGCCGATGACCTCCGCCAGATTGTAGATGCTTACCTGGCCTTCGGGCTTGCGATGCTCCTCCGTCACCACCGGGTAGCGGGTCTTCCAATCGGCGCAGCGGCGATCCCATGCCGATCGGGCCTTCAGCTTGATGCACTCACGCTGGGCAAGCAGTTCTTTCAGAAATGCTTTGGCATCGGCGTGAATCGGCTGTTCAAGATGCGGTTCGAGCTTCTTCAACTCCGCCGCATCGATATCGACCGCGGCTTTATAAGCTTCGCGAGCGAGCTTGTCCGGCGCATAGCCGGTGATGGCAAAGTCGAGCCGCACCCCGACGGCCAGCAGAAAATCGCAATTCTGCAGCGCGAAGTTCGCCCCGCGCGCGGCCACCGAGCCGGGACGCCCGACATAGAGCGGCTCATCGCTGGGCACCAGGTCGGCCGCGCACCAGGTGGCGGCGATGGGAATGTTCAGCAGCTTGCGCAACTGGTGAAATTCCTCCTCCGCCTGGGCCAGCCGAATTCCATTGCCGGCGAAGAGCAGAGGCCGCTCCGCGCGGTTGAGCGCCGCGATCACTTTGCCTGCCTCAGCCCGCAGCGCGGCGCCAGGGAGGTCCTGATCAAGCTCCTCCGGATCGAATCCTGCGAGCGTAGCGGGATCGGGAATAGGAGCCGCCTGCACATCCAGCGGAATATCGATCCACACCGGACCGGGCCTTCCGGAGAGCGCGAGATAGACGGCCTTCTCCAGGTGGTAGCGAATAGCCGCCGGATCTAAAACCGTTACCGCATACTTGGTGATCGGGCGGACGATAGAAACGATATCGACCTCCTGCACCCCCAACTGGCGCATCCCCAGCGGCTCGCCCTTCGCGTCGAACATGCGATCGGGCCGCTTGACCTGCCCGGAGATGAAAAGCGTGGGCGTGGAATCGAGCCACGCGCCCGCGACCCCGGTGACCGCGTTGGTGCCGCCCGGCCCGGTGGTGACCATGGCCACGCCCAGCCCGCGCGTGGCCTTGCCATAGGACTCCGCGCAGATGGCGCTGGCCTGCTCATGCGAGTTGCAGACCGGCTGGATCGTCTCTCCCCGGAGAGCGATTGATTCAAGTGCATCGCGCCGCCGCCGGTCACCAGGAAGACATGCTTGACCCCCTGGTCGGCGACAAATCGGGCAACATAGTCAGAGAGCTTTGGCATTCGTTTTTGTTCTTCCACTTTTTAGGCTTTGTCCGCTTTTGCTTTTCTTTCTGTCATTCCCGAAGGGAATCTGCTTCTGCATTGTCGTCCCCCACAAAGGCGGGTGCCCCAGAGCCCGCCCTGGGCTCGTCGAAGGATCCCGCGTTTGGGATTGGGATCGATTACTCGCGGGCATACAAGATGGCGTCGATCAGCTCGCGAACCGCGCCGTTGCCTCCGCATTTTTTTGACACAAATGACACCTGTTCGAGGACAGAAGGCCGCGCATCCGCGGGCGCAGCCGACATCCCTGCGATGGCCAGGGCTGGAAGATCGTTGACATCGTCGCCCATGAAGCAGATATCGGCCAGGGCAAGCTGGTTTCGCTTGGCAAATTCGCGCAGAGCTACATCCTTCTCCGTGCAGCCCTTGGTTATGTCGGTCAATTTGAGTTTTTCAGCAAAGCGGTCAACCAGCGGACTGTTTTCACCGGAGATCAGGCCGATCAGGAGTCCGGCCTTCCGTCCCAGCGAAACCCCCATCACGTCGGCGAAATGAAATCTCTTCCACTCTTCGCCGTTCGGTCCCCACCAGATACCCCCATCGGTGAGCACTCCATCCACGTCGAGGGCAATCGCCCTGATCCCCTTCTTGATTCCCTTCATATTCAAGAAACGGCGGCGCCCACGCGGCGCAGCTTCTTGATGATCGGCATCTCGCGCTCGTACACCCGCTTTACCCCATCGCCCATCGATTGCTCCACCAGGCGGATATCGCGAACCAGGCGGCTTATTCCGTTGGGCTCGAGCGAAGCAGCCTGGTCGCTGCCCCACATCGAGCGGTCGAGCGTGATATGGCGCTCCACGCTGCAGGCGCCGAGCACGCGGGCCGCGACGCTGGAAGGGATACCCGTCTCGTGTCCGGAGTACCCCACGGGCACGCAATATCGCGCTTGCATGGTCGGAATGACGCGCAGGTTCAACTCCTCGTAGTACGCGGGATAGGTGCTGCAGCTATGCATGATAACCAGCTCGTCCTTGCCCAGCACTTCGACCGCGCGGTCGATCTCGTCATACGTGCTCATTCCTGTCGAAAGTATGATGGGCTTTCCTTTGGACCGGGTGTGGCGAAGCAGATGATGGTCGGTCAGCGACGCGGACGCGATCTTGAAGCATGGCACATCGAACTGATCGATGAAATCCACCGAGCCTTCATCCCAGCAGGAGGCGAACCACGGCATCTTGATCGCTTTGCAGAAGGCGGCGAGCTCGGCAAAATCCTCCTCGTCGAACTCCAGGCCGTATTTCAGGTCGCCGTTGGTCGGACCAAAGGGGTTTTCCCGCGGCTTGGCCAGCTCTTCAGCCGTGTATACCACCTCGACTGTGCGCTTTTGGAATTTGACCGCATCGCATCCCGCGGCCACGGCCACGCTGATGAGCCGCTTGGCGATATCGATGTCGCCGTTATGGTTGATGCCGATTTCGGCGATGATGTAGCAGGGATTTCCGCTCCCTACGCTCTTGCTGCCGATTCTTACGCTGTCATTGCTCGTCGTCATTCTCAGCCTTCATTCCCGGAAGGCCCCAAGGCCTCCCGTTCATTGGATTGCGAGATTGGTCCTGGACACCTTCGGCCCATCGGCTGGAGCGGGCCGGTTACGCACGTCTATAATCGCACACAGCCCCCCTTTCAGGCGACCGGTTCAGCTACAACTCCATTACCAACACCATGAGAATCAACCCTCCTCTCTCATCTGAAGACCTGGAGCATGTGCTTGAAAAAACAGAGCGCCTCTGGGAACAGCTACGCGGGCAGCGCATCTTCATAACCGGTGGAACAGGTTTTTTTGGCTGCTGGCTGCTCGAAAGCTTCCTGGCCGCCAACCGGAGCTTCGATCTCAAAGCCGCAGCCGTGGTGCTCACCCGGTCCCCTGACAAATTTCGCGCCCGCTCTCCTCACCTCGCCCGGCAGCCTGGGCTTGAATTGGTGATGGGAGACGTGCGCGATTTCGAGTTTCCCCAGGGGGAATTCGGCTTCGTCATTCACGCCGCCACCGAAACGGTTTCAAATAACGCGCTGGACACCTTTTCCACCATTGTCGACGGCACGCGGCGAGCTCTTGAGTTTGCCCGGGCCTCGGGAGCGGCCAAGTTTCTCTTGACCAGCTCCGGAGCCGTCTATGGCAGGCAGCCACCCTCGATGAGCCACATTCCCGAGGACTATCCTGGTGCGCCCGCATCCTTCCATCCCGGCTCCGCCTATGGCGAAGGCAAACGCGCCGCCGAGACGCTGTGCGCGATCTATACCGAGCGCACTGCTATAGAGGCAAAGATTGCCCGCTGTTTCGCCTTTACCGGTCCTCATCTGCCGCTCGATGCCCACTTCGCCATCGGCAACTTCATTCGCGACGCGATGGCCGGCCGCCCGATCGCAGTCCAGGGGACGGCACGCCCATGCGCTCCTATTTATATGCGGCCGATCTCGCGGTATGGCTATGGACCATCTTGTTCGATGCGCCTGCGATGCGGCCCTTCAACGTCGGCTCGGACCATTCTGTAAGCATCCGGGAACTGGCGCAGACGGTAGCCGCGGCCCTCGGTCCATCGATTGAAGTACGCATCGCGCAGAGCCCGTCGCCGGGCGCGCCGCTGCTCAGATATGTTCCATCGATCGAGAGAGCGCGCACGGAACTAGGCCTCAACGTCAACGTAGATTTGACCGAAGCCATCCGCCGCACCGCCGCCTGGCAGCGTACTTAATTGGGGGGTAGATCGATTCGAATTCGCTGGTCCTTGCTTTTCTTTCTGTCATTCCCGCAGGGAATCTGCTTCTGGTAAACAACGCCGCGGTAGGAAAAGGAGATGGCCGCTTCCGCCAGGAAAGTACGTTTCCCCGGCGGTCTTTGTTAGCATTCAAATATGAGGGAGACGGCTGATACTCCAACTGCCGGGAACCAGGCGAGCGGTCCGGCCAAGGCCGCCGAACTCCGTGAGCAGATTCTTGCCCTGGCGGAGCAATATTTCGCCGAGCAGTTCAGAAGCCAGCCGTTCGTTGCCGGGCAAAGCGCAGTCCCGGTCTCCGGCAAGGTACTGGATGCAGCCGACCTGCGCAACCTGGTGGGCGCCTCGCTCGATTGCTGGCTCACCACGGGACGCTTTGCCAACGAGTTCGAGCGCCAGTTCGCGCGCTACTTCGGTTTGCGCGGGGCTTCGCTGGTCAACTCCGGCTCCTCGGCAAACCTGGTCGCCTTCTCCTGCTTGACCTCTCCCAAGCTCGGAGACCGTCGCTTGCAGCCCGGGGATGAAGTGATCACCGTCGCCGCTGGATTTCCCACCACGGTAAACCCCATCATCCAGAATCGCTGCGTCCCGGTCTTTATCGACGTGACCATCCCCACCTACCAGGCGGATGCCACGCAACTGGAAGAGGCGCTGAGCAATCGCACCCGCGCCATCATGATCGCCCACACCCTGGGCAATCCCTACGATCTGGATCTGGTATCCAGCTTCGCCAGGAAACATAACCTCTGGCTGATTGAAGATAGCTGCGACGCTCTCGGCGCCAGTTATAACGGCCGCAAGGTTGGCACCTTCGGCGATCTGGCGACGGTCAGCTTTTATCCGGCGCACCACATCACCATGGGTGAAGGCGGCGCGGTCTTGACCGACTCTCCGCTGCTGAAGACTCTGGCCGAGTCTTTCCGCGACTGGGGCCGCGACTGCTGGTGTGAGCCGGGCAAAGATAACACCTGCGGCAAGCGCTTCGAATGGCAATTGGGCGGCTTGCCCTGCGGCTACGATCACAAATATATTTACTCGCATATCGGCTACAACCTGAAGATGACCGATATGCAAGCCGCGGTTGGCCTCAGCCAGCTCAATAAGCTCCCGGGATTTATCGCCGCCCGGCTGAGGAACTTCGCTTATCTGTACGAGCGGCTCAAGCCCTTTGAAGATGTTCTTGTGCTACCGGAAAGCACTCCGCTGGCCGAGCCGAGCTGGTTCGGATTTCCCATTGGCGTGCGCGAGGATGCGCCCTTCGGACGCGATGCCCTGATCCGCGAGCTGGAATCGCACAAGATCGCAACCCGGCTGCTCTTCGGCGGCAACCTGGTCCGCCAACCGGCATACCAGGAAGCGGAGTTCAGAGTTGTAGGCGATCTGAAGAACACCGATTTCGTGATGCGCAATGTTTTCTGGATCGGAGTTTTTCCCGGCCTGACCGAAGCCATGCTGGACTATACGGTCGAAACCATCACCAGCTTCGCCAACAGCAAAACCAGTAGACTTCAGGAACAGGGCGTTCCGTAACACACTATAGGCTTTGGTCGGCAATGGCGCCTGATTTGTAAGCTTGACCGGAGTGTTCATGGGCCTACAAAGCCTTCATTGGCAACTCCACCTAATTTGTCATCTCGACCGGAGCGAAGCGGAGTGGGGAGATCTGCGGTTTCTTTTCTCCATTGTTAGCGCGCCTCCGGCGCTTGATGCTTCTCCCGATTGAGATCAGGAAGGCTTGGTTGGCAATTACACTCTATTTGTCATCTCGACCGGAGCGAAGCGGAGTGGAGAGATCTGCGGTTATGCTCCCGAGATAAACCACAGATCTCTCCACTCCGCTTCGCTCCGGTCGAGATGACAAATGTTTTGCTAGAGATAGTTAAGCTTTAAAGTCGACGCGTATATTCGCCTCTATATCAGGGCACGACTGCCGTAAGTGACGCAAAAATCGATCGGCTTTCGCCCAGAACAACCCAGCCGGAGACAACAATGAAGGCAGTAATTCTCGCAGGAGGACTGGGCAGCCGATTGGCCGAAGAAACCTCGGCCCGGCCTAAGCCGATGGTCGAGATCGGCGGCCGTCCCATCCTGTGGCACATCATGAAGATCTATTCCCACTACGGAATCGACGATTTCATCATCTGCCTCGGCTACAAGGGCTACATGATCAAGGAGTTCTTCGCCAATTACTTCTTGCACAATGCCGACGTCACCATCGACTTGCAGAAGAACACCATTAAAACCCATGCCGCCGATTGCGAGCCTTGGCGGGTGACCCTGGTGGACACTGGAACCGATACCATGACCGGCGGCAGGCTCAAGCGTGTGCTGCCCTACCTCAAGGACGAGGAATCGTTTTGCCTTACCTATGGAGACGGCGTGGGCGATGTCAATCTCGCCGAGTTGATCGAATTTCATCGTAAGTCGAATAGGCTGGTGACCCTTACCGCAACTCAGGCGGTGGGTAAATTTGGCGCCATTGAGATCGCTCGCGATTCGCAGGTGACCAGCTTCTCCGAGAAACCGAAAGGGGACCGGCTGTGGGTCAGCGGCGGCTTCTTCGTTTTATCCCCCAAGGTCGGCGAGTACATCGAGGGCGACTCCATCACCTGGGAGCGCGGACCGCTTGAGACTCTAACCCGCGAGGGTCAGGTTGCGGCCTACAAGCACTTCGGCTTCTGGCAGCCCATGGACACCCTGCACGATAGAAAACTCCTGGAAAGTCTGTGGGATGGCGGCTCGCCTCCCTGGAAGATCTGGTGAATTTTTGCACGCTTCGTTCACCCTGAGTGACATAGAAGGAACCCTTTGGGGCTGCGTTCTCTTCGCCCTTTTCCTTTTTGTGCCCGGCTATGTGACCGCCTGGATTACAAATATCCTGAACTTCCGCAAGGCCGGGTTCTCTGAGCGCATCCTGCTGGCGATTTGTCTCTCGGTTTGCGTTTCTCCCATCCTCGCCAATCTCATGGCTCGCGGCTTCAGCACGCGAAGCTGCGCCGCCGCCTTTCTGCTTTTCTCTTTAGCCTTCATGGGCTTGGTGCTGGCGGAGTGGAAACGCCGCCCTCCCATCTTTCCCTTGCCACGCTATACCGTGGCCGGTCTTTGCCTGATAGGCGGCGGCGCCTGCATCCTGCTCTTCTCCTTGGTCGACTTCGAGATGGGCTCGCGGCTTTATCCTACGGTCGCAATCTACGATCACGGAGTCCGCACCGCTCTCATCTCCTCCGCCGAGCGCTCCGGTGCTCCTCCCATCAACCCGTTCTTTTATCCGGGAAGATCGATTCCCAGCCGCTACTACTATTATTGGAACGTCTTGTGCGCATTGCCCGCTGTTTTGGGCAGGCTAAGCGCCCGGCCTATTCTCTACGCCAGCTCCATTTGGAGCGCTCTAGCCTTGGCCTCTCTCATCCCCCTTTATCTAAAGCACTTTTTAGGCGAGACCGCAAACCTGCACAGGAAGAGCCTCCTCGGTATTTGCCTGCTCTCCGTTACCGGTTTCGACCTACTGCCTACCCTCTGGGTTTACCTGACGCATCATTTTCTCTATCCCGACATGGAGTGGTGGCAGCTCGCGCAGGTCACCTCATGGGCCGACTCCTTTCTCTGGGTGCCCCATCATGTAGCCAGCCTGGTAGCCTGCCTCGCCGGCTTTCTGGTGCTTTGGGACGCGATTCGGCAGAGCGCCTGGGCCGCCCGTTATAACCGCGCGGCCATTGCGGTCCTCGGCCTGGCCAGCGCCGCCGGGCTCTCCGTTTATGTAACCATGGCCTTCGCCTTTTTCCTGGTTATCTGGACGCTGCGCTATTTGGTCAAGCGGCAATGGAAGGCGGGCGCTCTCTTCGTCTGTGCCGGCCTGCTTACCATCCTGATTTCTCTGCCCTATTTGCATGATCTCCGCGCATCCACTGCGGCAACAAGCGCAGCTAACAGTTCGGGACCAGCAGGGCAAGCGGCAAAAGCTGCGCCTCTGCTCAGCTTCGGAGCAAGGGCGGGAGTGACCATTCCCGGCGTAGAAGGCCATAGCTGGACTTTTCCCGTCGAGTTGATCGAAACCGCATTCCTATACCTGATCGAGTTTGGCTTTTACGCCATCGCCGGTTGGTTTGTCTTGCGCTCGCAGTTCAAGCGCCGCAGGCAATTGTCCGAAGCAGAGCGCGCTCTCTGGTACCTTCTGCTGGTTGCCGGATTCTTAGGCACCTTTGTCCGTTCCTCGGTGATCCAGACCAACGACTTCGGCTTTCGCAGCATGATGCTGGTGCAATTCGTGCTCTTGCTGTGGGGAGGCTCTAGTCCTGGACGATCCCCTATTTGAAGGGCGTATCTTCCCCAACTGGTCCAAGGCAGTGTTGTTCGCGGCCTTGGCCATAGGATGGATGGGCAGCGCATATCAGCTTGCTCTGCTGCGCACTTATTTTCTCCTCTGCGACTCCGGCCGCATAAGAGATGTGGCTTACGGAGAGCCTGCGCCACCCGATATCGGCACCGACACCTATTGGATTCGCAGCGGCTTTCAGTCCTTGGCCAGGCAGATTCCCTCGAGGTCGATGGTGCAGTACAACCCATTCGCCTCCGACATGAACACCCTCTTGATGTACAACCCCTACCAGATGGTAGACGCATTCTCGCCGGGATGCGGCGCCACTTTTGGCGGCCCACCCGCGGAATGCGTGACCCTGGAAAAACAACTCCGCCGCATCTTCCCTGACAATGGCGCCGCGGCAGTCAACGGTCCCGAATTGGATCGCATCTGCGATCGGCTCAAGATCAACGTGCTGGTCGCACAGCGCTCCGATCCACTTTGGCTGGAACGCGGCAGCTGGGTCTGGCTGCGCACGCCTTTAGTAGCCAACCAGGCGATGCGCGCGTTCCACTGCGGATCGTAACAATCGTAGTCTCCTTTCCTTCTGTCGCGATTGCCTTTCTTTCTATCGCTTGTCGCTTTCGCTTTTCTTTCTGTCATTCCCGAAGGGAACCTGCTTTTGCCTCTCTCGCGTGCGAATACGATAAGCGGCGCAGCCCTCTCCTATTTGTCATCTCGACCGGAGCGCAACTAAACTCTCCTTGTCATCTCGACCGGCTCTTAGCTAAACGGTTTTTAGCTGACCGCTTCTTAGCTCCACCGGCTCAAACATCTCCGTGCCGAAGTAGCAGCGCTCGACGATCATGCAGAAGATATGTTCGAGCGCCAGATGGCACTCCTGGATATGCTGCGTAACATTGGAAGGAATGATGATGTTGTAATCGCAGAGCGGCGCCATCTTGCCCCCATTCCTGCCGCTGAATCCGATGGTGGCGATTTTGCTCATGCGGCAGAGCTCGAGCGCGCGCAGCACATTCGGCGATTGCCCCGAAGTGGAGATGCCGAGGAAGACGTCTCCCGGCTGGCCGAGGGCTTCAATCTGCCGCTCGAAAAGATGCTCGTAACCGTAATCGTTACCAATAGCCGTAAGAATGGAGGAATCGGTGGTCAGGGCGATGGCGCGCAGAGCGGGACGGTCGATGGTCAGCCGGCTGACAAACTCGGCGACCAGGTGCTGCGCGTCGGCGGCGCTGCCTCCATTGCCCGCCACCAGCAGCTTGTGTCCCGCCAGCAGGGCGCGCGAGGTCGCGGCGGCTGCGTCGGAGAGAGCCGTGATCAGATTGTCGTCGTCCATCACCCTCTGCATCACGGCCAGGGTGTTGCCGAGCTGTTGCCGCGCCAATTGCTTCATACGCCCCTCCACAGAATCAGATGGCAGCACCGGACGGTTTCGCTGTTTCATCCGGCGCGAAAACCGCCCCCGAGTTCAAGGGCAGCCCCGGCGGATATTCAAAGTTGATCCGTTCCCGCTCGATGGCGTAAGGCCGCTGCTGGATCTGGGTGTGGATCGCGCCGATGTATTCGCCCAGCACTCCCATGAAGACCAGCATGATCGAGCTGACGAAGAACATGCCGATCACCAGCGGCGCAATTCCTACGGAAAAGCTGCGCCAGAAGAGCAGCTTATACACCAGGTATCCCACGGCCAGCAGAAAAGATAAAATCGCGCCGCCAAACCCGGTAAAGGTCATCAGCCGCAGCGGCACTTTGGAATGATTGATGATGCCCAGCATTCCATAGTCGTAGAGTGTGTAAAAGTTGTTCTTGGTGATGCCGCGCTTGCGCCCCGGCTGGTCGTAATAAATCTCTTTGTGCGGCAGGCCGATCTCGGCGATCATCCCCCGGAAGTAGGGATAGGGATCGTGGAACGACTTTACCAGGTCCACCACCCGGCGCTCGTAAAGGCCGAAGCCGGTGAAGTTCTGGAACGTCTCGATCGCGGAGAGCCGGTTGACCAGCGCGTAGTATCGCTTGCGCAGCCAGAACATCAGGGAGTGCTCTTCGCTGGTGCGCTTGATGCAGAGTACCATCGAGTACCCCTCCTCCCATCCCTGAATCAAATCCGCGATCATCTCCGGCGGGTCCTGCAGGTCGGCCACGATGCCGATGACGGCGTCTCCCTGTGCCTGAAAAAAAGCATGGATAGGCGAGCGGACATGACCGAAATTTCTCGAGTTCACAATCACCTTGACATTGGGATCGGCGGCGGCCAGCCCCTTGAGCACCTCGACCGTGCGGTCCTCGGAAGCATTGTCGATGAAGATGTGCTCATACTTATAGCGGCCTAAGGACGCCATCACCGCGCGCACGCGCCGGTACAGCTCCTCCACATTCGCTTCTTCGTTGTAGCAAGGGGTGGTGATGCTGATTGTCTTCACAAGTCCCTCTTGTAAGGATTTTAGAACCACCACAAATCGAGGGTTTCCCATATCTGGCGCGCTCTTTGCGCCAGATATGGGAAACCACAACTCTCGACCTTCCCCATTTACAACTCCATCGATTTACTTTCCACCAGCCCCCGCGCCCTGGCAACAAACTCATCAAGCGAAATCTGCCCCTTGTCCCCCTGCCCTCGCACCCGCAGGCTCACCGTTCCCGATTCCGCTTCCTTGTCGCCCATCACCAAAATGTAAGGCAGCTTCTCCAGCGTGAAGTCGCGAATCTTCGCATTCATCTTCTCATTGCGGCTGTCCACGCTCACCCGGAGGCCCGCATCCCGCAGCCTGCTCTCAACCGTGGTTGCATAGCCATGATGGCGCTCGCTGATGGGCACAATGCCCGCCTGCACCGGCGCCAGCCACAGCGGAAAAGCCCCGGCATAGTGCTCGATGAGCACCCCGAAAAAACGCTCCACCGATCCGAAGAGCGCGCGGTGAACCATGATCGGCTGGTGCCGCTCGCCATCGTCACCTACGTACTCAAGCTCAAAGCGCGCCGGCAGGTTGAAGTCGAATTGCACCGTCGATAGCTGCCACAAGCGTCCCAAAGCATCGACCAGCTTGATGTCGATCTTGGGCCCGTAGAAGGCCGCCTCTCCGGGGACTGTCTTGTAAGGGATGTCCTTGCGCTTGAGCGCCTGCTCCAGCGACCGCATAGCCGCGTCCCACTTCTCGTCCGATCCTACGTAGCTCTTGCGATCCTCCGGATTCCAGGTGGAAAGCTCCACCCGGAACTCTTCGAAGCCAAAGGTCGTGAGCACCGTTTGCGCGAATTCGATGCATGCTATGACCTCGTCTTCCACTTGCTCCGGAGTGCAAAAGATGTGGGCGTCATCCTGCGTAAATCCGCGGACACGCAGCAGGCCGTGCATGGTTCCCGAGCGCTCGTAGCGATAGACGTTCCCCAGCTCCGCCAGGCGCACCGGCAGATCGCGATAGCTCTTGGGGGAATTCCTATAGATCAGGATGTGCCCCGGGCAATTCATGGGCTTGAGGCGGTAGTCGGCATCGTCAAGCTCCATCTTGGTAAAGAAATTCTGCGCGTAGAACTCCTCGTGGCCGCTGGTCTGCCACAGGCCCGAGCGCATCACGTGAGGGGTATAGACCATGGAATAGCCGCGCCGGATGCACTCCTCCCGCATCCAGTCCTCCATGATCTTGCGGACCATGGCGCCCTTCGGGTGCCAGAAGATAAGGCCCGGGCCGGCTAGATCCTGGATGGAAAACAAATCCAGTTGCTTGCCCAGCAGGCGGTGATCGCGTTTAGCCGCCTCTTCCAGGCGCGCGAAGTGTTCCTCCATAGCCTTCTTGGAGAAGAAGGCCGTCCCGTAAATGCGCTGCAGTTGCGGATTCTTCTCATCGCCCAGCCAGTACGCCCCGGCCAGGCTCAGTACTTTGAAAGCTTTGATCCGGCCGGTTGAAGGCAGATGCGGGCCGCGGCAGAAATCGGTAAAGCCGCCGTTGCGATAGAGGGATATATCCTCGCCCGGCTTGGTGAAGCGCTCGATGAAGTGCAGCTTCATGAAGTCGTTCTCCGCCCGGTAGCGCTCCACCCCTTCCTCGCGCGGCTCCCATTGGCGGACGAATGGCTCGTCCCGCGCCACCACCTCCGCCATCCGCTCCTCGATGGCCTTCAGGTCCTCCGGAGTGAACGGAGTAGGGCGATAGAAATCGTAGAAAAACCCCGCATCCGTGGCCGGCCCGTGCCCCAGCTTGGTCTCAGGGAAAAGCTCGAGGACGGCGGTAGCCATCACATGCGCGGCGGAGTGGCGCTCTACCTGGAGGGTTTCCGGATCCTTCTCGGTGAGCAACTCCAGAGCGGCATCGTCCTCAAGCGGCGCGCTGAGATCCACCAGGCGCGGAGCGTTCTCGTCCTCGCTCTGATACATTCCGGCTTCAGTCGTGGGCTCTTGCTGAGGAGTCTGCCGGCGATGCGCCCCGATCGGCCGCACCCGGGCAACCAGGGCCGCAGCCGCCAGCCGCGGCGAAATGCTCATGGCGACGTCGTGCGCTGTCGATCCGGCGGCGAACTCTTTCACCGATCCGTCGGGGAGATGGATTTGAATCTGGTCTGAGGCTATGGTCATTTTTTTGTGACGATAAAGATCAGGATATGTGTCCCTGGCCGCCTTCGTCGAGGGCGCCGTTCTCAAACCAACGCCGAACCGGTCATCGCCTCCAACACCGCCAGCGGAGAATCTCCCGGCGAGACCATCGCGGCGCGGTCCACCAGCAAAGTCTGCTCCAGGGCAAATTGGCCGGAGAGTACGGCGTGCGGCACCATGTCGGTGTAAACCATCCAACTGGAGCCTGGAGGAAACTGCAGGTGATATTTGGGGCATTCCGACTGGAAGGATGCGTTCTCTTTCAGGAAATTATGGAAGCGCATCATGAAATCGTCATAAGGCGACCGCTTGAGACTGGGTATAGCCTTGCCCAGGCCGACTCCGCCCGCCAGAGAGCGCAGAGCGCGGCCGCCCGCACCGGCGGCTTTGGGAAGAGGGATCTGCCCCGGCGCGTATTGCGGCGCAATCGTCCCAAAGGGATCGCTGATCGTCCAATCGCGCGTCCGCGTGGGATGGATATTGTTGAAGAAACGAAGGATGCGCGCTCCCCGGGTCGGCCGGGTAGGAAAGGCGTCGGTGTGCAGCAAGTCGTTGCGCCGGCGCAGCGGCAGGTCGCGGCCCTGCTCTTCCTGCGGCCGGAAGCTGGCGTAATCCAATTGCCAGCGCCGCCTGTAAGGCTGCAAAAAGCCGGCGAGAAACTCCTCCACTCCTTGCGAGTAGCGCTGCATAACCGCCCGCAGCCGTGCAGTTGCGGCGGCGTCCGCAGTCTTGCGGTCCAGGCCGCTGATGGCGTCTGTATTGGGCTTATAGGCGATGTTCTTGTGCAGCCCGCTGCCCGTCTGCTGCTGTGAAAGCAGAAAGGAGAGATCCTCCGCCGCCAGCGTGATAGGCGTTTGCGGAAAGTAGAGGATATCGCCCGCCTCCAGACGCGCACACCACTGCTGCGACTGCCTTGAATCGAAATCGTTCCCGGAAATAGTGAAAAGAGCCATGACAGGGATCAGGAGCCCAACAACTCACTTCATCAGCAAACACCTAATTTGTCATCTCGACCGGAGCGCAGTGAAGTGGAGAGATCTGCGGTTTCCCGTTTTCCTGACCCCTGATCCCTGTCACCCCCCGGAAAGCTTGCGGTGCAGCCAAAGACTTCCAAAGAACGTCAAGCTGACCACCATCATCACGCAGCCGGCCGGGAAGGAGATGAACTTGTAGCTATCCGCATAGTTCATGTTGTGCCCCATGGCGTTGTAGATGGTGATGCCGACAATGGCCAGGAAGGTCACCAGGAAGAACGTCATACAGGCGACGGCAATGGCCATCACGATGCTCGTAACCAGCCCAAATTCGCCCAGAGGCACTCCGAAGAAGACCCCGCGCGTCGAAGAGCCGCCGGAATTTTGTTGTGGCAATGAGGTCATAAAACCATCCGCTGAGCTCACCGGGAAGGCCCGGCGCCGTCGCATAAGTTCATCGTAAGCTCTAGAATACTAGGTTATGGTTCAAGCCGCTCAGATCGAATTATTGCCGGCATCCGAAGTCGCCCGGCAAACCCCTGTACAGCAGTCCGCAAACCGCATGTGCTATGCGATGTTCGCCGATACGCATATCTCTCCGCAGGAGCTGGAGGAGATCGTCCAGGCGGTACCCAACAGCGTTGCCGCAGCGCTGACCAGGCATGCCTATTACTTCGTCCCTCTAACTATCGGCGAGGAAGAGACCATGGTCGCTCCCGGCTACACCGTAGCTTTGGGAGATCGCGCGATCTGCCATCGCAGCGTCCATTACGACGGCGCGGATTGCGTCTTTATCTCCACCCGGCTCATGCAGGACCGGTTCGGCCTGGCCTTTGAGTTCTTCATCAATGTGGGGCATCACTTCGTCGACGCCGCAGGGGTGCCTAAGAGCTTCTGCGACCTGGTCTGGTCGCAGGCAATGGCCGGCGTCCGCGGAGAAACCAGCCAGGACGCATTCGAGAACCGGCGCAAGGCGCTCGATCGGAGCAGACGGGAGAGCCCTTCCACCAGGATGGGCGAGAGGACCTTCGCCCGCGTCAAGGAGAAGCCCGCGGAGAGCGCGCAGGTCGATGAAAAAGCCAAGACCGGCTTTTTTGAGGCAGCCTTCTCCGACGCCCTGGCGATCTACATGCTTTCTCTCACCCTCGATTTCAACTACACCGACCTGCGCGAACGCGAATATCCACTTCTCCATTCGCCCGCTTTGGCCGAACGGCTGCGCCACGTCGCCACCCTCTTCCCTCCCAACGCCGGATACGTCTTTCAAGTCTCGTACCGGAAGAGCAGCTAAGAGGCGGTCAGCTAAAAAGCCAGCAAGTCAGCAAGTCAGCGAATGGTGCTACAAATTCTGGGATTCCACGGATCACGCTGACTCGCTGACTTGCTGACTCGCTGACTCGCTGACTTGCTGACTCGCTGACTCGCTGACTTGCTGACTTGCTGACTCGCTGACTTGCTGACTTGCTGACTCGCTGACTCGCTGGCTTTTTAGCTGACCGCTTCTTAGCTGCCTTTAGAATCACGTCATGATTGCACATCTGCGCGGGATCCTCCTGGCCAAGCATCCGCAACAGGCGATCATCGAAGCTGGAGGAGTGGGCTACGATGTCGTCATCAGCATTCCAACTTTCACTGCGCTGCCGGCCGAAGGAGTGGAGGTGGCCTTACACATCCATACCCAGGTCCGCGAAGATACTCTGGCGCTCTACGGCTTCCTGGACCGGGCGGAAAAGCGCATCTTTGAGCGGCTGATTACGGTGAGTGGCGTAGGGCCTAAGCTCGCAGTCACTATCCTGAGCGGGCTGACCGCGGAACGGCTGGTGACCGCCCTACGAGCACAGGACCACGCGACGCTCACCCTGATTCCCGGCGTGGGCAAAAAGCTGGCCGAGCGGTTGGTAGTGGAAGCTCAAGGACAAGCTCGATGACATGGCTTCGGCGCCAGTGCAGGCTCAAGCCGGACCCATGGCCGAAGATGTTCTCTCAGCTCTGGTGAACCTGGGCTATCAGCGCCCCGCCGCCCAGAAGGCGATCGCCGCGGCGGTGAGCAAAGACAAAAAAGTAGCGGACCAATTCGACGCCCTCTTTCGCGCCGCCCTGGCCGCTATCCGAAGCTGATAAATTCCGCTCTAGTTTGTCCGCTCGGGTAGAGGAAGGCTTGGTTGGCAAGTACGCCAACTTTGTCATCTCGACCGGAGCGAAGCGAAGTGGGAGAGATATGGGGTACCCGGGATTCGTGGTGGTTTTGGATCCATACTTCAAGCAGTTCCTGGGTGCCCCAGGTCCCGATTCTGGGACCTGGGACTCCACAACCGCCAGCCGAGCAGGCTTTCCAGGATGATTTTCGACCGGAGCGAAGCGGAGTGGAAATCCGCGGTTTCCCGAATTTGTCAGCTCTCACCGTGGGCCGGTTGACCGCGCTTCGGTTTGGTTTGCGCAGCCGATCGCTTTCGGCATGTTGCGCTCATCCTCCGGAGTGGCGCCGGTTTCCCGCATCACATTCCTTTGTATCTTCTCCAGCTCGGGAAAGGAGTAGTGAGTGCAAAGATTCAGCTCCCATGTATCCGCGGTGCGTTTGGAGACCACATACATGCGCAGGGTTCGATCCGCTTGTCCCGGCGAGTCGCTCTCCTGAATGATGGAGAAGCTATAGTAGCCCGGGATAAAGCCGGCCGCGTTGCGCGTATCCATGGAATTGAGAACCACCGTGCGGTCATCGACTACGATCTTGTCATGACGGGCGACGGTCAGCGCCACCTTTTGCGCCTGGTCGAACTGGATCTCCCGCGCCCGCGCCCCGGCGTAAAAAGGGAAGATCGCAAACAGCAAAGTAAAGACGGCAAGTTGTCGCATGGTCTCCACATTCTTTGAGCGAAAGTAGTCCCGGGGGAAGCCCCAAGTCTATTGGATAGGATGCGCGGAGAGATGGTTCTTCCTGGATCATCCCCATTACGTTTGTACCCCCTGACCTGAGTTTTTGTCACACCCAACCCTGTCTGCGCGGTGCCGCCCGGTGACTCCGCAAGGCGCGAATCGCCTTACAATCAAGCAAATGCGCACCTCTCAAAAAAATCGAAAAAATGACCGGCCTGACTCCGCGGCAAAGCCCTATTTCAGCGCCGATGCGCTCGGCTTCCTGCGTAGACTGGAGCGCAACAACCGGCGCGACTGGTTCGACCCGCGCAAAGAGGAGTTCACGCGGGAATTGAAGCAGCCGATGCTGGCCTTGATCGAGGCGGTCAATGCGGCCATGAGCGATTTCGCTCCGCGGCATGTGCGCCCGGCGGCGAAATGCATGATGCGCATCTATCGCGATACGCGGTTTTCTCCGGACAAACGGCCATACAAGAGCCACGTCGCCGCGTGGTGGTCGCATGCCGGGCTGGAGAAGACTTCAGGCGGCGGCTATTACCTGCACGTCTCGCATAAAGAAGTGATCGTCGCCGCGGGAGTCTATATGCCGGAGCGAGAGCAATTGCTGGCTATACGCACATTCCTGCTGGAGCATCACCACGAGGTGCGCCGGGCGTTCGAGGAGAAGAAACTGCGCCGCCTGATGGATTCCTTCAGCGGCATGCCGCTCAGCCGGGCGCCGAAGGGTTTTCCCAAGGAGCATCCGGCGATGGATTTGCTTCTGTGCCGGCAGTGGGGCCTATCCTCGCGTCTTCCCCCCGAGGCTGCGCTCAAACCAGGATTGGCCCGCGAGGCAATACGGCGCTTCCAACTGGCAGCCCCGCTGGTGGACGCTCTGAACACGCCTCTGGTCAGCCGGATCAGGGAGAAACCCCGGCCGCTGTTTGGCCTGCACTAGGGTTGGAAAACCGGCAAAAACCGAAGAAAACAGCGAAAAACACGCAAAAACCCAAAAAATAGGTGGAAAACAGCGTTTTTGCCATTGACAAATCGTTTTGAAAGCCGCATCGTAAACGGCGGTGGGGTTGGTTTTACCCGCATAAACACAGGGTTTTTTCAGGCAGCGGCTCTTGCAGCACGGGCCAACGCTCAAGGACGACAGGAGGAAGGAAACTATATGGCAACAGGTTTAACCAAGACACAACTGGTGCGGACACTGGCCGAAAAGCTCGAGTTGACCAACAAACAGTCGGCGGCATTTCTCGATCTGCTGGCAGAGACAGCCGTGAAGGAAACCAAAAAGAACGGTGTATTTGTGATCCCCGGACTGGGGCGGCTGGTGAAGGCGGAGCGCAAGGCGCGCATCGGCCGCAACCCGCAAACTGGCGAGACCATCAAGATCAGAGCCAAGACAGTTGTGAAGTTCCGGGTGGCGAAGGCCGCCAAGGACGTCATCGCTCCGCCTAAGAAGTAATAAAACGTCTCATCTACTGTGACAAAAAACAAAGATTGTAAAACTGACTGGAGGGCTTGGCCATGCCCAGCCCTCCAATTTCTTTTTACCCCCCATTCTCAAACCGGCTGAGAAGTGGAAGGAGCCCGGAACGCCCGCGCGATGATCGAGAGCCCGAAGCAGACAATGAGGCACTTGGTCAGAATCCATATGTCGTAGCGCCAGGCTAAAGCAGCAAAGCATAACGCATAGCCAACAAAGAAAATCTGCGTGAGGACAGCCTGCAGCCAGTGGGGCCGCGCCGCGGATGCAGGAAAGCTCTCTTCGCCGGAAACAAAAAACCATTCGAAGAGGCAAACGGCCAGCAGGAAAAAGCAGGCCCCGCTGGGCGGCATCAGAATCGATACGCCGAGCGCGAACAAAACGCTCCCCAGAGAGAGCAGATTCCGCGTGCGCCGGTATGGGGCGGCCGCGCCCCATACGCGCAGAAGTGCCCCGCCCAGGCATGCGCCAAGAGCGGCCAGGGTGACCACTCGGGTCGAAGCCGCCAGGCCCACCCAAGCCGGTGCGCGCCGCCAGGGTTGACGCTGCCAGCCAAAGCGTGCCACTCCGGTAGTTGTGAAAGAGCCGCTCCCAAGGCGCCAGGAATCCCAGCAGGTAAATTGCCACAAAGATCCAAACGTGCAAGCGGAAGACCGCGGATTTAACGTTCATGTTCACGATGGTTTCAGGCTTCTTAGCCGGAGCGCAACCAAACGGGAGGGTGTCAAATCGCGTAGGGAAGGCAAGGAAATAACAAAGCATGGTGGAAGCCCCCCGCATTTATGCGAGGGTAGGAGCGCTAAAGCGCTCCGGAAGTTTGACTCGGAAGATGATGCGCTTTAGCGCTGGCCTTGGTAAATCCAGGGCTAAAGCCTAGCTCAAGATCAACCGCTTTCCGTATCTGCCTTTTACGTAACCTTAACAGTTACGTAATTCGAGAGCCTATTTTCCGGTGAGCGCTTCGAGCAGGGCGTCGAAGTCTTCCAGGCGCGAATATTCGATAATTACCCGCCCGCGGCCATTCTTGTCCTCAATATGAACTTTGAGGCCCAGGGAACGCTGCAATAGATCGCGTGCTTCACGGACATTGGGATCGAGCGGGGCCTTTACCTTTTCTTCTCCCTTCTGCTTGCTCTCCGGATGCATAAGCCCCTGCACATAACTTTCCGCCTGGCGTACGGACATGGAAAGGGCTACAACCTTCTGCGTGGCGCTGAGAATTGCCTCCGGAGACTCCAGCGCCAACAGCGCGCGCGCATGGCCAAAGGAGATCTCTCCCGATTCCACGCGCTGCTGCGTTTCCTGAGGCAGTCGCAGTAGGCGCAGGAAGTTGGCTATGGAGGCGCGATCCTTTCCTGTGCGCAACGCCATCTTCTCCTGCGTCATCTTGAAATCCCGGCTCAGCATTTCGAAAGCCCGCGCCTGCTCCATGGGGTTCAGGTCGGTGCGTTGCAGGTTCTCGACGATGGTCATCTCCATAGCCTGTTCGTCGGAGACATTGCGCAGGATGGCCGGGATAGTCGCCTTGCCGGCCAGCTTGGACGCAAGCAGGCGGCGCTCGCCAGCGATCAATTGAAAACGCCCATTGGCAATCGCCCGCACCAGGATGGGCTGCACCACCCCGGTAGCGGCAATCGAGCCGGCAAGCTCCTGGAGAGCTGCCTGGTCGAACTGCGTGCGCGTCTGGAAGGGGCTGCGGTCGATCTGTTCCACCGCGACCTCGAACGGCTTGGCGGGGCCGGATGGCTCAAGGTCCGCATGGATTGGATTTGCCGCGGGAGGGCGGGTGGGGAGCAGGGACTCCAGACCCTTGCCAAGGGCGCGGCGTTTACTATTGTCGGCAGTGAGTTTCATGGATAACATACCGTTTTCACCTTTGCTGGGGCATGATTGCAAGAGACAGCAGGAAAGAACTTAAGCATAGGGCCAGAAGCGCACCTTGACCTCCCGCTTGGTCTGCCCACCCGCCTTTCGGTCCTTGGCTCGCGGGCTCTCAATATTGTTCCGTTTGAGAATCTCATCGGCGAGCTCGCGGTAGCTGTCGGAGCCGCGGGAGCGAGGGTCATAAATAAGCGCAGGTTTGCCGTGACTTGGAGCTTCGGCAAGGCGAATGTTCCTGGGTATGACCGTCTTGAGCAGCTTGGCTCCAAAGAACTTTTTGAGATTCTCCGTCACTTGTTGCGCCAGGTTGGTGCGCTCATCATACATGGTCAGCACAACGCCCTCGATGTCCAGGGTGGGATTGAAAGCAGCCTGGACGCGGCCCAGGGTAGTCAGGAGCTCGCTAATGCCCTCCAGTGCGAAGTACTCGGCCTGCATGGGAACCAGCAGACGGTCAGCCGCGACCAGGGCATTGAGCGTCAGCAGATCGAGCGCCGGGGGGCAATCGAGGACGATAAAGTCGTATTGATCCCGTACAGAGACAAGAGCGTCGCGCAGGCGGTACTCGCGCCGATCGGCCTGAATCAACTCCACCGTGGCGCCGATGAGATTGTTACTGCCGGGGAGAAGGGAGAGATTATCGACGCCGGTTGGAAGTATGGTTTCGGGGATATTGGCCTCGCCCATGAGGACGTCGTAGGTGGAGTTGCGATTTTCGTCGCGGGAAACGCCCAGACCGCTCGAAGTATTGGCTTGCGGGTCGCAATCGGCCAAGAGGCAGGTTAGGCCTTCCAAGGCAAACGCTGCCGATAGATTGATCGCGGTAGTGGTTTTTCCTACCCCGCCCTTTTGATTCACAACGGCGATAACTTTGCCCATGGCTGATCGGAGACTACCGGCTCAGGAGGCCATCGGGCAATCATTAAGTACCTGTGAAGAAGTGGCTCCGAATTGTGGAGAACTTTTTGCGACCTATGACCCCGTCTGCGGAAGACCTGCATTTACTAGCAGATAGAGGCTCACGAGCGCGCGGCCAAGGAATGCACAGATGTGGTCTCGCGGTGGAAAACTTTCCTCAGCAAGTCAGTTGTCAGCAAGTCAGCGGGATTGTTCCACGTGGAACAATTGGGAGCCGTCTGGGCCTTTGCCGACTTGCTGACTCGCCGACTTGCTCACACACTGACTCGCTTAAAATTGTTCCACGTGGAACAATTTTGCTGACTCGCTGACTCGCTCCCCAATCATCAGCACCGTCTCCCTCGCGTTAGGTAGCGGAATGGGCTCTCGCCAGGTAAACTCCGCAGCCAGCTCTCGATATACCTGGACATCCCCGGTGGTCGTGAATATTGCCAATGTATCTCTCGCTCGGGGGACAGCTAGCGAAACTGCCTCTGCCATCTTGTCCACTGCGCGCAGCGCCACCGCGTCGAAGCTTCTGGCTGTGGGCATCGCTTCCACCCGCCCCGCGTAGACTTCGCTGGTAATTTCCAGCACCCGCACTGCTTCCGCCAGAAAGGCCGCCTTCTTGGACTGCGATTCGGCCAGGGTGACTTTGATTTCCGGGCAGCAGATGGCGATAGGAATCCCCGGAAATCCCGCTCCCGAGCCGAAATCGAGCAGAGTGCCAATCCCCGCAGGCAAATGCTTGGCAGCAAAAGAGCATTCGACAAAATGCCGGAGAACGATCTCCTCCGGCGTCCGGATCGCCGTCAGGTTCAGCCGCGCATTCCAGCGAAGTAACAGCTCAAGGTAGGTTAAAAAGCGCTCGCTCGCGCCGGCAGGTAGGGCGTTCAGGCCGGTGGCGAGAAGCGCAGATTCAATCTGCCCCGCCGTGGGGTTCACGCCCGATTGACCCGATGGACTCATGAATCGATCGGGGCCGCCACGCGCCCGCCTCGCGCACGAATGCTTCGAAGAGCGCCCGGGACGCGGGACTGGCCTCATAGGTGCGCTCCGGATGCCATTGCACCCCGAGAATGAACTGCTCCGGGCTTTGGCCCTCCAGGGCTTCGATTACGCCATCTTCGGGACTGGTGGCCACGATGCGCATCTGGTCGCCCGGCTTGCCGATCGCCTGGTGGTGGCTCGAATTCACCGAGAGACGTAGGGATTCTGGAGTTCGCTCCACATCCGCGGAGCCGGCAAGGATTTGCGCCAGGCGCGAATCGGGAAGGAGCGTCACCGGATGAGCATGCTGCACGCTTCTGCCCGGGCGGTGGTTCACCGGGGCTTTCATAGCCGGCTCCCGCAAATCGAAATACTTCGGCAGATCCTGGATCAATGTGCCGTTCCGCCACACGTTCAAAGACTGCATGCCATAGCAAATCCCAAAAACCGGCTTATACAGGTTGAAGGCGTCCTGCAGCAGCAGATCGTCGGCGGACTCTCGCGCTGCGTCCTTGGGATTGCATTCCGGAGCACGATCCTGGCCGTACTTCTCCGGATCCAGGTCCGCGCCGCTGCCAGGAAGCAGTACTCCGGAGCAGGAACTGGCGATTTGCGCCAGAAACGCCTGGGACTCGCCAACCGGCGCCAGGACCGGAATTCCTCCGGCATCTTCCACTGCTTCAGCATAGAGATGCCAGGAACGCTCGTTGTACTCCAGGTCGGTGGAAGTAGGCTCGGGGATCGCGATACGTGGATGCATAAGCAGGAGTCAGGTATCAGGTGTTAGGGATCAGGCGCCAAGTACTAAACCATGATATCCGATCGCCAATCTTGACCCCTAAATCGCTGATCCTGATCCCTGGTAGATCCCTGGCCCCTGATCCCTGACCCCTGATCCCTGGTAAAGTCTGCCAATCTCCTCCCGCAGCCGCGCCGTTAACCGGTCGGCTTGGCGAAGGCTGTAGTCCGCTGTATCAATCGGTTCTCCTATAACCAGGCGCACCGGCCGCGGGCGAAAGTGCGCGGAGTGGATGGGCAGGAGCTCGTAGGTGCCGATAAGAGCCATGGGAACCAGCGGCACCTGCGCGCGAATGGCAAGAAAGGCGGGTCCCTTGAGAAAGGGCTGGAGCTGTCCGTCTGGAGTGCGGCCGCCTTCGGGAAAGATGAAGAGCGGCATCCCCGAGCGCAAGGCGCGCAGCGCCCGGTTAAACCCGCTGGTCCCCTCCTCATTCACAGGAATCTGCCCGGAGCGGTTGAGATGCCAGCCGATGAAGGGCCATTTCCACAAGCTCTGCTTGGCCAGAATACGAAACTGAAAAGGGAGGCTGGCGAAGACCACCGGCGTGTCCATGAACGAGGTATGGTTCGCCGCGTAGATCGCCAGTGGGCGCAGATTCTCGCGGCCAATGACCTCCACCGGGGCGCCGGCAAGGAATAGGGAGACGCGAGCCCACCAACGGGCGATCCGGTGCTGCAGACGGCCATTGGTTTCAAAGCAGGAAACCAGAAGCGAAAGTGATCCGAAGAATCCGGTGGACAGAAAGAACCAGGGCGCGCGCAGGAGATTGGACCGTAGACGCGCCGCGAGAGGCAGGGGCTCCGGTGGCATCGGAATCACACCTGCAATCCTTCCGCTTCCGCAAAGGACATGGCCGTGAACTCGCTGCGCACCCTGCCTACCAGATAGACAGAACCGGTCACGACCACCAGCCCGTTCGCCGGGGTGAGGCTGAAGGCCCGCCGCAGGGCGGAGAGCGGATCCGCGGCCGCCTCGGCCTCACTGCCGGTCAAGGCTGCCGCCGCCAACATTTCCTCCGGAGTCGCGCTGCGCGGAGAATCGAGCGGGGTCAGGATGACATGGCCAAACAGGGGAAAGAGAATCTGGGCCATTTCCCTCACTGGCTTGTCCTTGAGGCAGCCGAAAACCAGCGTAGGCGGCTGACCATGGCCGGCGAGGAGAGAGACGGCGCGGCGAAGAGCCCACGCGCCGGCCGGATTATGCCCCACATCCAGCAGCACCGCCGGCCGGGCGCCGCTCGGCTCGATCATCTCCAGCCGCGCCGGCCAAACCGTCCGGCGAATGCCATCTTCTATGTGAGCCGCGGTGATATTGTAACCAAAACTGTTTCTTAATTCCACAGCCGCTGCGATAGCCAGCGCCAGGTTGCGCTGCTGGTGCGCTCCCGCCAAGGGCGAATCGATCTCCATCCTCTCGCCCGACACGGTCAGGGGATAGCGATTGCGCAGATCTTCGGGATCATGTTGGTTGGGAATGTACTCCGCCGCGTTCACGCCGCGGACATGGAGCGCCATCGCTCTCTCTCCCAGGACCTGGTTGGCCTCGGGATGCTGGGGCAGGGTCACCATCACGCCGTTGGGGCGCAGGATGCCCGCCTTCTCCCGCGCAATCTCGTGAATTGTGCCGCCCAGCCATTCCATATGGTCGAGCGAGATATCGGTAATCACCGAGAGCAGCGGCTCGACAATATTGGTCGCGTCCAGGCGGCCGCCCATTCCCACCTCGAGCACCGCGGTGTGCACGCGGTGCGCGGCAAAGTGCAGAAAACCGATCGCTGTCAGAGTCTCGAAGTAACTTGGGGGCCCGGGTAATTCGCCGCGGTTTGCCAAGCCGGACGCCGCCTCCTGCACGCGGAAAAACAGAGCCGCGAAATCCTCGTCGCCGATCGTCCCCCCATCCACCTGCACGCGCTCATTTACGCGGCTGAGATGGGGTGAAGTATAGAGGCCGGTGCGGTACCCGGCTTGGGAGAGAATGCTGGCGAGGGTGGAGGAAGTGGAGCCTTTGCCGTTGGTGCCCGCCACCAGCACCGAGCGAAAACTCCGCTGGGGATCGTTGAGCGCCGCCATGAGCACGCGCATGTGCGCCAACTCAAATTTGCGCCGGGGCGCGCCTGGTGCAGTATGCAATTCCTGCCCCAGAGCAGCCAGCCGTTCCATTGCCGCAGCATAGGACATCCCGCTATTTTACAGCGGCTTCCAACGCTCCCTGCGGCCCTGCGGGAGTCCGCTGGCTGGGCTGCATGAAATCCAGGGCGCGTATCAGGTAGCTCTTCAGTTCCGGCCGCGGAACCACGGCATCGAGCATTCCGTGCTCCAGCAGGAATTCGGATCGCTGGAAGCCCTCGGGCAGCTTCTGGCGTATCGTCTGCTCGATGACCCGGGGCCCGGCAAAGCCGATCAGCGCGCCCGGCTCGCCGATATTGAGATCGCCCAGCATGCCGAAGCTGGCGGTCACTCCTCCGGTTGTGGGGTCGGTAAGCACCGAGATGTAAGGCACTCCCTGTTCGTGCATTTGGGCGAGGCCGGCGGATACTTTCGCTAGCTGCATCAGGCTGGCCACGCCTTCCATCATGCGAGCCCCTCCCGATGCGGCCACGATGATGAGCGGGCGCCTGTCGGCCAGCGAGCGGTCGAGTGCGCGGGCGATTGTCTCCCCGACGACGCAGCCCATGCTCCCGCCGATGAAGGCGAATTCCATTACGCTCAGCATCACAGGATGGCGGCCAAGATTGCCTGCGGCGTTGAGGACCGCGTCATTCAGGCCGGTCTCCCTCTGGGCCTTCTCCAAGCGTTCTTTGTACGGCTTGACGTCCACGAAACTCAGCGGATCGGTCGATTTCAGCTCCAGGTCGACCAGCTCATAGCCCGGTTCGAGAAGACTGTCGATCCGGCTGCGCGCATCAAGACGGTGGTGATGACCGCATTTCGGGCAAACCTGCAGGTTATTTCGGAGATCGGGCTTGAAAACGAATTGATTGCAGCCCTCGCATTTATGCCATAGACCCTCGGTCCGGACACGCTTTTCCGCGTTCGGCTCGATCTCGCTTTCCTCCCGCTTAAACCAGGACATTTCTTTCCTCTCCGGCGCTCATCCTGCCCCCGGATTTTACGATACACACCCGCTACCAACTCCGCCCGGTCAATGTCCCGCGTGATAGGGGTGCCCAGCGAGAATTGTAAACGCCCGGTAAAGCTGCTCGGCCAAAACCACGCGCGCCA
Organism: uncultured Acidobacteriaceae bacterium; assembly: GCA_963705665.1. Classification (GTDB taxonomy): domain Bacteria; phylum Acidobacteriota; class Terriglobia; order Terriglobales; family Acidobacteriaceae; genus PALSA-350. The sequence goes on along the minus strand of CAVPKQ010000032.1, from coordinate 52,986 downwards.
GATCGTGCGCCAGGGTCATCGGTCCCAGAGAGAGCAGCATTTGCGCCTGCCTCCGCCCCTCCTCCGACCAGCCGTCGGCGGGACCGATGGCGAAGACCATGGCTTGCTGTCCCGACTCGCGGCGTCCTCCCAGCCAGCTCGCCAATTCCTCCGACGAGAGACTCTTTCCCCGGCTGTCCAGCAGAGTAAGCCATGCGGGAGTACGGGAACGCTGCCGCGCGACAGAATCGAAGAGCGCCTGTTCTGTCCGGTAGACCGCTGTCTCAACCTCGGCATAGGAGGCAAGGCGGCCGAGATACTCGCTGCGCGCGGCGGCAAACAGATCGCTCCTGCTGCGCTGCGCGATGTGGGCCAGGATGAGTTTCACGGTAAGTGAGCGAGTCGGCGAGTCAGCCTTTCAGCAAGTCAGCCTTTCAGCAAGTCAGCCTTTCAGCAAGTCAGCGAGTCAGCGAGTCAGCCAATCTATTCTCCCATTTGCGGCAGGCAAGCAGATTCCTTGCGGGAATGACGGAAAGAAAAGCAAAGACGCACAAGAAAGAGCAGACTCGCTGACTCGCTGACTCGCTGACTTGCTGACTTGCTGACTCGCTGGCTTGACTTCAACTTGCCGCTGAGCTTGCCGGATGATGCGCCGCCAGGCCGGCGCCCTCGAGCGTAGCGGCGATCATGGCTTCGCAGCCCATGCAGGAATTGATCATCATGTGGTAGAGACGCCGGTCTGTCCAGTCCAGTCCGTAGTAGCGGCGGACATAATCCTCGCGCCGGGCATCGGTGGCCTCAAGCTCATGCCGGGCATCATGCGCATGTTCGGGGAAGTGCTCCTCCAGCCAATGTATTTTGCGGGTCATCGAGGCGTAAACGAAAATATTGAAGACGTGCGGGGTTACAGCCAAGGCGCAAGCGGCGCCGCGGCCGACAATCACACAGCTTCCCGCGGCGGCAGCGTCTTTCAAATAACCGCGCACCAGGCCAACCATCCGTTCGCTGTCAAAAACCTCATCTTTGGGGGGCGCCGGCAGACGCTCCACGCTGCCGTGCCAGAAGGACTTGCCCAGATTGTAGTACCAGGGATCGAGCCGCTCGTCGCAATTTTCAACCAGGCTCTTTGGCACGTGCGCCTTTTCAGCGATCTCCTCGATGAGGCAGCGGTCAATCAGTCTCCAGTTCAGCCGGGCGGCCAGGCGGTGGGCAAACTCAGCGCCCTGGCTACCGTATTCCCGCTCGACGGTAATGACCTTTACCATGGTACCGATTCCCATATCAAAACTAGCAGCGAGCCGTCAAGTCGGCAAGAGGGCTTTTCAGCGAGTCCAGCATTGAAGCGAGTCAGCCGGTCAGCGAGTCAGCAAGTCAGCGATGTCAGCCGGTTGGCCGAGATGGGATGTGTCCATGGAGGTTCGCGGTATCCAGGGATTTGTTGCACTATTCGCCAAGCGGCGTTTCGCTGACTCGCTGACTCGCTGACTGGCCGACTTGCTGACTCGCTGACTCGCTACCACCATCGATGCGCTCCTGATATCAATCAATTCAAACTCTAATTCAAAACGAAACACTTCTTGACACTGACTTCTACAGGCTCGATTATTGCTGCCGACATAGCGCACACCTCCTGAGCGATTTTCAATGATGACGATGCGTGCGAATGGAGGATCGTATGAACAAGCGTATCGTCGCTTTTATTGTTACGTTTATTGCCGGCGCATCGTTAGCTCTTCAGCCCTGCCTGGCGCAAATCACCAGCGGTCAAATCAGCGGGCGGGTGGTAGACCCGAATGGCCATCCGATCGCCGAAGCTCAGGTCACGCTGGTGAACCGGCTGAACGCGGGACAGCGGTCGGCCGCAACCGACGGTGAAGGCGCCTTTGTTTTCGCGTCGGTGCAGCCAGGGATCTACGATATATCCGTAACCGCCTCGGGCTTTAAGAACTTCTCCAAGCGGGATATCGTGCTGAATGCTTCCGACCAGTTGTCGGCGGGGACGCTCCAGATGCAGATCGGAACGGCCACTCAGTCGGTCAGCGTCCAGGCAGATGTAACCCCGGTGCAGACGGAGAGCGGAGAACGCTCCGCGCTGCTCGAACAGAAACAACTGCAAAGCCTGCTCGACCCGGCGCGCAACTTCCTCAATTTGACCCGGGTGCTTCCCGGAGTAGTCGCCACCGGCACTGTAGGACAGGATCAGTTAGGCATTTACGGCATGGACACGGTCAATGGACAACGCAGCGAGTACAGCACGGTAAGCATGGATGGGGTTCCGGGAAACGTCAATAACAACAGCATCAACCAGGTGCAGACGCCGTTGAATACCGATGCCATCTCTCAAGTGAAGATCCTATCGAACAACTATCAGGCCGAAGATGGCGGAAGCTCCGGTTCGTCGATCAATGCCATAACCAAAGCAGGCACGCAGGACTTTCACGGCACTGTCTACTACTACAAGCGGCATGAGGAATTCAACGCCAACGACTATTTCAACAGCGCGTATTGGAACGGGACAGAGCAGCCGAAAGGGATCAATCGCTTTAACACCATCGGTTATAACATCGGCGGACCGGTGCTGATTCCCAAGACAGGTTTCAATAGGAATAGAGACAAGCTCTTCTTCTTCTTCTCGCAGGAGATTGGCCCACGGTTCATCCCGGTGACGGCAATCCTCTCCGGCTCAGAGTCCCCACCGCCCAGGAGCGGCAAGGCATCTTTTCCACCCCGATCGCCGACCCGCAGAAGACCGCGCAGGGATTGGTCTGCAAGAAGACCAACGACCCCGGGTGTTTTCCCAACAACACCATCCCGGCATCACGCATCGACCCGAACATGCAGAAGCTGATCGATCTGCTTCCTCCGCCTACGCCCGGTTATGTGGATCCCTCCGGAATAACGAACTATATCCTGAACTTGACCGAGCATAACCCGGTAAACCAGCAGGTGCTGCGGATCGACTACAACATCTCGAATAAGTGGCGCGCTTATTTCCGGGGTTTGAACATGTCGGTGGGCTCCAAGGGCAACGCCGCCGCCGACGCGGAGATGACTTATCTAGGAAACTTTCCCATCAACTATCTCAACAGCAGCCCTAACGTGGTGGCGGACCTGACTTACATAGCCAGCCCGACCTTGGTGAACGAACTTACTCTGGGATACTCCGCGTGGTCGGAGAAGCAGTCGTTCCCCAATGGACCGGGAGAGCTGAAAGCGGTGCAGAAGAGCGCGCTGGGCATCTCGCTAGGACAGTTCCGGCCGCAGTTGAATCCGCTGGACCTGATTCCAGCGATCACCTGGGCCGGCGGGGGATTGAGCAAGCTTCCCAGCTTCGGCTTCTCCGGTTCGAGCGGCAGCAGGTTCCCTATCGACTCCCAAGCGACCTCCTACGGGCTGACCGACGGATTGACCAAAGTATGGCAAGGGCATATCGCAAAGGCCGGGATATATGTCCACATCGACCGCTTCGTGCAGCTTCATACAGCCGGCGATTTTGCCGGACTCTATAACTTCAGCGTGAGCACGCAGAACCCCCTGGACAGCGGCAACACTTTCGCCAACACTCTGCTGGGCAATTTCCTGCAGTATTCGGAGAGCACCAGCCGCCCCGATTCCGATCCCTTTACGCGAGTCGTAGAGTGGTACGCTCAGGACAACTGGAAGGTTGCGAGGCGCGTCACGCTGGATTACGGACTGCGGTTTAGCCTTGACATACCTCAGTCTCTGCATACCGGAGCTAATTTTGTCCCAGGCACCTATGTTCCCTCGCAGAAGCCGGTTCTGTACCAGCCGGCAATCGTGGGAGGAAAGAAAGTAGGCGTCGATCCGAGAAACGGAACGGTGGTAAACCAGGTCTTGATCGGAGCGGTGGTTCCGGGATCGGGCAATGCCTTTGATGGCATGGTGACCCTGAACAATAGCAATCCCATCCAAGGCCAGGGTCTGTTGACCGCTCCGCGCCTGGGCTTCGCATGGGACGTCTTTGGGGACGGCAGCACCGCGGTTCGCGGCGGCGGCGGAGTCTTCTACAATGCGCGTTCGCCCTCCGCTCTCGCGGGAGCATTGACCACCAATCCTCCCATTCTGGCCAATCCGGCCCATCCCTTCGGCAACGTGAGCACGCTCTTCACCTCTAGCGACAACAGCGTGATATTCCCGTCGAACTTGAATTCGTCGCTCCAGTCCGACGGACAATGGCCGGTCTTCTACAATTACAGCCTGGGCGTCCAACGAAGCGTCGGCTTTAGCAGTGTGCTCGACGTCGCTTACGTGGGAAACATCGGGCGGCATCTCGGCCAGACCTACGATCTCAATGCACTGGCTCCAGGAACACGGTTCATGGCGAAGAATCAGGACCCAACCTCTCCGGGCAAGCCCCTGTCGGATAATTTTCTGCGTCCCTACATCGGTTTAGGAAATATCCCGTTTGTGGAATTTGGGGGGACGTCGAACTACAACTCGCTGCAGGTGTCGCTTACCCGGCGCTTCACCCGCGGCTTCTCCGTGGGCGCGAATTATGTGTGGTCGAAGGCGCTGGATTACACCGATACCACCACCCCGAGCAGTACCTCGCCTGAATTGCCAACCTTCGCTCCACGGCACGCGTATAGCTATGGCCTGGCCGGTTACGACCGCGATCACTCGGTAGTGATCAACTGGCTGTGGAGCATACCCAAGGCCAGCAGCCTGTGGGATAACGTCTTCATCCGCGCAGGCCTGGATAACTGGCAACTCTCCGGCATCGCGTCGTTCATCCGCGGGGCGCCGCAAGGCATCATCCTGGATACCGGCGGCGTCGACCTTACCGGCGGCACCGATGGGCCGCGCGCGCTGCTCACCGGCAACCCGGTTCTTCCTCATGGGAAACGCAACGTGCTCGGCTATTTCAACACCAGCGTAGTCAACTTGCCGCCAATGAACACCGCCGGCGCCAACGGCCAGTATTCAAACTTTGTCGGCAACGCGGGGAAAGTAGTATTCCGCGGACCGGGCACCGATAACTATAACGTCGCGCTGTTTAAGAACATCATCGTCAAGGAGAGAGTAACCATGCAGTTGCGGGGTGAATTTTATAACCTGTTCAATCACCCATCCTTCAACAGCGTAGATAATACCGCCGTATTTACCACGAGTGGCGAGCAGACGAACGGCACCTTTGGGGAACTCAATGGAGATACAGGGGCGCGCCAGGTCCAGCTTGCCGCTCGTATCAGTTTCTGAAGATCCCAGGTCCCAGGTCCCAGAATCGGGACCTGGGGCACCCGGTTTTGCTGTGGCCCGAAATACCGAATGACAGAAAGAAAGACAACTGCGCCGGTCGAGATTTGGACAGTGTCCTTAGGAGAGAGTGCGGATGAGAAAACTCGCGGTAACGGCAACCTTGACGGTGCTTATTTTGGCGGGCTCCCTGCCGATCTTGGCGCAGACTAACTGGGAGGTCGCGAAGACGTTTCATATCGGCGGCCCGGGCGGATGGGATTATCTCACGGTCGATGCGCGGACGCATCGGCTCTTCGTTCCCCGGAGCACGCACACCATGGTGATCGATGCCGATACCGGCAAAGTTCTGGGCGACATTCCCGGACAGCAGATTGCCCATGGAGTAGCCATCGTCCCCAAGGCAGGGCGCGGCTTCATCAGCGATGGCGGCGGCGATGGGCAGATCGTCGTCTTCGACCTGAAGACCTATGCAGTTCTGGGCAAGATTGCCACCACACCCGATTCCGACGGCATCATCTACGATCCCTCGATCGGACGGGTGCTAGTGGTCTCGGGAGACAAGGGAGTGTTGATGTCGTTTAAACCGGATATCGATCTGGCGAATGGAAAGATCGATGCGCCCATCGATCTGGGCGGAGCGCCGGAGTTTCTCGCCTCCGATGGGGCCGGTAAAGTCTACGTCAATCTGGAGGACAAGGACCTGGTGGCGGTGGTGGACATGAAGCAAAGAAAGGTGGTCGCGCGTTGGCCGGTATCGCCCGGCGGCTCTCCGGTTGGGATGTCGATCGATGCGAGAAAGCGGCTGCTCTTTATCGGCTGCCGAAAGCCCCAAAAACTGGTTGTGATGAGCACCGTTGACGGTAAGGTAGTATCGGCTCTGCCTATCGGCGCGGGCGTCGACGCCACCAAGGTTGACCGGGGCCAGGCATTCGCCAGTTGCCGCGACGGATCGCTTTCCGTAGCCGGCGAAAAGTCACCGGGAAACTTCGAGATCGTGCAGGTCGTGAAAACCCGTCCGGGGGCGAGGACCATGGGTTTAAATCCGACGACGCACAGAATCTATCTGCCTACAGCGGAATTCGGGGAGCCTACGCCGGGAGCGAGGAGAGGACCGCCAATGAAGCCGGATACATTCATGATTGTGGTAGTTCAGTGAAGCGAGTCAGCGAGTGGTAGTCAGCGAGTCAGCCGGTCAGCGAGTCGGCGAGTCAGCGAAATTTGTGGAATCCCACAATTTGTTGCACGATCCGTTGACCCGGCTTTCGCTGACTCGCTGACTCGCTGACCGGCTGACTCGCTGACTACCACTCGCTGACTCGCTGACTTGCTGACTCGCTGACTTGCTGACTCGCTGACTTGCTGACTCGCTGACCGGCTGACTCGCTGACTCGCTGACTTGCTGACTTGCTGACTCGCTGACTCGCTGACCGGCTGACTCGCTCCTAAACGTCCAGCTCAACCACGGTGGCGCCGGCTCCGCCTTCGCTCGGAGCGGCTTCGCTTACCTGGGCTACGTGGGGATGCCGCTTGAGTTGCTCGCGCAAGGCCTTGCGCAGGATTCCCATTCCCATACCGTGTACGATTTTCACCCGCGGCATTCCGGCTAGAAATGCCCGGTCGAGAAACTGATCGACCTCGCCGGCCGCTTCATCGACTGTGCGTCCGATCACATTGATCTCAGAGCTTCCGGCAGCCGGAGCCGAGAGGGAGACGGAGATGCCGCGCTGCCCGCGGGCGGCGGCTATGGGGTTGACTGCCTGCGGCTGGCTGGATGCAACTACTTCGGCAATATCCGCCCGCGCAACCCGCATCTTCATCGGCCCCACGGCGACCTCAAATGTATCCGGCTCCAACTGCCGCAGCACCCGGCCGCTCTTGCCCAGAGACTTGAGCTTGACCGTATCTCCCAAGGCGACGTGGCGGACAAGATGCGGCTGCTTGTGGACATCACCCTTATCGGCGCCGCTATGCTGCGCCGCCACGGTCGAATTGAACTGCTCGCTGAACTCGCGCCGCAGCCGCGCCATGCGGCGCTCGGCTTCTTTTGAGAGCTTCTGCTGCGCGGCGCGGTCGTCGATCGCGGAGACCGTCTCCCGCATGCGGTAGGCGAAGTCTTTCAGTAACGATTCCAGTTGCTTTTCCAGGTCGCGCACCTTGGCCCGCCACTCCTTCAGGCCCTCGGTGTCCAGGCGGTTCCTCTCCCGCGCGACTTCCTGCTCGCGCTGAAGAAGAGACGCGCGTTCGGCAGTGGCGGCGTCGAGCTGGGCATGCAGTTGGTCGAGGAAGCGGGAAATATCCTGCGTCTGGGTATTGAGCTGGGCGCGGGCCTGTTCAACAATCTTCGCGTCCAATCCCAGCCGCCGCGCGATATTGATGCCGGCCGAGGCGCCGGGCACGCCCAGCCGCAGCTCATAGGTCGGGGCCAGAGTGCGTTCGTCGAAGCCCACCGCTGCATTGAGCACGCCGGCGTGCTGCGCTGCATAGACTTTGAGCGAGGTATGGTGGGTTGAGATCAGGCACCAGGCCCTGTGCTCCAAAAAATGGCTGGCGATGGCGACTGCCAGGGCCGCGCCTTCCTCCGGATCGGTCGCCGAGCCGAGCTCGTCGAGCAGCACCAAAGACGATTCATCGGCTCGTTGAGCGATGCGGTTAATGTTGACGATGTGCGCGGAAAAGGTGGAAAGATTCTGCTCGATGGATTGCGCGTCGCCAATGTCCGCGAGGAAGGCGTCGAAGAGCGGGAAGACGGCCTCTCGCGCCGGTACCGGGATGCCGGCCTGCGCCATCATGCTGAGCAGCCCGGCGGTCTTCAGAGCAACCGTCTTGCCGCCGGTATTCGGGCCGCTAATGATGAGCTGGCGCTGCTGGTTGTTGAGTGCCAAGCTGAGCGGGACTACGCTACTCGCGCCGCCGGAGGCACGAAGGCGCTTTTCAAGCAGCGGATGGCGCGCCTGGTCCAGGATGAGCAGAGGCGCCGCAGAATCGGCGAATTGCGAGCGCACGCAGTCGAATTCGGCGGCAAAGCGGGCCCCGGCCTGCAGAGTGTCGAGCTTGGCCAGCGCGGCCGCGCCTTGCTCGATGGCCTGCGCCTCACCTCCAATCTCCTGGGTCATGCCGAGAAAGATGCGCCGGGTTTCAGCCTGCTCCTCGTCCAGCAGGCGCACCAGCTCATTATTCTGCTCGATGGTTTCAAGCGGCTCCAGGTAGACCGTCTGGCCGCTGGAGCTTGCTCCGTGCAGTACTCCGGGAATGCGCCGCTTGAACTCCGCCTTCACCGGAATGACGAAGCGCTCCCCGCGAATCGTAATCAGCTCCTCCTGCGTCTCTCCGCCCATGGAGAGCCGGCGCAAGCTCGCGCGCAGGCTTTCCTCGATGGTTCGCTGCTGGCGCTCGATCTCCCTGCGGATGCGCCTGAGATCAGGGGAAGCATCGTCGGCCAGAGAGCCGTCGGGATTGAAGCGCGAGCGCAAGGAACGGAGCAGGCGGCCAAGCTGCGCGCCGGGAGGAAGCTGGCTCATGGCCGTCAATCCGGGAAGGACGAGCGACTCTGGCGGCCGCTCGATAAAGGCCTGCCAGGCGGTGATCGAATCGAGCAGCACCAGCATCTCGCGGATCTCTTCGGCCTCGAGCGAGGCGCCCGGAATACGCGCCTTGCCTGCCATCCGGGCAGGATCGAACAATCCGCGAAGCGGGGGAACGGCGCCCTGCTTCAAGAGCAACCGCAGCTCAGCTACCAGGTCGTGCTGTGCGGCAATCCAGATCAAGTCACCTGAAGGACGAAGTTCCCGCAGCCAGGCTCGCCCTACCTCGGAGTTGGCATAGGCCGCCACCAGTTCCTGCAGGCGGCCCCACTCGAGCGCCTCAAAGCTGCATTCTTCAATCGGGGACGGAATAGGCTCGAAGAGGCTCACTCCATCATGCTAGAGCATAAAAAGGGGTGGGTGGAGAGTCGCGGTTTCCCACATCTGGCGCAAAGAGCGCGCCAGATATGGGGCACGCATAATAAAGGGCGCCCAGTCGGGAGTAAGCTTTGGTTGCTTGGGAAAGAACCAGAAGCCCACAGCGAAGGAGCGCCCAGATGAATACCAAGAAGATTAACACCAAGTACGTGGGAATGGATGTGCACCGGGATTGTGTTTCGATCGCGGTCTTAAACGAAGAGGGGCGGCAGGTGAGCCAGTGTATTGTGCCGACCGATGGAGCAGTGATTCTGGAATTGGTGCAGGGATTACGGGGGACGGTGCAGATCACCTTGGAAGAGACGACCCAATCGGCATGGTTGTACGATTTGCTGCAGCCCCATGTGAGCAAGGTAGTGGTCTGCAATCCGCGCAAGAATGCGCTGCTCAAGGTGGGCAACAAGAACGACAAACTGGATGCCAGGAAATTGGCGGAATTGCTGCGCGGCAACCAGTTATCCCCGGTTTATCACGGGCAGAACAGCGCGCGGGCGCTCAAGGAATTAGGCCGTGCTTATACGGTACTGACCGAAGACACGACCCGTGTGATGGCGCGCCTGAAGGCCATCTATCGCGGCCAGGTGGTGAGCACGCCGGGCAAGGCGCTTTATGGGCAGCGGCGGCGAGAGGAGCAGTTGCAGCTTCTATCGGCGAACAGCGCTCTGAAACAGCGTGCGGAGTATCTTTTTGAAGAACTCGACAGCTTGCGCACAGTACGGCACCGAGCACGCCAGGGGCTGATAACAGAGAGCCGCAAATTCGAGGCCGTCGAACTGCTGCGTAGCATCCCCTTCCTGGGGCCAATTCGCGCAGCCATTTTAATCGGACGCGTACAGACACCCTACCGGTTTCGCACCAAGCGGCAGTTCTGGAGCTACTGCGGATTAGGATTAGAGACGCGCAGCAGTGCGGATTACCGCATGGTCAAGGGCCAGATCCAACGCAGCAAGAAACCGGTGCAAATCACCGGACTGAATTTCCATCACAATCACGAGCTGAAGAACATCTTCAAGGGAGCGGCCACCACCGCCAGCATTCGTCCCGGGCCATTCCGGGAATATTACGAGAGTCTGATCGCCAAGGGAATGCAGCCGGAGATGGCTCGTCTAACCCTGGCGCGCAAGATAGCAACGATTGCTTTAATCCTATGGAAGAGAGGAGAACGCTTCGACGCAACAGAATTGCAAACACAAGCAGCTTGAGCGCGCTTAGAATCCAGGCCCAGTCTTCAGCTTCTCTGCTGCGATAGGGCGATCGGTTCTTGCGCTCTCGGTTCGAGGGTGAGGATCTAAACGAGGGATAGACGCATTGCCAACAGCGTGCAGTTTCATGGGGCACCATATCCCCCTTCGGATAACCGAAAAAAGCTATATGACCACGAGTCTCAGATAGAACCATGGTTGGCCATTCCGTTGGACCAATCGTTCTCTGCTTGATGGGTGCAAGGTACTGTTGGCCGTCTGTGATCGCATTATGAGAAATGCTGATCTAATTCAGCCGGGCTGGCGCTGCCAGCTGGTGCGCTATGGAAAAGCCGGTGGCTACGCCACCTCGGAAATCGCTCCGCGATTTCCGCTTTCCCACAGCGCCTACGGCTACTATCAACTCGACTCGGGACCGGATCGCGCCGCACTCAACACTTCGATCCATACAGCGCGGCCTCGCCGGGAGGGCTGGGATGTCAAAAGAAACTCCCCTCGCCGCGCTCGCGCCGAAGTTTTTTCTCTTGACATCCCCCTTTATAGAACCCTCGATTGGCGGTGCTACAGGCTGCGAAAGAAATCCCAGGTCCCAGAATCGGGACCTAGGGCACCCGGATTTGTTGAAAGGACGAGCTTCCAGGCTAACGAATTAAGATAGAGGGATGGGATTTCCTGCAACCCGGCTGCGGCGGCTGCGGCGCACAGCGGCGATGCGCTCGCTGGTGCGCGAAGTTCACCTCCATCCCGGAGCTTTTGTCTATCCGCTCTTTCTCTGCCCGGGCGAAGGGGTTCGCCGCGAAGTGAGCTCGATGCCCGGGGTTTTCAACCTCTCTATCGACCAGGCGGCGAAGGAAGTGGAAGAGGCGGCAGCGCTCGGCTTGGGCGGGTTGTTGCTTTTCGGGCTGCCCGCAGCCAAAGATGAAGAGGCCAGCGGCGCCTGGTCAGCCCACGGCATCGTGCAGCAGGCCCTGCGCGCCTTGAAGCCGCTGGCCAACAACCTCGTGTTCGTCGCCGACGTCTGCCTCTGCGAGTACACCTCGCACGGCCATTGTGGAATCGTGCGCCGTAACGGCGAGCAATACGAAGTGGAGAATGACCCGAGCATCAAGCTGCTGGCTCAAACCGCCGTGTCTTTAGCCGAGGCGGGCGCCGATGTGGTGGCTCCCTCGGACATGATGGATGGACGGGTAGGCGCTATTCGCAGCCACCTGGACGATGCCGCGCTGGATCAGGTGCCCATCCTCTCCTACGCGGCCAAGTTCGCGTCCGCCTTTTACGGCCCCTTTCGCGAAGCGGCAGACTCCGCGCCGCAGTTCGGCGACCGGCGAACCTACCAGATGGACGGAGCCAACCTGCGGGAAGCGATGCGCGAGATCGACCAGGACCTAAGCGAAGGCGCGGACATGATTCTGATGAAGCCCGCGCTGCCTTATCTGGACGTGATCCGCGCGGCGCGCGAGCGCTTCGACGTGCCGTTTGGCGCGTATCAGGTCTCCGGCGAATACGCCATGCTGCAGGCAGCTTTCGCCAAGGGCTGGCTCGATCCGGAACGCGCCATGATGGAGTCGCTGATTTCGATTCGCCGCGCCGGCGCCGACTTCACCGTGACGTACTTTGCCAAGGATGCCGCGCGGATGTTGGGTTAGCGGGATTCGCGGTTTCCCACATCTGGCGCAAATAACGCGCCAGATATGGGGCACCCAGCATCTGCTTCTAGCCCACAACTCTAACCTTGTCAAAGTTAGAGTTGTTGCCAATGAAGGCTTCGCAGTCGATCGAGATGACAAATTGGGCGTAGTTATTCCGGCTGGGACCGGCTAATGGCCAGCAGACACTACCGCGCGGGCCAGTTGCGGGCCTGCTCAATGGCGCGCATCAATGCCTTGGCTTTGTTGACGGATTCCTCATATTCTTTGCTGGGAACAGAATCGGCTACAATTCCGGCGCCTGCTTGGATGTAACCCCGGCTGCCCTTGGCCAGCATGCTGCGAATGGTGATGCAGGAATCCAGATTGCCGGAAAAATCGGCATAAAAGACGCTGCCGCCATAGGTTCCACGCCGCACCGGCTCCAGTTCTTCGATGATCTCCATGGCGCGAATCTTGGGCGCTCCGCTCAGCGTTCCGGCGGGAAAGCAGGCGCGAAAGGCGTCCACTGCGGACAGTCCCTGTTTCAATTTCCCTTCGATCGAGCTAACCAGGTGCATCACGTGCGAGTAGCGTTCGACAAACATCAGGTTCTTCACCTCGACTGTGCCAAATTCGCTTACCCGTCCGACATCGTTGCGCCCCAGATCGACCAGCATCACGTGCTCCGCCCGCTCCTTCTCGTCGAGCAGCATATCCTGCTCGATGCGCCGGTCCTCTTCTTCATCCAGGGAGCGCGGCCGGGTGCCGGCGATGGGGCGATACTCCACCTTGTCCTGGGCCACGCGCACCAGCAGTTCGGGAGACGACCCAAGCAGGTGAGTGGAAGGGGCCGCGCCATCCAGGCGAAAGCGCAAAAAATAGAGATACGGCGAGGGATTCACGATACGCAAGGCGCGGTAGACCAAGAAGGGGTCGACGCCGGGCTGGACCTCGAAGCGCTGCGAGAGCACAGCCTGGAAAATGTCGCCCGCGGCGATGTACTCCTTGATCCGGCCGACATCCGCCATGAAGTCCTTTTTACTGGTCCGGCTGGTCACCTTAAGCTGGCCCTTGGTGGAAGCGCGCCGCAGCTTGGCAATGGGCCTGGCCAGCCGCCGCTCCAGGCGGCCCAGCCGCTGGAGCGCGTCCTCATAAGCGGCTAGCGGTTTGCGGGTGGAGAGATTCGCCGTGACGATGAGCAGGATCTCTTTGCGGGCATGGTCGAAAGCCAGGATCTCGTCAAAAAACATGAAGCAGGCATCGGGCACGCCCAGATCGTCCTTGGCCAACTCGGGCAAACGTTCAATCTGCCGCACCATGTCGTAGGCAACAAAGCCCACCGCCCCAACGGTAAAGGGGGGCAAGCCTGGAATTGAGGCCGGCTTATGTCCTCCCAACATCTCCTTCAAAAGGAGAAAAGCGTCTCCCTCGATGGCGCGCCGCTTTCTTTTCTCGGTTACCACGATGGAGCGCCCGCGGGCGACGATTTTGCAATAGGGCCGGACGCCGATGAAGGTATAGCGGCCTACTTTTGCGCCGCCCTCGACCGACTCCAACAAAAAGCACTCCGGCTCATCCTCGGCCAGGCGCAGGAAGGCGGAAACAGGCGTTTCCAGGTCGGCGATCAGGGTGCGATAGACCGGCACCAGGCTATGGTTGACTGCAAGCCGCAAAAACTCCTTGCGCGGGGGCAAAATTGTCTCTTTTTCCGGCATTTCTGCTCATGGTAGTGCATTTCTTGCACGTGCTGTGATGTTAGAGCATCTGATTGGAGGGAAACTTGGCGTTCTCGGGGGATGCGCGTCAGTTACTCTGGTGCGGGCATTGCATACAGACTTCCGGTGTAAGGTAAGGGGCAGGAGCTTCGCGGTAAGACCCGGAGTCTTTTGGAGAGATCCCCTATGCAGCAATCGATATCCCTTGAAGACGAGATCAATCCCTGGGAAGCCCAGGCTGCCCGCTTTGATTTCGCCGCGCGAAAACTCAACCTGGATGACGGGCTGTGGAAGGTCTTGCGCTACCCCTCGCGGGAGATCATCGTACATATTCCGGTGGGCATGGACGACGGCAGCATCGAGGTATTCACCGGATTTCGCGTGCAGCATTCGGTTGCCCGCGGGCCGGCCAAGGGCGGAGTCCGCTTCTCTCCCGATGTCAACCTGGACGAGGTCCGCGCTTTGGCGAGCTGGATGACCTGGAAATGCGCGGTGGTCAACATTCCCTTTGGCGGGGCCAAGGGAGGGATCATCTGCGATCCCAAGAAGATGTCCCTTGGCGAGCTGGAGCGGATGACCCGCCGCTATACATCCGAGCTGATCGAATTCATCGGCCCGGAGAAGGATGTGCTCGCGCCGGATATGAATACCAACGAGCAGGTCATGGCCTGGATCATGGATACCTACTCCATGCACATGCGCCAGACCGTAACCAGCGTGGTGACGGGAAAGCCATTGAACATCGGCGGATCCCGAGGCCGGAAGGAAGCAACCGGCCGGGGCATACGGGTGATGTGCGATGAAGCGCTGCGTTATCTGAATATGCATCGCGAAGGCTGCCGGGTCGTCGTCCAGGGCTTCGGCAATGTGGGCTCCAATGCCTCCAGGCTGATGATGGAAGCCGGCTACAAGATTATCGGCATTTCGGAGCTCGATGGCGGGATCTACAACAGCAACGGCATCGATGTGCAGGCGCTGCTGGACCATCGCCAGCGCAATGGCACGATTCTCGGTTTCAAGGGCGGCGAAGCGGCTGACTCGGATGAACTATTGGTTGCCGATTGCGAGATTCTCATTCCGGCGGCCATGGAGAACACCATCACCAGCCGCAATGCCGATCAGATCAAGGCGCGCATCGTCTGCGAAGGGGCCAACGGGCCAACCACGGCGGTGGCCGATGAGATCCTGGCGGGAAAGAAGATCTTCGTAGTCCCGGATATTCTGGCCAATGCCGGAGGGGTTACCGCCTCCTACTTTGAGTGGGTGCAGGACCGGCAAGGCTATTTTTGGAAAGAGGCTATCGTCAACGAGCAACTGGAAAGCATCCTGGCGGAGAGCTTCGATGACGTGGTTCGCTATGCCGAAGCGCATGCCGTCAATAATCGCATCGCCGCGTACATGCTGGCGATCGATAGAGTCGCCTTCACCATCAAGCAACGCGGTTTCTACGCCTAGGTGCTGCGCGCACGGCGGGTGCTGCGCGCACGGCGGGATGCGGCTGCGCCGCGGTTTGTAGCGGCACTCGGTGGGCGCTTCCTATGAATCTATTCGCAGATCTTCAAGCAGATTCCCTGCGGGAATGACAGACCAAAAAAGCAACCTCCTTTCTTTCTGTCATTCCCGTAGGGAATCTGCTTTTGCCGCGGTTTTAGTTTCCCGCGGCAGCCGTGGTGCATAATGGAGATAAGCCGCCTGTCCACTTCTTCCGGGTAGATCGTGAACCTGCCAAACTCCATCACGATGAGCCGCATCTGCTGCGTACCGCTGCTCATCTGGATGCTGTCTCCTGTCTATCCCTTCCGCGGCTCTCAGGGCGAGCAGGAGATTGCCGCCTCCCTGGTTTTTATTGCCGCTTCCATAACCGATGGAGTGGATGGTTATCTGGCGCGCAAACGTGGCCAGATCACCACCATGGGCATGCTCCTCGACCCGCTGGCCGACAAGCTGATGATCACGGCGGCGTTTATCTGCCTGGTCCAGTTCAATCCGCACATCATGAAGGCGTGGATTGCGGTGCTGGTCATCGGCCGGGAATTCCTGGTCAGCGGACTGCGCTCGATTGCCAGCAGCGAGGGCTTCACCATCGAAGCCAGCAATCTAGCCAAGCTCAAGACAGTCATACAGATTGTCTCTGTGGTCGCGGTAATCCTCGATCATCGCTGGTTCGAATGGCATTTTGGCTGGTTCATCCTGCCGGTAGAGTGGACAGCGATTGCCGCGATCTACTTCATGGCGCTGGTGTCCATTATTTCGGCAGTGGATTACTTCGTCGCTTTTTGGCGCAAGATCGACCACGCGGCCGCCGGCCGGCGCGCCAGCTTCGTCTTGAGCCGCAGCAATCGAAAGCTTCCGGCCTCCGACAAACTCTCCTTATAGGAGTCCCCTAATTGGAGATCTCGAGCGAAGCGGAGCGGAGAGATCTGCGGTTTACGCTTTCCTGGGTCGTAACCGCAGATCTCTCCACTCCGCTGCGCTCCGGTCGAGATGACAAAGTTAGAGTAGGGGCTCGAAAGTTATGGGGCGGGGCCGGAAACTGATGCTCAGGCGTCCAGGATGATTTTCGAGAGAGCCAAATTGTAGGGTGACAAGAAAAAACCCAGCCTGAGGGCTGGGTTTTTTGAGTAGGCCATAAGACCATCCGTATATCAAATCTATGCGGATACCGCATGAGCCGGACGGTTCATACGGTGCACAAAGTGATAGGGCGGCCAAGGGCCGGATAACTGCATCCGGCAGTCCTTCAACTGCTGGGTGGCGCTGGAATACTTGTTCTGATAGCGTTCGATGCCCTTGTTTTCGATCAGGTGAGCGATGTCGAGCAGCATCTTGCCCGAATCCGTCCTGCGACAACTGATCTCTTCATCGAGCGGGCTGAACATGCGATGCATCTGCACCGAGACGGCGCGCGCCTTGGTTTGGCGTTCACGCTGGCGGGTGGCATTTTCACGCAAGCTC
Source organism: uncultured Acidobacteriaceae bacterium (assembly GCA_963705665.1). Lineage (GTDB taxonomy): Bacteria > Acidobacteriota > Terriglobia > Terriglobales > Acidobacteriaceae > PALSA-350. The sequence goes on along the minus strand of CAVPKQ010000032.1, from coordinate 36,328 downwards.
GATAAATATTCCTTGCCTACACAGTCCATCACAACTGGTTTGTTCTGTTCCCGGCTGCAATCGTCGAGAAGCACTTTGAGGTGCATCTCCGCCTTGCCGCGCAAACGCTCAACGTTGGCGACGAATTGCCGCTGATTGGAGCGGATGGATTTGCGCAGCACATCGTCGTCTGCGAAAACCGTGCCGAAGCGAAAGGGCAGAACGGTGGACAATTTGAAGCAGTCGCTGATCACGCGCGCGTGTTCCACGGCCGCCTTCTGGTCTAGATTGTCGGAGGGATTGTATTCGCTGACGATAACTGCTAGATCACTGGCTGGATAGAGGAAGATTTGGTTTCCTGAGATGCCGATCACCGATTCCATTGGTATTGGTTTTCGATGACGGCTAAGCTCAGGAAAGGATTGTTTATCGCTGATGCAATATGCATACCAAGCCATAGAGAGCCACCCCACACACGCTGGCGAATACGGTCTGCCAGGTTTTGCTGTTTATCTAATGAAACTCAAGGTCGCGGGGAATTCAACGCATTCTCTAGCGCGTCTGCGATGCAGGCTGCACTGAACTATTGGGTATGCTAGACCTCGATGAGAACAACTGGCAACACGTAAACACGTGTAGGTGGCGTAAGGATGCGTGAAAATTTTCAAATGGAATTTACAATACTGAAATATCTGTTGACGATATCGATATAAGCCATAGCAGTGCAGTGCCGCCCGTTCAGCGAAGCGAGTCTCGAAGGGACGGCGTGAAAATAGCCCAGCACGGCAGTGTTGGGTTTGCGGCGCAACAAACTCCAGTCCCACAGGAACGACTGAAATTTGGGTTGAGGAACGATTCAGCCGTCCCTTCGGGACTCTCAACTGATTTTCGTGGAGCGGGCTCCAAAGCTCACCGGCCGGAATGGGCCAGCAAAAGCGCGGCCATAACGATCAGCGCGGTCGAAACCAGGGCCGCCATGACGGTGAGCGCGCGCAGCCAGCCTTTCAGAGCCTCGAGCGCCGCGGATAGCTGGCGGACTGTCTTCTGGGTGTTCTCGCTGCTCTCGCGCAGATGGAGAAACTGCTCCTCCATCCGCTCCAGGCGAAGCGCTTGGTTCCTGACCTGCGTCTCCAGGTCGCGGCTTCCCGTGTGTACGTCCTGCAGGTCTTTGCGGAATTCGGAGAGATCGGGGGCTGCCTTGATCAGGCCGCGGTCGAGCAGAGGAATCAGGCGGGTAAGGTAAGGCAGCAGGACGCGCAACTGCATGATGAGTTCCCACATAGATCGGAGCGAACCTTTCTCTGCTTGTTCGAGGGGGGCGGCAGTTTCGTCCAATTCGAGAACGCCTTCACTGGGCTGGGGGTTTTTCTCGTTCCTCATGCGATTTCCTGAACTCTCAACCATATCAGGTGTCAGGAATCGAGATCAGGTCTCAGGACGCCCCCCGCCCAGGGGTTACTATTATCATAACTTTTCGCTGTTTTAGACCTCGAGAGGTGGCGCCTGATCGCCAAAGTACTGAAAAAACAGGTTTGATGGCAATTTGCAGGGCGGGCGCGGATTCCATTTTTAGTAACATTTTCGGCGAATTCTATGAAAAAAGTGTTGACTGCCGGTTTGGATAGCGTTAACTTCATGGTTGCCCAGTAAGATCGTGGCCTTAATTTGGATGGTCTGTTTCGCAACCCATTCCTCGTACTCAACTGTTTTTTCCCTGGATACGGAAAGAGCAACATGCCTGCAGGCTTTTGAGGTGTGCGTTCGTGCGTGTGGGAGCAAAACCTTAGCAGCCGGCGGGATTGAGCTTCAGTCTTGCCGGTTCCGATCACACTACACTCAACACGCCAAAGGCAAGTTCCGGGAAGAGAACTCCGGCGTCTAACTATTCAGCGACACTCGACCCACGCTGCGACCGGCGGCACCTAAGCCGAATCCAATGTTGTGAGAACGGGTCAAAGAAATTATCAAGGGAATTATCAAGGAGAATTAAGATGCGCTCTGATCTTATTTTTGGGGCACTTGCCCATGTCAAGAATCGCTATCAGCTGTGCCAGTTGGCGGCTAAGGCGACGAGAAAGCTGCATAAGCCCAACACCAGGCTGCAGGATACGGCCAACGAAGTATTTGTCCGCTTCCATGATGAAAGCCCGGTAGCGGATTCGGTCTCCACGCCGGAAGCATCTCAGGTTCAGCAGCGCCGCGCAGCATAGCGCGGCCCTGCTGTGGGCCTATCTTCTCACCGTCCAAAACCCGCTCAACTCCGTAAGAATCCTTCCCGGTAAATCCCTCCCAACCTCCCACCTGTAGGTGAAAATGACAATCTCCGAACTCAAAGAAAGAAATATAACCGAACTGAGCCGCATCGCGCGGACGCTGGAAATTCCCGGCGCGAGCGGCCTGCGCAAGCAAGACCTGATCTTCAAAATCCTTCAGGCGCAGAGCGAAAAAGAAGGACATATTTTCGCCGAAGGCGTGCTGGAGATTCTGCCCGACGGATACGGCTTCCTGCGCTCCCCAGACTATAACTATCTGCCCGGCCCGGACGACATCTACGTCTCGCCGTCGCAGATCCGTAAATTCGACCTCAAGACGGGAGACACGATCAGCGGCAACGTGCGTCCTCCGCATGAAGGCGAAAAATACTTTGCTCTAGTCAAAATCGAGGCCATCAACTTCGAGTCGCCGGAGGAGACGCGGAACAAGATTCTGTTCGACAATCTGACCCCGCTTTATCCTCAGGAGCGCACCAAAATGGAAACGGTGCACGAGAACACCAGCGGCCGGGTCATGGACCTGCTCACCCCCATCGGCAAAGGCCAGAGAGGCCTGATCGTCGCTCCGCCGCGCACCGGCAAGACGATGCTGTTGCAATCGATCGCCAATTCCGTCACTACCAACCATCCCGAGGTCGCGCTCATCGTTCTCTTAATCGACGAGCGCCCGGAAGAAGTGACCGACATGCAGCGCTCGGTAAAAGGAGAGGTCATCAGCTCAACCTTTGACGAGCCCGCGGCGCGCCACGTCCAGGTGGCCGAGATGGTGATCGAAAAGGCCAAGCGATTGGTGGAGCACAAACGCGACGTCGTGATTCTGCTCGATTCGATCACCCGCCTGGCCCGCGCCTACAACACCATCGTTCCTCCCTCGGGCAAGGTGCTCTCCGGAGGCGTGGATTCGAACGCCCTGCAGCGGCCGAAGCGCTTCTTTGGCGCCGCGCGCAATATCGAAGAAGGCGGCTCGCTCACCATCATCGCCACCGCGCTGGTGGACACCGGCTCGCGCATGGATGAGGTCATCTTTGAGGAATTCAAGGGGACCGGCAACATGGAAATCATTCTCGACCGGAAGCTGGTCGACAAGCGGGTCTTTCCCGCCATCGATATCCAACGCTCCGGCACCCGCAAGGAGGAGTTGCTGATCGTCAAGGAGGATCTGCAGCGCATCTGGGTGCTGCGCAAGGTGCTAAACCCTCTGTCGCCGGTCGAAGCCATGGAGTTGCTGGTCGATCGCCTGGGCAAGACGCGGAATAACGCTGAGTTCCTGTTGAAGATGAATTCCTTGTAGCAGCGTAGCAGCGTAGCAGCGAGTCAGCGAAAAACAGCAAGTCGGCGAGTCAGCGCCTCTGGTCGATAGAAAGGCATCGGCTCACACTCGCTGACTTGCTGACTTGCTGACTGGCTGACTGGCTGACTGGCTGGTGGTTTAAGATTAATCAGGCTGATCCCTGACCCCTGATTCCCGATCCCTGTTATGGCCCAGTCGAAGCATCGCAAGTGGACTGTCGCGGCTCTTGCCAGCGGTATGGTCTTGCTCTTGCTCGTTTTGGCCGCGCTCAATGCGTTCAACCCTATACCGCTTCTTCATCCTCACAGCAACCGGGTGATTTTTCTCTTCTTCGCACTCTCCGTGCTGGTCTTTCTGCTCCTGCTTACCCTGCTGGTTCTGCTTTTCCGCAATGTGGTCAAGCTCGTTGCCGACCAGCGCAGCCGGGTACTGGGGTCCAAAATCCGAGGCCGCATGCTGGCCGGAGCGCTGCTGCTCTCCTTCGCGCCCGCGGTTTTCATGTTCCTGTTCAGTTTTCTATTGCTCAACCGGTCGATCGAGCGGTGGTTCTCTCAACCGGGCGCCGCGGTTCGCGAAGAATCGACGAATGTCGCGCTCGAACTCTCGCAATATGCGGCGGCCAACGCCCGGGCTGAGGCCGAGTCGCTGGCCAGCTCCTCCAACCTGATCGAATCGTTGAAAAGGGGGGATTATGCCGCTGTGCTCGAAGAGATCCGGACGCACCGCATTACTTTGGAAGGCGGCTTTGCCGTTGTTTACCACGATCGCGGAGTCCTGAGCCAATATCAGTTTCCTAACGACTCCGGCACAGCCGTCGTCCGTCCCTGGCTGGACAACAACCAGGGCGACATTGCCCAGGACGAGCCGCTCCCCGCCTTCGTCTTGAAGGCGGCGCAACGGAGCGACCAGCCGATGCTGGTGCTAGGCAAGAGCGAATATATCCTGGGCGCGGCCAGCACCCAGGGAGGCAACGTGGTGGTGGTCGCGCTGCCCTTGCCGGCCGGGCTGAGCGTCACAGTGGAGCACATCCGCTCGGCGGCGCGCGACTATTGGATGCTCTTCCGCGTGCGTAACCGGATTCGCAGCACCTACCTGCTTCTGCTCTTCCTGCTCACCACGCTTACGTTCTTTGCCAGCAGTTGGCTGGCGCTCTTCCTCTCCAAGCAAGTCACCCGGCCGGTGGAGGCGCTGGCGGACGCGATGGACGAGATCGCCGCCGGACGGTATGGCCACCGGGTAAAAGTCGACGCGACCGAAGAACTGGGCGAACTGGTGAGCTCCTTCAACCGCATGGCGGCGGATTTGGAGGAGAGCCGGACCCTGGCCGAGACTTCCACCACCCAACTCTCTGCGGCCAATCGGGCGCTGGAGGAGCGGCGTAGCGAACTGGAGACGGTGCTTGAGACCATCCCCAGCGGAGTGGTTACTCTCGACCCGCGGATGCGCGTGCTGCAGGCCAACCGCGCCTTCCAGAACCTTCTGGGCCGTGAGGAGTCCGGCGACATTTCAGGGGCGCCGCTGGAATCGATCTTCCCCCCGGAGATCGCCGATGAGCTGATTCTTCTGGCGCGCCGCAGTTATCGCATGGGGCTGGCGGCTACGGAAATCGAGCTTGCTGGCTCGAGCGGAATCCTTACCCTTACCGCAACTGTTTCCAGACTCGAATTGGCCAACGATCGCCAGGGCTGCATCCTGGTGCTGGAAGATGTGACCCAGTTCCTGCGCGCCCAGCGGCAGGCGGCCTGGAAGGAAGTCGCCCAGCGCGTGGCCCATGAGATCAAGAATCCGCTCACCCCGATCGCGCTCTCCGCGGAGCGCATCCGCAAGCATGTGGACCGGGCCACGCCGGAGTCGCCCAATGTTATCCGCAAATGCAGCGAGGTAATACTGGGTTCGGTCGAAACCATGCGCAAGCTGGTCGATCAATTCGCAGCGCTGGCCCAGTTCCCCGCCGCCCAGCCCAAATTGTCCGACCTGAACGCCATTGTAGAAAGCAGCCTGGCGCTGTTCGCGGGCAGGCTGGAGAACATCCGGATTGTGCAGCGGCTGGGGCGCAATATTCCTCCGGTTCTGGCGGACCCGGAGGCGATGAAGCGGGCGGTTGCCAATCTGATCGACAATGCGGCGGAGGCCATGCAGACAAGCCTGCTGCGGCAATTGACCATCGAGACCTCAACCATCGAGGGCCAGACCATGGCGGAGATCGTCATCGCCGACACCGGCCACGGATTGAACGATGAGATGCGCGAGCGGCTCTTCCTGCCCTATTTCTCGACCAAGCAGCGGGGCACCGGCCTGGGCCTGGCAATCGCCGCGAAGATTGTGCGGGAGCATGATGGAGCCATCCGCGCGGAACAAAACAGTCCCACCGGCGCGCGCTTTATTATCGAGCTGCCCCTGATCGAGCAGAGGAACGGCGAATCCCAGGCCGTGGAATCGGAAGCTGGCGCGCCTGCCATAAGTGCAACCACCAACGGCCGGAGAGCCGCCAACGGCAGGACAGTCTCATGAACCATGTCTTAGTGGTGGACGACGAAAACGAGATACGCGAGTCGCTGAGCGAGATTCTTCGCGAGGAAGGCTATACCGTAACCGTCACGGCTACCGGCGAGGAGGCGCTGGTGCTGCTTCGCGACTCGCTTTACGATGTGCTGCTCTTGGATATCTGGCTGCCCGACCGCGACGGACTGGATGTGCTGACGGAGATTCGCTCGCTCGAAAGCGAGAGCAAGCCGGAGGTGATCATCATCTCCGGCCACGGCACGATTGAAACCGCGGTGAAGGCCACTAAGCTGGGCGCCTTCGATTTCCTGGAAAAGCCGCTCTCCATCGACCGCACCCTGATCCTGCTCAAGAACGCGATTGACGCCAGACGGCTGCGCAGCGAGAACCAGGAATTCAAGCGGCAGCTCTCGGTACACACGCCCATCACCGGAGAAAGCGTCCCCATCAAAGCGCTGCGCCAGCAGATCCGCTTGATGGCTCCGACCAATGGCCGGGTGCTGATCTACGGCGAATCGGGTTCAGGAAAAGAGTTGATCGCCCGCGCCATCCATGCCGAAAGCCTGCGCAGCGAGAGGGTTTTTGTAGAGCTGAACTGCGCCGCCATCCCTGAGGACTATATCGAGAGCGAGATGTTCGGCTATCGCCACGGCGCGGTCCCGGGGAGTCCGGTGGAAAAGCGCGGGACCTTCGAGCGGGCCGACGGCGGTACGCTCTTCTTCGATGAAGCCGGCGACATGAGCCTCAAGATGCAGGGCAAAGTGCTGCGCGCGCTCGACGAGCAGCGCTTTACCCCGGTGGGCGCTACCCAGCCGATCACGGTGGATGTGCGGGTGATCGCGGCTACCAATAAGGATTTAGAGGAGGAGATCGGCAAAGGCAACTTTCGCGAGGATTTTTTCTATCGCTTGAATGTGATTCCTTTTTATGTGCCGCCGCTGCGGGAGAGAAAAGAGGACATTCACCTGCTGGTGCGCGAGTTTCTGCAGGAGTTCGGCCGCCAGTATGGGCGCCCGCGCATTGAGATGAGCGAGGAAGCCATTTCAGTGCTTAAGAAGTACCACTGGCCGGGCAATGTGCGCGAGCTCAAGAACGTCATCGAGCGGGTGGTGATCCTGAACCCGCAGACTATCCGCATCGAGCGCAAGCACCTGCCCATGCTGGTCTACCGGGGAAACGGCCGCAGGGGAGAAGAGTTCAGCACCCTGCAGCAGGCCAGAGAAGCCTATGAGCGTGATTACATCCTGAGGAAGGTGGACGAATGCCACGGGAACGTAAGCCGCGCCGCGGAGGCCCTGGGCCTGGAGCGCAGCCACCTGTATCGCAAGATGAAGACTCTAGGCATCAGCGTGCGGGAGTAGGTTGAGCGGTTGAGATTTGCGGAATCCCAGGTCCCAAAATCGGGACCTGGGGCACCCGGGATCTGTGCCGCTGGGTGCACCATATGTGGCGCGCTTTTTGCGCCAGATGTGGGAAAGCGCAACTGTCCATCCCTGAAGGCCTACCGCCCTCAACTTGCATCCATCCCACATCTCCCAACAAAAAGCGTTGGGAGATATGGGGCACCCAGAGCCGTACCTCAAAATTCTAGCCAGGAGACCAGAAGCAGATTCCCTGCGGGAATGACAGAAAGAAAAGCAACTGCCTCGATTCGTGACACATTAGTATCAACTACTGTGACTTGTCATTCATACCATAGTCAAGCTTTTATTCGCTCTCGTCGCCTGTCTGGCTGGAGGCCAGTTCTTCCAGTTGGTTGCGCCAGTCGAGAGAGTCGATGAAGCCGGTGGACTCGCGCCAGTTTTCTTCGACGATGACGTGCAGCTCCAGATAGACGCGGGTGCCTAAAAGGGATTCGATCTCCTTGCGCGCCGCTGTCCCAATGCTTTTGAGTTTGCTGCCGCCCTTGCCGATCAGGATTGCTTTTTGTCCGGACCGCTCGCAATAGATCGCGGCCGCAATGCTGGTGACGCCGTTTTTCGCTCCTGGCTTAGGCTCTTCGAAGCGCTCCACTACCACCGCCGAAGCATACGGGACTTCCTCGCCGGTCTCGAGCAGGATACGCTCGCGGATGAGCTCCGCCACCATGAAGCGCTCGGGCTGATCGGTGAACTGGTCCTTGGGAAAGTAGCGCTGGCCTACGGGCAGGTACTCGACCAGCTTTTTCAGCAAACGATCGAGACCATCCTTCTTGGTCGCGGAGATGGGAATAACTTCGCTAAACTTGTGCAGCGCGCTGAGATGGGCGATCAGCGGCAGAAGCTTGTCCCGGGGAACCAGATCGATCTTATTGATGACCAGAAACACCGGACAATCCAGCTTTTGAATCAGCCCCATGACGAAGGCGTCTTCATTCACCTCGCCGCCGGCTCGCGCGGGCTGGGATTTCACCTGGCGCGCCGCATCCACCATCAGGACGACAATGTCGCGATGATCGAGGGCCTCATAGACCTCGCGCATCATGCGCCGGTCGAGCTGCGATCCGGGCCGGTGTACTCCGGGGGTATCGACAAAGACGATCTGCGCGGCCGGGTTTTTGCCCTTGCGGCCGGGAACTTCGACCACTCCCTGAATGCGGTTCCGGGTGGTCTGCGGCTTGGCGCTGACGATGGCAACCTTTTGCCCGATGAGGGCATTCGAGCAGCGTCGATTTTCCAGCATTGGGCCGCCCCAGAATGGAAACGAAACCGGATCGCACGCGTTCTCCATGGAAAAGAGATAGGGTCCAGGTCTCAGTGTAGTCTGCCGGTTGTTTCCCTCAGCAGCTGAGGGAACATTTTCGCACTCTGTTCGACCTTTTTCCGCAGCCTGTTTAGCCCTGGGGCTCGATGAAGGAGACGCGCAGGCGCTCGATGCGGCGGCTGGTCGATGCCACCACTTGGAAGCGCAGGGAATCGGCGACGACGACCTCGCCGGCCAGCGGAATGCGCCGGGCGATCTCGCTTACCAGGCCGCCGACCGTGGCTGCCTGATACTCCTGTCCCAGGTCGAAGTCATCCCCTAGTAGTTCCTTGAGGCGGGCGACTTCCAGATTCCCCGGCACCAGCCAGGTTCCGCCGGGCTCGCGCACCGGCACATCCTGGTCTGTGTCGCGCTCGTGCTCGTCCTGGATGGCGCCGACAATCTCTTCTAAAAGATCTTCGATGGTGACCAATCCGGCAACGCCGCCGTACTCGTCGATCACTATGCGCATGTGCTGCTTCTCGCGCTGCATCTCGCGCAAAAGCTCATTGACCCGTTTGGTTTCGGGGACAAAGGCCGCCGGACGCTGGATGCTCATCACTCGCTGGGTGCGGGCGGTATTGTCGGCAATCTGCAGCAGGTCGTGCGCGAAGGCGATTCCTGTAATGTGATCGAGCGAGCCGGAGTAGACGGGAACTCTGGAATAGGGGTGATCTCTGAGCTGAAGAATAAACTCCTCCAGAGTGGTCTCCGCAGGCACGGCGAAGATATCCGGCCGGGGCGTCATCACCTCGCGGACCACCTTGTCGCCAAACTCGACGGCGGAGCGGACCAGGTCGCGATCGCCCTTTTCGATAATGCCTTCCTCTTCGCCGGCTTCGATCAAGGCGTCCACGGCCGCCTCGTTCAGATCCTCCTCATCTTTGCCCGGCGGCGGCTCGGCTAGGGCTGCGATGGAGAGCAGAAAGGCGAGAAAGAGCGTGGCCGGCAGCATGAGAAAGAAGAGCAGACGTATGAGCAGGCGCAGGCGCACGATCCACCGGCCCCTGGTGCGGGTGAAAAACACAAACGGCAGGAATTGGTTGAAGAGAATGATGACCAGGACGGCCCCAAAGACCGCCTGCGCGATCTCTGCCGCGCTGGGGCGGTCCATTGCCGAAGTTCCCGCGAAGAGCAGTGCTCCAAAGCACAAGGTAAGAAATGCCAGGGAAAACTGCGTCCATAGGGCGGCGGAGAGGGCAAGCCGTTCGCGGACCATGCCCAGGCGGGGCTCGACCGCCAGCTCCCAGACATCGATGTTCTCCTGAAACTCTCCGGGAAGGAATTTGCCCATCTCCGAGTACAGCCGGTCGATGTAGGAGCTAAGGGTAAGAACGCCAAGCAGCACGGCGATCGCGAGGCTGGAGAGAATGTTCATGGCCGGCGATTCCTGACACGCTGGATGAGACCCACGGGCAAAGCAAGTTGCTTGCGCAGCTGCGCCTCCCGGCGAGCCATTTGGCCGGCATCGGATTCGTGATCGAAGCCGGCCAGATGCAGCAGGCCGTGCAGCATCAATAGCTTCACTTCGGTTTGCAAGGGGTGGCCATGCTCCGCCGCCTGGCGCGATGCGGCTTCAAGCGAGATCGCCAGGTCGCCGGCCTGGCCGGCAGCGGCAAAGGGCGGCGCCGCCGGGAAGGAGAGCACATCGGTGGGCTGATCTTTGCCGCGAAACTCCCGGTTGAGCGCCCGGATGCGCTCGTCGCCGGCGAGCAGGATGGAGACTTCTCCGCTGAGCCCGATGGCCTGAATGGCGCAAGAAAGGAAGCGGGAGAGCTCACGCCTGCGAAGAGCGGCGCCCCCCGAGGGTATCTTCGATGTGGCAGGTTCAAGAACAATCATCTTGCAGCGGAACCTATGACGGTCCGCCTCATTGAGGCTTGGGGACCGTCTGTCCCGGTGCATCGCCGTGCAGGTTCAGCGGCAGCTCGCGCTGCGATCTCCCAAAGTTGTCGTAGGCCCGGATCACCCGCTGCACCAGATGATGACGCACCACGTCGCCATCTTCAAAGTGGCAGAACTGAATGCCGTCCACCCCTCTGAGAACCTCGATCGCCTCCACCAAACCGCTCCGCTTGGGATTGGGCAGGTCGATCTGGGTAACGTCTCCGGTGATCACCGCCTTGGAATTGTTGCCTAGGCGAGTGAGAAACATCTTCATCTGCTCGCTGCTGGTGTTCTGCGCCTCGTCCATGATGATGAAGGCGTCATTGAGGGTGCGGCCGCGCATAAAGGCGAGCGGGGCGACCTCAATCACGTTGCGCTCGAGCATCTTGTCCACGCGATCCTGCTCCAGGAGGTCATAGAGCGCGTCGTAAAGCGGGCGGAGGTAGGGATCGACCTTTTCCTGCAGCGTTCCGGGAAGAAAGCCTAGGCGCTCGCCGGCCTCTACCGCCGGCCTGACCAGAATGATGCGGCCGACTTTTTTCGCCAACAGGGCGGAGGCGGCCATGGCAACTGCAAGGTAGGTTTTGCCGGTACCGGCCGGCCCCACTCCAAAGACCATGTCGGATTGCTCGATGGCTTCAACATAGCGTCTCTGGTTCATGGAGCGGGGTTGAACCATGCGCTTGATGCCGGCGGAACGCTGCTTTCCGCTCTCGGCCAGGCTGCGTAAGGTGATGGCGGGATCGGCGGTTACCAGCTTCAGCATCCCGTGCAGCTCGCCATTCTGCAGCAGCATGCCGCTGCGCCGCAAATGCTCGTAATCGGCGAATACGGTCTCAACTCGAGCGATTGTTTCGGGGGAGCCTTCGACGTGCAGCGCATCGGATCGTAAGTCGATGTGAACGTGCAGGTTATCTTCAAGCAACCGGAGATTTTCATCGCGGGTCCCAAACAGGGATTCAAGGTTGGGCGTAATTTCCAGGGTTTTTTTCATTAATCGGAGAAATGACCTCCCATGAAGTGATCTGGGTGTAGCGAAAATTTGGATTGGGTGTAAGACCGGCTACTGGCTCGTGGGGAGCGGTTAAGGGAATTCCATCGCCGCAGCAAAGCAGGAAACTGCACACTGATAGGATGCTGGGGCGGGTTGGCGGTGTTCACCAAATATTTCCCGTGAATGGAGTCAGACTAGCGTTTTGCCTGGAGCGCGTCAACGCCTATTCGGTTAATATTTAACCCCGGTCCCAATCCCGGAGACGGGGCGCGCGGGAAGAATTGACCTGGTGGGCAAACTCCAGTAAACTCAGGGTTTGGAGAGATGAGTGGTTTCCTGCCATCTCTACCTTCATCTCAAGAGAGCTAAGGATTTACCATGGCCAACCATGTGTCGGCGCTGAAGCGCGTCCGTCAGACAGAAAAACGAACCGCGGTGAATCGCGCCAACAAGAGCCGTGTCCGGAAATCCCTGCGCGCGTTGCAGGAAGCTCTCGCCAAGGGTGACTCCGCCGCAGTGGGCGAGCAGTATCGTAAGACCGTTTCCATCCTGGACAAGGGCGTGCAGAAGGGCATTCTGCACGACAATACCGCTTCGCGATACAAGAGCCGCTTGCACGCGCGGGTGAAGGCGCTCACCACCAAAATCGCTTAAGGCTGAAGACCCCCCATCTAATTTTGAGGTTCGGATCTGGGTGCCCCATATCTCCCAACGTGTTTTGTTGGGAGATGTGGGATGGATGCATATTGAGCAGTGATACCGCGGGGGTGGAGAGTTGTGGTTTCCCACATCTGGCGCAAAGAGCGCGCCAGATATGGGGCACCCTCGATTGGTAGAGGGGTTATTTTTTTGATTACTTACGTACGGCCTGAAGGCCGTACCCTTCGATGGCGGGCTACTTCTTCGCGGGGGCGGGGATGGGGTTGGAGGGGACGTCGTAGATTTCAATCGCTCCGTTGCGCAGTACGGCGAGACAGTCTCCCTTGGGCGAGAGGGCGAAGTTTTGTCCGGCGCTTAGGATGGGGGATGCATTCGTGGACAGGAGGAGCTTTCCGGTTTCAGTATCGAAGACCTGCACCAACTGCTGCTTCACATCCTGGTCGTCGAGCGACTCGGCCACGTTGATGGGATGAGTGGACTGGAGCAGTCCCACGGCGAACCGGCTGCCGTTCTGCGCCAGGGCGAATGTCGGCCACACTGCGCGCCCATCGCGCCTTCCACGCCACAGCTTGCCGCCGTCGATCGACCAGGTATCGAGATAGACGTCGTCGCTATCGGGACCGCAGCTCTCGATCATGAGCGCCTTGGAGTTCAAAAATGTCTCATGCGGCGTGCAGGTCGAGGCCACCGTTCCCAGCTCGAGCGGCTTACCCTGAAAGGGAACAAAGCGGACCACATAGTCGTTTTCCTTATCTTCCCGCACGGCCACATATCCGGTGGAAGTGACGGGCAAAACAATCGGCAGCTCCACCCGAAATGCCGTCTCCACGGTCTTCGACTCCACGTCCATCAGGGCAACTTCCGTGTCTTCCTGCGGCGGAGGCTCGCCTGAACTGGCCGCTTCGCTAGCCAGTTTCTCGTGCTGCTCGGGAGTGTGCCGCTCATAGTCGTCCTCCACCACCAGAAGCCGGCCGTCCGGGGAAACTTCCGTTGCCCGCAGCGGGCTGGAAGTGCGGACCAGGGGATGCAATTCGAGGGTTTCATCGGTGGTGAAGTAGGTATTGCGGCGGCGCACCAGAAAGCGGCCGTTGCCTAGCGGCCATAGAAACCTGGCCCGGTCCCGCATCAGCCAATCCGCAGTTGCGGAAACGTGGCCATCGGGAATGGACAGCACATCGGCGCGAATCATCTGATCGTCTTCTGAGGAATCGGCGCTATCGACGCGCCTCAGGAGCCGCGATTCATGGAAGGTGAAGATCAGGTGGGAGGAATCGGCAAAATCCAGCGAGCCGAACGACATCTTGGATAATAAATAGAGCGAGCCGGGAGCCTGATAGCCCAGGGGCTCGACCGGAATGCGAGCTTCCGGTTTCGGTTCGGCGGTATCGTTCTTAGAGGAGGAGGCGTAGAGCTGGTGGGCGCCGGTCAGGAACAGCACCAACGCTGTGGCCAGAACTCCGGCGGCACGATTTCGTATTAGGTGGTTGAGAACTGGAGAATCCCAGACGCCCGCCGTTTTGGCAAAATCTCGGATCATTTCCCAGGATCCGTTTCTTCCGCAGATTGAGTGAGGCCCGCAATCCAAACCGTCTCCGATAGTTTGCCAGAAAGCGCCATGGTTGAGAAACCCATTCCAGCCTATTGTTCGGATTGTGAAAGTCCGCCTCCCGGTTTGGCTCCGGGTGTATGCTGACTGTTTCCCTGAGTCCACCGGAGGATGAATGAAACCTGGCCGATTGCTGTCCCTTCTCTTGTTTGCCTTGACTGTGGCGGCAGCACGCGGAATGGCGGCGCAGAATTCCAGCCCCGCCGGGAAGAGCACAGTGTATTCGCCGCTGCCCGGCTTCGACAAGAGCGCGATGGATACGACGGCCGACCCCTGCGTCGATTTCTATCAATACGCCTGCGGAAACTTTTCCAAGCTGCACCCTATCCCACCCGACTCGCGGAGTTCGATGAGTTCAGCAATCTTCGCGAGTATAACTTGCAGGTGCTGCTGAAGATCCTGGAAGCGGCCGCGGCGGCGAAGGCGCCCATGGGCAGCGATCAGCAGAAGATCGGCGACTCTTTCGCCAGCTGCATGGATACCGCGGCCATCGAGAAGAGAGGCTTGGCCGTCCTGCAACCGGAGCTGGAGATTATCGGCGCGGTTCGCGACAAGAGCGCCCTGCCGCCGCTGCTGGCTCAATTACAGAAGATGGAGGTCAATGCGTTTTTCGAGGTAGGGTCGCAGCAGGACTATCAAGACGCGACCAAGGAGATTGCGGTCGTGGACCAGGGCGGCCTGGGATTGCCGGAGAAGGACTACTATCTGCGCACCGACCCCAAAAGCGTCGAGCTCCGGCAAGAGTACGTGCAGCATCTTACCAACCTGCTCAAGCTGATGGGCGAGTCCGGCAACCAGGCAGCGAGCGACGCCAAGGCGGTGATGGATCTGGAGACATCGCTGGCCAAGGTGTCCATGGGGGCGGTCGAGCGCCGCGATCCGAAGAATGTCTATCACTTCATGCCGGTGGATCAATTGGCGGCGCAGGCGCCTATCCTGAAGCTGAAGGAAGTTCTCAACGATACCGGGGTTCCGCCGGTTACATCCTTGAATGTGGCCTCGCCGGAGTTCTTCAAGGGCTTGCAAAGCATCGTCGATCACACCGATCTCGAGACCATCAAGACCTACCTGCGCATCCGTCTGGTCGACTCGGAGACCATGCGCCTGCCCAAAGCCTTTGACGACGAGCATTTCAATTTCTACGGGCGCCAGCTTGAAGGAACGCCGCAGCAGGAGCAGCGTTCCAAGCGCTGCGTGAGCGCGACCGACGCGGGTTTGGGAGAGGTTCTGGGCAAGTTCTATGTCGCTGAATACTTCGCCGGAGACAGCAAGGCGAAGACGCTGGAGCTGGTTAAACAGATCGAAGTCATCGATGAGCCGCGACATCGAACAGGTGGATTGGATGAGCCCTGCCACCAAGGCCAAGGCGGAGGACAAGCTGCACCTTGTAGCCAACAAAATCGGCTATCCGGAAAAATGGCGGGACTACTCCAAGCTGAAGATCGAGCGCGATGACGCCATGGGCAACAGCTTGCGCACACGGGAGTTCGAGGTCGCCTACGAGTTAGGCAAAATCGGCAAACCGGTCAACCGCAATGAGTGGGAGATGAGCCCGCCGACAGTCAACGCCTACTACGATCCCAGCATGAACGACATCAATTTTCCGGCGGGCATTCTGCAGCCCGCGTTCTATGACAAGAGAGCCAGCAACCAGACCAACTTTGGCCATATCGGCTCGGTCGTCGGGCATGAGCTCACCCATGGCTTTGACGATGAAGGCCGGCAATTCGACGGCAAGGGCAACCTGGTGAATTGGTGGACCGAGGACGATGCCAAACACTTCGAGCAGCGCGCCGATTGCCTGGTAAAGCAGTACAGCAAATTTACCCCGGTCGAGGACCTGCACGTGAACGGCAAGCTGACTCTGGGGGAGAATACGGCGGACAATGGCGGCTTGCGGTTGGCCTTTATGGCCTTCATGGCCGAGGCTGCGGCGGAGCATGTGAACCTCCAGCAAAAGACAGACGGGCTGACGCCCTTGCAGCATCTGTTCGTCGGCTGGAGCCAGAACTGGTGCTCAACCATGCGCCCCGAACTGGTCCGTCTGCTGATTCAAACCGATCCGCATTCCCCGGATCGTATCCGCGCCAATGCGGTGGTGATGAACATGCCGGAGTTCGGAGAGGCATTCGGATGTAAGAGGGGTCAGCCTATGTATCCGGAGAAGATGTGCCGGGTCTGGTAGGAGTTTGGTTTTGCCGGATCCCAGGTCCCACTGCTAGGTAGGGTGCGCTGCTTTTGCTGACCGCTGACTTGCTGACTCGCTGACCGCTGACTCGCTGACCGCTTTTTAGCTGACCGCTTCTTAGCTAATCACGTTTAGGTATGCGTTGTGGAATTTTCCTTGTGGGTCGTATTGCTTTACCAGGCTGCGGTACTGAGGCAGCTTTTCATAGCGCGCGTCGATTTGCGATGGAGGGATGGTGTACAGCTTGGCCCAGTGGGGCCTGGGGTCAAACGGGGCTAGCTGTTGTTCGATGTGGGGCAGGAGTTCTTTTACCGCCGGCCACTCCGGCTTCCAGGTAAAGTGGATGGCCATCGACGGCCGCTGGTAGGCGGTGCTCATCCAGAGATCGTCGGGAGCGATGGTGCGCAGCTCGGTGACAAACAGGTGCGGGGTGATCCGGTCGCGAAGTTTTTCCACTGCGATAATAGCTTCATATCCCTTGTCCCGCGGAATCAGATATTCCGTTTGCAGCTCATGGCCGCTGCTGGGCGTGGCGTTGATGCGGAAGTGAGGCAGCCGATCATACCAGGGGCCGGGGACACCCATCTGCTCGGTGCAGCTTTCCGCCGAATGGCCGGTGATCGGATGCAGGTTCCTGGTGGCTCGCCGGGCGCCGAAGAACTCCGCCGGAAATTCGGAGTTGCCCTGATCGACACGCCGCTTGATCCATACCTGGTCGATGCGATGGTTTTGCCAATCGGTGAACAGGCTGACGCTGTAGCCGCTCAAGAAGATTTCGTCGAGATGGTGTTCCAGTTGCGCCATGGACAGGTCCTGATAGACCACCTGCCGCACCTGGTAGGTGGGCTGCACATCAAGGGTGATCTTCGTGACCGCGCCGAGCGCGCCAAGGCCTACTACCGCGGCGCGAAATCGCTCGTCGTCTTTCTGCCGCGAGAGAGAGACGATCTCGCCGTTTCCATTGACCAGTTCCATGGCCGAAGCGGCGGTGGCCAGGTTGCCGTTCTTGCTGCCCGAGCCATGGGTAGCGGTCGCGCACGCGCCGGCGACGGTAATCTGGGGCAGAGAGGCCAGGTTGTGCAGCGCATAACCTTGCCCGTCCAGATGCGGGCCGAGCTGGCTGTAGGTGACGCCGCCGCCTACCGTGACGGTGCGCGATTTCGGGTCGAGGTCCATGCCATTGAGAAACTCGAGCGAGATCTGGTCTCCGCTGGTGTCGGCGATGCTATTGAAAGAATGGCGAGAGCCGAGCGCTTTCAGCTTGCCGGATCGTTTGATGAGCCGGCAGAGGTCTTCGACCGTCTTGGGCCGGTCCACGCGGACGGCCTTGTAGGTGTAATTGCCGGACCAGTTGGTTCGCGGGGCGGCATGCTCTTCTGCGGCCACGAAGCGGGACAGCATGCTGCCGGTTAGGAAAGCGCCTGAGGTCTTCAAGAAATCTCTTTTATCCATGATTAGCGGCCATCCCTTTTTACCCGTTCCGCGCCAGGGATGCAATCGGCTGCCGAGAGGATGATCAGGACCTTGAAAATGCAGAAGCAGATTCCCTGCGAGACTCCGTAGCTTGTCTCCGCTGTTTTCAACGTCAATTGTCGAGAACAGGGTAAGTCACTCCCGGCGCGCGGCCGCAGGATTATTGCCAAAGGCAGCGGGCACTGCATACAATTGAGCCGCCCGGAACTGCTTGACAAATCCGCGATATAGCGCCAGAGCCGATGGAATCCAGAGATTGTGGATCGGCAACAACGAATGAGACGTAAGGTACGCCTGTGCAACCAGCACCGATTCAATGCGGCGTCTTATGAATATGCTTTCCGCAATCGCGCCCGTTGTCTTGAGCATGGTCTTATTCTCTGTTGTGGCGGGCAGTGCGCAAAGTAGTGAACAATCATCGGCTGGCTCGCAGATCCCGGCTCTCACGGTGGGCTCAAATTTGGTGCTGGTGCCGGCATTGGTGAAGACCAAAGGCGGCGAGGTTGTCTTCTCGCTCACCGCCGACGATTTCATCCTCCGCGATGACGGCGTTCCGCAGCAGTTGCGGCTGGAGCCCGACACCGACTCGCAGCCCTTGGCGCTGGCTGTCATCGTGCAGACCGGGGGCCACAGTGCATCACATCTGCGTGACTATAGCGATCTGGAGACGGTGCTCGATGCCGTGGTCGGCAATCTCGAGCATCGCGTCGCCGTGATCAGCTTCGATAGCAGGCCTCGCCTGGAACAGGACTTCACCACCGATACAGATGCGGCAGCCAAAACGATTGCCAACCTTCACGAGGGTGATCCGGGCGCGGCCATTCTTGATGCGCTCAACTTCGGCGTCAATCTTTTGCGCAAGCAGCCGCCAGCCTATCGCCGTGCCGTGCTGCTCTTCAGCGAGACAGTCGATGGCGGCAGCCAAACGAGCTTCGAGGATGCCCTACGCGCGGTCGACGACACCAACACCTCGATTTATAGCTTCGGTTTTTCGAGCACGAAAGCGGCGGTGAAGCACCAGGCGTCGAAGCTGCCCCGGCCGGGAGGAAGTCCCCACTCGGAGGAACCATACCCGCAGGGTGGCTGTATGAGCCACAACCCGAATGCCGATCCGGATGCACGCGGAAAGCGCAGCGTCCAGGCACTGGACTGCGCGAGCGATCTGCTCCCTCCGCTGCGGCTGGCGCGAATGGCGTTTCTCGCCGCGAGGGGTAATCTCGAGCGCAACGTGCCCGAATCCGTCGCCCAAATGACGGGCGGCGAGTATTTCGCCTTCAAGGACGCAAAGACGCTCAGCCAACACTTGATAACCATCTCCAACGACGCGCCAAACTACTATGTCCTAAGCTTCCGTCCGCAATCGCCACATCCAGGGCTCCATGCGCTGGAACTGAGGCTCAAGGACAGACTGGAGACTCCAACTGAGGGCGCGCAGCTCATACTGGGTGAACACCGAGCCCGCCGCGAACCATAGGTAGCTCCGCGACAACACTGTTCAGCAAGATTTGTGGAATCCCATATCTGGCGCAAAGAGCGCGCCAGATATGGGGCACCCGGCACCCGGGATTGGTGAAGGGTTTGGATGCTTAAATACCAGGTCCCAGAGTCGGGACCTGGGGCACCCACCTTCTACATGGCTTTCCTTAGCTTGTATAGTGGTAGTCTCTGCGGTTTTCGGAGCTTCGGAGTACAACCATGAAAATTTCAGGACGATCCAGCATTGGTTTCCAGTCAGGCGTGGAGACTGGAGAGGTCTTTCACGCCGTCAATCCCCGCACCGGTGAAAAGATGGAGCCGCGATTTTTCTCGGCGACACCTGAGGAAGTCGATCGAGCGGCGCTTCTGGCGCACCAGGCCTTCGATGTCTACAGCCGGGCGACAGGCCGGGAGAAAGCTACATTCTTACGCGCCATTGCCGCCAATATCGAAGCGATAGCCGCTGAAGTCATTGCACGCGCCGAAGAGGAAACCGCTCTTCCCAAGGCGCGCTTGCAAGGTGAGACGGCGCGCACCTGCGGACAGCTTCGCTTGTTTGCCCAGGTGGTGGAGGAAGGCTCCTGGCTGATGGCTCGCATCGACCGCGCAAATCCGGAGCGCAAGCCTGCTCCCAAACCGGATCTTCGCTCCTTGCTGCGTCCTCTGGGCCCGGTGGTGGTCTTCGGCGCGAGTAATTTTCCTCTGGCCTTTTCCGTGGCCGGCGGGGATACCGCGTCCGCCCTGGCGGCGGGAAATCCGGTCATCGTCAAAGCCCATACGGCGCATCCCGGCACCAGCGAGCTCGTAGGACAGGCGGTTCAGCAAGCCGTGCGGCAATGCAATCTGCCGGAAGGCGTGTTTTCCCTGCTCTTCGGCCGCGGCACTCAGATCGGCGTCGCCTTGATGAAACATCCACTGGTCAAGGCCGGCGGATTTACAGGCTCACGGCACGCGGGCAGGATCCTGATGGATACGGCAGCCGCGCGTCCGGAGCCGATCCCGTTTTATGCCGAGATGAGCAGCACCAATCCGGTATTCATTCTGCCCGGCGCACTGCGGGAGCGCGCCGACAGCATCGCGGCCGGACTGCACGCCTCCTTTACGCTGGGAGCCGGCCAGTTTTGCACCAAGCCGGGAATGGTGTTTCTGCCCCAAGGCGACTACGCTTCCGGATTCGTCGGTAAGCTGCAGCAATCGGTGAATGAATCGGCGCCA
Organism: uncultured Acidobacteriaceae bacterium; assembly: GCA_963705665.1. Classification (GTDB taxonomy): domain Bacteria; phylum Acidobacteriota; class Terriglobia; order Terriglobales; family Acidobacteriaceae; genus PALSA-350. The sequence continues at coordinate 16,063 of CAVPKQ010000032.1, read as the reverse complement.
TTCCACTTGCTGACCGGAGGCATCAAGTCGGCTTACGACTCGGGGATCGCCGGCCGCAAGACCAAGCAGGGCGTGAAACTGGTCGCCGAAAAACCCATGACGGGCAATGGCCGGGAGTTTGGCGTGGGCGCCGCGCTCTTTGAGACCGATGGCCAGACCTTCCTCAAGGACCCGGATCTCGAGGACGAGATCTTCGGTCCGGCGACCTTGTTGATCCGCCACTCCAGCCGCGATGAAATGCTTGAGGCGACGCGCAATTTAGAAGGCCATCTGACCGGGACCATTCACGGAACGGAGCAAGACCTGCGCGAGTTCAGCGACCTGATTGCGATTCTCGAGACCAAGGTGGGCAGGCTGGTCTTCAATGGCTTTCCCACCGGAGTGGAAGTATCTCATGCCATGGTGCACGGCGGGCCCTATCCATCGACCTCCGATGGGCGCTCGACCTCGGTGGGCAGCCAGGCGATCTTCCGCTTTGTGCGGCCGGTTTGCTATCAGGACTTTCCCGATACTGCGCTGCCTGAGGAGTTAAAGAACGCAAATCCTCTTCATATCTGGCGCATGGTGGATGGCGAGATGACCAAAGAACCGGTCACGCAAGCGCAACCGATGGAGCATGCTCACAGTTGAATGGGAATCAATAGAAGAAGATTTCTTACATCGATGATAGCGGTCGCGGTGGGACGCGTTGTCGAAGCTCAGCTGCCACCGGACACGGCGAACCTGTGGGGCGCTCCGGTGATCGACTGTCACTTTCATCCACGGCCCACCCTGGAGGCGAACCTTGCTCACCTGAACGGATCGGGTTGTCAGGCCGCATATTTATTGGCGCGGCTTACCGCAGCCGATGACGTGAAACGCTTCATGGCGCAGGAGCCGTCTCGTTTTGCAGGCTACTCCGCGAGCACGAACGTCTCGGCACCCGATGCGGTAAAGCTGCTGACTGAGGCGGTAAAGTCCGGAGCGCACGGCTTCGGAGAGATCAAATATCATGTCGAAGCCGACGGGCCGGAGATGCGCCGGCTGTATGCGGCGGCGGCAGAACTCGACGTGCCCGTGACGCTTCACTTTCAGGAAGTGCCGCACACGCCAACCGAAGGCGTATTCAATACCGGCTTAAGCGCTTCGACACAATCCTGAAAGAGTTTCCTAAGACTACCTTCGTCGGACATTGCGACGCATTTTGGGCCAACGTCAGCGCGGATTATACCAACGATAAGGACTACCCGAGAACGCCCATCGTGCGCGGGGGCATCACGGACAAGTGGCTCTCCGATTATCCAAACCTCTTCGGCGATCTTTCGGCGAATTCCGGCAACAATGCGCTCACACGCGATCCTTCCTTCACCGCCGATTTTCTTAAGCGGCACAAAGATAAGTTGCTCTTTGGCAGCGACTGTTCGTGCCGTGACGGACACGGGGCGGGCATCTCGCAGGGAGGCAATCCAGGCGCAGCGAGACTTGCGGGCAAGTGCGTGGCCCGCGAGACGCTCACAGTGTTGAAGGCGAATACAACGCCGAAGCTCTTCCGCACCTTGGTTTGGGAAAACGGGCCCCGTATATACAAGTTAAAGACGACTACGGCGTAATGGTGGAAATGGTCATCTACCAGCGGACATAATGCGAACCGCCGCATTGATGCGGCATGTTTACGAAGAAAATGATTCAGCCGTCCCTACGGGACTTAACAATTAATCATCATGTAATTCCGGGTTTTTCCGCAGTCTCTAAAGCCCATTTCAAGTTAGGACGCTTTTCCTCAATTGTTATCGGCATCGGTACTGGAGGAGAGCGAGGCAGTGGATTTGCTATAGGGCGTGGTTGCGCCGGTTGGATCAAAGAAAAAGTCGCGCGCAGCAACAGTTTCAAGTTGCCTGGAATATTGCGGTTCTGGCCTTCACCCTCATAAGAGAGGCCGCGGTTTACGCGCGCATAGTTGATCTGCTGGGTAAGTGTCTCGGTATTAGTCACCCGGCCACGCATGGACCATGACCAGCCGTCCATCGAACCGTCGCCCGGATCCATGAAGTTGTCCAGGGTCACGAATTCCCGCGCCATGCGATGGAAGCTGGGTGTGGCCGGTTCGCAGAAGAGAGCCAGCGAAGGATCGCCGTTGGAACCATTGCCCAGATCACCCAAAATCTGATCGAATGTGCGGTTTTCCTTCACTACGTAGATAACGTGGTTAATTTTCGAACGAACGAAATCCATTACCTGCTCGTCCGATTCGGAGGGCTTGCGAGAGTATCCGTTATTGGCGGCGACCCGTGACGTCAAATCCCAGAGGGCGTCAGTGTCCGGAACCTGACCGCTTACCCGCGATGCGTGTTCCAGCTGGAATTGATACTGGTTGTTCGCATTGGTGGGACGCGGTTGGGCGTCAAGCATGCACAGAAACTAAAATACCCGGTGATATCGCGCCTTACGCTGGGCATTCAAACGGTTGCCTTGGTCGACCCGATAGACCGCGGGGGTAAAACTCGTTTCGCGCTTGAATACGACACTCAAATATTCGGAGTGTTCGAAACCAGTGCGACTGGCGATATCTGCGAGCGTAAGATCGGTGTTGACCAAGAACTGCTTCACGCGATCGACTCTTACCCGGATGATTTCATCATGAAGGGTGTGGTTCAAGAGTTTTTTGAAGCGCGTTTCGAGAACTTTGCGGGACAAGGGCACGGCACGAAGCACATCCTCAACGTTGATGGATTCGCACGCATGGTCGCGAATGAACCGCACCGCATGCACCACGTGCGGATCATCGGTCGCCAATACATCGGTCGATTGCCGGCGGTGCACACCGATGGGCGCGATACGAACCTCGACCATCGCCAAAGGCTCCCCCTTCATCATCCGCGCCAGCAAAGCGGCAGCCTCATAACCGGTGCGGTGGGTATCGGGAATCACGCTGGAAAGGTGAGGCGATGACAGTTCACAAAGCAGTTCGTCATTGTCGACGCCGAGCACTGCTATCTCGTCGGGAACGGCGAGGCCAGCGTTCCGGCAAGCATCGAGGACTTGTTGGCCGCGAATGTCGTAGCAGGCGAAGACGCCCACCGGTTTTGGCAGTTGTGTCAACCAGCCTTCAATCGCCCTGATCTGCGTATCGGATTGCCGGCGTGGCGGCACGAAAGTGTGGCATCGGCACCCCGCCGCCTGGAGTAGTTTACCGAAGTGGTCGCCGCGCCAGCGTGACCAGTTAAAACGGTCGTCTCCGCAATAAGCGAAATGCTTGAAGCCCCGTTCCAGAAAATGATCGGCCGCGAGGTGCGCAATCTCCCGATCATCGGTCTCCACCCACGGTATCGCGGGAACATAGCGTCCGGCGCTTACATCGACGGTCGGGAGCCTGGAATTCACAACGGCTTTTGCAATTCTCTCGCTTTCGATGCGCGCAATTATGCCGTCGCCATTCCAGTGCGCTAACCAAGACGGCGGATCGTCACCGCGGCCCTGTTCCATGAGGTAGAACGACCAGGGCTCGTGCTCGCGAATGTAACTGACCACTCCATGCACCAAGCCACGCGCATAGGCGTTGGAAGTTTCGATGAGCAATGCGACGTTGGGCCGGTTGCGAGAAAGGAACCAGCCTGCTCGGGCTGATTGGAGCGATCGGGGCATATGACTCTAACGGCCGTCTTATAAGATGTTGCCGGCGGCCGCGGCAAAAAGACTCAATAAACAATAGCATTAACAACATTCTTGGTGCTTGAACCTATCGGTGTCAAAGGGGCATTGATATCAAATGAGACAACAACGTCAAAGCTAAAAATCTCAAATTAAATACGTAAAGTCTCATAGTCGGGCAGTCTACGCTTCGATAGTATCTCCTTCGTTCAGTTGATTAACAGAAACTTCGCATGGAGTGACAGCTTCTCATCGGTTCTCAATGAAAGCTTTCATTCCTCTACGAATGTTCACGTCTGTTTTTTGGGTAATTCTTCGGAGGTGCTAAGTATGCGGCGCGTGAATGGCTTTTTGGTGACGTTTGGCGATAGGAGCAGGAAGCCGGAGAGAATGACACTATCGACAAGAAGTAATTACAAGATTTGCCTCAGGTTCGGCGTGCTCGCGCTTTGTATTTTCCTTCTGGGCGCGGGGAGGTTATTCAGTCAGGCGGACACGGGGAGCATTACTGGCACGGTAACGGACCCTTCCGGCGCCGTCGTGCCGGGCGTGAAAGTTACCATCGTTGCGGTTGCAACCAACCAGCGGCAAGAAGTTACTACGGATGGCGCCGGCCGTTATTCTTCAGGTCCGCTGCGCCCCGGTGAGTATCGGGTTGAAGCCGAGCAGACAGGGTACAAGCATCTGGTCAGCAAGAATATCGTGCTGGAGGTTCAGGAAGCCGCTGTGATGAACCTCGCGATGGAAATTGGCGGCGTGCAGGAGGAGGTGACGGTTACCACTACCCCGCCGATGGTCAACACTAGCGACGCGTCACAGGGGTCGGTAATCGAAGAGAAAAGTGTTGCAAACCTCCCGCTGAATGGCCGCGACTATCTTCAGTTGGCTTTGCTTTCCGAGGGCGCCTTGCCTCCTCCAGCCTCGCATACCGCAGATGGCTCTGGCGCCAACAGGGCCGGAGGATTTTCCGCGGGTGGAGTGCGTACTACGGATAACGACTACCTGCTCGATGGATTCGATAACAACATCGATGACACATCGTTCGATGTGGATCAAGCCGAGGTAGTCAAGCCGTCAGTCGACGCGATCCAAGAGTTCAAAGTGCAAACCAACTCGTACCCAGCGCAGTTCGGGAGAGCTGCCGGTGGTGTCGTGAACCTCACCATGAAGTCAGGAACCAACGGGTTTCATGGGACTGCATACGACTTTGTCCGAAACCAATTCTTTGATGCAAGGAACGATTTTAATTCCGGAAAACAGCCCGAGTACAACCGCAACGACTACGGTTTATCCGTTGGTGGGCCCATCCTCAAGAACAAAGCGTTCTTCTTTTTCGCCTGGGAGGAACTAAAGCTGAGAGAGTCCAATATTGACAACAACACGATTCCGACAGCCGCCATGATGCAAGGAAATTTCTCGGCGCTCAGTGTTCCCATCTATGATCCTCAGACATACAATTCGACGACGAAGACGCGGCAGCCTTTCCCAGGGAACATCATCCCGGCGAACCGGTTCGACCCGATCGCGAAACAGCTCTTGAGTTACTATCCCACCCCCCAAAACAGCAAGCTTTCTCAAAATTTCCTGTACATTTCACCGAACGACGAAGATCTCCGCCGGATCAACACGCGAGAGGATTATCGACTCTCAGAGAAAGATCAATTTTCGGTGATATTCAATAGCCAAACAATCTCTATACCGACACAGCCTGTCCTGCCTCCGCCCGCATTTGGCGGCGATTCGCGCCAGCAAAACGTGTGGGGCTATGGCAGCGGTGTCACCTGGACCCATGTTGTTTCTCCGACACTTGTGACTAGCACCAAGGCCGGGTGGTTCGGGGATAGGTTCGAGATCACTTACCCTCCAACGGCGCTAGCCCTCGGGAATGTGGCTGCAAAGATCGGCCTGCAAGTGCCAACGTCAACCCTTCCCATATCGTACCCAAACTTCGCCATGACCGGCTATGCCACGCTCGGACCGGGCAATTTCTTGCCCGTTTGGTCGGAGGGACAGGACCGGCAGGTCTTGAACGATACGAGCTGGGTCAAGGGCGCGCACACAATCCAATTCGGGGGTGGGATTGAATGGATACAGACCAATAACAACAATGCCCGGAACGAAGACGGAACCATGACTTTCGTCGGCAGGTACACGAGAAATTCTTCAACTCTTACCGGCGGAAATGCGGTTGCCGATTTTCTTCTCGGCGATGTCGATAACGTTCTCTTCAGCACAACCACAAGAGTAGAAGCGCGGGCAACTATGCTGGACGGATACTTTCAGGATGAATGGAAGGTCAACAAGCGATTCACGTTGAATTCGGGGCTGCGCTACCAGTATCTAACCCCGTTCCATGATATATACGATAGGTTGGCCAATGTCGATCTGGACACCAATCCCCTACAGCCGCAAATCATACTTGAGGCCCAGACGAAGCCGACGGCTTGGGTGCGCAACAGCCCCTTCGATTTTGAGCCGCGTGTGGGCCTGGTGTATAGCCTGCTCGGGGACAAGGTGGTTTGGCGCGCCGGCTACGGAGTCTATTCCCCCTTTCAGAGGTTCTCTCCTTTCGGCGATTCCGATTCGATGGTTGTGAATCCTCCCTACGACGTTTCGATCACCACGAGCAGCAATGGGATCACTCCCTATTCGCAGCTGATAAACGGAATCCCAGCCGATTTCGTATCCCTGCAGAATGCGACCTCAGTGTCGCTGGCTTCGATGCAACGCGTCCCGCCACACGCGTATAACCAGCAATGGAATTTGAGTGCGCAGTACCAGTTTGCAGAGAACTGGATGGTTCAGTTCGGTTATATCGGCAGCAAGGGAACGCACATCGTGAATCTATATGATGCGAATTATGTAACTTCGCTAGGCCCTGGAAGCGTCAACCCGCGGCGCCGGTTCACCAACATATTCGTTCCCACATCCATTCCAACCATCGCGGGGCCCGTTCAAGGAGCCACTATTTCACCCTTGAGACTCAATTCTGCGGCAGGAGTATTCGGGAAATACCAACTTTAACGCCATGCAGACAACTCTGACACACCAACTCTCCCAAGGCTTTACGATTTTAGCGACCTGGGTATGGTCCAAGGCACTGGGCGACACCTTCGACGCATCTCCCGAAGGCAGTTCCGCCGGCTACGCCTTCCAGAATCCGGCGAATATTCACGGTGAATACGGTCTATTGGACACGCACCTTGCACAGTCGTTAGCTGTAAGCGGAATCTGGGACGTGCCCTATGGACACGGAAGGCGATTCGGATCAAATCTTGCTCCTTGGGCAAACGCCGTGCTGGGCGGCTGGAGTCTGGACGGAATCCTTTCGGCGACGAGCGGAGGTCCGTTTACCGTCACCGTGAATGGCAATCCCTCCAACTCAGGGCAAACCGATCGACCCAATATCGTGGGCAATCCGTATTCCGTTCCAGGTGGACGGACAAAAGCCGAATTTATCAACACCGCGGCGTTTGCAGCCAACGCTCAGTACACGTACGGCGATGAGCAGCGAAACTCCATCATTGGCCCCCGATATACGGATATCGATAGCTCTCTTACGAAAGAGGCGACCGTGTTTAAAGTGAAGGATCAGCCTGTGAATCTTCAATTCCGCTGGGATGTTTTCAATATCTTCAACCATCCCAACTACAGCACACCCGGTAATGTCCTGGGTAATCCAACTTTCGGGCAAATAACGAGTGCCCTTTCCCCACGACAGATGCAGTTTGCGGCCAAGTTGATTTTCTGACGGCGAACGCCATCAAGGGTGATGGATCCCGTTTATCCGCTGGCCAGCGACGAACTCATCAAAAAGGAGAAGCAGGCATTATGGTCCCCAAGCGTTCGGTCCTTAGAAGTGTTCCGTTTAAAGCATTGGTGCTGGGTGGCGCGGTTCTTAGTGCTTTACTTTGCACTGCTCAAAGCGGTCAAGAACGGCTGGACCTTGCCGGAGAATGGCCAGTGTTTCGCGGCAACGTGGACTGGACTGTCGATCGGGGAGACCCAGGTGGAACCCAGTTCGCTGCTCTGGCGCAGATTAATGCAATCAATGTGCAGCAGATGCGGCCCGCGTGGGAGTACCACACCGGAGATGCATCGCCGCGATCGACAATGTATGCCAACCCAATTGTCATTGAAGGGACGATGTACCTGAGCACCGCAAGTCTAAAGGCCGTGGCGCTCGACGCCGCAACCGGCCGCGAAAAGTGGGTCTTCGATCCCGCGAAATACAACAACGGCAAGGTCATGCATCTGCGCAATCGCGGCGTGGCTTATTGGAAGGGCGCCGAAGGCGAGCGGATCTTCGACTTTGTCCGCGACAGGGTCTACGCCATCGATGCGAAATCGGGCCAGTTGATCCAATCCTTCGGAAAGGACGGTTACATCGATCTCCGCGAAAACCTGGGTGTGGATCCGAAGGGAGTCGATTTGGAAATGACCTCGCCGGGCGCGGTCTATAAGGATCTTCTCATTATCGGTTCCCGCGTCGGCGAGACCTACGGCGCCGCGCCTGGGTACATCCGCGCCTACGATGCCGTCACGGGTAAGCTGAAGTGGATCTTTCATACGATCCCGAAACCGGGTGAGCTTGGTTACGACACGTGGAACTGGCCTAAGGGCGAGACGTTCGGCGGCGCAAATGCCTGGGGAGGAATTACTATCGATGAAAAGCGCGGATGGGTGTTCGCGGCAACCGGGTCGGCGACCGACGATTTCTATGGCGGCTATCGCAAAGGGAACGATTTGTTTGCTAACTGCGTGTTGGCAATAGATGCGAACACCGGTAAGCTGAAATGGTACTACCAGACCGTTCATCACGATCTCTGGGATTACGACAATCCACCGGCCCCAGTTCTGGTGACAGTGAAGAGCGGTGGAATCTCGCGGGACGCAGTGGTCCAGCTCACGAAGATGGGACGTGTATTCGTCCTCGATCGCGATACGGGCAAGCATATTTTTCCGGTCGCAGAGGTCCCGGAGCCGCCCTCTGACGTGCCGGGAGAGCAGACATCGCCGACCCAACCGTTCCCGCTCAAGCCCCCTCCATTGACTCGACAGGCGATCACCGAGGCGGATTTGACGAACATCACGCCGGAGGCCCATGCATCCGCTCTTGAACGTTTCCGCAGATACCGCTCGGGATCCATTTATACTCCTCCGAGCCTGCAAGGCACGATCACTATGCCCGGTCACCTGGGCGGCGGCGAGTGGCAAGGCGCCTCCTTCGATCCGCAATTGAATGTGCTTTACGCGAACGTGAATGAGATTCCGACGATCAACCGGCTGCGCCCCGTTTACGATATTGGCGCCCACGGCAATGCAGAGGGCTCGCAGAGTAAGTTGAATCCGGCCCAACTGGGCCAACGAATCTATCAGGCTAGTTGCATGGCCTGTCACGGATCGGACCGTCTGGGAAATCCGCCACAGATCCCCGCGCTCGCGAAGCTCGATCTTAGCCGGCCCGAGTACAAGGCGATTATCAAAGGAGGGCGCAGCGGCATGCCCGCCTTCAGCCAACTAAGTGACAATGAACTGGCGGCCCTGGCTGCCTATGTCAGCCATCCACCGAGTAACGGCCCAATCGGCACACCCTTCGCGCGGCGCTATACCCTCGACGGCTACATCCTTTTTAATGACGCCCAGGGATTCCCCGGTATCTCGCCGCCCTGGGGCACGCTCAGCGCGATCGACATGGTAACGGGCAACATCCTGTGGAAAGTGCCCCTCGGTGAATACCCGGCACTCGCAGCCAAAGGCATTCACAACACCGGTACGATGAACTTCGGTGGCGCCGTCGCTACGCCAGGAGGAGTGCTTTTCATTGCCGCCACGGCGGACGCCAAGATCCGGGCTTTCGCAACACACTCGGGTCAGCAACTGTGGGAATATCAATTGCCTGCCGGCGGCTATGCGACTCCGAGCGTGTATATGGTGAACGGCAGGGAATATGTCGCGATCTCAGCCGGTGGCGGAGGCAAGAATGCAACGAAATCGGGAGATTCCATAGTCGCGTTTGCTCTACCGGAGAAGGAGGAAGCGCCGGCTTCCAGCAGCCGCAGTGAGCGGCCTTCCGGTTGGATTCAGCTTTTCGACGGCAAAACATTGAACGGCTGGGAACAGATGAATGGCGCCCATAACTTCACGGTCGAAGACGGCGCTATCGTCGGCCGGACTGTGGAAAGCAGTGCAGGCATCAACTCGTTCCTGTGCTCGCTGCAGGAGTTTGGCGACTTTGAGCTTGAACTCGAAACGTACATCGACCCTGTAATCAACTCTGGCGTCCAGATCCGAACTAAGGTCAGGCCTGTTGATGGACCCGGCCGGCCGTATGAATCGTTCGCCGGAAGAGTGAATGGCCCGCAGGTCGAGATTCGCCGCTACTACAAAGGGTTGCCGACAACGGGCCTGCTGTATGGGGAGGCGCTCGGCACAGGCTGGCTATCCTCACAGAAGAAGATCGATGAGGGACATCCGTACTTCATCGGCGACGGCTGGAACAAACTGCGAATTGTGGCCAAAGGGCCGCGGATTCAGACCTGGGTGAATGGTCATCTGATCGAAGACTACACGAACGAGGAGCTCGTATAAGACCCACGCCAAAGGTTTCATCGGCCTGCAGGTGCATGGGCTCAGCGAGCGCGAGCTAAGTCTTCCCATAAATGCCGGCCGGGGCATCACGAAGAGCGAGCCGCTGATGGTGAAATTCCGTGACATCCGAGTCCGGCCGCTCTCTGCCCACGAGTGACAAATAGCCGGCCGGTGGCATTGCCACGTCAGCCGTGTATGAAGTAAACGGCAAAGTGTATGTAGTAATCGCTCGTGGGGGTGGAGAGGCAAACAGATGGCTAAGCCAGGCGATAAGTACATTGCATTTGCTTTACCCGATTGATTGAAGAGCAGACGCGATTGATCTTCGAGAAGGGGAGTTTCTGGTGGGTGATAATATCTTTCGCAGTATTACGCTCAACACGGAGAACAACATTTCGAGTCGAGCGAAGTTAAATATAGCGATTGCCGGACTGGGCTTTGGTAAGGAATTCATTCCTATCTACCAGAACCATCCCAACACGAATATGTACGCGATCTGCCAGCGGACCAGAAGCAAGCTGGACGAAGTTGGAGATCAGTTTAACGTCAGTAAACGGTACGAAGATTTCGACGAGCTGATCCAGGACCCTAGAGTTGACGCGGTCCACATCAATTCGCCAATCCACTTGCATGCTCCACAAAGCATTGCCGCCCTTCGTGCCGGCAAGCACGTCGCATGTACAGTTCCAGCGGCGACTACGGTTGAGGAGTGCCATGCCGTTGTAAACGCGGCCACGGCGTCTGGCAAGAACTACATGATGATGGAAACCGCGATCTATGGCCGCGAGTTTTTATTTGTTCGGGAGTTGCGTGACAGCGGAAAATTAGGCCGAATTCAGTTTATGCGCGGGTCCCACCAACAGGAGATGGCAGGCTGGCCGGGGTACTGGGAAGGGCTTCCGCCGATGCACTATGCGACTCATGCCGTCAGCCCCGGCCTTGCTCTGGTCCGGGGCGAAGCCGAGTACGTGTCCTGTTATGGTTCCGGGAAAATCGAGGATCGTTTGGCCGCCAAATACGGATCTCCGTTTGCGATCGAGAGCGCGTTGTTCAAGGTGCGCAACCAGCAACTTGCGTTCGAAGTAACTCGCTCGTTGTTCGAGACCGCGCGACAGTACCGCGAGAGCTTTGATGTTTACGGAGATAAAGTCTCTTTCGAATGGACGCAGATCGAGAACGAACGTCCGGTGATTCATGTCGGCGAGAAGCCGGAGCGCGTAACGATACCGGATTATGCAGGGCTTCTTCCTGAGCCGATCCAACGTTTCACAACAAACGGTGTTTATGACGAAGCTCATGCGCACCTCTCGTTTATTCAAGGCGGAGGACACGGCGGTTCGCACCCCCACTTAGTACACGAGTTTGTTTCCAGTATCGTAGAGGGCCGTCCTTCGTTTCCGGATGTTTATCAATCGGTAAATTGGACTTGTGCTGGCATCTGCGCACATGAGTCGGCTATGCGGGCCGGCCTTCAAGTTACACTCCCGGATTTCAGAAGAGTTGACAAGTAAATGCCCATAGGGCTGATGGTAGCCCCCAGAGCACAGATAAGAAACGCGGAAAGCTGCGACTATGAGAGCAACAAGAGCGCGTGGCTCGCTAAGGGTCTAAATTTTGCCTGCCCGGCGACGGAGAAGACACAATAGGCCTGGATCTGAAACCTGAGGGGACAGGCAAGCCTGTTTTCGGTTCGCAGACCTCTAGCAGGCTGCGGAAAAGCTCTGTGGACGGGTTTTGGTGGAAGCCCCCTGCTTTAGCAGGGGGAAACTGGACTTCAGTCCAGCGGAAAGCGGTTGATCTTAAGATGGGCTTTACAGGCTGCGGAAAAAGGTCGAGCAGAGTGCGAAAACAGTCCCCCCAGCGGCTAAAGCCAATCGAGTTTTTAGCAGTTACGGCACGACTGAAGTCGGTGCCCTGATACAAAGCCACACTTTTTCCGCAGCCTGTTTAGCCCTGGATTTACCGATGCCAGCGCTAAAGCGCGTCATGTTCAGAGTCGAACTTCCCGGAGCGCTGAAGCGCTCCTACCCCGCATAAATGCGGGGCTTCCACCCAAAGACTCCGCACCATAGTTTTTCCGCAGCGAGCCCGCAGACCCGTTCCCGCTGTGTTTCCCGGTTGCATTGCCGTTCAACTTTACATCGTGAGAACAACGCGGAACTGTGCCTTGCCACTCAGCATGCGAGCGTACGCCTCGGCCGCCTGGTCGAGCGGATAGGTTTCAATCATGGGACGTACGCCGCTGATTTCGCAAAAGCGCAGCGTGTCCTCGGAATCGGCTGGAGTTCCCGCGGCCCAGCCCTGAATGGATTTGCTTCCAGTGATGAGCTGGACCGGTGCAACCTCAATGGGATCGAATGTTGCACCGATCACAATGAGCTTACCGTTTGGCCCTAGGCCGTTGACCAGCTCAGACATCGCTTTCGAGTTTGGGGCTGTGGCCAGAATTACCTTCGCGCCGCCCAGCTTCTGCAAGGCCTCTGCCGCGTTCGTCTGGTTGGTGTCGATGTACACGCTCGCGCCGAACTTCTTTGCGAGCACCGCATTTTCGGGGCCGCGCCCGATCGCCGCGACCTCATAACCAAACTTGTTCGCGAATTGAACTCCGAGGTGACCCAGACCGCCGATTCCTTGAACTGCAACCAGGTCGCCGGGGAAGGCGCCACTATGGCGCAGGGCGTTGTAGGTGGTAATTCCGGCGCAGAGCAGCGGTGCTGCGTCCACGTCGCTGAGACTGTCCGGTATCGGCACCAGCGCTTCGACGGGAGCCACCATGTATTGCTGATATCCACCGTCATAGCTAATGCCCGCAATTTGCAGATTCTGGCAATTGCGAAAGTCTCCCCGGCGGCACTCGCGGCAAGTGTTGTCCTGTCCGCCGTGCCAGCCCACACCGACGCGCTGCCCCTTCTTCCACGTGGAAACGCCGGAGCCTACTTCGTCGACGATGCCCGCCACTTCATGTCCGGGGACGCGGGGATACTGAATTCCGGGCCAGGAGCCCTCCACCGTGAGCTCGTCGCTATGGCAAACACCACAGGCCTGCACTTTGATCCGCACCTGTCCCGCGCCGGGCCTGGGGAGCTCGCGCTCGACTATCTGGAAGCCGGCTCCCGGCTTGGAAATCTGCGCAACTTTCATGGTTGCTACTGTGACTGTTGCGGTTGCCATAAATCCTCCTATAGGTTTCGGTGAGTGTTGAAATGGGCTTGCTTTGCCGATGCTACTCGGCGACTTCGAAGATGACCTCAAGTTCTATCGGCATTCCCAAGGGAAGGCTGGCAACGCCGATGACCAGCCGAACCGCTGTTTTTTCGACGCCAAAAATATCTTGAAACAGGTCGGAGACAGCGTCTGCGACCCTGGGCTGATCGAAGAAGTCCCCGGAGGTTGCCATGAACACGCCTAACCGCACGACGCGGGTCACTCGGTCGAGTGAGCCCAAATGCTCTCTAGCCGCAGCGAGGGCGCTCAGAGCCGCAGTGTAGGCCGCATCTCGTCCCGCCTCAGCATTGAGCTCTTTCCCCAGCCGGCCAACGTATTGCGGCTTATGGTCTACAACCGGAAGCATCCCGCTCAGGAAGAGCAGGTTGCCAGTCTGCAACGTTTCTACGTAAGAGCCGAAGGGCGCCGGGGCGGCTGGGAGATGAATGCCAAGGTCCTGCAATCGGCGTTCCGCACCAATCGACTGCGAACCTTTGCTGCTCACCATTTACCCACATGCGCACCGTCGTCCACGTGCAGCACCTCCCCGGTGACATGACCGGCTTCCGTCAGGTAAACAACAGCCTGAGCAATGTCCTTCGGGTCTGAGATCGTGCCCATAGGCGTACGGTTCTTCAGGGATTCCTTAGGTGCGTCTTTGTGCAGAGGCGTATCGACAACGCCGGGCGCGACCGCGTTGAAGCGGATCTTGTTCTTGGCATATTCGCTCGCGAGGCTCAGGGTAATCGCATTCAGTCCACCTTTGGTGATCATGGGAATCGACGCCGGCATGCCCGCGATCGGGTTGTCGGCCAGCGCCGCTGTGATGGTCGTTACGCTGCCGCCGGCGCCCTGCGACAGCATCTGTCTGACGGCGAGTTGGGTGATGAAGATGAACCCTTCCAGGTTGACGGAGACGAAACGGCGGAACTCGTCGATGGTGTAGTCGGTAAAGGGCTTGACGGAAAAGATGCCCGCATTATTGACAACATGGTCGATTGAGCCGAACTGGGCGATCGCGGCCTGCGCGACCTTCTCGGCCGTCGCTGCCTGACCAATGTCTCCGTCGACCAATGCGAGTGTCGAGGACGGGGCGAAAGCCGCCTTGGAAAAGCTGAGCGAGGTTGCAACGACGTTATAGCCGCGATCCAGAAAGGCCTGGACAACGGCTGCGCCTATGCCTTGCGAGGCGCCGGTTACAATGACTGTCTTTTTGCTTGTCATGTTTAGCCCCTGTTGGTTTACCGCAGGGCCTCTGAGAATCCTGCACTATATGGGTTTGGACGGGTTTGGCCCGGTACCACTACTACAGCGTACGTATGGCCTTACACAGATTCCCCTAATACCTGTATGGATACTCATTTTTCCTGTGGAAAAGTCCAGCTCCCGGCCATTCCCGCCATCTTCGGATTGAGGGATGGAGCAACTTGAGCGTCCTGAGCATCGCGGTCCGATTCGACGAGTACAGCGCCGGGTAAAGAGCCTGGGTCTTTCCTTTTCCGAAGAGCGGCAGAAAGCAGTCGAAGTTCAAATCCTCCAAGCTGATGAGGCTGGCGGCGCGATCGCCTAGACTGTGCCCGCACCGCTGGGCGAGCACACTGACAAGCATCAGCTCGGCGGCACCCTCGACGCGGCTCGCTGGTTATTTCTCTCGCCATTAATTTAGCTTAGACCCACGCAAGAATTCCTAAGGAACGCTATTGAACTGCGCAGCGAGTTTTTTCATTGCTGCGTTTTCGCGGGTAACTTCACCAGCCTCTCGACTGTACAAAGCTATCTCTGCTGCGATTGAGCGACCGAGAATTCGCTGATCAATATTGCCAAACGATCCAGGCACGAGGCTTCCCAGCCAACCGGCCCAGGCTGGGGTATGAGCGTTGCCGACAATGATGCCGGGGCGAAATATGGCGAGGCGGGCAAAACCGACGTTACGCACGGTGTCTTCCTTCATACCCATTACCCGTACATAACGAAACCGGCTGCGAGCTGTGCTTCCTGCCGCGGAAAGTAGGCAAAACTGGGTGATTCCGGCGTCATGGCAGCCACGTGCAAAGGCACCGACGACGCCGACCTCAAGTCGTTGCAATTCTTCTTCGCTCCAGCGCATCGATCCAGAACCGACACCCACACAGCTCACGGAGCTGACGGGACCTTGGCTCAAAACTCCCCGGGCAAAGGCGGCAGTGCGCTCGGCAAAGTCAGCAGCGCCGGTATCAAGAACGACGTTGCGTACCCGCGATCGTGGCGCAATGGGCTTTCTGGTGATCATCACCACTTCCCGGCATTCCGAAGTTGCTAGCAGTTCCGCGACGGCTGCACCGCCGACTTGTCCGGTACCACCAAGGATAATTGCGGCGAAATTCTGCTTCACGAATAGGACCTCTGCTTACGTAAAGGATGCGACAGCCCCGTTCACCCCAAGACGGAAGCATACTTGGTCTCGGTTCTAAATTGAGCCAGTGAGGCCTGGCTTTTCTCAATTGGCGCTATCAGGCCATAACCGGCCAATCGCTTCCCATTTTCACTCAGGTGGTCTGGATTTTTCTTATCTCGGTCAGGATCTTGATGAGGCGGATGGAGAGTCTGAGGAGACGATTGCGCGCATTACCGTTGGGGAGGGAACGGCGGAACATCTCCATGA
>CAVPKQ010000031.1:0-320588 GCA_963705665.1 uncultured Acidobacteriaceae bacterium | reverse complement strand
TCAGAATCTACAGAAACAGCTCAGTCCAGGCACAGCCAGCCGCATGCCACCAGGTCATGCAAAAAGATCAAGACGATCGAAACCACCAGGATCCAAGACACAACGGCCAGCAGCGTTCCGAAGACTTCGGAGGTGGAGACACGGGACACGTTACCAACTCCTTAGACCTGGGCCATTGCAGGCTCTTGGGCGGCGGCTTTGGTTCTCTCGCGAGGCGGAAGCAGGCGTGTCGAGTTGAGAATGAAGGTTAGCTCAGAGGCGACGTGGATAAACGCTGCCAGCAGCGGGTTGAGAATGCCGGCCGCAGCCAGGCCGATGCCGATGGTATCTACAATCAGCGTGCCGTAGAAGTTTTGAAAGATGATCCGGCGGCAGTTTCTGGCAATGCGCACGGTTTCGACGAACTTGTTGAGATCGTTGCCGATCAACACCACATCCGCGCTCTCCCGGGCAACATCCGTTCCCGCTCCCATGGCTACACCGACGGTCGCCTCGCTGAGCGCGGGCGCGTCATTGATGCCGTCTCCCAACATAGCGACGGTGCGGCCCCTTCGCACCTGCTCGGTAATGAAGGCGGTCTTCTCTTCCGGGAGAAGCTCGGCATAGGCCTGAACCATGCCCAGTTGATCGGCAACCGCTTCGGCGGCCGCTCTTGAATCTCCCGTGAGCAGGACAACCTCGATATTCATCGCCGCCAGAGCCTTTACCGCCGGCGCCGCACTCGGACGCAACTGGTCTGTGACCAGCATCGAGCCATAGTAACGGCCTCCCCGCGCAACTAGAACCTCGGTTCCTGCCGCCATAACGGTCTTCTCCGGTTGAGCAATTCCCAGTTCCTCAAACAGGGCTCGATTTCCAACTACCACCGGTTCCCCGCGCAGCGAGGCCAGAACTCCCCGCCCGATGCGGTATTCAAATGACTCCGGATCGGCCGCCTGGACTTGGCGCTGCTCCGCGAAGCGAACGATGGCGCGCCCCAGCGGATGCTCCGAGCTTCTTTCTGCGCTCGCCGCAACCTCCAGGAGCACGCGCTCCGGGATTCCCGGCGCAGTGTGAATCTCCGCGACCACGGGATGTCCAAAGGTCAGCGTTCCAGTCTTGTCCAGGAAGACGGTATGCAACCGCCCCAGCGCCTCGAGGTAGATTCCGCCTTTGATGATGGAGCCCTTCCGGGCCGCGCGCCCGATCGCTCCTAAGATTGCCAGCGGCGTGCCGGCTGCAATACCGCAAGCGCCGGCCACGATGATGACCGAAATCGTCGACCTGAGGTTGTGGGTGATGAGAAAGGTGAACACTGCGGCGCCCAGGGCAAAGTAGACCAGATATCCGGCCAGGCGGTCCGCCGTCTTTTGAATCGGAGCGCGGGAACGCTCCGCGTTTTCCACCGCTTCAATAATTTTGCCGAAGGTCGTCTCTTTCCCCAGACGTTCCGCTAGCACCTGGAGCGTGCCCGCCTGGTTGATGGTCCCTGCGTAAACCTCGCTCCCTGCCGTCTTTTCACTGGGCATCGGTTCGCCGGTAATCGCAGCTTGCTCTACAAACGAATGACCGCTGAGAACCCGGCCATCCACGGGAATCCTGCCCCCCGGCCGGATGGCGACCACTTCTCCCGGCATGATGGTCCTGGTCTCTACCTCGACGATCCGGCCGTCGCGGACGACGCTCGCGGTCTGGGGAAGAAAGTCCAGCATGTCTTGAATTGCGCGGCGTCCGCGGCCCACAGTCAGACCTTCGAGAATCTCGGCTGCCAGCACGAAAGCGGTAATGACCAGAGCCGTGAAAAACTCACCGATGGCAAGCGCGGAAAGCAATGCGATGGTCATCGGAGCTCCATGGTCATGCGGCGCTCAAGAATATTCTCAAAAGCCTCTTTGAAGATGGGGTATCCGCCTATCAGCGTGGCCGCCAAGCCAATGACGCTGATGCGGGAGAACGGCTCCCAGAGATGGAACCAGACTGCCGCCGCCGCCAGCGCGACAAAGACCACGCGAAGCACTTCAACCAGCTCAAAGCCGTGCTCGTGATCGTCCTGCCCCTCATCGTCATGCTTGGAGCTTGGATGAGAGCCCTTGAGGAGCGCGTCCTCCGGTTCAGGGAAGTGAATTCCCGCCTTGGCTACTTCGCCCAGACTCCGCGCCCAACCCCGCGTGTGTCTCACTCTGCTTGGCAACAGGCATATCTCCTCCAAACCTCTAGTTGAAATATCTTTTGACCACTGAAATCAGCTCATTGGCAGCCTCAAGCTGTGAGGGAAGAGTCTTCTGTTCGGGAGAAAGAACATGAAAGCGGAGGTGTCCTTCAATCAGCTCGGCCATCAGTCCATTGAGAGCGCCGCGGCAGGAGGCAACCAGCTGCAAAATCTCTTCGCATTCCCCTCCTCCCTCCAGGGCGCGTTCGATGGCCTCGGCTTGACCTTTGATGCGCCGGATGCGCGAGAGCATTTTCTTCTTATCTTTAGTGGTGTGCGACAATTTCTTCCTCCAGAAATATAATATAACCCTCTATACTATATATGAGCACGAGAGGACATAGGGAAAATCGAGATGCTGGAAACCAAACGCCGTGTCATCGGCCAGATCATTGTTTGCCAGGGATGCTGCTGCGGGGCAACGGCGAAGGACCGGCCCCCTGTACCGGTCGAATGGCTGAAGGATGAGTGGCGTAAACGCGGCCTGTTGAAGCGCGTTCAGCTCTCGGTCAGCGGCTGTGTCGGTCCCTGCGATATCCCCAATGTAGTGGTGGTCAACTCCGACTCGGGCTCTCAATGGCTGGGCAACATCACCGGCTTCGACCAGTACCGCTCGCTGGTCGAATGGGCCGCTCGTTCGATGGAAGCCGGCCATCTGCTGGAACTGCCCCGTGAGTTCAGAGCGCATCTCCTGCGGCCCTGGCGCTAGTTGCATCAAAACCAGTCCCGCAGGGACGCCATGAAAATAGCCCAGCCGTGCTGGGCTATTTTCACGCCGTGCGAAGGATGGAGAACCCTCTAGGGAAGCTCTGCGCAACCGGTCGCCGTGAAGCTGTTTTAGGCAGATCGGAGCGGAAGCGTCGGAGCTATCGACCGGTGGGATGCTTTTCAGTGATTTGCTTGGTCGAAACCCGCTGTTTTCGCGGTTTCCGAAGACACTACGCCGCGAGCCGAGCCAGCCGTCTGCGGTGCAGATACAGATTCGCCAGGGCGAAGTTCACGCACAGCCGCTGGTGGTTCTTGCTGAGCCCGCGGTAGCGGGTCTTCTCGAATCCGAAGATGCGCTTCACGATCCGGAAGGGATGCTCCACCTTCGCTCTTACTCGGGCCTTGACCCGGTTCTTCGCCCTCTGTAACTGGTCCACATAGTCCTTATATCTTGTCCGGCGGCTGGTCATATCCTGGGCGTGCGGCGCGGCCTGGCGGATCGTCTCGCTCTGCCCCTGGTACCCGCCGTCGCCCCATACCTTGCGCTCGTCTCCATGCAGCAGGTCGGGCAACATATGCGCGTCGGCCACCGAGGCCGCCGTGGTGCACACCGAGTGCACGATGCCCGACTTAGAATCCACGCCGATGTGCGCCTTCATGCCGAAGTACCACTGGTTGCCCTTGCGCGTCTGGTGCATCTCCGGGTCGCGCTCCCCCTGCGCGTTCTTCGTCGAGGAGGGCGCATGAATAATGGTGGCGTCCACAATAGTGCCGCTCGCGATGCGGATGCCCCGGCTGTCCAGATAGCGGTTCACCGTGTCCAGCATGGCCCCGCCCAGATCGTGCTTCTCCAGCAGATGACGGAACTGCAGGATGGTCGTCTCGTCCGGCGCTGGAGCCTGTCCCAGGTCCACGCCCGCAAACCGCCGCAGCACAGCCGAGTCGTACAGCGCCTCTTCGGCCGCAGGATCGCTCAGGTTGAACCACTGCTGCAGAAAATGAATGCGCAGCATGATGCCGAGGCCCATCGGCGGACGCCCGTTCTCGCCCTTCGGATAGTGCGGCCGAATCAGCGCTTCTAACTCCGCCCACGGCACTACCCGCTCCATCTCTTCCAGAAAGTGCTCCCGCCGTGTCTTCTTCCCGTATCTCTCAAACCCGCTCTGCGCTGCCAGACTCTGCTGTCTCACTCGCCTTTTGCCTCCACAACCCAGGTTAACCGCATCGGCTGTGGACCGGCGAGTACTTCAGAGGTTCCCTAGCCCTGGTTGGACTTCAGACGGACCTAGAAGTGGAAGCCAATCTGGGCCGTCAACGCCCGCGGAGTCACATAGTGAGTTCCGCTAAACGTCGAAAGGAAGTTGTAGAGCGCATACTTATTCGCGATATTGACGCCAGTTAAGCGAAGACTCCACTTATATCTGTCGCCATTGAAAAGATTGTCTTCACCCACGGAGACATCGAAAAGACTCCTGGGGGCAACACGAGAAGGATTCTTGTCGTCGTCCTCAGTTCCAGGCGCCGGTATGGTAAGCAGGCCGGAGGTGAGCTGCGAGGCCAGGCAGGGCGTGGGCAGCGCCGTGGTAGGCGTCGCTTTTACTCCGTTGCAGGCCAGTCCTGCCTCAAACTCCTGGTCGGCAGTAAATCCGCTGAGATCGATCGCTGGCTGTCCGTCGAGCGTGGTTGACACACCGGTACAGTGACTGTTGAGGCCGGTGAGGTTGTAGCACGGAGTCGATCCCGCTACCAGGCCGCTGTCATAGCGCCAGTTAAAGCCTATCCAGGGACCGAGATGCCAGGGACCAAGCCGTCCCGGAACCTGGTATTGGATATGTGTGGTTTCGTTGAACGCCTCATCATGATCGATCCGGAAGGGATATCCGCTCTGTCCCACGGTTGCGCCCGCGCCCGCGCTCTGCGGCGGGAAAAAACGGGCCTGCACTGAAGACATGACGACGAACGCCGACAGGTTGTGGAAGTTTGGCACATCCACGCGAAGAGCGAGGCCGGGTATCTTCGAGTTATGCCAATCGATGGGAAAGAAAATCGGCGTATTGCCAAGAATGCTGAAGTCGAAGGCATTATGAGTATATTTCCAGACATATTCGCCGCTGAACACCAGGTTCTTGCCGAACGCCTGTTGCAAGCCGGCGTGAAACTCGTTGCGAAAACCGGGTTGCAGGATGCCTGAGACCCCGGGAGTGCAATTCAAGAGTGGCGAAAGAACATCGTTTACGCACCCTTGGCTGGAGAGCACCAGATTCTCATTGAAGGGCGTTTCCAGTGTCCGCGCATAGGAGACGCGGAGCACGGTGTTAGTCCGTTTGATATTGTAGGCGACGCCGACCCGAGGCTCCGGCTGGCGGGTGACAGTTAGGCCGTTATAGAGGTCGCCGCGCATACCCAGGTTGAATACCCAGTTCCGGGCCTTGAGCTGGTCCTCGACGTAGAGAGCCAGTTCCTTCACGTCGGTATGGCCAAAGTAATTGTAGTAGCCGCCGCCGCGGGTTAGATCGTAAGGCAAAAAGATCGGATTGAAGGTGCCCCCGACCGAAGGGTCGTTGGACACCAGGCCGGCGGCAGCACATTGGGAAGGATCGGAAAACCCCGGCTGCGGGTTTCCGTTCGCGTCTACGCACGGGGAGTTGAAGGTTGAGTTGACTACGCCCAGGTTGTCGTGCTCCCGCAAAAAGGTCTGCTCATACACGACTCCCGCCTTGATATTATTCTGGCCCTTTTGGATGGTGAGATCCGCGTGTGCGCCGGTATTGAGAAGAGAGCGTCTTTGTGAAATGGACTCGTTCTGGATAGGACCGAGATCGGCGAGCGGATTTCCGCTGGGGTAGTAATTGTACTGATCCTTGCGGACATAGAGCCCGAGGTTGAAGACCGCGGCCGGGCTGAGAATCCGGGTGTAGGTTGGAGCGATATTGAAGGTTTCAATCTTGGAGCGCTGATCGGCGTTGCCGAGATTGCCGAATACAGGGTTGCTGGTGGCGCCTCCGCTGACTACGTTGTTGACGTTCAGGTTGTCAAACGTATTTGGATTCTGAAACCAGGAGCGGGTGTAATTGAGATCGAGGTGGACCGCGTCTACTGACGTGAAATTGCGGTCCACTCGATCGAAGAGATTTTCTTCATTGCCCTTGGCGTGAAAAACCGTGAACTCCGGCGGATCGAGAAATCTCCCCGTATTCAAGCCGTCAAACTCAAAAAAATTGCCCCAGTTCTGGCCGCCATACGCCATATCAAAGGCACCGGTCGCCGATCCGAAGCTCCCATACGAAGTCGTGACACTGCCGGTCGGTTTGGTTTGGCCCTCTCCCGACCGCGTCGTCACATTGATGACCAGGCTGGTCTTGTCGCCATATTCCGCCGGCGGCGCGCCTGAGATGACCTCCATCGACTGCACGGCATCGGACGGCAACTGGTTGGAAAAGACCTTGCTCTGCTGATCGGTAATGGGCTGTCCATCTATGGAAAACGAGTTCGACGCATGATCGCCCATTCCGTGGAAGAGGCCGTTGGAATCGGCGGCGACTCCGGGCGATGCCAGGGTCACCAGCGAGCTAAGCGAAGAAGACGCGCTTTCCAAGGGGAGCTTTTGAAATAAGCCCCGGTCCACGTCGGTGTGGAAGGTCGGCTCGTTCTCGATAAGGTCCTGGCTGCCTTCCACCGTGACCGTGCTGGAAGCCTCGCCCAGCTTGAGCCCGATATTCAAGGTGACGGGCACGATGGAACGAACCTCAACATCCTGAGTGAAGGGGCCGAAGCCAGCCACCTTGACCGTAAGATGATATGGATTGAACGGGATATTCGAAAACTGATAGCTGCCGGCGCTGTCCGTCGTCGTAGTTCTGCTGTAACCGCTGACGGGATTTTGTATGGAAACCGTAGCCTTCGGGACGACGGCGCCGCTGGGATCGGTGACTACGCCGCTGATAAAGCCGGAGTTTGACTGCCCATAGGCTGCCGAGAACGCCGCCAAAACCAGAAACACAACCAGCATAGAGAAAATGCCGCGCATAGAAGTGCGCATGAAAGAGCCTCCTGGTATTCACTGATTTTTTGAAATAGCACTGCTTAGGAGATCGCAGTCCGATCAGGCGGAGGCCGGGTATAGAGAGAGAATGCAAGGAACCGTCTGGGACGGATCGGCTGAAGCGCGGCCGATATAGTCGAGATCGTCCGGACGGTATGCGGCAAAATTTGGGGAACGGCTGGTTGAACGACTACGTGGGCGGTATGGCAGAGCGCGCAATCGGGATGAAGCGCTTGACCGTCGGCATGCGTATGCCCAACTTGCACGATCCCGCTATAGAAAACGAGGGCGCAGCAAAGGAAGGCGAGCGCCATCCAGAGCGGATGCCGTGCTCTCGGATTGAGGACGCGCTCTGGCATTGCTAACACTGTAACCTATTTAAGGTTAGAGGTTCAAAGGCGATTCAGCTTCGTTTCCAGTTGTCTATAGCTTCGGCCTTGGCTGTTCCCGCTTACGAGCAATTTCACACTTACCGTTAAATTGCTCTAGAATGTGGTTTGACCCAATGGTGCTTTCTAATTCTGAACCGGGGGCATTCGGCCCTCCATGGAGAAGACTGGCATTCTCGAATTTTAGGGGAATGACACGGATGGCGAAAGCTTAGGGATGTTCTCGATTGGCTGACCCTTACGCTTCACCTAAGATCGCGCGCTTTGATGTAGGGCCCGCGCGTGCACAGGGCTTCCGCGGATTTGTCCTGCCCGCCGCAGTTTTATTGCTGCTGCTTGCGCCGAGGCTCCAAGGACAAACCTCCACCAACATCACGCTCGATCAGGCAATCAACCTTGCCCTTGCTCACAACCACGCCCTGAAAGCGACGCGCACGCAAATTCCTCAAAACCAGGCTCAGGAAGTCACCGCTAACCTGCGTCCCAACCCCATCCTCGGCGCTGATACTCAGTACCTGCCCCTTGAGCCGCAGGATTTCAGTCTGCAAAACCTGGATCAGAATCAGGAGTTCGATGTCGGAATCAGTTACCTGTTCGAGCGCGGCCACAAACGGCAGCGCCGCCTGCAGGCTGCGCAAGATCAGACAGCGGTTACCCGCTTCCAGGTCACAGATGCTGAACGTTCTCTGACGTTTAACGTGGCGCAGCAGTTTGTCGCTGTACTCCTGGCCGAGTCAACTCTGCGGTTTTCACTGGAGGATCTGAAGAGCTTTCAGCAGACCGTCGATATCGCGCAGGCGCAGGAGAAATTGGGTGCCATCAGCGAAGGCGATTACCTCAAGATCAAATTACAACTTCTGCAATTTCAAACGGACGTCTCCTCCTCGCGCCTGGCGCGGGTGCAATCTCTTATCGCGCTGCGCGATTTGCTCGGCTATGACGCCGTTCCCGCAAATTATGACGTGGTCGGCGATCTATCCTATCAGCCGGTGAAGGCGAACCTGGAGGACCTGGAAGCGAGGGCGCTCCAGGCACGGCCCGATCTTCATGCTGCCGAATTGGGGATAAACGCGGCGCAAAGTCAAATTTTGCTGGCGAAAGCGATCGGCAAGCAGGATGTGAGCGCCACCTACAACTTTACCCACACTGCGAGCGCAAATAGCAGCGGTATCTATGTGAGCATCCCTTGGGCTCTCTTCGATCGGAATCAAGGCGAGATCGCGCGCACGGGCTACGCATTAACTCAGGCCCAGGAGTCGGAAGTGGCGGCCAGGGAAGTCGTACTGTCCGATGTTACCAATGCCTATGAAGCGCTCCGCAGCAACGATGAGGTGGTGCAGCTTTACACATCGGGATACTTGAGGCAGGCGCAGGAGTCGCGCGAAATCAGCCAGTACGCATATCGCCGCGGGGCAGCAAGCCTGTTGGATTTTCTCGATGCCGAACGCAGTTATCGGGCAGTCCAATTAGCATATCGCCAGGCTCAAGCTTCCTACATGACCGCGCTCGAGCAGCTAAAAGATGCAGTAGGAACGAGGAACCTCCCGTGAAGATGCTCAAAGGGCGCCGCTCAAGCCGGACCGCGCTAACGGTTATATCGGCAACGATGCTGCTGATTGCCGGGTGCGGCGGGACCGGATCGGAAACTGCTGCCAATACCCAGCCAGGTAACTCAAACACTGCCGAGTTGTTCGCCATCCCGGCCAATCAGATGGCCCATGTGCAGGTGCTGACGGTTCAGCCAACAACTTTGATGCGCACCCTGCGCCTGACTGGATCGGTAGCTTACAACAGCTTTCATACCACTCCCGTGATCACGCCCGTTGGTGGTCCGGTAAGCCGGATCGCGGTCGTACCCGGTCAGAGGGTACGCCTGGGGGAGCCGATGTTGTATGTGGCAAGTCCGGACTATTCCCAACTCCGCTCGAATTACCTCAAGGCCAAGGACGCATACGCGCTGGCGAAACTGGCTCACTCACGGGCGCAGGATCTCTATCAGCATCATGCCCTGGCCTTGCAGAGTCTGGAACAGGCAGCATCGGCTGAAGTGCAGGCCGGAGGGGATTTGGCCTCCGCTGAAGCAGCTCTCAAAGTGCTGGGAATCGCCGACCCTGATGCGCTCCTCAAAGGGGCCGCCTCTTTCCAGGCGTTGGTAGGAGCCCCGATCGGCGGCGAAGTGGTCGAGCAGGACGTGTCCGTCGGGCAACTGCTCCAGGCCGGCGCCACCCAGTGCTTCATGATTTCCAATACCGGCACGGTGTGGGTGATGGTGAACATTTATCAGAGCGATCTGTCATACGTCCGCGTAGGAGATCCAGTGACCATCCAGACAGACACTTATCCCGATGCCTTCCATGGACGTATCTCCTATGTGGCGGCCTCTCTGGATCCGGCCACGCGTACTCTCCAGGCGCGCATTGAAACCAGTAATCCGGGAGACAAGCTGAAGAAGGACATGTACGTTACGGCTACGGTGAATGCCGGCACAATCAAAAATGCTATTGCAGTGCCGGATTCCGCCGTTCTGCGCGATAGCGAGAACCAGCCTTTCGTCTACGTCGAAGATTCGGCAAGCCGCTTTGGCAGACGCCCGGTGACCGTTGGAGAAAGCATTCAGGGGCAGACGCAAATCACAAGTGGATTGAAGCCGGGGGAACGCTTCATCGGAAACGGCAGCTTGTTCCTGCAGTTCGCGGAGTCATTGCAGCGTTAGGAGCGGCTGAATGGCGCGGAGTTAGTCGAAAGGCTCTGCCTGTAAAGCCTGCAATTCATGCGGTATAGCTGAAGCCGAGGAACAGTAAAAAGAGAGCGGCGTCCGGAACTGAATGATTCATCGAATCGTACAAGCTGCCCTGCGGCAGCGCTTCCTGGTCTTGATGCTGACGGCCTTTATGATGACCGCCGGAGTTATCTCATTCCAGCGCATGCCGGTGGATGCCTATCCCGATCTTTCTCCTCCTCAGGTTGAACTTATAACTCAATGGCCGGGCCATGCCGCGGAAGAGGTCGAACGCCTGGTCACGCTTCCTATCGAACTGGAGATGAATGGCGTTCCCCATATGGTCGTGATGAGGTCCATCTCTCTCTATGGCCTCTCCGATGTAATCCTGACCTTTGAAGATACTACTAACGACTACTTTGCGCGAGAGATCGTCTTCGAGCGGATAGCGCAGGCCAATCTGCCCTCTGGGGTAACCCCGTCGATGGCGCCGCTGTTTAGTCCCAGCGGCCTGGTGTACCGCTATGTACTGGAGAGTCCCGACCGCAGTCCGCAGGAATTGAAGACCATCGAAGACTGGATAGTGGAGCGAGGGTACCGGTCGGTTCGCGGAGTGGCCGACGACTCCGGTTTCGGCGGCACTACGATGCAGTACCAGGTGCTGCTCGATCCCGCGCGAATTTACGGATATCACCTGACCGTTCCGCAAGTGATGGATGCATTGTCCGCGAACAATTCCAACGCCGGCGGCGGATTCTACTCCCAGGGCGGCCAGTTTTACTATGTCCGCGGCATCGGTTTGGTGCGCAATACCAAGGATATCGGGGACATCGTCGTCGGCAGCAATAATGGAGCGCCGGTCCGCGTACAGGATATAGGCGATGTGGTTATCGGCCATGCTCCACGGCTGGGCGAATTTGGCTTTCAGAAGAACGACGATGCGGTCGAGGGCGTCATTATGATGCTTCGCGGCGAGCAGACGCAAAACGTCCTCAAGCGGGTAGAAGCAGAGACGGACAACTTGAACCGGAATGTGCTACCGCCGGACGTCAAGGTCCGTCCTTATTACGATCGCAGCGAATTGGTTAATCTGACCACGGATACTGTGGAGCGCAATCTCCTCCACGGCATGATACTGGTGCTGATTGTCCTGATTTTCTTTCTGGTCAGCTTTCGCGCGGCTGTCATCGTCGCGATCACGATTCCGTTATCTCTGTTGTTTGCATTCATCGTGCTCCATGCCCACGATGGCGCGGCTAATCTTCTCTCAATTGGGGCGATTGATTTCGGCATTGTCATCGATGGCGCTGTGGTCATGGTTGAGAACATCTACCGCGAACTCGCATTGCGGGAAGGTCAGAGCTACAGCCTGCACGAAGTCATTTTGCTGGCAGCGAAGGATGTGGACCGGCCCATCTTCTACTCGGTCGCCGTTATCCTCACAGGTTATCTCCCTATCTATGCGCTCAGCGGGCCTTCGGGAAAGCTATTTCATCCCATGGCCGAGACCATGTCTGTCGCGGTTGTCGGCGCGCTGCTCCTTACCCTCACGCTCGTTCCGGTCCTGGTCTCCTACTGGTTCAAGAACGGAGTACGGGAACATCCCAATCGCATCTATGAGTGGTTGAAGGGGCAGTACGCGCGGCAATTGGATTGGGCGCTCGATCGTCCTAAGCTTGTCATGTTGATTGCGGCTCTCATATTCGGGGCAACGCTGCTGCTGGTTCCTTTTATCGGTGGCGAGTTTATGCCTCACCTCGATGAAGGAGCGCTCTGGGTCCGGGCAACCATGCCTTACACCATCTCGTTCGAGGAGGCTAGCAAGATCGCCCCTGAAATCCGCGCAATTCTAATGTCGTACCCGCAGGTCACCGTTGTTGGCTCTGAACTTGGGCGTCCCGACGACGGCACCGATCCCACGGGTTTTTTTAATTGCGAGTTCTATGTCGGCTTGAAACCATACAAGGATAAGGCCTGGAGCGGGGACCTCAACACAAAGGCTAAGCTGACTGACTCGATCAACAAAAGGCTCAGTTCGTTCCCTGGAATCATCTTTAACTACACCCAACCGGCGGAAGACGCGGTGGACGAGGCCCTGACGGGGCTAAAGAGCTCGCTGGCGGTCAAGGTCTATGGCGGCGATCTGAACGTGCTTCAGGATAAGGCAATCCAGATCAAGAATACGCTGGCCAAAGTCCCAGGATTTACTCACCTGACCGTCGTGCGCGAACTGGGACAGCCTAGTTTGCTGATCGACGTGGATCGCGACAAGGTTGCGCGCTATGGAATTAACGTTTCCGATGTGGAAGCGGTGATCGCAGCGGCAGTTGGAGGTCAGGCCGCGACCCAGGTTATCCAGGGCGAAAAACTGTTTGACTTGGTCGTGCGCATGCAGCCTCAGTTCCGCAGCAGCGCCGGCGAGATCGGCGCGCTCCTGGTGGGCACGCCCGACGGGCAACAAATTCCCCTGAATCAGCTGGCTAGCATTCGGCAAGGAAATGGCGCGTCCTTTATTTATCGCGAGAACAATTCCCGTTATATCGGCATTCAATACAGTATTGAAGGCCGCGACCTGGAGCGCGCCGTGAACGATGGCCAGCGGGCGGTCAATCGCGACGTTCACCTGCCTCAAGGCTACCGGATGGATTGGGGCGGCGAATACAGCCAGTTCCTGGCGGCAAGAGCGCAGTTGGTGGTCATTGTGCCGCTTGCGATCGTTTCCATTTTCATGATCCTCTTTGCCCTATACGGAAACTTCAAATTTCCCGTCTCCATCGCCTGCGGCGTAATTATGACCGAACCGGTGGGAGCGCTGATTGCTTTAAAGCTTACTCATACTCCATTCAGCGTCTCCTCTGTCCTGGGTCTGCTCGCGCTGCTGGGGGTGTCGGTGGAGACGGCGGTAATTCTCGTCTCATTCATCAATAAACTTCGGCTCGAGGGCATGGACATCCGCAGGGCCACGCGGGAGGCTTCGCTGCTGCGGCTGCGTCCGATTATGATGACCGCGTTGGTTGCGTGTCTTGGGCTGCTGCCGGCCGCGCTGTCAACGGGAATTGGATCGGACACGCAGAGGCCCTTCGCCATCGTGATCGTGGCAGGCTTGCTTTCCCGGCTGCTCATTGGGTTCTTCGTCAATCCCGTGCTTTATGAAATGGTCGCTCGTGAAGGAGACGTTCTTCAAGTTTAGGCTGCCATGCAACAACGCGAGTTACGGATCTGTGGTTTTCCGGGATTTGTTGAACGAGGCAGATTTTCTAACCAGGGCTGTTCTTCTCCTCCCGCCACTGAATCATCGCTTTACTCAACTCGGCATTGCTCTCCGCGCCGATCAGGATGGCCAGGGCCACGATATAGAACCACAGCATGATCACCATGACAGAACCAAGCACGCCGTAAGTCCTGCTGTAGTCGGAGAAATGGGAGAGGTAAAGGTTGAGGCAGAAGGAGCCGAGCGACCATCCGGCGACGGCAATCACCGCCCCGGGGAAGGTCGATCGAAAGTGCTGCTTGCAATTAGGCGCCAGGTAGTAAAGCGTCTCAACCACAAGCACAAAAGCCGCAAATGTTATCGACAGGCGAATTGTCGGCCAGAAAATGGCAAATGCGTGGGGTAAATGAAAGGCCTGGGTAATGAACCGGCCGAAGCGCGGTCCGGTTATCATCGCCAGCAGCGACGCCAGAATGAAAACACCGGTTGTACCGGTCAGCACCATTGCCTGCAGGCGTTCGCGCCACCAGCTTCTGGTTCGCTTTACGTCATAAGCGATGTCCAGCGCTTCGATGGCCGCGCTGAAGCCATTGCTGGCGGTCCAAAGATAACCTAGGAAGCCCAGCGAAAAAATCCCGCCCCGGTGGGGCTTGGATATGCCGACCGCTATGCTGTGCATCATGGCCATCTCCTCGGCCGGCACTAGAATCCCCATCATGTCCAGTATTCGATGAAAGGGCTGGCTGATGGGCAGATAGCCGAGCAGCGCGGCGAGCATCACCAGCACGGCCACTAAAGAGAGCAGAAAATAGTAGGACAAAGCAGCGGCCGCGACATCGGCTCGAGTACGCCCGAGCTCTCGGGCTACAGTGACCACGAAAGCCCCGGCTCTGCGGAGCATGATTCGAGTGCGGAGCCGGATTCGTGGCGTAGCTACCCGCCGGCTCAAGGGCCGTGCTCTATCGAATGACCGATAGAATGATCGATGGACGGCTTTAAACTTATGCACGGCCCCAACAAGGCGCTCCACAGATGCGATGAAGATTCCCACCTTCGAGATGTGCCCTTATACTCCATTTGTCGCAGGGTCTTGTCCGGATTTGATTGCTGGCGGAAAAATTTACGCAGGATTTGAAAAAACTTCTTGCGTATATCGTATGCGCCGTGTTAACCATGCTGCTAACACTCAAATATCAACGATAAAATTATGCCGGTGGTCAAAACGGAAAGCGTGAACGCGTGAACGAAGGCCATAGCTTATGAAAATTGGAACCACGATTCGTGGATACCGTCTGCAAAAGGGTTTGTCCCAGGGAGATATTGAGAAGCGCACCGGGTTGCTGCGCTGCTACCTGTCGCGAGTGGAAAACGGTCACACCGTTCCATCGCTCGACACCCTGGCGAAGATTGCCCTTGCCTTGGATATGCCGTTAGCTCAATTTTTCGCGGAAGATACGTTAGGGCGTGAGATGAATACCCAAAAACTCACCGATGACGAATTACGCTTCCTGACGCAGATCCGGCGCTATTCTTCCAATCTCAATGACAGCGACCGCAAGCTGCTTTTGGCCATGGTGAAGAAATTCGCCGCGACGGCTATAAAATAGTCTCGCCAATTCTTTTGCAAAGACCGGGTGCCCCAGGTCCCGATTCTGGGACCTGGGATTCCACAAACCTCGATAGAAAGACGCGGGCTAGCCTGCATTTCTCACACGCACTGCTTTGCAGGACGGGTTGGCGTGTGATTTACGAACCGGGGCGGTGATTTGGGTGGTGGATCTGATCGGTCGGGATATTTCCAACGGGTCATGGCCTGTTGGAGTTTGCCGGCGCGGTTTTGCGCATGGCACCGCAGGCGCGATGACCTGGGCCAGTGTGGAAGCTGAGTTGGGGCAAGCAGCGGCGGCTGCTCAACAGCGCAGCGCGTGGTGAGCTTGGGCGAAGATGTCTTTCCAGGGATAGGCCGAGCTAAGTTGGAGCAGCACGCGGCGCACGCTGATCCTGACGACAGCGCCGATCTTGAGCAGCTTAAGGCGGATCGTATCCACCTGGGCCTGGGCCCAGGCAGTGCCCTTCAGTCCCAGGCGTCGCAGCGCTTCCAGCAGCGTGTAGGCCAGCGCGGAGAAGTAAAGCCTGAGTTGGTTGCCCTTCATTTCGCCGGTGGAGAGCCGGTCGGCAAACAGGCACATCTGTTCTTTGATCCGATTCTCCATCTCTCCGCGGGCGCAGTAGAACTTCTCGTATAAATCCTGCGCGGCCCACTGGTCAGCCGTTAAGGAAGTAACCACGAAGCGCGGGTTCTCGCCCTTGTCGAGATACTCTGCCTTGGCCACCACGCGGCGCGGACGGGACCAGCTCTTGTGGGTTTGATAGCTGAATTGGGTGAAGACCCGCGCCGCTTCACCGCTGCTCTGGTGCAGGATGTGAGCCTGATGCATCTCAGCGCCGACGATCTTGCGCAGCCGCTGGTTGCGCGCCAGCCCCAAGGCGTAATCGACATCGTTGGACTCGCACCAGCCCATCAGTTCTTCGCGGCAGAAGCCGGAGTCGGCCCGCAGCACGATGCGTACCTCGGGCCAGCGCTGGCGCACCTGAGTTACGATGCGGCTGACTTCCGCGACCGAACCGGCAGCCGCGTCCTGGTTGGCGGCCCTGAGCCGCGCGCACAGCAACTGGTCGCCGGCGAAGATGTACAGCGGCAGATAGCAGTAGCTGTCGTAGTAGCCGTGGAAGAACCGCTCTGGCTGATGGCCGTAGAGCGGGATGTCGGTCGCGTCCAGATCCAGCACGATCTGCTTTGGCGCGGTGGCGTGCGACTCCAGAAACAAGTCTGTCAGCAGCCGGTCCAGCGCCTCGGGCGAGTAGCTGATCTTGTGGTAGCGGCCGCTGCGGCCTGTCAACTCCAGCCGGTTCAGCGTGCTCTTGCCGGCCAGCGGCTCATCCAGTTCGCGCCTGCCGCTGAGCACCGCCAGCAGCGGATCCGAGCGCAACTGCTCGTGATCGTTCAGGTCCTCATAGCCCAGCGCCAGACCATAGATGCGCTGCGCCAGCATCTGGGGCAGTTGATGCTTGACCAGCAACGGCATGCGGCGGTCGCTGAAGCAGCCGGCCAGCCGGCCCAGCAGGTCGATCTTGCGCTCCACCTCGCGCAACAGCAGCGCTCCGCCATCGCTGGAAACCTGTCCGGCCGTGAACCCGGCCCCCACGCGACGCGAAAAATGGGCTGTAAATGCGAACGTTTTCTGGGTACACTCTGTCATCAAAGGCTGCTCCTTTTCAGGGCATTCAACTACGCATAGACAACGCAGTTATGCCTGAAAACAGCGGCCTTTTGCTACTCTTTTCTTCGCCCCACCGTTACTCCTCGCCTACACCTCATGAGAAATGCGGGCTAGTTGCACGAGCCTGGGCACCAAGTATAGGAAAAGCGGCCTGCGGGCCGCCCAGTTACACCTAACTAATTTGTCATCTCGACCGGAGCGAAGCGGAGTGGGGAGATCTCGCGGTTTCCCACATCTGGCGCAAAGAGCGCGCCAGATATGGGGCACCCCCCTTTATAGAACCGTCGATAGGCGGCAGATTCCCTACGGGAATGACAGAAAGAAAAGCAACGGCGGACAAAAACGGTTCTATCGCCAGAAGGACGCGATTCCGAAGGCAAAAACGAGCAGCAGCAAAAACATGCCGCCGTAAGCGACCCTTTGGCGAAAGACGAATTGGCTCTTGGGCGCACCGATTCTTGGAACCAACGGAATCCCAACCGCAAGGCCGCAGAGAAATCCTCCCAGGTGGGCCATATTGTCTATCCGAATGAAGCTGCGAAAAATCAGGGTCGAAGCCCCGAAGACAAAATTCAGGACAGCGAAGTAGATCACGCTGCGCCGTAATTGCCGCAGCTCTCCCGGAGGAACCGGCAGCAGCGGCGACTTCAACAGCACGATCAATACACCCGCCAATCCGAAAACCGCCCCGGAAGCGCCCACGCCCACAATCCCGGGAGGACCATTGGGAACCCCTGGATTGACTGCCACGCTGAGCAGGTTTCCCGCCACCCCGGTCAACAGATAGACGGCGAAGGTTCCAAATGCGCCCAGCAAAGGCTCGCCAAGAAGGCCAAGGTTCCACAGGCACCACATGTTGGTGGCAATGTGCAGGGGGCCGGCATGTACGAACGCTGCGGTGACCAGACGCCACCATTGATGGCCTATCAAGATGTAGGGCCCGGAGTTCGCGCCCCAACGCAGCAGGTCGGCGATGGTGGGATTCCTGGGAGAAACACCCTGCAGGATCATCCCTAAATAGACCAGGCAGTTGATCGCGACCAATGCGTATGTGGCAGGCGCCGTAGCCCATCGAGGAGGACGCCTAGACCTAGCTGGACCTGCCGGAGGCGGGTTGAACTGCCCCGAATCTACCCGGTAATTGCGAGGATCGTCGCGGCCCGCCGGCGGCAGAATCTCTGGTTCGGTCAGCACCGGTCGGCTCCCTCGCGATTTCCAATCCATAGACTAGGCTACCCTGAGAAGACATCCCTGACAAACTTGGACGATCTGGCATGATAGACATGGAAGTTCGTATCACAGAGGAGCATGGATTGGCGGGGAACAAACGGATTCAGAGGGCGCTTCTAAGCGTCACCGACAAGACAGGATTAGTGGAGTTTGCCCGGGAATTGGTAGCT
Organism: uncultured Acidobacteriaceae bacterium; assembly: GCA_963705665.1. GTDB lineage: Bacteria > Acidobacteriota > Terriglobia > Terriglobales > Acidobacteriaceae > PALSA-350. Next base: position 302,650 of record CAVPKQ010000031.1, on the reverse strand, counting down.
ATGGGAACCGAGCTGGTTTCGACCGGCGGCACCGCTCGCGAGTTGCGCGAGGCCGGTCTTCCGGTGCGTGATATTTCCGCTCTGACAGGCTTCCCGGAAATGCTCGATGGCCGGGTAAAAACCTTGCACCCTAAGGTTCATGGAGGAATCCTCCATGTGCGCAGCAGCCAGGAACATCAGGCCGCGGTGGCGGAGCATGGAATTGACCCGATCGACATGGTGGTAGTAAACCTCTACCCGTTTGAAAAAACCGCCCAGAAGCCCGGAGTGCTCTTCGGAGATCTGATCGAGAACATCGATATCGGCGGTCCTTCGATGGTGCGCTCGGCAGCCAAGAACTTTACAGATGTCGCGGTTTTGACCTCTGCTGCGGACTATGAGCCGGTGGCGGCGGAGTTCAAGGCAAACCAGGGAGCGCTAGGCTTGGAAACTCGCTGGATGCTAGCCAAAAAAGCCTTCGCTCTGACAGCCGCATACGACTCAGCCATATCCCAGGCGATGGAAAGGATCACTTCGGCCCCGCGGCACGAGATTCAAGTGGAGTTCGCTTCCGGCGCCGACGCTCCCCTGCCGCAAACGCTTCTGATTGCCGATACCAAAGTGACAGATCTTCGCTATGGAGAAAACCCGCACCAAAGAGCCGCTCTGTTTACCGATAGAACCGGCGCGGGAATCGCCAGCGCCCGGCAGCTCCAGGGCAAGGAGCTGAGCTACAACAACCTGGTTGATCTCGATGCTGCCTGGGAACTGGTTCATGAGTTTGAGGAGCCCGCGGTCGCTATCATCAAGCACACCAACCCCTGCGGCGCCGCAGTTGCAACCTCCATTGCCGAGGCCTACCGTAAGGCGCTGGCGACCGATCCGGTTTCGGCATTCGGCAGCGTGATCGGCATCAACCGCGAGCTCGACGAGGCGGCGGCTGAAGAGATTGCGCAGCTGTTCGTGGAGGCGATCGCCGCGCCCTCTTTCAGCCAGGGCGCCCTTGAGCGTCTCAAATCCAGAAAGAATCTCCGTCTGCTCAGAGTGCGCGGTGCGCCGTCCAGCCGCGTGGTCAGGCAAGTCTCCGGCGGCCTGCTGCTGCAGGATCCCGATCGCGGAAGTGTAACTGCGAAGGAATTAAAAACTGTCACCCGGCGACAGCCCAGCAAAGACGAGATGCAGGCGCTCTTGTTCGCTTGGCGGGTTGCCAAACACGTCAAGTCGAACGCCATCGTCTATGCTCGCGATGGCCAGACCCTGGGTGTGGGTGCCGGACAGATGAGCCGCGTGGACGCTGCCAAATTCGGCGCGATGAAGGCAATCCTGCCGCTGGCTGGCTGCGTTGCCGCTTCGGACGCCTTTTTCCCGTTCCCGGATGGGTTGGAGGCTGCGGTCGAGGCGGGCGCGACAGCAGTGATCCAACCCGGCGGCTCGGTGCGGGACGCGGAAGTCATTCAGAGGGCGGATGCCCTTGGCGTAGCCATGGTCTTTACGGGTATGCGGCACTTTCGCCATTAAACGGTTTTGCTTTGTAACAGGCTGCGGAAAGAGGCCATTGCGGAGCCTTTGGGTGGAAGCCCCCGCATTTATGCGGGGGTAGGAGCGCTTCAGCGCTCCGGGAAGAGTTCGACCTCGATAACGATGCGCTTTAGCGCTGGCATCGGGAAATCCAGGGCTAAAGCGCATTTCAAGGTCAAACGCTTTCCGCTGGACTGAAGTCCAGCTTCCCCTGCTAAAGCAGGGGGCTTCCACCACGACAACAAATTGCAATCGGTGCCACGTCCGGGAACCCGTCTCTGCAACCTTTGTGGTGGACCCCCCCCAAATCAAAAGTATTCGTTGTCCCGCCGGCTGGAAGTAAACTGAAGGGAGGGCGCGTTACAATCATCTATGCGGCCAATGTGTGCTCGTACGCCATTCAAGAACGATTGCTGGCAGGCGTGAGTTTGACGGAGTGAAGCCACGGGACACAGGATTTCCAACATGAAAAGCAAGGCGAAGCACGAAGTTTTGCGCGCGATGCGCAGACCAATCTCATCCGGCTTAAATTTGGCCATTCCTTCCAGCTACATCCGCCGCGGAATCACGTTAGCGGCGATCGTTGCGGCCAGCCCTTCATGGGGGCAAACGCCCCAGGCAAAGCAGCCAAATAGCCCGCCTATTCAATTGGCGCCGGCAAAACCTGCTGCCGGACAGACGCCGGACCGGGCGGCGGCTTATTACCATTTCACCATGGCTCACATCTACGAGGACATGGCCACCAACTACGGCCGTCCCGAGTATGCCACCCGCGCTATCGAAGAATACAAGCTCGCCTTGGATGCGGACCCCGATTCCAAATACCTGAACGGCGGCTTGGGCGAGCTCTATCTGCGCACGGGCCGGGTGCGCGATGCGGTCATGGCTGCGCAGGCGACGCTCAAGACCGACCCCAACAATCTGCAGGCGCACAAACTGCTGGGCCGGGTCTACCTCCAATCGCTCGGCAACATGCAGAGCACCGGACCTTCGGAGAAGGTACTGCAACTGGCCATCGCGGAATACACAAAGATCGTTGAACTGGAACCGAACGATGTCGAAAACCGCCTGCTGCTGGGCCAGCTCTATACCCTCGCCCATGACACGCCGCGCGCCGCGGAGCAGTTCCGGGCGGCGCAAAAGATCGATCCCGGATCGGAAAATGTGGTATTGAATTTGGCGCGTCTCTATGGCGACTCCGGCGATGTTCAACAGGCCATCACGGTGCTGAACTCGGTGCCTGAGGACGATCGCACAGCCAGGATCGAGTATGCGCTGGGCGTAAGCTACGACCAGTTGAAAGACAACAAGAAGGCTATCGACGCGTACACCAAAGCCCTGGATCTGGAGCCGGATAACCTGGACGCGGAGCGCGGCTTGGCGCAAGCGCTCTTGAACGACAACCAGATGGATGCCGCACTTAAGCACTTTAATTCGATCGCGGCCTCCGACCCGCAGGATGCGCAGACTTATTTGCGAATCTCTGAAATTCAGCGGCGGCAGGGCCGTTACGATCAGGCCCTCACGACATTGAAGAAAGCGAAGTCTCTGGCTTCCGACTCGCTGGAAATCAATTTCAACGAGGCGCTCATCGACGACTGTCTGGGCCGCTATGACGAGGCCACGCAGATTCTTGAAGATCTTGTAAGCAAAACCAGTCATCCGGGTGGGCAGTATTCAGACGCGGAAAAAAACAACCGCTCGATTTTTCTGGATCGGCTGGCCAATGTATACCGCGAGCAGAACAAAGTCGATCTCGCCGTCGCCGCCTACCAGAAAATGATCGCCATGGGCGGTGAGTTCGCCGAGCGCGGATATCAGGGGCAGGTGGATGCCTATCGCGATGCCAAGCAATACGACAAGGCAACCGCCGTGGCCGAACAAGCTGTCCAGGCCCTTCCTAAAAATAAGAGCGTCCATCTGATGCTGGCTGGACAATTGACTGACACCGGCAAAGTTGAGCAAGGAATCAGCATGGCCAAGGCTCAGCTCACTGGAACTCCCGAAGATCGAGACGTGGAGATGTCGCTGGCGCAGATTTATACACGCCTACGCCGCTGGAAGGAAGCCGGCGAAGAACTCGACAAGGCGGATGCGCTCTCCGCCAAGCCGGAGGATAAGATCTACGTCTACTTCCTGCGCGGCGCACTGGCGGAACGCCAGAAGCACTACGAGCCCGCGGAAGAGGAATTCCGTAAGATTCTCGCCATCGACCCGAACAACACCATGACCCTGAATTATCTGGGCTACATGTTGGCCGACCGGGGAGTCAAGCTAAATGAAGCCCTCACCATGGTGCAGAAGGCGGTGCAACTCGACCCGCAAAATGGCGCGTACCTGGACTCGCTCGGCTGGGTCTATTTCAAAATGGGGCAGTATGCTCTCTCCGAGGCCAATCTGCGCAAGGCGACTGAACGCATGTCCACCGATCCCACCGTTCACGACCATCTCGGTGAGCTTTATGAGAAGACAGGCCGGCTGAAGCTGGCCGCCGCGCAATGGGAGCAGAGCCTTGAGGAGTACTCTCGCACCGTAGCAGCCGACGCCGAACCGGTCGATGTGAGCAAAGTGCAGAAGAAACTGGAGACGGCGCGGGTCAAGCTGGCTAAGGAAGCATCGACGGCTTCGGGCCCGAAATAGCGGATTGTGAACACGAGCAACGAATCAGCTGGCGAATTTCCCCATACCTTTTTGCCAGCCGGTTGCGCGGTGACGATCACCGCGGATAGCGCTCTCACTCAGCGGGAACACCCGGAACCGGCGCACCCCTACCGCAATCCATTTCAGCGCGATCGGGCGCGTGTAATCCACGCCCGGGCATTCCGGCGCTTGGCGGGCAAGACCCAGGTGTTCACCCAGCCTTTTTCCGATCACTTTCGCAGCCGGCTGACTCACACCATGGAAGTAGCGCAGATTGCACGCGCCGTCGCCAATGCCCTGCGCCTGAACGAGGACCTCACTGAAACATTGGCGCTGGCCCATGATATCGGACATCCTCCCTTCGGACACGCCGGCGAGCGGGCGTTGGACGACGCCATGCGCGCGTTCGGATTGCGCTTCGACCATAACCTCCACGCATTGCGTATTGTCGAATACTTTGAGGTTCGCTATGCGTCGTTTCGCGGATTGAACCTCACGCTTGCGGTACGCGAAGGAATCGTCAAACACTCCCGGGACTATTCCTCCGCGGAACATCCTGAACTGAGCGCCTATTTTCTGGATAAGCGCCCTCCGCTCGAAGCACAGCTCATCGACCTGGCGGACGAGATCGCCTACATCTGCGCTGACATGGAAGATGGCATGGAAGCGGGCATGCTCGAACTGAATGGCCTTCGCGCCCATGTTGAAATCTTCAAGCGCGCTTTCCTTGCGGTCGCGGGCAACTACACCAATGCGGCGGAAGGGCTGCTCTTCAATGAGGCGCTCAAGAGAGTGTTGAATGCTTTCGTGGGAGATCTGATTCGCGAGACGGGGCGGAGAGTGGCCGTTGCGGAAATCTCGACATTAGAGCAGATTCGCGACTTTCCCGAGAGGCTTGCCGCACTTTCTCCCGAGACCGAGGAGCTGCGCCGCGAAGCCAAGCAATATCTCTACCGGACGCTCTATTCGAGTGATGAGCTGCAACGCAATCTGCGCGAAGCGGCCACCGTGGTACGCGAGCTGTTTACCTGCTGGGTGCGAAATCCCGGCCTATTACCAGAATCCTACCAAGACCAAATTGCTCGCGAAGGCTCCCCGCGCGCCGTAGCCGACTACATCGCAGGGATGACGGACAACTATATCCTTCTTCAATACAAGGAGCAGCTCAGAAGCTAGGGCCGATTTCACCGAAGGACTGAATATGACGCAGTCCCGGTTTTCCGACTACATTTGGCTTCAGCCTTGATGCCGTAAAACACTGGGAGGGAGGGCGATGTACACCCGAATTCTCCGCGCGAGCCTTCCTGACAGTCATTGCAAGAAATCCCAATGCCGTCATATCGGCCCTGCACCCGGCGAAGGCATCGACCGTCGATGTGCGATCCCGCCAATTGCACGATAAGACCAGGAAGGCACAGCGAGCGCCTGCGAAAGCGAAAGCTGCTCCTAACACTCACGCCCGATCTTAAGAACGCGTCCGAGACAAATCGGAGGCGGTAGCCGATCAAGTCTCCGTTGGTCCGTCTTTGCTTTTCTTTCTGTCATTCCCGAAGGGAATCTGCTTCTGGCGGCCTTTATTGGACCGTACCCCGCGGCCGCAGCTTGCGCAGCTCCTGGGCGCATTCAACGGCGTTGTATGCGGAGACTTTCAGATTGTCGATGGAGGCCCATAGCCAAAAGCGGCGAGAGGGCGCGGCGCCTTCTTCCCGGAGCGGACGCGGACAAGGATATCTTCCTGGCCGGCCGCGGTGAGATTGCTGGGCGCGTCGACATCGCCCAGAATGACCTCCACGTGAGGGCCGGAAAGGGCAGCTTCAACATGATCCAGCGTGACTGGCTGCTCGAATTCGACGGCGACGGAGAAGTTGTGCCCATGAAAAACCGGAACGTGGATCAGTTGCAGCGAGAGCTGCGGCAGCCGTCCCCCAGAGAGCAGGTTATAGTGGCGGCGGATCCGGGATTCAACCTCTCCCAGATTAACTTTTCCCTCTTCGCCGGCGGCAGCAATTGCATTGAAGGCCACCTGGATATCGTAAACATCCTTGGGAACGTTCTGGAATGAGAGCAGCGTGACCGTTTGCTGGTGCAGCTCGTCCATGGCGGCGCGGCCGTGCTCCGAGGAGGGTTCGAGCACAGTAGCCGAGACGTTGCGCACTGCGCCTATGCTCTGCAGCCGCTCCAGCAGCAATGCGAGGGTTAAGGCGGCGGGATGCGCGGGAACAATCGCCGGCGTGTGCAAATCCGGCGAAGCCAGAATAGGGCCATCGTCCCCCTCTTCCTCGATCCAAGGCGCACGCACCAGCACGCCCGCTTCGCCTTCCAGAGCATAGGAAAGATCGATAACACTGGCCCCCGCACGCACCGCGTTTTGCCAGTGCCGCAGCGTGACCTCGGGAAGGCCGGTAAAGAAGGTGAAATCCATGTGCTCGAACGAAGCGGGGGTGATCTGCTTGATGAAGGTAACTTCATCGCCGACCGCTTCCAGTTGTCCCAGAGCCTGCTGGTCATCCATAAGCGCGAATTCCGAGGCGGCGAAGCTCGACTCGGCCAGCGCTTCATTGAGTTCTTTGCCGCGGAGGGAAGCGGCTCCTACAATCGCGATACGGTAATTGTCTGTCATTAACGAACTAGTTTACTCGTCCTGAGGATATGGGTTGCGGAGCAGGGCATGGATATTCGCTTGCCGGAGCCGTTCTTCCGTCGAGCAAGCACCATACAAACTCATGGGATGCCGGTGTGAGGGCCTGCGGCGAATCTACGCCGCCGCTGCCAGGAGTAAGCGGCACGGGCAAAGATGCCGGAGAACATGTAGACGAAGGCAAAGAGAAGCAGAACGTACTGGGAGAAAAACACCATGGCATAAATCACCAGTCCCAGCAGCACGATCAATTGGAAGGGATGACGATTGGCCAAATTGATCTCCTTGCCGCTCCAAAAACGCCAGGTGCTGACCATGAGAAAGGCGATCAGACCAACCAGGAGCATCCAGATAACGGCCACCCACCAATAGGGAATGGGATTTCCCAGGAAATAGTGGACGACGGCGGCGATCACGCCTGCGGCGGCGGGAATTGGCATGCCAACAAAGTATTTACGCCCCTCCCGGCCTGGGTTCTTTGGCTCAGGGTTGACGTTGATGTTGAATCGCGCCAGCCGGCTGGCAACGCAGAGCAAAAAGAGAAAGCAGATGAAAGCGCCAAACTGTATCACCTTCTGCCGCAGACCGGGATCCATCGCTGTAGGAAGCGCGTGAAAGCCCCAGGTGAAGGCCAGGACGCTGGGCGCGACGCCGAAAGTTATAACGTCGGCCAGCGAATCCAATTCCTTGCCAAACTCGCTTGTCGTCTTGGTCATGCGCGCGATGCGGCCATCCAGAGCGTCAAAAGGGATGGCGAAGCCGATCGCCAGAGCAGCGTAATTGAAATGGTGCGGCTCCAATACCGAACCCTGCAGGCTTTGTGTGATGGCGTAGTAGCCCGCGGCGATGTTTCCCGAGGTAAACAGCGAGGGCAGAATATACATTCCCCGGCGCGCTCTGCCTCTGCGTGGCATTCTCCTGATGCGCTCGCCTTCTCTCCTTACGGCTTCGCTGCTCAAGCGAATATCTCCGCCAACACATCGAATGCGGGGTCCTCTTGCGGGGCTCGAATCTCCGCCAGGATAGAAGAGCCGCCCTTAACGCGCTGCCCGGGCTCGACTCGTATGCGCGCATGACCGGGAAGCAGAACATCGACGCGCGACCCGAATTTGATCAGGCCGACGCGTTGTCCCCGGCTCAAGAACTCGCCTGGCTTGGGATGAAAGACAATACGCCGGGCAAGTACCCCTGCGATCTGTTCAAAGGTCACCTCGAACTCGTCGCCCTGCACGGTAACGCTGTTCCGTTCGTTTCTCTCGGCTGATGCGGGGTTGAGAGCGTTCAAGTGCTCGCCCTTGCGATACTCGACCGCGCTCACCCTGCCGGCAATTGGCGACCGATTCACGTGTACGTCAAAGACACTCAGGAAAATGCTGAGCCGGATACGTTCCCCATCCGGTGTCTGGATACGGCTGACCGCGGTTAGCTTGCCGTCGGCAGGGGATACGACGAGGCCCGGTTCCTCGGGCGCCATTCGCTCCGGATCGCGAAAAAACCAGAGGAAAAAAAGAGCAAGCGCCAGCGGCGGCAGCGCCCAGCCCCAGTTCCCGGTGAGCACACGCAGCAAAACAGCGGCGCTCACAAATCCTAAGCCGTAGAAATATCCGTCGCGTACCATGTTGTTAAGAAGGAAGACTCTATTCGAATTATAGAGGTGTCGCGACGCGAGACACACTATTGTGCGGCCCCGACTATAGGGCCCGCTGGTGCTATTGGAGAATATCTCAGGCCATGCTATTGATATGGCTCTCTGCGCTTCGCAGCCCTGACATCTCGTCTTTGAGGCGCAACTTTATCTTCTTCAGTCTGACTTCTTCTAGCTTTTCATCGTCCGAAAGGTACGGTTTGCTGACCAGCGATTCCAGTTGTTGGGAATAGCGGCGGTGCTGTTCCTGCAGGTGGCGCAGCGCCTCTTCCGCCATCCGGCCGTTGGCTTCGACCATAGGAGCGGCTCCTCCTCATGTCTAGTTCGACGCTAAACATTATCACGAGGATTGCCATCGAGTCCAAGGGGAGATGTGGGAAAGATTTCCACCGTGCGATGTTTGGGTCCAAGCCCCCACATTTATGCTCAATTGTCGAGTCCCGCAGGTTTTACAGGGAGTTTTCCGATGAAGCGGTCAAAGCCGCTTGCAGCACCAGGGCGTCCTCTGGCGGAGCAGTGTAGTACGACCGGCGGCGGCCAATCTTTTGAAAACCTTGCGCCAAGTACAGAGCAAGCGCCGCTGCGTTCGATTCCCGCACCTCCAAGTGCATCGCGACGGCGCCCAGGCGGTACGCCGAATTCTTGGCGCCAATCAGCAACCCTGCGCCGATGCCGCGCCGGCGGAAGTTGGGGTGGACGACGATCGTCTCCAACTCTGCGAGCTTCTCAGCCGGCAAAAAATTCGCAACCGCAAAGCCGGCGAAAATGCCTTCGCAAACGGCCACCAAAGCGATACGGCCAAAAGAAACCTGCGGAGCGGCAAGCAGCGCTCGCTCGTAATCCCTGCGCTTCCATTGCGGCGCCTCTGGGGTCTCGCTGGCGACTGCCAAAACCCTATCCAGGTCCGGCAGGCTCATCGGCCGGATGATCACGGCAGGCTCGATGTTGCGCCTGCGTCTTTTTTGAGACCCGTGCCGGTGGCTCCGAAGAGTTCCGCATCGGAGCGGCGCAGGTAGTTGGCATCCAGGGTTTCGATATCTTCAAAACTGCCGGCGCGCAAGCGATCGAGGGCAAAGCCAAGCGCATCCGCGGCATCGGGCGGCCGCACGTAGACGGGTGCAGGCACAATCAGGCTGCCGGGGAAATCTGCCGCCCCTGCTGAGCCCGTCTCATAAACCAGCACTCCTGCGCTCGGTTTGCGGGCCGCAGCGGCGACCTCGGCTCCGCTGAGCAATGTTTCCCCAAGGTTCTCGCCATTTCGATATTCGCCAACATAATATTCCCCGCGTCCCGCTTCCACCGCCGCCAGCACATGCGGCAATCCGCTGGCGCTGGCGAGAAGAGCCAGGCGGGAGAGCGCGATAATGCCCACGCCCATCGCTTCGGCTAAACCCTTGGCGGCGCTTAAACCTACGCGAATCCCGGTAAAGCTGCCGGGGCCGCGCACCACCACGATGGCCTGGATCTCGCGAAGAGTGGCATGCTGTCCGGCGAGCAGCTCCTCAATCTTCGGGATCAGTTGCGCCGAATAGGTGCGTCCCGGCAAGCCGGCCTTGCCCAGGATCTCAAGCGTGTTGGCAGTCAAATCCAAGCGTCCAAGAGCCACGCTGCCGCAGCTTCCGCAAGTGTCGAGAGAGAGGGTCGTCAAATACGAATGGGATGGATCAAACATCGGCGATCGCATCCTGGCAGATCTCTACCAGCACTCCGGAGGCGCTTGAGGGATGAACGAAGAAATAGAAATGGCCACCAACCCCGATCTGAATATCGTCGGAAGCGAGCTTGACGCCTCGTCGTTTCATCTCCTCGAAAGTGCGTGATATATCGTCCACATGAATCGCAAGGTGGTGCAGGCCTTCTCCATGTTTGGCGAGAAACTTACCCACTACCGTATCTCCAGCCAGCGGCTCCAACAACTCGATGCGGCTCTCGCCGATAGGAATCATCGCCGTGCGCACCCCTTCCTGCGCCAACTCTTCTTCATGCAGCACGCTGAAACCAAGCGACTCATAGAACCGGCGGGCTTCGACGATGCTCTTCACGGCAATTCCCAAATGGTCGATATTATTCAAATGTTTGCCTCAAATGGTTAAAGCAATTCTTGAATCAACCGCGGAGCCAATCGATATGGATCTTGCTGCTTGCGGACGACTTGGCGGCTGAGATCAACCAGCGCCTCCCGATCGAGGCCGTGGTCGCGGACCCGGCTTGTCAGTTCATGACGGATCATCTCCATGATGCGCTCGCACCAATACTGCTCCCGGCGCTCCATCAACCTGCCCTCCTCTGCGAGCCAGGACCAGAATTCGTCCAGGGCCTTCACCAGCTCGGGAATGCCGGCTCCGGTGTTGGCGGTCGTACGAATCACCGACGGAATCCAACTGCCGTGCTTCGAAGCCAGCGACTGCATGGCGCGCACTTCTTTTTCCACCCGGTCGGCGCCAGGATGGTCGCTTTTATTCACAACAAAAATATCGGCGATTTCCATAACTCCCGCCTTCATGCTCTGCACATCGTCACCCATGCCGGGGGTTAGCACTACGACGGTAGCGTCCGCCAGGCGCACAACGTCGATTTCATCCTGGCCCACGCCCACCGTCTCAACGAGAATACGTTCCTTACCGCTGGCCTCGACGACCAGGGCCACATCCGCGGTAGCGCGCGCCAGACCGCCCAGCGAGCCGCGCGTAGCCATGCTGCGCATGTAGAAACCATGGTCCCGCTCGCTCGCCTGCATGCGGATGCGATCGCCAAGTATCGCTCCCCCGGTATAGGGACTCGTAGGATCGACGGCGACAACACCGACGGTTGTGTTTAGCGCGCGGTAATGGCGAGCCAGCTGGTCGACCAGAGTGCTCTTGCCGGTGCCCGGCGAGCCGGTCACTCCGATGCATCTCGCCGCCCCGCTATAAGCGAAGCAGCAGGAGAGGATCTGCGAGGCTACCAGAGCGTCATTTTCGACCAGCGATACAGCCCGCGCCAGAGCGCGCACATCTCCGCTGCGAAGTCGCTCAACCAATTGCGCGACTTCGGGCGCGCAAGCCTCTGAGCTCTGTTCCGCCTTCATTCTCCCGATGATAACCCGAGGCTTTCGGCCGCATTGCCGGCCCAGTTGGAAAACCGGGTGGCGTCTACTTACGCAGGAGCTCACGCGCAATAATGATGCGCTGGATCTCGCTGGTGCCTTCGCCGATGGTGCACAGCTTGACGTCGCGATAGAACTTTTCCACCGGATAGTCCTTGATAAAGCCATAGCCTCCATGGAGTTGGACTGCATCATCGCAGATCCGGACGGCTGCTTCGCTGGCCATAAGCTTGGCCATGGAAGATTCCAGCGTAGTCTTCTGTCCCGCATCCTTCATCACCGCCGCGCGCAGGGTAAGCAACCGTGCGGCATCGAGCTGCGTGGCCATGTCGGCAAGCTTCCATTGGATACCCTGAAACTCCGAGATGGCTTTGCCGAATTGCCGGCGCTCCTGGGTATAGCGAAGCGCGGCCTCGAAAGCTCCGCGCGCCATGCCCAGCGCAAGAGCGGCAATGGAGATACGGCCGCCGTCGAGCACCTGCATGGCGTCAATAAAACCCTCGCCCTCCTTGCCCAGAAGATTCTCTAGAGGGAGTTCGCAATCCTCGAAAATTAGCTCTGAAGTATCGCTGGCGCGAAGCCCGAGTTTGTTCTCCTTCTTGCCCGGGCGGAAGCCGGCAGTTCCCTTCTCCACTACAAATGCGGAAAGACCCTTGGTTCCCTTATTCTTGTCCGTCACCCCAATCACAACGGAAATATCGGCATAGTGACCATTGGTGATGAAGGTCTTGTTCCCGTTGAGCACCCAGCGATCGCCCTTGCGCACGGCCGACATGCGCGCGCTGCCCGCGTCGGATCCGGAGCCAGGCTCGGTGAGGCCCCACGCCCCCAGCCATTCTCCGGAAGCCAGTCTGGGCACATATTTGCGCTTCTGCTGCTCATCTCCGGCAAGAAAAATGTGGTTCGTACACAGCGAATTATGCGACGCCACGATGATGCCGATCGAGCCGTCAACCGCCGAGAGTTCCTCGACCGCAAGAGCATAGTCTACGTAGCCCATGCCCGAGCCGCCATACTCGACGGGCACGATGATGCCCATCAGTCCCATCTGCCCGAGCTGCTTGATTACTTCCTGGGGAAACTCGCTGGCTTCATCCCAGCGCATGACGTTGGGACCAATCTCGCGCGCGGCAAACTCGTGAATTTCCTTGCGCAACTGCTCCTGGTCTTCGCTGAGCGCAAAGGAATGTACGATGGGCGGAGTGCTGGCCGCGGCGTCGGTGCTCATAGGCAGGCTCCTCTAGCAGGTCAGGAACGATCTAATCCCATTATTCCTTATAAAAACAGGCCTCACACGGCGGAAAAACTATGGCTTTGTATCAGGGCACGACTTCAGTCGTGCCGTAACTGCGTGAAACTCGATCGGCCGCTGAGGGAATGGTTTGCCTTAACATCACCATACCTGCGTCATTGATTGCCTTCAAAAGAGTTCTTCAATCGTCTGCATGGGCAGAAACAGACGCTTTACTGTTTCGGGAAAGGCGATAAAGCCGAAGCCGGTATAGAAGCGATGCGCCTTGTCATCTTTGGCGTCTACCACCACGCCAACAGATGCGATCTTACGGCTCATTGCCAGGGCCAGCTTCAGGGCGTCAATCAAGAGCACTTCGCCAAGCCCCTGTCCGCGAAATGACGCGTCACGGGCAAGACGTCCGATCAGCGTCGCTCCCATAACCGGATAGCGCGGTAGCTTTAATTGCTTCACCAATGCTGGCGGGAGGTCATCGACCCGGATGTTGTCGGACGAAAGCGTGTAGTACCCCGCAATGCGGCTATGATCCTCACCCGAAACAAGCACGTAAGTCACTGCCACATGTCTCCGGGCATCTTGGCTGGCCTGTTGTTTCAGATACCGGTCAAGCGGCTCGACTCCGCACGAAAAAGCCGCTCGGAGCTTGTCATGTTGAGCGCCGAGCGGTTCAATCTCACGAAACTGTGGAATAGCTTAACCCGGAAAAATTCGCGCGTGACGCTTCGCGGCTTTTTGCAGCTTGGCGTTTGGGGTGGGCGCATTCAGGAGCGCTTCTACAAAAGCTATCCTGTCGCGCCGCGTCAGTCTGAGGAATTCGTCTTCGCGCACGGCACGTTTTGCAGCTTCAACGGCGCAGTTGACGATGAATTCTGTCAGCGTGCTGCCCTGAATCCGAGCCGCCTTCTGGCAGAGCGCCTTGGTTTCAGGACTGACCCGCGCTTCCAAGCGCTCGCTTCGTGCCGTCATCCGCATTTTGTGTTCAGCAGCCGGCATTCTTGGCCTTCTTTTCTCCTGGTCGATCGGTCATTATAGTGTACGACAAACGGCCGTACGTTGTGCAGCGGTGCTCACCCGTGAAGAGGATCTAACCGCGCCCGACAAATGGCATCTTCGTCGCCATGACAGTCATGAACTGAACGTTAGCATCGAGCCCAAGACTCGCCATGTATACGACAGCCCGAGCTACATCCTCCGGATTCATGGTCGGTTCCACGGCCATCGTCCCGTTGGCCTGGGGCACGCCTGTTTTCATTTTCTGCGCCAACGGCGTATCGGCGTTTCCAATGTCAATCTGTCCGCAAGCGATGTCGTACTTCCTCCCGTCCAGCGAGGTCGACTTGGTCAAGCCTGTGATGGCATGCTTGGACGCCGTATAGGGCGCCGAATTCGGCCGAGGACTGTGGGCCGAGATAGAGCCGTTGTTGATGATGCGTCCCCCGCGAGGTTGCTGGCTCTTCATTATCCTGAATGCTTCCTGGGTGCAGAGAAACGAACCAGTGAGGTTTATATCGACGACGGACTTCCATTGTTCGTAGGTCAAGTCTTCCAGAGGTACGGCAGGCGCGGAGATACCGGCATTGTTGAATAAAAGATCCAGCCGGCCGAAGGTCTCAACAGTTTTTGCGAATAACGATCGCACGGATAGCGGATCGCTCACATCCGCGGGAACGGCTAGCGTTTGCCCATCTGCCGCATTCGCTTCGCGCGCAGCCGTCTCCAGTGGCTCCGGGCGGCGGCCCACAAAGACTACCGCATAGCCTTCATGCGAGAGCGCAATGGCGGCATGCTTGCCGATCCCGCTGCCCGCGCCTGTAACCATAGCGACTCGCGGCGCTGAGTTCATCGATCCCTCCTGATTTGAGCCTGCGCGGTACTCTAAAGAACGCTGAGCGCCTGCTCCAGGTCTTGGAGCAAATCATCGACGTCTTCAATGCCCACCGAGATTCGCACCAGTCCATCGGTAATGCCGATCTTTGTCCGGCCCTCTTCACCCAAAGCGGCGTGCGTCATCGTCGCCGGATGTGAAATCAGAGTCTCAACCCCGCCCAACGATTCCCCCAGGGTGCAGACGCGAACACGGCGAAGCACACTATTGGCATTTTTGAGTGACCCGGTCTCAAATGCAATCAGCGCGCCGAACCCAGACATCTGCCGCTTGGCCAATTCATGCTGGGGATGATTGAGGAGCCCCGGATAAAACACTTTTTGCACTTTGGGATGTTTATCGAGATACCCGGCGACCGCCCGGCCATTGATTTCGTGCTGCTTCATCCGCACACCCAAAGTCTTGACCCCGCGCAAAACCAGGAAGCACTCGAAAGGGGAGAGAATTCCTCCCGTGCACTTCTGCACGAAGGCGAAGCTCTCCCCCTGCGAAGGCTTTGTCGCTACCAGCACCCCGCCCAATCCGTCGCTGTGGCCATTGAGGAATTTGGTGGTCGAGTGCATCACGATGTCCGCGCCGAACTCTATAGGGCGCTGGAAATACGGCGACATGAAAGTGTTATCCACACTGAGCTCGAGATTGCTTTGATGGCAAATGTCGGCAACGGCGCGAATATCGGTAAGCTGCATCATGGGATTGGTCGGCGTTTCGATGTGGACCAGCCTGGTGTTCGGCTGTAGCGCCCGGCTGACGTTCTCCGGGTTGCTGGTATCGACGTAGCTGAAACCGATCCCATAGTTCGCGACAATCTGGTTGAAGAGCCGCGGCGTGCCGCCATAAACATTCGCGCCACAGATAACGTGATCGCCGGTTTTGAGCATGGCGACCAGCGCGGCGATGGCCGCCATGCCGCTGGCGAATACGTGCGCCGACTCCCGCCCTCGAGCGAGGCCAGATTTTCCTCAAGCGCCGTCCGTGTGGGATTCGATACACGCGAGTACTCGTAGCCCTTGTGCTTCCCGATCTCCTCCTGAGCGTAGGTGGAGCTGGCATAAATAGGAACGTTGACGGCGCCGGTCATGGGGTCCGGGGCTTGGCCATCGTGTATGGCGCGAGTGGAGAAGCCGAGCTTCGAAGTCATACCTGTTCTCTGGGTGTAAAACGGGACGCCAAGCTATGGAAGGCGAAGGAGGGTCACAGGCCTCCCTCAAAGATATTCTTTGACAGGTAACGCTCAGCCGAATCGGCAATGATGGTGGCGATCCGCTTCCCTTTTCCCAAACGCGCGGCAATCCGCATCGCGGCATCGACAGCCGCGCCCGAACTCGAGCCGGCGAGCACTCCCTCCTCGGCCGCCAAACGCTTGACCATGGCGAATGCCTCGTCATCCATCACGCGAACGATCTCATCGCAGTACTCGCGGCTGAAGTTCTGGGGAACAAAAGATACCCCGATACCCTCCACCTTGTGAGGGCCGGCCTCGCCGCCTTGCAGCACCGAGCCCTGAGTTTCGACGGCAACGGTATAAATCTCCGGCCGCTGCTCTTTCAAAAAACGGGCTACACCGGAGAACGTTCCACCCGTGCCTACGCCGGAAACAAAGGCATCCACCCGCCCTTCCATCTGTTCCCAAATCTCGCGGGCCGTAGTTTCGTAGTGAAACTCGGGATTGGCTGGATTGTCGAATTGCAGCGCAGTAAAAGAGCCGGGAATCTTCTCCGCAGCGGCACGGCAACGACGAATAGCACCGGACATGCCTTCTTCCTCCGGGGTGCGAACCACGGCTGCGCCAAAGCCCCGCATGAGAATGCACTTTTCTTCAGCGAAGCCTTCAGGCACGAACAGGATGACCTTGTAACCGCGGTTCACCCCGGCCAGCGCAAGTCCCGCACCGGTGTTGCCGGCAGTGGCCTCCAGGATGGTCGAGCCCGGCTTGATCCGGCCGTGGCGTTCCGCTTCCAAGATCATGCCCAGGGCCGCTCGATCCTTTACGCTGCCACCGGGGTTCAGGAATTCAAGCTTGGCATAGACCTCGGCGGCGCCCGCAGGCGCGATACGATGGAGGCGGAGCATGGGGGTCGACCCCACAAGATCGGTAATGTTTTCAGCAACACGCAAAGCGCGCGCGGGAATTTCGGTAGCGGGAGAGATCATAAGAGCCCAACTAAAAAGTGTAGCAGCCCTGACGTTCTCATCTCGACTGAAGCGGCTGGAGTAGGAAAAAGCGAATCCCCTGCGGGAATGACAGAAAAAAGGCGAAGACCATCCAAGGGGATCAGCTAGAGGAAGGCCCTAATTCGAGCTCTTACGTGGCGGGCTCTTGTGCGCTGGACCGGCGGCTGCCCCCTTGGAGTTGGGATAGTAGCCGGTCTTGGTCCGAACGATTAACTTGCCATATCCCTGCGCCTTCGCTTCTACCCGAACGGTGCGATAGCCTCCCTGGCTGATTGGTTTGGTGGAGTGATAGCCAAGGGTGTACTGCTCCCGGATATCGTGGGCGACCTCTCCGGCGATGCTATCCACCTGACCCAGATTCTTGGGAAAGAACGCCAGGCCTCCCGTTTCGCTCGCCAGCAGCTCCAAGGCCCGGCGCGCGCGATGGGTTTCCCGGCCTCCGCCTTCGTCGTCATAGAGCAATCCGATGCAGTAGACCACCGGTCCCTGAAGATCCTGAATACGGCGCACAGTCTCCTCTAAAGTAGTGCTTGAGGCGTTATCTTCGCCGTCCGTAACCACCAGAAGAACCTGCTTGGAGCGCTTGCCATTCTTGGTGAGGTAATCCGCGGAGGCCATGATGGCGTCGTAAAGGGCCGTCCCGCCTTTGGAATCGATGTGCGAAAGCCCTTCGCGTAGCTTGGGAATGCTTGAGGTAAAGTCCTGATCGATATAGGCCTCATCGGAAAAATTAACCACGAAACTCTCATCGTCTGGATTGGAATAATGGACCAGGTCGAGAGCCGCCTGGTTCACCGCCTGGCGCTTGGAGCGCATGGAGCCGGAGTTGTCCACCAATATGCCCAGAGAAATTGGAATGTCCTGGTGCTGAAAGGCAGTGAGGGTCTGGGGCACGCCATCTTCAAATACCTTGAAATCGTTCTTGTCGAGGGTGGCCACCATGTGCTGCTTGCTGTCGAAAACGGTAGCGTTCAACACAACTTCGTCGACGTTGCGCTCCAATGTATATTGTCCGTTACGGCCGCGAGTGATCGCACCGGAAGACTGGCCCGTCGCCTTAACCGGCGGCGACGTCTCCGGATCGGGCGAAGCGATCGGATCACGGTCGGTATTGAGGACACGCTGTGTTTCCCGCTGGGTTGAGGCGGTTGGGGCAGAGGATTGCGGCCGGCGCCTGCGCCGCCCGCATCCGAGCAACGGGGCCGCAAAAAATCATGATCGCCAGCAGCGAGAGAACGGCAAGTCGATTACTGCAATGGGGCATAGTATCCGGTTCGGGCATGGACTGAAAGCTGGGGCAGCCCTGGTGGGGGAACCAGCTTTACCTTCAATTTACGCCATTTGCCGTCCCGCTTGATATCGTCAGGTTTGTAGCCCACCACGTACTCATTGCGCAATTCGGCGCTGATTTTGGTGGCGATGTCGCCCATATCGGAGATGTCGTCCACCCGGAAGAGCTGTCCCCCGGTCTCTTCGCTTATATCGTGCAGCAGCAACGGACCTAGCTGTTCTTCACGGGTGGCGGCATATTGGTCAAAAATGCCAATGGAGTAGATCTGCACATCGGACTCGCGCACCAGGGAGCGCACCTCGCCCTCCGTGTAGCGGCTGCGGTTGTCGCCGCCGTCGGAGACAACCAGCAATGCCTTGCGGTCGTTTTTCGCCTGCTTCATCTTATTCAAGCCAAAGTATATAGCATCCAGCAGCGCGGTCCGGTGGCCGGGCCGCAGGCTCATCAAGCGGGCTTCGATGTTGTCTACGTTTGAAGTAAAGTCCTCGACCAGCTCGGGCCGGTCGTTGAACCCGATCACAAAAAACTCGTCCTGAGGATTGGCGGTCTGCAGAAATTGAACGATTGAGTTGCGCGCGCGATTGATCTTATCCGACATGCTGCCGCTCAAGTCGAAGATGACCCCGATCGAGACCGGAGCGTCCTCCGAGGAGAAACTCTTGATCTGCTGCAGCGCGTTGTTCTCATAGATGAAGAAATCGTTCCTTTCCAAGCCAGTAACCAGCCGGTTCATGGGGTCGGTGACCGTGACTGGAACCAGGACAAGATTTACATTGACCCGAATGCGCTCATCCGGCCGCGCCTTGAGCGCGGGTTCTCCCTCTAGCGGGGCGGGCGTTTTGGAGGGGTTCGCAGTGGGGGAGGGTTCCGCCGGCGGCGGCTGGATGTGCACATCATTCAGCGGATCCTGGGCCCGGGCGGTCCGGACAAGCGCCAGCAGGATGAACAGCGACACAGCAATGGCCAGCGAAATCCGTGATGCCCGTTCTCGCGACCCCACCTCGCGCATCCCCGAGAGCACCATTACACCAAGCCCTCTAACCCCTGGGAACCAGCCCTGAAATCGGGAACCCAGTAATTTGATACTAAACTCGACCGATGCCCTAAGTGCAACGAGAAGTTGCGAGCTATGAAATGTTTTTCGCAAAAATACAAAAACTGACACCCCAGGGGCGCTTTGCAAGAAACGCCGCGGAGCGTGTGAAGCCTATCCGGGAACGCCTTCAACCGGAAGCCCGTCAGGTACAATTTGGCAAGCATAAGAGAACTAAAAGCAAACCGTCGGCTTGAGCCGATTCCCGACGATATCTGGAGCTAGATCCCAAACATGGCCCGCATCTACCCCTTCCGAGCCCTTCGCTATAACCCAACCATAGTGCGCCTTGACGATGTGGTGACCCAGCCCTACGACAAGATCACCCCGGCGATGCAGCAGGCATATTACCAGCGCAGCGTATACAACCTGGTGCGCATCATCCTTGGCCTGCCCGAGTTGTTTGACGATCCTGGAGTCAACGATGTCTACACCCGCGCAGCAAGAGACTTCAGTGATTGGCGACGCACGGGCGTGCTGGCCCAGGAGAAGGAGCCTTGCATCTTTGCCTACGAGCAGCGCTTCGCGGTGCCCGGCTCCCCTGGCGAATTCCAGCAGCGCCGCGGCTTTATTGCGCTGGGCGAGCTTCAGGACTATAGCCAGCACGTTATCTTTCGCCATGAACAGACTCTTTCCAAGCCTAAGTCCGACCGCCTCAATTTGTTACGCTCCACACGCGCGCACTTCGGCCAAATCTTCATGCTGTACTCCGATCCCGGACTGACGGCGGAGCAAATCCTGTTTTCCAGCACCGCTTCCCCGGAGATCGACGTGACCGACGAATACGGGGTGTCGCACCGGGTGTGGAAGATAAGCGACACCAGCACCATCAACATTCTGCTGGGCGTGATGGAAGATAAAAAATTGATCATCGCCGATGGCCATCACCGTTACGAGACGGCTCTTGCTTATTCGAAGGAGCACGCCCCCAAGACCATCGCTCCGACGGAGCGGAACCTGGCCAACACAACTCCGCAGCCGGCTTATCCGGAGGCCGCCGTCATGATGACCTTCGTCAACATGGACGCGGGAGGGCTTATCATTCTTCCTACCCACAGAGTGGTCTTTGGCCTCGAGAACTTCACTCCGGCGGATTTCCTTGATCGTTCGCGGCCGTTTTTTGAGATTGAACCGCTGCCCGCTATGGACGGGACCGAACTAACCAGGCAACTCGCGGCGACTAAGGGGACGGCATTTATCGCGGTGATGCGCGGCGGCAATTATCGGCTGGCGGCCAAAGCTGAAGCGGTTGCCCACGCGCTTGCCACACTCCCTGAGCGGCAGCGCAAACTGGACTTGGCGCAACTGCATTCGCTCGTGCTGGAGCGGATTTTGTCCATCACTCCCGAGGCCATCCGCGAGCAGCGGAACCTACGCTATCTACGAGATGCCTCTGAGGCGGTGGATCAAGTATCGCGCGGTGACGCGGATGTGGCCTTCCTCACCAAGCCGGTCACCCTCGAACAACTGCGCGAGGTGGCCTTCGCCGGAGAGGTGATGCCGCAAAAATCGACTGACTTCTATCCCAAGCTTCTGAGCGGCCTTGCAATCTATGCATTGGATTGAGGCCGGGCGTGCTTGCCATCGCTCGTCGGGCTGGCCGATGCCTGGTTCATTCGCGCTCGGCTCGCCCATCTTTACGGGCGTTAGCCGGGGGAAAAACCGTCTACTGTATACCAGCCTTGCGCTTGCTCTTTTTCTCGCGCCCTCAGCCGGAGGAGCGCAGAAGACGCAAACCCCGGCAACTCCCGTGCCTGTTCCCAGCCAACCCGCCGCCCCGCGCACTCCGCCGGCGGCTCCGGCGCGCGCGCAACCGCGCTTTCTGGTGTTTATCGACGCAGCCCATGGCGGCGCCGATACAGGCGCTCGCCTGAGCAGCCAAATGCTGGAGAAGGACCTGGTTTTGAGTCTCTCCGGCCGTTTACGCGCGATCTTGGTCACCCACGGCATTCCCGTGATCGTTACCCGTGAGTCAGACACCACGATCCCGCCGGTAAACCGCGCCGAAGTGGCGGACCATGCCATGCCTTCCGCCTGCATCACTCTACATGCCACCGCAAGCGGCAGCGGCGTCCACTTGTTCACTTCCTCGCTGACCGAGGTTCCAGTGACCCGCTTTATGCTATGGGACACCGTCCAAGGTGGTTATGCCAGGCAGAGCCAGCGGCTCTCCTCGGAGATAGACTCAGCGATGACTCATGCGGAAATCCCCGTAACCCTGGGCCGCACCGCCTTGCAGCCCCTGGACAACTTTGCCTGTCCGGCGGTGGCAGTCGAGGTGGCGCCGCTACGCAGCTCCGCGGCGGTAACGCCCCTCTCCGACCAGGCCTACCAAAACCGCATCGTGGCCGCGCTCGCGGCGGCGGTCGAGCAGTGGCAAAGGGACTGGAGTCAACAGCCATGATTCCCCGCCACCAGCGCATTCTTTTCTGGATCCTCCTGGTAAGCTCCGTCATTATGTCGGCGATGCTCATCCGGATGCGAGAGCGGGCCCATGACCGGCTGCTCGATACCGGAGAGACCATGCCGCTCAACCCTCCCGCGCAAAGGGGGC
The DNA here is from genome assembly GCA_963705665.1 of uncultured Acidobacteriaceae bacterium. Lineage (GTDB taxonomy): Bacteria > Acidobacteriota > Terriglobia > Terriglobales > Acidobacteriaceae > PALSA-350. Next base: position 280,895 of record CAVPKQ010000031.1, on the reverse strand, counting down.
CGCAAAATGTGACTTTGATGATTGCCAATGACGCCGACGGCTCGCTCACCGCCGACCAGCAGAAAATGGCGCTTCCAGCGGACGTCAACGCGCGGGCGCACGTCATCCTGCAGCACCTGATCGCCGACTACGCCCGCCCCGGATCGGGCCACCCCATCGCAACCAACAGCGGCGTTAATGAAGTCTTCTTCATGCCCCTGCCGCCTGCGGCCAATACCGTCGTGCCAGGATTGATGGCCATCGTCAATCTGAGCGGGTCGTTCGCCGCGGAGCACCCCTCGGGCATCGAACCGGAAACTCTCACCCTGCTCTCCATCATCGGCACCATGCATGCCAATTTCCCGGATATTACCCAGGTGAAATTCCTGATCGACGGGCAGACTCGCGAGACACTCGCCGGCCATGCCGACCTGACGCGTATATACCTGGCCACCGACTCCCCCGGCGCCAAGCATCTATGAGCGGCCGGAGGATCAAAATCGGGGTATTCGATTCCGGCTTTGGCGGCCTGACCGTGCTGCGAGCCCTGCTCCATTCGGTTTCTCAAACGGACTTCGTATACGTGGGAGACACGGCAAGGCTGCCCTATGGATCGAAATCACAGGCGACCATCGCCCGCTATGCACTCTCGAGCACCCGCTTTTTGATCGACCAAGGCGCCGATTTGCTGGTTATCGCCTGCAATACGGCGAGCGCGCTGGCGCTCGACGATATCCGTCAATCGACCCCGCTGCCGGTGCTGGGAGTTATTGATGCCGGGGTGGAAGAGGCCCGCGGCCGCTCGCGAAGCGGAGACATCCTGGTCATCGGAACCGATGCCACAGTATCTAGCCACGCCTACGCTGAAAGCGGCCGGAGATGCGGGCTCCGCGTGTTGGAGAAAGCCTGCCCCCTTTTGGTGCCGCTGGTAGAGGAGGGCTGGATCGATCATCCGGTTACCGCCGAGGTGGTACGAATCTATCTCTCCGAGCTGCTCAGCCAGGCAAAGGACGAGGACCTCGCCCCCGACACTCTGGTGCTGGGCTGCACCCACTATCCGCTGCTGCGCCCGGCAGTCGAAGCCGCCTTACCGTCTGCCATTCGCGTCATCGATTCGGCCGCCGCTATCGCGGATCGAGTGGCCCGGACCTTGGCAACAGACGACGCCGCATCTGAAAGCGGGAATCTGTCGCGCAGCCTCCGCTTCTTCGCGACCGACTCCGTGGATAAGTTCCGCAGGCTGGGCGCTGGCTTCCTGGGACATCCAATCGACCACGTGGAATTGGTAGATCTGGGCGGCTAGCTGTTTATATAAGTAAATGCGAACCGGGTTAACCGTCTTCGCGGCATTTCAAGCAAACAAGAATGAGGAGCACTCGAAATGATCGATCTTAAGGGCCGGACTGCGGTAGTTTTTGGCTTGGCGAACAAGCGAAGCATCGCCTGGGGTATTGCCCAGAAGCTTTCCGCCGCGGGCGCCGAGCTTGCCATCTGCTACCAGAATGAGCGCCTGCGCTCGGAGGCCGAAGCTCTGGCAGGAGAGTTGACCGGGGCGGAGACCTTTCAATGTGACGTCTCCAGAGACGAAGAGATTGAAGCGGTGTTTGCCAAGCTCAAGCAGCGCTATGGAAAATTGCACGTACTGGTGCACAGCGTCGCCTTCGCGCCCCCGAATGAGCTTAACAACGACTTTCTGCTCACCAGCCGGGAAGGGTTTCGGGTGGCGCATGATGTCAGCGTGTATTCTCTGATCGCCCTCACCAGGGCCGCCGCGCCGCTGATGACCGACGGAGGATCTATTCTCACTCTCACCTATTATGGTTCGCAGAAAGTATTTCCGCGCTACAACGTCATGGGTGTGGCCAAGGCGGCTCTGGAAGCCACGGTTCGCTATCTCGCCGCAGACCTGGGCCGGCAAAACATTCGCGTCAACGGAATCTCAGCCGGGCCCATCAAGACCCTGGCCGCCCGCGGCATAGGCGGCTTGAGCGACATGTTGAAGATGCATGCGCTGCGCGCTCCGCTCGGCCGCAATGTAGAGCAGTCGGAAGTCGGCAGCGCAGCATTGTTTTTAGCCTCAGAGCTGGCGTCCGGTATAACCGGCGAGATTCTGTACGTCGATGGCGGATATAACGTAGTCTCGTTCAACACCTCGGAGCTGGAACACAGCAAGTAATCCTGCAGTGTTCGCAGTTGCGTTTCTGGTCTGTCTTTGAGACGAAAAGCAGATTCCCTTCGGGAATCTGCTTTTCGTCTCTCGGTAGTAGCTGTTTAGCTGCCCAGCGTCAGGGTTATCTTGCGGGCATCGCCGCCCGCATGCTCGAACAGAATTTCGCCGTCGCTTCGCTTGGTCACGCTGGGAAACTTCTCTCCCCACTCCACCAGAACGATAGCGTCCTGGAACGCCAGTTCATCCAGGCCCAGCGTCTCCAACTGCCGCTCATTTTCGATCCGGTAGAGGTCGAGGTGATACAGCGCGATCTCCCGCTCCTTGCCATCGACCGTCCGCCTGCCTTCATATTCATGGATCAGCGTGAAGGTTGGGCTGGTGACCTCATCCGGATCGGCGGCGTCCAGAGCTTCCGCGATTCCCTTCACCAGGGTGGTTTTTCCCGTGCCCAGTTCGCCGCGAAGGATTATAAATTTAGGCGGAATGAGCAACTCGGCGATCTGCCTTCCGATCGCGATCGTTTCGCTGCCGCTCTTGCTTTCGAAGTGGTAAACGCTCATTCCCTCTCCCTCAAGGGGATACCCTGCAACCAAACATATCCTCCTTTGTCCTGCGAACGAAAACGAAATGCTTCGTAAAGATGAGCCACCGTGTCGAGCGCCAACAAGGTGTGCTGATCACCGTGCCGCACGGCAAAGTCCGCGGCTAATCCATGAAGATACACCGCGGCATTTACAGCCTCGCCAATCTGGCCGGGATATTGGCCGATCAGGCCGGCGATAATCCCGGTGAGAACGTCGCCGCTTCCGCCCTTGGCCAAACCGGGATTGCCCGTGGTGTTGATGGCCAGACTGCCATCCGGGTGGGCGATGAGGGTGCGCCACCCTTTGAGCACCAGAGTCACCCGGTACTTGACAGCGAATTCCCGCGCCAAGCCTTCACGATTCGCTTGCACTTGCGCGATGCTCAAATCAGCCAGCCGGCCCATCTCTCCCGGATGAGGGGTAAGAACTATCGCTCTCGCGGAGCCGTCAAGCTTGTCCAGATGCGGCGCGAGGGCATTCAGACCATCGGCATCGATCACCATGGGTATGTCTGTATCCTGATTGAGCAATCCTAGAAAGAACTCGACCGCTTCGGGTTCCTGGCCCAACCCCGGGCCGATGGCAATGACAGACTTTTTCGAGAGCATTCGCTCCAGCCTGGCTGGATCGAGATTCTTGCTCGAAATCTCGCCCTCGGCGCCTTCGATCAACGGCATGGTCATCAATTCGGCGGCTATGCCCGCTACCGTGGGCAGAATCGATTCCGCAACCGCCGCGGTCACCAGGCCCGCGCCCACGCGCAAGGCCGCCACCGATGCCATCGCGGGCGCTCCGCCCTTCCCTCTGCCGCCGCCAATCACCAGGACATGGCCGAACTTACCTTTATTGGAGTCGGCATGCCGAGGCTGGTCCACAATGGCTTTGGAGTTCCCTGCCCAGGTGATTCCGGTAGACGATTCGATGACTTCGGGTGGCGAGCCGATGGATGCAACCACGATCGGCCCCTGCTTCAGGTTTCCCGGACGGGTGAGTTCTCCGCCGTCGGTGAGCATTCCAAAAACATGCGCCAGCTTCGGCGCCGTGAACGTGACCACGGCATCCGCGCGGTATGCACCCTCTACCGCAAACTCGGGAGAATCCGCATCCCAGCCTGAGGGCAAATCCACCGCCAGCACGGGAGCTCTCGGGTACTGGTTCAGCAGTTCACGGCCCGCAATTGCAAGCCCGCGCAAGGGTGGATGGAAGCCGGTACCCACCACTGCGTCCAGGAAGAGCTCGGCGCGGGTGAAGAGTTCGTGATTTGCCTGGCTATGTAGGCTGTCTTCGTCCTGAATGGCGATGGGTGCGGCGGGCAGCCTGTCCAACATGGCCCTGGCATCGCCATGGATCGCCCCCGGATCGCCCAGAATCAGCACCGTGACCTCGCGACCGGCTTCAGTCAAATGCCTGGCGGCAGTCATGCCATCGCCCCCGTTATTGCCTCTGCCGCAGAGAACAACGATTCGGCGGCAATCGGCCAGCTTCGCGCAGAACAAATCGTGCAACGGCCGCTCCCGCATGCTCCATCAGCTCCAGCGATGAGATGGCAAAGCGCTCGCTGGTGAGGCGATCGGCTACCTGCATCTCTTCAGCAGTGAGAATCTTCATACACAACATCATTCCATGATGAGATTCAAAAGCCGCGGAAATAAATGTGAGGACGTTGGAGTTTTAGAGTGATTTCACCGCAGGCCAATCCCCTGCGCTCCGGTTGGGATGACAAATTATGGCTTTGAAATAAGTCCCGCAGGGACGGCCAGAAAATAGCCCAGCACGTCAGTGCTGGGTAGAGTTCCTATAAGCGGAAAAGTCCCGCAGGGACGGCTGAATCATTCCCGCTTCAGTCGTCCCCGTGGGACTTAACGAACAGGTGCGTGCATGAACTAGCTGATCCCTGACCCCTGATCCCTGGACTACTGGTCGACGCCGGTAGCCTGAACGGGAGCCGTATTAGCCTCCACCGGGGCCTTCTGAGCGAAATAGCTATTCGTCCAGAGATCGTGATAGAAGACGCCGGTTAGCGCGGCGGCTTTCGGGCCAAAGGTTGGGCGGCCGCCTTCGAGGAAAAAGACAGTAACGATTCGCCCGTAGGACGTATCCGCAAAGGAGGCAAACCAGCCATAGCGAGTTCCGTTGTTCGAGCAAGTGCCTGTTTTGCCGAGAATGGGAAGCTGGTTGAAACTGGTCCGCAGCGAACGCGCCGTGCCATAATCTACCGCGCCTTCCATGCCGCTGGTGACCTCAGGAATCAGTTTGGCTATATTCAAAACGCGTTTGATCCGGGGATGAAAGTTCACAGCTTCTTCCGGCGTGGTCGGGTGTTGCAGATAGTAGAGCGTTCCGCCATTCGCGATGGCAGCTACCATAGCGCCCAATTGCAGCGGAGTCATCGAGACTCCCTGGCCAAAGGAGCACATCTTGCCTACGCCGCCTTCGCTCTCCGGCAACACCTGATCCGGATATTCGCCTAGCTGCTCTCCGGGAATATTCCATCCCGCCAGTTCGCCCAGGCCGAACTCGGTAGCATAATGATGCACCCGCTCGAAGCCCAAGCGGCGGCCCAGAGTTTCAAAATATAAATTGTTGGAGTGAGCCAGAGCCTCGGTCATATTCATGTGATATCTGCCGCCAAGGTCAACCTCCGTATCCTTGGTGACGATGCCTTCTTCTAAGGCCGCGAGGGCTACAGAGATCTTGATGGTGGAGCAAGGCTCGGCGCCACTGGATAGCGCCAATTTCTGGTTAACCATAGCCAGGATCCTGCCATTGCTCGGATCGATGGCGACCGCCGTCCCGTTCATGTTACCCAGCGCATCAATCACCGCCTGGCGCACAACCGGATCTTCCCCAGCGGTTACGTCTCCTTGCGTGATATCCGAGTTCGTAAAGGAGCTGGCGGTAAAGTGCTCATAGTAGCGATGGCGCCTGATCACGCGATGCAGCCGTCCCGAGCGGCCGCGCACCAGGACCACGCTTGTGCCTCCCACGGCAGCCGCGCGCCGGGTATGCCTTAAGCGAGCCATGTGCCGGCGAGCGCGCGCGCTCTCCTGCAAACGCGTACTGCGGGCATGACGGACAGGGTGGGTGGGCCGCGCGAAGGCAGCCGGCCCGAAGGTGAGAGTGCCCAGGGCAAATATCAACAGAAAATAGAATGCGCGCTTTACGATTGGCCGGTCCACCGGGAAACACCTCTTAGTCGCCGGCGTTTTCCCGGCATTCATTATTAATACCCGAAATCGTCGCGAAAGGCTTGACTGATCAGATACTCCACCGAACATCTGATGATGTCCGTACTACTTTGGAAGCACCACCGTAACCTCATTTGGGTAACATCCGCCGAAAGCCGTCCTGCGATGGCATAAACGGGCGCTATAAACTTCCCCGCCGCAAGAAGGCCGGTATATCCAGATTCTCCATCTGCTGCTCGCCATGGCTGGAATCGTCTCCGTTCCTGGCTGAGCCGGTGCTGGGAATAATCCGCGCATACTCCTCTTCATAGGGCTCGTCGAAGCTGCGTTCGCTGAGAACAAAATCGGGTGCGGAAGGCTTCGCCTCAGCGGGTGGGAGCGATGGTTCGCGAGCGGTCTCGACAAAAGCGGGCTCGGGTTGAGCCGCCACGAAGACCGGCTCGGAAAGCGGGGAGCTCACCGAGTTCACTTCCGGCTCCGCGCCATGCTTCGGCTGGGGGCTTGCGTGCCTTCGCGGCGCGCCAATCGAGTCCTCTTCCTCATCAAGCTCCTCGCTGGCAAACCGGGGAGCAGCCGCCGACCGAGGCTCGACATGTACGCGCGGCGCAGCCGCCGCATCGTGCGAGCGCTTGGTGGACTTGAGTATGTCCTGGCGGAAACCTGTGGCAATGACGGTGATCTTCACATCGTTGCCCATCGACTCGTTGAGAACCGCGCCAAATATGATATTCGCGTCCTCATGGGCGGAGCTTTGGATGAGGGTTGAGGCCTCGTTAACCTCGCTCAGCTTGAGCGAGCTGGAGCCGCTAATGTTGATCAGGATGCCGCGCGCGCCATCAATCGCGCCGGCTTCGAGCAGAGGTGAAGCCATGGCGGCCTGGGCGGCTGCGATAGCGCGGTTTTCTCCGTTGCGAATGGCTGTTCCCATGACCGCATAACCCATGCCCGCCATAGTGGTCTTCACGTCCGCGAAGTCGCGGTTGATGATGCCAGGAATGGTGATGATGTCGGAGATGCCCTGGACCCCTTGGCGCAGCACGTCGTCGGCAATGCGGAAGGATTCAAAGAAACCCGCATCGCGAGCCACCGCGAGCAGTTTCTCGTTGGGGATCACGATCATGGTATCGACCGCGTCGAGCAGCTCCTCCATGCCCCGCTCCGCCTGCTGCATGCGCCGCTTGCCCTCGAATCCGAACGGCCGGGTTATCACCGCGACCGTGAGCGCGCCCATTTCGCTGGCCAGTGAAGCGATTACCGGAGCGGCGCCGGTGCCGGTACCTCCACCCAGGCCGGCGGTCACAAACACCATGTCGGCGCCTTCCAGCGCCTCGATGATCTTTTCCGAGTCTTCCAACGCAGCGCGGCGTCCCACATCGGGATTCGCGCCTGCGCCCAGGCCGCTGGTCAGCTTGACGCCTAACTGAAGCTTGACCGGGGCCTGGCAAAGCTGCAAAGCCTGCACGTCGGTATTGGCGGCGATGAACTCGACCCCCTCCAACCCGGCGGCTATCATGCGGTTTACGGCGTTGCCGCCGCCGCCACCGACGCCGATGACCTTGATCTTCGCTCCGTGCGGCATCTCTTCGTTGTATTGGATACGGATTTCCTCGCTATCGCTCATGAATTTCGACTCCACTCCTCTAATCTCTTACTACAGACTACCTGCGAATATTGTGCGTAACTTGGCGCGCAGGCCCTGATCTTCAGCCGCCCGTAAAACCCGCGTGCGGTGCGCATAGAGCAGCATCCCGATAGCGGTTGAAAACTCCGGCTGAATGAGCGTCTCGGGCATTCTGGAAAGCGGCACTGGATAGCCCAGGCGAGCCGGCGCGCGCAAAAAGCTCTCGGCAACTTCCAGCAAGCCTACCAGCCGCGCGCCCCCGCCGGTAAGAACGCAGCCCGCGCCCAGCGCCTCAAGAACGCCGCCCTGGCGCAGATTGTCGCGCAGCATGTGGAAGAGCTCGCGGGCACGGGGCTCGAGAATTTCGCTCAAATAGCGGTGCTTGATTACCCGCGACGGCTCCAGTTCGCTAGCCTCTAATTCCAGCTCATTGGAGATGGGAACGGAGGTGACGACGCAATTGCCATATTGGAGCTTAAGAAATTCGGCTTCTCGGACCGGCACGTGCAGGCCGAGGGCGAGATCGTTGGTGAAGTGGTCTCCCCCGACGGGAATCGAGGCGGTATGGGCGACCGCTCCTTCGAAGAAAACGACCAGCTCGGTCGAGCCGGCGCCTATGTCGATGAGGCAAGCGCCGAGCTCGCGCTCATCGGCGGAAACCGTAGCTTCGGCGGCCGCAATCGCCTCAAAGATAGTGTCCGTCACCTCCAGCCCGGCCTTGTTGGCGCAAGTAACCACGCTTTGCGCCGCGCTCGCCGAGCAGGTGGAGATGTGGAGATTTACCTCCAGCCGGTTGCCGATCATACCCACTGGATCATTGATCCCGGGCTGCTCATCCAGAATGAATTGCTGGGGCAGCAGATGGACGACTTCCCTGTCGGCGGGGAGCGAAACCGAGCGCGCGCGATCCACGGCGGCGCGTACATCCTCGCGGGTGATCTCTCGCAAACGCGCTCCCAAGGTGACCCCGCCCTGGCTGTTTACCCCGCGCATGTGAGGACCGCCGATCCCGACGACGCAGCTTGCGAGAACCGCCTCGGCCATACGCTCGGCTTGGGTGGCAGCCTCGTTGAAAGCCTTGCTGGCAGGATGGATCTTGCTCACCAGCCCCTTGCGCATCCCTGCCGAATCCACTACTCCATGAGCACGATAACGGAGTGCGCCTTCATGAAGCTCGGCCACGAGGACGCGGGTCTTGGCGCTGCCGGCATCGAGCACGGTGATAAGTTCGTCGCTCTTCTGGCTCATCGCTCGCTCCGATGAATCACTCGATGGCCGCCGCGCCCCGCACGAACGGCCGCCTTCTTTCCCTTTGCGGCCTTTAGCGGCGGCGCGGGGGAGCCGTGCATCGGCTTGCCCGTTTGGCGTTCACCGCTGTTCTCGCCCGGGGGCGTATCTGTTCCCTTGGTCATCTCCAGGACCACCTGGTTGTCGTAGCGCATGTCGGCCGAGGCCAGGTGGGGATATTGGCGTTTCCACTCGGCCAGATTCTGCTCAAATCGCCGGTACCGCTGCAGGAAGAATCCATCCCCAAAGTGCACCAGGATATCGGAGCCTTGAGTGGGCAGCAGCGCGCGAATGTCTTCAGGGTCGGAGATGTCCACCTCGCTGAGCTGCTGGGAGACCTTACCGCCGCCTGAATCGAGGTCGCTGATGAATTCCTGGTAAAAGTGCATCCGGGCCGCGCGCACCGAGAGTGGATCCCGTGCGCTGATGCCGGTGACCACGGGGAAGGAATAGTGCTTCACCTTCATCATCGCAGGGGTCATGTTGAGCAGCACTCCATGCGCATCCACCAGTTTGATCGTATCTCCGCTGCGCACGAAAGCGACAGGAACCCGCTCAACGATCGAAACCCGCAGTTGATTAGGAAGCAGGCGCATGACAGTCGCGCCCTCCACCCAGGGAAGCTGCTCGAGCTGTTTACGCCGCTCGCCGAGGGGAACGAAGAAGACGTTGCGCCCGATATCGGAGCCGAATACCGAAAGCAATTCCGCACGGGTCACCTGGCTATTGCCCACGCTCTGAAGATAGGCCGCCGAATTGATGCGAAAGCGGGAATCATCGCGGAAAAAGTTGCGCGCGGCAACCCACAATACAACCGACAAAGCCACTGCCGATATGGAAACAACCGCAAAGAGGATGCGCCCTCTTTGCGTCTTCGGAAGCATGCCGCGGCGAACGGGAACACGGCGCCGCGCCCGCAAGAAAGCCTCTTCCTCGGCTCCCTCCGGCCCGCTCTCAAACGTTTCAGGCACAAGGCGAGGCTCGTTCCCCGGAGGATCCAGTTCCCTCCGCCGGGGAGAGCGCGCTCTTGACGAGGCGGCAGGGCGATCGAACTGATCCATCGCCTCGTCCCTCTCCATCGCCACAGCAGTGCTTGAAAATAGATCGTTTTTTGCCACGCCTGAGTTAGGCCGCGAGATTCGCCAAGCAAACTATATCGTGCTTCCCTTGTGAATTCCGCAGGCAAATGCGAGGAATCTCACAGGGTATCCCTGTTTGAAAATAGCGGCACTGTTTTGCGGCAGCGCCTGATGTTCAGGTGCGGTTGCCGATCAAGCCTTTGCAGTTGCTTTTCTGTCTGTCATTCCCGCAGGGAATCTGTTTCTGTTTCCTCGGGCATACTCGATCGAGATTTGTGGAATCCCAGGTCCCAGAATCGGGACCTGGGCACCCAGAATCTGTTTGAAGTGTGGATCCAAAACCACCACCAATCGAGGGTGCTCCATATCTGTCGCGCTCTTTGCGTCAGATATGGGAAACCGCAGATCTCTCCGCTTCGCTGCGCTCCGGTCGAGATGACAAATTAGATGGAATCACTGACGAAGGTTTCGCCGTCCGAGACGACAGCCCGCTTAGGCTACTAAACGTCACCGCGCTATCCCTGGAATCCAGTGGACCGCGTTGTCGTGATAGATCTTGCGCAGGACCGGCTTCGGCAGGTGCAGGCCGTGCACCTGGCTACCGTGATACTCAAAGGTGTCTGCGCTCGCCAAATAACGCCAATCGACGGTATAGCGATTCTGGAATTTTGCAATTGCGGTTTCAGCGGCATCCTTCTGGCGAAACGCCGAATCGGTTCCGTAAATAATTCGATCCTGGAACTTCAGGAAGAACGCGATTACCTGCGCCCGCGGCTGGGTCATCAGCCAGTCCATGCGCGATGAGGTATCGACAGCGAAGTTCGGATATCGCTCCAGGCGTGGGGTGAGTTGATCCAGATTCTCTTTGAGGCTGCCCAGGTGGGCTCCCACGACGCGAAGCTTGGGATTGCCCGCGAGGATACGATCTCTGGCCTGAAGAACCACCGGCACGGAAGGAACCGCGGCCGGGTTGGGAACCCATGCCTCATCCTGCACGCCGATATGAGCAATGAGCGTTTTGTGCCGCGCGGCGAGATCCTTGTATACCGGCTCGAGCTTTGCATTGTCCGGGAGCGCCGGCATTCCGGATGCATCCTTCAAAGACATGCCGGTGTTGGCCCAGATGGTTGCCGCCACCGCGCCCCGCGCGAAGTCCTTGTCGATCGATCGAATTGCCGCCTGGGGAAAGTCCGCATCGTTCCAGGAAAAGGGATCGACATTGGTCGATAAGCTGGCACGCCCTTGGCTCGATGAAACAAATTGCCACGCCGCCTGTTTCAACGGCTTGAAAGTGGAATGGGATGCATTGTCGCCGACATCTGCGACCAGAACATCCAGAACATGGAGGTTGAGCCGCCGCAGCATGGCGATAAACGTGCTGTCGGTCTGGTATATGTGCGTATGTACGTCGATAGGATCGAGTGAGGTGAATTCTTTTAGCTCGGCGGCGCTGAAGGCGGTTGGAGACGGCGGAGTCGCCGCCCAGGCTTTTCCCGCAAACGCAAGCGGGAGTGCGCAGAGAACGAGCGCCATGCTTCTCATGCCGGATTTGATCAATCTCTCGACTCTCACAGTGGATTCTTTCCCTTCTTATGGTTGCTTTTTTTTCCTTCCGCCGGTTTGGCTCTTTGCTCAAGCTTCTCGAGCACCATGGCCGCGATCTGCGAGACATTGCCGGCGCCCAGGGTGAGGATAACGTCGCCGTCGGCCGCCGCAGCCACGGAGGCGCTTGCCGCCTCTTCAAATCCAGATGCGTATTTGAGGTCTTTCTTGCCGCAGGCGCGCACCAGGGCGCGCGCGTCGACGCCTCGGATCGGATTTTCTCCGGCCGGGTAGATGTCGAGGATCTGGACGGTGTCGGCCTCGTCGAAGGCGGTGGCGAACTCGGCCAACAGATCGCGGGTGCGGGTGTAGCGATGGGGCTGAAAGATGACATGAACCTTGGCGTATCCGCAATCGCGGGCAGCGCTGAGAGTGGCGCGAATTTCCGTGGGGTGATGGCCGTAGTCGTCGATGACGCTCACGCCGCCAATCGCGCTCTTGAACTGAAAGCGGCGGTCGACTCCGCGATAGGCCCTGATGCCTTCGGCAATCGCTTCGCGGCCGATTTCAAGCTGCATGCCTATGGCAACCGCGGCAGTTGCATTGAGAACGTTGTGCCTCCCTGGAACATGAAGATCGAAGGGGCCGAGCACCGCGTCGCCCACAACTACTTCAAACCGGGAGCGCGCCTCTCCCGCCTGGGGCAGCAGACGCGCTATGTAGTCGGCGTGGGGAGACATTCCATACGTAAAGACTCGCCGCTTGACCCGCGGCAACACGCTGGCCAGTAGGTCGTTGTCTATGCAGGCCGTAGTGGCGCCGTAGAAGGGCACGCGATCCATGAATTCGAGGAACGCCGCCTCCACATCCTTGAGGTCGCTATAACAATCCATGTGCTCGCGATCCAGGTTGGTGACCACCGAGAGGATAGGAGAGAGTTTGAGAAACGACCGGTCGCTCTCGTCGGCTTCAGCAACCAGATACTGCGATTTCCCCAGGCGCGCATTGGAGCCGAGCGCATTGACGCGGCCGCCCACAACGACCGTCGGGTCCAGGCCGCCGGCGGCAAGCACGGTCGCGATCATGGAAGTGGTCGTGGTCTTGCCGTGCATCCCGGCGATGGCAATTCCATACTTGATCCGCATCAGCTCGGCGAGCATCTCCGCCCGCTGAATCATTGGGATCTTGCGCTGCCTGGCCTCCAGAACCTCGGGGTTGCTCTCCTGGATTGCGGAGCTGGTGACCACTACCGCGGCGCCGGCCACGTTGGCCGCCACATGCCCTCGAAAGATCGTCGCCCCGAGGCTGGCCAGGCGCTCGGTGATGCTGGAAGATCTGAGGTCGGAACCGGAGACGGCATGTCCCAGATTGAGCAGAATCTCCGCTATGCCGCTCATTCCGATTCCGCCAATCCCAATGAAATGAACGCGTTGTGCCTTCGCAAACATAGTTGGAGTGGATTGCCGCCGGTGAATCCTCTCTACTCTAACAGCGTTCCTCTGGGACCCGGCCTGCACCCCTCCTGAGACCGCGCGCAGCCCTGGCCGGCTTGGCTCCCTAGGGCAAAGAATACGCAACTTTTATGCCAATATGCTGTTCTAATAGATGTGATTCAAAGGCTGACCATGAATCGCCTGATCGCCCAGACTTCTGGTTAGGTTCTAGCCTTGTTCTTGGCGGGGAGGTGTTATATGCGTTATCTACGTTATCTCGTGGTTTTGTTGGCCCTGGCAGTTCCCGCATCTTTCGCCCACGCGCAAATCGGAGTGGGCATCGGAGTTGGTATCGATCCGGGATACGGGTATGACTACTACGGCGCGGCACCTGTATGTTCCTGGGGCTACTATTCTTACTATCCTTACGCTTGCGCGCCCTATGGGTACTACGGTCCTAGCTGGTTCCTGGGTGGAGTCTTTATCGGCGCCGCCCCTGGTATCACGGTTATTGGGGACACGGCTGGTACGGCCGCGGCGGCTGGGGCTGGGGTCGTGGCGGATACGGATACCGCAGCGGGTATGGATACCGCGGGGGTTATGGATACCGGGGCGGTGAAGGCTTCCACGGCAATGAAGGCTACCGCGGCGGGGTTGGCTACGCCCATAACGGCGTTGGGTACGCCCATGGCGGATCCGGATTCGCGGGCTATCACGGCGGCTCAATTGGCGCCGGACATAGTTTTAATGGCGGCACGCACTCCTTCGTAGGTGGCGGCGGTCATAGCTTTGGCGGTGGCGGCGGCTTCGGCGGCGGTCACAGCTTTGGCGGCGGCGGTGGACACTTTGGCGGTGGTGGCGGCCACTTCGGTGGTGGCGGCGGCCATGGCAGCGGCGGACACCGGTAAGTCGAAATAAGTACGAAGAAAGGCCGGCTCAATCGCCGGCCTTTCTTTTTTGAGCGCATCCACTCGCGGCCGATAGACCTCGCACAAGCGCGCATTTTGCTATAAGCTTCTCTGTGCCTTGCCGGCGGTCCGGTTTGGTTCTATACGGAGGGCGCCGGCTTGCATGGCTTGCGTGAGAGGAGTTCATCATGCGCTTGCTTCGCGGTTTGTTGATAGCCGGTTTGCTCGTGTACCCAGTAAGCGGGCTCTATGCCCAGATGATCTCTCCCTTCTACGATCCCGGCCTTTTGTATCAAACCTGCGATCCCGCCAACCCCGATTTATGGTTTGCCTACCAGTCTTACTGCATGCCGCTGAACTACGGATATGGAGGATACTTCATGTCCCCCAGTCAGACCTATTATCTAAGGCGATATAACCACCGGTTCCACGGGCTGAACCACTATAGCAGCATCTCCCAATTCCGCCGCGCTTACGCGCTGCGCGGGCCAGAGGCAATGGAAGGGTTCAAGCTGGGGAACGGCTACACCGCGCACGTGGTTGTAAACCACGGTCCCCACGGGCAACGCTCCAGCGCGCTGGTCGCCCGCGGGGCCGATGGATCGTATTCCGGCACCTTGGGCAGGAACGGCCGCTTCAATTCCGGCACCCCGGCTCCGCGGAGCACGGCAGCTGGCAGGACGATGGGGGGCGCTAGTGTAGGTGGCCCATCAAGAGCTGGCGGCGGCTATCATGGCGGGGGAATGGGCAGTGGTGGTGGCTATCACGGTGGCGGGATGAGTGCCGGTGGCCGTGGCGGTGGCATGGGCGGCGGCGGCCATGGCGGCGGTGGGGGTGGACACCGCTAGGCCAGTCGAGCTGGAAAGTTCTATCTTGAAACGGGCTTTACAGTCTGCGGGAAGCCAAAGCTGCGGCCATCTTCGCGATTCTTTGCGCTGCATCGGGGTGAGCCAGCGCCCGGGCGCGATCCCCCATTTGCTCCAGCCGCTCAGGATTCTCAATCAGCTCACAAATGGTTTGCAGCAGAGTAGCTTCAGTCAATTGATCCTCAAGCAGTATTGCCGCTGCTCCGGCCTCAACCAGCACCTCGGCGTTTTTCCGCTGATGGTCGTCAGCCGCCAGGGGAAAAGGAATCAGCAGCGAAGGCTTGCCGGCTGCGGAGAGTTCGGCAACGGTGCTTGCTCCGCTGCGCGCCAAAATGAGGTCCGCAGCCGCGAACTGCCGCGGCATATCGTCCAGGAATGCTTGCACCTGCCAGCGTTGATCGGAAGCCCCGCTGGCGGTATACGCCGCCAAAGTAGCCTCGACGTGCCGGGCCCCGGCCTGATGCAAGATGGTCAACCCGGGCACGGCTTCGAGTAAGGCCTTGGCGATCTTGGGCATCTTCTGATTCAGCGCGCGCGCGCCCTGGCTTCCGCCAAATACCAGCAGGCGCGGAGCCGTGCCGGCAAGCTTCGACGGCAGGGCAAAGAACTCCGCCCGGACGGGAATTCCCGTCACTTCAGCATTGCGGAAGTAGGCCATGGTGGCGGCGAAGTTGACCGCCGCCCGGGTGACCCGCTTGCCGATCAGCCGGTTAGCCATACCGGGCACCGCGTTGGGCTCGAAAGCCAAAGTCGGCACCCGCTGCATAAGGGCCGCCAGCATCGCCGGGCCGGAGGCATAGCCGCCTACTCCGACCACCGCTTGCGGCCGCCAATTGCGCACCAGCCGCAGGCAATCGAGGATTCCCGCCGGCAGCCTGATCACGGTCGTGATTCGCGTGGCCAGATCGACCTGGTTAAGCTGCCCGACTGTAATCAGTTCCAGAGGATACCCGGCTTGGGGAACCAGCCGTGTTTCCAGGCCGCGCGCGGTTCCGACAAACCGCACCTCGCTGCCATAAAGCGACCGCAGCGCGTCGGCGATGGCGAGAGCAGGAATCACATGTCCCCCAGTGCCGCCGCCGGCAATCAGGATTCTCATGGAGATGTCAGTCGATCTCCCTGGTCAGATTCAGCAGCACTCCAACACTGGCCAGCGTGAAGAAGAGCGAGGTCCCGCCGGAGGAAATAAAGGGCAGCGTAATGCCCTTGGTGGGCACCAGGGCAAGCACTACGCTGATGTTGAAAAACGCCTGAATGAGAATCGTCGCGGTGATACCGAAGGCGAGAAAGCGGGCGAAAATGTCCTTGGAGAGGCTGGCCGCGCGCAGCCCGCGATAGCCCAGCACGATAAACAAGGCAACGATCGCCAAAGCGCCAACCAAGCCCAACTCTTCCGCGATGTTGGCAAAGATAAAATCCGTGTGCGGCTCGGGAAGATAGAAAAGCTTTTGCACCCCTTCCATGAATCCGCGGCCGAAGATGCCGCCTGTACCGACGGCGATGAGCGATTGGATGGTGTGAAAGCCGGCGCCCTGGGGATCCGCTTCAGGATGGATGAAGGCCATCATACGGGCCCTCCGCCAAGGAACCCGGAAGAGCAGCAGATAAAGCACGGGGGCGGCAGCCAAAGCGGAATAACCGAAGTACTTCAGCTCGGCTCCAGCGAGATAGAGGATCAGCCCGGTAACCGCGGCGCAAACCAGAGCGGTTCCGAGATCCGGCTCGCGCAGGATGAGCAGAATGAAGACCAGGCTGGGCAGTGCGGCCGGAACCAGCGTGTTGCGCCAATCCTGAATGGCGTTCAGCTTGTCTTGCAAAAACCAGGCCAGAAAGAGCACCAGCACCGGTTTGGCAATCTCCGAAGGCTGGAAGGACAGATACGAACCGTAATGGATCCAGCGGTAGGTATGGTGTGAATCGCGCATCAGGAAGACGCTCATCAGCAGCAGAATGGTCACCGCCACTGCAGGAAAGACCACCGACGGCTTGTTGTACTTGCGGTAATCGATCTGCATGAGGCCGGTCATGGTAATCAGGCCAAGGACCGCCCAGATGGCCTGCCGGCTGACAAAGGTATAAGGCGACCCATAGCGCTCCTTTGCCATCACCGCCGAGGCGCTGAAGACCATCAACAGGCCGATGAAGACAAGCAGCACAGTGACGCCGAAGAGCCACTTGTCGACCCCTACGCGCTTTGCCATACCTGGGCTCCCCGCAGCGCCAGTACAAGCTCCTTGAAGACCCGGCCGCGATGTTCGTAGTTCTCGAATTGATCGAAACTGGAGCAGGCGGGTGCGAGCAGCACCACGTCTCCTGCCACGGCCGCCTCGGCCGCACGGCTCACCGCTTCGGCGAGTGTCCCGGCTCGCGCCAGGGCAGTGACCTTGCCAATCTGGCCTTCGATCTTTTCCGCCGCCGATCCGATGGTGTAGACAACCTTGACCCGCTCGCTGAGCAGCGCGGAGAGCTGCCTGTAGTCGGAATCCTTATCCTTGCCTCCCAGAATGAGATGAATATTTCCTGCAAAGGCCTGAAGCGCCTTAGCGGCTGCATCCACGTTGGTCGCCTTGGAATCGTTGTAGTAGTCCACGCCGCGAATGTTGGCGACAAACTCCAAGCGGTGCTCGACCGCGCGGAAAGACTCGACGGCCGCAGCGATGGCCTCCGCCGGGATCTTCCCTAGCCTGGCCGCGCACACCGCCGCAAGCACATTCTCCAGGTTGTGTTGGCCTTTGAGCGGAATCGCGCTGACGGGTAAGACCGGCTCGAGAGCGTCCTGCTCCGAGGCGCGGAATGCCACCACGCCATTCAGAACGCAGGCTCCCCGGCGTACGATCTTGCTTCGGCTGAACCAGAAAACCTGCGACTGTGCGCGGCCGGCCGCCTGCTGCGCCACCGGATCGTCGGCGTTGAGGATCAGGAAATCCTCCGCGGTTTGATTGGCGAAGATCCTCTCTTTCATGGCGGCGTAGTTCAAAAAGGTGCGATGCCGGTCGAGGTGGTCGGGAGTGATGTTGAGAATAACCGCGATGTGAGGGTGAAAGCTTTCTGTGGTCTCTAATTGGAAGCTTGATACCTCAAGCACCGACCATGTGCCGGGTCCGCTCTCATCCACCAGATCGATCACCGGGAGGCCGATGTTGCCGCCAACCAGGGTCTGCGCTCCGCCGGCTTTGAATATCTCGCCGCATAGGGTGGTGGTGGTGGTCTTGCCGTTGGACCCAGTTATGGCCAGTATCTTGCCCTTTAAAAAGCGCGCCGCCAGCTCCAGCTCGCCAATGACCGCCAGGCCAAAGTTGCGCACCTGCACCAGCTCCGGCGTATCGAACGGCACTCCAGGACTGACGACGATCAGGTCCTGGCGGCGAAAGGTCAGCAGTCCATGTCCTCCGGTCTCGACCGCGATTCCCTCGTCGAGCAGAGAAGGTATCTCCTTGGCCAGGGCGTCGGCACTGCGCTGGTCGGAAACGGTGACCTGGGCTCCCCGACGGCGCAAGAAAAGAGCGGCGGCAAGGCCGGACTTCCCCAGACCGACAACCAGCACCTTTTTGCCTTTTAGTTCCAAGCCCCTATTCTCCTAAAGCCTTTGCGGGATTAGCGCAGTTTCAACGTGGTAAGCGCAAACAGCGCAAATACCAACGCGCCGATCCAGAAACGCACAATCACTTTGGACTCCGACCAGCCCATCAATTCGAAATGATGGTGCAGCGGAGCCATTTTGAAAATGCGCTTCCTGCGCAGTTTATAACTTCCAACCTGTAGTATGACGCTCAAACCCTCGAGCACGAAAATGCCGCCGATAAAAGGCAGCAGCAGCTCCTGCTTGATGATTACGGCGACCGTGCCGATAGCTCCGCCCAGCGCTAGGGAACCCACGTCACCCATAAATACTTCAGCAGGATGCGCGTTGTACCAGAGGAATCCGATGCTCGCCCCCACCATGCTTCCGCAAAAAACCGTAAGCTCGCCCACCAATGGCATGCGGTCCAGTTCCAGGTAGTCGGCGAAGACCGCATGGCCGCTGACATAGGTAAGTACGGTGAGCGCCGCCGCGGCAATGATGGTGCAGCCGATGGCAAGACCGTCCAGGCCATCGGTGAGGTTCACGGCATTGCTCGAAAAAACAATCACCAGGACGACAAAGATGACAAACGGGAGAAATGCCAGCATTCCCAGGTGGGGGATCGTGCCCAGCGCGTGGATGGAAAGGTCCGGGTGTACGTGCTTGAGAAATGGCACCATCAGGCGGGTGGAGAAATTGCTCTGGCTGTGCATCACCAGCAGCACCAGGGCCACGGCCACGCTGGTGAGGATCTGAAAACCCATTTTCTGCCAGAATGTCAGGCCGAGGCTGCGCCGGTGAGTCACTTTTATGTAGTCGTCCGCGAAGCCGATGAGACCGAACGCGACAGTCGAGCCCATCGCCAGCCACACCAAAGGGTTGGACAAGTCGCTCCACAGCAGGGCGGGCACAAGAATGGCAATGATGATCAATACCCCGCCCATGGTCGGGGTTCCAGCCTTTTTCTGGTGGGCCTGCGGCCCGTCTTCGCGGACGTATTGGCCGATCTGGAACTCACGCAGCTTCTCGATGACGTAAGGACCGATGAGCAGGGCGATCAGCATCGCTGTAAGACTGGCAAAAGCGGTGCGAAACGTCAGATACCGGAAGATGCGGAAGGGTCTGAAGTAGGGAAAAAGCTTTTGATAAAGCAGCCAGTAGAGCAAACTTCCTCCGCCGTTCTCCGGTTCAACAGAGCTAGAGCCTGTTATTAACTTCTGGGGCGGCAGCGTTGCTGGCCAAAATTGGGTCAGGCAAGGCGGAGGCCGCAGGGCATGGCGGCCCCATGTTCAAGGCCGATAACGTAGCATGACCCAATTTGGGCCGCAACCCGGAGGGACGGGGCAGTTTTCCTCGATCGCTTTGTCGCTCGTCGCTCATGGACGTCCAGTACACATCACTCCTCGCTTCGCGCACTCAAGGAAAACTGCTCCCGTCGCTGCCACCCCAGAAGTTAATAACAGGCTCCCGAACAATGAAGCTGTAATTGTGGCTATCTTACAGGCAATAAGCTGCAGGTTTTTGAACGCTTTTCCCGGTGAACCACGGGGACAACGGGCCGACGGAGGGGACTGCGGCGAAGGGCGGATGCCAAGCGCGGTTTTCGTTTATGGCAACTGGGAATAAATCTCGCGGAAATCGTAGAAGCCGGTTTTGCCGGCCAGCCATTCGGCCGCGCGTACCGCTCCTTCAGCGAAACTGCGGCGGGAGAGGGCTTCGTGCTTGATCTCGATCAGGTCATCCCCGAGCCGGGCGGTCACGACGTGTGTGCCCACCGAGTCGCCATGCCGGTGCGAGGTGATTTTCACCTGGAGCGAGGGATTCGCGGCCTCAAGCGCTTCCTTGATGGAGAGCGCCGTGCCCGAAGGGGCATCCTTCTTGCCTGCGTGGTGGGTCTCTTCGACCGCAACCTGGTATCCTCGCGCCGCGCGGGCCAGTTCCGCGGCCACCCGGTACATCACCTGCACGCCGATGGAAAAATTCGAGCCATAGAGAAGACCAGCGTTTCGTCGCTCACAGATGGCGCGCATCTCCGCCAGCTTGTCATACCAACCGGTCGTACCCACCACCACCCGCGCTCCGTTCGCCAGGCAGGCGCGCAGATTGGAAACGACCGCTTCCGGAGTGGTGAAGTCGACGACTACATCGAATTGGGCCAGCATCGGCGCAGTGAGCGAGGAGGCATTTTTGTTTTCCTCTTCACCGATCACGCGCACGCTATGACCGCGCTCATTGGCTACATCGGCCACTACCCGCCCTGTCTTGCCGCGTCCGAGCACTAAGAGGAGCATATGTCCCCTTGAAGATAGGATGAATCAAGCTAGATGCTAAAGCTAAACTTGGCTCGTTTTCGAAATTTGTCGTGCAAAACCCGGGTGCCCCATATCTGGCGCGCTCTTTGCGCCAGATGTAGGGAACCGCAGATCTCTCCGCTCCGCTGCGCTCCGGTCGAGATGACAAAGTTAGGTGTAATTGCCAACCAAGCCTTCCTCAACCCGATGACAAATAGGTGCAGTCGCCGATCAACACTGTGTCCAGCTTGGAGAGATGACACAAAATAAGCCTTTCGCCGTACCTCACACTCTTCTAAGAGAGGGACTTCGCTGCGGCTTCTTTTCTTGCCGCGACATCGAAGATCTCGGGGTCAGGATCAGTGAAAAAAGCTGCGTGCAAGGACCGCACCGCCTCGTCCACATCATCCTCATCGATCATAAAACTCATATTGATTTCGGATGCGCCCTGGGAGATCATGCGCACGTTTACGTGGCGCACGGCGTGGAAGACTTGCGCGGCTATGCCGTTCTGGCCGCGTATATTGCCGCCTACCATGCAAATCAAAGCCTTGCGGCCCTCATATTTCACGTCCGCGAGCTTGCTGAGATCGGCCGCAATCTCCGGCAGCCGCTCATTGGAGTCGACTGTGAGCGACACGCTTACCTCCGAGGTCGATACCATATCCACCGCGCACTTGTGGCGGTCGAAGACCTCGAAGATGGCGCGCAGATAGCCATGCGACATCAGCATGCGGCTGGCCACCAGGTCCACGATAGTAAGGCGCCTTTTGGCCGCGATCGATTTAAACGGGCTCCTGCAGTGCGGCGCCATCGCCGTAATTCTTGTGCCTTCGTTCTCCGGGTTATGCGAGTTCAGCACCAGGACAGGAATATTCTTTTCGACTGCCGGAAGAATGGTCGCCGGATGCAGCACCTTGGCTCCGAAATAAGCCAGCTCCGCCGCCTCTTCAAAGCTGATCGTCTTGACGCGCAGGGCATCGGGACAAACTCTGGGATCGGTGGTCATGATGCCGTTGACGTCTGTCCATATCTCAATGGCTTCGGCGTGCATCGCCCCACCGATGAGCGCGGCCGTAAAATCGGAGCCGCCGCGGCCAAGCGTGGTGGTCGCCCCTTCGGGCGTGGATCCTATAAAGCCGCCCATCACCGGAACCTGTCCCTGTTCAATCAGCGGCCGCAGATGCTGGGCGCAGCGCGCTTCAATCAAAGCGTCATTAGGAATTGCCTTGCCGTATTGGGCGTCGGTGATGATGCAAGTGCGCGCATCGACATGGACTGCGGGAATGTGGGTGTCCGCGTGCCCGGGCATCGTCTGATTTTGCAGGGCCTCCGCGACCAGGCGGCTGGAGATGCGTTCGCCGTAGCTGACCACCAGATCGTTGGTTCTAGGGGTCAACTCACCCACGGCGGAAAGCCCGCGCAGGATCTCCTCCAAAGCGTCGAAATGCTCATGGACGCAAGGTTCAAATGCAAGCAGGCGCGGCGCGGAGAGGAGCTTTTCCGCGGTCTCCATATGCCTCTGCCGCAGGCGAGAGCTGATGGCCAGTGCGCCGCCGCGATCGCCGCACCCGGCGGCCTTGGCCGCCTCCAGGAGCTGGTCGGTAACCTTGGCCATGGCGCTGACCACCACCACAGGGCGCTGATCCCGGGTGATTCGCCCTTGCACGATTTTGGCTGTCCGTTCTATGGCGGCGGCGTCCTGGACGGAGGTGCCGCCGAACTTCATCACCACCAGCTTCATGCCGGAACTGCCACGGAATGGATTTTTCTGTCCTGCGAAGACGGTCCATTGCCGGGCGGAGTCAGAATTCCCTGCGAGACCAGCAACTCGGCATTGAGCAAGGCAGCGCCGGCCGCACCGCGAATTGTGTTGTGAGAGAGCACGGTAAATCTCCAGTCGAACAGGCTGCACGGCCGCAGACGGCCCACCGTCGCCGCCATGCCATTGCCGCGCATACGATCCAGCCGCGGCTGGGGACGATCCTCACCCGGGGCAAACTCTACCGGCTGCGCCGGTGCGGTTGGCAGAGAATAGCCGCTCAACGGAGCGAACTCGCTCCACGCCGCCAGGATCTCTTCTCGCGCCGCCTTGATCGAAAGCTTGACGCTGACGCTCTCGGTATGGCCGTCCTCGACCGCGACCCGGTTGCAGTGGGCGCTCACTCGCGCATTCAACGGCTCGACTTTATCTCCCCGCAATGTGCCTAAGAGCCTCAGCGTCTCTGCTTCGAGCTTCTCCTCTTCCCCTTTGATATAGGGCACGACATTGCCCAGAATATCGAGCGAGGGAACCCCCGGGTACCCCGCGCCGCTGACCGCCTGCATGGTGCTCACGAAGACGCCCTCCAGGCCGAAACGCTCGGCCAGAGGCTTGAGCGCCAGCACCAGGCCGATGGCGCTGCAGTTGGGGTTGGTCACCATGTAGCCGCCGGAGGTCTTGCGCCAGCTCTGGCTCTCGATCAGGCGCAGGTGCTCGCGATTGACTTCGGGAATTACCAGAGGAACGTCGGCCTGCATGCGGAACGCGCTCGAATTCGAGATCACGGCGCAACCGGCGGCGGCAAACTGCGGCTCCATCTCTCGGGCGATATCCGCGTCCAGGGCGGCAAAGATCACCTTGGGCGCGCCCTCCGGGATTGCCGGGGAAATGGTCATGGCCGCGATCTCCGCCGGCAGCGGAGTATCGAGCTTCCAACGCACCGCTTCGCCATACTTTTTGCCGCTGGACCGGTCGCTCGCCGCCAGCCAGGCTACTTCAAACCAGGGATGCCTCTCCAGCAGTTGAATAAAGCGTTGACCCACCGTTCCGGTCGCGCCTAGGATGCCAATCTTTTCTCGTGTACGCATAAAGTTGTCTCAAATTTTATACTGTTTCCCGCAAAGGACATGCCGGGCGCACCCTCATTCCGGCAACCCCAGACCCGGCGGCAACGAGGTGCAGCTATTCGTTGGATGGATCGCATGCTTCCTTTGATAGAGATCGAGTTTCTCGAGGAAGTCTCCCCAAAGGCGCTTTGAGTCCACCTGTGTAATCCAGACAACTTTGCCCTGTGTCTCCCGCTGGCTGAACGACATGTCGGGATTGAGGCGGGGGCGCGGGGCCGTTTCTTCTTTGGTCATTCCCTCCACGTAGGCCAGGGTGATAATGTCCCAAATAATCCATGGCTTGGAAAAATCATCCCGCCGCAGCGGCTTTACCTGGCGGAAGTACCAAGCTTGATACTCCCGCCACAGCCAGGCGCCCACCGGACCGTGTTGCGCTATCAAATCCTTCGCGCCAGTAAACGTCAGGGAAAGGTTCGCGCGGCACACATCGCCCGGCCCGATTACCACAGGCACGCGTGAATCCATGATGACCTGCCAGGCCTGAACATCGTTGGCAACGTTGTACTCGCTTCCCCCTTTCGAGTTGGGGAATGCCATGGCGACTACCCGGACTCGATCGGCGAGGGTCGGATCGGAAAGAATGGCCGAAGCAACGTCCGTTGCTGCGCCGATGGTAAGGATGGTCAGACGATGGCTTGCCGAGAAGTTCTTCGCCGCTTGCAGAATGAATTTGACCCCGTCGTTCATGCGCGGGGTTCCGTCGCCCGCAAGCGCCAGGCTTGATCCCTCGAAAAGCGGAGGGTGCACGGTCATACCGAGCTGGTTCTCGACCTCGTCCTTGAGGATCTCATAGGTGGCGTGAGCCGACGGATCGGGCAGGCTGGGCGCGTGGGCCGAGATGATGCCCAAGACGTCAAAGTCGGGATTTACCAGCAGATAGGCGATCGCCCATTGGTCGTCGATCTCGTTGCCAACATCGGTGGACAAGATCACAGGTGTGGCACACCAGCCCTTGGCGCCCGCACAAATCAGCAGCAGCAAAGCGAATATGACCCTCGGGACTCTCCTCATTCTCCTATTCCTCCTTTTTAAGTCCTTTGAAGCCGCGTGCCCCCGGTCCCGATTCTGGGACCTGGGATTCCACAAATCTAGAAAAGGACTGAGGCGCTGCGGGACAATACCGCCTAAAGCGTGGCCGATCCTATCAACGTAAGTCCTAACCCATAACTAACCAGCATCAAGACCACGTACTTCCAGGTCCCCGCGGGTGCATCACGAAACTCCTTCCATATAAATACGCCCCAGAGGGCTGCTACCAGCGTGGCGCCCTGTCCCAGTGCGTACGAGATTGCCGGACCGGCGACGCCGGACGCGATGAGATTACAGGTCAGCGCCAACATCCAGATCATTCCTCCTAACAAGCCCCACAAATGCAGCTTGGCGCTGCCGTTGAAATAGGTCGAGTAGCGGATTTCATTTGCCCGCATGAAGATGGTGTTCACGAAAACGTTGCTGGCGAGCACGCCAAGAGAAAATATCAATAATGCCGAGTAGGGGGCGAGTTGCCCGGGCGCAATGGATCCGGTATTGAAGTTGGGAGAGATTGCGCGCGAGAGTTGAGGATAGAAAAACCCCATGAGGCATCCGGCAATAACGGCAAAGAGAGGACCACGTATTCCCTTGGACGATGATTTGCCCGGCATTTTGCGATAGGCCATCGCCGAGAAAAGCATCGCCAGGACAATCAACACTACTCCGGATGAAAGCAGGGCGGGATTGCCTTTGGGAGATTGATAGTAGCTGGCTACCGTACCGATGGTTAGTGCCAAGCCGATTCCGATGGGGAATGCCACCGCCATCCCGGCCGAGTCAATAGCCACGACCAGCAGGAGGTTGGCGACGTTGAAGACGATTCCGCTCAAGAACGCGTGCAGCATTGGCGCGGCCAGAGCTTGATGGAGGTTGGCAACCGTGGCGAAGGCTGGGCTGCCGCTCATGCCCAGAGTCAGGGCGCTCAACACCGCGAGCACAAAGACGCCGATTACATAATCCCAGTAGTAAAGCGGGAAAGGCCAATGGTCTCGATCCGATAGCTTCTGGGTGTTCGCCCATGATCCCCAACCAAGCATGGTGAGGACGCAAAGGAAGATGGCCAACCGCAGATCGGTAATAGCGAACAACGGAACCTCCTTCCGTCTATTTTGAGTCCAGTGATTTCAGAGGCATGCGGCTGGCGAGAAATTGGTCGGTCTGGGCTCGATCAGGGATTGAACTTTGCGCGCCGGCGCGGGTGATGGACAATGCGGAAGCTGCGCTGGCGAAGATTGCCGCATCGCGGAACAAACGGCCTTCGGAAAGCGCAACCGCAAAGGCGCCGTTGAATACGTCTCCGGCGGCGGTGGTATCGACGCTGGCCACGGGAAAGGCGGCTATCTGTTCCCTTCCCTCCGGCCCGGCTAAAAAACATCCATTCGATCCAAGCTTCAGGATGACCGCGCGCGGCCCCATTTCAAGCATCTCTTCCGCGGCCCGTTCGATATGGTCGAGGTTGTCCAATGCCTTCCCCGGAATGCCCAGCAATGCGGCGCTCTCGGACTGATTTGGCGTGAGAAAATCGACGCATTTCAGAAGCGAACGCGGCAGCGGCTGGACGGGAGCGGGATCCAGCATCACCTTCGCACCGCACCCATGCGCATAGCTCGCAACCGCTTCAACCGTTTCAAGCGGTATTTCCAGCTGCAGCAGGACGATATCGCAAGGGCGCAGCGAAGTGAGCGGGGCAAGAGCGATTGCAGGGGTAAGGGTGGCGTTGGCTCCGGGAGAGATTACGATTGTATTCTCTCCATCCGGTCTTACGCAGATCAGAGCCGACCCGGTCGAAGCTTCCGACAGACCGACAAAAGCGGTGTTCACTCCGGCATCTTGCAGGCTTTGTATCCCCTGCCGTCCGAACGGATCTTTCCCCGCCTGGGCGATCAGCATCGTACCAGCTCCCAGCCTGGCGGCGGCGCAAGCCTGATTGGCGCCCTTTCCTCCCGGAACTGTGCGCAGATCGCCGCCCAAAACGGTTTCGCCCGCCAAAGGAAAGCGAGCTGTTGGCACAATCAGATCTATATTGAGACTTCCGACGACCCAGATGTCACCCATACCGTCTTCACTATAAGTGAAGGCCGAGCCTTCAGAAACCGGGATACATCGAGCTTCGCTGACGGGTAGCGTGCGCTAAAGTAATTAGGGGTGAAGCCGAGTGAAGGACTCCGCTTGGTGCACGCGGTGGCTTGCAATGCTCGCTTTTCTGCTTGGAGTACCGAGTACGGCGCCGCCTATGCAAGCTCAAAGGAAGGCGCCTTCGGCGAGCGAGAATCTTCCGGGGCAGTTTGTTGACGTAACCTCGGCCAGCGGCGTGCATTTCGAGCATCAGGCATACCATACAGCAAAAAAATATCTGCTAGAGACCATGGGATCGGGGGCCGCGCTCTTCGATTACGACAATGACGGCCGGCTGGATATCTATTTCGTCAATGGCGCTCCGCTCAGCGATCCAACACCCAAAGGAACGATTCCCCAAAAAGCCGGTCCCGCAGACTGGAATCGCCTCTATCACCAGAAAGCGGATGGCTCCTTTGAAGACGTGACCGAGAAGGCCGGGCTCAAAGGCACAGGCTACGACATGGGCGTAGCGGTGGGCGACTACGACAACGACGGATACGAAGATCTATATGTAACCGGCTACGGCGGCAATCACCTTTACCACAATAACGGCAACGGAACATTTACCGATGTGACCGCCTCGTCGGGTACGGGCGGCGGCGGATGGTCCACCTCGGCGGCTTGGGTCGATCTAGACAACGATGGAAGGCTCGACCTGGTGGTGCTGCGCTATCTCAAATGGGATTTTGACGACATCTGGTGCGGAGAACGCCGCCCAGGCTATCGCGCCTACTGCCATCCCGACCTGTTCCAGCCCATCTCCCCGCTGGTCTATCACAACGACGGCGGTGGCCACTTTACCGAAGAAGCGGCGAAGCTCGGGTTGGATAAGCCGGGCAAGGGTTTGGGCATCGGCATTGCCGATTATGACCGCGATGGGCACATCGATATCTTCGTGGCAAATGATTCAATGCTCGAGTTTCTCTACCACAACAAAGGCGATGGGACCTTCGAAGAAGACGGCCTGCCGGCGGAAGTTGCGGTGGACGCAGACGGAAGGACCTATGCCGGCATGGGCGTAGCTTTTGCGGATTATGACAATGACGGCCTGCCGGACCTGTTGGTCACCGATCTCGCCAACCAAAAATACGCGCTTTATAAAAACAACGGCGATGGCGGCTTTACCTATACCAGCTTCATGAGCGGAGTGGCGGCGGCGACTCTGCTGCACTCCGGCTGGGGCGCCGCATTTTTCGATTACGACAATGACGGCTGGAAGGACCTGATCGTGGCTCAGGGACATGATATCGACAATATCCAATTGGACTATCCACAACTGCACTACAAGGAACCGATGCTGCTGCTGCACAACGATCGCGGTAAGCGCTTTGTGGACGTATCCTCGGCATCCGGCGATGTCTTCAAACAGCAGTGGGTGGGGCGCGGATTGGCGATAGGCGATATCTGGAACGATGGCCATCTGGATATGGTGGTGAGCACCAACGGCGGGCCGGGCTACATTCTGCGTAACCGGACAGTCACGGACAACCACTGGATCGAATTGAAGCTGGTGGGACGCAAGAGCAACCGCGACGGCATCGGTGCGGTCATCCAACTCACCGCCTCGCAGGGGCCGCAATATGTAACGGTTTCAACGGCGGGCAGTTATCTTTCCTCCAACAGTCCGCGCGCGCACTTTGGCCTGGGAAGCGACAACGTAGCGCAATCCATCGAAATCCACTGGCCCAGCGGCATCGTGCAGACGCTCAGAATGGTGCGCGGAGACCGGATCGTCGAGGTCGATGAGCCAGCCGCAGCCCTAGGATCTGCCGCCACTAGCGCTAAAGCGCGTCATTAAGGCGACCCCTTTTCCCCGGAGCGCTGAAGTGCTCCTACCCCCGCATAAATGCGGGGGCTTCCACCTTTTCAATGTGTCGCTTTGCCGAAAGTAAAGTCCGCCGGCGCTGTCTGGCGCGCAGTGACTGTAACAGTCTGCTGTTGCGTACCCAGCTTCTCCTGGTCTGCGGCCACAGTGTAGGTTCCCGGGGGTAGATCCCGGATGATGTAATGTCCCTGAGCGTCGCTGACGGCGAAGAAAGGATTCGCGGCCACGTTGATGTATGCCTCCATCCAGGGATGGACACTGCAGCGCAGCGGAATCATTGTCTCCGGCTTGCTGAATGTCCGCCGAACCGGGCTGCCATGTGGCCCCTGGCTGGCATCGCTTGGCTGATTGCCGCCGGTCGCCGGCTGCACGTTGACATCGTGCATCGTCGGGTCGCTATTGCGCACCTCAAGCGTTTGCCCGGTCATCAATCCAACCACGTGCGGAATATAGCGGCAGCCCTTCTGATCGATAACCACCGGAGAGACCGGCGCCGCGTAGATCTTCTTGCCCAGCCCGTCTTTCACATAGACGAACACATTCGCCATCTTGCCGTCGTTCACGACGTACTCTTCCGATTTGTTCAGCCCTTGCCCGGCGGCGCAGCCCGGATCCTGCGACATGTCGATCACAACCTGCGCCGGCGCCTTCCCGGCGTAGTGGATCGTGCCTTCGATGCCGCCCGAGTTGGCGGCGTCGGTCTGGGTTTGAGGACTCGGCGGGCTCCTCTTGCATCCGGCGCCCAGCAGCAACACTTGTGCCGCCAGCGCCAGGGCAGCCATCCTCCCCATCGCCCCTATCCTGCTCATCCCCACTCCTCTGCATTTGAATTGAGCCATTTCAACCAAGTGCGGCCAGAACGGCTTGGGTGAAGGCTTTCGTTCCACTGGCGCCGCCAACATCGCGGGTCAGCGCCTTTTTCTCCAGATACACTTTTTCCATCGCCGCCTGCACCCGGTCCGCGGCTTCAGCTTCATCGATATGCCGCAGCATCAGAATCGCCGATTGCAGCAGGGCCGTCGGGTTGGCCATGTCTTTGCCTGCAATATCGGGAGCGGAGCCGTGTACCGCCTCGAAAATCGCGCACTCCGCGCCCAGATTGGCGCCCGGAACCAGGCCCAATCCGCCCACAAACGCGGCGCACAAATCGCTCACGATGTCGCCGTACAGGTTCTCCATCAGCAGGGTGTCGTATTGATAAGGATTCATCACCAACTGCATGCAGGCGTTATCGATGATGTGCTCTTCATACGCGATTTCAGGGAAGTCCTTACCGACCTCGCGCGCGCAGCGCAGGAAGAGCCCGTCGGACATCTTCATGATGTTCGCCTTATGAATGGCGTGGATCTTCTTGCGTTTATTCTTGCGGGCGAACTCGAAGGCGAACTTCGAGACGCGCGTCGATCCCTTCTGGGTAATGACCTTAAGCGATTCGACCACTCCGGGCACGACCTCATGCTCCAGGCCGACGTACTCGCCCTCGGTGTTCTCACGCACGATGGCGAGATCCACGCCTGGATAGCGCGTCTCCAACCCGGGGAGGTTCTTAATGGGGCGAAAGTTCGCGAACAGCTCGAACTTCTTGCGCAGAGTTACGTTAATCGAAGGAAAGCCGTCTCCCACCGGCGTTGTCACCGGCCCCTTGAGGGCAAGTCGGGTGCGCTCGATCGATTGATAGACTCCTTGGGAATGTACTCGTGGTATTTCTCAAAGGCCTGGGCGCCGGCGGCAAAGGGCTCCCAAGTGAACTGGAAGCCGCTCATCCTGCCCGCCGCTTCCAGGATATGAACGACCGCATCCGTCACCTCGGGTCCGATCCCGTCGCCGGGAATCAAGGTGATGGTGTGCGTTCTCTTCGCCTCCGGGTTTATGGCATTCACTGAACTCATCTTCTCCCTATTATTTTCGTTTGATCTTGATCGAGTCTCTGTTGTTCAACAGTTGTTCCAGCTCTTCCTTGAACTCGCGCACATCCTTGAAGTCCCGATAGACGCTGGCAAATCGGATATAGGCGACGGTGTCGATGGTCTTGAGCCGGTCCATGATCAACTCGCCGATCTCGCTGGTGGCGCGCTCGCGCTCCGGCGAATCCATCAGATAGTTTTCCGTGTCGTTGACAATGGCTTCCAGCTTGGCCGCGGAGACGGGCCGCTTTTCACAGGCGCGCAGCAACCCGCTGAGCACCTTCTGGCGCTCGAATTTTTCCCGGCGGCCGTCTTTTTTCACCACCATGTAGGGAATTTCGTCGATGCGCTCATAGGTGGTAAAGCGCTTGTTGCAGCTCTCACATTCGCGGCGGCGGCGAATTGAGTCTGCTTCTTTGCTCTCGCGCGAATCCACCACCCGATCCTGCGCGAAACCGCAATATGGGCATTTCATTGGATAGTCAAATTCTATAGCAGGCGGCTCCTAATTTTGTCATTTCGACCCCAGCGCTTACCGGCCGTCCGCCACCGTACCCTAGTTTGTCATCTCGACCGGAGCGAAGCGAAGTGGAGAGATCTGCGGTTTGCGTGCGTAACCGAAAATCCTTTACTCTCGCGAGAGTAGTCTCGGACATATAAGAAACCGCAGATCTCTCCACTTCGCTTCGCTCCGGTCGAGATGACAAATTAGGCGTAATTGCCTACCAGGCCTTCCTCAACCGATTTTCATACCCTTGGGTGGGCCGCAGGCCCATGAGCACTCCGTCGAGATGACAGATTTACTGTTGTGCCCGCGCGGTCCACTTTCTCCACATCGCCGGGTCGGCCAGCATCTTGATATAGACGCCGCCCACCACAGACCGGGCTCGGAAGCCCACCATCCTGCCTGTCTTTGTCTGGTACCAGTCGGTCATGGGAACCCGGTCCGGCGTCTCATTCAAAAACTTGAATACGGGATGAACCAGCGTTTGGAACTGCTGCGGATTTGCAGCCAGGGTGGCGCTCCATATGCTCCAATCCAGCTTGGTGTAATCCGCCCGGTTATCGAGCGGAAGACCATAGAGATTCAGGTGGCGCTGATAAAAAGCTACTTCCGTGGCGGCAACGCTGGGATCGAAGAGATGCAGCCCGAGAATCGTATCCCACACCAGGTTGTATTTCTGGCTCCAGGTTCCGGGCTTATCGAAGGCCAGCCGATAATGATCGCCATCGTTCGCCATGCTCACCCACTTGGCGGCCATGCTCTTGGCCGCCGCCTGGTATCGCTGGGCTTCATCGGCAAGGCCGAGTTCTTTGGCCATTTGGGCGTAGGCTCCAAGGGCCTCGATCGCCTTGATCGACAGATTGGCGTTATGCGCCAGGTGGCCGGCGAAATCGTCTGTGCAGAGCTGGTTTTCGGGGTCCATTCCCTTGGACAGCAGATAGGCGGCCCATTTGCTGAGCAGAGGCCAGTAGCGCTTGGCATAATCCGCATTACCCTCAGCGTGCGCCAACGCATCCGCCAGGATGAGGATGTTGCCCGACTCTTCAACCGGCATCTGATTCTCCTCCGTCTCTTCGCCACCGCCATACTGTTGTCCATCGGCCAGGGGATAGACGCCCAGGTCGTGCGGGGCGAAGGGAAACTTCCAGCGCCCGCTTTCGGCATAGCGAAGTACCGGCTCCAGTTGCGCTTGCACCAGCTTGGGGTTGAGCAGAAGAAACATGGGCGCCGAAGGATAGATCACGTCTACCGTAGAAATGGATCCATTGCTAAAGTTTTCCTTGGGCATGAAGAAGGGCACGCCGTTCGCGTCTTCCACCAGCTTGTGCGCCGCGATTGCCTGTCCATAAGCCAGGGTCGCGATCGCGGCATATTCCGGGCCGCCGGTCCGCACCAGATCGGTCTCAAGCTCGCGATCGAACCGGATGGAGCGCGCCTGAAGCGCCGGGTACTCCTCCGCCGCGGCTTGGAGCACGCCCGCAAAGGTTGGAAATTTGCTTCTCCAGTAGGGCAGCAGTTCCTTCTGCATGTACTCGATGGAATCGATGTCGTCGTAGGCCAGCAGAACGTGGCGGGAGACGGTGGACGCGCCCACCATGCCCAGCGGGAAGCTCACATTGAGCGCGGGCCCGGGCGGGTAATGACTCTGCGGCGTGCGCGGGGCGCCAAGATCGTCATTCTCGGGCAGCTCTCCGGTTTTTAGGAACTCTTCCCTGTAGCTTTGATTCCCCGCGGTCCAATGTACCTGCCCCTGGCCGTTGGGAATAGCGAGATAGAACCAGCCCCAGTCGATGCGGACGTTGTCGCCAAATCGCTGAAGAATCTGCTGATCCCTGGTTCCCACCCGCAGCAGATCGATTCCCTTCACGCTGCCGCGCGACCACACCACCTCTTCGCCGGGATCGTTGGTAGCCAGAGTGCCGGCGGCGTCGAGATACAGCGTCACGTCATGCCCGCGTCCATCGAGGGAGCGTACATCCCAAGTCAGGTAGGTCACTGGACGCGCCATCTCGGCAAGATCGTCGGGGAAGGCAGGATTCAGGAAAGTCAACCTGAGTTCAATCTCCGGGCTGGCTTCGGGGCTAATCATGGTCACCAGCGTGCGCGTGGGCGTCACCTGCTGGCTGGTTTCTTTGAGCGCAGGAATTTGTTTATCCGCGTGACCTAGAAAGCGATAGGCAACCCCATCGACGCGCACAAAGCCGTTCAAGTCCTGGGGCACGCCGGTCCAATGCCGGGTGTTGTCTGCGGCCAGGTTGTCGGTCATCGACCAGACGCTGAAATAAGGATCGTGAATGGCCAGCGGCGTCGCCGGAGGACGCAGCGGAGCGGGCGTAAGCGCAGGCTGCTGGCCCACGGCGCTAGAAAACAGGAGGGCCACGGAAAAGGACGCGAGCCAGTGACTGCGGTGGAAACCAAGCATGCGGTCGTGCTCCTTGCAGGAAAGCGATTCTTTCAGTGTAAGCGATTACAGATCAAGCCGCGTAGATACGGACCGAAACCGATGCGGGTGCCCCAGGTTCGCGAAGCTAACCTGGGGTCGTTTTCTTGTTGCGCCCACCTAGTTATCGCTTCCGTCGTAGGGCTTTGCTTGATGCCGAGGTCAAAAAAGACCCAGGCTAGCTTCGCGAGCCTGGGGCACCCGCATTCATGCCCAAGAGAAGGAGAGCGAAGTGCAAAGCACAGAAACGGGCAACCAGAAGTTGGACTTTCGGCTGCTAACGCTTAGAAGCATCCGCGTCCTTCAGCCATGCAACAGAGCGACGAATACCTTCTTCGAGGGAGATATCCGGCGAAAAACCAAAAGTGCTTTTGGCTTTCGCAATGGGAAACTCCTGGTTGCGGGCAAGCAGGTAAACCGCGTGCCGTGTGAGTAGAGGACGCCCAGCGAGGCGCAGGCAACCGTGAGCCGTTTCCAAAGTGCGAGCGAGTGTCATGGCTGTTCGGAACGGAAGATTAATCCAAGGCTGTTTGACCCCAAGCTGCTGCGCGAAAAGAGTGGCGTACTGCCTCCACGTGGCTCCTGTGCCGCCGGCGACGTTATATGCCTGGCCAATGGTGTGTGTGCTGGCCGCGGCAGCGAACATGGCTTCGACGACGCTATCGACGTAGATGAAACCGCCGGGCATTGCGCCCTCGTCGATGTAGGCCATTAGCCGCTGACGCAGCAGCATTGCAACCTCTTGAGTGAAGTCCTTTCCACGGGGACCGTAAATGGTTGCCGGGCGGACGATCGTAACCGGGATGCCGAGCCTCTCGATGTGCCCTCCAAACGGCGGCTTCGCCTCGCCCTTTGGTTTGATTGTAAGGGAGACCGGCATCAACGAAAGGCTGCCCCTCTGTGCAAGGTATCCGGGGATAGCCATAGATGTCGGTCGTGCTGACGTGCAGGAAGCGATGGAGTTTGGGGGCATGTTGAGCCGCGGCAATCAGGTTTTGTGTACCGATGACATTGGTTTCAAGGTAGGTCTGCTTCGGCGCCCAATCGGTGGAGCAAGCCGCGCAGTGGAAGATCTGCGTGACTTGCCGAACCGCCTCTTGCAGGGCCACACGATTCGACAGGTCGCCACGAATCACGCGAACCGGGATTGCGGACAGATGGCGAAGATCTGAGTTTGCACGAGCCAGGACGACAACCTCCTCCCCGCGGCCGTGCAACAGCTGCGCAACCCTGCCGCCGAGAAAGCCACTTGCGCCGGTTACGAGGGATGCCATGGACTAGCCTGTTGCCAATCGGCGGAACCCATGCAGACACCGTTCGACCGTTCCTTCAAAGTTTTCATACTCTTCCCAAAGCCATGGCGGGATTCTATCGAAGACGGAAGCACGAGCCGAGTTTATCGTTAACAATCCCTTGGAGCGGTCTCCTCTGTGAGCACAGAAATTCACCTGAAGGCAATCTCAATCGGCAATAAAAGCGCTGTGCATTTGAGTGCGCAGGCGGGATAATTTTCCTGCCAGCAGAAAAATGAGGTCTTCACGAATGGCGCGACCACCGATCATGGCTCTCTGTCTCTTGGCACTCCTTAGTACCGTGCCTGCGGCTCACGCGGACAACTGTGATGCGATCAAGGATCTCAAGCTGCCGGATACCACCATTACCATGGCCGAACAGGTGAGTTCCGGCTCGGTCGACGAGCCTGCGACCAATCCACCATTGCAAGGCCTGCCGGCATTTTGCCGGGTTGCAGGAGTGATACGGCCCACTTCGGACTCGGAAATTAACTTCGAAGTGTGGATGCCGGAGAACGACTGGAATGGGCGATTTCTCGGAGTGGGAAATGGGGGCTTTGCCGGCTCCATCGGGTATCAGGGTCTGGCCGGCAATCTGCGGCGTGGATTTGCCACCGCAGGATCGGATGCGGGGCACTTTGGTGACGCGGAGGACGCGAGTTGGGCCTTCGGCCATCCGGAGAAGGTAAAGGATTTTGGCTGGCGCGCAGTACACCTGACCACGGAGCGGGCTAAAGATGTGGTGAAGGCGTATTACGGCAAAGCGGCGCAAAAGGCATACTTCGATTCATGCTCGGATGGAGGGCGCGAGGCGCTTATGGAAGCCGAGCGTTTTCCGGAAGACTACGACGGAATATTGGCGGGCGCGCCGGCGAATGCATGGACCCGGATGCTGGGCTCAGCCGTGGATCTAGCTCAGGCGACCATAAGTGATCCGCGAGCATACATTTCAACGCTTAAACTGCCTGCGATCGAACGGGCGGCGCTGGCGCAATGTGACGAATTGGACGGCGTGAAGGACGGGATCATCAGCGATCCGGCCAAATGCCATTTCGATCCGGCAGTGCTGTTATGCAAGGGAACCGACTCCGTGGAGTGCCTGACTCGGCAGCAGGTGAACTCGCTCAAGAAGTATTACTCAGGCGGCGAGGATGGGCATGGAAAATCCATCTTCCCGGGATTCGTGATGGGCGATGAGGCCGGCGGCTGGAGCGACTGGGTGTTGGGACGTGGGCCTGGAGCGGGCGCGGGTGTTCAATATGTACAAGGCTATTTCCGCTATATGGTGATGGACGACCCGAAATGGAATATTTTGACGGCGAACGTGGACGACTCCCTTCAGAGAGCAACCGAAAAGACGGCCGAGGATCTGGATGCGACCAGCGCCGACCTGGGCCGGTTCGAAGCACGCGGCGGCAAATTGATTGTCTATCATGGCTGGAATGATCCTGCCATTTCCCCTTGGAACAGCATCGATTACTACAAGAGCGTCCAAAAACTGATGGGAGAAGAGAAGACAAGTTCTTTTATGCGGCTGTACATGGCGCCGGGGATGGAGCACTGCATCGGCGGACCCGGACCTAACTTCTTTGGACAGCTCGGACTACCTACGGCGGATGGACCAAAGTTCGGTGTCTTCGATGCGCTGGTCGGCTGGGTAGAGAACGGTGTTCCGGCGGAGACCGTGATTGCGACGAAATATTCGCCCGGACCTCCTGGCCAAGGCAAGGTTATGATGACCCGGCCATTGTGCCCCTATCCATTGACAGCGAAGTATAAGGGCACGGGCGATACCAACGATGCCGCGAACTTCGCGTGCGGCCAGGAATAAGATTAGGAGTACTGCATGGACGCCCGCGAGTTCCAGGAAGTCGGACATCAGGTTGTCGATTTACTGGCTGAATATTTCGATCAGATCAAAGAGAAGCCAGTCTTTCCCCAGATCGAACCGAAGGCGCTGACAAAGCTCTTCGACGAACCCTTACCCGAGACGCCGAGCCCCGCAGAGAATGTTCTTGGGGAGATTCAGGAAAAGCTTCTCCCCTATTGCACCCACGTCGGACATCCGGGTTACATGGGGTTGATTACCCCTTCGCCGACTCCGATCGGCGTGCTTGCGGATTTCATCTGCTCGGCGCTTAACCAGAACATCGGCGCGTATTCGGTCGGCCCCGCCGGGGTGGCCATGGAACGCAGAACGGTTCGCTGGCTCACCGATCTTGCCGGCTATGGCCAGCAAGCGGGGGGCAACCTCACCAGCGGCGGCATGATGGCCAATTTTATCGGGCTGAAGCTGGCGCGCGATTGGGCTTCCGGCGATCGCGCACAACACGACGGGGTTCACGAGCGCTGGGCGGTATACACCTCGGAAGAGCGGCATGTTTCGGTAGATAAGGCGGTGGATGCCGTGGGTCTGGGCCGCACGGCGCTGCGAGCGCTGCCCACCGATGCGGAGTTTCGCCTGCGCCTGGATGCGCTCGAAGCAGCCATTGAAGATGACAGGAGGCACGGCATCCGCCCGCTGTGCATCGTTGGGATCTTCGGAACCACGAATACCGGCGCCGTGGATCCGATCGGCGAATTGCGCATGATTGCCGATCGTGAAGGGATGTGGCTGCACGCCGACGCGGCCTATGGCGGCGGCATGCTGCTATCGAACGAATTTCCCATGCGCGACGGCGGACTGGAACTGGCGGACTCAATCACCATCGATCCGCATAAGTGGTTCTATGCGCCCTTGGACGCGGGAGCGTTGCTGGTAAAGGACGAGCGGCGGTTAACCGCTTCCTTCGGCATCATGCCGTCTTATCTTACCGACGAATTGGATCCTGCAGAGGAACGCTACCAATATTATGTGCACGGTTTTGAGCAGTCGCGGCGCTTCCGCGGCCTGAAGGTCTGGATGAGCTTCAAACGCTATGGCGCCCGCCAGATCGGCGCGTGGATTGACAACAACGTGCGCCAGGCCAGGCATCTCTATTCGCTGGCGGTGAGCCACCCTGAGTTCGAGGCGGCAAGCAATCCGCCCATGTCCGCGATCTGTATTCGTTATAGCATCGCCGAGCTGGACGGCGCCGATGCGAAGAGCCTGCACGCGCGGGTGGTGAGGAAAATTGAGGAGAGCGGAAAATTCTGGATCTCGACCACCGAGCTGAAAGGTAAGACATGGTTCCGCATCAATCCTGTGAACTTCAGAACTCGCACCGAGCACATGGACCAATTGCTGGCTATGCTCGAGCGGGAATGCCGTTCAGCTCTTAGTGCCGGCCTGACTGCGGCCGGCTAGGCTCTGCCATCGGTTGTGGCATCCCACCCTTCGCACGGCGCTGTTCCGTGCGAAGGGTGGGAGACCACAGAAGCAGATTCCCTGCGGGAATGACAGGCCAGAAAAGCAACTGCGAATACAAAGACCGGTCAGGCCTTTGCCTTTCTTTCTGTCATTCCCGCAGGGAATCTGCTTCTGCGCCCAAAACCAACTGCGAAAACAAAAGACCGGAGCATCGCAAATCGCCCGATATGGGAAACTACGGATATTTCGGCTAACCGCCGCGAAGGAGGCTTGTTTCCCATGATCACAAGTCCTGAACCGAAGACCGCCATGCTGTTTCTTGAGTTTTCCCGCGACAAGCTGTTCGGGCAGTATTGGCCGCGGCTGCGGGGCTGCGTCGAATCCCTTACGGATGACCAGGTTTGGTGGCGTCCGAACGATTCCAGCAACAGCATTGGGAATCTGATACTGCATCTGAACGGTAATGTGGGCCAATGGCTCGTGGCGTCGTTTAATCGGTTGGAGGACACGCGTGACCGGCCCGCGGAATTCGATCAACCAGCGATAATTTCAGGCGCCGTGCTTCTCGCCCGGCTCGGAGCCACCATCGACCAGGCGTCGCAAGTGCTCGACCGCCTCACGGAGGCGGACCTGCTCGCTCCATTCGAGATTCAGGGCTACCACGTCAGCGGCCTGGCGGCTGTGTACCAGGTGGTGGAGCATTTCGGACTACACTACGGACAGATTCTCTATATCACCAAGATGATCCGCAATGAAGACCTGGGCTTCTATCGCGGCTTAAGCCAGACCGGCCGCGTCTCCTGAGATTTAGGGTCCAGGCACAAGCCGATGGCAAAGTTGCCCAATTGGAGAAAACTATCTGCGCGCCACGAGCGGCAGAAAGGGATGAATCTGCCTGTTGCTTCCGGGAATTCGGACGTGGGAGCGACTAGCTGTTCGAAGAGAAGATTTCGGATAAAGAACCGGCGACGCTCTAAAATTACAAATGTGTTTCGGTGATTGTAATATAACCATTTAGTTGTAGTTACGTTTTATATCGAGTGTTAAGATCGATGAAACATTTAAGACTAAGAGCGAGCGGGCGCCGGCGGCTTTCTCGTCAGATCTTAATTTTTTTCGCGAGAGTCTCCTCGCACCGGGTCATTTTCAAAACAAATCCAGTAAACTGCGCGCGATGGATCCTGAGCGCGTATTGTTCCTCCTCAGATTGACCGGAAAGCAACCGGCAAGGAGACGACCATGGCTGGGTCACGAGAGACCATGAAAAAAGGCCAGGAGCGCGATCCCGCCGCTGCCGTCAACGGCAGCCACAAAAAGAGCCCAAGATCTAACGGCAGGATCGATGAAATTGCCGAGCCGCCTTCGG
Source organism: uncultured Acidobacteriaceae bacterium (assembly GCA_963705665.1). Classification (GTDB taxonomy): domain Bacteria; phylum Acidobacteriota; class Terriglobia; order Terriglobales; family Acidobacteriaceae; genus PALSA-350. The sequence goes on along the minus strand of CAVPKQ010000031.1, from coordinate 241,725 downwards.
CTCACCTCAATGTGATCCTGGCGAAACTACAAGCCGTCCGGGATGGAAACTTCTCCGTACGGCTGCCTGGCTCGTGGATCGGATTGCCGGGAAAAGTCGCGGATACGTTTAATGAGATCGTCGCCGCCAATCAGCAGATGGCTAAGGAGCTCAGGCGTGTCGGCCAGGTCGTGGGCAAAGAGGGCAGGACGCGAGAGCGCACCCGCTTCAACGAGTCGCGAGGCGCCTGGGGGGAAATGGAGGTTTCAGTGAACACGTTGGTGGAGGATCTCCTCCGGCCAACGACAGAAGTCACCCGCGCCATCGCGGCGGTGGCCCAGGGCAATCTGGCTCAAACCGTGCGACTGGACGTGGACGGGCGGCCGCTCGAAGGGGAGTTCTTCCGTTCCGCCGAGATCGTCAACACCATGATTCAGCAGCTCAGCGTGTTCACCTCGGAAGTGACCCGTGTGGCGCGCGAGGTGGGCACCGATGGCAAGCTCGGTGGTCAGGCCCAGGTGCCGGGAGTGGCCGGAACCTGGAAAGATCTTACCGACTCCGTCAATTCGATGGCCAGTAACTTGACCGGCCAGGTGCGCAATATCGCCGAAGTAGCTACCGCCGTCGCCAGCGGCGATCTCTCGCGCAAGATTACGGTGGACGTCCGCGGGGAGATCCTGCAGCTCAAAGAAGCGATCAACACCATGGTGGACCAGTTGCGCTCCTTTGCGTCGGAAGTGACGCGTGTGGCCCGCGAAGTGGGCACCGACGGCAAGCTTGGCGGCCAGGCCGTCGTTCCCGGAGTGGCCGGCACATGGAAAGATCTCACCGACTCGGTCAACGCAATGGCCGGCAATCTAACAGCACAGGTACGCAATATCGCCGAGGTAACCACTGCGGTGGCGCGCGGCGATTTGTCGCGCAAGATCACCGTCGACGTGAAGGGCGAAATTCTCGAGCTGAAGGACACCATCAACACCATGGTGGACCAGTTGAACGCCTTTGCCGGTGAGGTTACGCGCGTGGCCCGCGAGGTAGGCACTGAAGGCAAATTAGGTGGGCAGGCGCAGGTGCCGGGCGTGGGCGGGACCTGGAAAGACCTCACCGACAATGTAAACTTCATGGCCAGCAACCTGACCGGGCAAGTACGCAACATCGCAGAAGTGGCTACCGCCATCGCCAGCGGCGACCTCTCCCGCAAGATTACCGTCGATGTGCGTGGCGAGATACTGCAGCTCAAAGAAACACTCAACACCATGGTGGATCAGCTAAACCGGTTTGCCGGCGAGGTGACTCGCGTGGCCCGCGAGGTAGGGAGTGAAGGCCGGCTGGGCGGCCAGGCGAACGTGCCCGGCGTTGCCGGCACTTGGAAAGACCTTACCGATTCAGTCAACTCAATGGCCGGCAACCTGACCGGGCAGGTGCGCAATATCGCAGAAGTGACCACTGCGGTGGCGCGCGGTGATTTGTCGCGCAAAATTACCGTGGACGTGAAGGGTGAAATTCTAGAACTAAAGAACACCATCAATACCATGGTGGACCAGCTCAACGGCTTTGCCGGCGAGGTTACCCGCGTCGCCCGCGAAGTTGGCACGGAAGGCAAGCTGGGCGGCCAGGCGGAGGTGCTCGGCGTTGCCGGCACCTGGAAGGACCTCACCGACAACGTCAACTTCATGGCCAGCAACTTGACCGGGCAGGTGCGCAACATTGCCGAAGTAGCCACGGCCGTGGCCCGTGGCGATTTGTCACGCAAGATCACCGTGGACGTGAAGGGCGAAATTCTAGAACTCAAAGACACCATCAACACCATGGTGGAGCAGTTGCGCGCCTTCGCTTCCGAAGTCACCCGTGTGGCGCGCGAAGTGGGTAACGACGGAAAGCTGGGCGGCCAGGCACAAGTGCCCGGCGTAGGCGGCACATGGAAGGACCTCACAGATTCTGTTAACTCGATGGCCAGTAACCTGACCGGGCAGGTGCGCAATATCGCTGAAGTGTCTACCGCCATCGCCAGCGGCGATCTTTCGAAGAAAATCACCGTGAACGTGAGCGGCGAGATTCTTCTGCTCAAAGACACTATCAACACCATGGTCGATCAGCTGAATGCTTTTGCCGGCGAGGTGACCCGCGTGGCCCGCGAAGTGGGCAGCGAGGGCCGTTTAGGCGGACAAGCCAACGTTCCCGGCGTTGCCGGCACCTGGAAGGACCTCACCGATTCGGTGAACTCGATGGCCGGGAACCTGACCGGGCAGGTGCGCAACATCGCCGAAGTGACGACCGCCGTGGCGCGCGGCGATTTATCGCGCAAAATCACCGTGGATGTGAAAGGAGAAATTCTCGAGCTGAAGAACACCATCAACACCATGGTCGACCAGCTCAACGCTTTCGCCGGCGAAGTGACCCGTGTCGCGCGCGAGGTAGGCACGGACGGCAAGCTCGGTGGGCAGGCGGAGGTGCCCGGTGTGGCCGGGACGTGGAAAGACCTTACCGACAACGTAAATTTCATGGCCAGCAACCTGACCGGGCAGGTGCGTAACATTGCCGAGGTAGCGACGGCGATTGCCAACGGCGATCTCTCCAAAAAGATCACCGTGGATGTGCGCGGCGAGATTCTGCAGCTGAAGGAAACGCTTAACACCATGGTCGAACAGTTGCGCTCCTTCGCTGCGGAGGTGACCCGCGTGGCGCGCGAAGTGGGCAGCGAGGGCCGGTTGGGCGGGCAGGCCAATGTACCCGGCGTGGCCGGGACGTGGAAGGACCTTACAGATTCCGTGAATGCCATGGCCGGAAACCTGACCGGCCAGGTACGCAATATCGCCGAAGTCACGACTGCCGTGGCGCGCGGCGATTTGTCCCGCAAAATCACCGTCGACGTGAAAGGCGAAATCCTGGAGCTGAAAAACACCATTAACACCATGGTGGACCAGCTCAATGCGTTTGCCGCTGAAGTGACGCGTGTAGCGCGCGAGGTGGGCACCGACGGCAAGCTCGGTGGGCAAGCGGAAGTCCCGGGGGTCGCCGGCACATGGAAGGACCTCACCGACAATGTGAACGTGATGGCCGCCAACCTTACCGAGCAGGTGCGCGGCATCGTGAAAGTGGTTACGGCCGTCGCCAATGGAGTTCTGACACAGAAACTGACCGTGAACGCTAAAGGCGAAGTCGCCGCCTTGGCCGAGACGATTAACAATATGACGGACACGCTGGCTACCTTCGCCGACCAGGTAACCACGGTAGCGCGCGAAGTCGGCGTGGAAGGCCGCCTTGGCGGCCAGGCGAATGTGCCCGGTGCCGCAGGCACCTGGAAAGATCTCACGGGAAATGTGAACCTGCTTGCCGACAACCTGACCAACCAGGTTCGAGCGATTGCCGAGGTGGCTACGGCAGTTACTAAGGGCGATCTGACCCGGTCCATCCAGGTCGAGGCCAGCGGCGAGGTTGCGGAGTTGAAAGACAACATCAACACCATGATCAACAACCTGCGGCTTACGACCGAGCGGAACACCGAGCAGGACTGGCTCAAGACCAACCTTGCACGCTTCACCGGCATGTTGCAAGGTCAGCGTGATCTGTCGACCGTTGGGCGGACACTGCTGTCGGAACTGGCGCTCCTGGTGAATGCTCAGCAAGGCGTTATCTATCAAATGGACACGGAGGAAGAGGCGGGCATGGTGCCGCTTTCCTCGTTTGCCGATCAAGGGCATGACGGGAATCTCCGGCGTTTGAAAATCGGCGAGGGTCTGGTGGGCCAATGCGCGGCCGAAAAGCGGCGGATGGTGATCAACGAGCTGCCACCGAACACCATCTCAATCCGCTCGGGTTTGTTCGAAACAATCCCGCGCAATGTAATTGTTCTTCCCGTTCTTTTTGAGGACCGGGTAAAGGCGGTCATTGAACTGGCCTCGCTAAGCACCTTCACGGCTTCGCAGCTCGCCTTCCTGGAGCAATTGACAACCAGCATCGGCATCGTGCTCAACAGCATCGAAGCGACGATGCAAACGGAAGGACTGCTGAAACAATCGCAGCAATTGGCTACCGAGCTGCAGACCCAGCAGAAAGAATTGCAGCAGACCAACGAGCAGCTGGCACAAAAGGCTCAGCAGCTTGCTGAGCAGAACGTGGAGGTCGAACGCAAGAACCAGGAGATTGAGCAGGCGCGCGGCGCACTTGAAGGCCAGGCTAAGGAGCTGGCGCTGACCTCCAAGTATAAGTCGGAATTTTTAGCGAATATGTCGCATGAGCTACGCACGCCTCTGAACAGCATCCTGGTCCTAGGCCAGCAGCTCAGCGACAATCCGGATGGCAATCTCAGCTCAAAGCAGGTCGAATTTGCCCGTACCATCCATGGGGCGGGAACCGATCTTCTCAATCTGATCAGTGACATTTTGGATCTATCCAAAATCGAATCCGGAACCGTCTCGGTAGAGGCGGAAGAAGTGTTTTTTGCCAGTCTGCTCGAGATGGTCGGACGGCCTTTCCGCCACGAGGCGGAGAATCGGCGGCTGAGTTTCGAAATAAACACCGACCCACACCTGACCCGCAGCTTTGTGACGGACTCCAAGCGCCTACAGCAGGTGCTCAAGAATCTGCTCTCCAATGCCTGCAAGTTCACGGAACAGGGGGGCGTACGTCTGAATGTATCTATATCCGCAGGAGGATGGAGCGAGGACCACCCGATCCTCAGCCGCGCAGCTGCGGTTGTTTCCTTCGAGGTTACCGATACGGGGATTGGTATTCCATTCGAGAAACAGAGGATCATCTTCGAGGCTTTTCAGCAGGCGGACGCCGGGACCAGCCGCAAGTACGGTGGCACTGGTCTGGGGCTGGCCATCAGCCGGGAGCTGGCGGGTCTGCTAGGCGGAGAGATTCGACTGCGAAGTACACCTGGCAAAGGAAGTGCGTTCACCCTCTATCTGCCGCAGACCTATATGGGACCGTCTGGATCCAGTGTGGCCACTTTGGAGGCCAAAGCCTCACCCTCCGGCTTGAGCCCTCAGTTGTCGAGCACGAGCCCCCTGGAGATACCCGCCGAGCGGATTGCCGACGACCGGGAAATGATCGAGCCGGGGAATGCGGTCCTGCTCATCATCGAAGACGACCTGCACTACGCCAGGCTCCTATGCGATCTGGCGCGCGACAGCGGCTTCAAAGTACTTCTGGCTATGCGTGGCGCGGAGGGGCTTGCACTAGCCCGTGAATTCCATCCGACTGCCATATCATTGGACGTTTTTCTCCCCGACATGGTGGGTTGGACCGTCCTCAACCACCTGAAGCAGGATCCCGATACACGTCATATTCCGGTGCAGATACTCACGGTCGACGAAGAACGGCGGCATGCTTTGGCGCGTGGCGCCTTCGCCTTCGTGACAAAACCCGCTACAGCGGAGGAGCTCGACGCGGCGTTCATCCGGATCAGGGAATTCGCGGCAGCGCCGCGGAAGCGATTGCTGATCGTCGAAGATAACCCCGCCGAGCAGCTGAGTATTCGCGAGCTGCTGGGCCATGACGACATCGATGTCACGGTCGCCACCGGCGGCGGTGAGGCTCTAACCCTGCTCCACGAACAACCATTCGACTGTGTTGTGCTCGACCTTCGTCTTCCCGACATGTCCGGCTTCGGAGTTTTGGAGCGTCTTCGCGAAACCCCATCGCTCGGCGACTTGCCAGTCGTGGTCTTCACTGGAAAGGAATTGTCGCCCGAGGAAGATGCGCGCCTGCATACTCTGGCCCGCAGCGTCGTGGTGAAAGGAGTCGAGTCGCCGGAACGGCTGCTGGACGAAACCGCTTTGTTTCTTCACCGAGTCGTCGCGAATCTGCCGCCTGAAAAACAGAATTTGCTTGACCGGCTGCATCGCTCCGATGACGCATTGGTAGGGAAGAAGGTGCTGGTTGTGGACGATGACGTCCGCAACATCTTCGCGCTCAGCAGCGTGCTTGAACGTCGCGGGATGACTGTGTTGGCCGCCGGAACCGGCCGGCAAGCAATCGCGACACTCGAATCGATGCCTGACATGGCGATTGTATTGATGGACATCATGATGCCGGAGATGGACGGTTACGAAACCATGCAGGTAATGCGGCAGAAGGCATTGTTCCGGCGGCTTCCGATTATCGCGTTGACCGCAAAGGCAATGAAAGGCGACCGTGAAAAGTGCCTTGAAGCCGGCGCCTCCGACTATCTGGCAAAGCCGGTCAATACCGAGCAACTGCTATCCGCTCTACGCGTCTGGCTGCACAGATAGCACCGCCTAAGCTAAGACAAGCGTCATAGTTGGGTAAAGGTGAGGTTTTCCGTAAGGAGAGCGCGACGATGGAAGAGAAAGTCAACATCCTGATGGTGGACGATCAGCCTGCGAAGCTGCTCACCTATGAAGCCATTCTTGGCGAGCTCGGAGAAAATCTGATCAAGGCCACTTCCGGGAGAGAAGCGCTGGATCTCTTACTGAAGATGGACATTGCCGTCATTCTGATGGACGTGAGCATGCCTGAATTGGATGGTTTTCAGCTTGCGGACATGATCCGGCAACATCCACGCTTTCAGAAAATCGCGATCATCTTCATCTCTGGCATACACTTGACCGACTTGGACCGGCTTAAGGGATATCAGCGCGGGGCGATGGATTATATCTCTGTTCCTGTAGTCCCCGAACTGTTGCGAGCCAAAGTCAGCGTATTCGCGGAGCTGTATCGCAAGGCACGTGAGTTGGAGCTGTTGAATCTTGAATTAGAACAGCGTGTGCTGAACAGGACGGAGGAGTTGAGAGAGAGCGAGACTCAATTCCGGACACTCGCCAACTCGATTCCGCAACTTGCGTGGATGGCGAATCCGGACGGATCGGTCTCCTGGTACAACCAACGCTGGTATGACTATACCGGCACGGTGCTTGAACAGATGCAAGGCTGGAAATGGCAGAGATTCCATCACCCGGACCACGTTGACCGGGTTGTCGAGAGCATCCAGCGCTCTTGGGAGACAGGCGAACCATGGGAGGAAACAGCTCCACTCTTGGGAAAGGATGGCCGGTATCGCTGGTTTCTTTCCCGCGCCATCCCCATTCGTGATTCGCATGGCAGGGTGGTTCATTGGTTTGGGACCAGCACCGATATCAGCGGACAGATTGCCGCGGAACAACAGATTAGAAGCCTGAACAACGAACTCGAACAGCGGGTAACCGAGCTTGAGACAATCATGCAGGTGCTGCCGATAGGGGTTTCCGTTGCGCATGACCCTGAGTGTCGTGTAGTCACCGGCAATGCGGCTCTCGGCAAGATATTGGGGATGAAGACAGGATGGAGTTTTTCAACCGGCAACGACGGGAGGCATAAGTTCCCGCGCGAAATTTACCAAAACGGGCGACGGCTGGCGCCCCAGGAATTCCCGGTACTGCGCGTGGCGGCGGAGGGAAAGCCCGTACATAGCGTTGAACTGGAACTACGTGAGGAGAGTGGGGAAGCAACCCAAGTCCTTATCAGCGCCAGCCCGCTCTTCAACGGCTCCGGCGCAGTCCGCGGCGCGGTCGGAACGATGGTCGACATCACGGAACGCAAGCATATGGAACACGAGTTGCGACAACGTGCGGATCTGCTCGATCTCGCTTCCGAAGCCATTATGGTGCGCGACCTGGATGGCGTTCTTCAGTTTTGGAACTCCGGGGCAGAAGCATTCTATGGCTGGAGCCGGAAAGAGGTGCTGGGTAGAAACGTTCATCAAATACTGCGTACCAAACTTCCCACCTCGGCTGAAAACATAGAGTCGGCGATCGCGAGAGACGGAAGATGGGAAGGAAACCTGGTTCAGTTTACGAAACAAGGCCGCGAAGTAGTGGTGGCGAGCCGCCAAGTGCTACAGATTGATGGCGAAGGGGCTCGTCGCGCCATATTGGAGATAAGCCGCGATATCACGGCACAATTGCAGGCCGAAGAAGCTCTGCGTAAGAGCGAAAAACTCGCGGCGATGGGGCGGGTTGCCGGAATTATCGCGCATGAAATTAACAATCCATTAGAAGCCATCAGGAATGCTTTTTACCTGCTCCAAGATCATCCTTCCTTAGACGACGAGGGCCGGAAGTACGCCCGGATCGCTGAAGAGGAGCTGTCGAGAGTTGCGCATATCACCCGGCAGACACTCAGCTTCTATCGGGAATCGAAGCAGGCAGTTCCGGTTTCGATTGCGGAGATTGTAGAAGACATTCTGGCGCTTCAGGAACGTCATCTGCAGTTCAGCGGGATCACCCTGGAGAAAGTGTACAGCGGCAACGCTCAAGTTCAATGCTTCCCCGGTGAGTTGAAACAAGTGTTCCTCAACCTCATTGGCAATGCAATTCAAGCAATGCCTGAGGGTGGACGTCTTCGCATTCGGGTGCACGAAGCCAGTGAAGACAGTCAGCAGGTGCGAGGCGTTCGTGTTTTGATTTCCGATACCGGTTCAGGTATTCGCCCTGAAGACGCAAAGCAGCTATTTGAGCCGTTCTTTACAACAAAGTCTATCAAGGGTACGGGGTTAGGTCTTTGGATCAGCAAGGGCATCGTGCAAAAGTATGAAGGCACCATTCGCTTTCGCAGTATGCGCTTCCTGGAGAGGAACGTCACGTCTTTCTCTGTTTTCATTCCCACGTCCAAGTCGTCGCAGCCGCTGGATTCTCGACTTGTATCTTACGCTTAACGACCGTGTCTACGAAGCTTCAAGGAATCTCGATGTGCGACAGGGATCTCATCTTATGTGTAGATGACGAAGAGAATCAGTTGGCTGTCAGAAAGCTCGTGCTTGAAAGGGCGGGTTACCTGGTGTTAACCGCAAGCTCGGGCCAGCAGGCCTTGGATTTTTTGGATTCTCACCGGATCGATCTCGTGTTATCGGACCATCTGATGCCGGGCATGTCCGGAACGGAGCTTGCTCGCCGAATCAAAGGACGTAATCCCAAGCTGCCGGTCATCTTGCTATCCGCGGTGAATGAGGCGCCGGTAGATTCAACTTACGCGGATCTCTTCATGAGTAAATTGGACGGCCCCGTCGTCATGTGTCAAAACGTTTATGCAGTTCTGGCCAATGCAAGAATGCCCTCAGGATCAACTAGCTGATGGGTAAGAAAGCAACAAATCTTCGCTGTTGCTTTTCTTTCTGTCATTCCCGTACGGAATCTGCTTCTTGTCTCCCGGCATGGTAGCGACGCGATAGGAAAAGCAGATTCCCTACGGGAATGACAGAAAGAAAAGCAAAGACCCTCCAAAGAGATAAGCAATTGGCGATGAATCCTTCATCGTCGCTGGCCTAGATGAGACGATCCAGAGTGGGCCAACCAAAGGCAAGCTTCGGCAGATCAACTCCTCCAAGCTGTATGGACTTTTCGGCTACCGGGATGCCTCCAAGGCGCTTGTAGAAGGAAACGGAAGGGTTCGCCTCCAGAACCCAGAGCAGCATGCTCTTGAAGCCGGCGGCGCGCAGACCGGAGGCCAGGTTAGAGATCAACATTCGACCGATGCCTTGCTTCTGCCGTTGCAGCAGTAGGTAGATGGCATACAGTTCCGCATCGTACTCAAGCACCGCTTCGCGGATTCTTCCTCCGCTGGCGAACCCGAAAATACCCGCTTGGTCTGCGGCTACAAAGGCCAAGTTAGCATCTCCAGCCAATAGCGATTGCCACCGTTGGGTCTGCACTTCCCTGTTCAGCGAGGAAAGGAATGCGTCAGGAACGATGCCTGTATAGGTAGTTCCCCAACTTTCCACCTGGACATGTGCGATGCCGGCTGCATCTTCGAGTTCGGCCCTTCGAACCACAAAATCCGCGAAATCCATGAGACGCAATCTACCACAAGCGCAAACGGGGAATGCCGGCGGTGCGCTCAGGCTTGATATGAAGCGGCGGTGGTGTGGATACCGTCGGGGTAAGGAGTGCCCGCAAAGCCGAACTCCCGGGCGAACTTGCCGGAGTCGAACAGGTAAGGCGAATCGCTTTGATAGAGCATTTCGTAGGATTCTGCGACCGGAGGGTTGAACCATCCGGCAATCCAGATCATGGGCCTATTGAGGAGCCGATGTTTCGCGGCAATACCAAATTCCTTTGCGGCGAGAGCGACAAACTCTTTTCCCGTGAGCGGATTGGGAGTGGTGGGGAGATGCCAGGTCTGATTCCAGGCGGTTGCGCTTTCGGCGAGTTGAACCAAGCTCTGCGCGGCGTCCGGCGTGTAAGTAAGGGAGTGGGGAACGGAGTCATTCACCAGCCATGAAGCTGTCTGCTTGCGGGAGAAAGGCTCGAAGACGAGAACATTCGGGAGCCCGTTCAGCGTATCGGGGCCGTAGAAGTCGGCGGCGCGCGCAATCATGCCGGTGAGGGCGCCCGCCTTCCACTCGTTGATAAGGGCGGTGGCAATGCGCGCGCGGATTTCTCCCTTCTTACTGCAGGGATTGAAGGGCGTTTCCTCGGTCATAGAGCCGCTGACTTTCCCGTACATGTACACGTTGTCAAAGAAGATGAGCTTTGCGCCGGCGCGCTTGCAGGCTTCGATGGTGTTGCTCATGACGCGCGGCCACATCTCCCGCCAAAGCGTGTGATCGTACTTGAGACCGACCAGCAGATACACCAGGTCGGAGCCGGCGACAGCACGGATCGCCTGGTCTCTATCGGTGAGATCAGCTACAAGTGTTTCAGCCGCGCCGGGAACTGTCCGCGGCTTACGCCCAACCAGGCGGAACGGCTGATTTCTTGCCGCAAGAAGTTTGACCAGGTGGTTGCTTATCGCCCCGCCTGCCCCGAGGATGGTTATCATTCTGATTTAGCCTTTCGTAGGTTGCGCGGCCGAATCCCGTAGAGTATGCTCATCTCGAATCAGAAGGCCCCGGGGTTCCGCGCGACTTAGCGTGTCGGCCGTGAGCCTGATTTCCAGATCGCTCCAGCACACTATTGTAGCCGTAACTCCCGCCTCTTCAAGGAGGGTTGAGGTATGGCTACATCTACACAGACGCGACAGATCGATCCTGACAAACTCAATGCCCTACTGGGGCGGGCGGTGCAGGACATGGGCGCCGCGATACAGGCGCCGTTGATTCTGATTGGAGACAAATTAGGGCTCTACCGCGCTATGGCAGACGGAGAACCGGTGACGCCGGCGGAGCTAGCCAAGCGCACCGGGACGGCCGAGCGCTATGTGCGAGAGTGGCTGAATGCAAATGCCGCCGGACAATATGTGGAGTACGACGCGGCCACTGGCACCTACTTTATGAGTCCGGAGCAGTCTTTGGCGCTGGCTATGGACGATACACCCGTCCACCTGCCGGGCTTTTATCACATGCTGGCGTCATTGATGAAGGACGAGGAGAAAATTACAGAGATTTACCGCACCGGCAGCGGTATGGGCTGGCATGAACATGAGAAGGGCTTGTTTGAGGGCTGCGAACGTTTCTTTCGGCCGACCTATCTGGCGAACCTGGTTTCGAGCTGGATTCCAGCGCTCGAAGGAATGGAAGCGAAGCTCCAGGCCGGCGCAAGCGTGGCGGACATCGGTTGCGGACATGGCGCATCGACCCTGTTGATGGCGAATGCCTATCCCAAATCCCGGTTCGTTGGCTTCGATTACCACGCGGCATCCGTTGAGAAGGCGCGCGAGAAGGCGGCAAAAGCGGGGGTTTCGGACAGGGTGAAATTTGAAGTAGCTCCCGCCAAGACATTTCCCGGCGGGAACTATGATCTGGTGGCCTTCTTCGATTGTCTGCATGACATGGGCGATCCGGCGGGCGCCGCGAGGCATGTGCGCGAGTCGCTTGCGCCGGAGGGTACCTGGATGATCGTAGAGCCGGCGGCCAGCGACGACATTGCCGCCAACATGAATCCGGTCGGCCGTATTTTCTATTCGGCATCGGCATCCATCTGTGTGCCCTGCTCGCTTTCCCAGGAAGTGGCCCTGGGGCTGGGCGCCCAAGCGGGTCCGGCAAATATAGAAAAGGTAGTGCGCAGCGGCGGATTTACCCGCTTCCGCAAGGCGACGGAGACGCCGTTCAACATGGTGTTTGAGGCCCGGGCATAGATAGCGTAGACGGGTGCTCCAGGTCCCGAAACGTTTGTGGTTGTACGCGCGGCGGGTGCCCCAGGTCGCGATTCTGGGACCTGGGATTCATCGCAATTTTCATGATGCCTCGCTCATGGCCGCCAAAGTTTTCTTCAAGAACTGAACGCCGTCGAAGGCGATCGACTCCGGTGTGCGTTCAATGTCCCGCCATATGGATGCGGCGGCGCTCACATCCCCCAGCGCAAAACCAAAACTCTCGATGGTCAGCCATCCGTCATACTTCAGATCGCGCAGGGCTTTGAAGACGTCGTTCCATTCCACGTGGCCGCTCCCCGGTATGCCCCGATCGTTTTCACAAGTGTGAACGTGTTTGAGGTGGCGGCCCACCGTGCGGTAACCCGCGGAGATGTCCTTCTCTTCAATGTTGGCGTGGAATGTATCGAAGAGAATGCCGATATTCGGATGGCCAATCTCTTCGGCCAGCATCGCGGCATCGGCGGCGGTGTTGAGGAAGTAGGTCTCAAAACGATTGAGCGGCTCGAAGGCGAGAGTAACGCCATTCGCGGCGAGCGTCTCGCCGATGGATTGAAAACCCTCGACCGCCCACTTCCACTCGTCGGCAGTCCGCCGCCGGCCAGGTAAATAACCAACCGGGCTGTAAACCGGGCCGGCGACAATTCCTGCGCCCGTCTCGGCAGCCGCTTTTATGACGTCTTGAAGATGGAGGCGGGTCTTGTGCCTTATGTTGGCATCTGTGCTGATCAAGCTGAGGCCATCGACCAAGACGGTGCAGATGTTACATTCCAGACCGTTCGCCTCAGTCGCCTTGCGAACCTCGGAGGCCGCGAACTCAGTCGGACGGAACATCGGCACTTCGACACCATCGAAGCCGGCCTCCTTGAGGTTCGGGAGAAGCGGAAAATTGGATCGATCGAACCCCGCGGACCAGATGAGTGTGTTCACCCCGAATTTCATATTCTTGCTGCTCCGTTTCCTTATGGAAATCCAGACGGCCCAAGCCTCAAGGCCATAGTGTATCGGCAGGGTAAGCGATCTAAGTAAATTGAACCCTCATCTCAAAAATCCGCCCATCACTTGCACAAACCTGAACCTCCTGGGAAAATGGTGAGCCAAAACTCGCAGTTTGTTCTCCCAATCTGTCATGCTGCGCTTCTATATCGCTGGGAGGAATTTTTTCGCTCCAATGGCTCAGACGTTTACTACCTGCGGGTGAGGAGCATGAAGGACGTATTCGCCCGGTCACACTAAGCAGATTTAGGAAAGGCCGGCCTGTTTTGCTGAACTGAGCGCTAAAACTGGACCAGCTCGGCTTGTTGGCGAAGCAACGAGGAAACTGGCGCCTATGAAAGACAAATTTTCCGTTGGAAGTCGGATGGCTGCGTTCCTCCAAAGGTCCGGGTTTTGGCTGTTCCTTGCCGTCCTTCTGAGCGTTTGTGTTATTCAAGTGGCGATCGGTGCACTCCCAACGCGAATCTATGGGCACGACTTCTTTGTTTTTCTCGACGGCGCCTGGAGAGTAGCATGCGGCCAGATTCCGTGCGTCGATTTCTATTCTGGCCTTGGGGTTCTGGTTTGGAAGCCGCTCCAATGGGCGCTAGCGCTTTACGGTTATAACGCAGAGGCGATCGGGCTGGCACGAACATTCTACACAGCTGTAATCGGAGCGTGGTTTCTGTTGCTGATCCGGCGCGAACCGGCGCGAATCCCATCGATCGTCCTCGGGCTTTTCATTCTGATATTCGTATCCGCTGCACGCCCTCTCGGGGAATACCCAACGTGGGTCTCCCATGCCATGTTTTATAACAGAGTTGGGTACGCCCTTCTATTCCTCATTCTTCTTGAGCAACTGCCCGTTTCCCGGTTTCAGGCCGCTGACAATCATGATTTGGAGCGGCGGCAGCACCGCATGCAATTCTGGGGTGGCGTATCGACGGGAGCGGCGCTCGCGTGCACCGTTTTACTGAAGATCTCGTTCGTGGCGCCGGCCGCGGCCCTGTTGGCGTCAGGCCTGCTGTTGTTTGGTGTGAATCGCAAGCATCTCGCCGGAGTGTTGGCCGGAGGTTTGGCCATTTTTACATTGGCGATCGCTTGTCTCCATTTCCAGCCAGCAGCATTCCTACGCGAGACGATAACCCTCGGTCATGAGCGCGAAGGCATGCTCTGGTCCGAAGCGGTTTCGGCCTTTGTTCAAGATATCGGGGAGGTGGGATTCACTTTGGTTGCGGGCCTCGCCGTTGGCATTGCCAGCTTTGCTAACCGCCAAATCGCGCTTAAGTACATGTTTGCAACGGTGGCGATCGTCGGCTGCGATATCTATTGCCGCGCCACGAATGCGATGCGCGGCGATCTGCCGCTCGCAGCATTCTGGTGCCTGAGCGGCGCGATCTTGTTGTTTTCCTTTTCCACGACCGCGGTCGCGAGGAGGCAGATCCAACTCCAACGTGTCGTCGCCTTGCTGGTGCTGTGCCCGATTGCCATTCCGATTTTTCTGAAGGATTTCACGAGCTCTGCATATGCAGCGTACAAAACGGCAGCAACGCGGAACTCTGAAGGACTGCATTTCGACTCGGCTCAACTGAGGTCCTGGGTTCCGCTGGACTGGCAAGGGGATGACCCTACATGGCAGAACGAGAATGGCACGCCGCTCATTCTCACCACAAATGACGGGATACACCTGCTGACGGCGTTGAGCCGCCCGAATGAAACGGTTTCCTGCATTTCTTTCGCCAACCCCTTCTCATTTGCTTTGAGACGGCGTCCGCCACAAGGTGGGGCTGTGTGGCTCAACCTGAACAACAACATCAGCGCCCGTCATCCGTTGCCCGCTGGCATGCTGATCGGGCATCCCGATCTGCTGATGGTGCAACGCTCCACGGACGCGGAAGGGGAAGAAATCAAAGCGATTCTTTCCATGTATCCCGAGACTGCTGACGAAGGATTACGCGCTTGTGGGCGCCAGTCAGTACTGGTCCCTATATCGCAGGAAATTGTAAGGATTGGCAGGAGTGGAGAATTGGATCGACTATACTCGCGGACCAGATAAGTGTGTTTACCCCGAATTTCATTTCTTCTTGCTGCTCCCTTTCCTGAACAGGAAATCATCCTGAAAGGCGTGATCTACGGTTGTGGTTTCCCACCCTTGCTGCGCAAGGATGGGGCACCCTAAATCTGCTTGAAATATGGATCCAAAACCACCGCCATTGAGGGCGCCCCCATATCTGGCGCGCTCTTTGCGCCAGATATGGGAAACCGCAGATCTCTCCGCTCCGCTTCGCTCGAGATGACAAATTTATGGTAGCGCCAGCAACCGATGCTCAGATTTTTCCCAGAACGATTTTCGACAGAGTAGCTGACCTGGGCCTTTTCAAGATTTGAGGAATCCCAGGTCCCAGAATCGGACCTGGGGCACCCAGGATCTGCGGCTTATGTTTGGGGAAATCGCGAAGCTTCATCGGCAACCGCACCTCATTTGTCATCTCGACCGGAGCGAAGCGGAGTGGAGAGATCTGCGGTTCCTAGCATGATTTGCGGCACAGCGGCTCAAGCGTGGAATCTCTCCGCAGCGCGGGCCTTCGCTTTCGCGGCCTCTTCTTCTCGATTTTTTGGGGGTGCATTCGTTTCCAGTGAGCGGAGAAGACCGGCCGAAATTTCGGCTACTGAATCGACCGCGTCCAGAAACGCAGCTTCGTTCGCTTTCGACGGCTTGTTGAATCCGCTGATCTTTCTCACAAACTGGAGCGAAGCGGCTCGAACCTCTTCGTCAGTAACGGGCGGATCGAAGTTGAACAGTATTTTGATATTCCGGCACATTTCCTCGAACCTCAATACAAATACATTAGATTCTCAGCCAGGCTAACTCGAGACACAATAAGCAGCGGGATATCGAGAGCCCGTTGCTATGAGCTTTTCAATCTCCTTGAGCGTCTGGATGCCACCCCTGGCCCCGGCTGCCATGCAATTCAATGCCGCAGCGGCGCAAGCGAAATCGAGCTGCCGCTCGAGCGACCAGTCCTGAAGTAGTCCATAGATGAATCCCGCGTGGAAAATATCTCCAGCCCCAGTTGTATCAACCACTGGAACACAATACGCAGATCTGTGCTGAAACTGTTTCCCGTCCCACGCGAGCACGCCATCTTGTCCCAACGTTGCAGCCGTAAGGCGAGATCCGTAGCGGCTCTGCATTCTACGCAAGGCCCTCTCCAAATCGGGCTCCCTCATCAACCGGCCCGGGAAATCCCGGCTCACAATGAGGTAGTCGATATTTTCGAGGAGCTCTTCCACGCCTGGATAAATCTCATCCAGATCGGCGACGACAGGTATGCCGGCAGCACGGGCCCATCCGGCTGCTACGGTTGCAGCCGCAGTCTCGTAACCGTCGAGGTGGAGGACTCGCGCATCCACGATCCATTGGCGATCCAGATCGCCTGGCTGCAGGAGAAGCCGCTCATCCCGTCTGCAAAGAATCGTCCGCACACCCTCGCCATCGACCAATATCAGTGATTGCGGGCTGGCCGCCCCTGCGACTGTGATGAGCTGCGTCTCCACGCCCGCACGAGCAAACTCTTCACGATGAACTGCCGCAGCGGCGTCGTCCCCTAGTTTCCCGACATATCGGGTAGGTATTCCCCAGCGTTGACAGGCAATCACCGTAGTTGCCACTTGTCCTCCCGGCAACACCTTCGCGCTACGGTACTCGACTTTGGAACCAACCGCTGGGTAATGTGAGAGCGGGATAAGCGTGTCAGTGGCGTTCAGCCCCACGCCGACAAGGCCGATCTTCGACAGTTCTGTCATCTTGTCAGTGTAAATCGGACCGGCGGCCGGAGGGCCGTGGCTTCTCAGTGACCGCCGCGTCCAATCGTGCCCCGAGCGTCGTAAAAGCGGTTGTGGGCCCATTCCATCGCAGCTGGTCTATGTCATCGAAGAGCGCGATGTCGGTTCGGAGCGTGGCCAGGGTTCGAAAAAGCAGCGCGCGATCCCGTTCGCGGAGGAGCGTAGCTGCAAGGGTGCTTGCGTTGGCGGCATTCACGCGCCACTCGCGAGAGTCCGCAGGGATGGACTCAAAGTGGAGATATTTAGCCAGGACCGCAGCCGAGGACTTTGCACCCCAGCCGGGAAGGCCGGGATATCCGTCGGCTGCGTCGCCCACCAGCGCCAGGTAGTCGGGGATCGACGCCGGCGAGACGCCGAACTTTTCGATCACGCCGGCCTCGTCGCAGGTGATGCGAGTCCGGCGATTGAGTTGGACGATGCGGGCGCCGTGAACGCACTGGGCGAGGTCCTTGTCCGGCGTGCAGATAATTACCCGATCAACACGCGAATCACGAGCCGCCGCCACTGCCGCGGCAGCGAGCGCGTCGTCTGCCTCAAACTCCACCATTGGCCAGACGACGATGCCGGCCGCGGAGAGAACCTCTTCGAGCAATGGGAACTGCGCCAACAGGGCGGGTTCGACGCCTGCGCCGGTCTTGTAACCCGGCCATAGTCCGTTGCGAAACGACTCAATCACGTGATCGGTGGCGACAGCAATGTGCGTGGCGCCTTCTTTAATCATTCCCAGCATCGAAGCGAGTACGCCTCGGACAGCCGCTATCTCCCGGCCGTCATCATCCCTTGCGGACGGCAGTGCGTAGTAGTGCCGGAACAACTCGTATGTGCCGTCGACCAGATAGACATCCATGGCACAGCTCCAAAATAACCCTATAGGAGCGCCGCCGGTTCAATCAACCGGACCCCGTGCTTTCGCCCATGAGATTCTATCTCCCCCGAAGACAAGCAATTGCGAGACAGCCTCGAAATTGCGTGGGAACTGCACATCGATGGGCTTGCCCTCAAACGAGCGCTGCACGCGAAGACTCCGCATGAGGGTTGTCTGCTGTGATTTCGTCGTGCGAGGAAGAATGAGCCATAGCCGCGTGCCGATAGGGACGTAGGTTCGTCTCCCATTCACAAAAACAGCGAGCATGGGGCTGACCGTCACTAACCCATGGAAGAGCACGCAAGTAACATGCAGGCCGGTCAGCCCGCTACAAGTGATAGCGGAGTCGCTCTCAATCGCCTGCGTCGCCTCATCCAGATCATTGATGTTCGAAGCTCCTATGAGGATGGCGGGACTTTTAGCATTGCCGGAAATGACCAGGCCCTGCAAGAACAGCCGCAGGCGAGGAACTCCAGCAAATTGGGCCGCCAGCATTCCATCCGAAGAATCCAATCTGAGTCTTGCCGATCCTGCCGATCTCTTCTCGGTGCGGAGAAACTTGAGGCGAGTTCCCGATTCAGAGTCGCGCGTGACCTCGTAGTATGTGGTCGTCGTACCCCGATAGCTCGCAGAGTCCTGTTGGGTTGCTGAAGGGTTTTCAAATAGATTTCGTTCGATTCGTACCTGCATGCCCGGCGCCAAATCGACATATCCGCCGGGACCAAAAGAATAGCGGTAAAACAGAGTATCTTCGGCAGGTGAGGACAAACTGCTTGCAATCCTTTCCTTGATGAAGCGGTACTCCGCTATGGAGGCAAAGCATTGTCTCTGTTGCAAGGCGTACAGGTCTTGCTGAAATTTTTGCCATTGGACTTCCATATCGACGTAGCCGGCACTCTGTTCCCAGGCTTCGGCGGTGGGTGTTTCGGCAATCCAATAGGAAGGGTTCCCGACGTCTGAATAGAAGGAAAACCATTGCCTCTTGATCGAACAATCTCTCACGGAGACAGCGCCCGGATACCTTCGGCGAGCGCGGCGAGAAATACGAAGCGTCTGCCGGCCTTTCGGCGCTTGGGAAACGCCGGGCGGGATGAGGAAGTATTGAGAATCGATCTTACTTAGCCTGTAAGCGTCTTTGGATTGGCGTAGAGTGCAGCCTACGCACGCTCCCAACAGGGCCGCCGACGCCATCAGCAAGAGCCGTCGTTTCAAGGTTGGCAGAGGCATCTCCGGAGGATTCACTCCGTTCGCAAAGCTTCTATGGGATCTACCGTCGCAGCCTTCCGCGCCGGGAAATAGGCAGCGAGGCCGCCGCTGAGCAGCAATAGGAGAGCGACGGCGATCAGTGTCCAGGCGTCGTGTTCCTTGACTCCGTAGAGGAAGCTGCGCACCAGCCTTCCGGAGGCGATGGCAAGGGCGGTTCCGAGGACCACGCCGGCAACCACCAACATGCCCGCCTGGCGCAGCACCAGCCACTGCACATCACCGCGCTTGGCGCCGAGTGCGACGCGCACGCCGATCTCGCGGGTACGCTGCGTGACCACGTAGGCAAGCAGTCCGTAAATGCCGGCAATGCAAAGAAGCAGCGCCGCTCCGCCGAAGAGTACGAGCAGATGTGCCGCCAAGGTTTGGCTTCCGTAGGAATCTTGGACCACTTGGTCCATGGTGGTGAATGTCGCGCCGGCGAGTTCGGGGCTTGCCTGGCGAAGGACGGAGCGCAGCTCGGGAATACTCGCAGCGAGCGGCCGCTGGGTGCGAAGGGCGAGATCCATCGCCCGGCCTTCGACAGCGAGGTAGGAGAGGCTGTCAGGCGTCATCTGTGGAATGCAAATTTCGACCTCAGGCTGCGGTTGAGCGATCGAGCTTTGCCGCGCGTCGTCCAGGACTCCCACCACAACTATTGGCTGGTCTTTTCGCATATTTAATAAGTGCATGCCGAGGATCGAACCCCACTCTTGTGGGTTTGGAGCGTATTGGTGAGCAAAGGTACGATTTACCACGGCGACTGGCTGCGACCCGGCCGTGTCGTGCGCATTGAAGTAACGGCCCTTGAGCATGGAGAATCCGAAGACCTGTTGAACATCAGGGCTGGCCGCTCTGAAATTCGAAGTGATCGTGCCATTTTGGCTGCTGAGACCGCCAAAACTCTTCCCTACTAGGGTCAGCCTCATATGGAAGGTCTGGCCAAGCGGCACTTCTGTCATGAGCGCCGCGGCCTGCACTCCAGGCAGGTGCTGGACCCGCTGGAGCAACGGCTGGTAGAGATCTGTTGTCAAATTGCGATTGGTAAAGCGATAAGACGGTATGGTGAGATTGGCGACAATGATGTGATCGGTGCGGAAGCCCAGAGGCACATGGCGCAATGCGTAGATGGTGCGCAGAAGAAGTCCGCAGGCCACCAGCAAGGTGAGCGACATGGCGATTTCCGCAATGACCAGTCCACTGCGAAGGCGATGCTGGCGCCGGTTGGTTCCACTCTGCTGCCCGCCTTGCCTAAGTGCAGGTTCGATGGGGGCGCGGGCCGCCAGCAAGGAGGGCCAAACCGAAGAGAATACCGTAGAAAGCAAGGTGAGGCCGATCAGCACTGCCAGAATCGTAATGTTTACCGTCCCTGAGACTTGAATCGGGAGGTGGGGAGGGATTTGTTTCTCAAAGATCTTGATCACCGCCAGAGCAAGAAGAGTTCCCAGAATTGAAGCCGCTCCGCTCAGGACTAGACCTTCGGCGACGAGCTGCTGCACGATCCTGCCGCGGCTGGCGCCGAGCGCTCCGCGTACCGCAATTTCGCGCCGCCGCCTGCTGGCGCGCACCAGAAATAGGTTGATTACATTGACGCAGGCAATGAGCCAGAGGACCCCTGCCGCGGCCAACAGGGCGAGCAGCGCCTTTCTTAGATCGGACTTCACAAGCGAATCCGCGTATCCGCGAACCACCACGCTCGCGCGGGTTTCGCGAACATCGGGATCTCTATAGTTTTTCGAGATCTGCGATTGCAGCGTCTTTAAGTCGGCCCCCGCCGCTGCTTGGGAGATGCCAGGCTTAAGCCGGCCAATTACGGTGTAGTTGCGGCGATTGTTGCGATCCCAATCCGCTTTGTCGAGTTGAACCGCTGTCCAGACCTCCGGCTTCTTCCATCGGTCTCCGAGCACAAACCCTCCCGGCATCACCCCAACAACGGTATATGCCTGACCGTTGAGCAGCACTTCCTTGCCCAGGATGGTCGAATCGCCGCCATACATCTGTTGCCATGCATAATTGCTCAATATGATCGTATTCGCATTTTTCCCGCCAGAAAGAGGCTCTGCATTCTCCTCGAATCCATGGCCCAATCGTGGACCTATGCCCAGGGTGTGAAAGAAATTAGGACTGACATTGACAAGATCGACTTGCACCGATCCGCCGTTGCCCTCCAGGAAATTGCTAAGGCCGGCGCCGCCCCCATAGAAAGCAATCTGCTCAAAGGTGTGGTTCTGCTCCTGCCACTGCTTCAGGTCGAGGTATGTGGCACCAGAGTTCAGATATGGATTGCTCTTGATGCTGGTCTCGTCAATGGTCACCAGCCGCTCCGGATGGGGATAGGGCAGCGGCCGCAGCAGAACATGATCGACTACCGTAAACATGGCGGTTGCCGCGCCGATGCCAAGCGCGAGCGTCGCGATGACCGTAATGGAGAATCCCCGCGACCTCCGCAATTGGTGAAAGGCGTTGGTTAGATCTTGCTCGAGAGCTTCCAACCATACCCATCCCCACATGCTGCGGGTAACGTCCTTCACCAGCGCCACGTTGCCGAAATCCCGCTCGGCTTCGCGGCGCGCTGCCTCCGGCGTAGCTCCGCGGCCGCACTTATCGGCGGTGGCCGCAGCGAGATGAGATTCAATCTCGGCATCAAGATCCGATTTGCCCGATTCGGGTCGAAAGATGCGCTTCCAAAAGCCCATTGCGGATCTCAGCCTTCCGGTGTTGGGGTAAGAATGTTGCCGATTGCGGCTACCATGGTCTCCCACTTGGAGCGATCGCGCGCCAGCTGCTTCTTACCCTCCGCCGTAATGCGGTAATACTTGGCGCGCTGCTTTTGCTCTGTAAGGCCCCACTTGGAGACGATCCAACCCTGGCGCTCCATGCGGTGCAGCGCGGGGTACAGCGAGCCGGTCTCCACTTGCAACACTTCCCCGGACTGGGCGCGAAGAGCCTGGCTGATGCCATAGCCATGCTGGGCGCCCCACTGCAGCGTTTGAAGAATAAGCATGTCGAGCGTTCCCTGGAGAAGCTCGACTCGATTTCGATAAGGCTCGTTTGCTGGGGTCACAATGTAGATAGCCTACATCGTTTGGAGGTAGATTGTCTACATGTCAACTCAACCGGAGTGTTCATGGGCCCGCTGCCCACCCAAGAGGATGAAAATCGGGTTGCGGAAGGCTTGGTTGGCAATTACACCTACCTTTGTCATCTCGACCGGAGCGCAGCGCAGTGGAGAGATCTCGCGGTTATCCCACATCTGGCGCAAAGCGCGTCAGATATGGGGCACTCGACCGAGTGGTTCGCTATCCCTTTCTCGTAGGAATGTTTTGTTTTCTGCTTCTTCTCGTTTTTTCCCGGCGCACTGGGGAAACCGCGGATCTCTCCACTTCGCTTCGCTCCGGTCGAGACGACAAAGGCAGGTGAAGTGGCCGGATGCAGGCTTTGCAATCCCTTGCCACATTTCTGCCTTCGTGGCCTGACTTTGCCTTTCTTTCTGTCATTCCCGAAGGGAATCTGCTTTCGCTATTCCAGACGCTCCTAATACGGAAGGGAAACCGCGGATCTCTCCACTTCGCTGCGCTCCGGTTGAGATGACAAAGTTAGGTGCAGTTTCTTCGCCCTTTTGTGTAGAGGAGGAAATTGAGACGATTGCTTATGCGCGATACCGCGATCTTGGTCGCAGCTCTGCTTGCCCTGCTGCCGTTTCTGGCTGAAGCATTCTTCGCCGGATGCATGAGCAGCCTGGCCCAGAAGCTTCCCAAGGCGATGCGCCTGTTGAGCCCCGCGGTTCTGTCTATACCGTATGCGCTGGTGGCGTACGCTTACGGAAGATTCTCCTGGAGCTGGTTTGCGCTGTATGCGCTGCTTCCGGTCGCGGTTTCGGTCTTGATCTCGCAGGCCGCCGAGGCCGATCCCGATCGGCTTGGCAACTGGCGCGACGCATTGGTTCTGGCGGTGCTTGGGTTGGCGGTGGATCTTCGCTGGCTCGAACATGCATGGCCGGCCCATCTTGCCGCCTTTGGCAAGTTTTTGCTGCTGGATGCGGGCATTTACGCATTTCTCGGGATCAGGCAACTGGACGGCGTTGGCTTTGATCTTCGCCTGCGGCTGCGCGATCTAGGCTTCGGATTGCGCGAGTTCGCTTTTTACGCGCCCATTGCAATTCCGCTTGGCTTGAGTCTCGGATTCCTGCATCTGCACGCACTCTGGCCGCGGCTGCCGCAGCTTGCCGCAGCTTTCCTATTCACCTTCTTCTTTATCGCCGTCCCGGAGGAGATATTCTTTCGCGGGTGGGTGCAAAACTTGCTGGAACGGCGCATCGGACGCTACCCGGCTCTTCTGCTGACAGCGGCATTATTCGGCTTGTCCCATTGGAACAAGCGCGCGGCCCTCTTCAACTGGCGCTATGTGATCATGGCCGCGCTGGCGGGAATCTTTTACGGCAGGGCATGGCGTCAGGAGCGCCGGGTCGGAGCCTCGGCGATCACTCACGCATCTGTGGACACGATATGGTCGCTGTGGCTGAGATGATGATGGAAGCCGGGGCGATAGGTTAGGTATCCAAGACCCACGCGCATGTTATGGTCTGTTTGACCGGGAATGGCAATAGCGACGCATATGCCGAGGATGGCATGAGCCATGCCCAAGGTGTAGAGGTTACGGTGCTCAAGAAAGAGCAGGCAGGCAGCCACGGCCCAGATCAACGTCATCGGCGTCAGGATGGGATTGGGCAGATGAGCAATGGCAAATAGAGTAGCCGCAGCAATAACCGCAGCTTTTTTGTCAGGCAGCAGCCGAATCAGCCGCAGAAGAACGAAATCCTGCAAAAGAAATTGCTGCACTAAGGCCCAGATTCCATAACCCCAAAACCTCTGGACAAAGGAGACGATGCTGCGGGGAAAGTGCAAGGTGTGAAGTTTTCCGGCAAGGAGAATGGCGGCGCCTGCCGCCAGGAGCGCGGCTCCAACCACCCAAAGCGAGGCCCGGAAGCCCGCGCCTTCGAGGCCCAGCGCCTTCCACCCGTCGAAGGAAACCATAGTGACGACAAGTATCCAGACGATCGAAGCCCAGTAAAACCATCTTTGCAAAGGGTTGTTCGTCCAGAGAACAAGCAGGATCAACCCGTATCCAACACCAAGCTCAAGGAAATCCTGCCGCCGCGATCGCTTCACGCCTCGCTCGGAGCCACGGTGCGCTCGCTTTCCTCCGCCCCCAGTTCCTCCGACTCCTCCGAAACCTTCTTGAGCGACACATGCTCGAAGCGAGCCCATATCAGTCCCAGCGGAATAACCGAAAGGAAAGTCACAATCAGCAGCATGGCGCCGCAACCCAGCGCCGGCTCCGGTGCCACGTCGAAGAACTTCTGCATCACTCCCGCGATAACACCGATCTGGGTAAACCATCCGATGACTGGCAGTTGGATAGCCGATCCCACCATGCTCGCCGCCATCAGCACCATGCAGCGCCCCAGAGTCATCTCAGCCAACTGAGGAGAGAGCACGAAGGCGCGGGTCGTCTCCAAGTACGCCACTGTAATCATGCCCCACATCAGGAGCGATAGGGCCAGGGCGAAGACGAAATCGGGAAAGCTTTGAATCGCGTTCAACCCGTCGCGGAAGGAGCGGATCTTGTTGCCCGTGGCATGGCCCAGGTTGGGTGAAAGCCTGTCCACCATTCTCTCCATGAAGTCAGCGACAGCATTGCCCGAGGCCCGCACCGCTACGGCGAAGATGGCCAGCGCAACCGCAAGCACCAAACCGATCAGGGCCGAACGCTGCAAGGCCTCATGATGGGGTAATGTCGCCCGGTCCGGGGCAAGGAGCAGTGCGCTCGAGAAGATGAGGGCCATAGCCCCTAGGTCGAACATGCGCTCGACCGTGTACACCGCGATCTGCGAGGCTCAGGGTCAGTTTGGTTCGCCGCGTCACCAGATAGAGCCGGACGAGCTCGGCCAGACGCCCAAAGAGGGCCACCGCCGTAAACCCGATGACCTGTGTTCCGACCAGCGAAGCGCCGCTGACTTTTTTCTGCGGCTTGAGAAGCAGCGCCCAGCGCGCCGCCCGCAACCCGTATCCCAGCCAGATCATGGCCACGCCCAACGCAATGCGTTTCCAATCGATGTGCTGCAACTGATCGCGGAAAACGGCCCACTCGAAATGGACATGCCCACGCACCCACAGCGCCAGGACCAAAAGCAGCGCCGCAGCCACCAGATAGACAATCCATTGATTCCTTTTCAAGCAGCTCTCCAGTTTGAGACAAGTTTCGGAGACTCAGGAAACCGCCGCGGCTAAAGAGGCTGCGGACAACCTTTCTCTCTTTGAAGGGGCACGGCTGAAGCCGTGCCCCTTCAAAGAAAAAGATCTATTCCCCTAATCTGCCGCGGGGCGGTAATGCGCCGACGAAGCCCGGGCAGCCATCTCGGCTTGTTTTCGCCGATTGAATTCACGGATCACGCGCGCCACATAAATCCGCGTCTCGCGATACGGGGGCACGCCATGATATTTGTCTACAGCGGCAGGTCCGGCATTGTAGGCGGCCAGCGCCAGCGCAATCTGGTCATGGTATCGGGTCAACAAGCTGTCGAGATATGCCGTTCCGCCGTTGATGTTCTGGCCCGGACTGAAGCTGTCCGCCACGCCAAGCTGGGCGGCAGTTTCAGGCATGAGTTGCATCAGGCCTTGAGCCCCGGCCCGGCTTACCGCCCGCGCGTTTCCATCGCTCTCGGTCCGCACCACGCTGGCCAGCAGATCCACGTCCAGGTTGTGTCCGGCGCCCGCCTTGGCCATCAGCTCGTGCAAGTCGGCTTTGGTAAGCACAGCCGCCGCTTGATCTCTGGCAGCCGGCAATGCGGCGGCCGCCGGAGGAGCGTCCGGCACGAATTCCACCGAGGCAATCTCAGTTTGGTCGACCTCGAGGAAGTTGTCGTCGCCCCGTTCTGTATAGAGCCGTACCTTGCCGTTCGCCTCTTGCCGATGGTCGCAGATCAAATCAAACCCATTCTTGAGTGTGATGCGCTCGGCCGCTCGCAATGGGAGCGCCAAGGGCAATAGAATCGCCAAGCCGGCGCCGGCCGTCAGCAAATTCCTGGGAATTGAGCTCATGGCGCCCATTCGAGTATTGTATCCTCGCTCTCCGCCTGGCCAGGGTTACCATCGGGCGCGGCCGCCTGCGCGGCTTCGCGGACTGCCCATTCGACGGCGAGAGCTACACCATCCTGATCGTTCGAGGAGGTGATCTCCCATCTGCGCTCTTGCGCCATGGCCAGCATCTCTTCGCTCCCGTTAGCCATTACCACGGAGCGCCCGGCATACTCCAGCATTTCGATATCGTTTAGATTGTCGCCCACCGCCATGACCTCTTCCCGGCGGAGATCCCACAATTGGGCAAGCCGGTGAAGCGCCGCCCCTTTGGAGCAGCCAAGCGGCAAAAGATCGAGGATACTCAGGCTCCGCGCCGGATATTCCGTCCGGTGCATGGAAATCAGGTCACCCAGGCCGTGCGCGCGCAGCTTCTCTTCAGCCTGCCGCATCTGCTCCACGTCGCCGCAGACCATGCTCTGGATGGGCAGCTCATCGCCATCCAAAGCACTCTCCAGGGGACAGACTTCGCGAAGGAAGGGCCTGTTCGCCTCAACCCATTTCTCGATCAGTCCCCGCAGTTGTTTCAGGCTCTCAATGACCAGGCTGCCGGCGCCCGCCCGGTCGAAGGTAAAGACCAGGGTTCCGTACTCGCGCAGCTCGGAGCACAATCTGCGGGCCAGGGGGGCCTGCAAGAACTGCCGCGCGATCAAATTTCCGTCGAAGCGCCGGATGACGGCTCCATTCGACGAGACCATCACCGAGTTCTCGTTCAGCCCTACCTGCGACACCAGAGGCATCGCGTAGGCCTCGCGGCGCCCGGTCGCTATGACGACTTCTATGCCTGCGGCTTCGGCGGCGCGCAAGGCTTCGCAGTTCCGTGGACTGACGCGCAAGCCGGACGACGGCATGAGGGTACCGTCAATGTCGATCGCGATCAACCGGATGCTCACCTGACCAGTCTACCAATCGGGCCCATCCCCGCTTATGAATGCACTATGATTTGGCAATGTTCGAGTGTCAGGAATGTCACGCCCAGGTTTCCATTGAAACTGCGCGGATGCTCTGCCCGCGATGCGCCGAATTGTTCCACGTGGCACAATTTGCCTCGGAGGACCGGCACGCGGGCTTCCCTGGCGGATCTCAGGAAAAGGACCATCGTGGGATCGCGCTGCCGGCCGGCTATCGCTCGGGCGGCATCATCACGCCGCGGTAGGACAGACTGCACCCAAAGGACGGGATCAATCAAAATGGCCGAAATGACAGGATTAGGCTCTCATTCCCGGCGGTGGTTTTTGTCCTCAATGCTTCCCGCGGCAGCGGGCTTGAAATTCGGCTCCTCCGCAATTGCCGAAAACAGCTCCGGAGTTGCCGGTGCGGAGCGTGCTGGCGATAGGGCTGCTTGGATGAGGAAGGCCCGGTGGGGAGTGATGACTCACTATCTTGCGGATTGGATTTCGCAGGAGACGGGTAAAGAGATGACGGTTGCAAGCTGGAACGGCCTGATCGACCATTTCGACGTAGAAGGATTGGCCGAGCAGATCAAATCCGCCGGGGCCGGATACCATCTCATCAGCATCGGACAAAACTCTGGATATTATCTCTCTCCAAACGCGGCGTATGACCGCATCGTCGGCATCCGGCCGAGCAAGTGTTCCAAAAGAGATCTCATCGCGGACCTCTATGAGGCGCACCACCAGCGAGGCGTCAGATTGATGGTCTATCTTCCTTCCGGAGCTCCGGGTGGCGACCGCGCGGCCGTCGAGGCGCTGGGATGGCAGAACGGCCCGCACCGCAATAGCGAGTTCCAACTCAAATGGCAGCAGGTTATTCAGGAGTGGTCGGAACGCTGGGGCAAGAAAGTGTCCGGCTGGTGGTTTGATGGCTGTTACTGGCCCAACACGATGTACCGGACTGCGGCTCCAAACTTCGCCACCTTCGCTGCCGCGGCGCGGGCAGGCAACCCGGAAAGCGTGTTGGCGTTTAACCACGGCGTATTTCACCGCATTCTTTCCATCACTCCTTATGAGGATTACACCGCGGGTGAGATCGATCTGCCGGAAGAAATCTTCGTACATCAAGCAGAAAACGGCATCCTTGATGGAGCGCAGGTTCACGTCCTGAGCCACCTGGGCGAGAAGTGGGGCATGGGCTCGCCACGGTTCTCAACCGATCAGGTGCGGGAATGGAGCCGCAAGCTGGCGGAGCAGGGCGGAGCATTTACCTGGGACACTCCGGTCGAGACAACCGGGCGCATTTCGCAGCCGTTCATCGATCAACTGGCCGCCATCGGCGCGACCACGGTAACTGCGTGATTGCTCTAGAATAGGAGGGTGACTGACGCTACAGCAGAATTGCCAGCCGTGAATCCTCCGGCGAAAGAGGCGGAGAGGCCGCGGATCGGATTCGTCAGCCTGGGCTGCCCGAAAAACCTCGTGGATAGCGAGGTCATGATGGGTTTTCTCGACCGCGCCGGAGCTGAGATCACCAATCGCCCTGAACTGGCGGACATTCTAGTGGTGAATACCTGCTCTTTCATCGATAAAGCGAAGCAGGAGTCAGTCGATACCATCCTCGAAATGGCCCAACATAAGCTCCAAGGCACGGCGCGGCGGCTCATCGTGGCGGGCTGCCTGGTGGAGCGCTATCGCGATGAAATTCAGAAGAACATACCGGAAGTGGATGCAGTAGTGGGAACGGGCGAACTGGAGCAGATTCTGGCGGCCGCCGGGATCGGCGCCGCTCCCGCCGCATCCTCGGCGGAGCCTCAGCTCTTCAACATCCTGTCTGCCAAGCCATCCCGCCCTGAAGGCGACCTGCGCGAGTCGCAAGGGCGGTTTGCCCGGGAGGAGTGGCAGGGGTCCCGGCCTGCTCTTCCGCAATACTTATACGACCACGCCACGCCGCGGCTGCTGTCGACGGGAAAAACCTCCGCCTACATTAAGATCGCCGAGGGATGCGACCATCCGTGCAGCTTCTGTGTGATTCCTAACTTGAGGGGCAAGTTCCGCTCCCGGCGCTTCGAGTCTGTCGTGGCCGAAGCGGAACAACTGGTGGCGAACGGGGTGCGTGAGATCACCCTGATTGGGCAGGACACCACCTGTTACGGCGAAGACCTGGGCCTGCGCGATGGGCTCGCTCAACTGCTTAACCGGCTGGCGGCGATTCCCGACCTGAAGTGGCTGCGCTTTCTTTACGCCTACCCCAACAAGATCACCGGCCGTTTGCTCGATACCATGGCGCGGCATGCCAACATTTGCAATTACCTCGATGTGCCTTTGCAGCACGCCTCAGGCTCCGTGCTCAAGGCGATGCGCCGCGGCGGCAACGCGGAGATCTTCCTCAAGACCATCGAGAAGATTCGCTCGACAGTGCCGGGTGTAGCCCTGAGGACCTCGTTCATCACCGGTTTTCCCGGGGAAACCGATGCCGATTTCGCCATCCTCACCGGCTTCGTCGAGGCGGCCAGGTTCGACTGGCTAGGAGTCTTTAGCTACTCGGATGAGGAAGGCTCGGGCGCTTTTCACCTGGGTGAAAAAGTACCGCGGAAAACGATCGAAGCTCGCCGCAACAAGCTGATGCGTCTGCAAAGGTCGATCAGCAAGCAGGCCAAGGCCTGCCTGATCGGCCGCGAGTTCGATCTGCTGGCGCAAGGCGAATCCGACGAAACGCCTCTCTTGTGGGAAGGCCGCACAGAGCACCAGGCGCCGGAGATTGACGGCAAGGTTTATATCAATGACTTTGGGTCCCTTGAGCAGTTGACGCCGGGAAGCTTCTACCGCTGTGAGATCACCGGCGCGCATGACTACGACCTGGTGGCGAAGATCGTCAGTGAATGAAATTGGATGGGATCATGAGCCGATCCGCGAGCAAAAAGAAAGTATTGCGCTGCCCCATTTGCCAGCAGCTGGTCACCCTGAAAGATCCCGAGTTCCCCTTCTGCAGCGAGCGCTGCAGGACGATCGATTTGGGGAAATGGGCCAGCGGAGCCTACCGCATCTCCTCCCCAGTTCTCGATCCCGAACTCCTCGATGACATGGACGAGATCAGGAAGCGCTCGTCCGGGGATGAATAACCGAACGGCGAGCGGCCTAGCGCAGGGCAGGAAAACCCGTTGGGCGTGGGTAGCGGGAACATTCTTTGGAGCCGGGCTGCTGCGCCCCGGTCCGGGTACCTGGGGTTCGGCTGCCGCTGTCCTGCTGTGGTTTGCGGCCGCAGTGGTTTTCCATCTCTCGCAGCTTCAACTGAGTTGGCTCACGCTGGCCGGGGCCCTGGCAGTCACGGCAATTGGAGTTCCCGCAGCGACACTGGTGGAGCGGGAGAGTGGCCGCCATGATCCTGGCCACGTAGTTATCGATGAGGTTGCCGGCCAGTGGACTGCGCTGATCAATTCCCGCCTGGACCTGAGTCACCTGCTGGCGGCATTTCTTTTCTTTCGGATTTTTGACATCCTGAAGCCATGGCCTGCTCGTCAAATGGAACGGCTGCCCGCCGGTTGGGGGATCATGTTCGATGATCTGGCTGCGGGCGTGTATGCTTTGCTCGTAGTGCAGGTTTTGCAACACTGGATCGGGCATTAGAGCGGTTCCCTCAGCGGCTAACGCCCAGTCGATAGTTTTTCCTAATGGTATAGAGCGATGAGGTTTTCAAAGGATCCCCCAATTTCGAACTCTCCTAAGATCGAATCCGCCGTGCCGGATGCGGCCTTGCCCGGCGGCGAGATCGAGATCCGCGGCTCGCAGCTGGGCGCCGCGGCATCTCGCTTGCCAGTCGCCGTGGTGGACGGGGTTTCGGTCCCCGTACTGCTCAGCCGTCCGCACCGGATGATCGTTCGCGTTCCGGAGGATGTGCAGGCAGGGAAATTTGAAATCCGGCAGAATGGGCAATCCAGCAACGCGATTCAGCTCAAGATTGGCCGGCTGGTGGCGGAAGACCTGCACCCGGTAGGCAATCCGGCAGTCGATGCCAGGGGGAACATCTACGCCAGTTTTTCCGGGCCGCGGGGGCAAAAGACGCCTGTCTCCGTCTTCCGCATCGATCCTTCCGGCGATGCGCAGCCCTTCGTCACCGGCATCATGAACGCGACCGGGCTGGCTCTCGATGCGGAGGGGCGCCTCTATGTCTCCTCTCGTTACGACGGCACTGTACACCGGGTCTCCCCCGAGGGCGCGATCTCGCTCTACGCCGAAGGCATGGGCATCGCGACCGGGATCGCCTTCGACGCCGCGGGAAACCTTTACGTCGGAGATCGCAGCGGAACCATCTTCAAGATTGCGCAGGACCGTCAGATATTCGTCTTTGCAACTTTGGAAGCGAGCATTGCCGCCTATCATCTTGCCTTCGGATTGGATGGCACCCTTTTTGTCGCGGCGCCCACGACCTCCAGCTTCGACTCGGTTTACGCCATCGACCAGGATGGCGTGGTGCGCGTGTACTATCGAGGCTTAGGACGGCCCCAGGGATTGGCCGTGGATTTGGCGGGCAATCTGTACGTCTCGGCTTCATTGCGCGGCAGGCGCGGAATCGTCTCGATCACTCCCGCCGGAGAAGCGTCGTTGGCCCTTTCAGCCTCGGGCACAGTGGGACTGGCCTTCGTTCCCGGCGGGAATGTGATCGTTGCGACCAATAACGCGGTCTATGATGTGGCTTTGAGAATTGAAGGCGCGCGGCTCTTCTGAGGACTCCCCTCCCTCACGCATACTTTTTTTCCGGAACAGGCAGGCAAGCGAAAGTCCGATGAATTGTGAAATTATTGCGGTTGGTTCGGAGCTGCTAACCCCCTATAGGCGAGATACCAACTCCCTTTACCTGACAGATCGACTCAACCAGTTGGGGATCGCTGTCATCTTCAAAACCGTTGTAGGTGACCGCAGGTCTCATCTGGCGGCAGCCGTTCGCATTGCGCTGGGACGCAGCGACGTTGTAATCACCATGGGGGGACTGGGGCCAACCGAAGATGACGTCACCCGGCAAGCTGTGGCCGATGCGTTGGGCATTCGCCTTCGCCGCAACCCGGAGATCATCGGCGCGCTCTATGCGCGCTTTGCCGCTCGGCGAACGCAGATGGCGGAGAACAACGCCCGCCAAGCCGACGTGCTGGACGGCTCTTTGATCCTGGAGAACGACCGCGGCACGGCTCCTGGGCAATGGCTGGACATCGTCTATGGCGAGCACCGTAAATTGGTCATTCTGCTGCCGGGGCCGCCCTCCGAGATCAAGGCCATGTTCGACCTGCAATGTATGGAGCGGCTCCGCGCGATCGCGCCGCGGCGATTCATCGCCAGGCGGACGCTCAAAGCGGCAATGATCGGAGAGTCGCAGGCCGATAGCCGCATCGCCCCGATCTATACCCGGTTCCACGATGTCGAAACCACCATTCTTGCCCACTGCGGAGACATCACACTCAATCTGAGCTGCGTAAAATCGACTCCGGAAGCGGCTCAGCAGCGGGTCGACGATTTGGCGGGAAAGATCGAAGAAGAGCTGGACGAATTCATTTATTCCTCGCAAGGCGAATCCTTGGAACAGATCGTGCTTGACTACCTGGGCATGCACGGGGCGACGTTGGCTGTAGCGGAGAACTGCACCGGGGGGTTGATCGCGCAGCGGCTGACCAGTATCAGCGGCTCTTCGCGATCATTTGTCGGTGGGGCCGTAGTTTATAGCGACGAATTGAAGACCAGCTTCGCGGGAGTTGCGAAGTCTCTGATCGAGGAGCAAGGCGCGGTAAGCCGCGAGGTAGCCGTGGCTCTGGCGGAAGGCATCCGGCGCAAGACTTCCTCCACCTTCGGGTTGGGCGTTACCGGCATCGCCGGGCCGGGAGGCGGGTCGGAAGAAAAGCCGGTCGGTCTCGTCTATGTCGCCGTTTCCGACGGGAAGCAAACGGATGCGGTAGAGAAGCGCTTTGGCGGCGACCGGGAGACTGTCCGCTTCTGGACCAGCCAGCAGGCACTGGATATGGTCCGCCGCCACCTTATGTAGCTCGATCCGCCTTACAGGGTATGGAAAGCCGATCCAATTTTCCTTCACTCTCGGCAGTTACAGAACGATAGTTTTTGCCGCTCGTTTAGCCGATCTCCACGTTACGGCGCATGGTAAGTCCCGAGAAGGCCCTGTCCCCTTTTCAGTCGTCCCTTAAGGGACTGAATCCTGTTCTTCCCAAGCAGACCCAGAACTGACGTGCTGGGCTATTTTCTTGCCGTCCCTGCGGGACTCTTTCAAAACCGATTCTCAGCTCCGCCACATCCTCAGGCGCGCCAATGCCGTTCGTGCCGCCTGTCATAAATTTGATGTATCAATAGGAGGGCCACGTGGCGAGAAAGACGGGATAGCAACCCAATGTTACTATGTTGCGGTAGGTAGTCTGCCTGAGCTCTATGAGACGTCATGCTCTCGAAAGACAAATTATTGAAGCGATCGAATACCGGCCGGCCCGCGAGTTCGCGAGCGCAGTCTCTGGCGAATAGAGCATACGAACAGATTCGCAACGAGATTCTCCAAGGAAACCTTGCCATCGGAGATATCCTGTCGCGCCGCGGACTCGCCGATAAGCTCAACATGAGCTTCCTCCCCATCACCGAGGCATTGCAGCGGTTGGAGATGGAGGGTCTGGTGGAGAGCCGTCCGAGAATCGGCACCCGCGTCCGCATCCCGATCAAGCAGGATATTCTCGACAGTTATGTGATCCGTGAAGCGCTTGAAACGCAGGCTGCCCGCATGTGCTGCGAGCAAATGACGAACGAAGAGCGAGGCCAAATTACACGGAGCGCTCAACACCTCGACAGTCTCTACAAGGCTAGCGCATCGGAGAGCGAGGACTCGCGATTTCTGTTCTCGGTGCACACCTATCACATGCAATTTCACCTGCGCATCGCTGAACTGGCTCAATCTCCCGGCTTGCTGAAGGCGATTGAACGAGAGCAGGTCCTGATCTTCAACTGGTTCTACGACACGGCTGCCCATCGGAGGTCGCTTCCTTCGAACTTCCACCACGATCTTGCCAAGGCGCTCTGCTCGGGTGATCTGATCAAGGCCGATGAGGCCATGCGCAAACACATCCGCTACGGTCTGGACTACGTGATAGAAAGCCTGGGACGACTGGAAGGCTCGAACGGCTGGCGCTTGAAACGCGGCGATTAGTTTCCTCCATCATATTTGATATATCAAAACTTTGCCCCGCAAGTCAGGCTCGGCTTTCAAGACAAAAAATATGCCTCATATCTGGCGCGCTCTTTGCGCCAGATGTGGAAAAACGCAGATCTCTCCACTTCGCCGCGCTCCGGTCGAGATGACAAAAGTTAGGTGTAATAGCCAACCAACGCCTTCCTCAACGCGATTTTCATCCTCTTGGGTGAGCCGCAGGCCCATGAGCACTTCGGTCGAGGTGACAAATTAGAACTGATATGGCAGTAGTTTTACGGGAGAGGGTGTGGCTGTTTTTCTGGTCTGTCATTCCCGCAGGGAATCTGCTTTCCACATGCGAAGCGCCGTTACTATACCGCCATGCTGTCCGGCGAACATAAAGCAGATTCCCTGCGGGAATGACAGACCAGAAAACAACTGCGAATGCAATCCATAGTTGAAACAGATCCAGGGTGCCCCCATATCCTTGCGCAGCAAGGGTACACTCAGGCACAACCGAGTAGCAGCCCAGGCAGGAATTCCGGGCATCGTTGACGATCCGTTTTACCGGCGCTGCTACACTCAAAGGCTGATTGACCATGCATATCTATCTGACCGCCGCCGGCGTGGCGTATCTGCTGGGTTCCATTCCCTTCGGCTTTCTGCTGGTGCTCCTGGTCCGCAAAGAGGACATACGCGCTCTGGGCAGCGGCAATATTGGCGCAACCAACGTTGTGCGCTCGGGCGCCAAGGGGCTGGGCGCGCTCACTTTCCTGCTGGATGCGGGCAAAGGCGCCGCATCTGTGCTGTTGGCGGAATACCTGGCCCGGAACGCAGGCGCCATAACGCTGCAGAATGCGGCGATCCTGGCGGGAATCTGCGCCATCGTGGGGCATATTTTTCCGATTTGGCTGCGCTTTAAGGGGGGCAAGGGCGTAGCCACCTCACTGGGCGTATTCCTTGCACTCAGCGTCTGGGCCGCCGTTGTTGCGTTCGGGATCTTCCTGGTTGTGTTGCTGCTTACCCGTTATGTCTCGTTGGGTTCTATCTTTGCCGCCATTGCGCTTCCCTTCCTAACCTTGCTTCTCTCGCCCGCGGCCCATACCAATTTCTTTCGAGTGGTGGTCTTCTGCTGTTCCGCATTGGTCATCGCCAAGCACAAGGCGAATATCGTCCGTCTTGCGAAGGGATCGGAATATCGCTTTGGCAAGCCGAGGCCGACCGCGGCATGAGCCGAATCGCTATTGTGGGCAGCGGTTCGTGGGGAACGGCGCTGGCTATCTCGCTCAGCCGCCGCGAAGATCACTCCCTTATCCTTTGGTCTCATTCCGCGGCGGTCGCAGAGACGATTTCGAGGCATAGGGAGAACCTGGCATATCTTCCGGGACACCGTATCCCGGAGCAAGTGGCCGCTACCACAGATCTGGGCTTGGCGGTGGATGGCGCCGATATCGTGGTCAGCGCGGTACCGGCGCAACATATGCGCGAAATTTATGGGGAGATGGCGGCGTTCCTTCGCGCTCCCCAGATAGTGGTGAGCGCCACCAAGGGAATCGAGGGGACCACGTTTCTGCGCATGACGGAGGTCATTGCGGAGGTGCTTGGCAAGAACGAGCTGGCGGTAGGCGCGCTCAGCGGTCCATCCTTCGCGCAAGAAGTCGCCGCCGGTTCGCCTACCGCCATCACGATCGCCTTTCGCGAATACAGATGGGCGAGCCGCATCCAGGAAGAGTTCACCTCGCCCGGGCTTCGGCTCTATACCAATCGAGATGTGGCCGGAGTGGAACTCGGCGGCGCACTCAAGAACGTGATCGCCCTTGCTGCGGGAATCGCTACCGGGTTGGGCTTGGGGCATAACAGCGTGGCGGCGATCGTCACTCGCGGAATCGCGGAGGTGACCCGCCTGGCGGTCGCCTGCGGTGGCCACCGGGAGACGTTAGCCGGTCTATCCGGGCTGGGAGACCTGGTGCTTACCTGCACCGGGCCGCTTTCGCGCAATCGCCTGGTCGGCATCGAGCTCGGCCGCGGCCATCGTTTACCAGAGATCCTGGCGCGGCTCGATGGCAAGGTCGCCGAGGGCGTACACACCACCTCCGCCGCACTGGGATTGGCCAGGACGCGCGGAGTGGAGATGCCCATCACCGAACAGATGTCGGGAATTCTCTATCAAGCGAAATCGCCGCAGGATGCGATACGCGAATTGATGACCCGTCCCGGCCGCGACGAGTGATCTCTGTGGCATCTCGCCTAACGTAAACTCAGAACATAAGGTATCGAGAGCGCAGATGATTCAGACCCTGTTTGGCAGCCTGGAAGAACCGGAGAAAAAGAGCCTACTCGGCCGCATGAAGGAGGCCGTCTCGCGCACTCGCGAGAACTTGGGCGAACGGATCGACTCGATCGTGTCGCTGACCCGCGAAGTCGATGAAGCAGCGCTCGAAGACCTGGAGACGAACCTGCTGGTCTCTGATCTAGGGGTGCAGACCACGACGGAGGTGATCGACGCTCTTCGCGAAAAGACCAGACGCCATGAGATCCGCAATGGCGGCGAGTTGAGGGATCTGCTGAAAGGGCAGATCAAAGCGATTCTCGACGCGGAAGAGGAGCAGGACTTCTTTAAACCCAGGTACACCGCTCCGCCTTTCGTGATCATGATGGTGGGCGTGAACGGAACGGGAAAGACGACCACGGCGGGAAAACTCGCCGCCTATTTCCGTAAGCAGGGGAAGACGGTATTGCTTTGCGCCGCGGATACGTTTCGCGCCGCGGCTATTGAACAACTTGAGATCTCGGGGTCAACGCACTGGCGTCGAGATGATCAAGACCAAGCAGGGGGGCGACCCTTCCGCCGTTCTCTTCGATGCCTTGCAGGCGGCTAAGGCGCGCAACACTGACGTGCTCATCGTGGATACGGCAGGCAGGCTGCACACCAAAAGCAACCTGATGACCGAGCTCGACAAGATGCGGCGAACGGCGCAACGGATCGTCCATGGCGCGCCGCACGAGGTCCTGCTGGTTATGGATGCAACCACCGGCCAGAACGGATTGCAGCAGGCGCGGCTCTTTACCGAATCCGCGGGCGCCACCGGGATTGTGCTCACCAAGTTAGACGGGACGGCTAAGGGCGGGATCGCGGTGGCTATTGCGCGCGAGCTCCGCTTACCAGTGCGCTATGTGGGCGTGGGAGAAAAGCTGGACGATCTGCTGCCCTTCGATAGCCAGACTTTTGTGGATTCGCTGCTGGGAAGCTGAGAATCCCAGGTCCCAGAATCGGGACCTGGGGCACCCGGATTTGTGTTATTTCCCACGATGTGGAGATATGAGCCACCCGGATTTGTTGAGGTAGAGACGATGTCTGGCGAAGAGGATCGGCGATGGATGGGGCGAGCGCTGGAGTTAGCCGGCCGGTCCGTCGGCGTCTCCTCTCCCAACCCCGCCGTCGGCTGCGTCCTCGTGCAACGCCGCAGCCTGGCCGGCGAGGGCTTCCATGAATACGACAAACGCGATCATGCGGAGATCGGCGCCCTGAAGCAGGCGGGGGATCTGGCGCGGGGCTCGACTGCTTACGTCACCCTCGAGCCGTGCAACCATCAGGGAAGAACCGGACCTTGTACCGAGGCGCTGCTGGCGGCGGGTGTGCGGCGGGTTGTCATTGCCACCAGCGACCCGAATCCCTTGGTCCACGGCTCCGGCATTCAGAGACTGCTTGCCGCCGGCGTTCAGGTTGAGACCGGAGTGCTCCAGGCCGAGGCGCGCAAGCTCAACGACGGCTTCGCGAAATTCGTGCGGACCTCGCTTCCATTTGTCACCATGAAGGTTGCGTCTAGTCTCGATGGACGCATTGCTGCCAGGCGCCGGGCGGCAGAGCCGCATGTGTGGATTACGGGTGAAGCGGCGAGAGAAGAAGTGCACAAGATGCGTCACGCAGCCGATGCGCTGCTGACCGGCATAGGAACGATTTTGGCCGACGATCCGCTACTGACCGACCGCAGCAAGCTGCCCAGGCGGCGCCTCGCTGCTGCGAGTCGTGCTGGACTCCAATCTGCGCACGCCGGCCGACTCCAAGCTGGTTACCACGGCCAACGACGATGTGCTCATCTTCTTCACCCAGGCCAGCTCAGCCGCGCAACAGGGGTTGAAAGATCGCGGCATCCGCCTGGAACGACTGGCAGAGGCGGGCCAACAAGTCTCAATGGCGGCGGCGATCAAGCGGCTGGGAGCGATGGAGATAACCAGCGTGCTATTCGAAGGCGGTGCGGAGATCAATGCCGCCGCGCTAAACGAGGACGTGGCCGACCGGCTGGTGCTGTTCTATGCGCCCATCTTTCTCGGAGCGGATGCAGTTCCCATGATCGCTTCAAGTGTCCGGCCGCGGAGCCTTGAAGACCTCCTAAGGAACAGCGCGGCGGAGTTCACCTTGCGAAAATTCGCCGGCGATTTTGCTTTGGAGGCCTATCTGCGCAATCCTTGGAATGGGGTTACTTAGAATGTTTACCGGGTTGATCGAGACCACAGGAGCGATCTTGAGCGTGGAGCAACGAGAAGGCTCGCGGCGCATAGCGATCGCCGCTCCGGGAATCAAGCTGCGCACCGGCGATAGCATCGCGGTCAGCGGAGTGTGCCTAACGGCTGTCGATCTTATGCTGGATAGAGAGCCGCCACACTTTTACGCAGACCTGGCGTTTGAAACCGTCGCCAGAACCTCCCTCTCGCTGCTCGCGCCGGGATCGATCGTGAACCTGGAGCTGCCCACACCTGCTGGCGCGCCTCTGGGCGGCCACGTGGTGCAAGGCCATGTCGATGGAACCGGAAAACTGCTGAGCTTGACGCCCATCGATGCTCAAGCGGACCCGGCACTCACGGATTGGCGGCTGCGCATCGCCATACCCCATAGCCTGAGCCGCTACATGGTGGAAAAGGGCTCCATCGCAATCGAAGGAATCAGCCTGACAATCGCTCGCTGGGAGCCGGATACACCCGAGGGCGATGTTGTGGAAGTTGCAATCATCCCTCACACCTACGCGCGGACGAACCTGCACGCTTTGCGGCCCGGGCAGGCACTGAATATCGAGGCTGATGTGTTGTTGAAGTTCAGCGAGCAGCGCCAGCGTCAACCGGAGTTCGATCTGACGGTCGAGTATCTGATCGCCAACGGCTATTAATGCATTTTCGTTGGCTGCGAAACGAGTCCCGTAGGGGGACCGCGGGCCAACCGCAGACTCGCGCTCTCCCTAAAATCGCTTGATCGGGGGGAGCGCTTCTTCGCGTTTGCGCCCGGGCTCAACTTTGGGTTTGGGCTTGGGGGGCTTCTTCTGTTCCCGCTTGGCTCTATCTTTGTTTCCCATACGCATAGTTTACAGCGGACGGCGAGTGTGCTGGAAAATTCCTGTGTGGACTGCAAGCAATTCTTTGCTCGGCAGACGTGACCGCGACACTGCCCATCGAGATGTGGGAAACCCAGGCTTGACGATAACAAACACATATAGTAGAAACTATGACAAACGTTGGAGGAAGAAGTGGCCGATCCCAAATTGTCGAAGCTCGAGTTCGAGATCATGGAGGCGCTTTGGACGCAAGGAGAATCCTCCATCCGTGAGATTCAGGAGACCTTTCCAGCGAAGCGTAGGCCGGCCTACACGACGATTCAGACCACCGTTTACCGGCTTGAGGTGAAAAACGTTGTTCGCCGGGTGAAGAAAGTGGGGAACTTCCACATCTTTGCCGCCACAATCTCCCGCAGCGCCGCACAACGGAGGCTGATCGACGATCTGCTGGGGCTGTTCGGCGGCCACACTCAACCCGTGATGGCCCACCTGATTGAATCCGGAAAACTCACTCTGGAGGACATAAAGGAAGCGGAGAAAACGCTGCGCAGGCTTGAGAGAGGGGACAAGTCATGATTGCGAAATACCTATCCGCACTATGGCCGGCAGTTGCGCCAGCAATAGCCGACCACTTGTGGCAGTCGACGCTGTTCGCGGTCGCCGCCGCACTCCTGACGCTGGCTCTGCGAAGGAATCAAGCGCGGGTTCGCTATGGCCTTTGGCTGGCGGCCTCTCTAAAGTTTCTAGTTCCCTTCTCGCTGCTGATCAGCCTTGGCGGCTATCTGGCCAGACCGGATGGCTCGGTGAACCTGCAGAGCAGCGTGTACTCCGCCGTGGAACTAGCCGCCCAGCCCTTTACGCTGAGTGCGGCACCCGTGGCTACCCCGATTGCCCGCGCGGCGAGTGCTACCCATCTGCTTTCCCTGCTACCGGGTGTTCTCGCGATAGTGTGGCTGTGCGGCTTTGTCGCGGTACTCAGTCTATGGTGGTTGCGCTGGCAGCGTATCTCCGCAGCGATAGAGAGAGCGGCGCGCGTGTCACAAGGCCGCGAAGTGGATGCTCTGCGCAGGCTGGAGCGCATTGGGGGAGTGCGGAAACCGATCGCGTTCTTATTGTCGCGAAATTCGATGGAGCCTGGGATCTTCGGCATCATGCGGCCCCTTCTTGTGTGGCCGGCAGGAATTTCCGAGCGCCTTGACGATGTGCATCTCGAAGCCATTCTCGTGCATGAGATATGCCACGTACGCCGCCGTGACAATCTGGCCGCAGCGGTTCACATGCTGGTGGAAGCGATCTTCTGGTTTCATCCTTTGGTTTGGTGGCTGGGAACACGGCTAATTGAGGAACGCGAACGCGCCTGTGATGAAGCAGTTTTGCAGTCAGGCAATCCACCTCATGTCTACGCCGAGAGCATTCTGAAGACCTGCGAATTCTGCGTGGGATCATCACTGGCGTGCGTCTCCGGAGTTACCGGCGACAACCTTAAGAGACGCATCGTTGATATCATGGCCCACCGTGTTGCCGCCAAGCTGGATTTCAGCAAGAAAGTGTTGCTAGGCATGGCTGGGTTGCTGGCAGTCGCCGTGCCGGTTGTGTTCGGACAAATTACCGCAGCGCAGAGAGGGGATGGACCGGAGACAGCAAATGTGGACGCCAAGATACCCGCGTTCGAGGTTGCTTCGATTAAGCCAGACAAATCCGGCAGCGGCATGTCTATGATGAGGTTCACGCCTGACGGCTTCAATGCAAAAAATATCCCTCTGCAGTTCCTCTTGCGAGAGGCCTATGGAGTCGAGGACGACCAAATCTCCGGAGCTCCCAACTGGGCCGGATCCGAACACTATGATATTGAGGCTAAGGTGGACGGCGCTGATGTAGCGAAGCTGAACAAGCTTAGCTTCGATCAGCGCAGGCTCATGTTTCAGCCGCTTTTGGAGGACCGGTTCAAACTGAAGACCCATTGGGAGACGAAAGAACTTCCGATTTACGTACTGGTCAAGGCGAAGAGCGGAGCCAAACTTCATGAGGCAAAGCCGGATGACACGTACCCAGACGGAATCAAAGGGCCTGACGGCGCCGCACCGCACGGCATGATGAGGATGGGACGCGGCCACGTCACAGGTCAAGATGTTCCCTTGACTTTTCTGACAAAGATATTGTCGCAGCAACTGAGGCGGACCATTGTGGATAAGACCGGGCTTACGGGCAAATATGACTTCACTTTGCAGTGGACGCCCGATGAAAGCCAGGGTCCGTTCCAGAAACAGCCGGCCATTCAGTATGCGGATCAGGGTCCGGCGTTCCCGAAGCCGCCAGGCGCCGGCCAAGCGACTGGCAGCACAACCTCGGCTGAGTCTTCCGGAGCTTCTATCTTTACCGCCATTCAGGAGCAGTTAGGGCTGAAACTGGAACCGCAGAAGGGCCCGGTGAAGGTTCTCGTCATCGATAGCATCGAGAAGCCTTCGGAGAATTAGGCACACCCAAGGGGATAAATGGGGGCGCGCGAGCTTAGCAAATGCGGCGTGTGAGCGCCAAAGCTTCATCGCAATTGCACCTAACTTTGTCATCTCGACCGGAGCGCAGCGGGACCTGGGGCACCCGACTTGGGTATAACAATAGGCATTCATAAAGATAAAAATTTGTGCGGGCGAATGAAATGGTGGAGTAGAAACGTCTTATATGTGATTCGTCGCTTAGCGGGCTGATCTAAAGAAAGGACTGCCCAAGTCATGATCGAACCCATCGCGCACAAACTGAATTTCAGTAGAAGGCTCCTGCTGAGTGTGGCTGTAACGTTGGCTGTCTTTGGCTTGGGAGGCGCAGCACTGATTTGGGCACAGTCCCCCACAGAGAACACTGCCCACGACGTTACCGGGACCTGGCAGGGAACACTTCACGCCCAGAGGGACCTACGTACGATCCTGAAAGTCTCGAAAGACGACGGCCGGTTGAAGGCTGTGATGTACAGCATCGATCAGGGAGCGCAGCCGATCAATTGCTCTTCGGTCACATTGGATGGCTCGACCTTTAAGTATTCGATCGACCTGTTCGGCATCAGCTATGAGGGGAAATTGGGTGCGGACGGCAAGTCCATTGTAGGAACCTCGAGCCAAGGCCCCAATTCGCGGCCCCTGACTCTGGTACGAGCGACCCCGGAGACGGCGTGGGAGATTCCACCGCCGCCAGCGCCCCCAAAGCTGATGGCGCCAGATGCCAACCCGTCATTTGAAGTTGCGACCATCAAGCCGAATAACTCCGGCGCAACGAGTATGCAGGGACTTACCCTAAGAGGCCGCAACTTTGCCACGCGCAACTCTTCTCTGGGCGACCTGATCTCGTTTGCCTACGAGGTACAGGCGAAACAGGTCGTGGGAGCGCCGGAGTGGATCAACACGGACCGCTACGATATCGCCGCAGTGCCCGATCAGGAGGGTGCGCCCAACCCTGAGCAGGTTCGGATCATGATACGGAAGCTGCTGGCGGACCGATTCAAGCTGACCTTCCATCACGAAAAGCGAGAGCTTTCGGCATACGTGCTTACGGTAGGAAAGAATGGAAACAAGATGACGCCGACGCAGATGCACGGGCCGCTCCCCGGCTTAGGCTTTGGACCGGGAAAAGGAGGACTGAGCATGCGAATGATCAACGGGACCATGGCGGATTTTACGGGCCTTCTGCAGACCCTCGTCCTGGACCGGCCGGTGGTGGACCAGACGGGTCTCACGGGGAAATACGATTTCACCTTCACCTTCACGCCCGATGACTCGGAATTCAATGGGCATCCACCGCAGTTGCCGAAGCAGACCGCCAATGGCGCAGCCGATGTCGATGCCGCGCCGGGGCTGTTCGACGCCATGCAGCAGCAGATTGGGCTCAAGCTGGACGCGAAGAAGACTGCGGTCGACGTGCTGGTCATCGACCACGTAGAGAAGCCTACCCCGAACTAGAGCCGGCGGTGTACTCAATGTCATGGCGGCGCATGGTGAACTCCCTCTGTTTCCTCTGCGCCATTGCGTGCTTGACCGTCTCCAGCGCGGCCGCGGCTTCTGAGTACCACGGAGAGGTGACCTTCGGCGGCTTGCCTGTTCCCGGAGCAACGGTGACGGCAACCCAAGGTGATAAGAAGGTCACCGCCATCACCGATCAGCAGGGCGTCTATTCCTTCCCCGATCTGAAGGATGGAGTCTGGACGATTCACGTCGAAATGACAGGCTTTTCAACGATTAGCCAAGATGCGGGGATCGCGCCAAATGCACCTATGGCGAAATGGGAGCTGAAGCTGTTGCCGCCGGATCAGATCAAAGCCGTTATTGCCAAGCCGCAGCCCAACCAAACCGCGGAATCCGGGGCGCAGGGACCGGCAGCCGCCCGCACCGGAATCGAATGCGCCGGGATCGAATGGAGAAGACCTGCGCCAGCGCGCCGCCAACGGCCTGCTGATCAATGGCAGCGTCAACAATGCGGCTACTTCGGCCTACTCTCTGGCTCAGGCTTTTGGGAATAATCGCAACGGCGCGAGGGGGCTTTACAACGGCAGCATCGGCATGAGGCTCGATAACGCCGCGTTGGATGCCCGGCCGTTTTCGCTCACCGGCCTGAACACACCTAAGCCGGCTTATAACGACCTGACCGGCGTAGCCACTCTAGGCGGTCCCCTGAAGATTCCGCACATTCTCCCCAACGGCCCCAATTTTTTTATCGGCTACCAGTGGACGCGGGACCGCAACGCCACAACGCAATCCACCGCGGTGCCAAATTTGGCGGAACGAAATGGAGAT
This sequence comes from uncultured Acidobacteriaceae bacterium, assembly GCA_963705665.1. Lineage (GTDB taxonomy): Bacteria > Acidobacteriota > Terriglobia > Terriglobales > Acidobacteriaceae > PALSA-350. The sequence continues at coordinate 197,489 of CAVPKQ010000031.1, read as the reverse complement.
TTTTCGCAAACGCTGAATGCGGCCGGTCAGCCGGTCGAGGTCTTCAATCCGGCAACAGGATTGCCGTTTCCGGGCAACGTTGTCCCGACCAGCCCGCAGGCGCAGGCCTTGCTGAAGCTTTACCCCTTACCCAACTTTAACGGAGGCACGCGCTACAACTACCAGGTTCCGATCGTGAGCAACGCGCATCAGGACGCTTTGCAATCGCGCTTTAATCAGACTGTCAATGCCAAGAATCAGCTTTACGGCATCTTTGCTTTCGAGAGCGTCCGCCAGGATAGCCCGAACTTGTTCGGCTTTGTCGACACCACCGATGTGCTGGGAATCAACGCCGCCATCAGTTGGCAGCACCGGTTGAACCAGCAACTGTTTATGACTCCCGGATACCGCTTCAGCCGTTTGAGGACTCGTATAAAACCGTACTTCGAGAACCGGGAAAATATTTCAGGCAACGCCGGAATCTCAGGGAACAACCAGGACCCGGTCAACTGGGGTCCGACGGCTCTGACCTTTTCCAGCGGGATCGCCGGGCTTTCCGATGAGCAAAGCGCGTCCAATCGTAATGAAACAAATGCGTGGTCCTATTCCATGTTATGGAACCGCGAGCGTCACAATGTCACCTTCGGAGGGGATTTCCGCAGACAGGAGTTCAATTACCTGTCGCAACAGGATCCGCGAGGCACATTTACCTTTACCGGCGCGGCGACTCAAGGAATTGTGAATGGCGTGGTTACAGGCGGCTCCGACCTGGCCGACTTCATGCTGGGAGTTCCCGACACCAGCGGCATCGCATTCGGCAACGCCGACAAATATTTCCGCGAATCCGTTTATGACGCCTACATCACCGACGACTGGAGAATAAGACCGGAATTTAGTCTGAATGCCGGCATTCGCTGGGAATACGGCGCGCCGATTACGGAGTTGTTTGGGCGGCTGGTGAACCTGGACATCACGCCGGGATTTGCTGCGGCGGCGCCAGTGGTGGCCAACAATCCGGTCGGACCGTTGACTGGACAGAAATACCCCGATTCGCTCATTCGTCCGGACAAACACGGTTTCGAACCACGCGTGGGAATCGCTTGGCGCCCTATTGCGGGGTCGTCGATGGTAGTTCGCGCGGGATATGGAATCTACGACGATACTTCGGTCTATCAAACACTCGCCATCCAGATGGCGCAGCAGGCGCCCCTGTCGAAGAGCTTGAGCGTCCAGAACAGCGCCGCTTGCCCGCTCACGCTGGCCAACGGATTTAATCCCTGCTCCTCGATTACCGAGAACACTTATGCCGTCGACCGGAATATCCGTGTCGGCTACGCGCAGAACTGGGAGCTGGCGGTGCAAAGGGATCTGCCCGGCTCGCTGCAGCTGGTGGCAACTTATCTGGGCATTAAAGGGACACGCGGCCAGCAGCAGTTCCTGCCCAATACTTTTCCCATCGGCGCGGTGAATCCCTGCCCGAGCTGCCCTGCCGGATTCGTCTATCTCACAGCCAATGGCAATTCAACCCGCCAAGCCGGCAGCATTCAGCTACGGCGAAGGTTACACAACGGTTTTACGGCGACACTGCAATACACATTCTCGAAATCGATCGACGATGATTCCTCCTTGGGAGGCCAGGGCGGGGTCTCCACGCAAAACGCGGCATCGTCGTCCAACTCGGGCGGCGGCTCCGGTAATAGCCCCGGCGGCAGTAGCTCCAATGGCGGTAGTAGCTCCAGCGGCGGCAGTGCGAGCTCCGGCACTTCGTCCTCAAACCCGAACTCGCCCAGCACCCCAACCACCGCCCAGAACTGGCTCAATCTACGCGGCGAACGCGGGCTTTCGACTTTCGACCAGCGCAATCTTTTGAACCTGCAATTGCAATACACCACAGGCATGGGAATGGGCGGAGGAACGTTGCTGAGCGGCTGGAGAGGAGTGCTTTTCAAGGAATGGACCTTGTTTACTAAGATCACGGTGGGCAGCGGTCTGCCGCAGACCCCTATCTATCTTGCGGCGGTCCCGGGCACGGGAGTGACAGGCCCCATCCGGCCTGACCGCACGGGAGCGCCGATTTACGGGGGTGCTCCGGGTTATTTTCTGAATGCTGCGGCATACACCGCGCCGCTGTCAGGCCAGTGGGGGAACGCAGGCAGAAATTCAATCATCGGCCCCGCTCAATTCAGCTTGAACGCCTCGGCGGGGCGCACATTCCGACTGCATGGCCGGTACAATCTCGACCTCCGCGTGGACTCCACCAACCTGCTCAATCACGTCACCTATACCACCTGGAACTCAACCGTTACCAGCCCGCAATTCGGACTGCCGATAGCCGCCAACGCGATGCGCAGCATGCAGACCACGCTGCGCCTGAGGTTCTGAAGTATGCGATGCATTGTTGTCTTCGTCCTCTTACTGGCCCTGAATGCCGCTGCCCAGCAGGTAGGAGAAAATACTTCGTCCCAGAATAACCAGATACCTACCATCTCCGTCAGCTCGCAGTTAGTGGTCGAAACGGTGGTGGTTAAGGATAAGGCTGGAAACCCCATCAACGGCCTGAGCGCGAAGGATTTCGCGATTACTGAAAACAACGTGCCGCAAACCATCCGCTTCTGCGAACAGCAGGAATTTTCAAAGACTCCCAGTACTCCCCCGGCGCCTCAACCGGCGCCTGAAAATGTCAAGATCTATTACCGGCTGGCCCCAACCCAAATCTCAGGAGAAACGCCTGGGAGCACGCGCTACAAAAACCGCCGCCTGCTGGCCCTGTACTTCGACATGACGGCGATGCCGCCTGCGGACCAGTTCCGCGCGCTGGCGGCAGCGCAGAAGTTCATCCGGGTGCAAATGAGGCCGGAGGATCTGGTGGCCATCCTCCGATATTCGGGGGGCGCGGTGAATGTATTGCAGGATTTCACCGACGATCGCGACCGGCTGTTGAGCATTTTGGAGACGATGATTGTGGGAGAAGGACAGGGATTCGGCCGAAGCCACGGACGACGCCAGCAGCTTCCGACACGGGCGCAGCCTTCGGCCAGGACGACAGCGAGTTCAATATCTTTAACACCGATCGCCAGTTAGCCGCCCTTCAAACAGCCGCTAAAATGCTGGGACGGCTCAACGAGAAGAAATCGCTGATTTACTTCGCCAGCGGCCTGCGGCTGAATGGGCTGAACAACCAGGCGCAGCTTCATGCCACCATTGACGACGCGATCCGCTCGGGCGTGGAATTCTGGCCGATCGACGCGCGCGGGCTGGTGGCCGAGGCTCCTCTCGGCGACGCCACCCAAGGATCGCAGGGCAATGCCGCCATGTACTCCGGCACGGCGGCGCAGGCAGTAACAGCAAAGTTCCAACAATCCCAGGACACGCTCTATGCCTTGGCCTCGGATACCGGCGGCAAGGCCCTGCTTCGACTACAACGACCTTACCAAGGGAATCTCGCAGGCGGAGGAGTCGGTTACAAGCTACTACATCCTCGGGTACTACACGACCAATACAGCTCAGGATGGAAGATTCCGCCGCATCAAGGTTTCGCTGAACGGGAATTTGTCAGCCAAATTGGATTACCGGCAGGGCTACTACGCGGGCAAACAGTTCAGCAAATTCAATGCCGCCGATAAGGAACGGCAGCTTGAAGATGCCCTGATGCTGCCCGACCCGATCACAGAACTCACCATCGCCATGGAGATCGATTACTTCCAGTTGAACCGGGCGGAATATTTTGTCCCGATCGTAGTTAAGATTCCCGGGCGCGAACTGGCGCTTGCCAAGCGCGGAGGCGCCGAACACACGCTCATCGATTTCATCGGCGAGATCAAGGACGATTACGGCGGCACGACGGTTACAAATCTTCGCGATAAGGTGAATATCAAGCTGAGCGATGCGACCGCGGAAGAGCTGGCCAAGCGGCCGATTGAATACGATGCCGGCTTCACGGTTCTACCCGGCAAGTACACCATTAAGTTTCTCGCCCGCGACGATGAGACGGGGAGAATCGGGACCTACCAAGCCTCGTTTGTGGTTCCAAACCTGAACAAAGAGGAGAAGCGAATCCCCATCAGCTCTGTGGTGTTAAGCAGCCAGCGGGTGGATCTCAAAGATGCGCTTTATAACACGGAGAAGAACAAAGACGAGAATAAAGACGAGGCGGCCAACCCGTTGGTGCAGAATGGCGTGAAATTGATTCCCAGCGTGACCCGGGTCTTTCGCAAAGACCAGAATATGTATGTTTACCTGCAGGCATACGAGCAGGGTGCGCCAGCCACGCAACCGTTAATCGCATTTGTGACTTTCTACCGTGGACAAAGCAAAGTGTTTGAGACACAGCCGACGGAAGTGACTGCGGAACTGGACAATCGATTGAAGACGATGCCGCTCAAGTTCAGCATCCCTCTCAATCAGCTTGCGGCAGGCGAGTATGACTGTCAAATCACCGTGCTGAACCCGGATGGACAGAAAGCTGCGTTTTGGCGGGCTCCGGTGGTTCTCTTGCCGTGATTTCTGAAAGCTCAGCGACGACGGCACTGTCGATCGAGATTTGTGGAATCCCAGGTCCCAGAATCGGAGACTGGGGCACCCGGCACTGTCTTTGCTTTTCTTTCTGTCATTCCCGAAGGGAATCTGCTTTCCGTATCCCGGAGAAACAAGAAGCAGATTCCCTTCGGGAATGACAGAAAGAAAAGCAACTGAAAATACAGAATGGCGAGCCTGCCGCCCACCCAGGGCACCCTGCGGCGAAGATGTTCTGAATGGTATGATGGAGTCGTGCCGGGGCCTACGCGACGCAACCCCGCCAACCCCGCCAGGTCCGGAAGGAAGCAACGGTAACGGGTCAGTGCGTGCGCAGTAGGTTTCCCCGGTACAAAAATTCTTTCGCAGTGCGCCTTCGGCTAGGCGCTGAGGTGGTGGCGCACGTCCGCGCCCCGAATCCAAAAAATAACGTCTTCAGCGATGTTGGTCGCATGGTCGGCGATGCGTTCCAGGTTGCGAGCGATCATCAGCGCATTCAGCGCCTGAGGGGCGTTTTGCGGCTGCTCCTTGATCAGGCTGCAAAGAGCGAAGAAGGCGGTGTCGTTCAATTTATCGACGCTGTCGTCCATGGTGAGGACGCCATTCGCGACCTGGGCATCGCCCTCAATAAAGCCTTGCAGCGCCTTGCGCACCATGCCGGAGGCAAGCGAGGCCATGCGCGGAATATCCACCGGCAGATCGACGACGGAAAACGCCTGGAGATCGCGGACACGATCACTGATGCTGGCCGCCTGGTCGCCAACGCGCTCGAGGTCGGCATTGATCTTGATGACGGCCAGAATAAAGCGGAGATCGATAGCCATGGGCTGTTCCATGGCCAAAAGATCGAGAGCCATCTGGTCGATTTCCCGCTCAAAGCTGTTGATGGCTAATTCACTGCGATCCACCAGGTCGCAGATGGATAGATCGCGGACGCGGTAGGCCTCGACGGATCGCTGGATAGCCTGTTCGGCCATCCCAGCCATGACCAGAAGCCTTTCTTTAAGGTCGTCGAGCTGGCGGTGAAAACGAATTCGCGTCATCCGAACCTTCCTGTGATGTAGTCTTCTGTCCGCTTGTCGGTGGGATTGGTAAAGATTTTGTGGGTTGAGTTGAATTCCACCAGCTTCCCGTTCAAAAAGAAGCCGGTGTTCTCGGCAACACGGGCAGCCTGCTGCATGTTGTGGGTGACGATAACGATGGTGTATTGAGATTTCAGCTGGAAGATAAGATCTTCGATCTTGGCGGTGGAGACGGGATCGAGGGCTGAAGCCGGCTCATCCATCAACATGACCTCCGGGTCGACAGCGAGAGCGCGCGCGATACACAAACGCTGCTGTTGGCCGCCGGAAAGGCTGGCGCCGGATTTCTTTTTGAGGTCGTCCTTCACTTCTTCCCAGAGGGCCGACTGTTGCAGCGAGCGCTCCACGACTTCATCGAGAACCTTACGGTTTCTGTAACCGTTGAGGCGAAGACCGGAGGCGACATTGTCATAAATCGACATGGTCGGAAACGGGTTGGGGCGCTGGAAGACCATACCCACGCGGCGGCGGATTTCAACCGGCGATGCGTCTCCGTAGATATCAACCTGTCCGATGCGAACCGTGCCGGTGACGCGGCCTACGGGATTGGTCTCATGCATGCGATTGAGGCAGCGCACGAACGTAGATTTGCCGCAGCCCGACGGGCCGATGAGCGCGGTCGCGTGGTTGGCAGGAAGGTGGAGGTTAATGTCCTGCAGGGTGTGGTTAGTTCCATACCACGCATTCAGACTGGAAACTTCAATCCCTACGCCCACGAAAGCCTTCCTCCTGTTGCTGTTCCTTCTCAAGGGAGATTGCGAACAGCTTTCTTAGAACTTTTTCACAGTTACTGCGATCCGGTCAGATTTTGCTATGGTCCTGATGAGAGCAGGCTTTGGGCAGCCGATCTTCATGGATGGACTGGCTCTAGTGCTGATTTCCGGTATACACCTACAGTGAAAACGGTCTAGTTTGCCCCTTTCAGGACTCCGCGCCCCGCGGCGTAGCGGACGAGAGCCACAGAGACGACGATCAATACAATGAGCACCAACGCTCCGGCCCATGCAAGGCGATGCCACTCGTCGTAGGGGGAGATGGCATAAACGAAGATCTGCAGCGGGAGAGCGGCGATGGGTTCGTTGATGTTGGCACTCCAGAACTGATTTCCAAAGGCGGTAAAGAGCAACGGCGCGGTCTCTCCCGCAACTCGCGCAAAGGCCAGCATGCAGCCGGTAATTACCCCTGGGGAGGCGGTACGCAAAGTGATGGAGAGCACCGAGCGCCAATTGGGCACGCCCAGACCGAGGGCGGCTTCGCGCACGTTGAGCGGGACCATCAGCAGCATCTCTTCCGTCGTGCGAGTAATGGTTGGAATCATCATGATGCCCAGGGCAACGCCCCCGGCAAGAGCCGAGAAGTGCTTCTGCGGCAGGACGATGAGGGAATAGGCAGCAATTCCCATGACGATCGAAGGCACGCCGTTGAGCACGTCTGCGGTAAAGCGGACCATATTGGAAAGACGGGTACCCCGGCCGAACTCCGCGATGTAAATACCGCTGGCAATTCCCATGGGCACGCCCATCAGGCTGGCAATGGTCAAAATAACTCCTGAGCCGACGATAGCATTGGCCATCCCGCCGCCCTTTTCCCCCACAGGTTTCGGGATCTGAGTAAAAAAGGCCAGATCGAGCGAACTCGCCCCCTTATAAAGCAGATACCCGAAGATGGCGACCAGCGGGGCCACCACGATAATAGTGCTGGCCACAGCGGCGGCCGTCGCCAAGTGGTTGGTAAAGGCGCGCCACGTCTGGGTCGATTGGCTGACGCGCAGCGGCGGACGTAAGCTCTTCGATGCCATAGTCAGGTGCCCCTTACCGGCGCGCCGCGGGTCACAGCCCACACCAGGACGCGCGCCAAAGCATTGACGATGACGGTTACTATAAAGAGCGCGAGACCGATTTCGATGAGCGCGCTCAGATACAGCGGGTCGGAAGCCTCAGTAAACTCATTGGCGATCACGCTGGCCATGCTGTAGGCCGGAGCCAGGAGGGAATGCGATATTTGCGGGCGGTTGCCGATGACCATAGTGACGGCCATGGTTTCTCCCAAGGCACGCCCCAACCCGAGAATGACGGCTCCGACGATGCCGATGCGCGCATTCCGCAGCACGCCCATGCGAATCATTTCCCAGCGAGTGGCGCCCAGAGCGAGCACCGCCTCCCGCTGCGCGTGCGGCACGGAGGACATAACCTCTCGCGAAAGCGAAGAGATAATGGGCAGGATCATGATGGAAACGATGACGCCAGCGGCAAACATGCCGATACCGTAGTTGGGGCCGGTAAAGAGGCCGGTCCAGCCAAATCCTCGCATCAGCCATGGACTGACATGATCTCGCAGCAGGGGCACGAGGACGAAGACCGCCCAAAGACCATAAACGACGCTGGGAATCGCCGCCAGCAACTCGGTGAGGAACGCCAGAGGGGCGCGCAGGGGCTTGGGGCACATCTCGGTCAGGAAAACGGCCAGGCCGATAGCCAGAGGCACCGCGATGACAAGCCCTACCAGCGAGGAAACAATGGTTCCGTAGATAAAGGGTAGCGCGCCGAAGTTGCCATTCACCGGATCCCATGCCGAGCCGAAAAAGAAGCCGAGACCGAACTTGTCGATGCTCAGGTGGGAGCGAGAAATCAGCTCAAAGAGGATCAAGACGACGATGGCGAAGATGCTGAGCGCGCAAAGCAACATAAGCCCGCTGAAGCTGCGATCGGCCAGAGCGGAATTGCCGCGGCTAAGCAGGTAGCTGCGGACCGCGGAGGGCGGAGGGCTTTCTTTCTGCGGCGGAGTGCTGGATCCGGACACGTCGGGCGAGCCTGTCGGGCGCGGTATATGCACTTTGGATTCCACTACTCAGAAGGTATGCGTTGTCAATGAATTTCAGGTTAAATGGATAATGTCAAGCAGTCAGGGCTCCAGCATGCAACGATAGCCGCCTCAAGCCGCGCCACTTAGTCGCCTCAATATCGCCGCACTCTACAGCGGGTCCAACGATCTAGCCTTTAGGATCTAGCTTGCCTTTGGCTGGTGGAAGATTTGGAAGCCCTCGAAGCCGCGCCAGCCGGTGCATGGGCAAAGTCGCTGGAAGCCTCCTCAGGGATCTGCTCATCCTCATTATTCATGCTCGTTCCGGAGGGAATACCCGGCGGCGCGGTAACCATAGAGGGCAACCGGAAAAGGAATGTAGCGCCGGCGCCGAGCTCGCTTTCGCAGCGGATGTCGCCGCCGTGAATCAGCACAATATGCTTGGCAATGGCCAGACCCAACCCGGTGCCGCCGGACTCCCGCGAGCGGGCTTTGTCCACACGATAAAAGCGCTCGAATATCCTGCCCAAATGCTCGAAAGCGATGCCTGAACCGAAGTCACGCACATAAAACTCGACAAACGATCCCAAGCTGCGAGCGCCTACAAGAATACGGCCACCGGACTTGCCGTACTTCATGGCGTTCTCCACCAGATTGCCGAAGACCTGGTTGAGCGCGTCAGGATCGGCCAAAACATAGTCGTCCGTGGTCTCCGCAGCTTCGAGAACCAGATCGGAATCGATGACGAGCCCCCCCAGGGATGCGACTGCATCCTCAACCAGTGCCGAGGCCGGCTTAGGTTGAAGGCGCAGCTTATAGTCGCCGGATTCGACACTGGCCAGGGCGAGCAGGTCTTCCGTAAGGCGATTCATGCGCGCGGCATTTTTGAGAATGATCAGCAAAAATTCGCGCGTCTGATCGGTCAGGCTGCGGTCCTCGAGCAACGTCTCAACGTATCCGGTGACGCAGGTAAGCGGGGTGCGCAACTCATGGGAGACGTTGCCGACAAAATCGCGGCGGGTGGTCTCAGCGCGCTCCTTTTCAGTAACGTCGTGCAAGACGGCGACCGCGCCGCCATCCGGCATGGGAGCCGCGTTCACCTCGAAAACTCTGCCGGGCGCGATGCAGGTAGCGCGGGTGCGGCAAACTTCGCGCTGGTCAAGCGCGGCGCTCACTGAGGCTAGCACCTCAGGGTCGCGAATCGAATGCACCAGCGCCCGCCCTTCCTGCACCGGTGTGACCGTGATGCGCTGCATCACCGCATTGCACCAACTCACCTGCCCCTGGACATTTACGGCAATCACCGCCTCCTGCATGCTATCCAGCAGAGCGGTCAGCTGACGGCGATTCCCTTCCAAGGCGCCGAAGCTCTGCTCAAGACGCATGGCGGTTGCATCCAGGGCATGGGCGACGGCAGAGATTTCGTCGAGGTTGTCCTCTTCAATACGTGCCGAGAGGTCACCGGAAGCTATACGGTTGGCGAATTCGACTATGCGTCCCAGGCGGCTGTCGACGCGCTGCGCCAGGAAGGCGGCTATAAGAGTCGCTGGGATGAACGAGACCAGCGCCGCCAACAGCAAGTCGCCCGTAAAGGCGCGCACAAAGCCCAGAGTCGCCATGGCGATCAACAGCACGGAGAGGAACGAAAAAAAAAGCTTACTGAAAACCCTGCCAGTCATGAGGTTATCCTCAGCATGGCGGTCCGGAAAGGAACGTTCCATCCTGGATCCACCAAAGCGCCACTACTCCGGGCGGCGCGGCAGTCCCGTAGACAGCCGGGAGCGCTTTCAAGCAAGACGAGGAACTTCAAAACGGTAGCCTGCTCCACGTACAGTCTTCAAATAGCGTGGACTTTCCGGATCCGACTCAATTTTCTCACGGATACGGCGCACGTAGACATCGACCGAGCGGGGCGTAACAAAGCGCGCGTCGCCCCAGACGGCATCCAGCAGATGATCGCGGCTGAAGACCCGGCCAGGGTGCCGGGCAAGGTAGTCGAGAAGCCGGAATTCGGTGGCAGTGGTGGTAGTCAACTCCCCCCGCACCTTGAGTTGCATAGCGCCGGCATCGATCACTACCTCCTCAAAGCTGACCACGGAGGGGGTGGCTGGGCGCTCGAAACGGCGTAAGACGGCCTTTACCCGGGCAACCAATTCCCTGGTGGCAAAGGGCTTGGTTATATAGTCGTCGGCTCCAAGTTCGAGCCCTAAGACGCGATCGTTCTCGCTGGCCCTGGCGGTCAGAAAGATAATGGGCACAACACTGAGCGCGAGATGATTCCGCAGCCTGCGGCACACATCCAAGCCATCGCCGCCGGGAACCATGATGTCAAGAAGGAACAGCGCCGGAACATTGCGTTCCGCATCCGGAACGAGGTTGGTGGGAGTCGCGAAGATGCGCACTTCAAAGCCGGCAGCCTCTAAATGAAGCTGCACCAAACGGGAAATGTCGCTATCGTCTTCTAGAACGAATACGCTCTGGCTCAACTGGTTGTCCTCACCCTCAAAGCCCTGCTAAAACTCATTTTTGCCGCTGCTATACGCGCCACTCTCCGGTGCTATCGGGCAGCGCTCCGTCTTTACGCTAGCGTAACCCATTGCCGCTAAGGGAATGCGAAAGGATTGTGAATCTTCACCAACCTCCAGAATTTATGAACCTTATTACCAAAATGGAGGTTTGAAAGCGCAAGATCTGGCGCATACTGCGGGTTATAGAGTAGGCTGACGCTGTTTCCGCTGCTCCCCTATTTGGAGACGCTGTACGTGTCGATTCTCACCGTTCTATGCATTGACGACGAGGAACTCGGTCTGGAGATCCGAAGGATGGTTCTCGAACGAGAAGGCTATTCCGTTCTCATCGCTCAGGATGGGGAAAGCGGGCTATCCCTTTTCGAATCAGAGCCAGTAGATGTCGTGGTTCTGGACTATGCCATGCCTGGCCTCGACGGCGGCCAAGTGGCGGCTCGTATGCGCGAACGCAAACCCGCAGTCCCCATCCTTATGCTCTCCGCTCATGTCGAGCTGCCGGAGAGCGTGAAACGCCTGGTCGACATCTCCGCCACCAAGGGAGAGGGGGCGCTGAGCCTGATCGACAGCTTGAAGGACCTGTTGGCTCGAAAGGCTTTGTAACCAATTAGATCAATAATTTACCCCGCGCAATAATATACTTGAGTAACGGCGAACAGAATGCGAAAGGGAGTTGACCGTGACGGGGGCCGCTGAATAATCAAGCAAAATCCATTGGAAACCATAGGGAGGAATTCCCTTCTCAAGTGGACACTTGTAGTGTATTGAATAAGTCTTCTTTAGACGAGGCCGAAAAGACTGTCGATATTCAACAGAAACGGAGTGCGCGCTTGAGGAAACAGTACAACATGGGCGGTGAGATGGTGTGGGGTGAGGAGGTCCCCTTTGAGACGGAAAGGGAGCACTTTAATACCTACATTCTTGAAGACGGAACATCCATGAAGTTCAAGGCTGTCGTTCTGAAATTTATCCGTCTCGAACAATACAATCCTGAGGGTGAACCACTCTATATGGTCCAGGCTACCAATGCACTGGTCGCGGATGTACCCGACTCTCTTAAGAAAAGGTAGATTTCAATGAAAAGCTACTACGATGATGCTCAGACTCCCTCCGGGGAGATGCATGTCTTCTCGTCAAAATCAGCAAAACCAACTAGAGAGACTGTCATGGACATGAATCCAGCTGCGCTAGACGTGAGATATGACGTAGCTTTCCAGATCGGGCAATCTGTCCCCGAAGTGCAGGCGCTTTTTACGCAGCTTGAAGGCCGCATCCTGCGAGTCTGGACAGTTGTTCCAGAGCGGGACGATGCCATTTATAGAAAAATCTATGCTCGGGAGAAAGAGATCATCCGGGCCTTTGATGGCATGGAATTTGAATTCAATGTCATTCCTAGTCTAGGGAAGTCTCCGAGGGAAGCTGTTCCAGACCCAGCGTGCAGCATTGTCTTTGAGCGCTGATAAGGCACGGAGCGCTGATAAGGCACGCCTTTGCGATTTACGAAAGATGAACATAAGAACAAGGCAATAGAAAACGAGCAGTTTTCGCTCACGCTTCCAACCACTACATGCGGTGTTGAATGGGCAATAACAGCTGTTTTCTATGCCGCTGTTCATTATGTTGAGGCGTACTTTGCTTTGTCGGACGTGAGCTACAACAACCATCCATCACGAAATACGGCGGTCAAGAAAGACGCTGTTCTCTGTTCCATCAGCGATGAATATGAGAACCTTTATAATCTGAGCAGGGACGCCCGGTACGAGGTGATGAATCTACAGCCTGGACACCTTATATATGCCCGGAACATGCTTGAAGGCATAAAGAAAGTCATCTTTCCGCTGTTGTGATATATGCAGACGAAGCCACAGTCCGAAGAGTACACGGCATTCGAGAACTTGTTGGGCGGCGTTCTCAGAGTGTCCAAAGCGGAACTCAACAGCCGTATGGAAAAGGAAAAGCGCGAGAAGCGAATGCCTACGCCCCACGCTTCCCGCGCCTCTGACGATCCATCCAGCCAAGCCTAGAACGGCGTCCCTTACCCCTTCCGGCGAGCGACAAACCGGAGGCGTACGTAATCGGCGGTCCAGTTCCCTTCCTGGTCCGACAGAACCGGCGCGAGCAGAGTAACAATCTCCTCGACCGCCGATGCGCGTTCCGTCTCGGGCAGTTCGTCGATAAGATCCTGGCGAAAGGTGCTCAGCCAACCGGTAATGCCGGTGGGCAGCGGCGTAGGCCGAGGCGTCAAGGAAATCTGCTCAACCAGAAATCCCTGGTGCTCGAGCAAGGCGCGGTACTCCGCGACGGTGAAAAAGGAGTTGTATTCGATGCGCTCAGGGGCAATCCCGCGGGCGCTCAAAACAGCCAGGGAAGCAACCCGGATGGCGGCGATATTGCCATGTCCGCCAAGCTCGGCCACGAAGCGGCCGCCGGGCCTGAGCGCGCGCCTCACATTGCGCAGCACCGCATCCTGGCCGGGCATCCAGTGCAAGGCCGCATTCGAAAAGACAGCATCGAACTCTTCGGCGAAGTTCAGCTTCTCCGCGTCGGCGAGGCGGACGTTTAAACCTCGAGCTTGTGCGGCGGCAACCATTGCGGGCGAGCTGTCGACAGCCAGAACTATGGCTCCTGAGTCGACGATGCGCCGGGTCAGGAAGCCGTCGCCGCAACCCAGATCGAGAATCGTCTCGCCCGGCTGAGGATCGAGAGCCTCCACCAAAGATCCGGCGAGTTCCGCGACAAAGCGGCCATTGCGGGCGTATGCCGAGCTATCCCAGGTTTGTTGCATACATTTCTCTTCCGTCTCCGAAGATGACGTATCAGTCTTAATTATGCGCTTGGCCAATCCCAACCGAAGCTAAGGCAGTTAGCCCGAGACCTCGACCGCAGTCCGTCGCATATGCAATCGTCAGAGGATCGATCCAACTTGGGCTATATGCATTGCAATCGCCAAAAGTAAGCATCTTTTCCTGGCGTGTTGCCAGGTTGCCGAAGACCAACTGCCAGCGGTTATTCACCAACTTTCTAAAGGCGATCAATCGCTCGTCCGGAGAGACCGCAGGCGAATCCACTTCTTCCTCCGGAGAGGAAAACATAACCGGCCGGCTGCCCGGTCTGACACTGAAGATACTGGAACGACCGTTCACCTCAGCGGCGAAGAGAATACGCCCGGAGCGCGCAAAGGTTGCGCCGCGGACGTTATAGGGATTGCCGGCGACCTCAGCCGGTTTGCTCCAAGACGTACCCGCTGTGCCTTGCAAACGAGTGATCCACAGGGCGCCCTTTCCCTTCAGCTCCCGGATAAAAGCGATGGATCGTCCATCGGCGGAAATGGCAGGCGATTCTGCGTCCGGGATCAATATCGGAGCGTCCGCGGCATCTTTGAAAGGCGGCGCGGCTGAAGGCACTTCTATGAGTCTCGAACCGGTTGCGTCTGAAAGCTCCACGAGCAAAGTATTCCCCGCCACAGCAGCGGACAATTGGTCCTGTAATCGGTCCTGAGAACTTGGTCTGTTGCCTTCCTGCCATACTTTGCGGCCCGTTTCATCAAGCACGCTGTATCCATCCGGCAGCATCGCCGTAAACACATAGCCGGCGGATCTTCGTCGCAGGCCGGTTGCGAGATATGTATGCGCCGGTATCGGCATCCGTCGACTCGCGTCCTCCTTCAGGTAGGCAAAGTGGCGATGGTAGCCCGCTATACCTGCTACCCATACGACCGCGAATATCACGCTGAGGAGTACCAAGCGCCGACGATCGTCTCTCCGGAAGCTCCCGGCCGCACGGTATGGCCACAAAAGCAAGAGGAAGAGCGCCCAGAGAAGCAATCCGAGCCACAACCGTGCAAACCCTAAAAGCGTGACTAATGAAAAACCGCGATCACGCGAAACGGCTGAGAGAACGGCGGCGGAGATGAGGTAATACAGAGCGACCCCGAGGACGGTAACTCCATATTCTTTTCGCTTCAAAAGGACATCGACGAGCAGGACAATGGAGAAGATCATGACGACAAAATGGTAGCTGGATGGAACAGGCGATAAAAGAAGAAGTGCAAATACAAAGGCGGCCCATTCAAGGTGCTCTGTGTCAGGCTCGGCGGGTTGGACACGCAGAACTGCAAGGAGCGGCACAAATACCGCTAACTGAAATACGGGATAAAGAATTGCATAACACCACGGAGCGTTGAAAACCGGGGCGGGGTTCAACATAGGTTCGAAGATGAATAACCTGTGGAACAGCGCGGCGCCCGACGCAGCCCTGACACTATAGGGATCCAGCACCTCCCCTTGCAAGCTGCGTGGGAGAATGCGAGCGGCATAAGTAACCAGTACATGTCTATCGAACCATAAGTAGCCAACACTTACTAAAGCCAGAGCCGAGCAAAGCATTGCGAGCATCTGACGCCATTGTTTCTTCCAAAGAAAATAGATGGCGAATAGAAGAGGGTAAACCTTTAGGGCGCCCGCAATGCTCAGGCAGACTCCGCACGCGATTTTCCTATGCTTTCTTTGGAAAAAGTAGGCCAGAACCAGGAGCAGCAGGACTAGAATATGCATCTGTCCGAAGAGGAAGCTTGTCCGGAGCGGTAAGATAGGGAGCAGACACAGTAACCAGATGCGACGCCTGCCGAGGCTCGTGACCCGGTTCAGTAACTCCGCGCTGGCGCCTAAAAAGAGGACGTTCGCTACTATCCAGATCCGCTTGGCCACAATGGCCGAATAGACTGAGAGAGGAACGATGGGGAGAGCCGAGAAGGGGGTGAGCCCTGCAAAGCCCACAAGGCTCTGGTCCAATCCCCAATGATCCTTTATCCGTTGGAGCCAGACCCAATCATAGATACGGTCCAGACTGTATCCTTCGCGAAGCAGCCGGGCTACGAGATAGTAATTTGGGAAATCGGTATTTAGAACTCGCCATCCGGGCAGAACTCCTTTCCAGAGCAACAGGGCCGCAAGGGCCACAATACATGCTATTTCTATCCATGTTCCAAGCGCAGGAACCGCATGCAGCAGGCGATCCGCTAATCTTCGTACAGTGCTGGTAGAGTTGTGCCGATCCGGCCTTGGCATTTCAGCACTCCGCGCGAAGAGTCGACTCAGATGCTAGTCAAGCTTATCTCTCAATGTGTATCCTAGCGAACCGACCCTCGCTAAACTGGAAGCAGATTCCCTTCGGGAATGACAGAAAGAAAGGCAAAGACGGGCGAGAACGGCCTTCTCTGAACGCTAATAGCAGTTGCTTTTCTAGTCTGTCATTCCCGCAGGGAATCTGCCTGGGTGCCCCACATCTGGCGCGCCCTTCGCGCCAGATGTGGGAAACCGCAGAATCCCTCCACTCCGCTGCGCTCCGGTCGAGATGACAAAGTTAGGTGTAGTTGCCAACCAAGCCTTCCTGAACCCGATTTTCAAAAAACGGCAACAGGTTACAAATCGCTGACATTCTCGTGACAACTGCACTCCCAGAAGAGCCTATCGTCTTTCTTGAGCGAGGAGTGCATGTTGTCCAAGTCCCGCAAAATTGTCTTCTTCTTCCCCTCTTTTGCAAGCTCCGACGCAACCGCGCCGCTCGGCATCCTGGCTGTTGCTACGCCTTTGCTCCGCGCCGGCTATCAGATCTGTCTCATCGATTCCACCATCACTCCGAACTATAAGAAACGTGTACTCGAAGAAGTACGTGATGCAGTGTGCCTTGGTATCTCTCTTGTGACCGGACCGATGATCCGGGAGACGGTTGAAATTGCTCGCGCCATCAAAGAGTGGAATCCGGAGTTCCCGATCATCCTCGGCGGATGGCATCCCTCGCTGTTGCCAACGCAAACGCTGCAAGCCCCGTATATAGACTACGTGGTTCGCGGGCAGGGCGAGGAGTCTCTGCTCGAGCTCATCAACCATATTGAGAAAGCTTCCGCGCCAGACTTCGTGGCGGGTATTGGCTTCAGACGGGACAACAAGTTGATCTTCACTTCGGAGCGCCCTTTAAAGCCGCTGGTGGAAATGCCCCCGAAAGCCTACCACCTCGCGGACTTCGACGCCTACGAACGCTTGTGCGGACGGCGTTGGGCGATGTACACCTCCAGCCTCGCCTGTCCCTACAATTGCGCTTACTGCACGAACGCCGGCGTCTACGGGCGCAAGTGGAACGCTCTGCCCGCAGAACAATTTGTGGAAGAGACGGTCGACCTGAGCCGCAGGTACGGCTTGGAAATGCTGTGGATCGTGGATGACAACTTCCTGGTCGACCTCGATCGTGCGCGGGCTATCTCCGAGGGGCTTGTGCGCGCCGGCGCAGAGTTTAAGTGGAGCATACAGGCCACCACAAACCTTACCTCGCGCCTTTCTCTCGAAGATTTGAAGCTGCTCCACCGCAGTGGACTCCACCAGATATGCCAGGGCGCAGAATCAGGCTCACCGAAAGTCCTGAAGGCGATGAACAAGAATTTTCAGGACTTTGGAACGATCTATGAAAGTGCGGCCCGCTGTCTGGCCGCCGGGATACGTCCTTCCTTCAATATCATCTTCGCTTTCCCCGGCGAAGGGGCCGCAGAGCGGAATGAAACCATTCGCTTCATTATGGACGTTTGCCGGCGATTCCCAGGCGCCGAATTCTGGACGAACATATTCACGCCTTATCCGGGTGCTCCGGTCATGGACAGGGTTGCGGAACTCGGCATAGAGACGCCGGACTCCTTAGAAGGATGGGCGGACTTTTTCCCGCGATACACGACACTTCCCTGGCTGAACGGCCGCGACCATGAAGAGCTGCAGATAATGCGGGACTATCTCCGCATTGCTTTCGATCGCATCCCGATCTCGGCGGACAGGCGCAGACCCATAACCAGGCTGGCGCAAAAATGCATCTCGCTCCCGGCACGCTGGCGTCTCGATCACAATGTTTATCGCTTTCCAGTAGAGGCTCTGGCTGACTAAGAAGTTGAAGGAGAAGACTCCGGCGCTGAAGCCTGCGGTAGACGCCAAGCGGTTGGAACCCAACACGGTGGAGGCGGCATGCTGACACGGGGAAAGGTCGTCCTCTTCTACCCCCCGTATGACGGACCTCCGCTCGGTGCGCCCTTGTGCCTGCTGGCGCTCGCCTCTCCTTTGCGCCAGGCCAACTTTGAGGTAGTAATCATCGATGCGGCGATTGCGCCTGATTATCGAAGGCGGATCGAGCGTGAAAGCGTAGATGCTCTGTGCCTCGGGATCTCGGTGCTTACCGGCCCGATGATACGAGGAGCCATTGAAGTCGCCGCTGCAATCAAGAAGCGTGTTCCATGGCTTCCAATCATCTTTGGCGGCTGGCATCCAACTCTGCTGCCCGATGAGACGTTGAGCGAACCCTTTGTCGATCTTGTGGTCCGTGGCCAGGGCGAAGTCACCTTGGTTCAAGTCGCGCAAGCTCTGGCGGCGAGGCAGCCTCTCGACGGGATTCCCGGAGTCTCATGGAAGAGCAATGGTCATCGCAAGCACAATCCAGACCGTCCCGTGGAGCCCCTGGATGCGCTTCCCCTTCCAGCCTTCGACCTTTGCGACTTTGACGAATACGAGAGGCTCAGCGGCGCGAGGAAGATTGGGTACGCTACAAGCGTGGGATGCCCTTATGCGTGCAACTATTGCACGGACATGGTCTTTTACAAACGGCGTTTCAATGCCCTCTCGGCCGAGCGCGTCGTTTCAGACTCTCCGATCTGGTGACCCGGTATCGCATCGAAGAGGTCGCTCTGCTCGATTCAAACTTTCCCGTGAACCTTCCGCGTGCGCTCGACATCGCTCGCGGCATCCTCGCCTCCGGAGTGAAGTTCCGTTGGACGTTCCAGGCATCCACAGACTTCCTCTGCCGGATGAGCGAAGACGAGGTTCGCTTGCTTGCCGAAAGCGGCGTGTCGCATATGGGATTTGGCACCGAATCCACATCTGAACCGGTGTTGAAGCTCATGAACAAGCGCCACCAGCGCGTCAACGAGATGTATGAAACCGCGCGAAAGGCGAATTCGGCCGGGATTCGCGTTACTTTCAATCTCATCCTTGGCTATCCGGGTGAAACCGAAGCGGATCGGATTACGACGTTTCAAACAATGAGCGACATTGGACGTCAATTCCCGAATGTCAGCTTCTCGCCAAACATCTTCACTCCCTATCCGGGGATTCCCATCTGGCCACAGCTACGAGCCCTTGGTGTGCCCGAGCCACACTCCTTGCATGAATGGATGGAGATGCCACTGGGCGCAAACATGCTTCCCTGGCTCCGAGATAAAGCGCTCGCTCGCCTCCAACGGATGCTCCGATATTTCCTGCTCAACAGCCAGTTCAATCGCCAGACTGAAAATTGCTCGCGGTTATCGCGCGCAGTCCGATTCCTTGTTCAGTCCCCCATCCGTTGGCGGCTGCGGTCAAGCGAATACTTCTTCCCTTGGGAGTTGTGGCTTACAAATCTTTCTGAGCAGTTGGTGTTGCGCCGCTCGCTCGTAACCGGACAGGAACTTCCCAAACAACCTGTAACTACGTGCTAGCGAAATAAAAGATGTGAGGTAACTTGTGGCAAACGTCCTGCTGACGCATTCCTATCATCTGTCCTATGACCCCAAGCAGGTACGGAAGATGCAGCCCTATCCTCCGCTTGGAACGTTGTACGCCGCAACAGCTCTGCGGGAACAGGATATCTCGGTCGCTGTCTTTGATTCCATGCTGCAAGATCCTCTCACCGGCTTTCCAGCAGCCTTAAAGCAGCAGCAGCCCAAGATCGTAGTCATCTATGAAGACGACTTCAACTTTCTGTCCAAGATGTGCCTCACCCGCATGCGCGACCTGGCCTGGCAGCTAGCCCAAGCGGCGCGAGCTGCAGGGGCTATCGTGATTGCACATGGGTCAGACGCCACCGACCACGCGGAAGCTTACCTGCGGAACGGCTCCGATTTTGTTCTACGGGGCGAGGCTGAGCAGAACTTAGTGGAGCTTTGCGCATCGCTCCTCACAGATGAGGAACCGCACAGAGACATTGCGGGGGTTGTGTACCTCGACACCATGGGGATGCTTGTGGAGAGTCCGATCAGGTCGCCCAAGAACGTCCATTGGAAGACTCTGCCTATACCCGCACGCGAGCTGATCGATCTTCAACCATATCGTGAGGCGTGGGTCTCGGCTCATGGTCACTTCTCCGCGAGCGTTGTCGCCAGCCGCGGTTGTCCCTACAGGTGCAACTGGTGTGCTAAACCGATTTCCGGGAATAAGTACCAGCTCCGTCCTGCCGAGCTTGTTGCGGCCGAAATTCGCGAACTGAAGGAAGTCTATAAAGTCGAGCACATCTGGTTCGGGGATGATGTGTTTGCGCTCGACCAGCACTGGATACAACAATTCGCTGACGAAATTGAAGCGCTGCAATGCGAGCTGCCTTTCAAGATCCAGTCGCGCGCCGATCTGATGAGCGATATAACCGTTGCGGCCCTCAAGCGCGGCGGATGCGCGGAGGTATGGATGGGCATTGAATCCGGCTCGCAGAAAGTGCTCAATTCTATGGATAAGGGGTTGCGGGTCGCTGATGTGGTGGAAGCGCGGGCGCGCCTGGGGCACGCCGGCATCCGCGCATGCTATTTTCTGCAGTTCGGCTATCCAGGAGAACTCTGGGAAGACATACAGCAAACGATAGAGCTGGTGCGGACCACACGTCCGGATGACATAGGCGTTTCCTTCTCCTACCCGCTCCCCGGTACTGTTTTCTTCAATCGGGTGCAGGAGGAGATCGGCTCCAAGCGCAATTGGACGGATAGCGACGATCTCTGCCTCATGTTCAAGGCTGCTTACAAAGACAAGTTTTACCTCGCTCTGCGAAACGCACTGCATGCCGAAGTGGACTCTTGGCGTAACGGCAGCTCACGGAGCAATGCGGACCTGACACAGCTTTGGCAACAAGTCTTTGAGCTCGAACAAAGCTGCAGAAACTCTGAGGCGACCAGCTTTGCCGGATATGAGGCGTCCGCCGGCAAAGGGAGCGCACAGCAACTTGTTTCCCTGCGAACCTGACAACTGCAATGAGGGAGGTATAGATGACAGAGCTCACGCTCACACACGGCTATTTTCTTTACGAAGATCCCAAAGAACTTCAGATCATGAAGCCCTATGCCCCTCTTGGGATTCTGTATCTGTGCTCGCACCTCCGGCAGAAGGGCTTTGACGTCGAGGTATTCGACACTACGTTTTCCAGCCGGGAGGCGCTATTTCAACATTTGCGTGAAGCGACACCCTCGGTTTTGGGCATTTATGCCAACTTGATGACGCGAAGGAACGTGGTTGAAATTCTCAAGGCCGCGCGGGAAGCCGGCTGGAAGACGATCGTCGGAGGGCCTGAACCTGGTGCTTATGCTCTTGAATACCTGCAGGCTGGAGCAGACTTCGTCGTCTTCGGCGAGGGTGAAATCACCATGCAGGAATTGCTCGAAGCATTTCGGTGCAACACTATAGACGCTCCCCTCTCTGTCGCCGGCATCGCCTATCTCGATTCCGCAGGAAGAATGCACGAGACCGCGCAACGCGGACAGATTGCCGATCTCGACAGTCAACCCTGGCCGGCTCGCAATGCAATCGACATCAATCGCTACGTAAAGACTTGGCGCGACGCTCACGGCAAAGGATCGATTAACTTTATAACCGCGCGTGGCTGTCCCTATAAGTGCCGTTGGTGCAGTCATCAGGTCTTCGGCCAGACCCATCGCCGCCGTAATCCTCTGCTCGTAGTTGACGAAGTGGAATGGCTGATGAACACTTACGAGCCCGACATGGTGTGGGTGTCCGACGACGTTTTCACCATCAACCACCGCTGGCTTCGCGAGTACGCAGCAGAGATGCGCCGACGCGATCTGCACATCCCATTCGAATGCATCTCGCGCGCGGATCGTCTCAATGCAGAGATGCTCGACTTACTTGCGGAGCTGGGCTGCTTCCGAATCTGGATCGGATCGGAAAGCGGCTCGCAGCGAATCCTCGATGCCATGGATCGCGGAGTCACCATCGAGCAGGTGCAACAGGCAGTCGCGATGAGCCGCGAGCGCGGCATCGAAAGCGGCATGTTCCTGATGTGGGGTTATGAGGGGGAGGACCTGGAAGACATTGAAGCTACCGTCCGGCATGTCAGCAAGTCGCAACCCGACATTTTCTTTACCACGGTCTCTTATCCGATCAAGGGAACTCCTTACTACCGGAAGATGTCCGATCGTCTGGTTCAGCTTCAGCCGTGGGCAACGAGTTCGGATCGCGAGCTTAAGATCAAGGGCCGGCATTCGCAGCAGTTTTATCGCTATGCTGACAGGCTTCTCAAGGAGGAGGTGCAGTTCGCTCGCCTGGCCGGCACGCCTGAGGCGGACTCCGAGGCGGCTGCCAGCCTTCGCCACAGCATTGAGCTTTGCCGGGCGGGTCTACTCTCCTCCTCCACAGAGGTAGAGGCATGACTCCCACCCTCGAGACGCAGACTCAGGTAAGTCTGGCATTTGACAGCCTGGCTGAACGCTACGATGAGATCTTTACGCGAACCATGATCGGCCGCGCGCAGCGCAGAGCAGTGTGGAACGTCCTCACTCAGGCCTTTCAACCCGGGGCTCGGATTTTAGAACTGAATTGCGGAACGGGCGAAGATGCGTTCTTTCTTGCGCGGCGGCAAATCTCTATTGTCGCCTGTGACGCATCGGAGCGAATGATTCAGACAGCACGGCGGCGCAAGGAAGCCAAAACTCCAAATGCTCCAATCCAGTTTAAGGTTCTGCCTACTGAGAGGCTGCGGGAACTCGAATCGGAGACTTTGTTTGACGGCGCATTCTCAAACTTCTCCGGACTGAACTGTGTCGCGGATCTGAATCATACCGCCCGCGACCTGGCATCGCTGGTTGCGATACATGCTCCTGTGCTGATCTGTCTTTCCACGCGGTTCTGCGTCGCGGAGACGCTGTGGTTTATCCTGCGCGGTAAATTTCGCAAGGCATTCCGCAGAACTTCGGGACACGCCACCGCTAACTTAGCCGGCTTTTCCGTGAAGGTACATTACCCGACTTTGAGAGAAGTGCGGAAGCTGTTTTCCCCATTTTTTCTCATGCGTTCTTGTACCGGAATCGGTGTCGCGGTTCCTCCGTCGTATCTGGAACCATGGATTCGCAAGTGTCCGCGACTGCTTAACCTCCTGCGCGCGATCGACAGAGACATTTCCCGCCTGCCCTGGTTTCGCACCATCGGGGATCATATGCTCATTTACTTTGAGCGGGTGGATGCATGATGCCAACCCAACAAGCGGAGTTTGTAATTCCCTCAAAGGATGCTAGGGAGGAAGGCGCCGCGGTCCGGCTGCAGTGTCCACGATGCGGCAGCCCGACCGGTTACTTATCGGAAGATGCTACTACAGATATCTCGCTAGTCTGCCCAGGTTGCTCATGGAAGTTACATTGTGAGCGAGGAATATGGAAAGCTCTTCTGCCCGAGCGTGCAGCCCGCTTCTCGCGCTTCATAGAGGATTACGAGCTCATCCGGGCATCCGAAGGCCGCGGCAGCATGGAGGACGACTACTATCTTTCACTTCCCTATCGTGATCTTTCCGGGCGCAATCGTTCCCAGTGGGCAATCCGCGCTCGCACGTTTCGCTACATCGAACGGCGGATTCTGCCGCGTATCGCTTCCCGGGTGCACAACAGGCTTCGCATTTTAGACCTCGGCGCAGGTAACTGCTGGATGAGCTATCGGCTTGCGCTCAAAGGACACTTACCGACGGCCGTCGATCTGCTCACGAACGATCAGGACGGTCTGGGAGCGGCCTTTCATTACAAGAGCCGCCTGCCCGGCCTTTTCAGGCGATTCCAAGCTGAGATCGACAGACTTCCCTTCGCGGATGGCCAGTTCGATCTAATTATTTTCAATGCGTCATTTCATTACTCTCAGGGCTATACGCGCACCTTGGCGGAAGCGCTCCGCTGCGCTGTTCCAGGAGGCATGATCCTTATCGCCGATACCGCGTGGTATAGAAGCCATGAATCCGGACAGCAAATGCTGAGGGAACGTAAGGCAGCGTTTCTCGCCCGATATGGCACCGCTTCAGACTCCGTTCATAGCCTCGAATATCTGACGAATACCCGCTTGCGGCGGCTTGAGAAGAGCTTCTGTTCACAGTGGGAGGTCCACACGCCCTATTACGGAATCAGGTGGGCGCTTCGCCCCCTGATCGCAAAGCTAGGTAGAAAGCGCGAACCGGCACGATTCCGAATCTACTTGATCGAGAAGCCGCAATGATCATCCTCTTCCACCCGCGAGCCACCAAGCCTCGCAACTGCCGCCTTCCCCTTGCCGTGCTTGCGCTTGCCGCTGTATTGGAAGGGCGTGAAGAATACAGAATCGTCGACGGCAATCTGGAAGATGATCCCACGGCGGCGATCGTGGGTCTGATTGACAATCACCAGGTTGATCTTCTCGGCGTTTCCTGTATGCCAGGGCCCCAGATGGCCGCGGCCATGGAGACCTCCCGCGATATACGGCGGCTCCGTCCCCAGGTGCCCATCGTCTGGGGCGGATACTTTCCCTCCCTTTATCCCGACGCTACCCTGAATGCGAAGTATGTCGACTATGCGGTGCGCGGCCAGGGCGAAGATACCCTGCTTGAACTTCTCGACGCAGTTCGCGGAAAGCGCAGATTGGAGTCTGTGCTTGGCCTCTGCTATAAGGACGCCTTCGGCCTCCATCGGATCAATGGCGAGAGGCGTATGAAAGGCCCCGATGAATTTCCCTGGTCCCCATTCCATCGCGTTCCAGTCGAGAAGTACCTGCGGCCTTCCTTCTTCGGCAAGCGCACCGCGGTGCACCACGCCAGCATTGGGTGCCCCTTTAACTGCAGCTTTTGCGGAGTGCATGCGGCCTATGGCCGTCTCGAGCGCATGGAGTCGCCCGAGCGGACGGCAAAGAATCCTTAGCCATCTTGTAAGCAGATACGGCGCCGACTCAGTGCAATTCTACGACATGAACTTCTTTCTTCGAGAAGATCACGCCCGCGAGCTGGCCGACCGCCTTGCGCCGCTGAATCTCCGCTGGTGGTGCGAAGCCCGTGTGGATGTGATGTCCCGCTACTCGGATGCAACCCTCGAAGCTATCAAGAGGGCGGGCTGCGCCATGATCTTCTTTGGCGCGGAGTCCGGCTCCGATTGGGCGCTCAAGGAGATGCAAAAGGGCATCACGACCGAGGAGACGATTGTGATGGCTCATCGGACGCGCCAGTTCGGCATCATTCCCGAGTTCTCGTTTGTCATCGGCAATCCGAGCGATCCGGAGCGTGACACTCAAGAGACCGTGAGCTTTATTCGCAAGCTCAAACGAATCAACCCCGTCTCCGAAATCATTGTGCAGCACTACACGCCCGTGCCGCAGCCAGGCAAGATGTACGGAGATATCGACGGCCGGATCACATTTCCCGATAGCCCCGCCGAATGGGCCAGCAAGGAGTGGATGGACTATACCCTCCGCATCGACACTCATGCGCCGTGGTTAAAACCTAAGACAAAAAAGCTCATTGACAACTTTGAAACTGTCGTTGCCTCACGCTGGCCCACCGTTCAGGACATACGAGCTCCGCGATGGAGCCGCGCGCTGCTAAGAATGCTGAGCTGGTGGCGATATGCGCTGCAAGTCTATCGCTTCCCTGTCGAGCTCCAGTGGGCAAACCAGTTCATCAATCTCCGCAAGCCAAAAC
Organism: uncultured Acidobacteriaceae bacterium; assembly: GCA_963705665.1. Lineage (GTDB taxonomy): Bacteria > Acidobacteriota > Terriglobia > Terriglobales > Acidobacteriaceae > PALSA-350. The sequence continues at coordinate 171,895 of CAVPKQ010000031.1, read as the reverse complement.
GGGAGAGCCTATGAACCATCCCGCAGCGCCGCTCTCTGAAGTTTTCGATATCTGGGCGGAGGTTTATGACAACCAGCCGAATCCTCTGCTTTCGCTTGAGGAACGGGTTCTCGGTCCTATGCTTACGGATATCGACGGCCTCAATGTCCTCGACGCCGGATGCGGTACAGGCAGGTGGCTCCGGTGGTTCGCGGAGCGTTCTCCCGGAAGCTTGACCGGGGTCGATTTCTCCGCTGAGATGCTCCTTCGCGCGGCCGGCAAGCTCCAGCGACAATGCGGCCTTCGTCTGGGAAGCTGCTCCACGCTGCCGGTTCGAGACGCAACCGTTGATTTGGCACTCTCTTCATTCGTGTTGAGCTACCTTCAGGACCTGAAGGCCTTTGCCCTTGAATTGGATCGGGTTACGCGGCCCGGCGCAACTATCTTTCTTACCGACATGCATCCGGATACCGAGGCATCCTGTAACTGGAAGAGATCCTTTCCAGCGCGAGGTTCAAACACAAAGATCGAAGCGCATCGCTGGTCTTTGCCGCAGATTATTCATGCCTTTCAGTCGGCCGGATTTGAGATTGAATCCTTGCTTGAGCCGGCGTTTGGTCTTCATGAAAAGCGGATTTTCGAAGAATGTGGAAGGCTTGATTGTTATCAATCTGTCGCAACTCTGCCGGCAATTTACATTTTGCGGTTGCAAAAGCCGACCCGCTCGACGCCGCAAGGCGATGTCCAGCGCGACGCGGCCGAATCTTTTCATCTGGTGGGCGCGCGCTGCGCGCTTGGAGCCGATGCGGTTGCTTCCGCTTCCGTCGAGGTAAGAGCTGGAGATATTGCTTCGATCGAAATCCAGTCCTGGGTGCGCGAACAGCCTAATCCCCTTTCGGCAGGCATCCTCGACCTTTCCGGTTATCTGTTGCTGCCCGGACTCATCAACGCTCACGAGCATCTGGAGTTCGCACTTTTTCCCAACCTTGGGGCTGGGCCCTATGAAAATGCCGCGGAGTGGGCGCAGGATATTCACCTCAACAACGCATCTCTCATTGCACGGCATCGCAACGTACCGCAATGCGTCCGCCTCTGGTGGGGAGCCATCCGTAATCTAATTTGCGGAGTAACGACCGTCTGCCATCACAATCCCATCTCCCCGGAGTTGTTGGATCCCGCCTTCCCCGTTCGCGTCCTCTCCGACTTCGGTTGGGCACACTCGCTTTGTTTCGAGCCGGACCTGGCGCGCGCCTTCGAGATGACCCCACGCCATCTCCCGTTCATTCTGCATGCAGCGGAAGGACGCGATGAGAAGAGTGCGCAGGAGATATTCGAGCTTGACCGGGCGCACGTTCTCGATGAGCGCGCCGTACTCGTGCACGCTCTCGCATGCACCCGTGAAGCAGCCTCCCTTCTGAACGAGCGCCGTGCCGCGGTCGTTTTCTGTCCAACATCGAACCAGTTCCTCTTCGACCGCTCCCCCACCGCTCCATTCATCCGCTCGATTGACAACGCAATCCTCGGCAGCGATTCGCCTCTCACTGCCGCCGGCGACCTACTGGATGAAATCAGATTTGCCCACACTCAGATTGGACTGGACGCCGGCTCACTCTACAACATGGTGACGGAACGATCCGCAAGCGTCCTCCGCCTGCGCAAAGGGGAGGGCCGCCTCCGGCCGGGTTCGGTGGCGGACTTAATTGCGGTTCGTGATATCGGCCTCAGTCCGGCGGAAACGCTGGCCCAACTCACCTTCAAACAAATTGAATTGGTGATGCTCGCCGGGAGCATCCGGCTTGCCAGCTCCCGTTTGTTCGAGCGCCTCCCCGGCGCCGTCAAATCTGGACTAGAGCCTCTCGAAGTGGATAGCCATCGGCAATGGATACGCGCTCCGGTTAGCGAGTTGCTGGAAGAGGCCGAGAAGGCTCTTGGCAGCGCCATTCGTATTGGCGGAAAGAGGGTGCGCCGTGCCGCTGCTGCATAAGGAAGACCAGGAATCGGCCTTGTCGATTCAGCCCTCGCCCGAGCTGGCTTCCATGCCCATTCTTATCCTGAATATTCACGCCAACTGCAACTGCCGCTGCATCATGTGCGATATCTGGAAGCGGAAAACGCACGAACAATTCAGGGCAGCCGATCTCGAACGGCATCGTTCCTCATTGCGTCACCTTGGTGTCCGCCAAGTTGTTCTTTCCGGCGGCGAACCTTTGCTGCACAGCGAACTCGACGCGCTCTGCAACTTCTTTCATCAGGAGAATATCCGTGTCACGCTCTTGACCACCGGGCTGCTCCTACTCAAGCGCGCCGACGATGTCTCTACTCTCTGCGACGATGTAATCGTCTCCATCGACGGACCCAGAGAAGTCCACGACGGCATCCGGCGAGTAAGCGGAGCATTCGACCTGATCGGGAAAGGCGTCGCCGCTATTCGCCGGCAAAGACCCGATATGCCGATAACCTGCCGAACTACTGTGCAGAAAGCCAATCGCCATCATCTCCGGGAAACTGTATCGGCGGCCAAAATGATCGGATTCGATTCCATCTCCTTTCTCGCGGCCGATCTAACCTCAGAAGCCTTCAATCGTTCGCCGGCATGGCCTGGCGAACGGCAAGCGGAGATCGGCTTGACCGCAAGTGAAGCCGCTGAACTCGAAGATGAGATCGACCGGCTTATTGGCGAGCATAGCGATGATATCCAGCAAAAATATATAGCCGAAAATGGCGAAAAACTTCGCCGCATCAGCCGCCGGTTTCGCGAGCATCTCGGGCAGGCCTCCCCTGAATCTCCACTCTGCAACGCGCCCTGGGTCTCGGCCGTTGTCGAAATCGACGGATCGGTTCGTCCCTGCTTTTTTCATCGTGCTGTTGGAAGTATCGCTTCTTCGACGTTGGAAGAGATTGTCAATGGAGAGGCAGCCCGCCTCTTCAGACAGTCACTCAGCGTCGCGGACAACCCGACCTGCCAGCGCTGTGTGTGCTCGTTGAATCACCGCCGAAGCTAGGGCTGCGCAGCGGGATTCAGGGCGCGATCTTCAATCGTGCCGCAAGCTACGCAAAAATCGCTCGACTTTATCGCGGCAGCGCCTTTGCCTTTCTTTCTGTCATTCCCGTAGGTAATCTGCTTTTTGCCTGCCCCGGAGACTAGAAGCAGATTCCCTGCGGGAATGACAGAAAGAAAAGCAGAAGGCGAATACAAAGGCCCGGAGCACCGCAACTTTGTCATCTCGACCGGAGTGTACATGGGCCTGCGGCCCATAGGCGCTAAGATAGGCAGAGCAAACCCCTTTATTTCGTGCGGAATCTAATTTGATTACCCCATCCGTAGCGGTCGCAATTAGTGGAATTGCCTCAGCGAAGCCTTAAGTTAGCGCTTATAGGCCTGCGGCCCACCCAAGGGGATGAAAATCAGGTGAGCGAATTAAGCTAAACGTGGCAAAGAACTTGCTAAATGATTTTCGACAGAGCGAAGCGGAGTGGAGAGATCTGCGGTTTCCCACATCTGGCGCAAAGAGCGCGCCAGATATGGGGCACCCTGGATTGGTGGCGGTTTCGGATCCATGCTTCCAGCGGATCTAGGGTGCCCCATCCTTGCGTAGCAAGGGTGGGAGACCACAACCGTTGGCAGAACAGGCCTCCCAGGATGATTTTCGAGAGAGCGAAGCGCAGTGGAGAGATCTGTGGTTTGCCGGCTGCGGTGATCTCTATGAATTTATTCACGAAATTTGTCGCACTTGGAATTTGAGCCCAAGCAGATTCCCTGCGGGAATGACAGAAAGAAAAGCAACTGCGACACTGTTGAGATTTGCGGAATCCCGGGCACTTGCCTTAGATCGATTGGACCGGAATCAGCATCATGTCGTCTACCAGGCCGACCTCTTTCTGCACGAATGGCTCGGCGTAGCGTACGCCGCCTAGCTGGCCATGGTGGCTCGCCGCCGAGAATGTCCTCTCGCGAATCTCCTCCTGGGGTACAAAGAGAGCGCTCCCGGAGGATTGATCGGTATATTGCGAGCGGTAGGCGAGCAAAGCGCGAAAGCGCTGCTCGATGAACGGCGTGATATCGACGACGAAGCTAGGCCGGACGTCGGCATAGAGGCTGGCGTAAACAATCTTGAACGGACGGTGGGGAGGGGCTCCGGTTTCCACCTTGGCCAAGCCGGAAAGGAAGCATGCCTCATAGCCGAGGGTTGAGCTGTTGTAATGGTCGGGATGGCGGCCTTGCCAATAAGGCAGGATGACTACGCGGGGACGCAGGAGGCGCAGCAAGCGCACGACCTTAATGCGATTTTCCCAGGTGTTCTCTACCCGGCCGTCGGGAATATCGAGCGCGCCGCGCCAGGCCACACCTAGCAGACGGCCAGCCTCTTCCGCTTCCCGCGCCCGATCCGCGGCAGAGCCGCGAGTGCCGGATTCGCCCTGGGTAAGATCGAGGATCGCGGTGCGCAGCCCCAGCGACTGCATGCGAAGAAGGGCGCCCCCGCAGGTCTGCTCGACGTCATCCCGATGGGCGGCAATGGCGAGAATATCGGCTGGGCCGGCGCCGTTCATGCCCAAAGATCGTGCTTAGTAGTAGGTGTTATCGGCATCACTCGGGGCGTCCATATAGGCGACATCATAGGCAGTGCCAACCACGGTAACATTCGAGTTGTCGAGCGCGGAGCCGTCCGCTGTGGAGTAAATGTACACTTGTCCGCCTTCGGTGGTGTACACCTTACTGAGGCTGATGATGGGTGCGATCCCGGTCGCATCACCTTTATAGGAATCGATTGAGGTGACCGAATTCGTGGACGTGTTGAACATGGTCAGGCACCCGAACTGCACATTGGCGCCATTCTGGTTCTGATGAAATCGCTCTCCTTCGGAGCAGACCTGAGAGCCGATCCAGAGGGTATTGTCGTCGCCTAGCACCATCTTGGTATGGGTTCCGTCGCTGATCGAGTAGGCGCCGGTCACCGTCTTGGTACTGGTATTGAGGATACTAAGCACGCCGGCAAGCAACCCGTCGCTTTGCCGCTGCTGTCCGGCCAAATACAGATTTGTTTCGCTGGCGAGCGCATCCGTGTCCCCGCCGGGGATAGGCACCGTAGCAGAGACCTGTGTGGGACTTCCCGGCGGCACCGGCGAGCCGCTTTGCAGCAATATCCCGGCGGTGGGCAGATAGCTGACACTGGCCTGCGAACCGCCGCACTCCGGCCCGCAATTGAGCACGTAGGCGGTGCTGCCGTCGGGCGAAAAAACCGCTTTCGTGGGCCGGTCGAAGGTCCCGGCTACCGGCATCAGGCAATAGACCGGCAGGTTCTGCGGCTCGCAGTCCTGAGCATTCGATGGCGCAGGCTGATGGCTTTGCAGCCGCAAGACACTGTAGATCGAATTGCTATTCTGGACGAAAGCGAGCGCGACCGAGCCGCTGGGATTGATGGAAACCCGATACACGTTCGGCAGGTTGAGATTATAGACACCGGGGGTAATGGTGCTGCGGTCAACGATCTGAAGGACGTGCGCCGAGGGATTGGCGCCAAAGGTATATAGCTGGTCCGAGGAGATAAAAATGCTGGAGAAGGAACCGCTTAGGCCCGCTAACGCTGTCGATTTTTCTCCCGCATAATCGACCAGCGCCAAAGCGCCGTCATTGACGCTATAGACGGCGCCAAGGCGTTCCGCCGGCATGTTCTGAATAGTCACGGGACCTTTCCCGGAATAGCCGGAGATAAAGAAGCTGGGAGTCTTGTTGTTGAAGCTGTGGCGGACGTCGTAATAAGCGTCCTCGATCTCCAACGAGCCGCCGCCGGTGATGCTGGAGTTCTGGATGGCGACCATGGCGCGGTTGGCGATACCGCTAGGCGGCAAGTTACGGCCTGCGAAAAAGAAGGTCTGGCCACAGCCGCAAATAAAGAGGATAGCGCCTGCCAGGACTGACAGACCGCACAAAGACCGCCAACTTCTAATGATCAACTAAAACCTCACCCAAGGAACAACGCGGTGGACGCCTGAGAATGACCAAGTATAACAAACCGGCTGCGGCCTTTGGCGCGCCGGCGCGACGGCGTTCAGTGCGGCTGAGACCCTAAAAACGGTATAGCATACTCGAAAGAGTCCGTGAATAATAGGCTCTAAGCCCCTTTATGACAAATCGCCTGGACAGCATCTTCGGAACGCGGCCTGTGCTCTGCGATGGAGCCATGGGAACGAGTCTGTACGCGCAAGGAATCTTCATCAACCGCTGCTATGACGAGCTGAACGTTTCCCAGCCGGAGCTGGTTCGATCCATCCACGAGGAGTATCTGCAGGCGGGTGCGGAAATCATCGAAACCAACACCTTTGGAGCCAATGCCCTTCGCCTGCAACGTTATGGTTTGAAGGACCGGGTCGAGGAGATCAATCTGGCGGGAGCGGAGCTGGCCCGCAAGGCGGTAAACCAACTCAAGGAAAAACAGAGCGGAGAGGCCTGGGTAGCGGGTTGCGTAGGTCCGCTAGGAGTGAGGCTGGAGCCGCTGGGCAAGCTGGGACTGGAGGAGGCGTACAGCGCTTTCGCCGAGCAGATTCGCGCCTTGGCGAAGGGCGGGGTCGACCTGCTGGTTATTGAAACGGTTTCCGCCTTGAACGAGGCTAAACAAGCCATTCTCGCGGCCAAGGCGACGGCGCCGGAGCTACCCGTATTCGCCATGGTGACGGTGGATGAGGATGCCAATTGCCTGGACGGCTCCTCGCCGGAGACCGCCGCCGCACGGCTGACAGAATGGGGCGCAGACGCCATCGGGTGCAATTGCAGTGCGGGGCCGGCCACGGTGCTGACCGCCATCGAGCGCATGGCGCAAACCAGTTCCCTGCCGCTGGTCGCGATGCCCAATGCCGGCATGCCCCGCGCCGTCGATGGACGCAACATTTATCTTTGCTCGCCGGAATATATGGCGAGCTTCGCGCGGAAGTTCATCAAGGCCGGAGTACGCTTCGTTGGCGGTTGCTGTGGCACAACTCCCAACCATATCCGGGCGATCAAGTCTTCCATGCGCGCTCTGGGAGCGCAGCAGGTTTCGTTGCATAAGACTGCCGCGGTTCCTGAAGTCTCCGGAATCGCGGCGCCACCGCTGGCATCGCGCTCGGGACTGGGCGCCCTGGTCGCCAATGGCGTCTTCGTCACCATGGTGGAGATCGTGCCGCCCAAGGGGATTAACTGCGAAAAAGAGCTAGCCGGCGCGCGCCTGGTCGCCGAGAATGGCGTACACGTCATCAACGTGCCGGACTCGCCCCGAGCCTCGGCGCGGATGAGCGCGCAGAGCCTGTGCATTCAGATCCAGCAGCAGACAGGGATGGAGACCCTGCTGCACTACACCTGCCGCGACCGCAATGTGCTGAGCATGCAATCCGATCTTCTGGGAGCGTCGTCGATTGGGCTCAAGAACATTCTCTGCCTCACCGGAGACCCTCCGAAGCTGGGCAACTACCCTGACGCGACAGCGGTCTTCGATGTGGATGCAATCGGGCTGGTGAACATGGTCCGGCGCATGAATCAAGGCCTGGACATCGGCAGCAACCCAATTGGCGCTTCCACCGGCTTTACCATCGGGGTCGCGGCCAACCCCGGCGTGCCGGACCTGGACAATGAGATCCGGCGCTTTGCTTACAAGGTGGAGGCGGGGGCGGAATATGCAATTACCCAGCCGGTCTTCGACATGCGCCTGCTGGAGGAACTTCTGCGCCGTATCGAAGGCTTTCGGATTCCGGTGATTGCAGGCATCTGGCCGCTCACCAGTTTGCGCAACGCGGAGTTCATGAAGAATGATTTGCGGGTTTCGATGCCGGATGAAATCATGCTGCGCATGCAGCGTGCGGACACGCCGGAGCTGGCGCGAGCCGAAGGCATCAAAATCGCCCAGGAAATGCTAGCCGCGGCGCGGCCGATGACTCAGGGTGTGCAGGTAAGCGCGCCGGCCGGCCGCTACGGCTCCGCCATCGAGATCCTCCAGACCGTGCTGGATGGTCAGAAGGCGCAAGCGCCGGTTGCCGCCGCGGGCCGCGGAAACAAACGTAAGGGGACCAGCGTTGGCAACGTTTGAGGAATCACTGAAGCAATTGGAAGCGATCGTCACCCAGCTCGAGCGGGGCGATTTGCCGCTGGAGGATTCGATCAAGATGTTTGAAGAAGGCATGCGCCTCTCCACGCAGTGCAAGCAGGAGTTGGACGCCGCCGAGGGTAAGGTGCAGATCTTACTGAGGCAACGCGATGGTTCCATGAAGTCCGAACCATTCCCTTCCAAATAAAGCCTCCCACTAACCGGAATTTCATAGGGGTGCGGTTTGGCAGACGTATGTAGCAATGGGACAATTGGTCTATGCAATCTATGCAAACGCACGTTTCCGCTACCGCAATATTGTTGGCGTCCGGGTTGATGTTGCTGGGCAACGCCCAAGGACAGCAAACTCAGGCGACGCCCACTGGCCAGTCTACGTCCTCGACAACTCACTCCGCTTCCGGGACGCGGACCCATCGTCCAGCCGCAAAAAGCCAGCATCCTTTGGTCCTTACGACGCAAAAGGACAAGGCCAGCTACGCCATCGGAATGAATATAGGGGCCGGCCTGCGCCGGCAGTCGGTGGACATTGACCCCAGCATCCTGGAGCGGGGCTTAAAGGATGCATTGACAGGCAGCAAGCCGCTGCTTACCGACGATGAAGCGCGAGCAGTGTTGGCTGCATTGCAGACGCAGATGCGTCAGCAGGCGCAACAGAAGATGCTGGCGGTAGGGGAAGCCAATAAGAAAGCGGGCGACGCATTCCTGGCGGCGAACAAAAGCAAAGAGGGTGTGGTCACTCTGCCCAGCGGTCTTCAATACAAGGTCTTGCAGCAGGGCGCCGGGCCCAAGCCAACCGCCAGCGACAACGTGGTGATCAATTACCGGGGCAAACTTATCGACGGCACAGAGTTTGACAGTTCGTTCAAGCGCGGCCAGCCGGCGACCTTTCCTGTAGGCCGGATCATCAAGGGATTATCCGAGGCGATTCAACTCATGCCCGTCGGATCGAAGTGGCAACTCTACGTGCCCGCCGAACTCGCCTATGGAGACCGCGGAGCGGGCGCCGAGATCGGGCCAAACTCTACGCTGGTCTTCGATGTAGATCTTCTTTCGATTGCCCAGAACCAACTGCCGGCATCGCCGGCTGAGCACCCGGTAAACCCGTTTGGCAATAAGCCTGTGGTGCCTCATCCGGCGCCGCAAAGCCCGCAGAGCAAATAACCAGTAGAAGACGGCGCCGGGGGCACGAAACCGGCGACTACTCCCTAAGCAATCGCTGGGTACCTACATCTGACGCGTTCTTTGCGTCAGATGTAGGTAGCAACGAATTCCAGCCGACACAGCGGGGAGTCTATCGCGCTTTCCTTTCGCGAGGGCGGAACACCCCGTGAGCTGCATCTCAGACCAGCTTCATCATAAATATTGCGCATATCGCAACTTTGAAGATGCCGCGGTTTTACCTTTGCCATGTTTCCTCCGAATGAATATCTTCCTCCTCGGGGTCAATGACCGGCTGCCACAGCGTCGTACCGGCCAGCGTCGGCATAATTGACCGTGGAAAACAGATGAAGGGGTGAAGAACAAAGAGTGATCGAACGCAGAGATTTTCTGAAAGCGGCATTTGCGGGGGCAACAGGGTGGATGCTTGCGCCTTCCCTTTTCGACGAGCAGGCATTGGCAGATGCTCCCGCCACCATCGGCGCGGATGGCTTTCATTTCTCCTCGGGGAGCATGGCGGCGGAACTATCGAGGGATGCTCCCGAGTTTGCGCAGTTGAACATCGATGGACTGGGGATGGGCAAACGGGGGGCGAATATCTTCCAGCCGTTGAGCGCGAAAGGATATACAGCGTCTGTTGCATCCTCAGCCACGACACATCGCATCGAGTATCGGAGGCAGGGACAAAAACCCACAGACGAACCTGCGTGGGCGGTGGAATTGTCCAATCGAAAGATCCTGCTGATCTCGCACTGGCCGGAAACCCTTGCGATCGATCCGATCGATCCGATCGATCCGCTGACTTTCCGCTTCGACCTGGCAAAGTGTCACTCGACGGTGCTGGGTCTTTTCCAAGAAGACCGGACTCTCAGTGTGCCGGCGCTGATTCATCTGCCGCTTCAGGGATCGATGCGGCTCACGGCGAATGTCAGCCAAGGCATCGGTCTCAAGTACCATTCGGATTTGAAGACATTACTCGCGATCCTCACGTTTCCTGCGGCCACTGAAGCGCATAAGCGAATCGTCTACACGTTGGAAATCGCGGCGGTGTACCCGCGGTTGCCAGGTATCGAAGATGACAGACGCTTTGACCCTTTCAAGCGCAATTGGCTCAATGTGCTGCAACTGAATCCGGAAACGCGAATGCTTTCGAACAACACGGCGAGCACGAGCTGTGCCTTCTGCTATTACGAGTTTGCAGATATCGCGGCGTTGAGTCCGCCGCTGGCCGAAGGCTTGATGGCCCTGGATGTGGTACGGCAGACGCTCGACAGAGTCCTGGCTGGAGCTTCTGCCTATGGGCTGCCTGCGCCGGGAAACCTGTATACCGATGCTTCCGATACGCTGCCATCGATGCTGATTGCCGCGGCAAACTGCGTGCGCGCCGGGAAGAGCGATGTGTGGCTGGAGAACAACTATACAGGTATCAAGAGCTGGGCCGACAAGATGATTGCAACCGACAAGAATGGTAACGGCCTGTTCAAGTTCGTCGTGAGCGGTAATTCCGGGATATGGTCGGACGGGGCTCCGAAGTTTCGGCCGTCGAACTGGTGGGACACGATCGGGTTCGGTTATGAGGATGCCTACAGCAATGCACTGGCATATCGCTCGCTGCACGACATGGCGATGATGGCCGGGCACGTCGGCAAACCGCAAGATGCCGCGCATTACGCCACGGCCGCAAACAAACTGCGCGACGTGTACTACAAGACCTTCTACAACCCGGGAACAGGAGTGCTGGGCGGCTGGCGCAGTGCGGACGGGCAGTTGCACGACTATTACTTTCTATGGGTGAATGGAATCGCGATTCACTACGGTCTCGTCCCAAAGAAGGAAGCCAACTCAATTATGGACAAGCTGATGACCAAGATGAAACAGGTAGGCTACGACAACTTCAACATGGGGCTGCCCGGCAATCTCATCACCGTTCCTCTGAAGGATTATGTGGACAGAAGGGGACCTGGCCGTTTCGGGGGCGGTACGCTTCCGGATAACTCCGACGGATTCCAAAACTACGAGAACGGCGGCGCAACTGGTTGTTTCGCGTTCTGGACACTGGCGGCTCTCTATGATCTTGGCCGGAAACAGGAGGCCGACCGCATCCTCTTCCCTATGCTGGACGCGTATGGCCGGGGAGGATTTCAAGGGTGGGGGCCGAACGGGCGCTCCTACGACTGGAAACGCTGGGATGGGACGCCGATGGGGTACGAAGGCTTCCTCTGCGATAACTACTACACTCTGCTGGCGGTCCCACTGCGACAGGCAGAGATCGCATGGGAGAGCGGATATCGACCCACGACTGCGCTTTCCTAAATGGCACGCCGCCCGCCTATGCGAATCGTATTCGTAATCTGCTCCAAAGAAACGGGAACCCAGCGGTGAAACGGAAGGAGCTGCTGAACCTTCTATTCTTTTGCCTTATGATCCCGGCTGTAACTTTTCAAGTCTCAGCCCAGGATGTAAGCCAACAGTTTCGCAACCTTGCCAAGGTCTATCGGCCTATGGTGCGCTGGTGGTGGCCCGGCGGCGACGTGCACAACGGTGAGTTGCGTTGGGGATCATCCGGATCTTCGATCCGGGTAACGGCAATAGAAAATCCACCGGCTGGAGCTGCAGCGACGCGGAGTGGATCTGTGGTTTATGTTTGCCGGGCAGGTAACGAAGATGTCTCCACTCCGCTTCGCTCTGGCTTATCATTAAGAAATGACAATGACGGACGTTGGAATATGCGGCGTCCTCACCCGGCCCACCGACGCTTATCTGTTGCTATAGATGGATCAGACCGCGACGGAGCGCAGCCACCGCCGCCTGAGTCCGGTCGCCGACGCCCATCCGCGAAAAAATCACGCTCACGTGACACTTAACAGTTGCCTTGGTGATGCCCAGTTCAGCCGCAATTTCCTTGTTTGTCTTGCCTGCAACAATCAACGCAAGAACCTCTCGCTCGCGTGGACTTAGCTCTGACTCGGGCATCCGCGATTCGAGAATTTTTTCAACCGGACGCGGCAGATACCGATGCCCGGCCTGCACTCGACGCAGTGCATCAATCAGCGCGCCGTGCGGCATCCCTTTAGCAAGGTATCCTCTGGCGCCGGCTTCCAGCGCCTGGTGGATATCCTCGTCGCCATCGTAGGTGGTCAATACAACAAACTTTGCATCAGCATTCTGCCGGCGAATAGCGCGGATGACCTCAACGCCGCCGATGCCCGGAAGCTTCAGATCTACCAGGACGATATCGGGCTGGCACTTAGTATAGAGTTCGACCGCTTCTTCTCCAGTCTCGGCCTGGGCGACGGTGAACATATCGTCCTGGGCATCGATAATGGCGGAGATGCCGGTACGCATCAGAGGGTGGTCGTCCACGACGAGAATCGTAATTTTCCCCGCACGGCCACCAGCCGTCATCATAGGGTTCCCACCTGCTCTGCGATACTCTTTGTGGCAGCCGCCGTTCTGCGGGGTACACGGATGACCACATTTGCGCCGCTGCCAGGAGTACTCCTGATATCGAGGTTGCCCTTCAGCCGAGCCGCCCGCTCTCGCATTCCCATCAGGCCAAAATGCCTCTTTCCAGCGGAGTAGACCGCTGCTGCATCGAACCCTCGCCCATCGTCGGCAATTTCCAACGTCAGGACATCGCGCTCGAATGCGACGGTCAAGTGGATCGTGGAGGGCGATCCGTGGAGAACGGAGTTGTGGACCGCCTCTCGTGCGATCATCAGGATTTCATGCATGGCCGACTGGCTGGTGGCGAACGGGCGTCCGCGCACAGTACAGCGAACAGGGATTCCGAATTCATCTGTTATCTGCGAGGCTCGATCGTGGAAAGCCTGGCGTCCAGCTTTCCGCCCGGTGCAGCCTCCTGCCGTAGCTCCCAAACCGCTTGCCGCGCTTCGTCGATGGTGGCGCGAACTTGCGTTCGCGCGCGGCTCAATAATTGCTCTTTGAGCGGCATTTCTGCCGGCGCAATAGTAGACACTGCCTCTAGCGCCGCGGACACGCTGGTACAGCCCTGGATCACTGTGTCGTGTATCTCGCGCGCAATCCGGTTACGCTCCTCGAGCACGCCAACAAATCTCTGCCGCAGACGATTCAACCGAGCGCGATACAAGGCGAAGATCAGCGCCGACAATCCCAGGATGAGCAGGAGCATGAACCACCACGTACGATAGAAGGACGGATATTTGACAATCCGCAACTCGGCGTGGGAAACCTGGGCCGGATCGGTCGTCTCAAAGGCAGCAACGCGGAAGATATAGCGGCCCGGCGGAAGGTTCGTGTAGGAGGCATCCCGGCGAGCCAGTGCATTGTTCCATTTCTTATCAAACCCCTCGAGCTTGTATCGGAAGCGGACATTCTGCTGCGAACGCAGCATGATGGGCCCATAGGAAATTTCCAGACGGCTATTGCCTGGAGCAAGGGCAATGCCGGTCTCGGCCGTCATTTGCCGGCCGTCTCCTGTCACCTGGTCGATGCTCAATGGCGCCATTCTCAACTGCCGGCTGTCTGCTAACGAAACATGCACCAGTCCACGGTTGCTGGGAAACCAAACGTCGCCCTGTGGAGTTATGCAGCCGGCACTTTGCACGCCTCCAAATATCAGCGCTGGTTCTCCTTCATCCGGCAAGCTGTAGAAGGTGAGCGAGAGGGGATGTGTATGATGCTCTGCATATTTATCCAACTCGTGGCGGTTCAACAACGAGATACCACCCGGACCGCTCAACCAGAAGTGCCCGGCAGCATCCTCAAGGATCTGATAGATTTCGTTGCTGGCCAAACCATCAGCAATGCCGTAGTGCGTTAGTTCGCCGGACTTATAGCGGTACAGGCCATGATTTCGCGTTCCAAACCACAAGCCGCCGTCCGCGTCCTGATGGATAGTCCATATCTTGTCCTGTCGAAGTGCAGTCACCGCCGCGTCTCCGATCAATACCCCATTCCTGATATGACTGAGCCCCTGTTCGGTTCCAACCCACATACCGCCGTCGCGATCCTCTAGCATGGAGCGAATGCTGAAGTATGCGAGGCCATCAGCAATCCCATAGTTCACCAATCTATTTCTAGCCAGGTGGCTCACCCCTTCGTCGGTTCCAATCCATATGCTGCCATCTTTGGCCTGCACCAGCGCGCGGATAAAGTTGTTCACCAGCCCTTGCTCTGTGGTCAACCGCTCCACGCGGCCGCCGATCAGGTGAAAAAGGCCGCTTCCTTCGGTCCCGATCCATAGCGTTCCGTCCCGGTCGCGGAGCACGTTTCGCACTCTGGCGCCCCCCAGCGCGGTGAATTGATATCGCTTGGCAATATCCCCTTGGATGTGGACCAGGTGAGTGGCGGCGCTCCATAGAGCGCCATCAAAATCGAGGTAGATGGTGCCTGAATCGGAGTCCTTGGCATCCGGCAAGGATAGGATACTGACAGGCGTCTTGCTATAGCGAATCATGCCGGTCTGGGTTCCCACCCAAACGTTCTGCTCAGTATCCTGAAAAATACTAAAAATAGTGCCGGTTAGTGGCATACTGCGGGCAAGAAAAGGAGCTCTGGACCTGAGGTGGTAGGTCGCCCCTCCCTGGCCAACGACGCTGATCCAGAGAGCGCTGTCCTTACTCTGGCGGAGCACCCGCACGGTGCCATGGATTCCCGGAACCCGCCGGAATGGCTCTGTCCCGTCGCCGGACCGGTAAAGCCCGGACACGGTGCCCACCCAGATGGCGCCGTCTTTCGTTTGCAAAAGGGATTTAACACGGTTGCGGCTGCGCTCCCCTGGCAAGAGATGTTCCTGGAACTTTCCGTGATCAACGGTCATCAGCCGGGAACCGCCGATCCAGAGCCTCCCCTGTTTGTCCTCTTGAATGGCGTTTACCGCGAGGGTTGGCTGGCCGTTGATGCCATCCAGCCGTTCTACCTTATCTCCATCTCCGGCGAGCCGAAAAAAACCGTTATTGGTGCCGATCCAGAGCGTGCCGGTCTTGTCTTCCGCTATCGCCCGGACGAACATGTCAGTCAGACCATCCTTCTCGGTGTAAGCGCGAAAGACGCCGTCGCGGTAATGGATCAGGCCGCTTCCCTCCGCCCCGATCCACAGACTTCCATCTCGGGCGGTAGCGAGGCAAAAGACGCTATTCTCGCGAAAAACTGGATTCCGGTCGCTGTTGAATACCTGGAAGTGCGTGCCGTCGAAACGAACCAGGCCGCCAGCCGTTCCGATCCAGAGATAGCCGTCTGGAGTTTCAGAAAATGCCTGCACGATATCCTCGGGCAGGCCGTCGCGCACGCGGTACGGTGTGGCCTCATAATTCGCCCCTATGCGGCTTTCGGAACCGGCGAGCGTGCTGCCGGCAGCCAGAACCAGCACGCTGAAAATCAGCGCATTGCGTATTCCTGACATCTTCCAACCTGGAAAGTGCGAGTATACAAGGCTATTCCTGCGCTTGCCCGGCATTCCATAGTATGTCGTTGGAAAGTTTGCGGCTATCGGCCATTTGGCCGATAGGCTCCATTTGCGAAAGCGTTACCATTCCCGGTGCAAGAGGAGGTTCGCCGCCTGATAAGTGGAAAAACCGCGGAACGTCCTCCCCAACCGTGCCCAGTAACCACCTGCACCGATCGAAGTGGTTTTTCCGATTCCAGGAGGTCCAAAGTATGCATTTCAACAGAATGACCGCGAAAGCAACAGGCAGCACGTCTCTCCGATATTTGGCGTTCCTCCTTTATTTGCTTGGAGGAAGCGGGTACGCGCTGGCGCAAAATACCGGTAGCATTTTCGGCAACGTCAGCGACTCAAGCAGCGCCGCGATTCCGAATGCCCAGGTCAAGGCAACATCGCACGGGCAAGGTCTTGTCCGCACGACCGTTACCAACGCTAGCGGCTCGTATATCCTTTCCGCGCTTCCCATCGGCACGTACACAGTAACCGTGGAGGCGGCCGGTTTCGAGGAATTTTCCGATGTGGACGTCAGGGTCGACGCGGATCAAAACGCACGGGTAGATGCGACCCTCAAACCTGGCCAGGTGACCCAACAGGTGACGGTAAGCGGCGCTTCACCGCAGGTGGACACTCATTCAGACACTATAAGTACGATCATTCCACAGGAATTAGTGGAAGATATGCCGAACAGCGGACGCAACCCGATCAGTTTCGTCACCCTGCTGCCGGGCGTTTCCAATGTGAGCGCGGCCGCGGCGTTTGCGCCGGATCGCAATGGACCCACATTCAACGTCTCGGGCTCGCGCAATTCCTCAAATCTGCTGCTGCTCGACGGTCTGATGCACAGCAATCTCTTCCGCAATACCGGGCAAAACTACCCTCCTCCGGACTTCCTTTCTGAGATTGAAACTCTGCTCGATAACTACGGCGCGCAATACGGCCACAATACCGGCGCAATCTTCAACGCGATTACAAAATCAGGCACGAACGAAGTCCATGGTTCTCTGTGGGAATACGATCAAAATACGGCCTTCAATGCTTCAAACTACTATACGAGGCAGCCTGCTGCCGCTCATATCAACCAGTTCGGCGCAACGGTGGGCGGCCCGATCATACACAATCATCTCTATTACTTTTTCGGTTATGAAGGCTACCGCCAATCCAAGAGCTCATTTACATCTTCTGCGCTGCCCCCAACTGCGGCCGAGCGCGGCCTGAACGGCCCTGCCGATTTTTCCGCGGATGCGGCAGCGGCTAAAAAAAATCCGAATGCCTACCTGTTGAACCCGGCGTACCCAAAAGGAACAAGTTACGCGCTGCTGCTACCTGTGCTACCGGCTGGCTGCGCGGGCGCGCTCGGCTCTGGACAATACATCGCGAATGCGCAGATTCCCAACGTGTGCCTTAACCCTGTCATCCAGAACCTGAATAGCAAATACGTGCCTCTTCCTGCCGCCAACGGTACTTATACCAGCATTTACGCTACCCCATTGAACAATGACGTGGCAGAAGGGCGTGCCGACTGGAATTTCGGGAAACACACCATTGATGGACGCTATATTATTCTCAATACATCTACCGTCGGGTACACCACTTCGACAACTGCTCTCCCCAACTACGAAGCACTAACGCAACTCGCGCGCACACAAACCATCTCTGTCAACGACACATTCGTGGCGACGCCAAAACTTCTTAATGTACTGCGCCTTGGTTATAACCGCTTCTACGGGACGCAAACACCGACTGATCGAACCAGTCTTCATGATCTCGGCTCTGCCTTCCCGGTGCTCGCTTTGCCGGTTCTTCCGGCGATCAACATCACTTCCCGCTTGATTCTCTCCTCCAATTCAACCGACCAACAGATCAACGTCAATGAAGACCTCGATTTTCTTGACAGCGCGACCCTGACTCGCGGTAACCACACGCTTCAGGCAGGAGGCGAATACTTGCGTCTGCAGTATCTCAACCGCTCATATTTCTACACCATGGGCCAGTTTAACTTTACCGGCCAGATCACCAATAATCCCGTTGCAGACTATGTTTTGGGCATCGTCCAGTCTGCGACTGCGGAAAGCCCCCGGCTCGAGCAATCCGCTATTCAGAACAATATGTATCTCTTCTTGCAGGACGATTGGAAAGCCACCGAGCGGCTCACTCTGAATCTCGGGCTTCGCTATGAACTGCCTTTCCCGTGGTACCAGCCCCAGAATTACTGGGCAACTTTCCGTCCCGGCCAACAATCGACCAAAATTCCCACCGCACCCGCCGGTCTTGTCTATCCCGGCGATGCCGGCATTCCTCGGGGGCTTGTCCCTACCCGCTTCAGCGGCTTTGCCCCGCGTTTCGGCTTCGCATTGGACCTCTTCGGCACAGGCAGGACTGCGCTGCGCGGCGGCTTCGGAATTTTTTATGACGAAACCAGCGCCAATATCGTTCAGAATCAGACGCAGCCGTTTGTCTATCAGCTTTCACCGCTGGTTACTCCGGCGAGCATCTCCGATCCATACAAATCCGGACCGGCCTTCCCTGTCACCGTGAACCTTACCAATCCCACCTTTACCACGCCCTTCACGCTCAATTACCCCGACCCGGCATTGAGGATCCCATATGTCGAGGCATTCAACTTGGGAGTGCAGCAGCAGGTTCTCACGAACGTAGCTCTGGAAATCGAGTATGTAGGCAAACTCGGACGGCACCAGATGCTGGCCTATAATCCCAATCCAGCACTTTATGCCAAAGGCGCTGCCCCGACTCAGCAGAGCTACCAGCAGCGCCGGACCTACCCGACCTTCGGCAATAACACCGATATGGCTACCATCGGCACCTCCAATTACAATGCGCTCCAGATACAGGTATCCAAACGCCTCTCCTCGTGGCTCAGCGCGCGGGGTGCATATACCTATTCACGCTCGCTCGACGAATTCTCCAGTGACGTCACGGATACGGCCACTCCTCCCAATGTCTTCAGTACGCCGGCTGTTCCGGCTGCCGGCTCCCCGTTGAATTTCAATTTGAGCTCCGAGTATGGCCTTTCTACTTACAACGCAACTCATATTGGCAGTCTTGGCTATACCGCATATGGGCCGAAATTCCTCAGACGCAATCTGCTCTTGCGTGAACTGGCGGGCGGCTGGAACTTGAGCGGCATTTATAGCATCCGCAGTGGTCAGCCGTTGAACATCACCTTTGGCAGCAACGATTATGCCGACACCAACACACCGAACCAACGGCCCAATGTGCTGCACGCCTGGGCGCTACCCAGCGGCCGCTCTCGTTTGAACAAATTGGCGCTGAGCGGATCGACCTATTTCGATCCTACCGCCTTTAGCACCAGCGTCCCGTCGGGAACCTTCGGCAGCTTGCGCCGGGATGTGGTAACCGGACCTGCTTCGATCGGCAACAATATGTCACTGGCCAAGAATTTCGCCATTCCCGGCCGGGAGGGGATGATTTTGCAATTGCGCTGCGATGCCTTTGGGGTATTCAACACTCCCAACCTGGGAACACCTGGCACCACGGTCGGCTCCAGCTTGGGACGGATCACCAGCACGAGCGGGGAACGCTATCTCCAACTCTCAGGCCATCTGCATTTCTAAAACGCTTAGAGGAGGCGCAAGCATTAGACCGCCGCCTGCTGACCTTTACTCTACAGACGGATCCTGGAAAGGCTGGTGAATGAGGCTCGGACTCAACACGCAAAGGGCGACTTCGTCTTCTCTTCTTTTCGGCGCACTGCTGATCCTCAATACCGGGCGGTTGTGGGCTGGAGTTCAATTACCGCCCGAAGCGGCCGAGTGCGTGCGCTGGGCTGCCGGGGATGTCCGGACCGCATTGCGGGCCGCTCATATCGATTCTGCTTCCGCGACGATCCGAGTCTCGATTCGCGAAGGCGGCTACACGCTTCCGGTCTCCATATCGATGGACGAACAAACCTATTCTCTCAGGGTGCATGATCGAGAGGCCGATATTGAGGCTGGTGGATCCGTGGGAGCTATGTATGGACTGGAGGAACTCGCCGAACAAATCCGCAATCAAGAGAATCCGCAGTCATGGCGAAAGCTGGTTGCCAGCTTGACACCTACCGTGCAGAGACCCTTCCTCCAGGTGCGGGCGGACAACATATTCATTCACGTCTATCCGCTGCTGCTGAACGACCTGAGCATGTGGCGTGACTACATCGACATGCTGGCACGCAATCGGTTCAACTTGCTGGATCTGCACGGCGCTTATGACCTCCGGTCCACCAGCTTCCCCAATCTCTATCCCATGCTTGTGCATGTTCCCGATTATCCGAATGTGGGCGACGAGACCGAGCAGAAGCGCAATCTTGAAAGCCTTCGCACCATCATCGTGTACGCAAAGTCCCGCGGGGTTCGGGTGGCGCTCATGAACTACAGCGCCAATAACGGCCGCGGCGGACAGTTGAAGAACGAACCCTCGGTGACCGGAGTTCCCCCGGACAAGCTTGCCGATTACACAGCAAAGGCGGTAACGCTTCTGATCCGCCAACTTCCGGAACTTTATATGCTTGGCTTTCGCGTGGGTGAGTCGGCGCAGCCAGCCAGTTTTTATCAGAATGCCTATCTCAAGGGAATCGAAGACGCCGGCCGCCCGGATCTGCGCTTATACACGCGTAGTTGGCAAACCACCAAAGAGCAGCTTGTGCCCATCGCGCAGGCTGCGCAGAATGGTTTTGATATCGAAATCAAGTTCAACGGCGAACATCTGGGGCTGCCTTACCAGGCAATGCAGGGAGATGCCTACGGAAGCTACAGCTATCAGGACTACCTGGATTTACCCGCCGATTACCAGATCCTGTGGCAAATACGCGCAAACGGCACCCACCGTTTCTGGGCATGGGAGAATACGAATTTCATTCGCCGAACCGTTCGTGCGTGCAAGCTGGGGAATGCACGAGGCTTCACGTTGGAACCGCATGTGGCTTATTTCAGCTTGTATCCATTGCACTACTACCGCGCGGCCAACGATATCGCGGTCTATAAGTATATTTGGGAAAAGCACTGGATGTGGTACTACGTGTGGGGCCGGATTGGCTATAACCCGGATCTCCCGGTGGCCGATCTTGTGCGCCAATTTCAGCGCCACTACGGCGCAGCCGGCGAGATGGCGTACGAAGCGATGCAGGAGAGCAGCGCTATTGTTCCGCTTGCGTACGCCTATCGCTTTGTGGGGCCCGATCAACGCGACTTTTCCCCGGAGACTGAGACCGGAAATTTTGATACGAAGAAGAAGCGCGCGCGCCAGGACCTGCTGCAGTTCACGGAAAATAAGCCGGAAGACGAGCGGAGCTTCGTCGGCATCGACGAATTCGTAACGAACAAAATCGCCGGCAAATCGGACGGTCGCATCAACCCCTTTGCCGTCGCCGGTACACTGACAAGTTCAGCGGCCAGGACGAGAGCGCTGGCGGCTGCCGTAACAGTCTCCGGCTGGGCGTGCGGGGGACGAATGGAGACTGCTGAAAGACGACCTGCTAGCCGTTTCTTACTGGGGCGATTACTACTCCGCCCGCATTCGAGGCATGACCTTTCTCGATTTCGCATTGCGCACCGGTAATGCTGCGGACTACAAGATCGCGATCGGCGATCTCTCCCGATCGCGCAGCGCGTGGAAACACCTAAGCGATGTGGCGGACTCTGTGTATCGGCCTCTGTCCAATCCTCTGCGGCGGCAGGTTATTGATCCGGCCTATAAGTAATGGATCTATTCTGAGATGGAAACATCTGTAGTGTATGGAACGAGTGGATACGCGGAGTTTGCCGATAGAGGCGATCAATGAGCGGCGGCGGCGAGCGGTGAAGCTGCGGCTGGGAGGTGCAACGGTGCGCGAGACAGCCAGGCAGTGCGAAATGGCGATCGGTACGGTGATCAAGGCGCACAAGGCTTATCTGGCAGGGGGATGGAAAGCGGTAGGGGTGAAGCGTGGGCATCGCCCGGTGGGCTCGGGCAGAAGGCTCAGCGCGGAACAGGAAGCGGAGGTGCGGCGCATCATCCGCGACCATACCCCGGACCAACTCAAGATGGCTTACGCGTTGTGGACCCGGCAGGCAGTGAGCGAATGGATTGCCGGACGCTGGCAGATCAAGCTGCAGGTTCGCACCATGGGCAAGTATCTAGCGCGCTGGGGCTTTACCCCGCAGAAACCGCTCAAGAAGGCTTTTGAACAATCCCCCGCTGCAGTGGGCAAGTGGCTCACCGAGCAATATCCAGCGATCGCCGAGCGAGCCAGAAACGAGGGTGCCGAGATCCAGTGGGGCGATGAAACCGGTCTGCGCACCAACGATGTGCGCGGCCGCGGCTACGCGTTGAAAGGGGAAACGCCGCGGGTGCGTATCAAGAGCAAGCATGAATCGCTCAGCATCATTTCCACCGTCACCAATAAGGGCCAGATGCGCTGGCGCATCTTTTCCGGGGCGCTCAATGCCCGCATCCTTATCGATTTTTTAAAACGGCTGATCCACCATGCCGGACGGAAGATTTTTCTGATCCTGGATAATCTCAGAGTCCATCACGGCAAGCTGGTCAAACAATGGCTGGCCCTCCATGGTGAGCAAATCGAAATCTTTTACCTGCCCAGTTACTCGCCGGAGTTGAACCCCGATGAGTTGCTCAATGCCGATTTGAAACGGGCCGTCACCACCAGAGCGCCCATGCGAACCAAACAGGCTCTCACCCACACCGCATCCCGGACTATGCGCAGCATCCAGAAACAACCCGCTCGCGTCCGCAAATACTTCGCTCAGAAAGATGTCGTCTATGCGGCTTGACTCCATTGCTTATAGGCCGGATCAATAACTTCCAGTGGAGCAGCCAGAATGAGCGGTTGGCAAAGCTCGACACAACGGTGGACGAGTTTTGGCGACAGCGCAGCGCGCAGAAGAATGGCAAGCAGGAGAGGCCGATTTCGCTGAAACCCAATGCAGCGGATCTGGGCGAAAAGGGTATCTTCCGCGTTGTATCGCTGACGCATACAGCAGGCGGCGGATTTGCCACTATTCGATGCGCGGTGCAGGGAAAAGCCGGCGTGAGCGCGATGACTTTGTGGTGGAAGCCTCTGCCGAGCGAGCTCTCATGGCAGAGACTGCCGATGGCGCAGGAGATGAGGCCATCCGGCAAATCGTCGTGGCAAGCCACGATACCGCTCGATGCCCGCGGAGCGATGTACCTGGTCGAGACACGGAACCACGCGGGTGAGGCGGAAAATTTTCCGGACGAAACACAGGAAACACCCTATCGCGTGATTCCGCCATTTCCGGCAACTAGCAAATAAGAAAGGGAGTACTGGATTGCGCCGTTCCTTGTTGGTCCTTGGCTCCATTCCTGGTCTGTTGATTGTAATCGCCGCTTCGGCACTGACCGGAGCCTCCCATGAGGCCCCACGCCTGCTCGCTGCAACGCAGGAGCCGGTGCGCATCGAACTGTCCGGACAATGGGATTTTCGCTTTGACCCAGACGCCAGAGGAGAAAGCGCGGGGTGGTTTGCGGTTGACAACAAGGATCTATGGAAAAAGGCGAAGGTCCCGGGATCGTTTAACGAGGAGTTTGCCACCAATCCGGCTATTCCCGAGCTAAGCGACAAGTATCGCTTCTACAAAGGAAAGGTCTGGTACCGAACGCGTTTCCCGTCGCCGAAAGACAAGCGGCCGGATATCTTTCTGCACTTTGCCGGAACGGTTCTTCGGCAGAAAGTGTGGCTGAATGGCAAGTACGTTGGAGCTTCGAATCTACCCTGGCTGGATGTGTCCTATGATGTGACTGCATTGCTCGATCGGGGCGGCGCGGAAAATACACTCGTTGTCGAGGTGGATAATTCCGTCCTGCAGCATGCGATCCCTGACACAAAATGGCGAGGTTGGTGGGACGATGGAGGACTCATCCGGCCGGTTTATCTCGAAGAACGTCAGCGCGTTCGCAGCGCGAGCTTCGCCATCACCACACTCCAGCCCGATGGCAGACTGGCAACTCGAGGTCGAGAGCAATGTACACCAGGACGTGCCGGAAAAGGCCTCATTGAATCTGACTTTGACGGACAGTTATGGAAGAACGGTCTGGCATAGACAGCACGAGATCTCTCCCTCCACAAACGACGCGCGAGTAGAATCGGTCGCGACGCTCAGAAGAATCCATGCCTGGTCGCCGGATGACCCGGCTCTGTACCGGCTGACCGTAAAGACTAACGCGCCTGGGCAGATTGCCGACGTTAACTCCTTCCGCGTCGGGTTCCGGCAGATTTCGGTCAAGGGATCGCAGATTCTGCTGAATGACAAGCCGATAATCCTGAGAGGCATCAGCCGGCACGAGTTCGCAATAGACCGCGGGCAGTCGCTCACAGTTGCGCAGAATCGTAAGGATATGCAAGATATCAAAGCGCTCGGAGCCAACTTCGTCCGCCTTGCGCACTATTCGCAATCGCAGGATGTCTACGACGATTGCGACGAACTTGGTCTTCTCGTCTGGACGGAGATTCCTGCCTGGCAGACTGCGTCCTCCACGTTGGCCTCTTCGGAGGTTTGGAGAAAGGATGCCGCCCCACAACTGGAGGCCATGGTGAAGCAGCACAGAAACCATCCGAGTGTCATCGTGTGGTCGGTGGCAAACGAAATTCCCTCGGATCAAGCAGCGGGAGCCGCATATATAGCCAAGGCCATCGCCTATGTGCACGGTCTTGATCCCACGCGGCTGGCAACCTTTGCTTCCGACAGACGGGAGCGGGACATTTCACTGGCGCCGGTCGACATCATCGCTGTGAACGAGTACTACGGCTGGTACTATGGCAAGCTCGATGAGGTTGGCCCGATGCTGGACAGGATGCATGCCAAATATCCCGACAAACCGATTCTGGTAAGCGAATTTGGAGCCGAGGCAGTCGCTGGTTGGAATCGGCAGACAGCGAGAAAACGTAGCAAGGACTATAGCTACGATCACCAGGTGCAATTTCTCTCTGTTCACCTCGCCCAGATCTTTGCACCGGAAAGGCGAAGCTATGTGGCGGGAGGAACGATCTGGGTTTATAACGATTTCCCCGATCCGCACCGCGTGAACGGGGATCATCCGGAGATGGCAAAATACCGGAATAACAAAGGACTGGTGACAATGGACCGAACACACAAGCCAGCATACGCAACGGTGAAGCACTTCTACACGGGGCTCGAGCAGCAGGAAACAGCGAGGCCGAGACAATGAGCCGCGCCCGGCCGGTAACTATACTGACCGCTGTTCTCCTTTGCGCAG
This sequence comes from uncultured Acidobacteriaceae bacterium, assembly GCA_963705665.1. Taxonomy (GTDB): domain Bacteria; phylum Acidobacteriota; class Terriglobia; order Terriglobales; family Acidobacteriaceae; genus PALSA-350. Next base: position 147,010 of record CAVPKQ010000031.1, on the reverse strand, counting down.
CAATGGCGCATGCACTTGAGGAAAAGGCCTCCGATCTCCAGCTCCGAAAATGGAGAGAGCAGATCATGCACACGCTCTACATCTCCGACGCGCCGCCGGCACTTGCACCAAAACATTACGGCAGCTTCATCCCCGCTCCGGGAGTAATCGCAGAAAAACTCACTTACGGAAGCGAATTCGGCATGCGGGTGCCTGTGGTCGTGTATAGGCCCGCAAAGGAACGGGGCAGGCTTCCGGCGATTGTCGTCGTCAATGGACACGGGGGCGACAAATACAGCTGGTATTCGTTTTATACGGGAATCCTCTATGCCCGCGCCGGAGCGGTGGTTGTGACCTACGATCCGATTGGAGAGGGCGAGCGCAATCCCGAGCGGCGGTCCGGGACACGGCTCCACGATCGAATCGTGAATGCACCGCATTATGCTCAGCGGCTCAGCGGATTGATGATTACCGATGTGATGCAAGCCGTTCGCTATCTGCGGCAACGGCCGGATGTGGATCCATCGCGAATTGCGGTCGCCGGCTACTCGATGGGCTCGTTTGTAGCTGCGCTGGCGGGCGCTGTTGATCCCCGTTTTGACGTGCTCGTGCTTTCCGGGGGAGGCGATCTGGATGGACCAGGCGGGTACTGGGAAAATAGCGGCAAGCCTATGTGCCAGGCTATCCCCTGGAAATCGCTCTCCATTCTAGGCGACAAGGCGGCGATCGTTTATGCGCTAAATCAAAGGCGTGGACCCACCTACATCATCAACGGGACCAGGGATACCGTCGTTGATATTCCAATCCATCATGAGCAGCCCTTCTTTGACGACCTTGCCCGCCGAACCATGGCAATCACCGGAACGCGTAACAATATTTTTGAAACTTACTTTGTGCCCGGAGCGAGTCATCGCCCTAGTTGGATAACCCGGCCTGCTGCGCTGTGGCTGGAGAGCAAATTGCGTTTTCCCAACTGGACCCCCTCCACCATCGAGACAATGCCGGAAACGCATATCAGCGAGTGGGCGGCCAAGAATCACGTGGACATGGATAGGGGATACATTCAGGAAGAACGGGAAGGCGGCGTGATGGCGCTTGGTTCAGATATACCGAACGTGTCTCGCAACCAACTCAATGTCTTCTCAGACTCCGAATTCGAGCACCAAAAACGGAAGTTGATCTATGAGATGTGGGTCGGACATGCTTTGGCGGCAGACGGCATCGAGGGAGCAGCAGCGGCTGCGGCGATGGGTAAGCTGCCCGAAAACCACTAGCTCTAAATTTTGGCGGCACGGTAACTGCCCTGTTGTCGCGCTGTACTCAAACATGAGACATTCAGCCGAATCTTTTCAGTCACTTGCGCACTGTACTTAACCGGGAGACACGGCACTTAACCTGGAGATTGCTGTACTTAACTTGGAGACATTTTTTCGCGAATAATTGAGACGCAGTGAATGACGGGAAAGCCGCTACACGAGCACGCCGATGCAACGGCCTGGTACCTCGCCCGCCACCGTGAAGCGGTGCTGCGTCCGCTCGCGATGCAATCCAAGTTGTCCGGCGGAATCGTCCTGGCCACGTATAGACTGAGGCCTCAAACATCGACACTCTCATCTCTGAATTCGTCTTTCGGAACCCGCAGAACCTAGACGGTCTTCGCGGCTTCAAAAGAGAAGTCGCCGACCTACTGATTGACCATAAGGGTAAGGCTTGCTGGTTTCGCAGAAGGCTCAAGGCCAAAGGCATCCAGCCATAACCTCATGAAGATAAACGGGAACTTGGTCTAAGAGCACTCATAGGTGTTCAAATTTGAAAGATAGATGTTCAGAACTGGACGCCTCAACGAGTCATTCAGATATCTTATTTTTCCAAGCCAATATGTGGCCAATCCTGCCAAGTGGAAAGTCACCCACTGGAGATCAGTAGACACTAGCGCGTTGGCCTGAAGTCGTCAGTGCAGAACGCGCGAGACCAGGTACTATGATCCATGGATTGAGGAGACACGGTTATGCTGCGCTTTGTTTTCGCATGGTTCCTGGCCTTCTTAGTATTCACACCGGCCTGGGTAGAATGTGCACCGCAGCATGATCATGCGTCGCACCAGCCGGACCGGATGGGAACAGTCCACTTCGACACGTCATGCAGTCCTGAGGTGCGTGACGAATTCGATCTGGCGGTGGCGACTTTACATTCCTTTGGCTACCGGAAGTCAGCGCAGTTATTTGCTCACGTCTTGAGCACAGATCCCAGTTGCAGCATGGCAGAGTGGGGCATTGCGATGAGCCACTACCGCCAATTGTGGGATCCGCCGACTAGGGAAGATTTAAGGATCGGCCTGCAAGCCGCTCAAGAAGGTTTGTCGATGGGATCGAAGACTCAGAGGGAACGCGACTATTTGGGCGCTATTCAGGGTTTCTATCAAAATGCTGGCTCAGAAAGTCACAGTATCCGCGCCAAACGGTATGAGACTGCGATGGAGTCGCTGCACAGCCGGTATCCGCAGGACAGCGAAGCTGCCATCTTTTACGCCCTGTCTTTGATCGCGAATGCTCCGCTCAATGACAAGACTTATGCGAATCAGAAGAAGGCGACCCAAATTCTCGAACCGATCATCCTTCAGCAGCCGCAACATCCGGGCGTCGCGCACTACATCATCCATGCCGACGATAATCCGGTGCTGGCTCAGCTGGCTTTGGATGCGGCGAAGCACTATTCCCAGATTGCCCCTGACTCGCCTCACGCCCTGCATATGCCCTCTCACATTTTTACAAGGCTCGGTTTATGGGACGAATCCATTGCCTCAAACCTCGCCTCGGCCGAAAGCGCGCGCAAACAGAAGCTGGCTGGCGACGAGTTACACGCTCTGGATTACCTAGTCTATGCGTATCTGCAGACTGGGCGTATAACGGAAGCCCGCAAACTAACCCAACAACTTCCGGTTGTCGAACCGGGCGATGCGGCCCGCTATGCCGGGGGATACGCGACAGCTGCGATACCAGCCCGGTATTGGATCGAGCGTCAGCAGTGGGACGCTGCCGCGGCCCTTCCCTTGCCTCCACAAACCTCCCCAGGGGACGCATATGCGTCCACTCAGGCGACTCTTTATTTCGCCCGCGCGCTTGGCGCATCGAGGCTCGGGAACATTAAGGCGGCGCAGGCAGCAATGCAACCGCTGCTTTCCTTGCGCGACGCACTCGCGCAGAGCGGCGACGGCGATGCGGATCAGGTGAATGTTCAATCGAAGATTGTGAGCGCCTGGATCAAGTGGGCAGATGGTGATCACGATGCGGCCGTGCAAGAGATGAGAACCGCCGCAGCGATGGAAGGCGCGACCGAAAAATCGCCTGTCAGTCCAGGCTCCATCGCTCCCGCGCTGGAGATGCTGGGCGATATGTTGCTTTTGGCAAAGCGGCCGAAGCTCGCGTTGACGGCCTATGAATCGGCCCTGAAATCCACCCCTGGACGCCTCAGAGCAGAATACGGCGCCGCTGTTTCCGCCCAGGAGGCAGGGCTGCGGCCCGCCGCGGAGCGGCATTACCGTAGGCTGCTCACGAACTGCAGCCACGCCGATTCAGATCTTCCGGAACTCACGCACGCAAATTACTTTTTCGGCCAAGACAAGCTGCGTTTCGATTCGGGCCCCTCCGCTAGCAAGTAACTGGATGCAGACGGCCACGCTTGGCGGTAGGGCATCGGGGATGTCGTAATCTGACTCAGAGCAGGTCGATTCGCCGGAGGAGCTCTTGAAAACGATGGTCGGAGCGATAGCGATCAAAGATCGGATCGACGGCGAGGTATTCCATCCAGACAGCGTGATCGCGATACGCGGCTTGCAGCCATTTGAATGTGTCTTCATCGCTTTTCAACGCTGCGTAGATCTGAGCCAACCCGTAGGGCGAAACGTAACGCTTCCTCGAGATTGTCTCCAGTTCGTGTGCGATTCGGAGTGCTTCACGCCTCCGCCCTGCCGCTGCAAGGGCAACCGCGACCTGGGCCGTGTAAAGTGGGCTACCCCCTGACAGACTCGCAGCCCGCTTCAGCTCACTAACGCCCTCGCTGCGCAAGCCTGCCTGAACGTAGCCCTCGCCCAGCAGAAGGTGTGCAGCTGCGAAGTTCGAGTCCAGCTCAACAGAGTTTCGACCTTGTTCGATTGCACGGGAATAGTCACGTGCCTGATAGTATCGCAGTGCCACCCATGTGCTGATCATGAGATTAAGTGGATCGAGTTCCAGTGCACGGCTGGCTTCGGCAAGCGCCTCGTCATGGCGGCTCTTAATGGAAAGATAGTCTCCGTACCAGTGGTGCGCATTTGCATATTGAGGATCCAACTCCAGAGCACGCCTGAACTCGGCCTCGGCTCCGGCCCAATTCCAACTATGGCTGAAGCACAAGGCCCAGGGAGGCGTGGGCCTCAGCCGATTGTGGGTCGATCTCCACCGCCTTGCGAGCGGCCGCGTAAGCTTTCGGAAGCGCGTCGGCCGGGGATTTGAACCCGTGCCACGTAAGTCCGCTGTTGCAGTCGGCCAGCCCGGAATATGCCGCGGCGTAGGTTGGATCGCTGTCAATGGCCTGCTGAAAATAATGCTCCGCCTTTTGCATGCCGTCGGCTGTTCGTTTGTTCCAGTAGTAGCGGCCTTTCAAATACGCCTCGTATGCTTCAGGCCTTATTTGCCGCGGATTGGCTAAACGTGTTTTCTGTTCTTCCGTGAGAGCGATGTGTATTTGGCTCGCGATGCTTTGCACCACGGAGTCCTGCACCGCCAGCACATCTTTGAGTTCGCGGTCGTAACTCTCGGTCCAGAGGTCGGTCTGATTTTGAGCCTCGACGAGTTGGACGGTGATGCGTACACGGTCCGACGAGCGGCGAACGGCGCCCTGGAGAAGATAGTCCGCGTTCAGTTCTTTACCGATCTCTTTCGCGGCCAGATTGGTGCCTTTGTACTTTGCAACCGAACTGCGGGCTACCACGGTGAGTCGATCCCGATTCAGCTTTCCGGTCTGGGCGATCATTTCTTCAGTCAGACCGTCACTGAAGAACTCCTGGTCGGGATCGCGACTCAAGTTTTCGAATGGCAGAACAGCAAGGACTATCTTGCCCTGGGAATGTGTGGGCGGGTTCGATGCTCGTCGCCAGCCCCAAACTGCCAGGAATGACAGAAGGCACGCGACTGAGACCAAAGCGGCTGCTCCAACGAAAAGCCACCTGTAGGACTTGCGATTCGCCTGTCCGGTTCCGGCATCCGTCGTCTTTTCCGCCGTGCGATCCTGATCTGGCTCGACTATACGCAGTCTTCGGGCTTGTAACCAGCTATCGAGTTCCGACACGAAATCCCGGTCGCTGGTGGGAACACCCGCTGCCTCTGGTTCGGAAGCTGCGCTTGGTTCTTTGGGAGTAATAACCAGCGCGACGAATCGATACCCCTGCCCGGTCACGGTCTGTATGAACCGTGGGGTCTCGGCGTCATCCTTCAGGACCTGGCGAAGCTTGCGGATCGCGCCCCGGATACTGTTGTCGGTATCCAGGAAGACACCCTGGCCCCAAACCCTGGAAACGATTTGATCCCGGGTAACAATCTCGTCCCGGTGTTCAAGCAGCAGGAGAAGGATCTCGAACGGGATACGCTCAAGCTTCAGCACATGACTGCCACGGCGGAGCCGCCGAGGACGCAGGTCAACCTCGTAGCCCTCGCCGAACCGGATCGGTTGCTCCACTCCAGCTGACTCGGAAGCCATGGCACACCCCATCGAAGCAGAGTGATTTTACACCACATCGGTGAAGGCTGACGCAAGTGCAACCCCCGCTTGTCTTTAGAGCGATACAAAGCATAACGCCACGACACACTCTGCGATATGGACAACCGCCTCCGTTGCCGCAAGTATGCCAATCAGCACAAGCAGTCGAAGGCAAACACATTCAAGAAATGGAGCTAGCGATCATGAAAAGCAATCGATTTACTTCTCTTCTCGGCTCGGCGATCCTGTCGAGTGCCGTGGCCGTAGGTATGTTCGCATCCACAGGAAGCGCCAAAGCGCAGGACGGCCCTCAGGTCGACGTCCGTATTCCCTTCGCTTTTCAAGTGGGGTCCATACAGATGCCGGCCGGTTCGTATGCGATGCGCGTGCGGTTGAGCCATCACTTAGTTCAATTGCAAGACCAGGGTTCAAGGAAGCTCGCTTCGGCAATACTCTTGGGGTCCCCGTCTGAAGACGACAAGATCCAGAGGGCCGGGCGCTTGATATTCCACCGGTACGGAGACCGGTACTTCCTGCGTGAAGTATGGGATGGAGACAGCGGTCTGGGCGTGGTATCCGGTCCCAGCCGGGAAGAGAAGAAGATGTTTCGTCATAAGCAGGCTGCGACGCAGAGGCAACTGGCGTTCAACGCCAATCCGACGAGGTAAGCAGCAGACATTCTCTCCCGACCCAAGTCCGTTTGCTCATTGGTCATCTCCATTATGACCGCTGAGGGTCATCGACGTTGCTCCGGCGCCGCTGCTTCGCTGCACGCCGGAGCATCCCGAGTTTCGGTTCGAGCGCGAAGACCTTGCTTACTTTGCCAGGATCGTATAAGCGAAGCTGACACCGGGACTAACACCAAGCGGACAGAACGCAGAAGCCAAAACCGCTCAGAACAACCGCGAGTACGTCGTCCTCAACATCGCAACCAGGAAAGCTGGAAGAACGACAAAGCCGACTACGAAACCCGCACCCAATTGCACCGTGTCTATGCCTGGAGGAATCTTCCCCCCAATGAGTGTCGCGTACACACTAAGCGCTGACTCAAGACAGAGCGATTCAACTCCGGATGCCTAGCAAAGCCTTCCAGCGATGGTCAAAAACAGCCCCGTTGACACTAGGGGAAATTCCGGTCGTCCCCGAAAATGGCCCTGGCGAAGCTTGCGGATCGCGCCCCGGATACTGTTGTCGGTATCCAGGAAGACACCCTGGCCCCAAACCCTGGAAACGATTTGATCCCGGATAACAATCTCGTCCCGGTGTTCAAGCAGCAGGAGAAGGATCTCGAACGGGATACGCTCAAGCTTCAGCACATGACTGCCACGGCGGAGCCTCCGAGGACGCAGGTCAACCTCGTAGCCCTCGCCGAACCGGATCGGTTGCTCCACTCCAGCTGACTCGGAAGCCATGGCACACCCCATGGAAGCAGAGCGATTTTACACCACATCGGTAGAGGATGGTGCAAGTGCAACCCCCGCTTGTCTTTAGAGCGACACAAAGCATAACGCCGCGACACACTCTCCGATATGGACAACTGCCTCCGTTGCCGTAAGTATGCCGATCAACACTGGCCGAAAGCCAAGTGAAGAATCAGGAGGAAGCACAATGAAAAAGATACATGGCGGCACAAAGAACCGGGTTCTCGGGCTATGCATGTTGATCGCGGCTCTATTCGGGGCTGCCGTCGCGAAAGCCGATGTCGTATTGGACTGGAACGTGATCGCGGTGAACACAGCGGTCACGAACGGCCAGAACCCATTCGCCCAAGCACGATACGCGGCAATCGTACAACTCGCCGTATTCGAATCCGTGAACGCCATCACGGGTGAGTATCATCCCTATCTCGGAACGATCGTGGCATCGCCAGGTGCATCCCCCGAAGCTGCAGCCATCCAAGCTGCCTATCGCGTGCTTAGCACCTATTTTTTAACTAGCGCCTCGACCCTCGACGCCGAGCGCGCCAACTCCCTCGCGTCTATACCGGACGGTCAAGCCAAGACCGACGGCATTGCCACGGGTGAAGCCGCAGCTTTGGCCATGATCGCTCTGCGCGCAAACGACGGATCCTCGCCTGCGCAATTCAAGATACCCGGGCCGCCGGTTCCAGGAGAATGGCGGGCCACGCCGAGCTGTCCAATTGTGAATGGAATTGCGGCCGGAACCGGGTTTCAATGGCAGAACGTGACTCCGTTCGGCATCCCCAGTGCTAGTGATTTTCTCCTCGATCCGCCACCAGCACTCGCAAGCCGCGCATACGCGAAAGCCTACAACGAGGTGATGACGGTGGGAAGCATCGACAGTACGGAGCGGCCACAAGATCGCGCTAATGTCGCGCTCTTCTATGCGGCATCCTCGCCAACTCAGGTCTTCAATCAGGTCGTTCAGCAGGTTGCACAGGAACGGTGGCATTCGCTGTCCGAAAATGCTCGGGCTCTGGCCGTAATGAACATGGCGATGAATGACAGCTTGGTCGCGGCGTTCCTCAACAAGTATCACTACAATTTCTGGCGGCCCGAAACAGCGATCCATGCTGGCGACACAGACGGTAATCGGAAGACCGATCCTGATCCCAGCTGGGCCCCCTTTGTCACGACTCCATGTTTTCCGAGTTATCCCTCCAACCACGGCAGCGCAGCCAATGCCGCAGCCGAGGTGCTGAGACGCATATACGGTGAAGGCTGGCATTTCATGACGTTGTCAAATCCCACCGTACCCGACATCGTGTTGCAATACACCACCTTCGACCAGATTACCGACGACATCTCCGACGCACGTGTTTACGGTGGGATACATTTTCGAACCGATCAGGTCGCAGGCGGGCGCCTGGGAACCGCTATAGGCGAGGCCGTGTACAAGAACAACTTACGCCGCAAGCACGATGACGACTGAGGGCGCTCAGTTCGAGAGCGATTCGCAATTCGCGTCCCACGGTCCGCTGATTGTGCGCTGCGGTCCACGGATGGCGAGCTCGTGAGGGGTGAGGGATCCGACTTAATGAAAACTTTAGAGGGGGTAGCAAAGTGGACTTCATCGAAAAACTGTGGGGCCTTTCGCCAGATGGCGGGTCAGGGGCAACGGAGCTGGCGATCTTCTTTGTTCCGCTGTTGGTTGTCTTGATCCTGGTTAGGCAGCACCAACTCATGCGCACGATCCACCGCATTAGATCGAGAGACTAGCTCATGCCGCAAATTACCGATGTCAGCCCCACATCTCCGGCCAATCAGAACCAGTCCGTGACCGGACGCATGCTCTCGATCGCGTGCTCCCCAGACGCACTAACGGTCTACGTTGGCTCCTATTCGAACCTTTGGGTTTCCCGTGACGGAGGGCAGAACTTTACGCAAGTGGCATGGCCTCAGCCATCGGCCGACCAGTCTTCTGTTTCCGGGTCTCTCGGAGGCTGGTGCGCCGTGGATGTTGCTGTGGGCATGGACTCCAGCAATCAGCTTATTGTTCTGGCTTTGATGTGCTTTGACCGCGCAAATATCACCAGTCAAGGCTCCGTCATAGGAGACCGCGGGATCTGGCGATCAGCTGACGGAGGCGTCACGTGGACTCAAGTGCATCAGTTTACCCCGACGCAGAATGTCGGGCAGCTTGAATGGGCGCAAGGCAGCGATCATTTGGTTTACGCCGCGGGTGGGTCGTCATTGGCAATAAGCCAGGACGGCGGCGCTACGTTTGTGGATATCTTTCCGTTTGGCAAGGATGCGACGAAACACGTCAATCATGTTGCGGTTTGGCAGAACGCCCCGGCGGACAGCGCGCCGGAAGTCATCTATGCACTCGGCAGCGGCTGCATGGCTGTCTCTTTCGATGGGGGAGCTACCTGGACGCAAGACCAAGCAGTGGTCCCCACAACTATAGGGGGGCCGACGAATGCAGTTGCCAATTCCAATGCTGCCAAAGTTATGGCGATTTCGCCGCTCTCCCCGCGCCAGGTTTATATCACGGCAGATGGCAGCGGCAGCGGCCAGGCCGCGGTGCTGTACCTGTTTGACTATTCGGAATTTCCATTGGCCTCGCAGACATCGGTGCATCAAATGTTAGCACTGCCGGGCGATCTGACCGACCCTTCATCGCAGGATTCCGGCAACGTCTTTCTCGCGGCCACGAGACCGGGGCAGGGCGACCTTTTGTTCTATGGCGCCCAGCGATCGGTCTGCTATGTGGCGTCTTTGAATTCTGCGGGGTCGGCCAACAACTGGCAAACCTTGGACTCGAACGTGCATGTCGATTTGCATGGATTGCTTTTGTCGCCCGACTTCGCGGCCGCCATCGCAAATGGCAATTACTCAGGCAAGAGTGGAACCGTATGGCTTTTGAGCGATGGTGGCATTTACCGAAGCACGAACGGAGGAAAAACCTTTGTTCCGGCTCAGGGCGCCCACACATTGTCCTCAGTTAACTTAGGCGGTGCCGCGATCGCGGGTAATGGCCCCGCACTCTCGTTGAACACAGGAGACAATGACGGCTTCTATTCCTTAGATGGCGGAATAACCTGGATGCGCCAACAATACGGAGGCGGCGATGACGACTGTTCCTTTGCCGATCCGCTGCGGCCTTATTCGATGCTAATAAGTACGCCGCGGTGGGACAGCTCCGGAAATCCCCCTCCCAAAGGGAGTATTGGTGAAACCGTCACAATTTATGAGACTACTCCCGCCAGCCTTCCGAATGGCTCGACTGCGGGAACCAGTACGCGGCACATAGTCGTCGGGCCACCGCCGATACAAGCTCCAGATCCGAAAAACACGGTACCGGGCTGGAATTCGAGCAGCAACCCCTTTTATTCGCGTGGATCTAGGCCGATTGTTCTTAGCCTGGCCGGAGAAGAATCGCCCGCGCAGGGTGACTATGTCTTTGTTTTGAACCCTGTGCTACAACCTGTGTTGGTCAGGAGCCAAAGCATTTTCAACATCGCGAATCGTGACGAATGGCAAACTACCGCGACTGAACCAATTCCCGGCGCGAACGTTTACCGCCAAGGTCCACCACTTCCGGTTCCGACTGCCAAGCTCGGCATCTTGGACCCGAGTCTCGGCGTAGTGCAGGCTTCGGGCGGTCACACGTCGACGATGTTCTATGTAGGTGGGGACGGGACCCTACTATCTTGGCAAGAAGGACAAACCAGCTGGAAACCGCTGGTGCCCGCAACAGCAACTTCTACCTCGGTAGCGGTAAACCAAGCCACACGATTCTTCGTCAGCCCCTACCTGCCGAATCTTATTTATGTTCTGGATAAGGATCACGTGAAGCGGTCTGATGACGGAGGCGAGACATGGAGCATCGATACCGAGCTTGGGAAACAGCTCACATGGAACCTGCAGATTCCTTTTTCGGTCGACGACAACAGCAGCGGTGTGCGCGACTTCTTCGATCTGTTGTTGACGGATATGAAGTTCGATCCCAACAATCCGCTGGTGCGTTTTGCCGTAGGGGTAGGCGGCGCCTTTTATACTGCGGACGGAGCGACTTGGACGCGACTGTTACATACGGGTGCGCTTCCTGGCCGGCCGGCCCATTGCTATTACGACCCTATTACGAATCCGGCAGATCCGGCTCTCTATGTCGCGTTTGCGGGACGAGGTGTGGTCAAGATCGATGGGTTTGCAGTTGCCGTAGTGCCGGTGACGGTAGTGCCCACGACACTCAGCTTCGCGGATACTCAAATTGGTACGACGAGCTTGCAACAGACCGTGACGGTGTTTGCCGGCTCGGCTACGATCACAGGAATTTCGTTTGCGGACGACACGCCCGGTGCGAGCGCAGATTACGCATGCGTGCCGCCTCCGGGTGAGCCCTTCGCGGTAGAAAATGGCCAACTTGTGATCACGGTTTGGTTCAGACCAACGGCAGGTGGAGCGCGCGATGCAAAGTTGGAGATTGCGCACAACGCCGCGGGTAGTCCGCTCGTAGTGGAGCTCTCGGGCACAGGCAATGCAGCCCCAACGCCGCTGCTTAGCGTGTCGCCTACGACTTTATTGTTCGATCCCAAGAAGTTGACGAATCACACCGTCACACTGACCAATACAGGAAATGCGCCGCTGATCATCACTAGTATGACCTTTGACCAACCAAACTACTCTTTCACTAGCTCGTGTAGCGTGGGATCGGGAGCTCTCGATCCGGGCGAAACATGCACGGTGACTGTGGCGTATCACTTTAGCGGGCCAGGCGGATCAGCCAACCTGATCATTACGCACAATGCTCCTGGGAGCCCCACCATGGTTGATTTGGAAGCGACATCAGCGGGTGGGGGAGGGCCGTAGTTGGTTGCCGCTTGTCTGTGCGGGCGCGGATTCAGCACGACGTCACCGTGGGGAAGGGCACTCGCGCAGGCGGCCTTCTCCGGCGGGAAAATCGGTTGAAAGGTTTCGGGGACACGAGGGTGACGACGGTAAACGGATGGTTGACCTGCGAATCCACGAAGCAGAGGGTGTTTTTGACATCGGCTTCCCCAGCACCTTTCGCCGCCGCTGGCCCCACCTGCCGTGAACAAAATGGTGGCCGAAGCGACAACACTAGGTCGAGCAGGGATTCCCGACGACAGCGGTCCCATGATGCTTCGCTGCTCTCCGAGGAAAATCGTTGGGTTACTGCAGCGCATCGAGGTTGCGGGAGGTGTGGCGATTTAGCTATCCGTATAGACATCTGCGATCCTACAGCCACAAGGGGCGAAGCGCGGCTAGAGAATTTGGAAACAGGACGCTAACGCGACGACTTGAGCGCTCCAGTCGGTGCAACACTCCGAGGCTGGCGTACCAGGCGAATAAAGTTGTGAACGAGCGGGTCCAATGGATCAGCTTTGCGCCAGGCCACGCCGATCTTCCATTTGGCTTCGTCCAGTCCCGTATCCAACAAGCGGACATTTGGCACATGCATCAGATTCGCCGAGCGCGGCACTAAACTTACGCCCACACCGCCTCGCACGAGATTGAGGACAGTGAATAATTCGTTAGCTTCCTGAACGATGCGAGGGCTGAATCCGGCAGCCCGACAGGTTCGGACGAGATGATCGACGAAGCTGGCAGAAAGGCTGCGGGCAATGACAACAAAGGGCTCGTTGCGAAGGCAGGCCAGTCCCCTGCGGTAAGGCATGCCTTGCGGAATGGCTGCGACAAGCCTTTCTTCGAGCACCGGCACGGTCACCAGGTCAGGGCATTCGACAGACAGCCGCACAAAGCCGACATCGATGTCACCTTGTTGCAGTGCCTCGATCTGATTGGGCGTAGACATATCGCGCATCGACACTTGTGCCTCAGGAAAGTGCTGGCGGAATCGCGTCAGTATATCCGGCAGGCCGGCAGCCAGAGAGGCAATCCCGAAACCGATGCGCAGCAATCCTGCCTTCCCCTGCGCCGCCAGACGGGCTATCTCTTCCGCCATCTCGGCTTCTCGCAACAAACTCTGCGCCCGGTCTCGCAGAATCTCACCCGCAGGTGTAAGCAATACTCGCCGATATGCGCGCACCAGAAGCGGGCCTTCTACTTTCGCTTCAAGTTTTTGTATCTGTTTGGTAAGCGCCGGTTGGCTGACATGCAGTGCTTCCGCCGCCTCGCCGAAGTGTAGATGCTGCGCAAGCACCAAGAAGGAGCGCAGTTCGGAGAGTTCAAGTGCCATTCCTATAAGTTATCAGAATTCCATTCATGATCTATTGGACAGAATCGTAATGATCTTGCAGCCTAGTCGTAGGAGCAATCTGCATGGGGCATCCAAGGACACTACCCAATGGCGCCGCGGTAAAACGGTCGAAGTGGGCGCTCGCCATGCTCTTTCTGGTGGATGGAGTTGGTTTCGGAACCTGGGCGGCCCATGTGCCGGTATTCAAGCAGTTCTTTCATCTTGAGAATGGCTCTCTCACCTTTGTACTGATCAGCCTCATCGTCGGCGCAATCATCACCATGCCGGTAACGGGACAACTCGTTGAGCATTACGGCAGCCGCCGCGTGGTCCGGGCAGCAGCAGTTATCTATGTCCTGATGGTCGCGCTTCTCGCGCAAGCCTCCAGTCTTTTATTCCTGATCCTTTTTGCGGGTTTGTATGGAGCCGCAAAAGGGGCATTGGATGTCGCAATCAATGCTCAAGCCATCACGGTAGAAAAGCAGAATGGCCTGCCCATCATGAGCTTTTTTCAAGGCTGTTGGAGCATCGGAGGGCTGCTCGGCGCGGGTGCTGCAAGCCTTATGCTCCAGCACGGCGGTACTGCTCGAAGCGATCTCTCGCTCACCGCAGGCATGCTCATCCTGTGCAACCTTTGGGCGATGCCGTTGCTTGCTTGCGAGATGGGAGGGGAAACAGTAAAGCCGCGCGGCATCGCGAAGTTCATCTGGCCCGATGCCGCTCTGTTGCGCCTTGCGGCCCTCGCCTTCTTTGGGTTGATGGCCGAAGGGGCGATTGGAGACTGGGCTTCCGTGTATCTGCATTCAAACGTGGGCGTTACTCTTTCGCTCGCAGCTGCTGGTTATGCCGCATATGCCATTGCCATGGCTGCTGGAAGGTTTTCCGGCGATTGGCTGGCGCAGCGTTTTGCGGGGAAGAACATCCTGCATGCAAGCGGTCTTCTCATCGCCGTCGGTATAGGCTGTGCTCTTCTGATTCCCTCCTGGTGGCCGGCTGTCGGCGGTCTGATGCTTACCGGTATCGGGATTGCAAACATCGTTCCTGTCATCTGGGGAGCGGCAGGCCGTGATATACGAATGGGAGCTGGTCCGGCGATCTCGACTGTCACGACCGTCGGCTATTGCGGTTTTCTGACAGGCCCTCCGGTCATTGGCTCGCTTGCCGTTGTGGTTGGATTACGTCCAGCCATGGCGCTCATCGCACTCGCCGGGATCATCGTTGCAGCCGGACCAGTATTCTTCTCCGTGGAGTCCACCTCGCGAACAGAAGACGAAAAAGTTATAACCGTTTGATCTTCGATATTTACCGGTTGGCGAACCGATGGCGGCGCCAGGCTGCAAATAGTGATAGGAAGTCCAGCCTGCGATTCGTAGCTGCTGCCATGCGTTGCTGAAACTTCTCGATGAGCGAGTTGAGATCTTGGCGGGTCACGCCGGAGCAGAACCCCTGTGCGGTAACGATCCTCTTTGTCCCAGTTTCCGTCTCGCTGGACGAGGCTGTAGCCGGCTGGGCGGAAGACTGCGACGAAATCATCTTACGCCATTGTCCGGTTTGTGAGAGCGATACAATCATCGGTCACGGGCGCCGCCGCAAGCAGGCGCACGACGAGCATCACGACTGGATCAGGATTCGTCGGGGCCGCTGCATCAAGTGCGGAAGGACCTTCACCTTCCTGCCGGTGTACTCACTCCCTTACACCCATTACAGCCTGGTGGGGCGCTGCCAGACATTGCTGCGGCGCTTTGTGGAGCACTGTTCGTGGGAAAGAGCAGTTTCCAAATTCAAGGATGCGGATCGGGTGCCGGATTCCTCGACCGTTCGTCGCTGGTCGAAGGGTCTGGACTGTTCTGAGCCGGCACTTTCGTTTCTGCCCCACACTTTAACTCGCGTGGCTCACTGGCTGGAGCGTGGTGGCGCTGGCGCGCAGAAAGCGGCACCGTTGCCCTGGATCATCTCGGCTCTCGAAGTCCTGTGGCCCATACGCGTATAAAAGATCCGCTCGCCCACCATCCTTGCCTGGGAACCGAAGAGGAGTCGTCCCAGACTGGGTTCCAGAGGCGGAAAAAGAGCATGAGCCAAGATGTCGAGACACGCAGACAGCGAATGTCTCTGCTGGAGTACCTGCGGCAACAGAACTGGATTGGCCGGCCTGCGGGCCGTGGGGAGTATGTGGGTCTCTGTCCGCTGCATGAGGAGAGCCGGCCCTCGTTCTACGTCAACACACACAAGGATGTCTTCTACTGCCACGGCTGCGGGCAGGGCGGCGATCTGATTCGCTTCCTGCAACTCTCGCATCACCTGGCCTTCCACAAAGGCCATGCTTATCTCTATCCAACCGCCACTCGAGAAAAAGATGCAATCGCAGTGCTCGAACAGGCGGCCACTTTTATCGGCACCAACTGGATCAGTATCCGGAGGCGCTCGGCTATCTCTGGCAACGCGGAGTTTACCATCCTGCCTTGATTCGAGAACTGGGTATCGGCTATGCGCCCGGCGGAAATCTGCGTCGTCATCTCACAGCGCAAGGTTATTCCTTCGAACTTTTGCAGATAGCCGGTCTTATCAACGCACAGGGCGCGGATGCTCTTTATCAGCGCATCGTCTTCCCGTTGCGTCAGGGCGAGCACATCGTCAACCTCTACGGCCGTAGCATCGGCTCTGCCTTCGCCCATCGTTTCCTGCCCGGCTGCAAGGGCGGCTTGTATGCATGGGAAAAGGTGCGCCATTATGACGAAGTCATCCTGGTCGAAGGACTATTCGACTATGGCTCGTTACGGCAGGCCGGTTTTCAGAACGCGACCTGCTCGTTGGGCACCCATCTGAATAACGCCCACTTCCACCAACTGTGTGATGGCCAACGCACCGTCTATCTCATCTTCGATGTCGACGCCAACCAGAGCGGACAGCGGGCTGCAGAGCGACTGGCCCATCGCCTTGGCGCACACGGCATCATGGCTCTTCGCGTCCTGCTGCCACAGGGTTACGATCCAAACTCGTTCTTCGTTGGGGGTGGGAACGCGGAAGAGTTCCGGTCTCTGCTGGAGGCTGCCCAGCCATGAAGTTCCGCGTGATTCGTCAGCCCGCACCATCAGGCGCGCACAGCCCCATTCGCGTGATCGAGCAGAATACCGGTCGGGAAGTGGCGTGGATCAATCAGTATCTCGACCGTGAACATGTCCGCCGGCTGGCCGACAAATCCCTGTACAGCTACGCGCACAGCCTGCTGCACTTCGTGCGCTGGTGGGAGAGCGTTCATCACACTGGCGATATCTCTCAGCAAGACCTCACCGAATCGACTCTACTTGATTACCTGCGCTACCAGTCCAGCCTGGAACGGCGCCCCTCCGCATCCACCATCAACGACCGTGTTGCAACTGCCGATCGCGCCATCCGCAACCAGTTCCCCAATGCTCCCTGCCAGGTGGCGCACGGGTTCCACCAACCCTTCCTGCATCGCAGGCCGATGGGTCTGGGACGCCCTCGCTTCGAGCTCAGCAGATTGCGCATCAAGGAACCACGGCTCAACATCGTTCCGCTCTCGGTCGATGAAGTGGCACGCTTCTGGTCCAGTTTTCGAAACGCCCGCGACCTGGCCATCGTCGGTCTGATGCTCCTGCACGGGCTTCGCTCCGTCGAAGTCATGGCCTTGAATCGCGATGATGTGTTGTTATCCGAAGGGCAGCTTAGGGTGCGCGGCAAGGGGAACAAGCTACGCTTGCTGCCAGTCGCGCCGGAAACTACGCAACTGATCGATCACTATCTGCGCGTGGAGCGGCCCGATCCCTGCTCGGCAGCCTTATTCGTCGTGTTGAAAGGGCCCGCTCGTGGTCAACGCATAACACCGGCAGGTTTACGCTCCCTGTTTCGCCATCATCGCCGCACTACCGGCGTCCAGCTGGCCAATCCGCACCGGTTCCGACACACCTTCGCCTCCGATATGGTGCGCGCCGGCATCAGCCTGCCCGCACTGATGCAGTTGATGGGGCATGCCGACATCGAGACCACCATGCACTATGTGAAGGTCTCGCCGCAGGACGTCTACCTGCAGTACGCCCGCGCGACAGCACAGTGCATCCATCCTCAACCGAGGATCCCGTGATGCGCTGGCGCCGTGCTCCACTCCAGCATCCGCTGGCGCCGCTGTTCGCGCATACGGTCGAGTCTCTGTGCACCGCACTCACCCCGTCCAGCAAGCGTAACTACAACATCGTGGTGCGCAGCTTCCTTGTCTATCTCGGCGCAGAATATCCGAAGATTACTCGTCTCGAACAACTGCACCGCGATCCTCATATCCTCGGATGGATGGCGCACCTGCGCGGACAGACTCCTCCTCTGGTCGCGGCAACCTGCATCGGACGCCTCTTTGCTCTGCGCACCATCTTCCATGAACTGGCTCGCACCAGCCATCTCCCGGAACTGGCTCACTTGCTGCTGCGTGAGGATATTCCGCGCTCGCCTCACACTCTGCCGCGGCCGCTCACCGCCGAGCAGGATCAACTCCTCCAGCAGGAGTTCATGCGTCGCAACGATCTTGGCGGAAATGTCTTCCTCCTGCTCCGCTCGACCGGCATGCGTATCGGCGAATGCGTCGACCTGTCCTATGACTGCCTGCGCGCCACAGGACCCAACCAATGGGCCATCCATGTTCCCCTCGGCAAACTCAAGACCGAGCGCATGGTACCCATCGATGCCTTCGGCCGTGATCTCGTCCAACGGCTGCGCTTCTTCCGCTCCCTGGATCCTCTGCCTGCCGATGGACGGCTTTTGGCGCGCCCTGGAAGCAAAGTGGCTCTGCTCGTTCCACTCCGCGACTACCTTCATCAGGTCTGCCACTCCCTCGGACTCTCTACTCGGATCGTCCCCCACCAGTTCAGGCATACCTACGCCACCGAGATGCTTCGCTCCGGGGTCAGCTTCCCCGTCCTGATGAAACTACTCGGCCACGTCGATCCAGGTATGACCATGCGCTACGTCGATGTCGCCCTCACCGATCTCGAACGTGAGTTCCAGTTGGCTCGCTCCAAGCCTCGACATCTGGCTCCACAACCCAAAACATCTACCGCACCAGTTCGTACAGGCATCGATGGTCTCATCGACTCCTTGGTCGCCGCTCAGCACGTCATGGAGATGTTCCGCCGTTCCCTCCCCAACGGTAATGCGCGCAATCGTCTCCTCAGACTCTCCATCCGCCTCATCAAGATCCTGACCGAGATAAGAAAAATCCAGACCACCTGAGTGAAAATGGGAAGCGATTGGCCGGTTATGGCCTGTTCTCAACAGTTGAGGATCAATGCGCGGCCCGCGGGGTGACCGTGCACGTATCCAAGTGAGATCGCGGAATATCAAGATGAGACCGCGATGGTTCAACTTGGACTGGATTC
Source organism: uncultured Acidobacteriaceae bacterium (assembly GCA_963705665.1). Lineage (GTDB taxonomy): Bacteria > Acidobacteriota > Terriglobia > Terriglobales > Acidobacteriaceae > PALSA-350. The sequence continues at coordinate 128,291 of CAVPKQ010000031.1, read as the reverse complement.
TTTGCTTCTTCGTCTCACTTGACGATCAGATTGCGCGAATCAGCCGCATGAAGGCGTCGATCTTCTTCGTAATTCGCGCCCGGTCGGGACCGAGGTTCTGCTCCAGGCAAATTCCGCTAAAGAACGTGACGATCAAGCCAGCAAGGGAATCATTATCGTCACGAGATCCACGCGCCGCAGCTAGATTGTCGATGAGCAGCTGATGGGCTTTCATTACGCTCACGACCATGATCTGGCGGGCTTTTGGGGGGAGGTCTGCGAACTCGCGCATAGAGTTCACCGAGAAGCAGCCCTTCTGCCCCCAACTCCCATAGCAGACCTTGAGAAAACTCTCAACATTGGTCCAACCCAGAGGCTGTTTCGTCAGGTGTCCGCGTGCCATCAGGACGTCGAAATACCTGCGCAGGCTTTCCACGAACAGGTCTTCTTTGTCCTTGAATTCCGCGTACAAGCCCGATTTGCGCACACCGGTGGCCTGTTCAAGGTCCTGAACACTCGTCTCAGCGAGGCCGTGCTTCCAGAAGATGGGGATCGCTTTGTCGAGGACATCATCTCGGGTGAACAGTTTTCGTCGTCCCATGGCAACATTATCGGTCAGTTCACTTGAGGACTTGCAAATAAAGGACCAAATGGTCCACTATTTCAGAGGATGAACTTGTCCTTGGAGGACCCATGCCCCCTAGTCGTAAACAGCAGGTCGTCGATCTCTTGAAGTCGCTTGAGACTAAAAATCCAGCCCCGTTCGCGTATGTCAACCCGAACAAGTACATCCAGCACAACCTACAGGTGGGACCTGGCCCTGAAGGTGTAGCCGCCCTCATTCAGAACATGCCGCCCGATGCGTCAGTCAACACCATCCGTGTCTTTGAAGACGGCGATTATGTCTTCGCTCACACTGAATACAACTTCTTCGGGCCACGCATCGGCTTCGACATCTTTCGCTTCGAAGATGGTCTGATCGTCGAGCATTGGGACAATTTGCAGGAGACCGCGACCGAACTCAGCCCCAGTGGCCACACAATGATCGACGGTCCCACCGCGGTGTCTGATCTCGACCAGACACAGGCGAATAAGGCGCTCATGCAACGCTACATGGACGACCTTCTCGCAGGCCGTCGCGAGACCTTTCCGAGCTACTTCAACGGAATCGCATACATTCAGCACAATCCATGGGTCGTCGACACCATCCCGGGACTGATTGCGGGTTTACAGGCTCTTGCCGCCAAGGGGCAGGCAGTCGTCTACAAGCGCGTGCATATGGTACTTGGTGAAGGTAATTTCGTCTTGGTCGTTGCCGAGGCTACGTTTGGTGGCGTGCCCACCGCCATCTACGATCTATTCCGCCTTGAAAGCGGCAAGATCGCTGAACACTGGGACACGCTCGAAGCGATTCCACCTCGCGATCAATGGAAGAATAGCAACGGCAAATTCTAGTTCGGTGAGAGGCAGAACGTATGCTCTCGGTCGATTCCCAAAAGTCGGAGGATACTCTTAGGCAGGTCATCGACACGCTTCCCACTTTGGTTTGGTGCACGCGACCTGATGGTTCTACGGAGTTCCTGAACAAGCGCTGGCATGATTACACAGGTTGTTCTCCGGAGGAGTCGCGTGTCCATGGATGGCAACCTACAGTTCATCCGGAGGACCTGCCCCGCGTCGTAGCCAAAGGACAAGAGTTGTTGGCATCGGGACAGCCAGGCGAAGTTGAAGGACGTATTCGCCGCCGTGATGGAGTATTTCGCTGGTTTCTTATGCGTGTCGAGCCCCTGCGGGACGAGACTGGCAAAATCGTCAGATGGTACGGAGTTCAAACCGACATCGACGACCTTAAGCAGATTGAAGAGAAGCTGCGAGAAGAGGATCGCGAACTGCGCCGGATCACCGACGCCATTCCGCAGACAATTGTGGTGCTAGATACGAGCGGCGTTCCTATCTATGCAAACCAGGCGATGCTCGACTATACGGGGCTCTCGGCCGAAGATGTACTCACGTCCGGCTTCCGTGAACGTTTCTCTCATCCCGACGGTCTCGAAAAGCTCAAACAACAACGGGCGGCTGGTCTCTCACGCGGACTTCCGTTCGAACTAGAGCATCGAGCGCGGCGGAAGGACGGAGGGTATCGTTGGTGCCTGGTTCGATTCAACCCATTCCGCGATGAGATGGGTAGCGTCGTTCGCTGGTATGCGACGGGAACTGACATCGATGATCGAGTTAAAGCTGAAGAGAGGACACGCAACGAGAACCAAGCATTGCGAGAGCAAATCGATCGGGACTTAATGTTTGAGGATATCGTGGGTTCCTCCGAAGTCCTTCGCAAAGTCCTCCGCCAAGTGACGAAGGTGGCGCTTTCCGACTCCACAGTTCTTATTCTGGGCGAAACCGGCACAGGAAAAGAATTAATCGCGCGCGCCATTCACAAGCGATCCAAGCGCGCGTCACGGGCATTTATCGGGGTCAACTGTGCTGCCATCTCGCCATCACTGATAGCTTCCGAGCTTTTTGGCTATGAAAAGGGAGCCTTCACTGGCGCGACACAACGTCGCTTGGGTCGCTTCGAGTCGGCGAGTGGCGGAACCCTTTTTTTGGACGAAGTAGGCGACCTGCCCTTGGATATCCAAATCGCTCTCCTAAGAGTGCTGCAGGAGCGCGAAATCCAACGCGTCGGCGGTAACACCGCAATTTCTGTTGACGTGAGAGTGTTGGCGGCAACTCATCGAGATCTGGATGTGCTAGTGGCCGAAGGCAAGTTCCGTGAAGATCTCCTGTATCGCCTGAACGTCGTACCCATTGTCGTGCCTTCGCTGCGTGAACGTGCAGATGACCTTCCTCTACTCGTCGAGTATTTTATTACGCGTTTCGGAAAAAACGCCGGCAAGAAGTTCAGGGCAATCGATGACAAGACACTCAATTTGTTCCGAGCTTATGGCTGGCCCGGAAATGTCCGTGAGTTACAGAACGTAATCGAGCGAGCCGTGATCTTGAGTGAAGGCGATATCTGTGCTGTGGACGAGACGTGGCTCAAGCGGCGTTCCCCCCACACAGCAGCTAGCCCGCCGTTTGCGCTTAGTGGCGTTCTGCATAAGAGGGAAAAAGAGATGATCGAAGCCGCGCTTGCGGCAAGTAACGGACGCGTCTCCGGCCCAACGGGCGCAGCAACGAAGCTCGGCATCCCAACCAAGACGCTCGATTCGAAGATAAAGCGATTAGGAATCAATAAATTCCAGTTCAGGGCTTCCGGCACCGAACCCGTCGCGTAAGGCTAAACTCCTAACGAAGTCTGCCGGACAAAATTTGGTCCGAACGCAAATAGGTTGCCGAAGTTCTCTCGCTTTCCCATCCTCCCTCAACAGAAAATTCTGAAATTTCAGGATTTGTGCCGCTCAAATGCCCAATCGTTTCAGGCATTTGGGAATGGCCCCTTGCTTGCCATTAGAACAGCAGACCTGGGTGGTCAAACAGCCGCTACTCCCGAAATTCCTGTGAAGGAACACAAGACAGTTTGTACAGATCGATAGGAGACGAAGATGGGAAAAACGTATAGGGCAGTCGAAATAACGAAGCCCGGGACTTTTCACCTCGTAGAAAGGCCCGTTGTTGCGCCGGGTGCAGGACAGGTACGCATCCGTGTCGAGGCTTGCGGTGTATGTCATTCCGACGCAGGTACTGTTGAAGGGCAGTTGCCGGGCGTAGTGTATCCTCGCGTGCCGGGCCACGAAGCAATTGGTCGAATCGAAGAAATCGGTCCAGGCGTCACGAGCTGGCAGGTCGGCCAGCGCGTCGGCGTTGGTTTTTTCGGCGGCGAAGACGGAACCTGCGAGACCTGTCGTCGCGGCGACACGGCATATTGCCAAAACCCCCTTATCACTGGCGTGACGAGTGATGGCGGCTATGCGGAAATGATGATCGCAGAAGCACGCGCACTGGCTCTCATACCTGAAGAGCTCAAATCAGAAGACGCAGCCCCTTTGGTTTGCGCCGGCATCACGACGTTCAATGCGCTCCGCAACGCCGGACGTGCAGGCGATACCGTCGCTATCCAGGGCATTGGTGGGTTGGGACATCTTGGCGTGCAGTACGCCAAGAAGATGGGTTTTCGCACCGTTGCAATCGGCTTCGGTCCAGACAAAGAACATCTTGCGCCCAAACTGGGAGCTCACGTTTACATCGACGCCAAAGCTGAGGATGCGGGAGCCGCGCTGCAGAAACTGGGAGGCGCCGACGTGATCCTGGCAACCGCCCCCAGCGGAGCAGCAATCGCCAGCCTGCTTCCCGGCCTCTCAGTTCGCGGAAAGCTCGTGGTAGTTGGTGTTTCGGGTGATGCGATTCCCGTCAACGGAGTTCCGCTCATCTTTGGTGGCCGCTCGGTCATTGGAAGCCTGACGGGAAGAGCGATCGAGACACAGGACACCCTTGACTTCAGCGTCCTCACCGACGTTCGCCCCATGATCGAAACGCTTCCTTTGGAAAAAGCTGAAGAAGCGTATCGACGCATGATGTCTGGTGATGCGCGATTCCGCATGGTTCTCACAATGGCCTAAAAATCACGACGCCGCTGAAAAACGGCATCGACAAACCGATGTGCGAAGGAGACTCAGATGAATCAGTTTCAGGAAATCTTCGACAAGCAGAAAGCATATTTCGATTCGGACGCGACCAAGCCTTACGAGTGGCGCATCGATCAGCTGACACGTCTTGAGAACTTGTGTAATGAGAACGCCGAGGCTCTTGAGGCTACGATGAGCAGCGACTTCAAGACCGCCAGCCAGGAAAAAGTCTTCGAGATTATGGCCCCAGTTGGAACCGCCGCCTTCGCGAAGCAAGAGCTGAAAGAGTGGATGAAGCCTGTTGATGTCGTCGTGCCGAAAGCCCTTCGGGAGAGCGGACATACTGCCAAGGTCTATCGAGAACCGTACGGTGTCACCTTGGTGATTGGTCCGTTCAATGGGCCATTGACCCTGCTTTTCGACCCGGCGTGCCAAGTTATTGCGGCGGGCAATCCGTGCATTCTCAAACTCTCCGAGGGTTTGCCCGCCACCAGCAAGGTCTTACTGGATCTCATTCCGAAATACTTCGATCCTCGGGCCGTTACTGTCGTCACGGGAAGTAAGGACGAGGTGACGGAATTGCTCAAGCTGCCCTTCGACTTCATTTTCTTCACCGGCAGCGTCAAGGTTGGCAAGATCGTCATGGAAGCGGCCGCAAAAAATCTGACTCCCGTTCTTCTCGAACTCGGCGGGCCAGAACCCAGCCTTTGTTGATGCGACCGCCAATATCCCGGACGCAGCCAAAAAGATTGTCTGGGGTGCGACGGCCTGGGGCGGCCAATGGTGCACTTCGCCCGGATACGCCTACGTGCACGAATCGATCGCAGAGGAGTTTGTTGCTGAGTGCAAGAAGGCGATGGTCGAGCTGTACGGGACCGACCCTAAGAGCAGACCGGACGACTACTCCCGCATCATTAGCCCCAAGGCCACTGAACGTTTGGCGGGCCTGATCGATCAGAAGAAAGTCGTCATAGGCGGGGCCTCTGACCCGGATGCACGCTATCTCGATCCCACGGTTATCTACCCAGTGACATGGGACGACCCGATCATGGAGGACGAGATCTTTGGGCCGCTTCTTCCAATCCTCACCTACAAGGACATGGACGCTGCCATTCGCGAGGTGAAGAAGCATCCGAAGCCTCTTTCCGGCTTCCTCTTCAGCCGGGATCAGAAGGCGATCGATCACTTCCTCGCGAGCTTGTCCTTCGGCGGCGGCGCGATCAATCAGGTAAACATTCATCTGTTTATCGAAACGATGCCCTTTGGCGGTGTCGGATACTCCGGCATCGGTCATTACTACGGCAAGGCCGGCTTTGACGCCCTCACGCATGCGAAATCGGTTCTGATTTCTCCACCTGACGTGGCCATCGAGCATTTGTTCCCGCCGTATACGGAGGAGAAGGTCAAAGCCCTCAGCCAGTGGTTTGAGTATTAATACGAACGCTCGCGCGGCAAGAAGAGCAGGAAGGAAATTCATTCATGAATGTGTTTCGCGCAGCTCTCGCTCGCAACTTCTGGATCACCGGAATCGCGATTGCCCGCTATATGCCTCGGGCATTCCGCGTGAAGCAAGTTGATGGCAATCAATTTTTCACGGAGGAGAAGCGGCAAGAATATCGCCGGCGCGTGGAAAGTGTGACACCCAACTCGCAACGTCAGTGGAGGACGATGGAAGTTGATCAGATGCTTCATCATCTCAACCTAGCGTGTGGAGGGTCGCAGGGCTTCTACGATCTTCCAGACGAGAGCTATCTGATTTCGAGGACGCTTTTCAAATGGATTCTCGTGGATTGGTATCCCGAACAGCCGGTCGGGTTACAGCTCCCGACCGGCTTCAAAATTCAACATTCACAGAGATTTGAGTTTGCTTATGAGAAGTCACAGTTGCTGAAAATCCTGGAGGTTGATTGGAATGCAAGAACTGAGGACGCCTGGAAACCCCACCCTATGTTCGGCAAGATGACTCCGAAAGAGTGGGGAAAATTGCTGCAGATTCACGTGGACTATCACCTAAGACAGTTCGCTGCCTGATGGAGTGATCGACGAACTAGAAGAGTGCGCTAAGGAGTCAGGAACTCATGATTCTGAGGATTGAACGTATTCCGGAGTTACACAAAGTTCGACTTCGGCTGAGCGGACAGTTTCGATCTCACCATCTCGATCAGGTAAAGGCCGAAATCAGCCGCGGAGAGCCGATCGCACTGGATTTGGAGGAGGTCGATCTCGTGGACATCGAAGCCATTCGGTTCCTCAATGCCCGCGAGGACGAAGGTATCTCGGTGTTGCATTGCTCGCCTTATATCCAGGAGTGGATGTCTAGGGAGCGGCAAGAAGAGAAAGCTCGAACGGATTGGCGGTGACGACATGGTTGAAAGAGGCAAAGAATGACGACCGACGAGAAAATGGGCTGCAAGCTGGATGGAAAGATCGCACTTGTCACCGGTGGGACAAGCGGGATTGGTCTTGCTACCGCGAAGCATTTTGTGGCCGAAGGAGCCTACGATTCACGGTTGGGTACTGATAACTGATCTGTGCACGAACTGAACGGCGGATTAAGCCAATCGCCGACCACGGACTATATGAAAGCGAGAGAGGTAGGAAATGGTTTTAGCAGGAATCAAAGTACCCGACACAGTTCTGGTTCGTGATGCGATTGATTTGTCACGGAGCGCGTCAGAGCCATTTCTCTTCAACCATGCGATGCGCTCCTGGCTATTCGGCGTATTTCTTTCAGAAAGCGCTGAACGTGCTCCGGATGCCGAGTTGTTGGCAGTAGCCACGATTCTGCATGATCTGGGCTTGACTGACCGCTATACGGCGGAAAATCGTTTCGAGGTGGATGGCGCCAATGCGGCGCGCTCGTTTTTGAAGGGGCGAGGCATCTCGACGCAGCAGATGCAAGTTGTTTGGGATGCCATCGCGCTTCATACCACACGATCTATCGCTCTTCACAAAGAGCCCGAAGTGGCTATGACCCATTCGGGAATAACGGCGGATGTTCTGGGGGCAGGCCTTGATCGAATTCCGCAGGACAAACAAGGCGCGATCCTAGCCGAATTTCCGCGCCTGGCACTTAAAAACGGACTCAAAGAGTGCCTTTGCAACATCGCTCGTCGGAAGCCGGAGTCCACCTTTGACAACATCGTTCGGGATTTCGGCGTTCGATATGTCGAGGCGTACACATCCCCCAACTTCGCCGATGTCGTCGCGAATGCACCATTTTCCGAATAGACGACCTCCCGATCATCGAATTGCGCACACGTATCAGCGCGGGTAAAGGAGGAGACAACATGAACTACCAAATTCAAGGACTTTCCATCCATGCGGAGGTGCAGGGGACTGCGGAGCCGGCTCTCGTATTTCTCCATTACTGGGGTGGAACTTCACGCACCTGGCGCAAGGTTACCGCCGAACTTGAGGGACAGTTCAAGACAGTGGCCTATGACGCGCGTGGCTGGGGGAAGTCCGACAAGACCTTAGCTGGCTACAAACTGGCAGACCTTGCGGACGAAGCTCTCTAACTGGTCAAAGCGCTGGGAATCAAACAATATGTCCTGGTTAGACATTCGATGGGAGGCAAGGTGGCAGCTCGCAGCATCGCGGAGGCTGGAGGGGCTTTCGGGCCTCATTCTAGTGGCTCCTGCTCGGCCAACGCCTCGGCGCAATCCTGAAGAGATGCGTGAAGGACAGCTTCATGCGTACGACAATCGTGAGAACGTTCTTAAGACCATTGGCAGTGGCCGTCTGACTGCTCGTCCTCCTTCGCCAGAGATTCTAGAGCAGATTGTCGAAGACAGCATGTCCGGCTCTCACGAGGCGACGATGGCATACCCGATGGAGTCGATACTTGAGGACATCTCGGCCGAGGTCGCGAATATCAACGTTCCAACGGTGCTGCTCGCGGGCGAGCTCGATCAGGTCGATTCAATCGAACGACACAAGACCGAGGTCCTGGCTTACCTTCCGAACGCCGAGTTTAAGATCATCAAGGGGAGCGGCCCCTTGATTCCGATTGATGAGCCTCTGCAGTTGGCGAAAGAGATTGCAAGTTTTACAACGCGGCTGGCGGGATAAGGAAGAACTTCCAAAGGGGGGCGCCGAAGCCTTGCCCCGATTACTTCGTGGACATCGTTATATAGCCGAGCTCCAATCCGAGTTCTAATGTCTACTTCTGACATCCATGATGGCCCCTTCGGACGGGAACATGCACACCGATGCCCTCAATGTGGTCACGTGATCAGCCTACTGTCGCATGAGGGGGTTTAACCGGCTTGTCGGACAAGCGATCTTTGCAAATTGACTCGCTACGGCTTTCTCGATGAGTGGTAAATCGCCATAACCGGCCAATCGCTTCCCATTTTCACTCAGGTGGTCTGGATTTTTCTTATCTCGGTCAGGATCTTGATGAGGCGGATGGAGAGTCTGAGGAGACGATTGCGCGCATTACCGTTGGGGAGGGAACGGCGGAACATCTCCATGACGTGCTGAGCGGCGACCAAGGAGTCGATGAGACCATCGATGCCTGTACGAACTGGTGCGGTAGATGTTTTGGGTTGTGGAGCCAGATGTCGAGGCTTGGAGCGAGCCAACTGGAACTCACGTTCGAGATCGGTGAGGGCGACATCGACGTAGCGCATGGTCATACCTGGATCGACGTGGCCGAGTAGTTTCATCAGGACGGGGAAGCTGACCCCGGAGCGAAGCATCTCGGTGGCGTAGGTATGCCTGAACTGGTGGGGGACGATCCGAGTAGAGAGTCCGAGGGAGTGGCAGACCTGATGAAGGTAGTCGCGGAGTGGAACGAGCAGAGCCACTTTGCTTCCAGGGCGCGCCAAAAGCCGTCCATCGGCAGGCAGAGGATCCAGGGAGCGGAAGAAGCGCAGCCGTTGGACGAGATCACGGCCGAAGGCATCGATGGGTACCATACGCTCGGTCTTGAGTTTGCCGAGGGGAACATGGATGGCCCATTGGTTGGGTCCTGTGGCGCGCAGGCAGTCATAGGACAGGTCGACGCATTCGCCGATACGCATGCCGGTCGAGCGGAGCAGGAGGAAGACATTTCCGCCAAGATCGTTGCGACGCATGAACTCCTGCTGGAGGAGTTGATCCTGCTCGGCGGTGAGCGGCCGCGGCAGAGTGTGAGGCGAGCGCGGAATATCCTCACGCAGCAGCAAGTGAGCCAGTTCCGGGAGATGGCTGGTGCGAGCCAGTTCATGGAAGATGGTGCGCAGAGCAAAGAGGCGTCCGATGCAGGTTGCCGCGACCAGAGGAGGAGTCTGTCCGCGCAGGTGCGCCATCCATCCGAGGATATGAGGATCGCGGTGCAGTTGTTCGAGACGAGTAATCTTCGGATATTCTGCGCCGAGATAGACAAGGAAGCTGCGCACCACGATGTTGTAGTTACGCTTGCTGGACGGGGTGAGTGCGGTGCACAGAGACTCGACCGTATGCGCGAACAGCGGCGCCAGCGGATGCTGGAGTGGAGCACGGCGCCAGCGCATCACGGGATCCTCGGTTGAGGATGGATGCACTGTGCTGTCGCGCGGGCGTACTGCAGGTAGACGTCCTGCGGCGAGACCTTCACATAGTGCATGGTGGTCTCGATGTCGGCATGCCCCATCAACTGCATCAGTGCGGGCAGGCTGATGCCGGCGCGCACCATATCGGAGGCGAAGGTGTGTCGGAACCGGTGCGGATTGGCCAGCTGGACGCCGGTAGTGCGGCGATGATGGCGAAACAGGGAGCGTAAACCTGCCGGTGTTATGCGTTGACCACGAGCGGGCCCTTTCAACACGACGAATAAGGCTGCCGAGCAGGGATCGGGCCGCTCCACGCGCAGATAGTGATCGATCAGTTGCGTAGTTTCCGGCGCGACTGGCAGCAAGCGTAGCTTGTTCCCCTTGCCGCGCACCCTAAGCTGCCCTTCGGATAACAACACATCATCGCGATTCAAGGCCATGACTTCGACGGAGCGAAGCCCGTGCAGGAGCATCAGACCGACGATGGCCAGGTCGCGGGCGTTTCGAAAACTGGACCAGAAGCGTGCCACTTCATCGACCGAGAGCGGAACGATGTTGAGCCGTGGTTCCTTGATGCGCAATCTGCTGAGCTCGAAGCGAGGGCGTCCCAGACCCATCGGCCTGCGATGCAGGAAGGGTTGGTGGAACCCGTGCGCCACCTGGCAGGGAGCATTGGGGAACTGGTTGCGGATGGCGCGATCGGCAGTTGCAACACGGTCGTTGATGGTGGATGCGGAGGGGCGCCGTTCCAGGCTGGACTGGTAGCGCAGGTAATCAAGTAGAGTCGATTCGGTGAGGTCTTGCTGAGAGATATCGCCAGTGTGATGAACGCTCTCCCACCAGCGCACGAAGTGCAGCAGGCTGTGCGCGTAGCTGTACAGGGATTTGTCGGCCAGCCGGCGGACATGTTCACGGTCGAGATACTGATTGATCCACGCCACTTCCCGACCGGTATTCTGCTCGATCACGCGAATGGGGCTGTGCGCGCCTGATGGTGCGGGCTGACGAATCACGCGGAACTTCATGGCTGGGCAGCCTCCAGCAGAGACCGGAACTCTTCCGCGTTCCCACCCCCAACGAAGAACGAGTTTGGATCGTAACCCTGTGGCAGCAGGACGCGAAGAGCCATGATGCCGTGTGCGCCAAGGCGATGGGCCAGTCGCTCTGCAGCCCGCTGTCCGCTCTGGTTGGCGTCGACATCGAAGATGAGATAGACGGTGCGTTGGCCATCACACAGTTGGTGGAAGTGGGCGTTATTCAGATGGGTGCCCAACGAGCAGGTCGCGTTCTGAAAACCGGCCTGCCGTAACGAGCCATAGTCGAATAGTCCTTCGACCAGGATGACTTCGTCATAATGGCGCACCTTTTCCCATGCATACAAGCCGCCCTTGCAGCCGGGCAGGAAACGATGGGCGAAGGCAGAGCCGATGCTACGGCCGTAGAGGTTGACGATGTGCTCGCCCTGACGCAACGGGAAGACGATGCGCTGATAAAGAGCATCCGCGCCCTGTGCGTTGATAAGACCGGCTATCTGCAAAAGTTTGAAGGAATAACCTTGCGCTGTGAGATGACGACGCAGATTTCCGCCGGGCGCATAGCCGATACCCAGTTCTCGAATCAAGGCAGGATGGTAAACTCCGCGTTGCCAGAGATAGCCGAGCGCCTCCGGATACTGATCCAGTTGGTGCTGATAAAAAGTGGCCGCCTGTTCGAGCACTGCGATTGCATCTTTTTCTCGAGTGGCGGTTGGATAGAGATAAGCATGGCCTTTGTGGAAGGCCAGGTGATGCGAGAGTTGCAGGAAGCGAATCAGATCGCCGCCCTGCCCGCAGCCGTGGCAGTAGAAGACATCCTTGTGTGTGTTGACGTAGAACGAGGGCCGGCTCTCCTCATGCAGCGGACAGAGACCCACATACTCCCCACGGCCCGCAGGCCGGCCAATCCAGTTCTGTTGCCGCAGGTACTCCAGCAGAGACATTCGCTGTCTGCGTGTCTCGACATCTTGGCTCATGCTCTTTTTCCGCCTCTGGAACCCAGTCTGGGACGACTCCTCTTCGGTTCCCAGGCAAGGATGGTGGGCGAGCGGATCTTTTATACGCGTATGGGCCACAGGACTTCGAGAGCCGAGATGATCCAGGGCAACGGTGCTGCTTTCTGCGCGCCAGCGCCACCACGCTCCAGCCAGTGAGCCACGCGAGTTAAAGTGTGGGGCAGAAACGAAAGTGCCGGCTCAGAACAGTCCAGACCCTTCGACCAGCGACGAACGGTCGAGGAATCCGGCACCCGATCCGCATCCTTGAATTTGGAAACTGCTCTTTCCCACGAACAGTGCTCCACAAAGCGCCGCAGCAATGTCTGGCAGCGCCCCACCAGGCTGTAATGGGTGTAAGGGAGTGAGTACACCGGCAGGAAGGTGAAGGTCCTTCCGCACTTGATGCAGCGGCCCCGACGAATCCTGATCCAGTCGTGATGCTCGTCGTGCGCCTGCTTGCGGCGGCGCCCGTGACCGATGATTGTATCGCTCTCACAAACCGGACAATGGCGTAAGATGATTTCGTCGCAGTCTTCCGCCCAGCCGGCTACAGCCTCGTCCAGCGAGACGGAAACTGGGACAAAGAGGATCGTTACCGCACAGGGGTTCTGCTCCGGCGTGACCCGCCAAGATCTCAGCTGGAAACAGAGCCCCGCCTCCTGAAGAATCCAACTGAAAGAAAATATAGCTTCTTACGAACAGCTCTTGAGAGTTGATTCAGATTTTTGGCCGGTTATCTTCGCCAATGCGCTCATCGAGCTATTCAAATCGATCTATGCCTTTGGCAAGTGGAGAAAAAAACCGGCTTTGAGGAGAGTTGGCGCCGATTGGAGATTTTCACTGGCCGATAAGCCGACTATACGGCCAAGTGGATAAGTTCCGGCAAGCCGACGATCCGCCGAAAAGATACCAAGAGAAAATGAGAGCCGGTGAGTAGAGCGTCTGTACGCACAATGCGCTCTGTTCTAACGCCGATATTTCACACACATGCAACGGCTGAACGGCTTCCCTACTCACCCCGCAGTGCTTGCATCGGCTCCACGCCGGCTGCGCGGCGCGCCGGCAGTGCCGCAGCGAGAAAGGCCGCTATGATCAGCGCCAGGATTGCTGTTCCGAGGACGAGCGGGCTGTAGACCCCAACTCCGAAGAGCTGGGACGCCATAAGGCGGCCGCTTGCGATCGCTGCCGGAATCCCGAACAGCAGACCTAGCCCCACCTGCATGGAGGCCGCGCGAAACACCAGACGCAGCACCGTGCCACGGTTGGCGCCCAGCGCCATGCGGATGGCGATTTCGCCGGTTTTCTGCGCCACGGTATACGACGTGACGCCGTAGATACCGATGGCCGCCAGCAGCAGCGCCAGCGCTCCAAAGAGCGATGTGAGCTGCGCGATCATGTTCTGCTGGCTGAAGGCGAGGCTCACCTGCCGGGAGAAGCTCTGGTAGCGCACCAGCATTAGGTTTGGATTGACCTCTGCCAGCGCGCGCCGCACCCGGACTTCGAGACCCGGCAGGGTGCCATTAGTTTGCAGCTCGATGGACCACATATAGTGGGTATTCGCAGTGTACTGCGCATAACCGGCGGCTCCTTGCGCCGACGCCGGTAGTTGCGGCCACTGTGCTGCCGCGACGAAGTACATGGGACGAATCGGCGCACCCGGACCCCAGTACTGCGTATCCTCCACCACGCCGACGATCTCGTAGGTGGCCCGGACGGACGCATTGGAATCCCCGAAGTGCATGCCGATGGGGTTCTTTCCATGGAGCACGCTATGGACAAAAGTTTCGTTCACCACCGCCACATTACGGCTGGTGCGATTATCCTGCTCAATGATGGGGCGTCCTTCCATGAGCCTGGTACCGATTGCGTCGAAATACCCCGGGCTCACTCGATTCCAGGCAGCGTAATCGTTCTGCGACCCGGGCGGCGGGGCGGGCTGACCTTCGACATAGATTCTCTCGCTGCGGCTTCTTCCATCCAAGGGACTCCAGAGAGACCATGCCACGCGGGACACACCCGGAATGGCGCCAAGGGTATCGTGCAACTGCTGATAGAACGCGTCCAGTTGATCCGGGCGGTATCCGGCATCCTGCGGATCGATCATCAGGATGGTGCGATTGGCCGTCTGGAAGCCGAAATTCCGATGCTGCAGCCGATGGAGGCTCACCATGAGAAAGCCTGCGCTGCAGAGCAGAATCAGGGAAATTGCGACTTGCGCGGCGACGAGGACTTTTTGCGCCCACATGGTGCTGTGACCGGTCGACCGATTCGCTCCGCGCAGCGCCTCAACAGGGTTGGCGTGCGCAGCCAGCCACGACGGTGCCACGCCAAACAGCAACCCGGTGATCAGGGAAGCTGCGAACGCAAACCCCAGAACCACCCACGACGGGCTTACGTCGATACTGCTCGGGGCCTGCGGAAACGCCAGGTGCAGGATGAGCCGGACGCCACCCCAGGCAACAAACAACCCAGCCAAACCACCGGCGATCGCCAGCAGTACACATTCCACCAACGCTCTCTGCGTCAGCCGGGCGCGCGAGGCGCCTAGTGCGGTCTGTACTGCATTGGACGCTCGTTGAGTCACCGAGCGCGCAAGCATGAGATTGGCCAGGTTCGCGCAGACGATCAGCAGCACGAATGCCGAGATCCACATGAGCAGCCGCAGGTCGGCCTCGTACTGCTGCTGCATGCGCTGCACGCCGCCACCGCCCGGCGTGAGGCGCAGGTATTGCTTCGGAATCAACGGGCGCTCCGGCGCGGTGAGCTTGCTGAGCGGACTGCGCAAGAAGTTCTGCAGCTCCACCTGCATCCCTGCCTGGATGCGGGCCGCGCTCGCTCCCGGCGCGATGCGTCCAATCAAGTTGAGCCACTGCGACTCCGGATGGTTGAGCTGATTGTCCAATGGCGAGAGCGAGACGACGCGGTGATAGGAAGCCACAGGGATGGCGGCGTGGGGCTGAGCCGCTCGCCATAGAAGCCCGGCGGCGCAATGCCCACCACCGTGACCGGATGCCCGTTGACGAGCAGGCGGCCGCCGACGATTGCCGGATCCCGGCCGAAGTTCTGGCTCCAGGCCTGATAACTCAGGACCGCAACAGGGGGCACACCGATTCTGTCGTCGGATGCCTGCAGAAGCCGGCCCGCATATGGCCTCAGCCCTAGAGTGTCGAAGGCATTGCCCGAAACCAACTCGATGGAGTAAGGCTGCACGGGCTGTCCGCTGCCGAAGCGGCGCACCGCGTACGGCTCGGTAGAGGCCTCAAACGCAGCCAGGTTTTCAAACCCTGGGGTGCTGCCGCGAAACTCCAAGTACTGCTCATAGGAAAAGAGGGACCAGTCATTCGGAGTGCTGTAGGAGCCAGGAAGGCCGGTACTGAAGCAACACTGCTCGTTGTCGCCGATGCGCCATAGCTGCCCAGGGTCCTTAACTGGAAGTGATTGCAAGAGGACCGCGTCGATCAGGGTGAAGATGGCGGTGACAGCGCCAATTCCGAGCGCGAGCGTAAGCACGGCGGTTGCCGTAAATGTCGGCTGCTTCAGCAGCTGGCGGGCACCGACGCGGACGTCGCGCAGCAGATTGCCGGCCGCATTCTCCCAACCGTACGAAATCACCCGCTCCTGGACGACTGCCATGTTGCCCGTCTCCAGCCGCGCGGCCCGTCTTGCCTCCTCAGGAGAAAGACCGCGCGACTTCCATGCCTCGAAGGCCTGCTCGAAGTACTGCTCCACTTCCTCCGCGATCTCCCGCTGGTGCTTCTCCCTGTTCGCAAGGCTGCGCACGCCGTAGAGCAACTGCCGCCAGAGCGACACGCGCTAACCCTCTGCTTTCAGCAGCCGTGCGATGGCCGAGGCGCGCCGTGTCCAGTCTTCGGTTTCCCGTTCCAGCTGCTTTCTGCCGGCTCGCGTCAGCCGGTAAAACTTTGCCCGGCGCGAGTTTTCCGTGCGGCGCCATTCGGCATCGAGCCAGCCGGCGCGCTCCAGGCGTTGCAGCGCGGTTAGCAAAGAGCCGGGGTTGACCTTGAAGACGCCCCGGGAAACCTGTTCCACGCGTCGCGCGATCCCGAAGCCGTGCATGGGCTCGAGACTCAGAGTCTTCAGAATGAGCATGTCGAGCGTGCCCTGGATCACATCTGTGTTCGGATCGTTCATGGAAACATAGCCTAGATCTCCTTCCATATGATTGTCAAGATATGACAAACATAATGATCTGCTTGCGAGGAGGCGGCCGCGTCGCGCGATCCGCCAGTTTTATACATGATCGTTTGGCGCGAAATCGCCAATGTGTTATTGGAAGGTAGTAATTCCTGGAAACGTGGTTTGGCCTGTTGGCTACAGTTGACAGTTCGCGCTGCGGAAAATCCCAGAACACTAGCCGACTTAACGGTACTTAAGCTCAACCTTGGTTCGAGGGGATTTGAGAGCATTCATGGTTTCAGACCGTTATGTGATCAATTCATCATCGCTACCCAAAAATGGCGAAGCTGGATCTGAGGGGATACTGCGGTTTTGTCGCGAGGATGCACAGACGATGAGAGGGCAATGTGCAGCTTGGCGTCTTCTTTGAACCCGAGGAGTTTTTCCGCTGACGTCCAATCTTCTCCCGTCGTGTCTTTGTTTTCCGTCTCATTGCCAATCCATTCATTGATTATCGAGAGCCATTCTGTAAGTTCCCCGACTGGACATATCCAACGATTGCCGCCGTCGTCTGCCGAGCACCATGAAGAGCGAGCTTAAAGCGCTGAATTCCTCCGGACTTCTTGGTTCGCCCAGTCACGTACTCACATTCGCGATCTGCGCTTGGAGCAGGCAACCGCTTTCCTTCGAGCACCAGGAACGGTTCGTAGATCGAGTGGTATGTCAGCCCGAGGACGATCCCGCTCTTGGAGAGAGCTGACATATCGACGCGACGAGCGCCAGTCTGCTTCTCCTCGTGATGGAAGAAAACCATGGGAAATCGGTCCGAGGCAGCCACGTTGAGATATTTGCAGAGCTGAGCATTGAGGCGTTCTTCAGCATCTTCCGCGGGGCGGTCCGGATCATCACGCCAAGTGGCGAGTTCTGAGAAGACAAACTCCAATGTCCGCTCGACAAGAGATGTTGTGGGTCCTTCAGTGATTCGACCGCTACTCGGAACATTTAAAGGATTTGCATCTGCCATCAGTAGCCCTGCCTCTGAAGATCCACTAAGGTCTCATCGGCGTCGCGAATCGCGGTGGAAGGAATCCAGTAGCGCAATCGATCCGGCTTCACCATGATGATTGTGTTGCCTTCGTAGAACCGAAGAATGCGAACCGTCCGCAAGGCATCGCCATACGTGGCGAAAATGAGCTCCTGTAACGTCTCGGCCCAATCCTCTGGCCAATTAAGGGTCGCATTATCACCAAAACAGAATGCTTGGTAAGCGAGTCCTCCAAAGATGCCTGACCTGTTTGGCATTATGTTTCCGTAGACGCTACCTAATAGGCTGCAAAAAATCTCTGAGTAACGACGAAATTCAGGGGGCCCGGCTTGCGTCTTGAGCAGTTCGGAATTCTGGCCGAGTCGCACATAGTCCGCCATATAATCGACCAGCTCGGCGCAGAGTATCTTTTCCCAGCTACTCAGTTCCCACGAGACGCCGTCATGCGGCCAAGGAAGGACATCGAGATCCCGTTTTAGTATTGCCGTGGACTTCCCAGTCAGCGCCTGGGTTCCAAACAACAGGCAAAATGCACGGAGTACTTTGCGATTCGCAACGAACATATGATAAAACTGCTCAAGTTTTGCCTTGTCCGATTCGTCCGCATGGATGCCCACGATCTTGTCTTTGAAGGCCAGAAAGCCACGCCGGCGGAATGCACAAGGCAATGATTCATTTCCTTTAATCATTACTATCGGCCCTGAGTACCGCGTCGGCGTATAGCACGACCTGAAGCGCTTTGCCGTTACAACTTCGATACGAGTGACGTCAATTCCCGTCTCAGTTAAGGCTTCGGTCGGCAGCAACGGCCGGCCGGTCAGCCAAGGGGCGAGTTCGCGCTTGCCCGTCAACGCCGCGATGTAACCCTCGCCGTAATCCCAATTGTTGCCGTCAACGAACTTCCTTAAAGTCGACATACCACCCAAGCGAACCGCGAGATTAAAGGCGTCCGCCTCCCAGCAGGTTTGCCCGCCATATCCATGGATAATTCTTCGCGGTGGTTTGAGATACCAAATGCTGGTCGTAGTGATCGAGTTCGAACGCTATTCTTTCCTTCACGCTGAAGGTGCGACGAAACGTCAGATGACGAATCCGATGATCGCCCTCTGGCTTTCGGGAGGTACTCAGCACGGCCACGGTTTTGGGATCGGCTCCGTCATAAAGCTGGCGAATAGACGTGAAGTCCAGAATTGCCTCAATGGACGACGCACGAAGAAACGACTGCTGGAACGAACGGGCTTTCTCGTTGTACAAGAAGCCGTGCGGCTGGATGAGGCATAGCCGCCCATCTTCCGCCAAGAGTGACATCGATTGTTCGAGGATGAAATATGCCATCTGCTTGTCCGGGATGGCTGCCGAGCGCTTTTGCTTCTTTCGGAATTGCACTGCAGCCTCATTCAGTTTGGACATGAATGGAGGATTTCCCACTACCACGCTAAAGTGGTCCGCCTTCGAATCTCCTTGACGAGATTTAAACCACTCCGAGAAATCGCCAATTTGTAGGTTGCTTCCAACCAGCTTGTCGAATCGCAATTCCCGCCAGATCACTTTGGGCTGGAGTGCGTCGCAAAGTGCGAGTGCGAGACTGAACGCTGTCAGATGAACGGCTTCCTCCTGCAGTCTCCACTCCGAAGATGCTCTGCTTGAGGATTCTCTTGAGCGTTGCGACTTCCGGCTGCACCCACTTGTTCTTGCTCTGCCAGAAATGCACCAGCCGGCGAAACGCGCCAACAAGGAAAATTCCGGAACCGCAAGTCGGGTCCAAAACGCGCTCTTGACCTGTGAGACTTCTGTACGGCATCGCATAGTCGAGCATGAGCGTCGCGACCATTGGAGGGGTAAATACGGCACCCTTTCCTTTTTGTGCAAAGTGCTGGTAGAGATGACTTAGAACTTCTACGGGGATATGTCGAAAGGAAAACTGCTCCCACAAATACCGTTGAGATCCGAGCGTCTTTCCCTCCACGAGATCGGCGAAACTTCGCAGTGCTTTCGCGGTAAGGCGCTGTCCTGCCTCGGGAAGTTCGAAGACGTCGCCATTAAACTTCCTCTCAAGCTTGGTCAGGACCTCTCGAATTGTGTCTGGGGAACCATTCCGCAACAAATCGAAGAAGGACGTCGCCCCAGGTTGGAACTTGTTGAACCAATCCTTCGGGAACACGCCCCGATCCTCGAGATACTTGATCAGCACGGTTAGTAACAGAAGCCTGCGAAGAACGGGGTGCTCGTGACCTTTGATCTCGTCGTCGGTCTCAACAACTGCGCGGATAAGTTGTCGGTGGGCAGCCTTTTCGGATTGTGCGAGGCTCGAATTTGCTGGGTCGTCCCAGAAGGTGCCGTCACTGAGACGAAATGCCGAGAACCGACTCAGCTTGTCATCGTCGCCTAGAGCGAATGAGATCTGTTTTGCAATCTCAATTCTTTCAGCTGGGCCGTATTCAACTTTTGAGTCCTTCCAAAAATCGGGTCCGCGTGCACAACTCAGGACATCAACACGTGTTTGCCATCCGACGTAAAGCAAGGGTGAGAAGCCATTGAGCCACAGCCTTCCGTGGAGTTTCGCCAGCTGAGCCTCATTCAAGTGATCATCGCTATTGTCGACCACACAGGCAGCGGACTGCGAAGACCGGCCATCCGCGAATCTGCGGAAGAAGACGTAATCAATCTCGCCTATGTCTCTGGCCTGCCATATTGCGTACTGTTCCTCGATCCTATCCGGCAACTGGCCATTGACGGCGACAAGTCCAGGCAATGAGCCAGTGGGCGTAAAGTGAAGAGTCTCAAGAACGGTACTCATAGGCTTAGCAACCTGATCACAGCTCGTGCAACACCTTGGATCGAAAGACCGATCGCCGGGACGAGATCCGGGTAGAGCGGATTTTCCGCCCGCAGCCACGTTTCCCCATTCCGCCGCACCAGAGTTTTGAGTGTCGATTCATTATCGATGATGGCGGCGACGATGTCGCCATTTCGGGGCGATTGTTCCTGTTCGACGAGTACAACGTCACCATCGAAGATTTGACGCCCCGTCATGGAGTCTCCCCGAACTCGGAGAGCGAATGCTTTCGACCGGTCGCGGATGCCGAATGCTGTTGGATCGATTGGAAGGCGGGTCTCGATCTCCGATGGCGAGTCGGTCGGATAACCGGCTGCGATCCGCCCCAATAGCGGAACGCCCGACGATTTCCTGGTCAACTTGATTCCCCGCGCCTGGCCTCGTTCCCGGATCACATAACCCTTTCGTTCAAGCGCTGCAACGTGGTCCGCCGCAGCCTTCGGGCTTCGATACCCCAGCGTCCTACAGATTTCACGATAAGTTGGCGCATTCTCACCTTGCCTGGCGCGCGACCTCACGTAATCGAGAACTCGTTGCTGTGCCGTGGTCAAGTCTATAGGCATACTATACAAATGTATAGTATACCTATAGTTATTGACAAGAAGATTCTTGGTAGTCTGCCCAAGGCACTCCATCGGCCAGAAACATGACCAGATAGGTACTGGAAAACGCAGTTCAGTCCAGCGATCTGCGTTTGAGGTGCCTCGGAATCCTCAACGAGCGCCCAATCACCGATGTGCGTTTCTAGCTGCCCCAATCCTCGAAATCGCATTGGCTTGTTATCAGCAGTCGAGGACTAACGAGGAGGTTTCGTGAGACCCGAGGCGACATGAAGGAAGCGGCGGCGGTGGGGACGGTTATGCGTGTTATAAGCTGTGAGAACTGTGACGAAACGTTTGATTTCTGCGCTATGTGTGGTGCTTGCGTGCGGCGGTGTGAGCGCCGAGAAGCCTGTGTGGCAGCCATCGCCGGGACATAGACAGATACCCATATGGCCGGGGGCGTCCCCTGATCCGCAGCCTGTTGCGGGGCCGGAGACCGCTGAGACATCGGGGAAAGAGTTTCTTGTTGCCGGGAGGCCCGCGGTTGGCGTGAGCAATGTGACGCGGCCTACTATGACAGTCTATTCGCCGAAGCAGAAGAATACGGGCGCCGCTGTGATCGTATTTCCCGGCGGAGGCTATCAAGTTCTTGCCATCGATCTCGAAGGCACGGAAGTCTGTGACTGGCTGACGCCAAAAGGAATCACGTGTGTGCTGTTGAAATACCGCGTGACGGATGTGGGGCCGTATCCAAAATCGGGGCCATATCCGGAATCACCGATGGCGTTGGAAGATGCGCAGAGGACAGTAGGTCTAGTGCGCTTGAACGCAGCGAAGTGGCACATCGACCCGCACAAGATTGGTGTGCTGGGATTTTCGTCAGGCGGACATCTGTCGGCGGCGATCAGCGCTCATTTCGTGAAGCGTTTGTACCCGGATGTCGATGCCGCCGACAAAGAAAGCTGCCGCCCGGACTTTGCGGTGGCTATTTATCCGGGGCATCTGTCGCTTTCCGCGGCGGAATGGGATGCTAAGCAAGGCGCCAAAAAATTTACGGTTCCTCATCCGGCGTCTGCCGATAGACACCTTAGTTTAAATCCCTATATTCCAGTCACCAGCCAGACGCCGCCGACGTTTTTGCTCCAGGCTGAGGATGACCACGAGGACAACGTAGACGACTCCCTGGCTTACTACATCGCGCTGAAGAAGGCTCGGGCTCCCGTGGAGATGCATTTGTATGCGCATGGCGGGCATGCGTTTGGGCTACGGCGCACGAAGTTTCCGATAACGGGATGGCCCCGGTTGGTGGAGACGTGGCTGGGCACGATTGGGATGATTTTCGGAGTAGTTGCTCCGGAACCGCATACGACAAAGCGGGCCCCGCTCCGCAAGATCGATGAGCGCCAAATCAGTCGTGGAGAAAGCGTAAGGAATTCATGATGCTTACAAAAAAGGTCTTATGGCTGTTGGGAGCCCTGACACTTATCGGTCCGCCTTTGCAAGCGCAGGTGTCAGATCGGTCAGAGATGCAGATGCGTCTTGATAGCCCCGGCGCTCTGGAGCTTCACAATGTTAAAGCTGAGCCCGTAACCTATCGCGGGCGGAATGCCATACGCCTTGTCGATGATGCACCGAGCGGAGGGGATGACGTCAGCCGCATCGCCGTGGTGAACGGGACCTCGATCAAAGACGGGCATGTGGAGATTACTCTCACCGGCGATACAGCCGCAGATGCTCCCCCTCAATTGCGAGGGTTTGTCGGCATCGCATTTCGTGTGGCCGCTAATGCATCCCATTATGAGTGCTTTTATCTGCGGCCGAAGAATGGGCGGTCGGAAGACCAGTTGCAGCGGAACCACTCGGCCCAGTACATATCGATCCCTGGTTTTCCGTGGAACAAACTGCGCGATGAAAACCCCGGAAACTATGAATCCTACGTCGATCTGGTTCCGGGCGCCTGGACGAAGATAAAGGTTGAATTTGCAGGCACGACCGCGCGGCTGTATGTCAATGGGTCTGGTCAGCCAACGCTGATCGTTCATGATCTCAAGCAACCTCCAGAAGCAGGTGCACTGGCGTTGTGGATCGGGCCGGGTACGATTGCCAATTTTTCTGACCTAAGCTTCGGCCGTTGAGGCAGTTTCGGTGAACCGGCTTTGGCGCTAATCGGTTGGCGCGAAATCGCCATAACCGGCCAATCGCTTCCCATTTTCACTCAGGTGGTCTGGATTTTTCTTATCTCGGTCAGGATCTTGATGAGGCGGATGGAGAGTCTGAGGAGACGATTGCGCGCATTACCGTTGGGGAGGGAACGGCGGAACATCTCCATGACGTGCTGAGCGGCGACCAAGGAGTCGATGAGACCATCGATGCCTGTACGAACTGGTGCGGTAGATGTTTTGGGTTGTGGAGCCAGATGTCGAGGCTTGGAGCGAGCCAACTGGAACTCACGTTCGAGATCGGTGAGGGCGACATCGACGTAGCGCATGGTCATACCTGGATCGACGTGGCCGAGTAGTTTCATCAGGACGGGGAAGCTGACCCCGGAGCGAAGCATCTCGGTGGCGTAGGTATGCCTGAACTGGTGGGGGACGATCCGAGTAGAGAGTCCGAGGGAGTGGCAGACCTGATGAAGGTAGTCGCGGAGTGGAACGAGCAGAGCCACTTTGCTTCCAGGGCGCGCCAAAAGCCGTCCATCGGCAGGCAGAGGATCCAGGGAGCGGAAGAAGCGCAGCCGTTGGACGAGATCACGGCCGAAGGCATCGATGGGTACCATGCGCTCGGTCTTGAGTTTGCCGAGGGGAACATGGATGGCCCATTGGTTGGGTCCTGTGGCGCGCAGGCAGTCATAGGACAGGTCGACGCATTCGCCGATACGCATGCCGGTCGAGCGGAGCAGGAGGAAGACATTTCCGCCAAGATCGTTGCGACGCATGAACTCCTGCTGGAGGAGTTGATCCTGCTCGGCGGTGAGCGGCCGCGGCAGAGTGTGAGGCGAGCGCGGAATATCCTCACGCAGCAGCAAGTGAGCCAGTTCCGGGAGATGGCTGGTGCGAGCCAGTTCATGGAAGATGGTGCGCAGAGCAAAGAGGCGTCCGATGCAGGTTGCCGCGACCAGAGGAGGAGTCTGTCCGCGCAGGTGCGCCATCCATCCGAGGATATGAGGATCGCGGTGCAGTTGTTCGAGACGAGTAATCTTCGGATATTCTGCGCCGAGATAGACAAGGAAGCTGCGCACCACGATGTTGTAGTTACGCTTGCTGGACGGGGTGAGTGCGGTGCACAGAGACTCGACCGTATGCGCGAACAGCGGCGCCAGCGGATGCTGGAGTGGAGCACGGCGCCAGCGCATCACGGGATCCTCGGTTGAGGATGGATGCACTGTGCTGTCGCGCGGGCGTACTGCAGGTAGACGTCCTGCGGCGAGACCTTCACATAGTGCATGGTGGTCTCGATGTCGGCATGCCCCATCAACTGCATCAGTGCGGGCAGGCTGATGCCGGCGCGCACCATATCGGAGGCGAAGGTGTGTCGGAACCGGTGCGGATTGGCCAGCTGGACGCCGGTAGTGCGGCGATGATGGCGAAACAGGGAGCGTAAACCTGCCGGTGTTATGCGTTGACCACGAGCGGGCCCTTTCAACACGACGAATAAGGCTGCCGAGCAGGGATCGGGCCGCTCCACGCGCAGATAGTGATCGATCAGTTGCGTAGTTTCCGGCGCGACTGGCAGCAAGCGTAGCTTGTTCCCCTTGCCGCGCACCCTAAGCTGCCCTTCGGATAACAACACATCATCGCGATTCAAGGCCATGACTTCGACGGAGCGAAGCCCGTGCAGGAGCATCAGACCGACGATGGCCAGGTCGCGGGCGTTTCGAAAACTGGACCAGAAGCGTGCCACTTCATCGACCGAGAGCGGAACGATGTTGAGCCGTGGTTCCTTGATGCGCAATCTGCTGAGCTCGAAGCGAGGGCGTCCCAGACCCATCGGCCTGCGATGCAGGAAGGGTTGGTGGAACCCGTGCGCCACCTGGCAGGGAGCATTGGGGAACTGGTTGCGGATGGCGCGATCGGCAGTTGCAACACGGTCGTTGATGGTGGATGCGGAGGGGCGCCGTTCCAGGCTGGACTGGTAGCGCAGGTAATCAAGTAGAGTCGATTCGGTGAGGTCTTGCTGAGAGATATCGCCAGTGTGATGAACGCTCTCCCACCAGCGCACGAAGTGCAGCAGGCTGTGCGCGTAGCTGTACAGGGATTTGTCGGCCAGCCGGCGGACATGTTCACGGTCGAGATACTGATTGATCCACGCCACTTCCCGACCGGTATTCTGCTCGATCACGCGAATGGGGCTGTGCGCGCCTGATGGTGCGGGCTGACGAATCACGCGGAACTTCATGGCTGGGCAGCCTCCAGCAGAGACCGGAACTCTTCCGCGTTCCCACCCCCAACGAAGAACGAGTTTGGATCGTAACCCTGTGGCAGCAGGACGCGAAGAGCCATGATGCCGTGTGCGCCAAGGCGATGGGCCAGTCGCTCTGCAGCCCGCTGTCCGCTCTGGTTGGCGTCGACATCGAAGATGAGATAGACGGTGCGTTGGCCATCACACAGTTGGTGGAAGTGGGCGTTATTCAGATGGGTGCCCAACGAGCAGGTCGCGTTCTGAAAACCGGCCTGCCGTAACGAGCCATAGTCGAATAGTCCTTCGACCAGGATGACTTCGTCATAATGGCGCACCTTTTCCCATGCATACAAGCCGCCCTTGCAGCCGGGCAGGAAACGATGGGCGAAGGCAGAGCCGATGCTACGGCCGTAGAGGTTGACGATGTGCTCGCCCTGACGCAACGGGAAGACGATGCGCTGATAAAGAGCATCCGCGCCCTGTGCGTTGATAAGACCGGCTATCTGCAAAAGTTCGAAGGAATAACCTTGCGCTGTGAGATGACGACGCAGATTTCCGCCGGGCGCATAGCCGATACCCAGTTCTCGAATCAAGGCAGGATGGTAAACTCCGCGTTGCCAGAGATAGCCGAGCGCCTCCGGATACTGATCCAGTTGGTGCTGATAAAAAGTGGCCGCCTGTTCGAGCACTGCGATTGCATCTTTTTCTCGAGTGGCGGTTGGATAGAGATAAGCATGGCCTTTGTGGAAGGCCAGGTGATGCGAGAGTTGCAGGAAGCGAATCAGATCGCCGCCCTGCCCGCAGCCGTGGCAGTAGAAGACATCCTTGTGTGTGTTGACGTAGAACGAGGGCCGGCTCTCCTCATGCAGCGGACAGAGACCCACATACTCCCCACGGCCCGCAGGCCGGCCAATCCAGTTCTGTTGCCGCAGGTACTCCAGCAGAGACATTCGCTGTCTGCGTGTCTCGACATCTTGGCTCATGCTCTTTTTCCGCCTCTGGAACCCAGTCTGGGACGACTCCTCTTCGGTTCCCAGGCAAGGATGGTGGGCGAGCGGATCTTTTATACGCGTATGGGCCACAGGACTTCGAGAGCCGAGATGATCCAGGGCAACGGTGCTGCTTTCTGCGCGCCAGCGCCACCACGCTCCAGCCAGTGAGCCACGCGAGTTAAAGTGTGGGGCAGAAACGAAAGTGCCGGCTCAGAACAGTCCAGACCCTTCGACCAGCGACGAACGGTCGAGGAATCCGGCACCCGATCCGCATCCTTGAATTTGGAAACTGCTCTTTCCCACGAACAGTGCTCCACAAAGCGCCGCAGCAATGTCTGGCAGCGCCCCACCAGGCTGTAATGGGTGTAAGGGAGTGAGTACACCGGCAGGAAGGTGAAGGTCCTTCCGCACTTGATGCAGCGGCCCCGACGAATCCTGATCCAGTCGTGATGCTCGTCGTGCGCCTGCTTGCGGCGGCGCCCGTGACCGATGATTGTATCGCTCTCACAAACCGGACAATGGCGTAAGATGATTTCGTCGCAGTCTTCCGCCCAGCCGGCTACAGCCTCGTCCAGCGAGACGGAAACTGGGACAAAGAGGATCGTTACCGCACAGGGGTTCTGCTCCGGCGTGACCCGCCAAGATCTCAGCTGGAAACAGAGCCCCGCCTCCTGAAGAATCCAACTGAAAGAAAATATAGCTTCTTACGAACAGCTCTTGAGAGTTGATTCAGATTTTTGGCCGGTTATCTTCGCCAATGCGTGATTCGAAGATAGTAGTTCCTGAAAACGTGGTTTTGCCTGTTATCGCCAACTTATAATCGTAGTTACTGAAAACCTGACTCCTCAGGGAAGGATAGGTTCGGTTCGCCCGCTGCGCGTAACGTGTTGACGGGAACTACGGTCGATCCCCAAACTGCTGGGGCCCTGATGCAATGACGGCGTGTCGATCGCCGCATTTCTGTACTCCGTTGACAAAACAGACGCGAGGGAGGAAATTCATGTGCATGAAACGCCGATCGTTTCTCCGTTCGTCCGCCGCGCTCGTGGGAGTCGGTATGCTCGGCTCGGGCGATAGCCACGCCGGCTATGTCCATTCGCACAGCGTCCATGCGGCGTCGCTCATGACCGAGTGTGCCAAGCGCTTTCTCGCCGCGCTCGATGCCGGTCAGCGCGGCAAAGCGACTTTCCCGTTCGATACCGATGAGCGCATGAATTGGCACTTCATCCCAAAGGAGCGCAAGGGTCTGCCGTTGCGCGAGATGAAGTCCTATCAGAAACACCTCGCCAGCGCGCTGCTGGCGGCTGGACTGAGCCAGACGGGGTACATCAAGGCCGTGACGATCATGAGCCTGGAAGACGTGCTCAAGATAATCGAGAACGACAGCGGCGAGAACCGCAACCCGGAGAAATACTATTTCTCGGTGTTCGGCACTCCTTCCGACAGTGGCACGTGGGGCTACCGCGTCGAGGGCCACCATCTCAGCCAGAACTACACAGTAGTGAATGGCAAGGTTGTTGACGGCCCGAGCTTCTTCGGCTCCAACCCCGCCGAAGTTCGGCAAGGACCGCGCAAGGGCCTGCGCACCCTGGCTGGAGAGGACGACCTCGGAATCGAGCTGATCCATCTCCTGGACGAACACCAACAGAAGGTCGCGATCGTGGACCCAACCGCCTACAAGGAGATCCTAACGGGCGCCAGCCGGAAGGCGGCGCTTCAGGGCCAGCCATCCGGCCTGTCCGCTTCCAAGATGAACGCCATGCAGTTCGATGCGCTCATGGCCCTCATGGAAGAATACGCCCGCAACGTGCCGGACGAGCTGGCCGAAAACCGGATAGCCCAGATCAACGAGGCTGGTCGGAATATCTACTTCGCCTGGTCGGGTGGAATCAACCGCGGTGACCCGCACTATTACCGCGTTCAGACGCCTTTATTCCTCGTTGAATTGGATGACACACAGGACGACGCCAATCATATCCACTCTGTATGGCGCGATGTCACCCGCGACTTCGGCCAGGACCTGCTCCAGCAGCACTACAAGGCCAACCACCAATAGAAGTAGAACCGCCAGACAAAGACGCCACCCTTACGGATGGCGTCCTGTCGTTTCAATTGAGACTCTGAACTCTGTGCTCCGTATTTACGCGCTCGCCGCTACCGCCTGGCCCTGCGGCCGGGCGCGGTGCTGCGACACTGCCGCCAGAGTGTCTTTTAGGTGCTCTGGCGTGTCGCGCAGCGCGATGTCCGCCTGGGAGACGATGCCCACGCACACGCCACTCGAGTCCATCACCGGTATGCGCCTCACCTGGTGGCGCTTCATGAGGGATTCGCATCCTTCGATCGATTCGTTGGGCTTGCATGTGGCCGGCGTGCTGGTCATTGCCTCAGAGACCTTTGCCGTGCCGGTCAGATTTCCCTGCGCGACAACCTTCATGCAGATGTCCCGATCGGTAATGATGCCGAGCAGCTTCCGTTCATCGCAGTCGTTCACAACGGGAATGGCTCCGACATCGTGTTCCTTCATTAGCTGTGCAGCCTTCTGGAGAGTATCCGTCGCCGCACAACAGGAAAGCGTCTTGCACATGATGTCCTGCACTTTCATGAGTCCTCCTCTCGCCCGCGCCGTGGCCGGCCAACGGGCACTCCGCGTCGGGGGGACGCGGACGCATCCATTCTAGTCCTCCCGCGTTTGATCGGTGACCGTAGTCATGTCTCGTTCCCTCTAATTGGGGCAAACCCAACAACGCTGACGCCGAGGGGGAATTTACTGAAAACCTGACGTTACGAGCTATCGAAGGCAAATAGCGAAGCCGCCGGCAAACGTGTTCGGAAATAAGCCCGTGGTGCCTCCGCCGCCACAAAGCCGGCAGAACAAAAATCAGTAGCAGACGGCGCCGGGGGGAACAAAACCGCCGACTACTCCCTAAGCAATCGCCGGATCCCCACATCAGACGCATTTCCCACGTTCTTTTCGTCAGATGTGGAAACAGCGAATCCCGACTATTCGGCCATGTGGATTGCTTCCTGAAGACGGCTGCAATCAAGCCAATGCGCGGGTCGCACTCCTGCGTCGATTGGCGTCGATCTCAAGCCTATCTCTCAATTTGGAGAGTAAACAAACCGGACAACCCGGTTCTTACTCCAGCATTCATCGTTGAGTTCGGAACACACTGGATAGAGGTGCCCCCATCCCACCGCCAGCACGATCCGATTCTCCGGTATGCCCTTGCTTATCAGAGCTTGTTTGACCCAATCCGCCCGTCGCTTTGAGAGCGCGAGATTGTTGTAGTCCGGTTCGCCTCTTGAGGAGGCGTAACCCTCGATGTAAAAGCGATCATTTGCATGATTCTTCATCCATTGGACATTGTCATCCAGCATGTTCGGGTTCAAAGGACTGTCATAGTTATTCCAGGGAAACGTGATTTCGTGCACGTCTTGGTTGAAGGCTTCCTCCTCGGGACCAAATAGAACCACTCTTGGTCTTGACCAGTAAGCAACCCAAAAGTCAACATCGGTGGACGCTTCTGAAGTACCCTGTTGTGCAAATATCTCGATACTGGGAAAAAGCAGCATGGTGATCAGGACGAAAACAAGTCGGCATTTCATGGGTTCTTCGCAACCTCCGTTTCAGTTTTTGAGAGCCCCTGTTGGGTTCGCTTTGTCAAAGCCGAGGCCGCTTGGACAACAGATGCCCCCAGTACACTACTGGCGTTTGAAAATCAGATGAAGCGCTCGCTCGCCGTGGATGACGGCATCCGTAATCAGGCGCTGATCGAAAGGGGCCGGTGTCTCCCTCTGCATCAAACGTCATGCATCACGTGCAGCAATTTTAATGCGAGATTATCGGTGTTTTTTGTACAGGTACAAAGATTCCTTGACTTAACGGAGACTCGGGGCACAGACTTTCAAGGTGGGCTTGCTATTCCGCGCCTGCGGCGCCGCGTTGAAATCACCACGCCGGGTGATGGTGCTGGACCATTCGGGAACGATTCCAGGAATCCTGCCAGGCAGGCGCAGCATGGACCACTCCAAAGGTTGAGGTGAGTCAACATGAGCTGGTCAGGGTATTGGCTAAGAAGAGGGCTTTCAATTTTGAGCCTTACATTCGTGTTCGCATCTGTAACTTTCGTTGTGGGACAGGCTGGTCCACCAGCGGGTAAAGACAACAATGTTTCCCTTACCGGCACCACCTGGAAGTTAGTCGAGGTGTACGGAAAGCCTGTCACGCACAGCGCGTTTGACTACTATCTCGGCCTCGCTCATGGCCCGCTTGGACGTGGATCTGTGAACGTGGAAGATGGTCCAAACCAAGAAACCGGAACTTATGAGATCGATGGTGATGCCTTACACATCCGTCTTCATACGAGCACCTTGGTAGCGGTTCGCGTTCCACCGAGAGATCAACAACCATCCTTTGTAAAGGCGCTCAAAGGAACCTCCCGCTTCAAAGTTCAGGGCTCAACGCTCGAGCTTCTAGACGCAGATGGAGGGGTCCTGGCACGCCTGGAAGCGCCCGAACAAAGCTAACTCCGATTTCATCTCCAACGCTTGAGTTGCGGCCATATCGTTTGCAGGTTCCACTTGAATCCGCGGCAATGATAGATAGGCATCCATTCGTCGGGGCGGGAGAGCGGGTCTTTGGTATTGCCAACGATCGAGTAGCTGGCGCATTTCGTCTGCATATTGCGCTCGTTGCCCTCGCCTAAGACGATCACGCTTTCGCCGGTGTATTGACGTGGGCCCCAAATCCAGTAGTTCTGGTGTCCTCCGATGGCCTTGGGGAGACCGTACTTCGGTCCGAAGAAGTCGATGGCGCCTGCGTCGCCATAGTTGTTGGCAAAGATAGCGGTCTTCCGCTGCTCCTCAGGCGAAAGCGTGTGATAGTAGGCCGCCACGCGTTGTGCGATTTGCTCCCAGCCGAACATGTCTGCATAGAGCTGGGGCAGCACTCCTGGCTGCATATGTTCGAACTTCTGCTGCTCGATGCCCATCTTGTGTTCGTAAGCAAGGAAATGGGGGACGCTGAGAATCGGCAGGACGGTGGGAATATAGATGCCGCAGACAACGGCCATGGCTAGCGCGAGAACAGGCTTGACCCAGATCCAGAACCTGCGTTGAGTGACGCCCTCGATCCATACCGCGCCAGCGGCGAAGACGACCGGATACACAGGCGCGACGTAGTACATCTTGCCGTGGAGAAACATCATCTCCGCAGGAAAGACGAGGTAGGCCCATCCAAGAGCGCGAAAGAGCCGTCCCTGTTTTGAAAAGAAG
Organism: uncultured Acidobacteriaceae bacterium; assembly: GCA_963705665.1. Taxonomy (GTDB): domain Bacteria; phylum Acidobacteriota; class Terriglobia; order Terriglobales; family Acidobacteriaceae; genus PALSA-350. The sequence continues at coordinate 96,975 of CAVPKQ010000031.1, read as the reverse complement.
AATAGGAGCGCGAAGGGCACGAAGAGGGCGGCGACAAAGCCCAGCATCTGGGCCTGGGCCCCAAGGTAAGGCAGTGGCGGGAGCACAATATCGCGGCCACTCTGGCGGACGTTGTGCATCAGCTCGAGAAACGGAAACTGATGCCGCCACTGCCAGAGGAAGTTGGGCAGCGCGATGACCGTCGCCAGGCCGCATCCGGACCAAAACCAGCGATGACGCAGGCTTCCGCGAAGCGGCGTCAAGCAGATGCCGAGGATCAGTCCGGCAAGCCAAAAGAGGACAGCGTATTTATTGAGAATCGTAATGCCTACGAGTACGCCGACGATAAGCCAAAGACGCTGGTCATCGGTCTTGGCAATGCGCACGACGAGGTAGGCGATAGCCGTCCAGAGCGGCGGGTCGAAGGCGTTCATGGTGAACAGGTGCGACAGTGCGAGCAAGATGGGCGCCATCAGGGCCGCCAGCGAAGCAAGAAACATTGCCCAGCGGCGGCCGCCCAACGCACGCGCGAGCAGACCGGCAAGGATGATGGCGGCAGCGCCGGCAAGGGCTGGCAGCAGCCGCAGTGCCCAGAGCGATGTACCTAGGCTATGCCGCAGGAGCCAGGCTATCCATCCAATCAGCGGCGGCTGGTCCACATATCCCCAGGCAGGATGGTCCCCGCATGCGAGGTAGTAGAGCTCATCGCGGAAATATCCGTAGTGAGGCCCGGCAAAGAAGTAGAGAACAATTCTTACCAAGGCGACATAGAGGACGATGGCTGTCCCGGATGTAAGCGGAGATGGCTTGCGGTTTTTATCTTCAACCACAGCCGCGGGCGTAATGGCGTTCATGCGATTAGGTACGGATGATATAGGAAAATGTTCCGGCTGAAGCCACGGTCGTGGTGGGAGAATCATCCCAGGCCCAGAATTGGGACCTGGGTACCCGCCTAGCTACAACAACAAACGGCCGAAGAACCAGTTTGGCCCAATTCAGGACACCTTGTATTGCAGAAGGATTAAATCGAGATATCGGCCGAACTTGTATCCGACCTCTCGCAGATGCGCCGTCTGCTCGAAGCCCATTTTGGCGAGGAACCGCAGTGAAGCAAGGTTCTCCGAGTCGGCTCCAGCGATGAGCATGTGCTTGCCAAGACGTTTCGCGTGCGAGATAAGCTCCGCGAGCAGCAAAGAGCCAATCCCGTGCCGCCGAGCCTCCGGACGGAGGTGAATCGTTCCCTCGACGGTGAACCGGTATCCAGGCCATGGGCGAAAGTCGCCAAAACACTCCGTGTCTGCTGCCACCAGGACCGGGTATCCCTTCTCGCGTTGAGATTCCCACCAGACTGTGCGCTCCTCGACAGTCGTGGGAGTATCCCGGTAGATTGCGGTCGAGGTGCTCAAAATCTCGTTGTATATCTCAGTGATGGCTGCTAAATCGTCGCGTTCCGCGAGTCGAATTCTCATGTGTCGAGCCCCGCTTCTCACGCTTTGGTCTGATGCTGAAGCGCTCGTGGATTCTATGTTAAGGAAAAGTCGAATAGAGAGCGAAAACTGTTTCCTCAGCGGCCGATCTAATTTTGAGTCACGTATGGCACAACTGAAGTCGTGCCCTGATACAGAACCAAAGTTTTTCCGCAACCTGTAAAGCCCATTTCAAGATCGGACGCTTTTCCGCTGCACTGAAGTCCAGCTCCCCCCTGCTAAAGCAGGGGGCTTCCACCGCAGTTTGTGCTCCACGAAATCGACGAGATCCTTGCCGAGCCAATCGGGCGGTGCGATGAGGAACTGCGGCTTGCCGGCAATCAGTTTTGGGGAAACGCCCTGCCAAAGAGGCATCAGCTCGCGCGAGGAGGCGCGCAAGAGCACTGCGTCGGCGCGATCGAGAAAGCGCAGCGCGGATGGCTTGAAGTCCGCCGTAGCGTGGTCCAAAACGGCGAGGTAAAGGTCGGGGCGCAGGAATTGCAGCAGGCTGTTGGACTCAAAGATGACGTTTTCGGCGCGCTCGATCTCCTTGTGAATACGCGGCATCGCTTCGGCGAGACAGCCGATGCGCGTGCGCACCCAAAGCGATCTGCTGGCTCCGGCTGCTAGAAAGCGGGCGCTATCCGTGCCAGTCTGGGGATCGTGCTCGGCGCTGATGGCGATGGAATGCTGGCCCGTCTGGCAGTCACAGGGCTCGCCGTTCGCGCTGCAAAAGCCGTGGCCGAATTGGGTGATTTTGAAGGCTGTCCAATTGCGCTCCGGGAAGCGCGCAATCAAGCTGGCGGCCACAGAGGTTTTGCCTACGCTTCTTGAGTGGCCGCCTACGATGACGATCGCCACCTAATCCTCTCCTCGTTTGCCGGCGCGCGCCGGCCGAGTCATGCGCGCCAGGGTTCCCAATTGCCGAAGATATCGCTTGACGGGTTGTGCCGGCGTTCCCCAGAAGAGAACTCCTGGGCCTTCAAGCGTTTTATGGGGGAGAATCCCCGCCTGTCCGCCAAGAATCACCCCTTCGCCGACGAAGGCGTGGTCTCCAATGCCTACTTGACCGCCAAGGATGGCGTTGTCCCCAACTCCGCTCGAACCGGAGATTCCCGTCTGCGCGGCGATCACCGCGTTGCGCCCGATGCTCACATTGTGGCCGATGTGCACCAGGTTGTCGATTTTGGCTCCGCGCGCAATGCGCGTCTCTTCAAGCGCCCCGCGGTCGATGGTTGTATTGGCGCCGATTTCGACATCATCTTCAATTACCAGCTTGCCCTGTTGAGGGAATTGGGTATATTCGCCGGTTGCGGCATCGCGCACATAGCCGAAGCCGTCGCCGCCAAGCACGGCGCCGGCGTGCACAGTGACGCGGTCTCCCAAGGCCGTTCCCCGATAAATCACGACCCGAGGGTAGATGCGGCAGTTGCGCCCAATGACAACGCCTTCGCCGATCACAGCTCCGCTTCCTATGACACTCTCTGCGCCAATGCATGCGTGCGAGTCGACGACCGCGTGGGGGCCGATGGAGACGTTTTTTCCTAATTGCGCTTCCCGGGCAAGAACCGCCGTGGGGTGGATTGCATGGACTGGGGAAGAATCTTGAGAGCCGGCAAGAAGCTTGGCGGCACGGGCGAAGGCCAAGCGTGGCTGCGCAGAGAGCAGCAGCGGCTTTGGCGCTTTCACCGCTTTTTCGTCCGCAACCTGCGGGGAGACCAGCACGGCGGCGGCGGAACTGGCAAGCGCAGCGGTAAAGGACGCTGGGTCGTCGGCGAAGACAAGCATGCCTGCCACCGCCTGGCGGATGCTGGATACACCGGTGATTTTCACTTCAAGAGATGGAGCATCGGCGGAAGTAGCACGAACTTCCACCGCCAGCGTCTCCGCGAGTTGGCCGAGTGCGATCATCGACGGCGGCTATCCATGACAATTTCAAGTGTAGACCGGAGATTCGCCCTCAGGACGCGTTTTCCAACGGCGATGCAGCCACAGCCACTGATCGGGGTATCGGCGGATGTAATCCTCAATCACCTTGGTGCAAGCCGCGGTATTGGCGGTTACGTCGGCCTCAAAATTCCCTGTGGACTCAAGCGGGATGGGCGCGCCGAAGCGAAGAACGTATTGGCCGGTCTCCTCTTCCCATAAGAGAAAACCGGGTAGAACACGCGCGCCGGTTTTCATGGCCAGGCGCGCCAGGCCGGACCCGGTGCAGGCAGGATGGCCAAAGAAGTCGACGAAGACGCCCTGGGGCGGCGTCATATTCGTGTCCATGAGAATACCAACAGTCTCGCCGCGCCGCATGGAGGCTAATAGACCGCGTGCAAAGTCGTCCTTGTGCAACACCCGATTGCCATGCAGGCAGCGAATACGGTTAACGAAGTTATCCACCAGGGGATTGTCGAGCCGGCGAATCACAATGCTCATGGGATGACCCATCAGCGAGTGATAGAAACTGGATAGCTCCCAGGCGCCCAAATGAGCGGTCAAGATGAGCACTCCGCGGCCTTCGTTATTTGCGGCCAGGTAGTGCTCCAGACCATCGTAACGAAGAAAGGGCAGGGTATTTTCCGGAGTATAGCGCCGCATCTGGCAGAACTCCGCCAGCAGCCAGCCCAGATTGCGATAGACTCCGCGAAGAATCTCTTCCCGTTCCGCAGGCGTTTTTTGAGGGAAGGCCAGTTTGAGATTGCAATATCCCGCACGCCGAAGGCGCGGGACCAGCAGGAACGCCAAATGCCCAATATTGGCTCCGATGCTGCGCGCCAGCGGCCTCGGCAACGATCCAAGAACCTTCACCAAGGTCCACAGCAGAAGGAATTCGAATCTTCTAAGCATCCGGCAACAAGAGCAATCTTACGGCTTAATGACTTTTTAGTGACTTTCGGAGGGAATCCAGCATTTCGGCGCCCTAGTGATCTTTTGCTTTAGCTGTACTGCATGAATCCAAAATCGATTTACGGGGCTTACAGGCTATGGGAAACCTGTGGTTCTGTATCAGGGCACGACTGAAGTCATGCCCTGATACAAAGCGAAATATCTCCACTTAGATCTTACGTTCAGCGTTGGCTTTACTGCACCGAGGTAAAGTACTTGGCGACGGTACGGACAAAAGGCTGAGCCTCGGGAGGGGTTGCGACCTCGCCCTTCAAAAGCTGTTCGAAAGGATAGGCGACACCGTAAAACGTGCGTGTGGCGTCAAGATTCTGGTCGACCACGGCGCCATTCAGGTCGATGCCGGCGAAAAGACCCTTGGCGCGCGAATAAGTTAGCAGCTCGGCGCCCATCTTCCAGTCGGTAGACGCTTGCGAATCGCGGCCCACCGGACCCGCAGCTGCCGAGGCATCGCCACCCAGCTTGAATTTGTTCTTCAGCAGGTCCTGAAAGCCCCTCTGGTTAACGGCAACCAGCACCAGATCGACTGCCTGCGCTCCGAGCTGGAAGCCGAAGCTGCCGCCGGCGATGCGGATAAACGCAGGAGCACTCCATCCACGGCTGGTGCGGCAGGTAACCACGCCTTGTCCGTACTCCGCGCCGACCAGGAATGCACCCTTCTTGACGCTGGGAAACACGCTGACACAGGTAGCCTGCTTCATAATCTGGTTGGGAATTGCCTGGTCGGGAGTAGCCATGATTTCGGTCAGAACGACTCTGGCCGCCTCCACGCGATTGGCGATCGTAGTTTTGTCGTCCGCCGCCCGCGCGTTGAGCGTGCTCAACCAGATCCCAGCCACACATGCAAATGCGAGAAACTTTTTCATCTTCTTTTCGAACTCTCCGGTGAAACCGTCGTCCACAGCTAAAACTGCGGCCCATTTAATCTCTACCACTCTGACGTGCCGTCGTTGAAGGGCAGGTGCATTTGTAGTTACCCCGTTCTTCGCGCAGAAATAGGATTGCGCTCAGAATTCGGGCAGCCCCCGAATTCATGGCAGCGATCCAGACTCACTAAAAGAGCTAGATGGGACACACTCAAGCTATCAGATATCTTCAAAGCCGGCAGGGATCACCGGGGGGGCGGTGAAAAAGTGGGGGAGAGTGGGGGAGATTGGGGGAGGGTTGGGGGAGCGTTGTTACCAGTCGCAGTTACTGCTCTGGGGTCTCCAATTTGGACAATCCCATAAAAAAGAGGGGGCTGGTGATTGCTTACTGCGCTTTCAGAAGCCCCGTTCCCCAGATCTGCGTTGTTCTGTGGTTACTTTCAGGCCAGTAGTGGTTACCCAACAAGATCACAAAGGTTGCTGGACTAAAGTAACCAAGACGACTTGGATCTCTCGCTAGAACGTGAGACGAATCCCAGGTCCCAGAATCGGGAACCTGGGGCACCCAGCAACAGCTGTAGCGACTCCTACTCTAAAAACCCTTCGAAGGCCAGTCCTCAGGGCTGGGGCGGGTGGGTCACCGGGGAAGACGGTTGCGGAGCAGGCTGAGAGGCGCTGGGCACACCGTTCTTCCGGGCCAGTTTCTCCGCTTCCTTTCGCCGGTGGTGGCGCACGATGTCCGGCCAGAATTCGATGACTTCAGAGCCGATGATTCCTTGGGCAGTAACCGAGAAACCCCGCGAGATCGTACCGCCGACCGTTCGATCGGATGCCGGATAGTAAACGTTGGAGGCCGCGGTACCCATCAGATTGCCCACGACGTTTGCATAATTCGGTCCCCAGGTACCGTTATCTCGCTTGCACCACACGGTGCCGCTTGCTGCCCAAAGCGCACGCCGGGTGTAACTGCCTGTACCCTTCTGGTAGTAGCGCGGATCTTCGCGCAGCAGGCTGGCCAACACAGCGTTACCCAGGAAATTGCCGATGAAGTAGTCCCCGTAAGAGGCGCCAAATCGCTCGGCGTACCCTTGCACGCCCTGCCCGTATGCGGGGAAGCTGTTCTCAGCCTGGTTCGTGCCGGCAAGAACCGCTGCCAGCAGGAAGGGCCACGGATCCGTCGCGCTCTTGAAGAAGAGCTGAAACTTCTGCCCGGTACTCAGAGGAATTGCCTCGCGATTGGCGGTTGTATTAAAGGTTGCCACCACCGCCCAAACCCGCTGTTTCTCTTCCTGCTTCAACTGCTCCTGCGCTTTTTTCCGCTGCTCTTCCGGCGTAAGCGGGGGCGCTTTGCTGGGAGCGGGCGAAGTCTGTGAGCCGGATTGGCCGGTCGCCGCAGGAGCGTCAGTTTGTGCCGATGTTTGTGGCAGGCCTGCCAGCGGGGCATCCGACAAGTTCAGGGCTGCATTCGTCACTTCTGCCCTTACCCTCGGCTCCGCAAAAAGCAGGACCAACCCCAGAGATGCGGTCGAAAACCATCGATGTATCGCCATATCGGCTGCCCCGATCTTGCGCCGGGCGTTCGCGCAACCTAAATATCTTTCCTTGCAAAGATGCAAGGGATGACTGCCGGGTTTTGGAAATAATGACGGAAAAGCGGCCTGAGGTCTTCCACCCTTCGTATGGGGAACGAAATCCCAGTTCCCACAATCGGGACCTGGGGCACCCGGTTTTCAATCCTGGCTTTTGGTCACAATCGCATGGGTTATGGCATGGATAGAGAGTGCGATTCGGTTTTCGACTCCTACTTTGCGCATGAGCTTGGCTACATGCGCCTTGACCGTCCGTTCCTCGATACCCAGATTGGTGGCGATCTCGCGGTTCGACCGGGCGGAGACTAGGAGCTTGAGCACCTCCTTCTCCCGGGCGGTGAAATGGATGGCGGGTGGGATGGCAGCCCGGCTAGCGGGACGGGTGACGCGGTCGACGAAGAGGGAGAGTACGCGGCGGGGCGCCCAAATCGAGCCTTGGCTGACAATGTCGATTGCCTGCTCCACCTGCTGGGGTGTGGCGCTGGCCTCGAGGTAAGCCTTGGCGCCTGAGCCTATGGCGGCCAGAATAACTTCGTCATCGGCTTCGGGCCCCATCACGATCAAGCGCAGATTAGGGCGCACGCCGCGAATAGCCCCCAAGAGCGCCGGAGTAAGCTGGTTCCCGTGGAGTCCCACCAGGGCCAGGGAAAACTGCCGATCGGCCAAGAGTTGGGGCAGATCAAAAACAACGAATTCAATCCGCGGGTGGTCTTGAAAGAGCGAGAGAAATCCCTGCGCGCGGACCGGCTCAGGCTCGAGGAGAGCCACGCGCAAGCGGGACGACGATTCCTTAGTTCCTGCCATTTGCGGGCTCTTTTCCCGGTACGTAGATACGATGTCCCTTTACGCCAGCTATGGAGACACCCGGTATTCTGGAGGTTTTATGATCCGAAAAAAACTCTAACCGCTCCCGCGGCAATGGTCTACAGCTTGGGCAAGACGATTCCTTGCTGATTTTGATACTTGCCTTTGCGGTCGGCATAACTGATCTCGCAGGCTTCGTCCGATTGAAAGAAGAGTATCTGGCAGAGACCCTCATTGGCGTAGACCCGTGCCGGCAGAGGCGTCGTATTGGAGATCTCCAGGGTGACAAAGCCCTCCCACTCGGGCTCAAACGGAGTGACATTGACGATGATCCCACAGCGCGCGTAGGTCGATTTTCCAACGCAGATGGTTAAGACATTGCGCGGAATCTTGAAATACTCGATGGACCTGGCAAGCGCAAAGGAATTCGGCGGAATGATTACCGAATCCGCTGTGACATTGACGAAGGAGCGTTCGTCGAATTTCTTGGGATCGATGATGGTGCTGTTGACATTGGTGAAGATCTTGAATTCGTCGGAGACGCGAAGATCGTAGCCGTAGGAGGAGAGCCCATAAGAAATGACTCCTTCACGCACCTGTTTTTCGCTGAATGGGGCAATCATTCCTTTCAGGGACTGCTCTCGTATCCAGCGGTCGGGTTTTATCGACATGTCACTCCTTTGTGGTCAGAATCAGGCGCAAGCCCGCTCTCGCTGGAGCGGCAAATCTTTTGCCTTGAAACTGCATCTTACGGTAGGCCAGTTGCATTGACAATCTTCGGCAAGCTCCCTAGGATCAAGGTGTAACTCCGGCTATTGCAATCAGATATCAATCGTTTCTCAATCGTTCGGGGTGCTGCGTTGATCAAACAAGACATCATCCATCATGTAATTGAAAAGACCGGCTTGCAGCGCAACAAGGCGGAAGCGGCGGTAGATACCGTCTTTGAAAGCCTGAAAAAGGCCCTGGCGGCCGGAGACCGGATCGAGTTGCGTGGTTTTGGAGTCTTCAATGTGCGGCCGCGCAAGACCGGGATTGGCCGTAATCCGCGGACCGGCGCTGAGGTTACCATAAGCCCCGGCAAGGCGGTGCGCTTTAAGCCCGGCAAGGAACTGCACTTGCTGGATTCCTAGTCCGAAACCGGTCGGCGAAGAGAGCACGTGGCATAATAGCGCGCTTCACGCAAAAGGCTTCATGGCAACCCCTACAAGGGCGGGATATCGGTTCGCTCCGAACCCGCGCCAGAGCAGCATCCCGTCAAATCTGGGCTTCTGGTTGAGGCGCGCATGGCTGCCGCTGCTTCTGTTTGCCTCGAGTGTTTTAACCACGACCGCCTCCGGCGCCCGCTTCATGCAGGACTTTCTGCTGGGCCAGCCGCCGTTGACGAGCGGCGACGATTTCTTTCCTCTGCCCTGGATTTGGCGCCACCCGTCCGCTTTAGGAAACGGCTGGTCTTTCTCTCTCACGCTTTTGTGCATTCTGTTGGCCCATGAGGCTGGACATCTCCTCTTCTGCCGGAAGTTCGGCATTCGCGCTTCCTGGCCGTTCGTATTGCCCGCGCCCACGATGAGCGGTACGGCGGGAGCGGTTATCCGCATCCGCTCGCGAATCCCATCCCGCGAAGCCTTGATCGAAATCGGCATCGCAGGACCGATCGCGGGATATGTAGTTGCCTTCCCTGCGGCGATCCTTGGACTATTGCTGTCAAAACCGGCGAGCGCCGGTTCCCCTCCCGCTCTTCTCAGCTTTCACCAACCCTTGACAATCATGCTGCTGGATCATGCCCTGGTTTCCGGCCATGGCGCGAGCGGAAGGCTGCTGCCGCACCCTGTCTTGCTGGCCAGTTGGATAGGCTTCTTCATTACCTCACTGAATTTAATTCCAGCGGGGCAGCTCGATGGCGGACATATCCTGTACGCCATCTCGCCCAAATGGCATCGCGTGATGACCTACGCCGTACCATCGGTCCTGCTGGCGATGGGACTGGAACTCTGGACCGGCTGGCTGTTATGGGGCGCCATCCTGCTGCTGCCGGTGATGCGTCATCCTAGCATTCCGTCCTTTCCCATGTTGCCCCGGAAGCACCTATGGTTGGGATGGGTAGCGCTGGCGCTGTTGGCGCTCACGTTCCTGCCCGCTCCCTTCGCGGGAACCGGTTTGATCAATCTGCTGCGCTGATGAGCGATGCATCACGATGTACAGCCGTCAAGTCCCGAAGGCGCAGAGCCGGGTGCCCCAGGCTCGCGAAGCTAGCCTGGGTCTTTTTGCTTTGGTGGTTGTTGCGGATCAAGCCTTCGTTTTCCTACATCAGGTTGATGGCATCTACGTCCGCTACCAGGTTGCGGCGGGGGATGCCGAGCACCTCGGCTTGTGCGATGGCGGCGCTCAGCACGCGCGCCAATGCCTGCCGTTTTTCTGCTTTCAGCAGCAAATGGAAACGGTAGGTCCTCTTGATTCTTGAGATGGGCGCGGCCGCGGGGCCGAGAACCCGCACACCCTCCGCGTGACCGTCGGCCAGCCACCTGCCCAGCTTCAAGGCCCAGCCGGCGGCCTCCTCCAGATGCTGGCTGTGGATGAGGACATTCGCCAGCACGGCGAAAGGCGGATAGTGCATCCACTTGCGATACTGCATCTCGCGGCGCACGAAGCCTTGAAAATCATGCTGTGCAGCGCATTGGATGGCGTAATGCTCGGGATGATACGTCTGCACCAGGACGTGGCCGGACAACTTCCCCCGCCCGGCGCGGCCGGAAACCTGAGTCAATAGTTGAAATACCCGCTCCGCGGCGCGAAAGTCGGGCAGGCCGAGGGCATAGTCCGCGCCTACCACGCCCACCAGGGTAACGCCGTGAATATCGTGCCCCTTGGCGATCATCTGCGTTCCTACCAGCAGGTTGATCTCGCCGCTATGCAGATGGCCAAGCAGCCGCTCCATGTCATGACGGCTGCGCACCGTGTCCCGATCCATGCGGCCGATGCGGGCCCCGGGGAATAATTCCTGCAGGCGCTCTTCTCCCTGCTGGGAGCCGGCGCCCAGATAAAACAGATGTTCACTGTCGCAATGGGGGCATCGTTGGGGCACGGTTCTTATGTACCCGCAATAGTGACATTTCAAGCGCTGTCCGGCGGGGCTTGATATAGCAGGCTGTCCTTCCCCGGCCGCGACGGGTTTGTGATAAGTGAGCGCGATGGCGCAGTTCTCACATTGCAGCTTTTCTCCGCAGGCGCGGCAAAGAACGGCAAAGGAATACCCGCGACGGTTGAGCAGAACGATGACCTGTTCGCCGCGGTCGAGCGTGGCCCTGGTCTGTTCAGACAACGCCCGGGAAAAGAGCTGCTCCTGGCCGGTCTCCTGGAACTCCCGCCGCATGTCCACCAGATCAACGGAGGGCAGAGGACGCTGCTGGACGCGCTCCTTCATTTCAATCAGCGCGTATTTCCCGTTCTCCGTGTTGCGCCAGGATTCAAGCGACGGGGTAGCCGACCCTAAGACCACGGGTGCGCCATTAATCTTGGCGCGCATGACGGCAACGTCGCGCGCGTGATAGCGAGGGACCTCCTCCTGTTTGTAGGAGGAATCTTGTTCTTCATCCACGATGATCAGGCCCAGGTCCGTGACCGGGGCGAAGATCGCCGAACGGGTGCCGACCACGACGCGAGCTTCGCCGCGGCGAATGCGGTGCCACTGCTCGGCGCGCTCGTCGGGCGTGAGCTGAGAGTGCAGCAGGGCTACTTCGCGGCCAAACGCGGCGTATAACTGCCCCGCCATGGCGGGGGTGAGGCCAATCTCCGGCACCAGCAGGATGGCACTCCGGCCAAGCTGGGAGATGCGCTGCATGGCCGCGAGATACACTGCCGTCTTGCCCGACCCGGTGACGCCGTGAAGCAGACAAGTATTGAAGCCGCCCTGCTCAATCGCCGCCAGGATTCTTTTGAGCGCATTCTGCTGGGCATGATTCAACTCATGCCCGGCAGAGGCGGCGTGCGCGGAGACGTGAAAGGCGGCGGGACGATCTTCGAGCAGCACCAGCCCGCGCTTGACTAGGGTTTGCAGCGTGGAGGAAGGAACCCCAGAGCGGCGTAGATCGGGCAAAGGCATGCTGCCGCCAGCGCCGGCGAGTTCAGCGAGAATGGTCAACTGATTTTCATTGAGCTTGGGCGGCCGGGCATCTGCAACTAACACGGCATAGCGAATGAGACGCCGCGCATCCCGGACAGCGGCCTGGTTTTCTTGAGACAGCCATTTCTTACGCACCATGGCGGTCAGCAGCCGGTGGTCGCGCCGGTGGCATGGCGCAGGGCCGCGCTCTTTGCCGGCGCGCCGTCGGCGAGATAGTTCAACACGGAGTATTCAATGTCCTGATCTTCGGGGCTACGGCGCGAGCGGCGAGAAGACCCTTGTTCGGCGGCAGCCAGCAATATAGCGCGGCCGGCGGCGGTGATGCAATATAGTGTGCGGCGGCGCACCTCGGCGGCGAGCGGAAGCATGGTTCGCAATACTTCGCCTAGGGGCGCCAGATAATACTGCGCAATCCATGTTCCCAGCTTCATGAGTTCGGCAGTCAGGATCGGTTCCCGATCAAGAACGGCCTCAACCGATTTAGCCTCCACCGGGGGAGGCTCATCGTGCAGCCGAATAACAACCCCAATCAGCTTGGTGTTGCGGAAAGGCACAACGACGCGACCGCCAACAGGCGCATCCTCTTCCAACCTATAGGTGAAGGTTCGGTCGAGCGGGACCGGAAGCGCAACATCGCAGAAAATGGGCATAGCAGGGGTCAGGAGTCAGAGCCTTTTCACTGTGGGTGTAGGCCGAAGAAAAGTCTTGTCATCTCGACCGGAGCGCAGCGGAGCGGAGAGATCTGCGGTTTCCCACATCTGGCGCAAAGAGCGCGCCAGATATGGGGCACGCGATTGGTGGCGGTTTTGGATCCATACTTCAAGCAGATCTAGGTTGCCCCATCCTTGCGTAACCGGGGTCCCCGGCAAGCGAAGCTTGCTGGGGTGGGTAGCAAGGGTGGGAGACCACGACCGTTGGTAGAACAGGCCTCCCAGGATGACTTTCGAGAGAGCGCAGCGAAGTGGAGAGACTTGCGGATTACCGAATCCCGAAATAACCGCAGATCTCTCCACTTCGCTTCGCTCCGGTCGAGATGACAAAGTTAGGTATAGTTGCCAACCAAGTCTTCCTCAACCATTTTCATCCCCTGGGATGGCTGTTCTATCGCGCGGGAGAGGAGAGCCCGAGTTCGGCCATGGCCAACTGAAGGTCGCGCCAGGCTTCTTTCTTCTGCCGCGGGTCGCGAAGCAAATAGGCCGGATGATAGGTAACGATCAGTTTGCTTCCCCGGCAGGCATGCACCCTTCCGCGCAAGGCGCTTAACGGCGCCTTGAAGCCGAGCAGATAGAGCGCTGCCGTCGCTCCCAGAGCGACCAGCACCTCGGGACGGATGACGTCGATCTGCTGAAACAGAAAGGGCGAGCAGGTATGAGCTTCCTCCGGCTCGGGAACACGGTTCTGCGGCGGCCGGCATTTCACGATATTCGCGATGTAGACCTGCTCGCGCTTCATTCCCATGGCGGCAATCATGTTGTTGAGCAGTTGACCGGCACGTCCCACAAAGGGCAGGCCCTGCGCGTCTTCGTCCGCGCCCGGACCCTCGCCCACAAACATCAGCCGGGCATTGGGGTCGCCGTCTCCATAAACAATCTTGTTGCGGCCTGCGGAGAGAGCACAGCGCGTGCAGTTACCGAGCTCCTGGCGAATGGCAAGCAGAGCCTTGGCGCGGTTTTCAGGAGAAACAAGCATGCCCTCCTGGGGCTGCGAGGAAAGGCGAATAGATGGTGGAATGACTGGCTCCTCTAGAGATGGGATGACGGAGGCCGCTTGATCCAAATCGAGCGCGATCCCGTCATTGCGGCGATAAAAATCGAAGATGCCCAAATCGCGGAGATAGACGAGATGCGCGGCAATCGACTGTCGCAATTGGGTATCGAGCGGCATGGTCAGCTTGGGCGCCGGATGTCTCCGGAGGCTGCTCCGGTCTCGGCGACCATCGATTCAGGCCGGCGCAGTGCGACAACCTCCTGCAAAATCCGGTCAGCCAATTCACGCTTGCTCATCTCGGGTAGTTCAATGAGGGTGTCAGGAGTGAGGAAAGCGGCGGCGTTACGATCGGAATCAAAGCCCAATCCAGGACGAGAGACGTCATTCAACACGATGGCGTCCACCCCTTTGCGCAGAAGCTTGTCACGGCCATGCTGGAGCAGATTTTCCGTCTCCGCGGCGAAGCCGATGACCAGCGTTCCGGGGCGCTTGCGCATCACCACTTCGCGCAGGATGTCTTCGGTCGGTTCGAACTCCAGCGTGATCGGTCCCAGGCGCTTGAGCTTTTGGTCCGACTGCGTTCTCGGGCGATAGTCGGCCACGGCGGCGGCTTTAATGACAATGGTGACCCGATCGAGCTGAGCGAGGATGGCTTGACGCATCTCCTCGGCGGTGGTCACGGAAATGACTTCGCAGTTTAACGGAGCGCGGAGGGATGTCGGAGCGGTGACGAGAATCACCCGCGCTCCGCGGCGCTCGGCCGCTTCAGCGACGGCATAGCCCATCTTGCCGCTGGAGCGGTTGCCCAGGAAGCGAACCGGGTCGATGGGTTCGCGCGTTCCCCCGGCGGTCACCAAAACCACCTCGCCGGATAAATCGTTGCGGCGGTGAAGCTGTTCGAGGACCGCCTGCACAATTGCTTCGGGCTCGGCGAGCCGGCCATCGCCGGTCATACCACAAGCCAGGTAGCCGCTGCCCGGGGCAACGATTCTGACCCCGCGATTTTCAAGCGTCTGGACGTTGGCCTGGGTGGCTGGATGCCGCCACATGTTGACGTTCATGGCAGGGGCAACGATGACAGGCGCGACGGTGGCGAGATAGAGCGTGGTCAGAAAATCATCCGCCAATCCGTGAGCGAACCTGGCGAGCACGTTGGCGGTCGCCGGCGCCACCACGAGCAGCTCGGTCGATTCAGCCTCCGCAATATGCTCAATCGCGGAGCTGAGATTGGCGTCGCTTCGATTGCCTTCCGCCTCGCCCTCTTCATCCGGGTTTCCAGACCACAGCCCGGTAATGACCTTGTGACCGGTGAGAGAGGCAAAAGTCAGCGGCGTAATAAACTCCCGAGCGGCTTCGGTCATGACAACATGCACGTCTAAAGCCTGCCGTTGCAAAGCCCGAACCAGTTCCGCCGCCTTATATGCGGCAATGCCTCCGGAAACACCGACCGTGACCTTCATAGCGATGATTGTATCCCTTCCGGAGGCGCTCTAAGGGAGGTGGAATTTCAGTCAGTTACGGCAGTCTGGGTTAGAAACCCCGGCCTACCAGACGTTCAGGCAGCATGGTAAATCCCGGCAGGGGGGCTTCCACCACAATTGATCAGGGAGTTTTGGTCGCGGTAGGGATACCAGTCGCCTGGTACCCCCCGCACAGATCCGTACGAGCGCTCATTAGCGCATACGGCTCTTATCGAAGATGAGTAACGGCAGTAATGCTTGCCGCACAGCCGCCCATCGATGGAACACGCTGGTCTCGCTCGGTGTCGAGGCGTGCTCGATTTGCGGTTGTTCTCCCCGATCAGCAGCCTTCCCTCCTCACTCTCCGCCCTCGGTTTCCCGTCTTTGTTCGAGTGATTCATTGGTACTACGCCACTGTCCGACTCCTCGCAGGCGTACATGCGGGCCGTACGGCCTGGGCCTTCTCCCGCCGTCCTGTGGTCGGCTGCAACCGCAGAAGCCTCCGAGGTCTCCCGGTTCTCGTGCATGAAGTGTCTAGGCGTGTCTGGGGTCTACGACTACGCAGGACTGAACAGAGACTCGCGCTTGCGCCTCTGCCCATGTTGCCTTCCGCTAGACCAACAGCGTCGGCATCCTGATTTGGTGTTTTCGAAGCTCGATACCCAGCCCACCTATTCCCCTGTTTACGCTTCGTCTTACACCTCACGGTGCACTACGCAAAACTCGGGGCCGAGTGGTTCGCTACTCCTTCCTCGTAAGAATTTTCCATTCTCTGCTTCATGCCGGTTTATCCCGGCGCACTGGTCTCCCACCCTTCGCACGGAACAGCGCCGCGCGAAGGATGGGGCACCCTCGATTCGTGGTGGTTGTGGATCTTTTCCAAACAGCTTTAGGGCGTACCGGGGGCTAGAAGATCACGGGAAAATCCGGATCGGAAAGAGGCTCTTTCGCCTCCTCCTTTTGAACGAACTTTACTTTGCCGGCCGCGATTTCATCCTGAGCCACGCGGCAAGCCTTGGTAGAGTGAGAAGGAACGAGCGGTCGGGAGCCATTCTGAAGTTGCCGGGCACGGCGCGCTGCGACGAGAACGTAACGGAAACTGCTATCGAATTTATCCTCGAGCTTCATGCTGACCTCCTAAAAACGAGAACTCGACCAGGCACATTCAGGCGTGAGCCGCATTCAGCACTCCGAAGGAGGAGAGCACGGGCCGCAGGCGATCCGTGGCCTTGGATTGCCGGCATTGCTCCGCCATCTCAATCACCCTGGCGCTTTCCGCGTCCGGTAATACTCCCCGGGCTTTGGCTCGCTCCGCAAGGATAATTGCGGAGAGATACTGCACGGCCTGGTCAAGATTATCGTTGACGAGAATATAGCTGTATTGGCGATAATTCTCAATTTCGTCCCTGGCTTTGGCCAGCCGCTTCTGGATATCCGCTTCAACATTGCTGCCTTCGGCACGGCTGCGGTTGCGCAGGCGGCGGGCCAGGTCCGCAGGGTTGGGAGGCAGAACGAAGATGCTCACCGCGTCCGGAACTCTCTCCCGCACCTGAGCCGCGCCCTGGACGTCGATGTCGAGCAGGAGGTCCTTCCCTGCCGCATATGCCTGCTTGAGCGACTGAATCGCCGTTCCGTAATAGTTGCCGAAAACAACAGCCCACTCCAGAAACTCGCCCGCATCGATCATCCTTTCAAACTCTTCGCGTGAGGCATAGTGATATTCGTGGCCTTCCGTCTCGGTTCCGCGGGGAGCGCGCGTGGTGTAGGAGACGGAGAACTCCAGGCCGTCGACCAGCGGGCGAACTCTGTTCACCAGGGTGGACTTCCCTGAACCTGACGGCGCCGAGATGAGGAATAGCAGACCTGCCAATGTTGTACCTTCCTACTCCAGATTCTGCACCTGTTCGCGGGCCTTTTCGATCTCCGATTTCATTCCCAGGCCTAGCTCGGTAATACGCTGCCCATTACCGGAAACGCCACCGGTCTTCGAAAGCAAAGTATTTGCCTCCCGGTTCATCTCCTGCAAGAGGAAGTCCAGCTTTTTGCCAATCTCACCTCCAGCCTGAAGCAGAGAATGAAAATGCCGGATGTGGGCGCGCAAGCGGGTAACCTCTTCTTCCACGTCGCTGCGTTCGGCGAGCACGGCGGCTTCCTGTAAAATGCGTTCGCGGTCTGCAACCCCGTTCAGCAAACCGGCGATGCGCTGGTTAATGCGTTCGAAGTAGGCATCCTGGACATCCTGACGCAGTTCTCCTACTTCGAGCACGGCTGTATCCAGGCGCTCCATGCTGACGACCAGGGCCTCGACCAAGGCCTTGCCCTCCTGGATACGCATGACATTCAGGGCGGCGAACAAGGAATCCAGCCGCGCGGCGACATCATGTTCAAGCATCCGCATTTCTTCTTCATTGGAGTGACCTTCATTGGTAAACACGCCAGGAAGGCGGAAGATCACATTCAGATCGGGCTGGGCGTCGAGGCCATTCTGCTCCGCCGCCTGGCGGAAGGCGGCAATGTAAGCCTTGACCAGATTGCGGTCGAAGCGCGCATTGAGGGCCGGGCCGCGGTCCACGCTCAGGGTAACTTCCAAGTGGCCGCGAATGATTTTCTCTTTGACGCTCCGGCGCAGGCGCATCTCCAGAGCCTCGGCGCCGGAAGGCATGCGCATATGCAGATCGAGATAACGGTGATTCACACTTTTGATGGTGAGCGTCCAGGCCAAAGCGCTAGCCGCATGGCCGCTTACCCGGGCAAAGCCGGTCATTGAATAAATAGGGGCTTTGGCCGCGGATGCGCTCAAAGCTGAGCCTTTCCGCTGAGCACCGGCTCCAAGTTGAGCGAGTCCTTTGAGGAGCCCGCTGGGGAGCGGTCGGGCGGATCCATAAACTGCAATTCACACAGACGCCGGTAGGTGGGCGAAATTCCGAGCAACTCTTCGTGCGAACCGATGGCGCTGATACGGCCGCCCTCGAGCACAGCGATGCGGTTGGCGCGGCGAACCGTGGAGAGGCGATGCGCTATGACGAACGCAGTGCGGCCGGTCATCAAATTGGAGAGTGCGGCCTGCACCAGGGACTCGCTCTCGGAGTCGAGCGCAGAAGTTGCCTCATCGAGAATCAGCATGGGCGCATTCTTAAGGCAGGCGCGGGCGATGGCAAGCCGCTGGCGCTCTCCTCCTGAAAGGCGAAAGCCCTTCTCCCCGATCACGGTGTCGTAGCCGTCGGGCATCTTAATGATGAACTCGTGGGCGAGAGCGGTATGCGCTGCTTCCTGCACCTGGCTGAGCGGCACATCGGGACGGCCATAGGCGATGTTGTTGCGCACGGTGTCGTTGAAAAGAATCGTCTCCTGCGTGACCTTGGCGATCTGCGCTCGCAACGACACCAGGCTGACATCGCGTAAATCATGACCGTCGATGAGAATGCGCCCGGAGGTGGGATCGAAGAAACGGGGGATCAGGTTCACCAGAGTGGTCTTGCCCCCTCCGCTGGGACCGACCAGGGCCAGCACTTCACCCCGGCCCACGTTCAGGTTAATGTGGTGCAGGATTTGCTTTTCGCCTTCTTCGCTACTGTAGGCGAAGCCCACATCTTCCAGGCGAATACAGCTCTTGAAACCTTTTAGCTCGATGGCGCGGGGCTTCTCACAGACGTCGTCTTGCTCGTCCATAAACTCAAAGATATTGGATGAGGCCCCCAACGCCTGCTGGAAGCCGTTGTAAAAGAGAGCAAATTTGCGGACAGGATCGTACAGCTTGAAGACGGCGATAATGAAGGCAAAAAATGTGCCTTCCGTCATCGCGTTGTGCTGGATCTGCACGCGGCCTACCCATAGCAGGAGGGCAATTGCCAAGGCGCCGATGAAGTCCATCAGCGGGGAGGAGATAGCCTGGGCGCTCACCGATCGCAAGTTGGCATGGAAGAGACGCTGGGCGGCGCTCTTGAAGCGGAGCATCTCCCAGCGTTCCATGCTGAAGGCTTTTACGATGCGGTTGCCGGTAACCGTCTCGTGGAGGAGGTTCTGAATCTCGGCTAGCTTGTCCTGGCCGTGGCGCGTCGTCTGGCGGACCTGGCGGCCAATCTTTCTCGCCGACACGACGACCAGGGGAACGAAAATCAGCAGGATCCAGGCGAGTTTGCCCCCATAGGCGACGACCACCCCGACGGTGAAGAGCAAAGTGAAGAATTGCTGCAGAAACTCCGACAATATAGCCGACATGGCGAATTGCACACGCTCTATGTCGTTGATCAAGGTGGAGAGGATGGTGCCGGTGGCGTGCTTCTGAAAGAAGGAGACCGAACGGCGCAGAACCGCGTCATACAGGTCGTCGCGCAGATCGGTGATCATGCCGAACCCGGCGTAATTCACCAGATAGGTGCCGGCGTAATCGCATAAGCCCTTGAGGAAGGTTGACCCCACCAGAGCGACGGCGACCACTGCCCAGTCGTTATGGAAATGGCTGGGCACAAACTGGCGCAGATCGAAATGCATCTGGGTGCCGGGCACGGTAAACAATTTGATTTGCCGGTCGGCGGAGGCTGGATCTAAAACGCGATCGAAGATAGGACGGACCAGCAGCAGGCGGAAGGCTTCCAACAGCCCGACCGCCGCCATGAGCAGGACCGAGGTGATTGCCTGCAGCCAGTAAGGCCGCACATAGCCGAGCAGGCGCATCACTCTGTTCATGCGGAAAACCCAGAGATCCCGCGCTGCCCGCGCATCGAATGCATTTTGCTATTGTAATCGCCGGACGGAGAACGGGGGAGAGGCTGGGGTAGTGTTTCAGCGCTCCGGGAAGGGGCGGCCTTCGGTCATGCGGCTAGCGATGGATCGCGAAATCCCAGGGGCTGAACAGGCTACGGAAAAACTCTGTGGACCGGTTTTGGTGGAAAGCGGTTGATCTTAAGATGGGCTTTAGCCCCAATACTGTTCACTTAAGAAAGAAAGTGTTACCCTGCGCGAAGGGGACGCAGGAGGAGCAATGGCGCGTACGGTTGCCGAACTTCCCTCGGGGACGCGGATCAGCGATTACAATAGCTTGGGAGTGATAACCAAGACTTTTCCGTTGAAGACGATAGGGTCGATCTTGACGGCAACGGGTAAGGGGAGCAAGCGGGAGCGCGACTTGCCAGCGCAATTGGTGGTGTACTACGTAATCGCTCTAGCGTTGTACATGCAGTCGTCCTACCGGGAAGTATTGCGCAGCATACTGGAGGGTGCGCAGTGGTTGCTCGATCCGTCGGCCAAAGTAAAGGTGGCGGGCAAGTCGGGCATCTCGCAAGCACGCGCACGGCTGGGATGGGAGCCACTGCGACAGCTGCATGACGCAGTGGTGAAGCCGATTGCAGTTCAGGCCAGCAAAGGCGCTTGGTACCAGGGCTGGCGTCTGGTCAGTTTAGATGGCAGTACGCTGGAGGTGGCAGACGAGGCGGGCAATGTTGCTGCCTTCGGCCGGCCACCAAGCAGTCGCGGCCACAGCGCCTATCCGCAGATCCGCTTTGTAGCT
Source organism: uncultured Acidobacteriaceae bacterium (assembly GCA_963705665.1). Lineage (GTDB taxonomy): Bacteria > Acidobacteriota > Terriglobia > Terriglobales > Acidobacteriaceae > PALSA-350. The sequence continues at coordinate 76,583 of CAVPKQ010000031.1, read as the reverse complement.
TTCGTTGAGAACGGTACGCACGTGTTGTTCGGCAGTCAAATGGCCGACTACAGAACGGGCGAAACCACGCTCGCCCAGGGCGTCCTGGCAAATCTAAAAGAAGGCATGCTCTGCCTCGCCGACCGGCAGTTTTTTGGCTTTAAGCTGTGGACTCAGGCTGTAGGCAACAGAGCTGATCTGCTTTGGCGCATCAAGAAGAACATGCGTTTGGCCTGTGAAGAATGTCTGCCGGATGGTTCTTATTACAGTCGCATTTATCCCTCGGGTCGAGACTGGCAGCGTAAGACCAATGGGGTCGTTGTGCGGGTCATCGACTACCACTTGGAAGGAGTCGCCGATCCTGAACCCATCTACCGCCTGCTTACCAGCATTTTGGATCACGAAAGGGCTCCCGCCGCAGAACTGGCTGCGCTCTATCACGAACGCTGGGAAATCGAAACCTCCTTGGACGAATTGAAGACCCATCTGCGCGGTTCTAAGATCGTGCTCCGCAGCAAGACGCCAGATCTGGTACGTCAGGAGTTCTATGGGCTTCTCATGGCTCACTTCGCGATACGCAGCCTCATGCATGAAGCGGCGTTAAAGGCAGAGGAAGACCCCGACCGGCTTTCTTTCCTCCATACCGTACGCGTGGTCCGCCGCAAGATTTCCGCCTACAACGCTATTCCCCCCTCGGTGCAGAAAAGTCCTTCATAGCAAAGCCATTGACGAAATTCTCCAGGAACGCGTCGTCTCCAGCCGCCATAGACGGAACCCTCGTGGTGTAAAACGCAAGATGAGCAACTTCCCCCTTCGCCCAAGAAACTACACGCCCATCTCCGTTGGCTTCCGCCCACCCATAATCGCATCTCCTTAAGTGAACAGTATTGGCTTTAGCCCTGGATTTAGAGATGCCAGCGCTAAAGCGCGTCATGATCAGATTCGAGCTTCCCGAAGCGCTGAAGCGCTCCTACCCCCGCATAAATGCGGGGGCTTCCACCCAAAGACTCCGCACCATAGTGTTTCCGCAGCCTGTGAAGCCCGAATTGTTTGAGCGATTCTGCGGCATAGCTAAAGCCATGCCCTGATACAGGGCCCCGGGGCATATGCATTTTGTGGTGGTTTTGGATCCATATTTCAAATGGTGCCCCATCCTTGCGCAGCAAGGGTGGGAGGCCACAACTGTTGGGAGCTAGCGCGGCATGTCGCGATGGAAGGCCTTTACCCGGTAGCCTTGCTTGGCCAAGTACTTGCGGATTTCCTCGGCAATCATGACGGAGCGATGCTGGCCGCCTGTACAGCCAAAGGCTACAGTCAGATAGCTCTTGCCTTCCTCGATATAGTGGGGCAGCAGGAAAAGAAGCAGCTGGGTGACCCTATCCAAAAACTCGCCGGTTTGCGGGAACTGACGTATATACGCGGCCACCTTAGGATGATGTCCGGTCAGCTTTCTGAACTCCGGCACAAAATGGGGATTGGGCAAGAATCTGACGTCGAAGACCAGGTCTGCTTCCAGTGGAACCCCGTTTTTATAGCCGAAGCTAATTGAAGAAACCAGGAGATTCTTGCCTGTATCGCCGCGCTCAAACTTCTTTTGAATATAACTGCGTAATTCGTGGACGTTGTAGTTCGAGGTGTCCATGCTGACATCGGCGACGTTGCGGATAGGATCGAGAACCTTCCTCTCCGCATCGATGGCGCGAACGACGGTTTCAGTCCGGCCCAAGGGATGCGGGCGCCGCGTTTCAGAGAATCGGCGCAGCAGGGCGGGGTCGGAGGCTTCGAGAAAAACCACGGTAGTGGCGAGAACCTTTCTCACTTGGCGGAGAATGGCGGGAAACCGGTCCAGACGCTGACCTTCGCGCACATCGACCACCAATGCGGCGCGGTTGATCTCCGCCGATTGGCGAACCAGATCGGCGAAGGCTGGAATCAGGTCCAACGGCATATTGTCGACGGCGTAGAAACCGAGGTCTTCGAAGGCCTTTAGCGCCGAGGCTTTGCCCGATCCGGAGAGCCCGGTCAGAATTACCAGCTCCGGATCCGCCTCGGCCAGAGACGGCACAGTCTTGATGGTGGCCTTACGCGGGGTCCGTGTCTTTTTAGCCTGCCTGGAGCCGGGGAATCTCTTTGGCATGGGACATCGTAGCATTGAATGCAGGCGATCTAGGGCAAGATGCTAACTCAGGCGCCAGCATCCGCTCCTGAGCAGCGCCTGCGCCTTCTCTCCGGAGACGGCGGGCGAAAACAGGTGCCCTTGGACCAGATCGCATCCGTACTTGCGCAGCGATTCCAACTGCTCCCGGGTTTCGATGCCCTCGGCCAGCATGCGCAACTCGAGCAGCCGTCCGAGATCGAAAATTGTCTGCAGGATTGCCGCCTGACGGCCGGGAATCGGCAGATAGGCAATCAGACGGCGGTCGACCTTCACCAAATCGATAGGCAGACGAATAAAGTGATTCATCGAGGCCAGCCCTGCGCCAAAGTTATCCAGAGCCACACTGACACCCAAATCCACCAAGCGCTGGATCACCAGCGCCGCGGTCTCCGGGTCCTCGTTGATGGCGCTCTCGTTGACCTCCAGACGCAGCTGCTTGGGGGATACGCTGGACCGGGCGAACAATTCCGCGAGGCGGTCAGCAAGGTGAGGATCCTTAAACTGCTTGCTTGAGAGGTTGACGCTGATGCTGGGCGAGATGCCCGGCGCCGTGTCGCGCCATGCTTCCAGTTGCCTTGAGACCTGTTCCAGAACAAAGGAACCGATGGGCAGAATCAGCCCCGTCTCCTCCGCCGTGGGCAGAAAATCCGCCAACGGCACGATGCTGCCGTCGGGACGGCGCCACCGAAGCAACGCCTCAAACCCTTCCAATTCGCCGCTTTTCAGCCGGTAAAAAGGCTGATACCAGACCTCCAACTCGCCGTTCTGCAACGCCTCTCTGAGATCGTGCTCTCTGCGCATCTGCACAGCGACGTGGACGTGCATGGAATTGTCAAAGACCTCGTGGCGCGCCTGGCCATGCGACTTGGCCTGATACATGGCATAATCGGCATCGCGCAAGATCTGCTCCGGAGTAGCGTGGTCGAGCGTACCAAATGCAATACCGATGCTGGCTGTAACCATGACTTCGTGCCCATGGACATCCATGGGCAGGCGTATGTCCTGTTGCACCCGGTCGGCGATGCGGGTTACATCGGAAATATTGGCTATGTCCTCGATCAGAATCGCGAATTCGTCGCCGCCGAAACGCGCGACCGTGTCTTCGGGCCGGAAGCAGGCGCGCAGCCGGACTGCGATGCGTACCAGAAGATCGTCTCCACAGGCGTGACCCAGTGTGTCATTGACCGCCTTGAAGCGATCCAGATCGAGAAACATCACCGCAAAGCTGAATTCGGAGCGGCGCTGCTGGCGAGCCATGGTGAGCTGCAGACGATCTAGAAACAATGCCCGATTGGCCAAGCCTGTCAGCGAATCATAGAGAGCGTCGTGCTGCAGCTTGAGATCGGTCAATTTCTTATCGCGGATGTCGCGATAGCTGACAAAATTTCCTACTTCGATGCCGGACAACTCGATAGGCGCAACCAGGACCGAGACGTCGATGAGCTCGCCCGATTTGTTTAAGCGCACAGTCTCCATCGAAGCCCGGCCATAAAGCTGCATGGTGTGCTCGAGCATGTCGAACTCGTGACGGCGGGTCTCCGGGATGAGGATGTCATAAGTGTTTCGGCCCACCGCCTCTTCCGCAGTAAAGCCGAAGAGGCTCTCGAACTCGCGATTGACATGCAAAATCCGGGCATGGCGCGTGATCATGATGGCTTCCGGAGCCGCGTTCAAAAGCTGCTCCAGAAAATTTGAAGTATGTCCGGATTCCGGCACTCGGCGGGAGGGCATGGCGACGACCAGCAACTGTACCTGCGGCTCCACTTGCAGCACCCGGAAGCGTCCTTGGATGGACACCAACGATCCGTCCGGCGCCCGCAACCCGCATTCAAACTCGGAGGAATAGGCCTGATTCGCGGAACCGAAGACATTTCTCGGACGGGATTCGACCGCGCCGGCGCGCCCATAGACCAAACCGGGAAAGCGCTCGTCAAAGATATCTTCTACTGCGAAAACTGCGCCCTCTTCAGTGCCGAGCATCTCGCGAGCCACGCGGTTTGCATAGGTCACATCTCCGCCGCGCTGCACAAAGACATAACAGGGCAAAGCTTCAAGCAACAACCGGTCCGAGGCAGCGAGAGCGGTGACGTAAGTTTCGGTCATGAGTGCAGGCGGGAACCCGTCGAACGAGTTCTCTCAGCGTCGAGTATCAAGCGCGCCTTCGGGACTAGAGTATCCCCTGAAAGAAGTATTGGACACGCTGAGGTTGCAGTTACTTGAGTTTAGGACGGACTTTGATCTTATCAAACCCCCTGCTCCGGATCGTCATCCGGGCCTTAGTCCGGCATCCAGGACGAGGAAGCCGGTGGCAAGAACAACCGGCCCCAATGCTACACTTTCTAATTGACTTCAGATGCGAAGGGCAGTTGGATGGGTAACACGAAAGCTGAAGAACGACTCGGCTTTGTGGTTCGGCAATTGCGGGAGGAGCGGAACATGTCAGTGCGGATGCTGGCTTCGCTCACTGATTTTTCTCCGAGCTTTATCTCACAAGTGGAAAACGGACAGGCGTCTCCTTCAATTTCTTCCCTCGAGCGAATAGCCTCTGCGCTGGGAGTTTCCCTGCCTGAGTTCTTCGAGCCCTCGGATGTGCGAACCTCAAGCGTTGTGCGGGCCGACAAGCGCTCACGGCTGGAGAGCGGCTGGTCGAAAGCTACGCTCGAAAGTCTAACGGCGGCCCGGTCGGGATCGCTTAATCCATTCATCATCACCCTGCAGCCCGAAGGCGCCAGCGGAAAAAGGACGCATGGCACTGCACGCGAAGAGTTTGCCTTCGTTCTCGAAGGCGAAGTAATTCTGACCTTGAACGAGGAAGAGTTCTCGTTACAGAAGGGGGATGCCGTAACTATCCTCGCGAACACCCCCAGGCGCTGGAGGAACGCGGCATCGCATTTGGCGCAAATTCTTGTTCTATCTCCAAGGTCGTAACCGGCCGGCAAACCAGCAGAACATCAAGTCACTCCCTGTTCAAATTGCGCTCGAACTGTTCCTATTCCCTGAGTGCCCCGATCACCCTCCATTGCTGGCTACTTCAGCCACGGGAAAAGGCCGGCGCGGAGCCTTTGGCTGGAAGTCTCGACTCCGAACATGATGCGCTTTATAGCGTTTTCACAATTACTGTGTCCTGGTGAGAGTTGGCTATGTGCAGGCGTTCATTGATGGAACGCCTACGTGGAGTGTTGTTTCTTGGGATACACCGATTGTGAAAACGCTTTAGCGCTGGCACGGGTAGATCCAGGGCTAAACAGACTGCGGAAAAAGGTCGAACAGAGTACGAAAACTGTTCCCTCAGTGGCTAAAACCGAACCATTTTTCAATCACTTACGTCCCTTCAAATCTCCAGAGTTTCTCCGCACCCTGTAAAGCGCATCGGAGAGACTTATGGCCTTTTTTATTCCGTAAAGAAATACTGTACTGTACAGTAAATCTGTACAGTACAGTGGAGTTTAAGCGAGAGAGGCAACTCCAATATGCCGCTTGGCCGGCCAGTAAAGACCCGGAAAACGCCCCAGCCCGAGGTGCAGGGCCTGGGTAAAAGCGCCAGTTGCCCGGGTTGCGGCAGCCTTCAAACGCAAACTTTCTTCGTATCCAACGATCTGCCGATCAACTGTTCAGCGTTGTGGCCGACTTCCCAGTCGGCGCGCGACTGTGCAAAGGGCAAAATCCACCTTACACGCTGCGCAGACTGCGAGCTGATCTTCAACTCGACATTCCATCCGCCTTCAGTTCGATACAACGAGCTGTACGAAAATGCCTTAAGCTCCTCACCCACTTTCCTAAGATACCGCGCCGGCCTTGTTCGCCATCTACACGATAGTTACGACCTGAATGGCAAGAGAATTGTCGAGATCGGCTGCGGCGGGGGACATTTCCTAAGGGCGCTCTGTGAGACTGGGGAGAATTTTGGGATAGGCTATGACCCGAGCCTTCCCGAAGATGCCGCCGACGATGAACGGGTCCGCTTCACCAGGGATTACTACTCGGAAGCACACGCCCCGGAAGATGTCGACTTGATTTGCTGCCGCCACGTTCTTGAGCATATGGCACAGCCACTTGAATTCTTATCCGGGCTGAGAAGCGGCTTGGCGCATCAGAGGAACGTCACACTCTATTTCGAGGTTCCCAACGCGGAATTTGTATTCGCGGGCGCGGGATTGTGGGACATCATCTATCCGCACGTTTCCTACTTTAACCTTTGTTCCCTGCAAACCACATTTATGCGAGCGGGATTCCAGGTCATCCGAAGCAAAAGCACTTACCAAGGTCAATTTCTTTCGATCGAGGCGCGCGTTCCTGCTGCGGACCAAGCCGGCGGCGATTCGGCAATGTGGCCGATTGAACACGCGAGTCTCCCTGCCCGCGAAGCTTTTGCCAGGCGTTATCAAGAGATCGTGCGCCTGTGGTCGGATTACATCCGCAACACGCAACGGAAGAGAAAAAGGCTGGCGTTCTGGGGGGCGGGAACAAAGGGGGTGACCTTCCTCAACGTGATACCCGGAGCGCGGGAGATTGGATGCGTGGTGGACGTCAACCCCCGGAAACAGGGCATGCACGTGCCCGGAACCGGGCAGTTGATCTCGGCTCCAGCGCGGCTCCGGGAATACCGCCCGGATATGGTTGTGGCTCTCAATCCGGCATACGTTGCAGAGATTTCCGCCATGCTTTCCGGTATGAGCGTGAGCGCGGAAGTGATCGACGACTGCGCAGCTTAGAGTTGGCCCGAAAAGCATGGGACTAAGGCCACTCCACTTGATTTGTCATCTCGACCGGAGTGTCAATGGGCCTGCGGCCCGCCCAAGGGGATGAAAATCGGGTTGAAGAAGGCTCGGTTGGCAATTACACCTACCTTTGTCATCTCGACCGGAGCGAAGCGGAGTGGAGCGATCTGCGGTTTCCCACATCTGGCGCAAAGAGCGCGCCAGATATGGGGCACCCGGATTTGTTGCAGGGGTCTAGAAACAAAGGCAGATCAGGGCGCTTCTATCAGCTCCATTTTTCCGTCGCGCTTTCTGTGGAGCACCTTCACATTGCCCTGAATGTCGCGAAAGACGAATACTTCCCGGTTGCGAAACTCGGCTTCCTTTACCGCCTCTTCAAGCGTCATCGGCCGCAGCGCTACTGATTCCGCGGAGCGGACGATGTGCGGCTCGGTAATCGGGATGCGCGCCGGAAAGGAATGCACGGTGACCGGAGTTGGCAACTTGGAACGGGCGCTTCTGTCTTTTGCCGGGCTGCCATTCCCGGCTTTTCCGGAGTTAGGGGAAGCCCCGTTGCTGTGCGTGCGCACCAGGAGCGGCTCCTCCAGCATCTTCTCTTCCTTGGGTTGACGTTTTTGCGTGCGCAGCTTGTTCTTGTGGCGAAGCGCCTGGGCCTCTGTCTTGGCAAGGGCGTCACGCAGGGCACTTTCCATGCTGACGCTGGACTCACAAACTGCAACCAGGCTGCATGCCCTCGTCTTGACGGTAACTTCAGCGATTTGGCGATACTTTTCCGCAGTCAGGATGACCTTGGCGCTTGCCACCTTGCCCAGGATTGTAGCGATGCGCTCCAATCCCTCGTCGGCCAACGCGCGAAGCGCCTTGGTGACCGTTACCTGCCTTCCCGTGCATTCAACGTCCATCAATGAGTACTCCTGGTTTGAGCCGTTTGCCGTAAGAGCATGAAGCACAGATTCTAAATCAATCGCGCACCCTGCGCTGATGGGTGCTCGGGGATTCGCAAATCCTCCCTGTACTTGGCTACGGTTCGACGGGTGACATCGATGCCCTGCATCTGCAGCATGCTGGCAATCAGGTCATCGGTAAGCGGCTTGCGCGGATCTTCATCTTCAATGAACTTTTTTACTTTCCGCTTGAGCAGCATCAGCGGAGTGCCTCCTCCTTCGGGTCCATTGACCCCTTCGGAGAAAAAGAAGCGCAGCTCAAAGACACCCTGCGAGGTGTGAACGTATTTGCTCGAGACGGCGCGGCTTACGGTAGAAGGGTGAACCCCGATCTCTTCCGCAACTTCCTTGATCATCATAGGCTTGAGCGCCTCAACGCCGCGCTCGAGAAAATCACCCTGGCGGCGCACGATGGCCTCGCAGGTTCTCAAGATCGTGTTCTTGCGCTGATCGATGTTGCGCATCAATTGCAGCGCCGAACGATAGCGCTCCTTGACATAATCCTTTACCTCTTTTCCGGTTCCATCCTGCGAGAGCAGCTTGCGGTAGCCCTGGTTGAGACGCAGCGTGGGAAGATCCTCCTCGTTCATGACGACGACATACTCGTCGCCCCGCTTCACAAAGGCTACATCGGGCTCGATCAGCCTGGCCTCGGAACGGTTATAGCGCTGGCCCGGACGGGGATCCAGGCTGCGAATAAAGTCGATGGCCTGCTGCACCGCCTCGGCGGGCTTGTTCAAGGCCTTGGACATTTCGCGCAGATCCCGCTTTTGTAACATCGGCAAGTGCTGATCGACGATGCGCGCAGCCAGAGCAAACGTTTCGCATTTTTCATGGTCCCGGGCGATCCCGTGCCGGGCTTGAGTTTCCCCGCCATTCAGAGCCGGATCCGGGGAGAATTCGACGAGTGCGGCATCAAGCCCCGCCTCCCCGTCCGCCACTGCCGCCGCTTGGGACTGCCGGCGGCGCTCCTTCGATAGATGAAAGTCCCGGCGCTGGGCCTCGATTTGCACCAACAGGCACTCGCGCAGGCTCGGGGTGCCCACACCCGCCGGATCGAGGGTCTGCACCAGCTTGACCGCCTCGGCAAGAAGCGCCCGCTGGCTTTCGACAGCAAGAGAAGGGCCGGCGCCGTCCCCCGTCTGCTCGCGCAAAAACCCGGCGAGCAGTTCTTCTTCCTCCGCCAGCAGGTATCCATCCTCATCCAGATTGCCGATCACGTATTCGGCGGCCTCGCGCAATGCCCGAGAAACATTGAGAGATCCCAGTTGCCAGGACAGGTGATCGCTGAGAGAGCCGGGTTGGGAAAGAAAATTCTCAAACGAGGGCTTCTCGCTTAATTCAAAGCTGTTTGGCGTACGGAAGCCAGGGTCAAGGTAATCCTGAAAATAGGAGCCAAAATCGATCTCATCGAAAGGATCCTGCTTCTCACGAGCCGCTTGCTCCTCTATCTCTTGCGCGCTGCGATCGCGCTCGGCCTCCTGGCCGGCCATATCCTCAAGCAGCGGAACGCTTTCTTCCAGCTCTTCAAGTACCGGATTCTCAACGATTTCCGTGTTGATCATCTCTTTGAGCTCAAGTTTGTTCAGCGCCAGCACACTGACCATTTGCATCAGGCCAGGCGTCAGGATCTGACGCTGCGCGACTTTGAGGCTCAGTTTTGGCTGTAGAAGAACCATCGTTTCACATGACTCGGGATGCTGTCCTAAGTCTACCTTTCCCGGCGGAGGCCGTCGCAACCTTCGGCATTGCCGGCCGGGGGAACCGATCAGTTTATAGCGTTTTCACCATTGCTGTATCCCGGTCAGAGTTGGCTCCAGAATTCGCTCCATAGAGAGCCGCTTCTGTGGGCACATCGCTTGTGGAAAGGCTATAGCGAAAAGCCTTCACCAAGATAAACCCGACGCACTTCGGCGTCTTTCCCCAATTGCTCCGGAGTGCCGGTGCGAAAGATGCGCCCTTCGTTGATGATATATGCGCGATCCGTCACGGAAAGGGTCTCCCGCACGTTGTGATCGGTGATAAGCACTCCGATGCCGCTGGCCTTGAGGTCGAAGATAATCTCCTGCAAATCGAGGACGGCGATGGGGTCGATGCCGGAAAACGGCTCGTCCAGCAAAATGAATGAAGGCTGGATGCAGAGGCAGCGGGCTATTTCCACTCTTCGCCGCTCGCCGCCGGAGAGAGCGTAGCCTCTGGTCTTGCGGATGTGCGCCAGGTTCAACTGGTCCAGCAGCTTTTCCGTTCGAGCCCGGCGCAGCTCAACCGAGATGGACTGCGCCTCCAGGACGGCGAGGATATTTTCCTCTACCGTCAGTTTGCGAAAGACCGACGGCTCCTGGGGCAGATAGCTGATTCCATATTGACGCGCCCGCAGGTACATAGGAACCCTGGTAATATCGACGCCGTCAATCAGGATATGGCCTGCGTCGGGGACGATCAGGCCTACGATCATATAAAAACTGGTGGTCTTACCGGCGCCGTTGGGACCGAGTAAACCGACCACTTCCCCCTGGCACACTTCCAGGTTTACGCCATGCACGACCTGGCGCCCTTTGTAGGACTTGCCAATCTCGTCGGTAGAGAGCTTTTGCATCTACTTCGCGGTGCGGGTTTCGGTCACCGCTTTGGATGAGCCGCCGCTGACAATGACGCTATCATCGCGATCATTGAAAATCAATGAAGCTCCGGCAACTGTTCCGCGTTGCTGGTCTATCAGATGCGGCGGCGCGGCGCTGGTTCCCGTCAGCACGAACTTGCCATCCTGGGCGGTATAGACCAGCTCGCTGCCAGTCCCCACCCGGCCAGGCTGCTCCAGTTGAACGTCTCCCTGGGCGACGATGCGCTCGACTTGTTTCGTTCCACCGGCAGTGGAAGCCGAACTGCCTCCGCCTACGGTACGAAAATACATGTCTATTTCGTTGGCGTGGATGGCGCCGGCGGCATTCCGGGCCACAACTCCGCCGCGGAAGGCAGCCTTATTCGCGACATCGGAGTAGATCAGGCTCCGGCTGTTCACGCGCACCACGGAGGGTTGACCAGGCTTGCCGCGCTCCGTGGTCTTTGGCTCCGCCTTCAATTGTGCGGATTTCCCCGCATCCGTCGCCCCCATGCTGGTGAGCACGGCGCTGACCGCGTTTGCGCCGGAGCCACTCTCGCCGCTCGCGGCAAGTGTTTGCCTCGAGCGGGAGAGTTCGAGCACCGGCGCGGAGATGGAATCGGGTCCTTGCCATAGCCGGGCATCCTGATGCCCCTGGCCATAGAAGGTGATCAGGTCCTTCTCATGATCGAGACGCGCATGGCCGGCCACTACGTGAACCGGTTCAGTGCCTCCGAAGGAGACGCTTGGCCGCCCACCCGCTTGGCGGTAGGTCGCCTTGACTCCGCCGGTAGCCGTAGCGTTTCCGGAACTGCGCTCAAACTGAATAGTTGTCGCGATCAGTTCCCCATTCGCATCGGTGATGCGCGGATCGCCGGTCAGGGTCACGAGTTTGCTGCTTGCGGCATAGACCGCCCGCTGCGCGCTGGCCGTGACCTCGGATGGCTGCGAGCTAGCGGACGGAGCGCCGCCCTTGGCCGGCGTCTGCTGTTCAAGAGTGACATTGCCCTGCTGATCGCAGGTTTCGAGTTGAGCCGCCTGTTGCGGGGCCTGGGCACCGGCAGTCTCGGCCTTCGGCGCCGGGGGGGCGAAGGTCATCCACAGGTTGTCTCCCGTGCTGGTCTGCTTAACCCCGTTGGTATCGAGGAGGACCAGCTTGGTATGTCCGGTTCCGCGCAGGCTTGACACGGCAACCCCGTCGCGCAGCGTGGCCAGGAGCCGATCCCCCTGAACTCCGGTGGTTTGCGCCTGCGTGTTGGCATACAGAGTGCGGATGTTTAAACGGGCGCCGCCCACGGCCAGAATTTTTTGCGCCAGCGGCCGGCGATCCGGCCCAGGCGCAAAGTCGACATCGATCTCGGAGGCAGTTACATCCCTGGTGGTCGACAACGGATGATTTTTTCCGCCCTTGTTTGCTTGTGTAGGGCTCGGCGGAGTCTTCTCCTCATCGACAAGAGAAACAGCGTTGCGCAGCTGGGCGCGCCGGACAGTGGACTGCGGGCCAAAAGATAAAGTCGCAGAGGCCGCATTTCCATCGAGGTGACGAACCGCGTCCTGGGCAGCGTACAGCACTCCGCCGTTGAAAATCGCCTCTAGCGGTTCGCTCCGGGCGTTCAGTTCAACTTGGGCGGCCTGAGAGCTGATCTCCTGGCCGGCACTGTTCGTGGTCACGTGTCCCTGCGACTTGATCCGGTATGCCGAGCCGTCCGGGCGGAAATATATGGTCGACTGATCCGATGAGCTGTGAATGGAATTGTAGTCAGTCGCATCCTGCAACAGGTAGAGCTGCCGGCTCACGCGATCAAACTGCGCATGATGCGCGCGAACTACCAACGGACTGCCATTCAGGCTGGAATCGAAGGCGACCTCGCTTCCCAGCACCAGGACGCCAGTGCGGGAGTCGAAACTCGCTCCCTTGGCGCTTCCCGCAGCTTGAGAGATGCGGAATTCAATTTTTTCCGGAGTTCTGGCCAGTCCGGTTTTCTGGTTGAATACCAGCCCCGCTGTCTTGACGTGTACGATATTGTTGCTATCGACGCTCCCCGCTGGAAGAGAGCCGGAGTTGCCGCCGGTTGCAGCCGGACCTTGAAGATCGATCTGAACCACGCCGTTGGCGCGGACGACCCCCTCGCCCGGGTCATATTCGAAGTCGTCGCCGTAGATGCGGTCTGCCTGCGCCCCGTTCGTGCCGTATAGCGTGATGCTGACGTCGTGAAGCTCGGCATGTCCTCCACTCTTGTACTGCACCATCTTCGCGGCATGCAGGGTAAAGAGGGTGTGCCCACCTTCTGATTTCGAGAAGGTGAATCCGGTGGTCGATTGCTGAACAGAAATGCCCAACTTGCCGGGCAGGTCGTGCTCCATCCGGTGAAACCGCCAGCGCGCGTATCCAAAGAAGAGCAGGATCCCGATCAGCAAGAGCCCGGCAAGCACCAGTATCCATGAGCGCAAGCGTTCGATAGCAACGCGCATAGCTTTCATCTTCTCATCCGCAGCCGCAGTGCGGGATACGCATCCGACCTGCGCCGGCAAGTGCAAGCGCCGCCGGCGGACGATAGGCAATCGGACAATGCATCGGGTTGCGGGGATGCGCTGGGATTGTGCGCCCGCGGCCAACATGCAACTTCACCCCGGTTTTCTAACGACGCTCGATTTCATGGATTGCTTGGGCGGAGTTGATCTGGCCGCAAGCAAGGGCATGAAGAACGGCGCGGGTAGTCTCGGACAGGTTTCACATTCTCCTGCTGCTCGCGGGCTATCTCCTGCATTACCGGCTGAATGAGCGGCGCGATTTCTTCCCCGCGCGGGGCGCCGTCGGTCATTCATTGAAATCCTTTGCTTTCGGCTCCCCGGTCTGGCTGGATTGCGGGCGTTGTGGCTCCTTCGGCGGGGGCGGCTCGCTGCCGACGGGAAAAGCCCACCGGGAAGCGGTGACAGCACGTGCAATTTTTTTGGGTGATTTCGATCAGTCTTCCGATACGCAGGAGGGATTTTAACAATTCGCTCAGTTCTTCGCAGTCGCCGCGTTGAATAAATATCCAGTCTCAAGAACGTTAACTTTTGCAACAGCGATTGCCGCGCCCGCCGCCGTATGCTACAAACGGCGCATGGACAAGACCATCCGCAAGTACACGAACTTCGACGAGATGAAGGCTGACGAATATCGGTACTGGCAGAGCCGCCCCGTGCGTGAGCGGATCGACGCTGCCGCCGAGCTTTCGCTGATGCAATTTGATTGGAAGGAACCCGCCCGCGATGTTGAGCGAAGACTTCAAAGAACTCTTGTTACTGTTCAACGAATACCGCGTTAAATATCTCATTGTGGGCGGTTACGCTGTCGCCGTGCACGCACAGCCCCGAGCGACGAAAGACCTTGACCTTTTTGTGAAGGCGGACCCCGAGAACGCTAAGGCGGTTTATGTCGCTTTAGCCAAATTCGGCGCACCGCTTGAGGGCATCAAGCCGGAGGATTTTATTAACCCCGGCCTGTTCTTTCGGATGGGAGCCGCGCCGCAAATGGTTGAAATCTTCTCCCGGATTTCCGGCGTCGATTTTGACGCGGCATGGGAACGGCGCACCGAAGAAGTGATGGACGACCGAACCGGCCTCAAGGTGTTCGTCATTTCGGCGGAGGATTTTATCGCCAATAAGATTGCAGCCGGAAGGCCGCAGGATGTAGCGGACGTGGATGCTGTCCGAAAGGCCGCCGAAAGCCAAGAACCGCAAGCCGCAAAAAAAAAGCCACCCAACCCGACACCGGGAAGCGGTCCTGATCGGTAACAGAATGGGTCACAACCCTTAAGTTTTGAGAACGAGGAACACTGCCCCGCCGAGCAGCACGGGCGGGGGGTTTACCCCTGCCCCGCAGCTTTTCGGAATTTAATGTTTTGTTGCTTCTTTCAAGCGGTATTCAACTCTTGGCGACACTCGGTGCAAGGTGGAAATTCTTTGCCTTTCACCATTGTAATTTCTTTAGGATGTTGGATATGGTTAACCACTGTGTAGATACCCGACGTTTGACACACATCGCCAGTCTGCGGCATAGGGAAAACTCCTCCAGCCCCATTCTAATGCCCTTTAAGTTTGCAATTGGCCGCCGACGAGCTGAGCGGGCCGAATATCGAGCGCGGCCCGGCGACGTGATTAACGCCAAACAGCAACAGCAAAAAGAAATTGAGAGCCTGTCGCGCGAGATCGAAGAACAAAAAGCGTCAGCAATTCATGGCGACTGAGTGGGTATGGCTAATTCTCGAAAAGGGTGAGTTCGCGACACCTCGCGGACCCGCTGAAATCAAGGGCTTGCGTGTCTCGAATCTCAGTCTCAAAATCTCTACGCTCGCCCGGCGTTCGTCGCTCCATCCCAGAAAAGGGTAAGCCGTGATCCTTGCCCTTTGGTATTAAGCGGGCTATCGGTGAGATTGTAGGCAAGGTGAATCTCGCCAGCGGTTTGGTTTAGCTTGGGTCTGGCCTCCGGCGTGGGCCGGAAGCGCCGATTTTCGTCAAGCTTGCGCTCGGTTGCTTCCCGGATATTGCGGAGAATCCAGTCAATTCCACCTGAGTGGGCACCCAGCCACCCAGGTTACCTTCGCGAACCTAGGGCACCCGGATCCATGCCGGTCCGGAACTTGGATTATTCAGACTTTGGGAATGGGCCATAAAATGGCGATATGGCCGATCAGTTATACCTAAGCCTTTGGTATCCGAACTTCCGTCTCGATTCGCTCCCTGCTGCGTTGGTCTGCGTTTTGGAGCAGTTCCAAGCCGCCGGAGGATCTCCCCGCGTCCATGCCGCTTCGACCTATCCGCTCTCCTGGAATCAGACACCTTCCTACCAGCGCATTTATGACGAAGACGAGATGGAAGACTCTTTGCCCTCGCCCGCGGTGGCTGCGGCAACCGAGCCCCTGTATGACGACTTCGCTTATGAATTCGAAGTGAAATGGGATCTCTGGATAGCGGAGACAGAGGGAGACCTGGACCCAATGTGGAGGAAAGAGCCGAGGGTCGCGCGCGTGACCAGCTTCGGTCCGCATTTCGATGAGAGCGCGTACGAACAGAATGGGCATATCCGGGTGGATTTCGGGACCGACACTCCCTTCCTCGAAGATGAGGTGCAGTTGGACAAGGAGGGCGCCCGGCGGGTGGAGGAAAATCTGCAGAAGCTGGTCGTCTTCACCAAATCGGTTGAACAAAAGTGCGGAATCAGCAGCCGCCTGCTCTGGTCCGATTCGGGAGAGAATCTCGCGCAAAAACTGATTGCCCGGCTGCAGCGAGTCAACTAGCAGATGTAAGCTTTCCCCAGCCGGGAGGCGCGCGATGGAAGAGACCGCAGAGGGAAAGAAGACGCATAGTTGGATGGCGCGGAATTGGCTGCGCGACGGGGCGCTGATCGCATTGGCATTCGCGATCGGCTGGTGGGCACACTCAGCGCCAATGGTACGGGCACAAGGTGGAGATTTATTCTTCCAGCTTCCGAACTTGAGTAATGGCACCGCGCTGGCGCTTTACTACCCCGATCAACAAACCATCTACGTATATCAGGGCGCCGTGGTGGGTTTTTCAACTTTGAACTGCGCCTACCAGTTCCGTCTGAGCCAGCCCGGCGGACCCGTGGAGCGGCAGCAGTGCAAACCGCCCAAGTTTCGGCCGTGAGGCACTTCCCCACCGGCAAATCGAGCGTCTGTGGAATCCCAGGTCCCAGAATCGGGACCCTTCGACAAGCTCAGGGCAGGCTCCGGGGCACCCGCGATTTGTTGAAATCAACTCGGCTACCGTTAGCTCGCTTGGGCGTGCAGGCCGCCGCCGTGGCGGACATCCGCGCCGCGCACCCAGAAGATGACATCCTCGGCCATGTTGGTGGCGTGGTCGGCGATGCGTTCCAGGCTGCGCGCGATGAACAGCAGGTTGACGGCGGCATGCGCTCCCGCAGGCTCTTCGGCGATGCAGCCGAGAAGGACGCCTTTGATCCGGCGGTTCATTTCATCGACCTGGTCGTCCATAGTAAGCACGCTATGAGCGAGTTCGGCATCGCTGGCGGCAAGAGCCTGGAGAGCCTGCCGGAGCATGGCGATCGAGAGTTCCGCCATCCGTGGAATATCCACAGGAAAGGCGAAGGGCTGCCCTTGGGCCAGTTCCTCCGCAAGTAAAGCAATGGCCATGGACTGATCGCCCACCCTCTCCAAATCGGAGTTGATCTTGATGGCGGCCAGGATGAAGCGCAGATCTCCTGCCATGGGCTGTTCCATCGCCAGCAGGTCGAGCGCCATCTGGTCGATCTCGCGTTCGGATAGATTGATGACCGCTTCATTGCTGCGCACTTTGGTACAGGCGGAAAGCTCGCCCATATGCTGGGCATCCAGAGCAAGGCGAAGGGTCTGTTCAGCAAGGCCTGCCATCTCCAGCAGCCGACGGCGAAGGTTTTCGAGTTTTTGGTGAAAAGAAATGCGGCTCAAGGGTGACGGCCTCCCTCTCAGAAATTTGGCTGCCTTCGCAATGATCGCCGGATTTGATTGCCGTCAAGGTCTTGCGAAGGCCTGCGCAAGCAAGAAATAGACCACTTTGGAGACACTATAGGTCTTTTAACTTGAATTTAATATAACAAAAACGACGTAGAAATTGGTCCTACTCACTGATTAGTTCGGAAAAATCGGCGATGCGGGAGAAATTGCTTAATACAGAGTCGATCAAAGCCAGCCGGTTTTGCCGCAAAGACGGATCTCCGGCCATGACCATCACGGTATCGAAGAAGCCATCCACCGCCGGGCGCAGCGCCGCAATACGCTCCAGAGCTTGGGGGTATTGCTGCCTGGCGCGCAGAGCTTCCACTTCCGGCGCCAGATGAGAGATCTCCTCATGGAGCCGCCGCTCGGCGGGTTCGGTCAAATGCACGAGGGCGATGGGGCGGCCGGAGAATCCATCTCCATCCTCCTTCTCACGTGCTTGGCGAAGAATATTTTTGATGCGTTTGAACGCCGCGCATACGGCAGCCATGTCGGCTGAGCCGCGAACTTCAGTGAGCGCCTGCGCCCGCGCGGCGGCATCAGGCACAGTGGTCAAGTCGGCCGCGAGGACGGCATTGACGACATCATAGGCATAGCCGCGAACCTCCCGAAGATAGAAATCGAGGCGGTCTTTCAAAAACCGTGAGACAGCGTCTGTGCCGCCGCTCGCCTGCAAGCGGGCCGATTGTTGCGCCGCCATTTCCAGAACGGCGGGTAGAGTCAGCGGCAATCCCGACTCGGCCAGAATTTTAATGACCCCGTTGCCGGCACGGCGCAGAGCGAACGGATCTTTGGAGCCGCTGGGCTCGAGACCGAGAGCGAACATCTCAACGATTGTCGCCATGCGGTCGGCCAAGCCCAGAATCTGGCCTTCGACAGTAGCCGGTATAGAGTCTTCCGCCGAAGCGGGCGCGTATTGAGTGGAGATAGCCTGGGCGACAACTTCGCTCAGTCCTTGAGCGCGGGCGTAGAGGCCGCCGATGACGCCTTGCAGCTCAGTGAATTCCTTGACCAGCTCAGTGGTGAGATCGGTCTTAGCGAGAAGCACGGCCTGGTCCAGCGCCGCCTGGTCCAGGGCTACGCCACGGGCGGCCACAGCAGCCGCGAGTGACCGGGAGATGAGCAGATTGATTTGCGTCTTGTCGTAATAACTGCCGAGCGCCTTTTGGAAGGTCACAGTCTTAAGCAGTTCGAGCCGGGCCGTAAGCGGGATCTTCTGGTCGTAATCCCAGAAGAAGCGGGCATCGTTGAAGCGGGCGCGTAAGACACGTTCATTGCCGTGACGAATGATGGCCACCCCACGCTCATCGACTTCGGTATTCAGCACGGCGAGGAAATGAGGCGCCAGCTTGCCCTGTGCATCCTCCACGGCAAAATACTTCTGGTGGCCGCGCATCACGGTGACCAGAACCACTTCGGGGAGGATGAGGAACTCGGGCTCGAAGTTCCCGAGCACGACGGTTGGCCACTCCGTCAGGTGGGTAACCTGATCCACTAAGCCCAAGTCCTCGCGCCAGCGGGCGCCGGGAATACGGCGAGTAGCGGCATCGAGAGATTTGCGGATACGGTGGCGACGGGCGCCGGCATCGGCAATCACGAAGGCTGCCTCAAGCCTGGACCGATAATCCGCGGGGCGAACGACCGAGACCGGAGCGCCGCCGTGAAGAATGCGGTGGCCATAGCTCAGGTTTGCAGCACGAATACCGGCAAACTCGACGGGAACCACGGCTTCATCCAGCAGACAGAGGAGCCATTTGACCGGACGGACAAAGCGCTCCGGCTTATTCGGCCGCCAATACATGCTTTTGGGCCAGGAGATCGCCGCAATTTCCTTGGGTAACTGCGTGGTGAGGATCTCCTCGGCAGGAAGTCCAGCCCGATGAACAGTTGCGGAAACATATTCCCCTTTGGGGGTCTTGAGTTTTGTAAGCGCGGCGATATCGACCCCGGCCTTTTTTTGAAAGGCATGCGCCGCGGCCGTGGGTTCGCCATCACGAAAGGCAGCCTTCCAGGAGGGACCGGTAAGCTGCTCTTCGCTATCCGGCTGCCGCAACAGGACACCGGGCACGAAGACAGCAAGCCGCCGCGGGGTCGAGTAGCTGACGATGCCGTCGCCGGACACAATCATGCGCTCCCGTAGCAACAGATCGTTCACCCTGCGCCTCAATTCGTTCTCAGCAGCCGCAATCATACGGGCGGGAATTTCTTCAAGTCCTACTTCAAGTAAGAGATCGGCCATTCTGTTTCTTTTGCTTTCCTGGATTGTTTTGCCCGGCGTTTGATTCGGTTATGGAACAGGATCCATCCGGGCATACGCCTTGGCAACGCCGACGGCAAGAGAGCGGATGCGAGCAATGACGCCCACGCGCTCGGTAACGGAAATCGCGCCTCGCGCGTCGAGCAAATTGAATAGATGCGAACACTTCAGGCATAAATCGTAGGCCGGCATGATGGGCAAACAGCGAATCTCGTCCGGACGCTCTTCGGCGAGAGCGAGCAACTCCTGACACTCCCGCTCATAAAGCCGCAAGTGTTCCCAGAGCTTCTCCACGTCCGCATATTCGAAGTTGTAGGCAGAGAACTGTACCTCCTCGAGATGGCGAACCTGACCGTAGGTGACTTGACTCTCATGCTCCGCGCCCGAGACACCCCCCGGTACACGCGTCCAAACAACGTCATAGATGGAGTCGACATCTTGCAGGAAGGCCGCGATCCGTTCCAGGCCATAGGTGATTTCCGCGCAGATCGGATCCAGATCGAGGCCGCCACACTGCTGGAAATAGGTGAATTGCGTGATCTCCAGCCCGTCCAACATGACCTGCCAGCCGATGCCCCAGGCGCCGAGAGTCGGGGACTCCCAGTTGTCCTCTTCGAACTTCAGGTCGTGCTGGCGGAGGTCGATTCCGATGGCACTCAGGGATTCGAGATATATCTCCAGCACTTGTGAAGGTGGTGGTTTAAGTATGACCTGGAATTGCGTGTGTTTAAAGAGCCGATTAGGATTCTCGCCGTAGCGTCCATCAGCCGGCCGGCGGGAGGGCTGAGCATAGGCAACCGAGAATGGCCGGGTATCGAGGACGCGGAGAAAAGTCTCGGGAGACATGGTGCCTGCGCCTACCTCGACGTCATACGGTTGGTTGAGAATACAGCCGCGCTCCGCCCAAAAAGTTTGTAGACGAAAGAGGAGTTCCTGGAAAGTGAGTCCGGTTGTCGCTGCGAGGGCCACGGTTGGATTCTAAATCACTGTGGATTTCGACTAGTTTTCTCGGCAGGAATAGGGAGGACAGGAGAGGTGGAAGCGCTGGAGAGCCCGACAATCAGCGAGTTGTTTCGTGAGAATCTCGAACTTATCGTGCGGAAAGAGTTCGCTGATCCACGAAAAACATACGGAAAATGGCGGAGATCAGGGCAGGCGATGACTTAAACAGTCTAAGTTGCCGAATTGATGGGAACCGCATGAATGTCCAAAAACCAACCAATCTTGGGTGCCCCACGTCCGGATTCTCGGACGTGGGATTCCGCAAATCTCAACAGTAGTGTCTTTGCTTTTCTTTCTGTCATTCCCGCAGGGAATCTGCTTCTGGTATGCCCGGGAGACCAGCGGGAATGACAGAAAGAAAAGCAAAGGCGCTGCTGCGATAAAGTCGATTTGTGAGTACTAGCTTGCGTCACGACTGAAGATCGTGCCTTGCTCTCAAAATAGGCCGCCCCGCTGCCGAGGGCTGTGGTTTCCCATATCTGGCGCAAAGAGCGCGCCAGATATGGGGCACCCGGCTCACATCGCCCCTCGCGAGACTTGAACTAAAAACTTGAAGATAGCATCTAAATCTGATGATAGTTTAGGGGTTTAGCACTCCCTAGCCGCCGAGGCGGGCTAACGCCGTGACGGTGTTGAGTCTGCGCTCCAGGTGACGCTGCAGACTTTGGATCGCGAAGCGGCGCAGATCGGCTGCGCGGCTGCGCGGCCACGGCTCATTGGCAAAAGCGGAGACCGGAGCGCGAAAGATGCGCACCGCCAGAGCTTGCGAGTCCGCCGTCAACAGCGCGCCCTGTCCCGCACCAGCCTCGTCCGGCCGCTGGTGCGTGGAACAGAACAGGCCGTCGGAACCCGCGTAGAACTGGGCTGAGGAAGTAGCGAGACGAGCGCCGCAGAGCAAGCAATGGCCAAGATCCGGCAGCCATCCCATCAAGCGCGTAATCCAAAGGGCAAAATATGTGACCGGCATCCAGATACAACCTATGCGAGTCTGTTGCAGAACAGAAAGCAGGAGGCGGAAGACGTGGTCTTCAGGGGCGTGTTCGGGAAGGGTTTCTTCGAGAATCTCGGCAAAGAAAGCCAAGGCGGCGGCACGCGCGTAATCCACCGGGTCGGAGAGCGGGGAGCGAAGGATCTCAAAGGAATCCAAGCGAACCAGATCCTGCTTTGGCCTTTCGAAGTAGCGGGCGCGGACGTGGGTCATGGGCTCGAGTGCGCCCCCAAAACGGCGGCGCGATCTTGCCGCCGATTTAGCTACGCCCCTTATTCTTCCCAGATCGCGGGTGAAGAGGGAGACGATCTGGTCGGCCTCATGGATGGGCCAGGTGCGGAGAACTACGGCTTCAGCCTGATGAGCAATCATAGGCGTAGGTGTAAGCCCCAAAATGCGCTAGAAGCCTACAAGGCCTTAGCGGCCGTAGTGGGCGGAGTTCTTCTCCGTGAAGCTTGCCCATTTCTCCGGCAGATCATCTCCGGCATAGATAGCGGAGACTGGACACACTGGAACGCAAGCCCCACAGTCGATGCACTCCACGGGATCGATGAAAAGCTGTTCGACTTCGCCGTATTTTGCCTCATCCTTCTTGGGGTGGATGCAGTCCACCGGACAAGCGTCTACGCAGGCAGTATCTTTGGTTCCAATGCAGGGTTCTGCGATCACGTATGTCATAAACCGTTCTCCGGAAATCGAATAATTTTGAAATTAAATTGTAGCAGCAGAAATGGCTCGCCCGGCTAGGGTGAGATGGGGTTCCGCCGGCGCTCGGCAAACTCCGCAGGCGTGGGCACGGGTTCTATGCCGCGGCCGGAAAACATATCGTCGAAGAAGCTCAGCAGCTCTCCGGCAATCCGCCCATTGCTGGCCAAAAGCTCCTGGCTGTCGAGCAGAAAGGGCGTACCGTCGAAGCGCGTCATAGCGCCTCCTGCCTCGATCACCAACAGAGCGCCGGCCGCCGTGTCCCACGGGTTGAGGTTGAACTCCCAAAAACCATCGATGCGGCCGGCGGCACAGTAGGCCAGATCGAGCGCGGCCGAGCCGGCCCGGCGGACACCATGCGACCGCAAACTGAGCTGCTGGTAGAAATGGATGTTGGGACTGGCGTGACGTTTCTGGCTGGGGAAGCCGGTAGCCAGAAGACTCTCCTGCAAGTGTTCGACCCGTGACACATGCAACCGGCGGCCATTGAGCCACGCGCCTTTTCCCCGTTCCGCGGCGAACATCTCATCGCGCAAGGGATCGTAAACGACGCCTGCGACAAGTTCCCCATCTTGCCCTTGGTCAAGTCCCGGCGGCCGGTGCTCGAGGCCAAGGGAGACACAAAAGACCGGAAAGCCGTGGGAAAAGTTGGTTGTGCCGTCCAGCGGATCCACATACCAACGGTATTCACGATCGAGCGCCAGGCGGGTCCCCTCTTCCCCGAAAACGCCGTGGCCGGGAAAATGCTCTGCCAGCCGCGCGACGATAAGCTTTTCCGCCGCGCGATCGGCCTCGGTGACGATGTCCGCGTCGCCCTTGTATTCCGTGGCCACGCCGCGCTCGAAATAGCCACGAAGCAGCTCGCCGGCCTGTGCGGCAATCCTTCCCGCGCCTTCGGCGAAGCCGAGATCCAGATCATGAGGAACGCCGCTCAAGACGCGCTCTCCTCTTCTCCATTGCTCAAGTGATTGCCATTGCGGCGCGCGTGTTCGCGAATCGTGCGGATCTGCTGCTTGTAGATAAACAGGTTGGGTTTGCCATCACGGGTTAAGCGGATCATGGTGTCGTCAAAATATTCGATCCATCCGGAGACGTTCTCTCCATCGCGAAGCTTGACGGTAACGCGCACTTGCTTCTCGCTGAGAAATCGAAGGTAGAGCGCCTCCTGTCCGGTTTCTCCAGGCGGTGGGGATTTCTTACTCCCGCGGGATGAATTTTGCGAAGGCATGGTTCAGTGTAACTGTCTAAATGGATGCGGTAAGGGAAAACCGCGCCGCCCAAATGCACTTTCTAAAAATCGACGTGGGCACGGACTCCGGGAATGATTACCGGGCCGCGACCGCGATTGTAGCCGGGGTTGTTGACATAGGAAAGCTGGACCGCCATGTAGAGGCCCCCCATCATGTGCGCAGTGTAATAGGTCTCGCTCACCGATTCACGGCCATAATTGAGCCGCCCATCACCCAAAATGAATCCCAGGCCGCCCAGCTCCAGATATTCGCGATGATCCCGGCTCAGGCCGCCAGTTTCAAAGGCGCTGCCGATGCGGTCTTCTTTTCTACCCCAGGCGTTGCCGGCGAGATCGGCGCCAAAGGCCACGGTGTTGTTGATCTCAGTATAGGCGAAGGACTCATGATGGCCTTCGTTCCAGCCTGCGCGAAAGAAAGCGCGGAAATTCTTTGGGAGCTGCTGCTCCAGATTGATGCCGAATCCCTGTTTGAGCGTACCCTGATGGCGGTAGAGGATGATGTCCGGAACCGCATTGACATGGTTCAGGTAGCCATCAATCGCCTGGCGGTAGTCGCCCATATTGGCATGGTTGAGATAGCCGAGCGGGCGAATGTGTGTTTCCAGGTTGGGGAACCACCGCGGTCTCCAGTCGAGCTCGAGATTCTCCGCCCGTGCGCGGCGCAACGCATAATCCAGATCGATGCCGTTCGCCACCGTGGGCATGAGCGCCTCGGCAAAGCGCACCGAAAGAACAGGCCCTTCATAGCTAAGGACCGCGGCCAGAGTGTAGCCACGGGTGTCGGCGGCGTAATCATAAGCTCCGTTGTTATCAATCGCCCAATTGGTGAACTGAAGATGACTGTCGCTGCCCACCGCATTTACGTCGAAAAAATCCACCATGCTCATCTTGCCCATGAGGAACTCTATGCGGCGCCGCGGAAGAGAGGTCTGCAGATAGAAAGGATTCGGCTGCGCTTCAATGCGCGCGGCACCGATCGGGAAAGTCTGGTGAATGAAATAACGGGCAAGATATACATTCTGGCTCAAGGAGGGGTTCCGCACCACATCGAGGTTGGTGAACGCGGCAATGCCCAGAGCCTGACCGACGCCCTTGCCGCCGGTCTCTTCCAGGTCGAAGATAAACTCCGTCCATTGATTGAGCTTAACGCCGGTATAGAGGGTGAGCACGCGGGAGAGCGCGGTTTGGTACGCGTTGCTGCGAAAGCTGTTCGGCCCCTCATAGGGCGAGTGAAAGGGTTCGTGCGCTTGAAAGACGAAGTTGGCTTGGCCGGAGACCCAGAAACGGTTGGCGATGAGGTGATGCAGCCAGAAGGCAGGATTCAGTTGGTCGTCCGACTGATCCTCCTCCCTTTGGTTGATCTGAGGAAGCGGAACCGGTGCCAGAGCCCTGTACGGCGCGATCACGGGTTGGCTCTGATTGGGATTCTGTGGCCGTGGGCACCTGAATTCCCGGCTCCGGAGCAGCGGGCAGCGCGGCGGCATCGGGTAGGTGCGGACCGCCTTGGGCGAATCCTTGCACGAACCCTGGGACCACACAGATGAGGCTGCCGAGGATCAGCAGAAGAATACGCATTCCGGCTCCATTATGAAATTTTCCACCGTGTGGTTCTTTTATAACATACCCCCCTAGGATATAATTTGTGCAATTTATGATGAATATTCGAGCGAGGGAGACCACAATTGTTGAGGAATGGATGATTTCGAGGCCTGTCCTTTGCCTTTCTTTCTGTCATTCCCGAAGGGAATCTGTTTTCGTATCTCAGTGCTGTCACCCGTGCACTTCAGAAACCGAGTCCGCCCCAGAGGCCAGAAGCAGATTCCCTTCGGGAATGACAGAAAGAAAGGCAACTGCGAATGCAAAGGCCGGAGCAAGGGTGGGAGACCACGGGAGAAGTAGTCTATGAACGAAAAGCAGAAGCTGGTTGCACGGATCAAGCGCATTCGCGGCCAGGTGGACGCCGTCGAGCGTTCTCTGACCCAGAGCGACGATTGCGCGGACATCCTGATGCTGCTCGCGAATATTCGCGGCGGAGTGAATAGCCTGATGGCGGAGATTCTGGAGGATCACATCCGGCTGCACATCATGGCTCCGGAAAAGGGCGCCGCGCCGATGCATGAGATTGCGGAAGATCTGATCGACCTGGTGCGCGCTTATCTCAAATGAAAAGTCAGGCGCTACCTTTCGGCTTCCACGGCTTTCGTTGAACGGGAGCGCTCGACGCTGCTGCGGGCGCCTGCGGGGCTTCATGCGGAGCGTTGCGCGCATGGGAATCAGCAACCGTCTCAGGCACGTATGGCGCGCTGAGAGGTTCTAAAGTCTCGACCGCGGGCAGCGCGAGAACAGGCGCCGCCTCGCCCGACCTCCTCTTTACGCCTTCGAGCAGGAGCTCGGCAATATCCTTTATTTCGATCGGGGCACCCTCTTCCCTGCCCGGCGCGCTGCTCAGCATGCTCTTGCAAAAGGGACATCCCACGGCCAGTATCCTGCTCTCCGGCTCAGGACCAAGACATCGCTTCGCCTCCTGGTAGCGATTGCCGGAGACACGCTCCCGGCCCGGCTCCTCTTCCTTCCAGAATTGCGCCCCGCCCGCTCCACAACAGAAGGAGTTTTCGCGGCTGCGGTCCATCTCGACCAGTTCGCTGGTGAGAACGCGCAGCACATTGCGGGGTGCATCGTAGACCCCGTTGTGCCGGCCCAGATAGCAGGGGTCGTGATAGGTCACCTTCCCCGGCGCCCGCTCCGCCTCCAGGCGCCCTTGAGCAAGCAACCGCTCCAGATATTGGGTGTGGTGCATTACTTCATAATTTCCGCCGATCTGGCGATATTCGTTTGCGATGGTGTTCATGCAATGGGGGCAGGTTGCGACAATGAGTTTGGGCTTCACTTCATTGAGCGTCGCGACGTTTTGCTCCGCAAGTTGGGTATAGAGATATTCGTTTCCGGCGCGCCGCGCGCTGTCGCCGGTGCAGCCCTCCCGTTTGCCGAGCACGGCGAAATTGACCTCCGCGTGGATCAGCAGTTGGACGAAGGCGCGGGCGGTTCGCTGGGCCTGTGGATCGTAACTGGCCGCGCACCCGGCCCAAAAAAGGAGATCGGGGGTGGGATTCTCCTCCACCGTCGGCACCGATAGGCCGGCGGCCCAAGCCATGCGCTGGTCGCGGCTTATACCCCACGGATTGGATGCGCGCTCCATCCCGCGAAATGCGGTTTGTAACTGCAATGGAAATTTACCTTCCATCATGACCTGGTTGCGCCGGATATCGATGATATCGAGCATCTGCTCGTTGTCGACCGGGCAGACCTGCATGCAGGCGCCGCAGGTCGTACAAGCCCACAACGCCTCAGGAGAGAGCGCGAATTCGAGTAGCGGGCGGGGGCTAGGCGCGCCTTGCTCAAAGGCTGACGAATTCATAGCCAATAAGCCTCCTCCTTGCCCGAGAAGGTTCAACTCCATCCTTTTGTTGATCTCCAAGGCCGCCGGGCTGAGCGCCTTGCCTGTAGCCGTCGCCGGGCAAACATCCTGGCAGCGGTTGCATTGGATGCAGGCATAGGCGTCGAGCAGTCGAGGCCAGCTCAGATCTTCGAGGCTGCGGGCCCCGATCTGCGCAGCGCCATTGTTCAGGTTGATATCGGGCGAATCGACTCCGGTTTCGAGTAAGGGCAGCTCACCGGAAGCCGGCGAGCGCGCGAAGAAATATTTGAGAGGCGCCATGAAGATGTGTATGTGTTTGGACCAGGGGAAGTAAGCCAGAAAAACCAGCACGCTCCCCAACGCCCCCCAATAGCCAAACTGCGCCAGCCCTGGCGTGTGCGCTCGCGGAAGCAGGTGGGACAGAGCCGTAGCGAAAGGTTGAAACCTGTCTCCCCCTTGCAGCTTCAGCTTGGCTCCTTGGCCCAGGGCGCGGCTGCCGACGTGAAAGAGGATAAAAGCAGAGACGATTGCCGAGTCCAAGGAGATGTATCCCTGCCGAACCTTTTCGTGCAGGAGAGTCTTAGGATTGAAATCGAAATCACGGCGGCTGGGAACGAGGTAACGCCGCACCACCAGGGCGACGACCCCGAGAAGCACGAGAAAGCTGAGAATGTCGGCGCACAGGTTGTAGGCCGCCCCGGCAATGCTGGAGGAGCGGATGGTAAAAGGCAGATACCCTTCCAGAGCGTCTACGGAGTTCACCAGAATGTAGAAGAGAAAGCCATAAACGATGAAGGAGTGAAACAGGCTGACGACCGGGCGGCCGCGAAAGGTACGCTGCTGCGTGAGCATGGTCCTGGCTGCGTACCAGAGCCTGCGCAACCAATGATCAGTGCGCGCGTCGGCATCCGGTATGCCCCTGCGGATACGCCGAAAGACGCGCTCGAAGCCCCTGGCGCCCAACAGCACAGTGACTATTGCAAAAATCAGGAAAGCGACTCGTTGGGCCGGAGGGAGCATGAATGTCCTTACCAGTTTCTCTTTGCCGCCCTATGACGACTGGAGTTTTTTCCGCAGCGCCTGCTAAGCGCGGCCTTTCAATTCTTCGATGACTGCTGGGACCACTTTGGTCACGTCTCCGACGATTCCGCAGTCGGCGATTTTGAAGATGGGCGCGTCCGGATCCCTATTAATAGCGACAATGTATTTGCTCTTGTTCATGCCTGAAAGATGCTGCACCGCTCCGGAAATGCCAAGCGCAATATACACCTTGGGCTGAACCGTCTTCCCGGTTTGGCCTACCTGCTCGGAGTAGGGACGCCAGCCGGCGTCCACGATGGCGCGCGTCGCTCCGACCGCGGCGCCAAGTTGGCTGGCAAGCGCCTCGACTGTTTTGGAGAAACCCTCCGCGCTGCCTACGCCACGGCCGCCGGCGACGACAATCTCAGCATCGGAGAGCGAGATGCCCGCGCCCTTGTCCTTCATCTTCGCCGTCACCTGCACACGGCGTTGGGGAAGGGTTAACTCCACATCAAACTGTTCGCCGGCATTGGCCGAGGGCGCAGCCGCGGAAAAGGCGCCAGGTTTGACTGTAACCACGATGACCGCGGCCTGCGTCTCCACTTTTTCGGTAACCCGGGCCAGACAGGTGTAGCGCTCGGCTGAGGTCACGCCATTTGCATGTTCGAGGCGGATGACATCTTCAAGCAGCGCAGCATCGAGCTTGACCGCAACTCGCGCGCTCGACTCCCGGCCGGCGCGGCTCCCGCCGATAAGAACCGTGTGAGCACCGCCTTCCGCGGCAATTTGCGCAATTGCCGCAGCCCATAGCTCGACATCGTATTCGGCCAGCGCCGGATTATCCGCCACCAGCACCTGCTCGGCAATGGCTGCCGCCTCATTCGCCACCGCGGCGACACCGCTGCCCAACACCAGAAGAGCGATGGGTCCTTCTCGGCCAAGGGCACGGGCGGCAGTTATCAATTCGCCCGCGCTCTTGCCCATCCTGCCGTTGAAATGGTCCGCGACCACCAGGATCATCCAATTACCCTCGCCTCGTCGCGCAGAAAGTCAACCAGCTGCGCGGCCGCGGCTTGCGCATCCTTGCCATCGAGGATCCTGTTCATCCGGCTTTTGAGCTGGATGCCAGCCGAAACCAGGCGTACCGCCGGGGTCACTTGAAATCGATCGAAGCTGTCCTGCCGGAGTTCCTTCCTTTTTGCCTTCATGATGTTGGGCACAGTCGGATAGCGCGGTTCGTTCAAACCTTGCTGCGTGGTCACGACCAAGGGCAGCGGAACACGGAAGGACTCGCTGCCCTCATCGACATCATGCCTGCCCACGGCTGCACCCTGCTCGAATTCGAGCGCGCTGGTCCACGCCACCTGCGGCCATCCCAGTCTTTCCGCGGTGGCGACGCCGAGCGCTTCGCTATCCCAATCCGCCTGGCGGCCCCCGGTCAGGATCAAATCAATCTTTTCCTCTTGCGCCACCTGAGCCACCACCTTACTGACTGCGATCGCATCGAGGGTCTGGCCGGCGACAACATGGATGGCTCGATCCGCTCCGATGGCGAGGGCAGTGCGCAACGCATCCTGGACGCGTTGGGGACCGACGCCGAGCGCCACCACCTCCTCGGCAAGCCCGCGCTCTCGGATCCTTATTCCCTGCTCAACCCCATACTCGTCCATCGTATCCATGACCAGCTTCGATCCCTCGAGATCGACAACCCCGTTCCGAACATGCACTGTCTCTTCCGCGTCAAGCACCTGGCGGACCACGGTCAAAATTCGCATCTACCCTCTCTCAGTTTTCTCAGGCGTGGTTTCCCAGGCGTGTTCATTTAGCCTGGCCCAACAAAACCGGCAACACCGACGCCCCCAGGAGTTAATAATAGGCGCTAGAGTTGGAGTCTGAATGAGCATACCGACGGAAATCAATGATGTGGCTGCGCCTCTTTCCTCCTTGACGCAGGATGAGCAGCTGATGCGCGAGACGGTGAGGAGATTCGCGCAGCGGGAGATCGCTCCCCTGGTGCGTGAGATGGACAGTGCACAAAAGCTCGCTCCGGAGTCTCCTTCGCCAGCTTTTTGCTCTGGGATTGATGGGGATTGAAGTTCCGGCAGACTTTGGGGGAGCCGGCAGTTCATTCTTCAGCTCCATACTCGCTGTGGAGGAGATTTCCCGAGTCGATCCCGCCGTGGCCGTGCTGGTTGACGTACAGAACACGCTGATCATCAATGCGCTGCTGCGCTGGGGAAGCCCGGATCAGCAGAGCCGATACCTGCCGCGCCTGGCGTCCAACACCGTCGGCTCGTATGCCTTGAGCGAGGCCGGCTCCGGATCCGATGCATTTGCACTCGCCGCCCAGGCGAGGTCCGAGGGCGATGCTTTCATTTTGACGGGACGCAAACTGTGGATCTCGAATGCAGCCGAGGCGGATCTCTTCATCGTTTTCGCAAACGCCAATCCGCAGGCCGGCTATAAGGGGATTACCGCATTTCTGGTCGAGCGCGGCATGGACGGCTTCAGCGTGGGGAAAAAGGAAGACAAGCTCGGGATCCGCGCCTCGTCTACCTGCGAACTGCTGCTCGACGACTGCCGCGTGCCCGGGGCAAATATTCTGGGCGAAGTAGGCCAGGGCTACAAGATCGCAATTCAAACGCTCAATGAAGGCCGTATCGGCATCGCCGCGCAGATGCTGGGACTGGCGGAAGGCGCCTGGTCGCTCGCCCTCAAATATAGCAAAGAGAGGAAGCAGTTTGGCAAGACCATCTCGGAGTTCCAGGCAGTGCAATTCTCCCTGGCCCGCATGGCAACCGAGATCGAGGCTGCACGCCTGCTGGTTTATAACGCCGCGCGGTTGAAAGTGGCGGGCTTGCCCTTCGTCAAGGAAGCGGCCATGGCCAAGTACTTCGCCTCTGTCGTAGCCGAGCAGGTGGCGAGCGAGTCGGTAGAGATCTTTGGCGCGGCCGGCTTCGTTAAAGATTCACCGATCGAGAAGTTTTACCGCGACGCCAAGATTGGCAAGATCTACGAAGGCGCCTCGAACATGCAACTCGCGACCATCGCCAAGCAGATTCTGGCTTAAGTCCGGGATTGCATTGGAACCGTCCCTGCGGGACTCGTTTTAGAACATCAACTGCGAAAAGACCCAGGTTATTGATCCGGCCTATAAGTAATGGATCTATTCTGAGATGGAAACATCTGTAGTGTATGGAACGAGTGGATACGCGGAGTTTGCCGATAGAGGCGATCAATGAGCGGCGGCGGCGAGCGGTGAAGCTGCGGCTGGGAGGTGCAACGGTGCGCGAGACAGCCAGGCAGTGCGAAATGGCGATCGGTACGGTGATCAAGGCGCACAAGGCTTATCTGGCAGGGGGATGGAAAGCGGTAGGGGTGAAGCGTGGGCATCGCCCGGTGGGCTCGGGCAGAAGGCTCAGCGCGGAACAGGAAGCGGAGGTGCGGCGCATCATCCGCGACCATACCCCGGACCAACTCAAGATGGCTTACGCGTTGTGGACCCGGCAGGCAGTGAGCGAATGGATTGCCGGACGCTGGCAGATCAAGCTGCAGGTTCGCACCATGGGCAAGTATCTAGCGCGCTGGGGCTTTACCCCGCAGAAACCGCTCAAGAAGGCTTTTGAACAATCCCCCGCTGCAGTGGGCAAGTGGCTCACCGAGCAATATCCAGCGATCGCCGAGCGAGCCAGAAACGAGGGTGCCGAGATCCAGTGGGGCGATGAAACCGGTCTGCGCACCAACGATGTGCGCGGCCGCGGCTACGCGTTGAAAGGGGAAACGCCGCGGGTGCGTATCAAGAGCAAGCATGAATCGCTCAGCATCATTTCCACCGTCACCAATAAGGGCCAGATGCGCTGGCGCATCTTTTCCGGGGCGCTCAATGCCCGCATCCTTATCGATTTTTTAAAACGGCTGATCCACCATGCCGGACGGAAGATTTTTCTGATCCTGGATAATCTCAGAGTCCATCACGGCAAGCTGGTCAAACAATGGCTGGCCCTCCATGGTGAGCAAATCGAAATCTTTTACCTGCCCAGTTACTCGCCGGAGTTGAACCCCGATGAGTTGCTCAATGCCGATTTGAAACGGGCCGTCACCACCAGAGCGCCCATGCGAACCAAACAGGCTCTCACCCACACCGCATCCCGGACTATGCGCAGCATCCAGAAACAACCCGCTCGCGTCCGCAAATACTTCGCTCAGAAAGATGTCGTCTATGCGGCTTGACTCCATTGCTTATAGGCCGGATCAATAGCTTCGCGAACCTGGGGCACCCGCTTTGGTGGCCTGTAAACTGGACTGCAGGAGGATACATTCCATGCCACGCCTCTCCCGCCTCAACCGGACGCAGGTTCCGGAATCTACCGGAGAAATTTACGACCGCTATGTGCGCCACCGGGGTAACGTGCCCAACATGTTCCGCACGGTCGCGCATCGCCCGGAGATCTTTGAGACGATGATCGCCCATTTTGAGGCGATTCTGAATACCGGCACGCTCCCAACCAAGCTCAAAGAACTGGTAATCGTCCGCACCTCACAGCTCAATGCCTGCGATTACTGTCTCGCCTCGCATACCGCGATCGGTCTCAAGCTTGGCTGGAGCAAGGAGCAGTTGGATGACCTCGCTCAGTTTGAGAGCCGCGACGATTTCACTCCTGCCGAAAAAGCCGCGCTTCATCTGGCGGAGAAAATGACTCTGGACGCAAACAGCTACTCCGATGCGGAGTTCGCGCGCCTGCGCAGTTTTTATAGCGAGGGAGAGATCGTTGAACTGATGTCGGCAATCGGCCTCTTCAACTATTTCAACCGGTTCAATAACCTCTTGCAAATGGAGCCCACCAAGCCCAAAGAAGGGGTTGAGCTTCCCACGGAATTGGCTGTGAAAGCATAGTTTCGGTTTGAGAATCCCAGGTCCCAGAATCGGGACCTGGGGCACCCGCCGTAGGTGGTCAATAGAGCAGCACGGCGACACGGTAGGTGGTAAAGCCTTGTTGGGGATGTCCTGAATCGCACGCGCCGACTGCCGCGGTGTGAAAGCGGCCGGTTTGGAGCTGCTGTTCCAACTGTGGCGGCAACCGGCTGAGATCCGCTCCCTCCCAGCGGATGATAGATTTTGGCGCCGATCCTCCGGCAACGCCATGCGGCATCTCACAGGTTTGCCGCGCGTCCCGCACCGAACCTGTCGGCTGAACCCCCCGCTGGCGGAGGAGCGCGCCCACTTTCTGCTCAATCTGCTGCGGTCCCAGTTCGGCTACGCCGTCGGCAAAATCCTGCACCCCGTAATAATCTCCACCCTGCTTCACCACCCCGATGCCAATTGCATTCAGGCGCGGATCTAAGATGTTGGCTCGATGCGTAGGCGAATGCATCCATTCGGTTTCGAGGCCCAAGGGAGTCGATGCCTGGCCCACATTTTCAGCGATTACGCTAAAGTGCGCGCCTTGCTGGGCGGCGCGCATGGTTAAATCGGGCTCTCCGGGAAATTGGTGGGAAAGCGATCCTCGCTGAACCATAAGCTCGGCGTGAGCTTGCGCCGCCTGAGCCAGCGCCGGGTCCCACTTGAGCGGCTTCAAGCCATGGTCGGCCCGATCCTGATTGGTGGCTGCAAGAATCTGCTGCGCCTCCGCCTGTTGGGCTTGAACCCGAGCCACAGCTATCAGACACCAGCCCAAGGCCAATACACAAAGGCCATATCGCTTCCTCATTTTGCTCTCCCCACCCTGGTAAGACAGCTTCCAATCATGATGCGTCTTAGCGCTGGCATTGGAAAATCCAGGGCTAAAGCCCATTTCAGGATCGGACGCTTTCCCGCTGGACTAAAGTCCAGCTTCCCCCTGCTAAAGCAGGGGGCTTCCACCAAACTCTCCCGGCAAACCGCTATATGCGATCATGGCAGTGGATGGTCTTTGCGCGCACCCTTCGCCACCAGCCGCTCGCTGTGATCGGGATCCTGCTCCTGGTGCTTTTCGTCGCCATTGCCCTGCTGGCGCCGGTGCTAGCGCCCTACGACCCCGCTTCGATCGATCTCTATCACCGGCTAGCCTCTCCCTCGCAAGCTCACTGGTTCGGCACCGATGAGTTGGGCCGCGATATTTTCTCACGTATCCTTTATGGCGCGCGGCTCTCGCTGACCGTGGCCGTGAGTGTTGTCGGCATCTCGCTCTCGCTGGGGATCATACTTGGCGGGTTAGCCGGATTCTACGGCGAGGCTGTCGATACACTGCTCAATATTTTCGTCATGAATGCCTTCCTTGCCCTCCCAGGCATTCTATTGGCAATCGCGTTTGTCGCCTTTCTTGGCCCGGGCTTGGTCAACCTGATTCTCGCGCTTTCTATCGGTGGATGGGTGGGTTACGCGCGCCTGGTGCGAGCCCAGGTTCTCGCCGTCAAGGAACGGGAGTTTGTTGAAGCGGCCCGCGCTCTTGGCGCCTCCGACCTGCGCATCTTCATGCACCATATTCTGCCAAATATCCTGCAGCCGATTATCGTGCAGTCCGCGATCGGAATGGCGGGCGCGGTCCTGGCGGAGGCCACGCTTAGCTTTCTAGGGTTGGGTGTTCCCCCTCCAACGGCAAGCTGGGGAAGCATGCTCAATGATGCACGCTCGCATTTGTTCGACTCGCCGCACATGGTCGTCTTCCCGGCTATTGCAGTTATGCTTTGCGTGCTTTCGTTTAACTTTATCGGAGATGCCCTGCGCGATTACCTTGACCCGCGCACCCGGCTGGCCATAGGTCTATGATCACACCGCGGCAAGAAGACGCTCCGGCTCCCTCGATGGCCATTGGCGTGCTCGCCGATACCCACGGCCTGCTCCGCCCTGAGGCGCTACGCGCATTGCGCGGCGTCACCCACATCCTCCACGCGGGCGATGTTGGCGACTCTAGTGTGCTGGAGGAACTCCGCATCATCGCTCCGGTCAGCGCCATCCGGGGCAACATCGACGAACATGGACCCTGCTCGCGCTTGCCGGCGACAGAAGCCGTCGAGTTGGCGGGGCGCAGCTTCTATATGCTGCACGACCGGCATGACCTTGATCTCGATCCTGCCGCCGCAGGCTTCGCCGCGGTCATCAGCGGACACACCCACAAGCCGCTGATTGAATGGCGCCAGGATGTGCTTTATTTCAATCCGGGGAGTGCCGGCCCGCGGCGGTTTTCCCTGCCTATCACGCTAGGCATGCTCACGCTCAGCGCGGGGGGAACGGATCTGCCGAATCGTCAAGCCTTGAAACCACAAGTGATTGAGCTGCTCTGATTTCGACCCGCAGTAGCTGCAACAAAAGAGAACGCTAGGAGCGAATCCTCGGGTTGGCTACGGTATACAGAACGTCGGTAATGAGATTAACCAGGATATAGGTCAGTCCTACGGCCAGGATGCAGCCCTGCACCAGGGGATAGTCCCGGTTGGAGATTGCAGAAATGGTGAGCCGCCCAATCCCCGGCCAGGAAAAGATGGTTTCGGTCACAA
Source organism: uncultured Acidobacteriaceae bacterium (assembly GCA_963705665.1). Taxonomy (GTDB): domain Bacteria; phylum Acidobacteriota; class Terriglobia; order Terriglobales; family Acidobacteriaceae; genus PALSA-350. The sequence goes on along the minus strand of CAVPKQ010000031.1, from coordinate 41,576 downwards.
TGGCTCCGGCCAGCAGCGCGCCGAATTGCAAGCCAACCAGCGTCATGACGGGGATAATGGCATTGCGCAAGGCATGGCGGTATACCACTATGTGTTCCGGCAGCCCCTTGGCGCGGGCGGTGCGAATGTAGTCCTGGCCCAGCTCTTCGAGCATCGCAGTGCGCACCATCCGAGTGAGGATGGCGGCCAGGCTCGTGCCCATAGTGATCGCCGGCAACACCAGGTGAGCGGGCGAACCCGCGCCCGAGACCGGCAGCCACCCCAGCTTGATCGACACCAGGAGAATGAGGATGGGTCCCAGTGCGAAGCCGGGAAAAGACAAACCGAGCAAACTTACTACGCCCACAGTGCTGTCTTGCCAGCGCGCCCGGCGCAGAGCTGCGGTTATGCCAGCGGGAAGAGCCAGAGCGAGCCCCAGCAATACAGAGGCGGTGGTGAACTCCAGCGTGTAGGGATAGCGAGTCAACAACAGGTGGGTAACGGAGTCATTCAGACGCAGCGATTGTCCCAAATTGCCCTGCAATACGCCGCGCCAGTAGTGCACATACTGCACGCCCAGCGGTTGGTCGAGTCCATATTCATGGCGCAGGGCGGAGATGTCGGAAGCGGTAGCGCCTTCGCCCAGCATCTGCTGGACCGGATCTCCGGGAACGAGATGGATCAGCAGAAAGACCATTGACACTACCAGCCAGATCACCGGCAGGGTATACAGTAATCGCTTGAGCAACGCGCGCAATTCGCCCATCAGGTCTAGTTTTCGCTCCCCGGGCCAAGCGTAGGCGAATTGCTTTTGTTTGGAGCGGAGGCAATTTCGACCTGCTGTGCGTTCTCCGGTTCGATTCGCACCTTGCTGATGCGGTGGCCGCTCATCTCCAGGACCGTGAACCTGCGGCCCATATAATCGACCGTCTCCCCTCCAGTAGGAATTTTTCCCAGCCGCGCCAGCAAAAAGCCGGCGAGCGTCTCCACTCCCCCATCGCGGGGCAAATGCCAGTTCATTTGCGTCTCTAAATCGCGCAGATTGACTCCTCCATCCAAGACCACCGCGCCCGGAGTAGTGTGCAGCGCAGTGCGCGGTCCGACGTCAAACTCATCCTCGAGCTCTCCGATGATCTGCTCAATGGCGTCTTCGACGGTTACTAACCCCACGGTCGAGCCGTACTCATCCACCACAATCGCGATATGTCTTCTGCGCTGCTGAAATTCCATCAGCAGATCGAGAACCGGCTTGGTTTCGGGGGCCACCAGAACATCATGCATCACCTGGCCCAGCCGCAGCTCGGAAAAAGGCGCGCGCGCAAAGCGAGTCTGCGCGGTCATACGAAAGTGCATAAGGCGGGCCAGATCTTTCGAGTACACCACTCCTACAATATGCTCCGGTCCATGAGCGGGGTCGTATACCGGGACCCGCGAGTGTTGCTCGTCGACTACCCTTGCGTTCGCATCCTCGATCAGCATGTTCGCGGGTAAGGAGAAGATCCTCTGGCGCGGCGTCATGATCTCCCGCGTCGGCACCTGGTTCAACTCCACCGCGCGGTGAATAATCGCCTCCTGAAAAGGCGGCAGCAGCCCCGTCCTGCGCGCAGCGCTGGCAATCAGCTTGAGCTCCTCAGGCGAATGCACCGCGCCTTCCTGCATCATCTCCGCGCGGAAGAGGTGAAGCACCAATCGCGCCGACCACTTCATCAGGCGAACGGCGGGGCGAGTGAGGCGGATAAAAACATCCATGGGCCCGGCGACCGCCACTGCCATTTCATCGGTCTTGCGCAATGCCAGGGACTTCGGCACGAGTTCGCCAAGAAGCACATGCAAGTAGGTAATGAGAGCAAAGGCCACAGGCACCGCAATCAGGTGCGAATAGATGGTGGCATGGGGCAGGCCGTTCAGCCAATGCTCGAAGAGTGCGGCGACCACGGGCTCGCCGATCCAGCCCAGGGCCAGGCTGCATAGAGTTACGCCCAACTGCACGGCAGGCAAAAAGTCTTCTATATTCTCTTGCAGCCGGCGAACTACTCGTGCTCCGGGGCGGCCCTGCGCGATCAGTTGCTCGATACGCGTCTCGCGGACGCTTACCAAGGCAAACTCCGCCGCGACAAAGAACCCGTTCGCCAGAATCAAAATAGCGACGGAAACGGCGCGGAAGAGCATTAATTCAAGCATGGAAAACCAGTGTAGTGTCTCTGGGGTGAATTAGCTTGGGTTTCAGGCGCTCGGGTCCTGGATGGTTGGTGGAGATCTCTGGTCCCAGGCTATATGTATACGGCCACTGTGTTTTGTATCAGGGCACAGCTTTAGCTGTGCCCTGATACAAAGCCCTGGGATGAATTCGCTTACCTATCGAGTTGACCCCGATTTTCATCCCCATGGGTGGGGCCGCAGGCCCATGAACACTCCGGTCGAGATGACAAATTAGGTGTAATTGCCAACCTAGGCCTCCTCAACCCAATTTCATCCCCTTGGGTGGACAGCGCGCTAATGGCTCGATGCTTTAGCGGGAGCCGCAGGCGGCTCAGCACTAGCGATCCGGTGATTTTCGGCCACCGCTTTCGGGTATGGGGCACGCCGGCCGCAAACGGCTGGAACATTGGCCATCTGCTTCTCAAAAACCAGGTAGTCGGGGTTTTCGGGGTGCAGCGTCGACCAATAGCCGGTCGGTGAGAGCAGGGGCTTATGGTGGACAATGATCTGTTTGTATAGGATCTTAATTCCGCATAAGAGATTCTTTTCGGGCTGGAGGATTGTCTTTGCCGGGTCTTTCTTACTGAGCCCTTTATCTGCCTTCCAGTCAAAGTCGCAGCCATAACGCCTACGGTCTTCATATGTCAGTTGCAGAAGACCTTCGCTGCGAACCATCTGGTGCGAGACCCCATCGACTACCGCGACTTCAGGTTCGGTATGGAGAACATTGGCGGACGGATTGAGGCCAGCTTCAGCGCCGGCGAGCGCCTGAAAGAAATATGCCCAGAAGGTACGCTTGTCCACCTTGCTCAACTGGTAGAAGCGTGGACAAAAAAGGCGCACATCGCGCGGAACACGAGAGGAGAGCAAAGCAGGGGGGAGCGATCGCTCGATGAGATCGTCCCAATGCGGATCCCAGGTGGTTCCCCCTAGTTCAACCTTCTTTTCTTGAATGGGAGTCGGCGGCGCGGTCTTGGTTATTACCACCGGCGCGGACTGGATATGCTTCGGCTCCGCCTGCTTTGAACTGCCGCAACCGCTCAGGCCGGCGAGGGAGGCCAGGACTGGAGCACAAACGAGTTTGCATCGGACGCTGGGCATAAACTCAGGACGGATTTAAGACGCCGAAACAGCCTGCCAAGTTGCATTTCTCGCTGCTATCAGATGCTTTCACTTAAACGCTAAAGTCCGTAATACATGCGCATGCCGCGCTCTATCACGCTGTAGGGCAAGAAGCGCTTGAGCCAGACTGCGGCCCTCTGCGCAGGCGGCCCAATTGTATACCGCAGCCGCGGACGGCGGAGATTTACGATGCGATGAAGGAGGGCCGCAATCTGCTCCGGCGGCGGGCCGCCCTGCTCGTCCTGAGCCGTTCGATTGAGCGCGGACAGAAATGGCGGACGGTAGATTCCACTTTGGCTCGACATTTCCGTCAGTTGGCGATTCTCGGTTAGGGCGGTCCTATGGTCGCCGGGCTGGATGAGGACGACCCGGATCCCGAGCGGGCTGACTTCGAGCCGCAAGGCTTCACTCAATCCCTCCAGAGCGAACTTCGATGCGCTGTACAACGCCTGGTAGGGGATGGCGATCACTCCGCCAATGGAACTGATGTTGACGATGTAGCCATTTCCCTGCCGCCTCATAACAGGCAAAGCGGCGCGGCAAAGGCGGAAGGCCCCAAAGAAATTTACGTCGAGCTGCCGCCGCGCCTCTTCCATCGATGTGCTTTCCACCGGACCTGCGATGCCCATTCCGGCATTGTTGACCATGATATCCAGCCGGCCCTCGCGGCTTAACACCGCCTCAATCCCGCGCTCGATTGATCGGTCGCAAGTGACGTCCATGGTCAGCATCGAGAGGGCGCCCGGAGGAATATCTTCCGCTTGGAGCGCAGCGCGGCGCGACGTGCCGTAAACGCGAAATCCTCGCTCGGCCAAATACAGGGCGCAGGCGCGCCCGATTCCTGAAGAGGCTCCCGTGATCAAAACAACCCGCTGCTTTTCCCTGCTCATATTGCCCTCACCCTATCACCCTGGGCGATTCAACAGCGCAAAACTCCGCCGGGAGCGAACCCATGATCTCCTGATATCGTGGTGTCGTCGGGTAGATGGGTCTTCGCGGCAATTTTAAGTGGATAAAGGAGAAAGCGATGGTACGTTCTACCTGGATCTCCGCAGCAGGGGCGGCGGCCCTCACACTCGCGCTCCTGCTAACCGCATGTAATTCGAATATGAAGCCAAGCAATGAGAACTTTACCCTGGGCTTGAACGAGTATTATGCCGCGCATGATGACTGCCTCTACCCGAGCGCTCTTCGCTTCCCCTACGAAGTGAGCGCCAACGAGCAGGCCACCGCCACGGCCAAGGGCCTGGATGCTTTAGCCACCGCGGGATTGCTGGAGCGAACCGAGGAGAAGAGCATCCACGTGAGGCGCTACTCGCTCACACCCTACGCCAAAACCCGGGCCAATGCGCGCTTCTGTTATGGGCATCGGCAGGTAACCAGCATCGACAGTTTTACTCCCCCCGCAGTGGTGAACGGTCAGCACACCAGCCACGTCGTTTACGAATACAAGATGATGGATGTTCCCGGCTGGGCGCAATCGGACCAGATGCGCACTGCTTTCCCGGTTCTCGCCAATACTACCGGCCAGACGAAGGGCACGGCGCAATTGATCCTCACGGCCGCCGGCTGGCGGGTGCCCGAGTAAATGCCGCGAATCGTCTAAAGTAGAAGGATGGTCAGGACTTTCCGGGCAATTCCCTCGCATTCTCTTCGGCTGCTGGTTTTCGACCTCGATGGCACGCTGATTGACTCAGTCGCAGACCTCTGTGCCTCGGTAAATGCGATGTTGCACCATTTTGGGCGGCAGCCGCTGCCGCAAACCGTCATCGCCAGCTACATCGGCAATGGTGCGCCCATGCTGGTGCGCCGGGCCCTGGGCGAACAAGCAGACCCGGTTTTTCTTGATTCCGCGCTGAGTTATTTTCTCCGCTATTACAACGATCACAAGCTCGACCAGACCGTTGTCTATCCCGGCGTCTTCGAGGCTCTGCGTAGCCTGCAACTTGAAACGAATGGCATAGAACGATCCATGGCTGTGCTTACCAACAAGCCTGTCGGAGCCTCGCAAGGCATCTGCGACGCCCTCGGGCTCAGCCCACATTTCTTTCGCATTTTCGGCGGCAATAGCTTTGCCACAAAAAAGCCTGAACCCGAGGGTCTCAACGCTCTCATCCAGGAAGCAGGAGTCACTCCGGAAGAGACGTTGATGATTGGCGACTCCGGCGTGGATGTCCTCACCGCCCGCAACGCGGGAACTTGGAGTATGGGATGTTCCTTCGGACTGGCGCCCGAGAGTTTGGAGGCGGCCCAGCCTGATTGCATCGTCGATGCCCCAAACGAATGGCCGTTGGCTCTCACGGGCGGATCGCTGTTGAAGAAAAATCCCTCTGTTGCGTTTACTATGGGTAACAACAATAGTGCGGAGAGGGCGAAGCCGGCATCTGACTAAAACTCGAAAAAAGCCGCGTAAAGCCATGGATTCCGCTTTTTCCTTCAGCAACATAAACATTTGAATATCTATTGAAGTGTTGGAGACTCTGCCTTGCTCCAAAAAATTTTTGTGCTCCTCCTCGCATTCGCGCCGGCCGCGTTTGCCACTACTCTTTCGCCTATTGCCGGCGGCGGTGCTCCGCCCACTGCGATCGCAGCTCCCGTGGTCACCGGGAACGTCGCGGATACTTCCGGAGCCATTATTCCCGGGGCGCTGGTGCAGTTGCTGGATTCGTCCGGTCACCCGGTGGCATCGACGGCCACCGGGCAAGACGGCTCTTTCATGCTTCAGCCGCCGCACATGGGCGATTTCACATTGCGCATTTCTTTGAATGGATTTGCGACGTCGACTCAGGGAGTCCATATCGGAGCAACCAAGGTGGGGCCGCTCGCGGTCGTTCTCTCCGTCGCCACGGTGGCCACGCAGGTCGAAGTCAACGCTTCCTCGAGCGTGGACCTCACCGACTCCGCCAACAACCAGAGCACAGTTACCATGACGGCCTCCGATCTCAAGCAGATGCCGATCTTCGACAATGACTACGTCACCGCGTTGGGCGCATTCATGGACGCCGGTGAAGAACCCACCGCAGGCTCCGGGCTTATGGTCGACGGGGTGGAGGCAAATCGCGTCACGGTATCGCCGTCCGCCGTCGCCGAGATCCACATCAATCAGGATCCCTACTCGGCGCAATATTACAATCCCGGCCGGGGGCAGATCGAGATTGTCACCAAGCCCACCCAGTCGAAATACCACGGCCAATTCAACTTTACCTTTCGCGACAATAGCCTGAACGCCCAACAGGATTTCTCGCCCAGCAAACCCTTCGAGCAGCGGCGGATCTATGAAGGATTTCTAACCGGACCGGTCATGCACAGCAAGGGCACTTCGTTCTTGTTGTCGGTCAACCGCGCGGAGGAGGATTTGGACGCCGTGGTCAACGCGACCATCGTTCCGACGCCGCAAAATCCCAGCGGCAGGTTTCAAGCCAATGTGCCTGCGCCCACCCGCGATACGGAGTTCTCCTTACGCATCGCCCACGTCTTCGGCGCCAAGAACAATGCTTATGCTGAATACGCCTACCAGGACTCAACCAATACCAATGAGGGCGCAGGAAATCAGACCCTGGCCGAGGCCGGCTATAACGCCAAGTACCGTGAAGATGACCTCATCTTCCACGATGACGGCATCTATTCCGCCCAGTTCCTGAACCAGATTTCGTTGGTTCTCGAGCATTGGTATAACAACTACACCAATGCCGTCGAAGCTCCGCGAATTGTGGTTCAGGGCAACTTCACCGGCGGCAGCGCTCAGGCCGACCAGCTTCGCTCCGAGTACAACGCGCGGTTCAATGACAAAGTCACCTGGACGCGCGGTCGGCATACCGTTATCTTCGGCGTCAACATTCCCCACTTCAGCCGCCGGGTGCTGGACGATCGCACCAACTCGCTGGGCGCCTATAGTTTTGCCAGCCTGGCGAAGTATGAGGCCAACCAGCCTTCCGGCTACTCCGTCTCCCAGGGTCAGACTCGTTTTGTCTTCCCCCAGCAGGAAGCTGGGGCTTTTATCCAGGACCAGATCAAGCTGAAACCGCGCTTCTCCATCACTCCCGGTGTGCGCTATGACTGGCAAAACTTCCTAAGCAATGACGTCAACAACCTCGAGCCACGCGCTTCCTTTGCGCTGGTCCTAGACCCCAAAATCGGGTTCGTGCTGCGCGGCGGCGGCGGCATATACTTCGATCGGCTGGGGAGTGGACCCATTCAGGACATCGCCCGCTACTCCACCGCCCGGCGGCGCCTGCTGCAAATTTCATCGCAACAACAACCGCTCTGCATGCCCATCACTCTATGCGTTGAGCCCGCCGCCCTGCCGCCGTCGCTGGTCGAACGCGCCCCAAACATCAAAACACCCTATACCATCGCCTATGGTTTTTCTCTCGACCGCCAGATCGGCCAAAAGGCTACGGGAAGCATCAATGTCTGGAGCCGCCGCTCGGTCGATGTCTTTCGCTCGATCGATATCAACGCGCCGCCACCGCCGAATTACGCCAGCCGCCCCAATCCGCGCATTTCTCAATTCCGCCAAATGCAATCGGCGGGAACCAATATCGGGAACGGCGTGAGCCTGAACTACCGCGGCCGCTACAACCGGTACTTTTCCGGCTTCGGCCAATACACGTGGAGCAAGTGGGAGTCCAACACAGACGGCATCAATTGGTTCCCGGAGAACCAATCCGATCCCAACGCCGAGTGGTCGCGCGCCAGCTGGGACCAGCGTCAGCGATTTGGTTTCTACGGCATGTTCAATCCCGAGAGCCCTTGGAATTTCGCGGTAGGGCTGTTTCTCAACACCGGCAAACCTTGGAGCATTCTCACTGGGGATGACAACTACGGCACCAGTCTTTTCAATGCCCGCCCGGATGACGTTGCCCGCAACAGCGAAGACGGACCTGGCTCGGCCGACCTCGATCTGCGCTGGGGCTACGATTTCAAGCTGCGCCCCAAAGAGGCGGACCAGAGCCCGGCCTTAGGCCTTTCTGTCTCCAGTTTTAACGTATTGAACCACGTCAACGGCTCCTTCGTTGACGATGTCGAAGGATCAGAAGACTTTGCGCAAATCACCAGCGCCTATCCTCCGCGGCGCATGCAGCTCGCGATGCGTTTTCTCTTTTGACAACCCCGCCGGTCTCACAGACGTTGAGGAACCCGGTGCCCCAGGTTCCTCTTTTCAGAAATGGAAAGAAAAGCGAGTTTTTCTGCGTCCTGCTAACGTAATAGCAGGCTCTATGCATCCATGGATTTCCGGTTAACCAGCGATTACAAGCCGCGCGGCGACCAGAGCCGCGCCATCGACGAATTAGTCTCCGGCCTGGCCGCCGGGGAACAGCACCAGACTCTGCTCGGCGTTACCGGTTCAGGCAAGACCTTCACCGTCGCCAAGATCATCGAGCAGTTGAATCGCCCGGCGCTGATCCTGGCGCACAATAAGACTCTGGCCGCCCAACTCTTCCACGAGTTCAAGCAGTTCTTCCCGGAAAATGCGGTTGAGTACTTCGTTTCGTACTATGACTATTATCAGCCGGAGGCTTATATTCCGGCAGGCGACCTCTACATCGAAAAAGAAGCAACCATCAATGAGGAGCTGGACAAGCTTCGTCTCTCCGCCACCCGTTCGCTTTTCGAGCGCCGCGACGCCATTATCGTTTCTTCAGTCAGTTGCATCTACGGTCTGGGATCGCCGGAAGCCTACTATGGCATGCTGCTGCTGCTGGAGCGCGGACAGAAGATTCGCCGCGAGGACATTACGCGCCGCCTGGTGGAAATCCTCTACGAAAGAAATGACGGTGACTTCCGCCGGGGCAGCTTCCGCGTTCGCGGGGACGTCATCGAGATCTATCCCACCTATGACGAGATGGCTTACCGCATCGAGCTCTTTGGCGATGAAATCGATTCCCTGTCGCAAATCGACCCGCTCTTCGGCACGGTCCGGCAAAAGTATTCCAGGCTGCCCATCTACCCCAAGTCGCATTACGTGGTCCAGCCGGAGAGAAAGAAGACCGCGATCTCCTCTATCCTTGACGAACTTGGCGTGTGGGAGAAGGAACTGGAGTCGCAAGGACGGCTGGTTGAGTCGCAGCGCATCCATCAACGCACCCGCTTCGATTTGGAAATGATCAAATCCATGGGCTATTGCCATGGGATTGAGAACTACTCTCGCCACTTCTCCGGCCGCTTGCCGGGAGAGCCCCCGCCCACTTTGCTCGACTACTTCCCTCGCGACTACCTGCTGTTTATCGATGAATCCCACGCTACCGTTCCACAACTTCATGGAATGTGGCATGGCGACCGTTCGCGCAAGCAGAACCTGGTTGACTACGGATTTCGGCTGCCGTCGGCCATGGACAACCGTCCGCTCAAATTCGACGAATTCGAGATCCGCACTCATCAGACGATCTATGTCTCAGCCACACCGGGCCCTTATGAGCTGACCAAGTCCGCCGGCGTGGTTGTCGAACAGATCATCCGGCCGACCGGCCTGGTGGACCCGGAGGTCGAAATCCGCCCCATTCGCGGACAGATCGATGACCTGCTGGCCGAGATTCGGACGCGCGCAGCGCGCAATGAGCGGGTTCTGGTTACCGTGCTTACCAAGAGAATGGCCGAGGACCTGGCCGGCTACTACTCCGAAGTCGGCGTCAAATGCCGCTACATGCATTCTGAGATCGAGACACTCGAACGCGTCAGGCTGCTGCGTGACCTACGCAAGGGCGAGTACGACGTGCTCATTGGAATTAACCTTCTTCGCGAGGGTCTCGACCTGCCCGAGGTCTCGCTGGTTGCCATCCTTGACGCGGATAAGGAGGGCTTCCTTCGCTCTTCCGGCTCTCTGATCCAGACCATCGGACGCGCCGCCCGCCATATCCACGGCCGTGCAATTCTCTATGCCGACGTGATCACCGACTCCATGCGCCGCGCCTTGGACGAAACCGAGCGCCGGCGCACGGTGCAAAGGGAATACAACGAGGAGCACGGCATAACGCCCACCTCCATCATCCGCTCGCTGGACATGTCGCTGGCCGGAATTCTGCACGCCGAGTACTCGGATTTGACCGATCCCGACGAGTCGCTGCCCGATTTCAGCTCGCAGCAGGAATTGGAGATATATATCAATAAACTCGAATCGGATATGCGCGAAGCCGCGAAGAAGTTCGAGTTCGAAAAGGCGGCAAAGCTCCGCGATATCATCAAGGAACTCCGGACCAAGGAGTTTCTCTTCTCTTAGGGCAGGACGACAGATAAGCGAGGCACGTGACTGGCGCTCTAATTCTCTTATTTTTTACCCTTCTGATCACGGCGGTCCTGATGGTGCTGCTGCACCTCACCCGCGTCGGCAAGCTCATCCATGAGCAGATCCCGGACCGCCCGCGGCGCAGGCTATTCCTGGCCTCGGTGAGTTTCTTTCTCACCTTCGCCCTGGTTCGTCTGCTGGTGATCTCGATTGTGCATCATTTGGGGCCATTTCAATGGGTCATGTTTCACGGCCGTCATATCCATCACTTGGTTTGGGGCATTCTCATCCTGTTGCTGGTGGGTTACGGCTATCTCCTGGAGCTGGGATCAGAGGATACGCCGACCTCTATCTTTACCAGCAGCTTGATGTCCATTCTGTTCGGCGCCGGCGCGGCTTTGACTCTGGACGAGTTCTCCCTCTGGCTCAATCTTCAGAACGACTACTGGTCGAGGCAGGGACGGGAAAGCATTGACGCGGTCATCCTCTTCGGAGCCCTCCTCGCAATCGGAGCGTGGGGCGCCCCTCTGTTTTCCTGGGTAGCGCGAAAGAAATGATCCTCCAGAGCCTAAGTTTGTTCCTCGCCGCGATTCTTCCATCTCAATCTGCTTGCATCGCGCCGATAGCTTCTAGTATGAAAAAATAGAACCTGCTCTCTCTGAGGCTCAGGGCCCTTTGTCCCTTTAAAATTCCGAATTCCGAAGGAAACTCATATGTCTACCCCCTCCCAGATTCCGGCGCCTGAAAAATATCTCGTGGCCTTTGTCATACAGGGCGAGGACGTTTTCAAGATCACCGCCGACAACATTTTGCATACCTGCGGGAATGCGGGCGAATTTGCATTCCAGGGAGTGGCCAAACTGCGCGCTGCGGCAGCTCTGGAGCAGCTCACCGCGATCCATAACGAACGCCCGGAAGAACTGCGCAAAATGGCCCGCGAGATGGCTCGCGAGGGCATGGCGCTGCTGGCGCGCACCAGCAATGGCTCCAGGCCGACGGTCGAGAGGATCGCATAAGAAGTTGCTGGAGTTTTGGTGGAAGCCCCTGCTTTGGCACGGGGAGCTGGATCTTTTTCCAGCGGAAAAGTGTTCGGTCTTGAGACGGTCTTAGAGCATTTCTCCTGATGGTGTAAAGCGAAGAGCGGATTAGACGTAGCCATTCCATCGAAGAATGGCTACACATAGCGACTCTCGCCACACAACAGTATCAGGAGAAATGCTCTAGTCCTGGGATTTTGCCGATGCCAGCGCTAAAGCGCATCATCAAGGTCGATTTTCCGGAGCGCTGAAGCGCTCCTACCCCCCGCATGAATGCGGAGGCCTTCACCATAACTTCTCGATGGTCATACAATTGCCCCGAATGCAGTTGCGAAGTTAGGACTCAATGCAGTTTTGGAACGAACTAGAAGGACGGGTGGTCGAGGGTTATGCATTGCGCCGCCTGGTGCGATCCGAGGGCCGTACCGCGTGGTTTGAGACCGAGACCGGCGAGAGCCGGCCGGCAATCATTAGCCTTACGGAATCTCTCACGGACGCAGACGAAGTAGCCGAACGGCTCGAGGGCGCGCGGCGGCTCAAGCATCCCAACCTGATTTCGATCGACAAGGTAGGGCGAACCCGGATCGATGGGACGTTGTTTGTCTACGCCATCATGGAGCACACCGACCAGGACCTTTCCGATGTACTCCGCGGGCGGGCTCTGTCCAAGGACGAAGCGCGCCAGGTTGCGGAAGCCTTAGTCGGCGCGCTCACGGCGATCCACCGGGAAAACTGGGTGCATGGCCGCGTGGAACCGGCCAGCGTTCTAGCGGTGGGAGAAGCAGTTAAGCTGCGCAGCGACTGTCTGCAAGCTCCCGGAGGCACCCGCGCGGGAGATGTGGCGGGCATTGGCGCAGTTCTCTTCCATGCTTTCACTCAGCGCAAGGCATCATCGGCAGATGACGCGCAGATCAATCGCATTCCCGCGCCCTTTGCGGAGATAGTGCGCAACTCATTCAGTTCGCGCTGGAATCTGGCGCAAATCGCGGCTGTCTTGAAAACGCCGTCCCCGGTGGCAGCGGCTGCGCCGCCGGCTGCTGCGCCCGCCGCCCCCACGCCACCGCCCGCCCCCGCCGCTTCCATTCCGGCGCCGGCGGCCGCCAGTGTCGCGCCGCCGGGAATCGCCCAGAGCACGGCGCCGATCACTTCAGTACGTCCCCCCGCGGCTTCGCCGGCCCCGATCCGGCAAGACGAAGAGGATGAGAAAGATGAGAACGAGAGCCGGAAGCGGCCGCTTGGACTCTACGCGGCACTGGCGGTCGCCCTGCTCCTATTGCTCGGTTGGCTTCTCTTCCGTCCCAAGGCGCGACAGCAGCCGAGTACTCCCGCCCGAGCGGCTGCCAATCATTCGTCTGCTCCGCCTCCAGCCGCGCCGATGCGAAAGCCTTCTGCCCAGCGCTTGGCTCCGAGCCAACCCAAGCAGACCGGCGCTGCCGGAACGGCCGTCTCAGCCACTCGCTCCGCATGGAGAGTGGTTGTTTATACCTACCGCCGCCAGGATCAGGCGGAGCATAAGGTGGAGGAAATCAACCATGAGCATCCCGATTTAGCGGCCTCTGTTTTTTCTCCTCAAGAAGGCCGCGAGCCGTATTTGGTGATTCTCGGCGGTCCCATGGACCGCGGGGGGGCTTTCAAGCTGCGCGACAAGGCGCTCAAAACAGGACTCCCGGCTGATACGTATGCGCAAAATTTCTCGAGATAAGTAACCGCCCCGCTCTCCTTTGCGGAAAAGAATTTGCTCTGGCGGCGGCTCTAAAAACGAATCTTCCACATGGGAAATGCGTCCAAGTATTAGTATTTAGTATTCCCTGGAAGGTACCCTTGGCAGCATATTGCACATGTTGTGGAGCTGAAATCACATTGAAAGCAGAAGCATGCCCGGCTTGCGGCATGCCGCAGCACGGGATGAAACCGGCCCCGCGGCGCAATATCCCATGCCCGCCGGAGGAGGAATCTTCTTTCCCGGAGCCCGGCGGCGGAGAGGTCCGATCCAAGCCGTCGTAAAAGGGGAATCAGGTCTGGAGTTTCGCTATGCGGCGCATGATTTTTCTTCTGCTTCCGGTTGCATTGGTCATTTTCGCTACCGGACAAGCACGCGCTCAACGCGGCGGCGGCCATGCAGGCGGCTTCTCCCCAGCCCAGGGGTTTCATAGCGGAATCGGGCCTCGCTCCTCCACCTACCCGGCGGTCTCTACCCGGCCCTCAGGATCGTTCTTGCGCGGTTCCCCATCGGGTATGGCCGGGACAGAGCACTTCATGCCGCGGAATTCCTACGGGATGAATGGCTACTCGAACCGGGGCGCCGGTGAAGGCATGCGGCACGAGCACCCCGACCGCGGCCACGACCACGACCACGACCACGACCGCAGGGGACTCCGGTCGTATGTATATGGATACGGTAATTACCTGGTTCCGAACTTTGTCGGTTATCCCTTCGGATTTGATCCCGGCTTTTACACCGACGATTATGACCAGAGCGAGCCAAACTCGGCGCCCCAGCCCGAGGCCAACGCAGAGGAGGGACCTGAGAACTACGCGGAGGAGCCCCCTCCCTCTCCGCCGCTCGAGGAGGCCCAAGGCGCCGGAGACATATATCGCCCTCCATACGCAGGCTCTGTCTCCACCCAGCCGGCCCGGCCGCAACCCGTAACCGTACTGGTTTTCAAGGACGGCCGGCCAAACCAGGAAGTGCACAATTACGTACTTACAGGAACCACTCTGTACGATCTCGACGGGGACACCCAGAAAGAGTTCCCACTCTCCGAGATCAATGTACCGGCGACAGTGGAGGCCAACCGCGGCGCAGGCGTGGACTTCACTCTCCCGCAAGCCGCGAATGCGAAGCCGGCGGCCTCATCCCAGTAGCTCCTGGTGACAGGCCTGCGGCCCACCTGAGGGGATGAAGAGTGGGTGAGGAAGGCTTGGCTGGTAATTACACCTAATTTGTCATCTCGACCGGAGCGAAGCGCAGTGGAGAGATCTGCGGTTTTGGATCCATACTTCAAGCAGATTTAGGGTGCCCCATCCTTGCGTAACCGGGGTCCCCGGCAAGCGAAGCTTGCTGGGGTGGGTAGCAAGGGTGGGAGACCACAATCGTTGGCAGAACAGGCTTCCCAGGACGATTTTCGACAGGGCGCAGCGAAGTGGGAGAGATATGGGGCACCCAGGCGCTCCTACCCCCGCATCAATGCGGGGCTTCCACCCTATGCAGGACGGAAGAGCGATTCCAGGCTCGGAATCTTTTGTTCAACTTCTTTGCGAATCTCTTCAGCCTGATGAATTGCGTCTTGCTCATCGTGCGTTCAGCTTCCTTGAAAGTCTCGTATGCTATTAGATCAGCGGCCTGAAGTGGTACACAGGATTCCCACCCAAATGAGGTTACAGACACAAAGATTTCTCTGCCGACGAAGGTAACATCATTCTTTGCGTGATTGAATGCTCCGAGAATGTGGTTCTTCCGCGATATCGAGATCGGAGAGTTCGACGTCGAAGCGCTGCGGTTTAGGCCGGTTCAGGTCTTGCGATGGGCTTAGCAGGTTGCGGAAAAACTATGGCTTTGTATCAGGGCACGACTTCAGTCGTGCCATAACTGCTTGAAAACTCGATCGGCTTTAGCCGCTGAGGGAACTGTTTTCGCACTCTGTTCGACCTTTTTCCGCAGCCTGTTAGGCCCCTGCAAAGCCGTTCCGCGCGTGGCTGCCTATCGGGGTCGAGGAGCTCGATTGATGTTGCCGAAAATGCGACATTGCAGGAACTACGCCGCTTCGGGATCAATTCTCGGAGGGGCTGGTCAGAGTGAATCGATCATTGGCGAGAGTCATCCTCCCAGCCGAAGTTCAAAGATGGCAAGCGTGCTCAGTTTGGGGACGGCTGTTCTATGTGGTCAATGACCACGCAATCCACCGGAGCCTTTTGGGTTTCCAGCTTCAAGCCAAGCTGCCCCTGAATAGCACTGAAAAGCGAAGGGCCGCCTGCACCAGGGTCATCCACTGCCCCATTTCGATCCTCCGGCGCCCACGTTAGTTTGAAGCTGTACTTCCCGGTAAGCCCCGTCTCATCCATCACTAATCGACCACCGATCTCCGGCTTGCTACTCAGTGCATTCACTAGCAGCGCGATGGGCACATCTCGGCCCTCGGTCTCCCCAGCCCTGGGATTATGAAGGCCGGTCCAACTACCCGCTCCTGTCGTACTGCTTGCTGGCGTATCGCCAACTGCTGTCAACTTGGAGCCGCCCTTGGCAATCATCAGCGCGAGAACGCGCAGTCTCCCGGCTCTCGTGATGCACCTTCAGTTGAAATCGATTCGCTAGCAGCGTCTGGACCATCTTCCTCGTTGTCGCAATCCGCTCGTCTGTAGACATCCTGGCGATTCTTGCTGCAGCCTCCTCATCCACCTTTGCGCGGATGTCGAATGGGAGGGACGAGACCCATGAGGGTGCACCGATAATCTGATCATCCGAACCGCCGTTGAGATTGAACGCGAACTTTAGCAGAAACATCACTGGCAGGTTCGATGATCGAATGGCATCTATTCCAAGGTCCAAGTTCGATCCCCGTGTGTCCCGACTGCTCCGCCGCACGGTGGAGACTTCGAAGGCAGGGGTCGTCGCAAGTTCCTGCGCATTCGCGATGCAACAAAAAGATATAACCACCAAAACCAGAAGGCGCCCGAGGATGCTCTGCTTCAAAACGATGGTCATATGCGTCCAAATCCTACCTCGGTATTATTGCCCCTTCAAGCGAACTGCACCCAAAAACGGCGATTTCGGCAACTTCGAATCCGATCCACCGCTCTAAGAATGCCTGCGGCCCTTCGGTCGTTTCGTATTCGCAGTTGCTTTTCTTTCTGTCATTCCCGAAGGGAATCTGCTTTTCGAGTTCTAAAGCGCTCCTACCCCCGCATCAATGCGGGGCTTCCACCCTATGCAGGACGGAAGAGCGATTCCAGGCTCGGGATCTTTTGTTCAACTTCTTTGCGAATCTCTTCAGCCTGATGAATTGCGTCTTGGTCATCGGTAGCCGAAGTATATGGAATCTCCATAACCAGGATCCCGATACGCCGGCCTTGGGCGTCGAACATCCGCATCTTGAGGTTGTAGAAGGCGCCATCATCTTTTTTGGCGCAGTAGGTCTTGCCATCCTTTACTGCGGCGAAGTCGCCCTCGGTAGTGCGTACTCCGATTCTGGTCGCATTGCCGTTTGCCACAATCACCATGTGCTCCTGGCCGGGAGGAATGGCATGAAGGCCCAGTTTCCTGAGCGTCGGGTGATTGGAGAGCGTCTCAAGCACGATCTTCTCGGCAATGGGCGCATTGACTGGAGCCTTTGGCTCAACTACGGGAGTCTTCGGTGCGGGAACGTTGGCCGGTTCGAAGATCATAACGTGCGCGCTCTTAGAGGCGCTCTGCGGAGCGGCGACAAACAGGCGGTTGAGCTCGGGCGAGAGCCGCGCCGTCTTTGCTCCTGGCCCAGTCGGCACGCTGCCAAGTGAGACGTAATGGTCCAGATCGGTCTGGCTGAAGACGTCCACGGATCCGTTGGCCGCGGCATAGAGACGCCGGCTGCCGGGATCGTAGATGAGATCGTCGATGCCCTTGTCAATGGGTAAAGCCTGCAGCTCTTTTCCCGTATTGGTGTCAAAGACGACTATCTCCCCGCTTCGGCAACCTACAAAGAGGCGCTGGCGCTGTTCATCCAATGCGATGGCGACGTTGACTGAGCCCATCGTCAACGGCCAGATTGCTACAATTTTGCGCTTCACGCGGTCGACAACCACGACCTGGTTTTTGGCTTTGTCGTTGACATACATACGCGGGCGAAAAGTATCGAGCGCCATCGCCTCCAGCGTGTCCCCATCTATCTTGATGTCCGCTAGCTTCTTGCGTCCGGTTGTGTCTACCACGCTCAACATCGAATAGGACTGGCCAACATCCCCTCCGCCGTTATCAACATAGAGATATTTTTTTGAGATGTCGTAGCCGATCGAATCGGCGTCCTTCAGCAGAGCAATTCGGTCCACCAGACGGTAGGTTTCGCCGTCATAGACCTTGATCGACCCATCCCCTCCATCGGTAACATAGATGCGGTTCAGATCGGGACGATAGAAAATCGCGTGAGGGCGCGCGATCCCATCGATCCGGTGAAGCATTTTGCCCGTGTTGAGATCGAATACGAGAACCGCCTTGAAGTCCTCGGGGGTGGCGAAGAGACGATGGTGCTCCAGGTCGATGCCAAAGTGATCGAAGTTTCCTTTGATTGCGCCAGGCAGCGCAATCGTCTGCAGCAAACGGAGCGGCTCGCCGTGAGGGGCGGATGCGGCGTCCGGCGACTCAGCATGCGAGAGGCAGTTAAAGACGAAAAGAACACCAACAAGGACGGAGGCGAAACGGCGCATAAACAAACTCCTGACGGTTATAGAAATCAGCTCTTAAGGAGCCAGGCACAGAGAGCGATCTCTCTCAACTGCATGTTTCGGGTTTGACTAAGATATTTATTGCGCGGCCCCCGACTGGAATACCACCGACCCACGCTTCCAGACCGGATACTCCGTTCCCTTGGCGTTGCGCCATAGAATCTGATTGAGCTGTTGTGTCGGAACATCGTCCGGCTCCTGCCAGTTCATCTTGCTGGAAGCGACGGCATCCAACTTACTCTGTCCGTCGAGCGCATTCAACTCCGGGTTGCGCTCGTAGATCGACTGCGCGGGCTCGATTGCCTGATACGGCGTCAGATCCGGCGTCTGCTGAAAACTCTGGCGCATATCGTTCGCAATCAGATCGAAAATCGACATCGGGGGCACGCCCAGGATCAGCTCAATGGTCTTTACCATGCTGACCTGGGAGTAAAACGTAGAGTCGATCGCGCCTCGCTGCGTATAAGGACTAACTGCAAGCGCCACCGTGCGATGGCCATCGACATGGTCCAGGCCATCCTGCGCATCGTCTTCGACAATCAGGATCAGGGTTGACTTCCAGAACTTAGAGTGGGAGATCCCTTCCACAACCTGTCCTACGGCCAGGTCATTGTCCGCAAGGCAAGCCTTGGGAGTAGAAAATCCCGGCGTGGTTCCTTCCGTGTGATCCGAGGGCAACTGGATCATCACCAGGTTGGGCATACTGCCCTCGCTCTCCCAAGCCTTGAGATGCCGAAGGAAGATGCGCGCACGCACAACATCCGGAACTTTCAAGCCATAAGCGGGATAATCCGGAACCAGGTACTGGTTCAAACGAGCAATAGGAGCTTTGGTCGCAAATGTGCCCACAAACTCGCTGCCCTGCTTGTACTCATCCAGCAGCCTGGCACGAAAAGCGCCGCTCTTGGCTCCCATTTCCCCTACGTATTCGCCGAAATCGGCAAAGCTCCTGTGGTGTGCGGCTAAGTGATCCCACAAGAAGCCGGAGCCTGCAAAAGCCAGCGGGTCGTCTCCGTTTTTGGGATAGCTGCGTCCGTTGTAGCCGGGCCAATAGGCATAGTCGGTTTCCGCGGCTTGCGTCAGCCACTGGTGTCCGTCGGCGCTGTTTCCGCCGTTCGCATAGAAGTTGTCAAGCAGCACAAACTCGCGCGCCAGCTTCCGCTGATTGGGGATGATATCGTCTCCGTACAGGTCGAGACTCGGGTCGCCATTGCCCTTGCCCAGCGAGCCGAAATACTGATCGTAGCTGCGATTCTCCTTGATAACGTAGACCACATGATCGATTGTTGAGGGCTCGCCCGTCCGCGCCGGAACAGGACGTGGCTTCGCATTGAGATTCGGTTTGGCTTGCGAGTCGCCGGCCGCATGCAACTCGCCTCGTAGACTCATGTGATTGTTTTCCGCGACCGCGATCGAATACCGGCCAAGTTCGTCCGGGTCCGGAACAGCAATGAGATGAACAGTTCCACGATCCGCGTGAACATATCGGCGATGCATATTCAGCTCCGGCTTCATGCCATCCCGGCGCTCGCGAGCCAATAACTTTGGACTGTTCCAGCCCGACCCTACACCGAGCAACGTCGAGACAGCAATCGCCTTTCCGTCAGGGCTCACCGCTACATCGTCCGGATACCATCCGGTAGGAATAAGACCAACCAAATGGGGATGTGAAGCCGCAAGATCGATCACCGCGACTGCATTGATCCCTGCGCAGGCCGCATAGAGCGTCGTATGATCCGGTGACAGAGCAACCGACTCAGGCGCCGCACCTGCGACGTTCTTTTTGAACGGCTGCACCGCAATCGTTTCCAATAACCGGTTAGTTGCCGTATCGATGATAGAAATCGAGTCGGAGTTGCTATTGGCGACATACAGACGTTCATGCTTCTCATCCCAGGCGAGTCCCGACGGATGAAGGCCGACGTCGATGGTCGCTGTCACCTTCCCGGAGATGAGATCAATGCGGGTTATCGTTCCGCTGGAGGCTACGCCCCTGGCATCGACCAGAACCTGGTCCGCATTTGGCTCCGGTCCCGTCGCGGCGGTCCGTTCTCCTGAACGCGGAAAGCGCCCTCCCCAGTCACTGATATAAGCAACCGAGCTATTCCTATTCACAGCAACCCCAAAGGGGGCGATGCCTGTCTTGATTCTACGATAGAGATCTTTCGCATCGAGATCGATGACTGCCGCTTCATCGTTGAAGGTCAGCGCGATGACGGCAAGCCTCTGTCCTCGTGAGTTCTTAGCCGACCCCACGGCGATCCCGCCAACCTGATCGGATCCCAAGCCTCCCGCAATGGCCGTGCTCTTACCGCTTAATGCAACCAACTGCCCCTCTGATATCTTTCCTTTTCCATTCCCCGATAAGCCGCTCATCAGCGGAGCATGATTTACCGGATCGTAGGCTAGGCCCTGCATTCCCGGGCTGGCCGCTGTGCTCAACACACTCATCATCTGATTTGTCTTCAAATTAATCTGATAAATGTACGAGCCTTTCTGGCCCACAGTCGCGGCATAGACGGAATCGCCGTTTTCCCCAAAAGCAACGCCGCTCACTCTACTTTCAAAGATGCTCTGTAATCCTGCTGGCGTAATACCCTGCCGGCTTGGGATGATTCCAGGGTCAACTACGCTTGCAACCGGAGGAGCAGCGCTTGAAGGCTTAGACTCCTGTTCACCTACGGGCCCCATCTTTTGTACCTGTGCCCGCCCGAAGAGAGTAGCGATAATGAAAAGAGCGGCAGTGCTTATAACAACTCTCCTGGGCCGATAGATCATTCTTTTAACTCCCTTTCAGACGTTCGCGGTGGATTAATAAGCCTGACTTGCATAGAAAGACTTGCAATCGCCAACGCAGACTCAACCGTCACACGACCACGAAGAAGCGGCACAGCCAAGCGGCCACGCGGCCCCCTTTTGTGGCTTATCACCTAAAAATCGACTTTTACGCTGAACTCGAGCTCACGGGGCGTGCCGGCTCCGGCTGTATTCGAATTGAACGAACTGGTGATAACTCCGTAGTTGTTTGGATTGGAGACACCACCGCTGGGAGCCGCCCATTTCACCGTGGGTGAACCGTACTGCGCGCGGTTGAAGACATTGAACGCCTCAGCGCGGAGGCTGACTCCAATTCTCTCCGTGACCGGAAAGCGCTTATTGAGACCTGGATCAATCTGCCAGAAACCAGGAGCGCGGACCGCATTGCGCCCGAGGTCGCCCCAGGTCCCACTCTTTGGCACAGCAAAAGCCGCGGGGTTGAGCCAGTTCTGCGGTGTTTTGCGGGCGGGGTATAAAGGCACTCCTGGAACGCGATCGGGCCGCTGATTGCTATTGATTTGGTCTGGGAGCGCGCTGGCGCTGCGGCTCAGGGTAATGTTCAGCGGCAGGCCGCTCCGGGCCGTCGCGACCCCAGTTAACTGCCATCCGCCTAGAAAGAAGTTCGTCATCCGGGGAGCGTTACTCAGGAACATGCGTCCGTTCCCAACCGGAAGCTGCCAGATTGCACTCCCCGAAAAGTAATGACGCATATCCTGATCGCTCGGCGCCCGTTCGCAGGGAAGGCAGTTTACATTTTGCGGGTTATCGGCCTCACCGCCTCCTATGCCTCCATCATTGATCGAGTGCGAGAATTCGTAATTCGCTGAAAGCATTAACCCATTTGACAAATTGTGGTGAATGCTGGTCTGCACCGCCTGCGTATAAGCATCGTTGGAACTGTTCTGATAGGGAATGGTGGAATAACCAGTATAAGGACGTTTGCCCGTAGCAGGATTGATCCCGTTCAAAGTGGTAGCGGAAAAGATATGAGCGCCACGTGTTCCGAAATACGCTACCTGAAAGACAGTTCTCTTTGCCAGCTGCTGCTGAACGGAAAGCGTCCATTCGTACACGGAAGTGATCTTACGATTGATGGATCCACCGGCCGGACTGTTGCTATAAGTCGCTACACCCAGGTTTGGAGGCACCGGATAGCCAAAGCCGGGCGCCTGCGCCTGAGTCAGAGTATATTTGGTCGCAATGTTTCCAACCGGCTGACCTAGACCGCCAAACTGACCGAAACCATCGAAGATTCCGAAACCGGTTCGTATCGCCGTCTTGCCGTTAAGGGCCGCTGGAGACCACACAATGCCTAAACGCGGAGAGAATTCCAGGTTGCTCCGATGATACCAGGGAGTTGAGGGTGAGCAGATCACATTAGGACAGTTGCTGGGATCGACATTGATGCCGCGGCCCAGCACTTCATGATCGACGCCAAAGTTTTCATACCGCAGTCCTACATTCAGGTTAAGAGTGGGGCTTACCTGGAACTGGTCCAGAACGTATGCAAAGTACTCGGTCAGCCGCTGGCCGGTTACGGGCACGGCCCCGGCGTAGCTGTCGGAGTCAATGAGATTCTGGAGAAAGGTGTTTGTATTTGTGTACTCAATCGTCTGCGACGGAAAACTAGGCGATGCCTTGTTTTCCTGCACACGGCGGATAGTCAGGCCAGCCTTGACTGTATGCCGGCCATGCAGGAACGTTGCATCGTCGACCCAGGAAAAGGAGTTATCGTTGCGGGTTGATCCACTGGGTGTGTCGATAGAGGTAAAAGGAGTTATTTGCAAGGCAAATACGAAGGGCGTGTACTGCCCCTGCAAGAATTGCGCCCGATTGAAGCCATACCTGAAATCATTAAGAAAAGTGGGCGAGAATGTATTTTGCAGTCCTATCACCGCATTGGGAGTATCCAGGTCAACGAACGCAGTATATGGGTTAAAACCGTCGGGAGCCACCTGCGTATAGTGATCGGTATTGAACCGAACAAAGGCGTTCATCTTATCGTTAACGTGGTAGTCCACCCGCGCTAAACCCGAATCCTCATTGGTCACCGAAGGGCCGCTGCCGTACCAGGTGGCGGCGTCCGGGCTGATGTAAACCGTACCCAGAGGATAGGCATTTATAAGAGGAGCCAGTACAGGCTGTTTCGCTGCAACCTGGGCGCGATAGCTTGCACTGGGCACCGTGGCAGTCAGCACTTGGGTAAGGTTCTGCCTCACGGCTTCATAGTTGACGAAGAAGAAGAGTTTCCTCTTCAGGATCGGGCCGCCAAGGTTCGCTCCGAAGTTATTGCGCCTCAGCGGGGGAAGTATGCCGTTGGAGCCCCATGGAGCGGCATCAAAGACGTTATTTCGAAGAAACTCCCACGCTGCCCCGTGAAATTGATCCCCTCCGGTCCTGGATACAACCTCAACTTGGCCGCCGACCGAACCACCTTGGTCTGCACTATAGGTGACGGCGTTGCCACGAAACTCCGCGATCGCCTCAGTCGACACCTGCAAGTGCAGATCGACTTTTTGATATGAATGGTTGATACCGGAGTTGTCAACGCCATCCAGATGCCAGGTATTGTCTTCGTCGGACAAACCGGCGAAGCGCATATCCTGCTGCGAGCCCTCTCCTGAATTGATTGCTCCGGGAATCAGAGAGACCAGGTTCACGAAACTACGGCCATTGAGGGAGAGATCCTGCGCCTGACTGCCATGGACCACGCCGCCAATTTCGACTGAGGACTTGGCCAGCCCCGAGTCAGGATCATGAACTTCAACCTGGGTGGAAGTTCCCGCCACAGAGAGCTTTGCGTCCAGTGTCCGAACCTGCCCTACGTCGAGGGCAACACTGTCAAAGCGAAGGGTCGCGAATCCGTTCACTTGGATAGTGACCTCATAATTGCCGGTTGAGAGCGAGGTTACAGTATAGACTCCAGCATCGTTTGTTTTACCAAGGCTCTCCGCCCCTGTTGCGATGGAGGTGACAGCCACACTAGCACCCACGATCCTCTTGCCCGAAGGATCTGTAACGGTGCCGGTGAGAGTGCCGCGATCAGTTTGCCCCACCGCAGCCATGGCCGACAACAGCAATAATAACAATGATAGCTTTTTCATTTAGATCCTTGCCTTTCGGTAACGCTATATCTCGTTTTTTATGGCTGATACATCGCGGCCTTGCTGGGAATCTGCCGCTGCACTTCATCGCGGATCGCGACGCCGATCTTCAGAGCCGCGGCTTCAGTTGTGGCTTTGGCATAAGGAACTTCCATCACAACAAAGCCGCCATCGAGGTCGCCCCCATTCGCATCCGTAATCGGTATGAGCAGATCGAAGATCTGGTGCTTGTCGACACGCACTGCGATCGGAGTCTGTTTTGCCAACTTCGACAGATCATTAGGCGAAGACTTTTTGCCGATTTTCGAAGGCGTAATATTGGCAATGATTACGTTGTCGGTCTGGCCCGGAGGAACGGCGTGCAGCCCGAGCTTTACAATATCGTCGTGCTCGGCTTTGACCCTCAGCAGCACTGCCTGAGCTAAGGGTGCGTTCACATGCATGTAAGTCGAAGGATCCTGCTCAGAGGGTTTGGCTGATTTTGCACTCTCGGCCCTTACCAAAGCGGGAGCAACACAGAGACAGAGTGAGCAGGCAAGAACACTCCTTACGGCGGCACTGAACATGAAGAAATCTCCTTACTTTGCTGGGATAAATGGGTTAGAAATCGCAGATAAATGGCATAGATCCAGGTTTTCCATGAATGATGTACCATCTCCAGGGCTGCAGCGCAGAAGAATGCTGACGGTGATAGCGATGACCTCTTCCGCTCCACCGGCGGGCCAAGCAATATTGCCGAGCCTTGTTCATACAGCTGTTGGTATGTGCTTATTCAAGCCCACGATCCTGAGAAAAACATGAGAAAACCGGGCTTGTAACAGGCAATTTACGCTACGTCAGCGAAACGTTCACAAACCTCGATTTTTAATAAGCCCTATGAACGTTCTTTTGATCGAAGACGACAAGCGCATTGCCAATATTCTTCGACAGGGTCTGGAAGAAGATGGCCATCAGGTCGAGCTATCGTACCGGGGGGATGAGGGAAGGGATCTGGTCACGAGTGAATATTTTGATGTGGTTGTGTTGGACATCATGTTGCCTGGAGTGGACGGATTCACCATCCTGAAACACGTACGCACAGCCCGGCACGCGGTGCCTATATTGATGGTGACGGCAAAGGACTCCATGGAGGATGTCGTGCGCGGATTAGACCTGGGCGCCGACGATTACCTCACAAAACCATTTCAACTGGAGGTATTTCTTGCTCATGTGCGCGCCGTCGGGCGGCGCGGCCATATTCCTCAGAATCCTCAACTTTCAGTCGGAGACCTGATCCTCGATCGAAATAGCCGCCTGGCGCATCGGGGAGGCGAGCGTATTATTCTCTCAAAAAAAGAATATGCGATTCTAGAGTTACTCATGCTGCGGGTAAACCAGGTGGTGACGCGCAACAAATTGATCGAGATTGGCTGGGGTTATGATGCGGACGTCCGGGATAATAGTATTGATTTTTATATGCATAGCTTGCGATCTAAGATCGATGTAAAAGGGCGTCAAAGCATGATAAGGACTGTACGCGCGCTAGGCTATTCGCTCACGCTTCCCAATGAGGATTAACTTTCGCTCTCTCCGCATACGGTTAAGCCTTCTCTACATCGTATTTACGCTCTTATTTATGAGCAGCTTGGGAGTCTTTGCCTACTGGTATCTCGCACATGCGCTGGCCACCTCGCGAGAGGGTACCATGGAAAGGCGCGAACAACGCCTCATAATCTCCATCAATACCTGGCCGGCGAAGGACACTTCTCTCACCCTGGCTGAAAAGCTGCGCCAGGTGAGTCCGGCGGTATCGGTCGCAGAAACCGACGTCATTCAGGTCTACGGACTCGATGGACAGCTCATTTATTCGTCTGGGAGCGATTTATACAAGATTGGCTGGCCGGATAAGTCTTGTATCGACCCGTGCTACGCAGTCGTACATAAAGATGGCCACGCCATTCGAACGCTCAATCATGTCGTTTCTCTGGGCGGCCGCAGGGTGCGATTGTCCCTGTCAGGCGCAACCGATGAGCATTTCGAAATCCTGCGAACGGTGAGGGACTCCTACCTTATCTTTTGTCCCCTGCTCCTCCTGGGCGCAGCAGCTGGGGGATGGGCGTTGAGCCATCGCGCCCTAGAGCCGGTACACCGGATCACGAGCAAGGCGCGCACGATTGGGATTCAGGACCTGCAGCACCGCTTGCCTGTTCCTCAAACGGGAGACGAGCTCCAACTACTGGCTGAAACATGGAATGATCTTCTCGGCCGTCTGGATATAGCGGTTAAGCGTCTGACCCAATTCACCGGCGATATTTCTCACGACATGCGCACCACAATCACGGTTATGCTCTCGACTGGTGAAGTCGCGCTCAAAAGGCAGCGTTCAGAGGAGCAGTATCGCGCCGCTTTAGGTACGATCGTTGCCGAGTGCCATGCAACAGCACGATTGCTTGACGACCTCCTCGCCGCATCGCGCGCGGATATCGTCAAGCAAAATATCGATCGGGAACCGGTAAATCTGTCTGAGATTGCTCTCCGTGCCTGCGAGCATCTATGTGCGAGAGCGGAGATGAAACATCAATCCCTGGAATCGCGGATATCCGGTAAGACATGGACGATGGGAGACATTTCGATGCTCGGCCGCATGGTCACCATTCTCCTTGACAACGCAATCAATTACACACCCGAAGGAGGCGCCATCCGTGTTTCGCTGAACTCTTACGACGATTATGCGGAACTTGAAGTAGCCGACACGGGCATCGGGATCCCGCCACATGCATTGCCGCGCGTGTTTGACCGTTTTTATCGCGTGGATGATTCTCGAAGCCAGGATAATGGAAGCAGCGGCCTGGGACTCGCCATTGCAAAGTGGATTGCTGAAGCGCATGGCGCGACGATTAAAGTAGCCTCAACCACAGGCAGGGGTAGCACTTTTACTGTTACCATGCCGCTGTATCCTCACACCTCCGCCATCGATGCCCTGCATCACACGCTGGCCTAGCTTCACACTGTTTTCACTGTTAACCCAGGCCACGGGACAATTCGTTTTGTCATCTCGACCGAAGTGTTCATGGCCCTGCGGCCCACCCAAGGGGATGAAAATTGGGTTGAAGAAGGCTCGGTCGGCAATTACACCCTTCCTTTGTCATCTCGACCGGAGCGCAGCGGAGTGGAGAGATCTGCGGTTTCCCACATCTGGCGCAAAGAGCGCGCCAGATATGGGGCACCCTCGATTCGTGGCGGCTTTGGATCCATACTTCAAGAAGATTTAGGGCGCCCCATCCTTGCGTAGCAAGGGTGGGAGACCACAACTGCTGGCAGATTAGGCTTCCCAGGATGATTTTTTCGACAGAGTGTTCATGGGCCTGCGGCCCACCCAAGAGGATGAAAATCGGGTTGAGGAAGGCTTGGTCGGCAACTGCACCTGCCTTTGTCATCTCGACCGGAGCGCAGCGAAGTGGAGAGATCTGCGGTTTCCCACATCTGGCGCAAAGAGCGCGCCAGATATGGGGCAC
The DNA here is from genome assembly GCA_963705665.1 of uncultured Acidobacteriaceae bacterium. Taxonomy (GTDB): domain Bacteria; phylum Acidobacteriota; class Terriglobia; order Terriglobales; family Acidobacteriaceae; genus PALSA-350. The sequence continues at coordinate 14,188 of CAVPKQ010000031.1, read as the reverse complement.
CCAGGTTTTGCAGGACGATTTTCGAGAGAGCGAAGCGAAGTGGAGAGATCTGTAGTTTATGCGCGTAACCGCAGATTCCCTTCACTCCGCTTTACTCTCGCTCAGGTGCGGGAAAACCGCAGATCTCTCCACTCCGCTTCGCTTCGGTCGAGATGACAAAGTTAGGTGTAATGGACAACCAAGTCTTCTTCAACCCGATTTGCATTCGTCGATTTGTGATGCTCCGGTCTTCATGCATTCGTTATGGATTTATTTTGCGAGGACCGCCTGCCCGGAATGAAACGAGGCGTGATTGGTGCGGCTGATCACGACGGCGAGGCGGTTGCGGGTGGGATCTTTCGCGAAATCTTCGTCGGAGACCGCTGTGTGCTTTCGCAGCCAGTCTTCAGGCGTAAATTTCTCGAAGGCGGAGGTCAGGTTGCTATTGACCTCGGTCCATGCTTTCTTGAGCTCGGCAGCGGAAACTCGATCGGTAACCGTTCTGTCCGGGTTCGTGATGTAGGTCTCATCCAACTCAGGGTGCAGCCTCTCGCCCACACCGAGCAAGGGAAACATACGGTCATGTACGGCGGTCAGGTGACCGACAAGGTAGAACAGGCGGTTCCTGCCGGGGGCGACCTGCTTCTGGAAGCTGGTCGTCACTCAGTTCGGCGAAGTTCTGATCGAAACGGCCAATCACTTGCTTCCATGAGTTGAGTGCGGTGATGCAGAGGAGTTCCTGGTTTGTCATTTTGAGCTGCCTTTCCTGGGTTGCGTGAATCCAACAATTTGATGCCGGTCGAAGAGACAGGATGCGGTGAATTTCCTCATCTCTGGCAGCGCAGCCTACGGAATGTCACATTTCTCCCTTGCGTTCCGTCATGGTAGTGATGGAGCTCCGCCGATGCGGTCCTTTTCCAAATTGAAGCTCTTCATTTTCTGGTACAGAGCCGGGTGCCTCAGGCTCGCGAAACCGGGGTCCCCGGCAGGCGAAGCTTGCTGGGGTGGGAAGCAAGCCTGGGGTCTTTTTCTTCGGGGTCGAGGCAATCCCTTGCACCACAGCGTGATCACGACGTTGTCTATCGACAATTGTGGGAATCCCACATCTGACGCAAAGAACGCGTCAGATGTGGGGCACCCCAGGATTCGCTAAACCAATATCGGCAAGCGCATCTAATATCCATGGAGGATCACTACCATGCAAGCACAAATGAAAACCCCTTCGCTCATTCGTCCCGACTCCCAGGAGACGTTTCTTCCCCCTGTAGAAAAGCCCAACGGGCTGATGATGAAGCTAGTGTATGCCATGACCCGCCGCCAATTCGGCAAGGTGCTTACACCAATAAAAGTCTTCGGCGCGCGATTGCCGCTTGCGTTCGGCCAGTTCTATGGAAAGATCAACGCATTGGACAAGAAACTGCTCCTGCCGCGGGAGACCTTGATGCTTATTCGTGAACAGGTGGCGCACACCAACGTCTGCCTCTTCTGCATCGATATCGGTCGATGGTTCTCCATCAAGGCTTCGATGAACGCAGCCAAATTCGATGCGCTGGAGCAATACAGCACAAGCCCTCTTTTTAGCGATGCGGAGCGCGCGGCGCTGGATTATGTAACGGAACTGGCGAAGAATAAAAGGATAGAGCCGGAGACCTTTTCCCGCTTGGCGCGCTACTATTCCGAACGTCAGATCTGCGAGATTGTCTGGCTAGTTGCAAGCGAGCACTTCTACAACATGACCAACATAGGGCTAAACATTCACTCCGATATGCTTTGCGACATTAGCAGGAAAAGTGCGTGAGCCACGCCGGCGGCTGAACCTTCTACTGTTCCATCAAGGCGATTGCCGAGCGCGCGGGAACTTGCACCTTGCCCGAGGACGGGTCCGGGTTGAGGTTCTCCGGCGTTGCAGTGACGAACCTGCCGGGATTAGCTACTGTAACCGTGGCAGTAATCTCCTTGTGGGGTTCCTGATTGACGACCACAACAGCGCGCTTACCGGAAGCCGTCACGAAGACCGAATACTGGTGAGAGCCATCGGCGTCCACGCTGGCGCCTAGAGTATCGCGGAACTCGGCATCCCAGAGCCATGCTTTGTATTTACGCCGCAAGGCGTCAATCTTCTGCCCATAGGCCAGGGTGAGCGGGAAATCCGTCAGATGTCCCTTGAAATTGTACGGTTCGTAGCTGATGATATAGCGGTTCAGTAGGATCAGATTGAGCATTTCGCGATCGTCGAATCCGGTGACGGCGACCATCAGCGGAGCCTGAGAATCGATATACCGGCACACTGGCCGCGAACCGCCGTTAATACGGAAATACGAGACCGGATAGTACTGCATCAGCCAATCCTGGGGCCCTTCGCCTGCGAAGACAAAATCGGGATTCACTTTATCGGCCGCGGCGCGCAACTGCCGGGACATCGGGAGATCGCCGGCGTAGATGAAGCCGGGCGGCGCATACCCGTGGTCCGGGCTGAAGGAGTATTCGACCGGACCATGATGACAGACTTCATCAAAGAGCCAGCCGGCAGCACCGAGAGCTAACAGCTTCTGAAATTCCCGAGTGGCGACCTCACGCCAGGCAGGACAAAGAAAGTCCATCACCGCCCTGCGCCGGTTATTAATGCCGGCCAGTTGTGTTGGAGTGGTGTAACTATAACCGCCTTGCTGGTATGGAATGCCATAAGGATCAGTCGCGGCGTACTTATAGAGTTCCTTCTTGTACTGCTCGGTAGTCAGGTCGGCCCAATTCAATTTGCCGAAGAGTATCATCTTCACGCCCATCGCCTGTGCCTGCGCAATGGCATCGTGGAGTTCCTGCCATGTTCCCAATCCGGGATCGGTATCTTGCGAGGGATCGCCGCGATCCTGGCCGCCGCGGTTCCAGCCGACCAGCTGGATGGCTGTCACACCATTGGTCGCGCATTCCTGGGCGCGCTTGGCGAGGTCGCGGTATGGGATGCTGAAATCCTCCTCCGCGCCATCCACCTGCAACTGCTGCCAGGAGTGTACGTCCTTAACCCAGCCGGGAAGATTCGCCGCCGGGCGGAACCATGTCGCTCGCCATTGTTTGTAAACATCAACGCCCGCGTGCCAGTCGCCACTGTAGCTGCGCATCACTATGGGAGCCAGTTTCCTGGTAGCGCGGGGCTGAACGAAGAGGAAATGGCAGGTGCGGAATTCCAGATGAACCGGGATGCCGGAGATCTCATCCTGCCGGGGGACAAGATTGCCAATCGATTGGACCACCCCCGGATGCTGCTCGAACGTATATTCCAGCAAATACGGCAATGTAGGATCGTGCATACCCACATAGAGCCCTTCCCGAGGCGTTTGTATGAGAGAGAAAAGGCTTTGCTTGGAATCAATGGTCTTGGTTGGGACGGTCACACCCCAGTAGCCCTTTCCATTGTTGAAGTGGGGATAGATATCATCGCCCACCATGTTGCCGTACCACATATGGTCTGTGCGCATCGGCACATCAGGAGTGGGCGCACTCAAGTCCCCGAAGTATGGATAGTCGAGCGTTTCGACCACCAGCGTCGAGTCATTCACCAGAGTCCCTTCGAAGGTCAACGAGCCGTTCAGCAGGGTTACTGTGGCAGTGAAGGTTATGGGCAACTTCCCGCCATGCTCACTGACCATGTTCTTCCATTGCAGACGCACCTGGCTATCGGAGACTTTCTCAACTGCGGCGGCGCGTTGGCTGTGGCCGAGGACAAAATTGTCGCGCCGGCCGGGAAGCGGAGCAAGCAGACGGAAGGAAATGCCGAGTTCCGGACGCCGTTCGATCGCCCAATGGGCCTGCTTTTGCTCTAACCGCTTCAGAGCCCCTGACCCGGCATCAAAAGTAATGAGAAACGTCTCGTCTTCGAGTGTTACATCTCCGGAAGACGGAGGTTGCCCAACGGCGTCGGCCTGCGGACTCTGGGCGAGCGCGGCGCGCATGACCCTTGGTTCCGCGTTCTTTGCCCAAGCCGTTATCCCTGTAAGACCAGCTAGTTTATTAAAAGTCCTTCGGTCCATTGCTCTCCCATTGAATGACAATTTGCCGCCGCCTGTAAACTCCATCGCCGCAGGCGCGCGATTCGCAGCTCTTCGCCAAGTCTCAGAAGTATATGGATCGGATGAAAAGGCTGTCAAGAGATCGGTCTCTTACGAGTTTATGGAGAGAAACCCCAACAATAGATGGCTTCTGAAATGAGCCATAGCCTTGTTTATCTGTATGTCTGTTCGTGATCACGAATCCGCATTTTTCGCGATTGACAGCCGAACCAAACCGGGCATACAGTGGACGCTTTTGGAATTGAGAGATCGGTCTTTCAGCGGGGCGCGCCAGATAATCCGGATCGCATTGAAGGAGAACGATGAGCGTTGGTACGTGACGCAATTGTTGTCTCGACCGGAGCGGAGCGAAGAGATCTGTGGTTTCCAACATCTGGCGCAAAGAGCGCGCCAGATATGGGGCACCCTCGATTGGTGGCGATTTTGGATCCATCCTCAAGCACATCTAGGGTGCCCCATCTTTGCCTAGCAAGCGCGTCAAGGCAATGAGCCCCTCCAACCTGTTCGCATGAGCGCTGGCCATATGGACGTTATGTGGCTCTGTCACCGACAAATCATGTCTTGACGTTCGAGAGGTTATGGCTTTGCCGTACCAGCTATTGAACTGCACAGACTAAAATTCCATTTGGAGGTCGAACCCGAATGTCGGTTTTCGATGTTGTTCAATCTGACAATCAGATTCCTGTACCAACTCGGATTCCTCGAATTGCGATCGTGGGAACGGGCTTCGTAGGTTCGACAACAGCCTACGCGCTTTTGCTCTCCGGAACGCCAGCAGAAATTGTATTGATCGATAGGGATGAGCGCCGAGCCGACGGTCATGTTCAGGATCTGAAAGATGCCGAAGTATTCTCCCACACGACTAGAGTCTTTGCCGGCCAGTTCGATGATTGTTGCTCGCCAGACCTGATCATTATTGCAGCCGGTGTTAGCCAATCGGTCCAGGGGTCGCGACTGGACAGCTTGAATGAGACGGCAGCGATATTGAAGGGTCTTGTTCTGAATATTGCGCGATACAATCCGCAAGGGATATTGCTGATCGCATCGAATCCCGTTGATGTATTGACCTATGCCGCGTGGAAGTGGTCCGGTCTTCCGCCAAACCGCGTTATTGGTTCGGGTACATCTCTAGATACTTCTCGTTTCCGCAGACGCCTTGCCGAACACTATGGGGTGGCTTCGGACAACGTGCATGCGTATGTCATCGGGGAGCACGGCGAGAGCCAGGTAGCTGTGATTTCTTCGGCTCGTATTGCGGGCATGCCATTCGAAAGCTTTTGCCGGGAACTGGACTTATGCTACGATCAAGATAAGTTACAGAAGATCGCCGACGATACGCGAGCCGCCGGTCTGGAAATCATCCGCGACAAAGGGGCGACATACTACGGCATTGGAACCGCGCTGGCTCGTATCGCAGGCGCCATTCTGCGGGATGAACACGCAATACTGACCGTGTCCAGCTTGGCGCCGGAATCGATGGAATTGGGCGAAGTGTCTCTGTCGCTTCCAACCATTATTAGTCGCGATGGTGTGGCTCGCGTTGTCTCCGTCACACTCAATGCATCGGAGAGACGAGCACTTGAGGCTTCGGCAGAGACTCTCAAACAGTACATTGCCATATTGAAGACGTCAAAGGACACCCTCTTTTAGCGAGTCCTCACCGGCATGCGCTTTCGTGAGACGCGAATTCAAAAAGGAGAATGCGATGTCCGCCGCTAACACAACAATGCAACGTCCTCCCTTGCCGCCATTTACACGCGAAACAGCCATTCAGAAGGTTCGACTGGCAGAAGATGCCTGGAATTCCCGCAACCCGGAAAAGGTGGCTTTGGCTTACACGGTTGATTCACGCTGGAGAAACCGCTCGGACTTTATAACCGGAAGCCAGGAAATCGTAGCGTTTCTCAGACGCAAATGGGCGAAAGAGCTGGATTATCGGCTGATCAAAGAACTTTGGGCGTTCGAAGAAAACCGTATCGCCGTGCGCTTCGCCTATGAATGGCATGATGACTCGGAGAATTGGTTTCGCTCCTATGGCAATGAGAATTGGGAGTTCGATGAGAACGGACTGATGCGCCTGAGGCTCGCTTCCATCAACGATCTGCCTATCACGGAGGCGGACCGCAAGTATCACTGGACTCCAGCACGCCGACCCGACGATCATCCGGGACTAAGCGATCTTGGCTTCTAACGGCCGAAGCAGATTCCCTCCGGGAATGACAGAAAGAAAGGCAAAGACCGATGAGAAAAGGGGCAGAAGCAGAGTCCGAATTCAGGGGGACTCAATCTCAGACAGCATCTTCTCCAGCGTCGATTGCGCATCGTGCATGGCTATCCGGGTGCCTTCCAGCCGGCTGATCATCAACGCACCCTCCAGGGTGGAGATGATTATGTTCGCGATGCGCCGCGGCTCAACGTTTGTGTCGATTTCTGCGCGCTGAATCCCTTCTTTCACGATGCGGCCAAGCTTCGCCTTCCATTGCTGTAGGGCTTCCTGAACAAGCGCACGGAGAGCCGGGTTGCCATCGTCGGCATCAATGGCTGTATTCATCACGGGGCACCCACCTGGAATGATGGAACGTATCTCCACGAAGCGCCTGATGAGATATCTCAGTTGCTCCACCGCACCCTGGATGTTCTCGACACCCTGGCCTCTCGCTTCGAAAACTTGCGCGAGGGAGTAGCGAAATGCCTCGGCGGCTAGTTCCTCCTTGCTGGAGAAATGGCGATAAAGGCCGCCCTTCTCGAGCCCGGTGGCCGCCATAATGTCCTGCATCGAGCAACCGGCATAGCCGAGGCGATTGAAGAGTGGTGCCGCCTGGGCGATGATCTTGCGGCGCGTCAGCTCTCCTTTTGTCATCACTTCACCTCGTACCGCAGAGTACATCAAGAAAAAACGAATCCGTGATCTCTGCTACAGAATCAGATGCACAAAGAGACCGAACGGTCTCATAACGACTGTAGTCCGTTCTATGGCTCAGGACCATACTATGAAGGCTCCTCATATCCAGGGAAGACGAAGCCGTTTCCGGTCAGCAATGGCGGTCGCATTCGTGCTGACTGTTTGCCTCGACGCCTTTGGGCAGGCGGTGGGGGGCGGGGGCGCATCCTCCTCGTTCGGATCGATCACTACGCCGCGGCCGATCGACCCGGCCACGGGCACTACCAATCCGAGCGCCCGCGCTACCCAGACGCTCAATCCTTACCTGGGCAGCACGCCGGAAGGCGTAGCGACAAAGGGCACACTCAACCTCAGCCTCGAGGACGCTATCGCCCGGGGGTTACGCTTCAACCTTGGACTGATTGACAGCCAGCAGGCGGATGCCGATGTGCGGGCGCAGCGGGCGCGCGCTCTGGCCGCCCTTTTGCCGCAAATCTCGGCCCGTGCCGAGCAGACCTATCAGCAGCTCAGCTATAAGCAACTCAATATCAAATTGCCTCCGCAGTTGGGATTCCAGTTGCCGCCCACCTCCGGCAATTTCGGATACTCCGAGGCCAGCATCACCGCCCAATCTTCGGTCCTGAATCTCGCCCTGCTTGATCGATATAAGAGCGAGAAGGCGCTGGAGACCGCATCCGCTCTGAGCACGAAGGATGCTCGGGATGTTGTGGTTTTTGCCGTCGGAGCGGCCTACTTTCAGGTGGTCGCGAGCCAGGCGCGGCTGGCGACGGCACAGGCCGCGCTAGCCTCTGCACGCGAGCTCGATACACAGGTGGCCAATCAATACAGGTCCGAAGTCTCTCCAGAGATCGATGCTCTGCGCGCCGAGGTGGAGTTTCATACGGCGGAGCAGCGTGTTGTCGATGCACGAAACGACCTGGAGAAAGACAAGCTCACGCTGGATCGGGTTACAGGAATTCCGCTGGACCAGGCATGGAGTCCAACCCGCGACTACGGCTATATTGCACTGCCGAACGAGGAGACCGAGGCTGGACGCGCGTCCACGACCCGCTTCGATGTTGCCAGCGCGGGAGAAGATGTTCTCGCGGCAGAATTGCGCGTCAGAGCGGAACGCGCCCAGCGCATGCCGTCAATTTCTCTGGACGCCAGCTACGGTGGGGGAGGCTCCAACCCCGCAAATTACAACCAGGTCTACTCGATCAGCGGCACGGTCTCGGTTCCCATCTTTACCAGCGGACGCATTCGTTCCGACATTCATGAGGCGGAAAGTGACCTGGTGCAGCGCCGCGCGGAGCTTGCGGATCTTCAGGGGCGTGTTGCCTATGACGTGCGCAATGCCCAACTCGACGCCCAGGCGTCGGAGTCAGCCGTCAAAGTGGCCGTAGAAAACAGGACTCTGGCCGCACGCGCGCTGACCCAATCCCAGGATCGTTACAACAACGGCGTGACCAACTACCTCGAGGTATTAGAGGCTCAGGAAGCGGTTGTAGCCGCAGACGAGAACTACATTGCAAGTCTCTTCTCGTTCAACGTAGCGAAGGTCTCGCTGGCCCGTGCGCTTGGCTCGGCCGAGTCGCGTTTATCCACGCTGTTCGGCGCAGATCAGAGGACCCGTTGAGTTTTGAGAACGAAATGAAGGAGGCACATATGGCGACAACAGCTGATGAAGTGCAGGAGCAAAATGCCGAAAATTTTGAAGAGGAATACGTTCCCGCCAGAAGAATCTGGACCCTCAGAAGAATGCTCATCGCAGGCGTGCTCCTGATCGGGACGGGAGCTGGACTTGCATGGTGGCTGCATACGCGGCATTTTGAAAGCACTGACGACGCCCAGGTCGACGGTCATTTTGCCCAGCTCAGCACACGTGTCAGCGGAACCGTTCTTTACGTCAACCCGCTGGTCGAAAACGATCGATATGTTAGTGCGGGCACAGTGCTGCTGAAGCTCGATCCGCGCGACTACCAGGCAGATCTCGATCATGCCAGAGCGGTTCTCGCTACCAGGGAGGCCCAGGCACATGCAGCACGGCTCCAGGTGGCGATCACCGGGGCGACTGCCTACAGCCAGCTCGACGTGGCAGAGGCCGAGCAGAAAGCATCGCTCGATAGTGTTGCGGAAGCCGAAGCGGATCTGAGAGGGGCGCGCCAGCGCGTGCAGCAGGACGCGGCACTCGCTGCCCACGCAGAGCGGGACCGGGTCCGCTACGCTGCACTGGTCGAAAAGCGTGAAATCTCGCGCTCCTTCTACGATGCTCGCGAAACCGACGCAGAGGCAGCGGGAGATGCCTTAGCCGCCGACCAGTCTGCTGAAGCCGCGGCGGCGCGGAAGGTCGCCGAGGCGCAGCGTACAGTCTCGCAGCGCGAGGCACAGGTCACCGGCGCCCATACGGCTCCGCAGCAGGTGCTGGATGCACGGGCACGGTTCGCGTCGGCCGAAGGCGCGCTCGACCAGGCTCGTGCTGACGTCCACACGGCAGCATTGAACCTTAGCTACACGGTAATCTATGCGCCGGTAAGCGGAGTGGTAGGACACAAGACGGTCGAAACCGGCAACCGGATACAGCCGGGACAATCCCTGCTGACGATCGTGCCCATCGATGACATCTGGATCACCGCCAACTTTAAAGAAACACAGTTGCGCCACATGCGTCCGGGCCAGCCGGTCACCGTCCACGTGGACAGCTTCGGCCGGAATTACCGAGGGACCGTCGAAGATATGGCCGGCGCTTCGGGTCCGCTCTTCAGCCTCTTCCCCCCGGAGAACGCCAGCGGAAACTACGTCAAGATCGTGCAGCGCTTTCCCGTTCGCGTTCACATCGACGCGGGAGAGGATCCAGAACATCAGCTCCGCCCGGGCATGTCCGTTGAGGCCACAGCGCGCGTCCGCTGAGCCATTGCTTGTCAAGTGCATTCAACATTGAAAGGAGACAGTAACCATGACAGTGCGTGATCTTCAATTCCAGAGAATCAACGTTATAAGCCACAGATCGTTCGCCGATGTGGTTACCCGAGTCGAAGAAGCTCTCGGTCATCCTGATATGCCGAATTTTCGGCGCAGCATGGCTGAAGCGCAAACAGAACGCGAACTGGAGCAGGTTGTTGAGAGAGCGATTGGACGATCGGGCCTGATGGAATTTGCGCGCTTTGAGCTTGGAGAGGTCATGCGCAAGGATACTGGAGCCTCAACCCCAAATATTCTGCGCCTGGTGGCCGGCAATCCCCTGGTGATGAAACGGATGGTGAAGTTTGTGCCGGATGCCGGCTCTTATGCGCCGGTGACGATTCTGATCGACGAACGAGCGGACAGAGTGCACCTCTCCTACGACAGGATGGAGAGCCTGCTTGCCTCTTATGGAAATACCGAAGCACTTAGCGTCGCCCGCGATCTGGACACCAAAGTAGAAACCATGCTGCTTGCAGCAGCGAATTGATCACCGCACCTGCCGTCTGTCAGGAGATCTTATGAACAGCTCCGCAGTCTTTTCCCATACGCAGCGTGCTACTCCTCGGGTGAACCCGTGGTTCATTGCCGTTACGGTTACGATTGCTGCTTTCATGGAGCTGCTCGACACATCGATAGCTAACGTTGCTTTGCCCTATATCGGTGGCGGGCTGGGCCGCAGTTACGATGAGGTGACCTGGATCCTGACCACTTATCTGGTGGCCAATGCTGTCGTTTTGCCGATGACCGCGTGGTTCAGCCGCCTGCTTGGCCGTAAGAATTATTACCTGCTTTGCGTAGTTCTGTTTACGGTGTCTTCGCTGTTCTGCGGACTCGCTCCGTCTCTTGGTTTCATGCTTCTGTTCCGGATTGTGCAAGGGGCGGGTGGCGGCGGACTGGCTCCGGTGGCCCAGGCCATCCTGGTTGATACGTTTTCTCCACAGAAGCGGGCGGCCGCGTTCGCTCTCTATACGATTGTCATCGTGACTGCCCCGGCAGTCGGGCCGGTGCTAGGCGGCTGGATCACCGATAACTATAACTGGCGCTGGATCTTCTTTATCAATGTCCCGATAGGCATCGTTTCGCTTTGGCTTTCGAACAAGCTCATTCGCGATCCGGAAGATTTCACGCTTGAGCGCCTGAAGGCACGCGCCGAAGGAAAAATGTCGATCGATGGCATCGGTATTGTTCTCATCATTCTGGCTTCGGCTGCATTGGAAATCTCTCTCGATCGTGGGCAAATTGACGACTGGTTCGGTAGCCGCCTCATTACCACGATGATCGTCGTTGCCGTCGTTGGATGGATCGCCACCATACTCTGGGAGCGAAGCAACGCCAATCCCATCATCGACCTGCGCCTTCTCGGAAACCGCAATTTTGCCATCGCGAGCGTGCTCTTCTTTGTCTTCGGCGTTGGCCTCTTTGGTACAACGACTCTGATCCCGCAGATGCTGCAATCGCTCTATGGCTATCGGGCCCTTGATGCCGGTCTCGTGCTCGGCCCCGGAGCTTTGGTGATCACCATGCTTGCGCCGATCTCGGCACAGCTGTTGCAACGCCATATCGTTTCGGCAAAGACCTTGGTGTTCCTGAGCCTCTGTTTCATCGCTCTCGCCATGTTTGTGTTCAGCAACATGACTCTCGATGTCAACAGCGGCCATTATGCCTGGGAACGCGCACTTCAGGGAGTCGGATATGGTCTCTTTCTCGTTCCCATCAATATCATTGCCTATTCGCAGTTGCGCCCGGACCAGAACAACAAGGCGTCGAGTTTGACAAATCTCTTCCGAAACTGGGGTGGCAGTTTCGGAATTGCCTTCGTCACCACTGCGAGCGACCGTCGAGAGAACCTGCACCAGATGTTTCTCGGTTCTCCTTTGGGAAGCAGTTCCCGAGCGTTACAGCAGAGCGCCCATTCCCTGATTACACAACTCATGCGACACGGATTCACTAGCGCGGATGCAGGTCCGGCCTCGCTCGGCGTCGTCTACCAGGAGCTTGTTCGCCAGAGCACCTTCCTGGCTTTCATGGATTGCTTTCGGGTCATCGGCTGGCTCACGCTTTTGACGATCCCTCTTGTCTTAGCGGTGCGGAGGTTCAAAGCAGGAGGGAGTCCTCCGGCGGGGCATTGAGACCTGAAAGTCGCCGCATCGGAAGAACGTTAAACACGAACTACAGCACTGTCTGCAACTGTGGAATGGCTGCCTCCTCTTCGTACATGATGCTGCACAGGGTTTCTGTGATCTAACGCAGCCTTCACCCTCGTGTATTCTTAATCAATTCCTATGAATCGCCTTCCATTACTATTGGCTGTCGTATTTGCGTGTCTGCTAACGGGCTGCGGCCGGTTTAAAAGGAATGCCGCCGGTGCAGCGGAGCCGCAGCGAATCGTTTGTATTGGTGAAGCTTACAACGAGATGATCTACGCTTTGGGTGCGCAAGCGAACCTGGCCGGCGTCGATTACTCCAGCACTTATCCGCCGGAGATCAAAAAGCTGCCTACGGTCGGATATCACCGGGCGCTGAGCGCCGAAGGAATTCTCTCGCTCCGGCCGACCCTCATCATTGACGACAACAACATCGGCCCCGATAACGTGGTCCGTCAGTTGCAGGCGCTGCACATACCGATGAAGACCTTCCAAGCAAAGAACGATTCGATTGACGGTACAAAGGCGCTGCTCCGCGAAATGGGCGCGTTCTTCCACAAGGAGCAGCGCGCCGAGGAGCTCTGCACCCGGATGGACCGCGAAATGGCCGCCGCCGCGGACGCGGCAAAAAAATATCGAACCACCCCGCGTGTCGCGGTCATTCATTTCGGCCGCGCTTCGAACGTGTACCTCCTCGTCGGCAATGGCGGCGGGGGGGACGCGAGCACCGCGGGGAAAATGGTCGAATTGGCCGGCGGCAAGATGGCCATTCAGCAGCGCGGGATGCAGCGGATGATTTCGCCGGAAATCATCGCGAAGAGCAATCCTCAGGTAATTCTGATGACCGAGTACGGCTTCGACCGTCTCGGTTCGGTGGAGCAGGCGAAGACCCTGCCGGGCGTGGGTGAAACCGACGCAGCCAGGAACAACCGGATCTACCGGGTGCCCGAGCACGAGCTGATGTACTTCGGTCCGGACACGGGCGAGAGCCTCATCAAGCTGGCGCAGCTGATCCATCAATGAATCCACGTCGAGCGGATCGCTGGTGCCTGGCGTTATTGCTGCTCCTTATGATCGCGACCACGATCGTCTCGATTCGTTTTGGGGCAATGGATTTTTCGGCGCATGACATGGCGGCGGCGGTGTGGGGCAAGCTCGCGGGGCGCAACGACCTGTCGCTCGATCAGAGAATCTTCATTCAACTGCGCGTCCCGCGGGCCATCCTGTGCCTGCTGGTCGGCGCCTGCCTGGGAGTAGGCGGGACGCTAATGCAGGCGCTGTTCCGCAATCCGATTGTCGAGCCCGGCCTCGTGGGAACGTCGAGCGGCGCGGCATTCGGCGCGGCCCTTTTCTATGTTTTCGGCGCCTTGCTCAAGGTAAGTCTTGGCGGCTGGACACTCCCGTTGGCAGCGTGCACCGGCGGGGTGCTCTCGACATATCTGGTGTTTGCGCTGGCGCACACGAAAAATGAGGGCCGGAGTTCCATCCTGCGTCTTCTGCTCACTGGGTTGGCGATCAACGCACTTTTTATGAGCGGCATTGGATTTCTGTCCTATGTGGCGCGCGATCCGCAGGCACGCTCCATCATCTACTGGAACTTGGGCACGCTCTCCGGCGCGGATTGGAATTCCGTGCTCGTTGTTGGAGCGGCCACCCTCGCCGGACTCCTGCCCGCTATTGCCTTCGCGAAGCCCCTGAATGCGCTGATGATCGGCGAGGAAGAGGCGGTTGCGCTGGGTGTCAACGTCGGGCGCCTGAAGTGGATGGTGCTCGCCATCAACGTGCTGATGGTGGCGGTGGCAACGGCTTTCACCGGGGTTATTAGCTTTGTCGGGCTGGTCGTCCCGCACATTCTGCGGATCCTTCGCGGTCCCGACAATCGATTTCTCATCCTCGGCAGCGCGCTTCTGGGCGGTACGCTGCTGAGCATCGCCGATCTGATTGCGCGCGTATTGCTGCGCCCGGCCGAATTGCCGATCGGGATCGTCACGGCAGTCGTGGGCGTGCCCGTCTTTCTTTCGCTGCTTCGCAGCAGGGAGTACCTGTCCTGAGTTATGCTGACCGCGACTGATCTTGTCTTCCGAGCCGGCCGCCGCGTGCTGATCGACCGCTTCTCAGCGCGTTTCGAACCCGGGCGTCTGCACCTCATCATGGGC
>CAVPKQ010000030.1:0-283636 GCA_963705665.1 uncultured Acidobacteriaceae bacterium | reverse complement strand
GCATGGTGGATGACCTTACCATCATTCGATCGACCAACACGGACGCTATCAATCACTGTAACCGGCGATCATGCTCATGAACACCGGAAACATGAACTCCGGGAAAGCCGTGTCTTGGCTCCTCGGCTTGCCTATGGACTTGGCAGCATGAACGATAACCTACCGACTTTCATGGGAGCCGCTCAGCAACACTGAACCCGAAGGAAAATAACCAGCCGGTTTCATCGCGATTGTGGAGCAGCGGCTTTCTTTCCTCCGAGTACGCAGGAGTCGGATTGCGGTCCGCCGGGGATCCGGTTGTCTGACCGAGCAACCCGAAGGGGATCGATGGTGACGTGCGCCGCAAGATGCTCGATGCGGTGAATGAGATCAACCGCCAGACATACCAGGAGCTGGGCGATCCGCAGACCAATTCGCGCATTTCCCAATATGAGATGGCTTATCGCATGCAAACCTCGGTGCCTGATCTTACGAACATGAGCGATGAACCCCGATCCACATGGGATTGACGGCCCCGAAGCGAAGGAGCCGGGAACGTTTGCCTACAACTGCCTCATGGCCCGCCGCATGGCCGAACGTGACGTCCGCTTTGTCCAGGTGTACAAGCGCGGCTGGGACGTGCATTCGGATGTCACCGGCGTGTTGCCGATCCTATGCCAGGAAACGGATCGGGCATGTTATGCGCTCATCACGGATCTCAAACAACGGGGCCTGCTGGAGGATACGCTGGTTATCTGGTCAGAAGAATCCGGGCGGACCGTCTACAGCCAAGGGGGTCTGTCGAAGGATGAACTATGGCCGCGATCACCATCCGCGTTGCTTCACCAGTTGGATGGCCGGCGGCGGCGTAAAAGTGGGGATCACCTTCGGCGAGACCGACGAGTACAGCTATAACATTGTGAAAGACCCTGTGCCCGTACGGGATTTCAACGAAACCATCCTGCATTGTCTGGGAATCAACCACAACAAGCTCACATATAAATTTCAGGGATTGGATCAAAAGCTGACCGGCACCACACCTGCGGAAGTGGTCACCGGGCTGCTCGCATCATGAGGGATAAACGGACCTGGGCCGTGGGTGCTAGGTCTTTGACTGCGTGATGTCGTATCTGTTGGTAAAGGATTGGTGGGTACAACACCAAACGGTCGGAGTGCTAACCTGTCGAATTCCCCGATGTATAAGCGAAAAGACCCAGGTTAGCTTCGCGAACCTGGGGAGCCCGGTTTGGACCTAATGCTAACGTATTCACTGCGACAGGCTACTAGTAAGGTTTCTAGCGAAAGCCGGTTGACAAAGCTGGTGTGGATTGCATCGCTGCTGGTGATTGCGTTGTTGTTGCTCCTGCCTTCGCTGGTTAAATTGGACGGGAAAACGCATGCCGACTGGCAGCAATTCCTGGGGCGATTCCATCCCCTGGCCGTGCACCTTCCCATCGGCATGATCCTGCTCGTCCCGCTTCTGGAGATCGGAGGGCGATTCCGCCCCGCTCTGCGCGAAGCTGCCTTCTTTGTTTTGTGGCTCAGTGTTTTCAGCTGCATCGGCACTTTGACGCTAGGCTATCTGCTGGCCTACGGCAGCGGCGCAACCGGAGCGGGAGTCACGCGCCACATGTGGGGCGGCATCTCGCTCACCATCGGAGTTTTGCTCTGTTCTCTGGTTCGTCCCTGGGGGGCCTCGGGCAAGTTGCCTTTCGCCTATCCATCGCTGCTGGCTTGCGTTATGCTCCTGCTGGTGTGGGCAGCTCACCAGGGCGGTTCGCTCAGCCGCGGCAACTACTATCTCACTGAGTATCTCCCCGCGCCGTTCAAGAACTGGCCAGGCATGCGGCAGGCAAAATTGCCACTCGTTCCGAACTCGTTTTACGCCCAGCATATTCATCCGATTTGGGATGCCAATTGCGTGGCCTGCCATGGCGAGTCAAAGGTCAAAGGGGGGCTGCGGCTCGATGCCTATAACCTTTTGATGGAGGGGGGAATAGAAGGCCCGGTGATCGTTCCCGGGCACCCGGAGAAGAGTATCTTGTTGACGCGGATCACCCTCCCGCCAGGGGACAAGAAATCTATGCCGGCGGAGGGCAAGCCGTCCTTGAAGCCGGAGCAAATCGCATGGATCAAAGCCTGGATTCTGCAGGGGGCGTCGCCTGCGGCGACATCGCTTGCAGGGATCTCGGTTCCGGAACCTTATAGAGAAATCCCACTGCCCCAGGTGGGCGATTACAGCGGAATGCTGGCCCAGATCTCGCAGCTAGAGACCTCCCAGGGAATCAGGCTGACGCCAGTATCGAAAAAGCTGGGGGATGGCCTTATTTTGAACACGGTCGACGTCGCAGCAAAATTTGACGACGCGCGGCTGGCGCAGTTGGAGAGGTTTGCGCCCTATATTGTGGAAGTGGAATTGGGGCGCACCGCCGTGACTGACGTTTGCTTCGATACACTCAGGACGTTTACCCATCTGCGCGCGATTCATCTGGAAGACACGGCAGTTACCGGGCAGGGCTTGGCGAAGCTAGCGCAGCTCTCTCAATTGACATATGTGAACTTGAGCGGCACGAAGGTGACAAAAGCGGCGGTGGCGCCGCTTGCGTCGATCAAAAGCCTGCACCATATTTATCTCTACAACACTCCGGCTCAACCGGCATCCGCTGCGCCGAACCCCAAGACACTAACCCCGGGCCACTAACCAGGAATTCGCTAACCAGGAATTCACCATGAAACCAGACAGCATTGCTGCTCCCACCGCCCACAGATTCGATCGGCGTCAATTCTGCACGGTTACAGGAGTTACCGCCCTGATGACATTTTTAAGCTCGCATGCACGCGGGGAAGCGCCGGTTGAGGAAAGCCCGGTCCAGCTTCGTACCGGCAATGGCGAATGGACCTACCGCATGGTTCCTCACTGGGGGGATTTGTCCCAGGGGAAGACGTTTGGCGGAACCCATGGCGGCATTGCCACCGACAAGGCCGGGCTTCTCTATGTAAGCACGCAAAGCGCCACGGGCGTGCTTGTTTATGAGCGGGATGGCAGGTTACTAAGAACCATCGCCAATGAATATCCTGAGATTCATTCCATGACTTACGCGGAGGAGAATGGCGAAGAGTTCTTCTACGCCACGGTTCAGAAAGGAACACCCAAGGAGAACTGGCTTTTTGTCAAAATCAAGACGGATGGAACGGTGGTGCAGAAGATTACCGCTCCGGCGGCGGCGGGATTTCATGCGGCGAACGAGTGGCGCCTAACCGCTGCTGTGCCAGGACCGGATGGCTCCATCTATATCGCCAATGGATACGGGGACTCTCGCATCTTCAAGTTCGATCGAGATGGTAACTACCAGGCGAGCTTTGCAGGCAAGGGGACTACGGATGGCAAATGCAATTGTTGCCACGGGCTGGCTATCGATCTACGTTACGAGCAGCCGCTCTTGCTGGTGTGCGACCGGGAAAATCGCCGGCTCTCCCATTTCGATTTCGACGGAAAGTTCGTGCGCAATATCACGCTCTATTTGCGCCGTCCTTGCCAGGTGAGTTTTCACGGCGATTATGCCGTGGTCTCTGAGCTGGAGGGGCGAGTCACGATTCTGGACAAAGACAATGTTCCGGTAGCTTTCCTGGGGGACAATCCGCAGAGAGCGCAGTGGGCAAACTACAACCTCAATCCAGGCGACATCGCCCCCGCAGTGTTTAGCGCAGCCCACGGATGTCACATCGATCGGGATGGGAACATCTATGTATCGGATTGGAACCGGTCTGGCCGGGTGACCAAGCTGGCACGGATAGAAGCGTAGCTGTTGGAATCAGTGAGTCATGGCGTAGACGACGTAATTGACGCCGATGCGCATTCCGAGGTCGGAAAATTTGAGCGGGTACCAGGGGTCGTCAGACCATTCCCAAGAGTCGCCGATATCCGAATTCAAGGAAATGGCGACCATGATGCGGCCTTTATCGTCATAGATGCCCTGCCAGCGCGCGACCTTGCCATCTTTTTTGTAGCCGGTGGCCAGATGCTCTGCGCCGGTGATCCGGTAGCGGTCGTCCAAATCATAGACGGTGTGAAAGATCGGGTCGCTATTCGGAATATCCACGATGGAGCGGTCGGGGAAGACCATCTTCATGGTTTTTTCGAAATAGGCCTGTTCCTCGAATCCGTGAAAATCGTCGGCCATCAGGAAGCCGCCGCGAAGCAGATAATCGCGAAGCTTTTTTGCCTGGGGCTCGGTAAGGCCCCACTCGCCCACTTGGACAGCATAGAGCCAAGGCCAGTTGTAAATCTCATCGCCATCGTCGAGGTTCACCGGCTGTTCCACGGAGCGGGCGTCGACGCGGGTCAAACGCCGGACGGCCTTGGAGAATGCGCGGTCCGCGCGGGGATAATCCTGAGTCCAAAGGGAGAGCCCCTGCCGCCAGTCACCATCGAATCTGCCGCGGTAGCCGTCCAAGGGTCCGGGGGGATACATCAACCGGGCGAAGGTCCATTCGGCGGAGCGCTGCCAGTCGGCGGGCAGCGGAAGGGATTCGCCATATTCCACGGAAGGGTATTGACGGAAGGCACGCTGGGCGTACAGGGCGCCAAATAAGGTTCCGGCGAGAACAAGCGCGCAGCCCGATCGAAGCAGAATTTTCCTGGCACTCATTGCTCTGAGTCCTGCCCAGAGGATAACACTCGGGAGGGTGGGCCATAAACGGATGTTCTTCGGCGTAAAGAGAACCAGGCCCCATGCCGTTCTTCTTTCGCGACATTGATAGGCCGATCTGGTTATAATGGGCGGCGGAAAATGCCAGTACAAAATAGCAGTACCTGGAGGATTGCAATGGCTGCTGTGCTTAAACAAAGCGCGGTAAGTGGGATGGTTCTTGCAGTGCTGCTCTTTGCGGGCTGTTCGCCATCGACCAAGCCCGCGGTCAGCCATGAGTCTGAAGCGGCCAAGACGCCTGCGGCGGGTCCTCCGCAACCGGTGACTGCCAAGGCGGCCTTTTGGCCGATGTACACATCGGCCCGCAATTGGAGCCCCGATGTCGTCGCGCTCAAGCTCACGGCTGAGGACGTGACCGGGTTCAAGAATGAAGCGGGCAAAGCGGCGATGTGGCAGGCGACGTTCGGTTCGCCCAGCCTGCACCAGGCCAGGGTTTACTCGTACTCAATCGCCTCCGTACCGCCGGATGTTTTCAAGGGCGTGGTTGCCGGCCTGGGGATGTCTTGGGGCGGTGAAACGCGCGACGCCATGCCGATTGATCTTTCCAGCTTTAATACCGATTCGGATGCGGCATACCAAGCCGCGGCAGCAGAGGCAGGGCCCTGGCTGAAGAAAAATCCTACCAAGGAACTCTCATCGTTTGCACTTGGCAGCACCTACAGGTTTGACGCGCCCATGTGGTACCTGATGTGGGGAGACAAGAAGTCCGGCTACGTTGCCTTAGTCGATGCCTCCAGCGGACAGGTGCTCAAGAAAAAATAGCGGGTTACTGTTCTTTTCTCAGGCCGCCAAGCGCGGGACTTTCTTCCGCCGGTTCCGCGATGCCTGCCACAGATCGTATTGCGTCTGCATATTGAGCCACAGCTCGGGCGAAGTCCCCAGAGCCTCCGAGAGCCGGAGCGCCATTTCGGCGGAGACGCCGGAGCTTCCATTCAACACGCGCGAGAGGGTGACGCGGGAGACTCCCAGATGTGCGGCTAGCTTGCCTACCGGCATCTCGCCCATATGCTCCCGCAAAATTTCTCCGGGATGCGCAGGATTGTACATACGCATGGCGTTCATCTCCTTCTAGTGGTAGTCCCTATAGTCCACCAGGATCGCGTCTTTGGGTGGGCCGATTCGCAGTTGTGTTTCTGTTCTGTCATTCCCGCAGGAATCTGCTTCCGGAGCGTGGGGAAATGGGCCAGAAGCAGATTCCCTGCGCGAATGACAGAAAGAAAGGCAAAGACGGACAAATGCGGTTGCCTGAAACCTACTCTACCGTCACCGACTTGGCCAGGTTCCTCGGCTGGTCAACATCGCAGCCTCGCCGCACCGCAATGTGATACGCCAGCAGTTGCAGCGGGACGACTTCGATCAGGGGCAGCAGGAGCTCGGGCGCATGAGGCACGTAGATCACATGCTCCACCAACTGGCGGATGTGTTCATCCCCCTCAGTCGCTACCGCCAGCACCTTGCCCGAGCGCGCCGTAACCTCCTGGATATTCGATAGCGTCTTCTCATAACGCAGCAGCGAATCGGGATTGGCGTCGTCCTTGGTCGCCAGAACCACCACCGGCAGGTTCTCGTCGATCAATGCGTTGGGGCCGTGCTTCATCTCTCCCGCGGGATATCCCTCGGCGTGAATGTAGGAGATCTCCTTGAGCTTGAGCGCGCCTTCCAGGGCGATGGGAAAGTGAATGCCGCGTCCCAGGAAGAGAAAGTCCTGGGCGGAGGAGTAAATCTTCGCCAATTGCTCGCAATCGCTGTCGCGCAGGCGGAGGACCTCTTCGATCTTCGCCGGAACGCGGCTCAGGGCATCCGTCATCGCACGGCTCTCGGCGGAGGAAATCGTTCCCCGCGCCTGGGCCAGGCGCAACGCGAAGAGAAACAGCGCCGTCAATTGCGCGGTGAAGGCCTTGGTCGAAGCTACTCCAATCTCCGGGCCGGCGTGGGTGTAGATGGTCCCGTGAGCTTCTCGCGCAACCATGGCCCCAACCACATTGCAGATGGCGATGGTCTTCGATCCTTTGGCGATCATCTCCCGCTGCGCCGCCAGAGTGTCCGCGGTCTCGCCCGACTGGGTAATCAGCAGGCCCAGCGCCAGGGGATCGGGGATCGGATCGCGGTAGCGGTATTCGCTGGCATAATCCACCTCGACGGGAATGCGCGCCAGCCGCTCGATCATGTACTTGCCCGCCAAAGCCGCATGCCAGCTGGTGCCGCAGGCTGCGATATTCACCCGGTTGGCGGCGCGAAACTCGTCCTCGCCGATCTTCATCTCGCTCAAGAAGACGTTGCCCGTATCGAGCGAGATTCGAGCCATGGTCGTTTCCCGAACGGCGCGCGGCTGCTCGAAGATTTCCTTGAGCATGAAATGCTTGTAGCCGCCTTTTTCCGCCTGGATCGGGTCCCACTGAATGGTTTGCAAGGGGCGGTCTACCGGATTGCCCGCGAAATCGGTGATCCTTACCCCTCCCGGAGTCAATACGGCGAGATCGCCATCGCCCAGGAAGTACATCTTGCGCGTGTGGTGCAGTATTCCAGGCACGTCGGAGGCAACGAAATATTCTCCGTCGCCCACTCCGACCACCACCGGCGGCCCCAGGCGGGCGGTGACAATTGTGTTCGGCTCATCGGCGGAGATTACGCTGATGGCGAATGCCCCGCTTAATCTGCGCGCCGCTCTCCGCACCGCCTCTTCGAGCAGCATATTTTTGCCGGAGCTTCGGGCGGAGCGCAACTCCTGCTCGATCAGGTGGGCGATGATCTCGGTGTCGGTCTCGGTCGCGAAGGTGTGGCCCTCCTTGGCTAATTCCTGCTTTAGGGCCAGATAATTCTCGACGATGCCGTTGTGCACTACAACGATCCGCCCGGTGCAGTCGCGATGCGGATGCGCATTCTCCTCCGTAGGCTGCCCGTGCGTCGCCCAGCGCGTGTGTCCGATTCCATAAGTGCCATGGACGGGTTGTTGCCGGATTACTTCCTCGAGATTGCGCAGCTTGCCCGGCGCGCGCCGCAGCTCCAATCCAGCGCCGTTGTTGCCTCCCACCGCAATGCCGGCTGAATCGTAGCCCCGGTATTCCAAACGGCGCAGGCCTTCCAGGATTACGGGCGCCACTTCCTTCGCTCCTACGTAACCTACGATTCCGCACATATTGTTAATTGTAAGGGCAAGGATTTCCCGGCCGGCTCCTGCTACTCGTCCAGCCGATAGGAGAACTCCTCGATCACCGGGTTGGTCAGCACGGTGCGCGCAATCCGTTCCACTTCAGCGTGGGCGGCGGGCGCGTCCAGGCTGTCGTCCAGCGTGAGCTCGAAGTATTTGCCCTGACGTACTTGGGCGACACCCTTGTAATGCATCTTTTTTAGGGCGGCATGGATGGTTTGTCCCTGGGGGTCCAGGACCGTTCGTTTGGGCATGACGTAGACATGAGCCTTCATCGTGGCCGATTATAAACCGTAGCAGGCAATGCGCTGGCCGCGTCCTCCGACCACTCCCCGCGCCAACAGAAACTACCGCCCATCTCAGATAAGAGATTTAATAAAGGAGTCTATGGTCAACTATCTTGAATTGCCGATCGGCGACAATTCTCCCGAGGTCATCGATGCCGTCATTGAGATCCCGGCCGAGGGTATCAACAAATACGAGTACGACAAGAAGCTGCACGTCTTCCGCCTGGACCGCAATCTCTACTCTCCGGTCCACTATCCGGGCGATTACGGGTTTATCCCTTCCACCTTGAGCGAGGATGGAGATCCTCTGGACGTTCTCGTCCTGGTGGATGCGCCCAGCTTTCCCGGCTGCGTCATGCAGGTGCGGCCGATCGGCCTTTTGGAAATGCTCGACCAGGGCATCCCCGATGAAAAGGTTCTCGCTGTCGGCAAGAAGAACCCGCGCTATCAGGACGTTTGGAACTACTCCGAGATCTATCCCCACATGCTGAAGGAGATCACGCACTTTTTCGCCATCTATAAGGATCTCGAAGGCAAGCGGGTGGAGGTGAAAGGCTGGCATGACGCCTCTCATGCCCGCACCAAAGTGATCGAAGCCGCAAGCCGCTTCAATGAAAAGAAGTTGATACCCGGGTAGGAATATTTGTCATCTCGATCGTTGGGAAGCGAAGTGGAGAGATCTGCGGTTTCCCACATCTGGCGCAAAGAGCGCGCCAGATATGGGGCACCCTCGATTGGTGGGGGTTTTGGATCCATGGTTCAAGCAGATTCCCTTCGGGAATGACAGAAAGAAAGGCAAAGACCGGGGGGATTCTTCGGAACTGACCAGAGAAAAAACACATCATGCCGGAACTGCCAGAAGTCGAGACCATCGCCAGCGGGGTAGACCAGCGCCTGCGCGGCGACCGCATTGAGTCGGCCTGGTTCAGCGAAAAACCTGAGCCCTTCAAGTCTTCCCCGCAGGCCATGGCCGCGGCCTTGCCGGGCACGAGAATCGATCGCGTCTTCCGGGTCGGCAAACACATCGTCTTCGATCTTGGCTCCGGAAAATCGGCTCGCGCTTCGCTGCATTCGCTGCAATGGATCGTTCACCTGGGCATGACCGGCAGGCTGCTGGTTGCCGATGCCTCCACACCGCTGCCTCCACATACCCACGCTATTCTTCGCCTGGCCTCGGGACGCGAGCTGCGCTTCGCCGATCCCCGTCGCTTCGGGCGATTGAGCTTGCACGTTGCTGGGCCGGCACGAGGTCCAGCCGCAAGATTTGCCGGCAGCGGCCAGGAACCCCTCACCATTTCACCGGAGGAGTTTGCCGCTCTCTTCCGGCATAGAAGGACTTCGATCAAAGCCGCCTTATTGAACCAGAAGCTGCTGCACGGAGTAGGAAACATCTATGCCGATGAAAGTCTCTTCCGGGCGCGAATCAGGCCGCGGCGGATGGCCAGCCGGCTCACGCGGGCCGAGCTGGATCGGCTGCATAGCAGTCTGAAGGGCGTGCTCCAGGAAGCGATTGCGCTCGGCGGGTCTTCGGTTTCCGACTACGTAGATGCCTCGGGCGAGCGCGGCTTTTTCCAGTTCGAGCATAAGGTCTATATGCGCACCGGCCTGCCCTGCCTGGTATGCGGAACGCCCATACGCCGGATCATCCTGGCCGGCCGCGGCACGCATTACTGTCCTCATTGCCAAAAATAGCCTGGCAGCTTTATCGCTCGCTTCTCGTTCCAAGCGAGAACCGATTCTATGAATTCATGGATGTATTGCCTGTAGGCGATTCCATAATCCGGAAGAAGCCTGGCTCCTGAATAGGCTAAATAGCTGATTGTAAAAGAAATATGGAACGGCACGACAACTGCAATAAGGTATGGCAGCCAGCGACGCACCAGATTGCGCGAAGATGTGAACTCAGCGCAGACTCCGGCGGATAGAGATAGGTTCCATGTGGGCCTTCCGCCTCCGGAGTCATTTATTACCCGCAACTTCCTCTGCGGGCACTCCTGGGGAGGCCAGTGACTGGCCATAATGAATGAAGCCACGCACACCGCGTGGCTTTATTCATTATGGGCTTCTTGAATAACTGGTTTTTTTGGATTTGCCTATCCCTCGCCTTGGTTCTCTCGTACTCCCCCTTTCGGGTCAAAAGAAGTTCTCCGCCGATTCCACTTGCTCTCCTTGCGCCGGTCCGTGTAGTATTGAATTTGCCTATCGAGCGGCTGAAGCCAGAGTTCATTTTGAGAACCGGGCTCGCCGCATTTCTCGAGAGTCACAAAAAAGTTAAGTGCCGCGCCTTACTTGTGGGCCAAAGAGCGACGTTCCTCGCGAGGCCCTTGAACTAGCGGAACAAACCGACGCCAGTACGCTGTTTGCCAGTACGTGTTTGAAAGATCAACCCATACGCTCCACTTCGAAACGCATCCCCCGGACCAGTCCCGCTCGAATGCGTCGGACGCGATAGCTAACCGCCCGGCTATGTGGAGCTGTGAATCTCTGCCGGTTTCCGCCTCCCCGATTTACCAAACGGCAGCGGCGGTTCTTAACCGTCGAAAATAGCCAATGCGCCAGGAAGTGCATGCATGACCATAGAGCAAAATCAACCTCAGCCTCAGCCGAATCAGGCTCAACCGGCTTCGGGACAACCGCAAACCCAAGGGCAGCAGCATCGCCGGCGGCGTCGCAGACGTAAGGGATTCGCCAACGGATCGGCCAAGCCGCAAGCCAATGGACAGGCGAATGAAGCCTCCGCCCAACCGGCTCCTGCTAAACAGTCCTCGCGATCCAAGCCCAATCAGAACAGGTTCGCGGCCAAGAATGCCAACGGCCGCGGCGGTGGTAACGGCAATGGCGGCCCCCAGGGCGGCAGGCGCAAGAACAAGCTGCGGCGGCAGCAGACCTTCGTCGGTCCCATGGATCACAGCTACCGCTCCGCCAATGGCAACATGGCCGATGTCTCTCCTTCCACCATCGAATTTCGCGGCAGCGCGCAGAATGGCTTCTATCATGAGGCTCCCCTGCCCGAGCCCGTGGTTACGCCGGTTCGTGAAGACGCGCCCACTCGGATCTTTTGCTTTATCGACGACCTGTTTTTTATGGCCAAGATTCAGGAAACAGCGCGCAAGCTGGGCGTGAAGGTTGGCTTCGTCAAGGCCGACAAAGACATCGTCTCCCGGCTGGCCGATGTGCCGGAAGGCGAGCGCCCCTCGCTCATCGTCTTTGACCTGAACAATGCCAGCGCCAAGCCGCTCACTTTGATTCCCCGCATCAAGACCAAGCTCAAGAGGGGCACCTCGGTCATCGGATTTCTCTCACACCTGCAGGGCGATCTCAAGGCAAAGGCAGTCGAAGCCGGTTGTGACATGGTAATGCCGCGCTCCGCTTTCTCGCAGAACCTGCCCAATCTTCTTCGCCGCCACGGCCTGGAGGAAGAACTGGAAATCGCCGAAGCGTAGACAGAAGCTGAAGGCCGGTTAGCGGAAAACCGTCAGCTAAGAACCGGTCAGCGATACGAGTGCAACTTTGCGCTGTCCGCGTGCCGTCCCTGCGGGACTCACCAAGCGCACCTAATTTTTGTCATCCACCCAAGGGGATGACAATCGGGTTGAGGAAGGGCTTGGTTGGCAACTACACCTAACTTTGTCATCTCGACCGGAGCGAAGCGCAGTGGAGAATCTGCGTTAGGCAGAAGCAGATTCCCTTCGGGAATGACAGAAGAAAGGCAAAGGCGATGCATTCGCTCCGGTCGAGATCTGCGGTTTCCCACATCTGGCGCAAAGAGCGCGCCAGATATGGGGCACCCTCGATTGGTGGTGATTTTGGATCCATACTTGAAACTGATTTAGGGTGCCGCCATCCTTCTAGCCTGGAGGCCAGTGCATGGCGCGGCCGCCCAGCACATGAATGTGCAGATGATCGACCGTTTGACCTCCATCGCGGCCGCTATTGATTACTGCGCGGAAGCCCTCCTCCAGCCCCTCTTGCCTGGCCACCGCAATTGACACTTCCAGCAAGCGCCCCAGGAGAGCTTGCTCACCCACGCCGATATGAGCCAGCGAAGCAATATGCTTGCGCGGCAGCACCAGCACATGGGTGGGCGCCTGGGGATGGACGTCGGCAATAGCGTAGGTTTCCTCGTCCTCGTAGACAACTTTGGCGGGAATCTCGCCGGCGATAATTTTGCAAAAAATACAGTTACTGTTACTTGAAGCCATGGAGCTTGCGTTCCTCTTCTCTAAAAGGTTTTTTCATTCCTGGTGTAGATCCCGGATCTTTGTGCTTCACAACAACAATGTACCTGGATTCGCAATCGCAGCGGTAATTCGCTCCCGCGTCGCCGAATCGAGCGCGGGCATGGCGCCCCGCCGCGACGCTACCCACGATCCCCAACAGTTTCCCGCCTGGTTGAGCACAGCCAATGGCGCGTTGCGCAGATAGTAATGTGTAAGCGCGGCGGTGAACGCATCTCCGGCGCCTACAGTATCGACTACCTGGATGGAAATGCCGGGATGACGGTTGAACCGCTCCCGGGTAACCAGTAAGCTACCGCACTGGCCCATGGTGACGCAGACGAGCTGGATAGGAAAGCGTTCGAGAAGCTCTCGTGCACCCGCCAGCAACCCCTCCGGCTCTCTGCCCGCTGCCCCATGCGAAACCCCAGCCGCATCGAGAACCACCGGCATCTCGGCATCGTTCATCTTAAGCAAAGTAGCCCGGCTGAGCGATTTCTCGATGACTTCGGCGGAATAAAACGGCGGCCGTAGATTGACGTCGAAGACGCGCACGCACCGCGGCGAGGTGGCATCGAGAAAGCCTTCGATCATGCCTCTGGAGACGGGGCTTCTCTGCGCCAGGCTGCCGAAACAGACCGCGTCCGCGTGCCCGGCAAGCTCCACCCACTCCTCTGTCAGCTCCAGAAAATCCCAGGCCACAGGCTTGTGGATCACATACTCAGGCTGGCCATGGTTGAAAGTGACAGAGACCGACCCTGTGGGATAACGCGCATCCACCTGAAGGAATTCAGTATCCGCAGACAGCTCAGACAGGCGCTCCCTCACTTGCCGGCCAAGCTCGTCATTCCCCACCCGGCTGGCGCAGATTCCCCGGTCGCCCAGCCGTCCGGCCATGACCGCGAAGTTCGAGGCCGCGCCTCCCAGGTGAGCACCGCCGGGCAGCAAATCCCACAGGAGCTCGCCCAGCCCGACAACCCACTTTGCGCCGCCGGCGGTCACTGCGGCCGTTCCGGCTCGGATTTGAGCAGATGCTCCATCTCGACATAGACTGCGTTGGTCCAGCCGAAGCCGACCACGTTCTTGTAGCCGGCAATTACCTGGACATCGGACGATCCGGTGACGACGTTGTACTTCTCGTGAATCGTGCCCTCTCGCTTGAAGTTGGAGGCAACAGTATGAGTGAACTCGGCCGCCACCCGGTGCGCATCCCCCGCATAGCCGTACCGCTCTAACCCCTCCATGGCAAACCAGTTCAACGGCGCCCAGCCGAAGGGCAAGTCCCATTGCAGGCCGCTTACGGTGGTGCTCGAGGCGACGCCTCCGGGCCGGTTGAGCAGCTTGAGGTTTCGATCCACTGCGGCCGCCTGCTCCCTCGTCGCCAGACCCGCCCACAGCGGGTAGAAGGTCGTCGCGTAATTGTATGTGGACCGCTTTCCTGTGGTGTAGTCGTAGTCGAAGAACATCCCCGCGCTCGCATTCCAAAGATACTTGTCGATAGCCTCGCGGCGGCGCTCCGCTTCGCGGTCCCATTGCTGAGCCTCTTGCGGCTTGTTGAGCAGCCTGGCAAAGCCGGCCAAGTCTCTCTCGTACTTATAGAGAAGGCAATTCAGCCCAACCGCGGCATAATGATGGGTCGATCCGCTAAATGGGCCGAAGCGGAAGGAAATATCGAATCCCGACTCCCGCACCGAGCGGTCGCCTTTATAGAAATCACGGCTCAAGCGGTAGCCATCCGCGTAGGCCAGCCTGCACACAACGGACTGGCTCATGCCGCAACTGGTTCTCGCCAGCACCGCCTGTTGGGCCGCCGAGGGGTGTTCCGGAGCCGCGATCAAATAGTTGGTGTGAACCGCCGGGTGAGCGGTCAGCCAACGGATCACATCGATATAGTAGCTGCTGTGATCGGCAATGTCGGGAACCGGACCTTCGCCGATATCGAAATAGCGGGCCAGGCCGGTTTGACCGGCGCGGTGAATCCCGCGCAGCCAAAAGTCGTGATCGCGGCGGGCGTCGCCGTAGGCATGTTCGAGCCAGGTTCTCTGGACCGCGCGGTTGGCCGGCGAAGGATCGCGGGCAAGCTCCGCATCGTAGACTAAGCGGATCATGGAGCTGAGCAGTGGCGGCTGCGAGCGGGTGAGGAAATAAGTACGGTTGGCATTGAGAACGGCTCCGTAGTTCTCAATCTCATAGAAGAAGTTCTCCACCATGCCCCGCGCCAGGTCGACGCGGTTGTCGCGCAGCAGGCCCAGAATGATGAAATAGCTATCCCATCCGAACATCTCATTGAAGCGCCCTCCGGGAACGACGTAGCGGTTGGGCAGATAGAGCAGCCCGGCCTGCGGGATCTCCGTCTGCTTCACATCGCCCAGCTCGACGATGCGATGGGGCAGGTGCGCGATCCGGATGCTGCAATGAGAGCGCAGGCGGAGCAGTTCTGGTGGAATCGGAGCACCGGCGGGAAGATAGAGCACGGGCGCCACGTTAACCTTGGGGTCAACCAGCGACCGGCACTCGGTCATCGAGCGCGAGAGAGTGTCCCAGCCTTGGTGGATATAGGAATCGATCGACTGTGTGCTCGGGGACTGCGCGATGATCACGGACGGGATAAGCAGCGTCACAAGAGCAACGACCAACATGGCCCACCGGCTCCTCATTTTCACCTCCCGCATCCGTTGGGGCACTGATTCCATGGGAAACCACAAATTGTATATGGTTATGCCGCCCTCCCGCCGGAGCATCGCAACAATGGATGATTCCGGGACCTGGGATCCTGCGCTCCATCCCGGGCGAACAACAGCCGGAAGGAAAAAGGAATCCAATCAAAGGCATTCAGGAAAGGTTCTGCTAAGGTTGCAACAATCGTTAGAAGCCATTCGCACGTTTAGGAAACGGCATCGTGTGCTCTTTTGGCTCGGAATTTCACTTTCTGTTCTCGTTGTTGTTCTCATCGTTGGCTTCGAGATTCTTCTCCACCGGGCTGAGCCAATCCTGCGCGCCCGCGTGGTGCAAACTCTTTCCGCCCGCTTCAAGAGCCGCGTCGAGCTTAAGCGTCTCGACGTCTCGCTGTTCCGCGGCATCGAGGTCTCAGGGAAAGAGCTGGCTATCTATCCCTACAATCTGGAAACCACCAAGCCTACCTTCGCCGTGGACAGCTTCTCCTTCCGCACCATGCTCGTCAATCTTTTGCGCTCTCCCATGAAGATCGGTCATGTTGACATCAAGGGACTGCGTATCAACCTTCCGCCCAAAGAGGAGCGCAAGCAGTTGCCCAGCCTGACCGGCCCCGGCGGGGATAGCAGCAAAATCAAAATATTCGTCGGCGAGATTCGTTCGACCGATGCGCTGTTGACTCTGGAAACCGACAAGCCGGGAAAGGTCCCTCTGCAATTTCAGATTGAAAATCTGGTCTTGAAATCCGTCGGCGCCGGCCAGCCGCTCCACTTCGACGCCGTCCTGGTTAATCCCAAGCCGGTAGGCAACATCCGCAGCAGCGGCAGCTTTGGCCCGTGGAACTCCGACGATCCCCGCGAGACTGCGGTCTCCGGCAACTACTCCTTCCGCAACGCCAACCTCGGCCCGCTAAAGGGCATTGGCGGCATTCTCTCCTCCACCGGCCACTACCAAGGGATGCTGGACAAGATCGTCGTCGACGGCGAAACGGATACGCCTGATTTCCAAGTGGACATCAGCGGGCACAAGGTGCCGCTGCATACCGATTTCCACGCCATCGTCGATGGCACCAGCGGCGATACCTATCTCGAACCCGTAGTGGCCCGTTTTCTGCACTCCTCGCTTACCGCCAAAGGATACGTCGTGCGCAGCCCCGGAATCCCCGGCCATCATATCTACATGGATGTCTCGACGGACCAGGCCAAAATTCAGGATCTGCTGCAATTGGCTGTACGCACCGAGCCTCCGGTCATGACCGGACAGGTCAAGATGCATACTCAGCTGGATCTTCCGCCGGGAGACGAAGACGTGGCGCAAAAACTCAAATTGAAAGGCGGCTTTGAAATTACGAAGACTCACTTCACCAACCAGAAGGTGCAGTCCCGGGTGGATGAGCTTAGCCTGAGAAGCCGCGGCGAGGTCCACCTGGCGAAAGAGGAAGCGAAGAACCCGCAAACCGCGAACGTGAGCTCTGAAATGAGCGGCAACTTTGTGCTCAACAATGGCAAGCTCACGGTGTCGAACCTGAATTACGACTTACCCGGCGCAAAGATCAAGCTCGACGGCGTCTATACCCTGGATGGCAACACCTTCGACTTCTACGGCACGGCGAGGCTGAAGGCCACCATCTCGCAGATGGTCGGCGGCTGGAAGGGCATTCTGCTGAAACCCGTCGACCCATTCTTCAAGAAGAACGGCGCCGGAACCGAGGTGCCGATCAAAGTCACAGGGACGCGCTCCGAGCCCCACTTCGGCCTCGATCTCCGCCACAACGACAAGCTGGAAAAAAAGCGCAAAGAACAATCAGGCAAGTAGTTACTTTGTTGTGCCAGCCGGAGCGGAGGAACCCTGCACTTGCTCAGCAAGAGCGAAGGCAACCAGCGTGAGCCCTCGCTTGGACGAGGACCGCTCAACCTCTTCCAGCAGTTGCTCCTCCAGCCCTTCGGCTCCGGTGCGCATTTCACAAGCCGCGATCTGCTCTTCGGTTGCGCCGCGATAGCAGAGTTCGCAAACTCCCAAACTATTTCCCGAACGTACCGGCGGACCAAAAGTGCGGCAGGCGATAGGACGGGCGGCATAGAGATCGCAGCGGCCTGTGGCGGGATCGAGCACCGGGCAGGTTTCATCATTGGCGAAGTCCTCAAAACGGGCTTCAGCTTCTTCTGATGTATCCAATAGTCCACTGACAGGATCGCCAGGAAAATCGATGGCTAGGCGTTCAACCGAACTCCGCACCCGCTCACCGAGAGCGGCGGCGCGCTCAGGACCGCTGCGGGCAAGCGCAATCAATCCATGGCGCAGCCGTTCGGCGTCGAGCTGGTCTATGGCAAAGACCCCGACGCAGCACTGCGTGCAGCCGGGGCGGCAAACCAGCCATTCGCCGCTGCGCCGCGCGGCGTCCTCAAGCGCACGATCGACAATCTGAACCAATTTGCCGTCGCCAACGGGTAACATGCTTTCAGAATAGGCCAAATGACCAAGATGCCTGTTGCGCGCTCTACCCGGATCCTTAAATTCTTGACCCGCGCTCATCAACTCGAGCCGCGCATGCTCAAACAACTGGCCGCGCTGGTCCGGATCGAATCACCCAGCGATGACAAGGTGGCGGTCGATCGAGCCGCCGGCCAGGTCGCGCAATGGGCGAGGGAACTAGGCGGCCGGGTCAAGCTGCACCGGCAGGCGCGATTTGGCGACTCTCTAGAAGCACATTTTGGTCCAAGCCGGGGCGCTGATCCGGTTCTGCTTCTGGGTCACCTGGATACGGTGTGGAACAAAGGCACGCTTGCTTCCATGCCATGGCGGTTTAGCAAGGATCGCATCCACGGGCCGGGAGTCCTGGACATGAAAGCCGGGGTAGTCATGATGCTGGCAGCGATCAGGATACTTGCCGAATGCCAGGCGCTGGCGCGGCCCGTGGTCATTTTGCTCCATGGTGATGAAGAGGTGGGCAGCCCCGTTTCGCGGAAACTTACCGAGACCATTGCCCGGCGATGCCGCGCCGTGTATGTGCTGGAGCCGGCGCAGGGAGAAGCGGGCGCATACAAGACAGCGCGCAAGGGAGTAGGACGCTACCGGCTCGAAGTGTATGGGGTGGCTGCACACAGCGGCATCGATTTCCTGCGCGGCCGGAATGCTTTGCTTGAGCTGGCGCATCAGATCCAGGCCATCTGCGGAATCACAGATTTGGCGCGTGGGATTACCGTCAATCCCGGACTGGCCGGCGGGGGCACGCGGGTCAACGTGGTTCCTGCCGAAGCCTGGGTGGAAATGGATGTGCGGATTGCGCGGGCCAGAGATCAGGCGCGCGTGGAGCGGGCCCTGCGCCGACTGCGCCCTCATGACCAGGCCTGCAAACTGCGCCTTAGCGGAGGATTGAACCGGCCGCCGATGGAGCGCACTGCGGGCACGGCGGCGCTCTTCCGCCGCGCGCAAGCCCTAGCCGCGGAGATTGGGATAAGCCTGGACGAAGCCTCGACCGGCGGCGGCTCCGACGGAAATTTCGCCTCCGCCCTGGGCATTCCCACGCTGGACGGCATGGGCGCAGTGGGCGGCGGCGCGCACGCCCTCAACGAATACTGCCTGCGCCGGCACTTGGCGCCGCGGACCGCCCTGCTAGCTGCCATGCTGTCATCTTGAAAGAGGCTGCCGTTGCATTCTTTTCCGTTCCAGCCAAGTCTATTTCTATACCGGCGAAACGATAAGCAGAAATGCCTTAAGCCGAAGCCCCTGGGAAAGAGCATAATTATTGAAGTGTGCATTACCGCAGCAATGGAGTAAATCCCGTGGATCAAGGAAAACAACGGCTGAGCTTTGTCAAATTCCTGATCGTGCTTGCGATGGCTTTCTTACCGGCGGCGGCGCTGCTGGCCCAGGCTGCCTCTACGGCTTCCCGCCCGGACCAGGGATACGGTCCCGTCGACACCAGCGCACCCAGCATTCCCCCGGCCACCATCATCCAGCAGTTCGCCGCCAAGGAAAGCCAGTTCCGCCAGGCGCTGAACAATTACACCTACCAGCGTGACGTGACGGTGGAGACCATCGATGACGACGGCAGGCCCGACGGCGTATACCGCCAGGTGGTGCAGATCTCCTTCGACGATTACGGGCGCAAAGTGGAAAGAGTGACGTTCGCTCCGCAAAACACCCTGGAGCGCATCTCCATGAGCCCGGCGGATATGTCGGATATAGAGCATCGCCTGCCTTTTGTGCTGACCTCTGAGGACATCGGGCAGTACAACCTCAACTACGTCGGCCGGCAAAAAGTGGATGAGGTGGAGACTTACATCTTCGATGTGGCGCCTAAGGCCATCGAAAAGAACCATCGCTACTTCCAGGGACGAATCTGGGTAGATCAAAAGGATCTGCAAATCGTCATCACCAGCGGAAAGAACGTTCCCGACGATACCAGGAAGGGGCACGAGGATTTGTCGCCTCCCTTCACCACCTACCGCGAGCAGGTGGATGGCAAATATTGGTTCCCGGTGTATACCAAGGCGGATGCGATGCTTCATTTCTCCGGGGGGAGCGGTTACCTCGGCTCGGACGTGCACATCCGGGAGATTTGCCGCTATACGGACTACAAGCAGTTCCGCTCCACCGTGAAGCTGATCTTTGAGGGGCAGGATGTTACTAATAACACTCCTCCGCCCAACAATACCCAACAGCAGAAGCCGGCATCGCAGCCCGGCGCAACCTCCGACGGAACCTCGGCAGCCCCCAAATAATCTCCGCTGTTCCGCTTTCAAAACTCGCTTTCAACAAATCCTGCGTGCTCCATATCTGGCGCGCTCTCTTTGCGCCAGATGTGGGAAACCGCAGATCTCTCCACTCCGCTTCGCTCCGGTCGAGATGACAAAGTTAGGTGTAATTGCCGATCAAGCCTTCCTCACCACGATTTGCATCCCCTTGGGTGGGCGGCAGGCCCATGAATACTTCGGTCGAGATGACAAAGCTATGGGACGGCGAGAGAAGCTGATGCTCGGACCTCCGAAATGATTTTCGAGAGAGAGCGAAACAGAGGTCCCCGGCAAACGAAGCTTGCAGCCTGTTATAGTCCGGAATGTCACATTCTTCCGACCATAGGAAACCTTCTTCATGAGTACCGATCCGAAAGCCACGTCCCTTCCAGACTCACTGACTCCGCAATGCATTGCCGACTATGAGTGCCATATTGGCGAAAACCCGTTGTGGAATCCTGTCGATCAGCGGCTGTACTGGTGCGACATCCCCCACGGACGCGTCTTTGCCTACGAGCCCGGCAGCGGCTCTCATCGGCTGTGTCTGGAAGGCGAGGCGGTTGGAGGCTTCACTATCCAGCAGGACGGCGCCTTGCTTCTGTTCATGGCCCGCGGCGCGATCAAAAAATGGCGTGACGGCAAGTTCACCACGGTGGTCGAGGAGATTCCCGAGGAGCGGGAGAATCGCTTCAACGACGTCATTGCCGACCCTTCCGGACGCGTGCTTTGCGGGACCATGTCCACCCCCACCCGGCGCGGCAGGCTATACCGGCTGGACCGCGACGGCACCCTGACCGTCCTTTTGGAAGATATCGGCTGCTCCAACGGTATGGCGTTTTCCCCTGACCGCAAGCAGTTGTATTACACCGATTCCTATGCCCGGAAGATTTACCTCTTCGATTACGACTTAGCCGCCGGAGCCATCGCCAACCGCCGCATATTTGCAACCTTTCCGGATACAGAAGGGATGCCCGACGGCATGACTATGGATAGCGATGGCGCAATCTGGTCGGCCCTTTGGGACGGCGGCTGCCTGGTCCGCCTCACACCCGAAGGAAAAGAACAACTCAGGATTTCCTTTCCCGCAAAGAAAGTCTCGAGCGTGACGTTCGGCGGAAAGGATTACTCAGACATCTATGTCACCACGGCGGGCGGCGAGAATAAGCCGGAGGAAGGCTCGGGCGCGGGCGCACTCTACCGGCTGGAAACCGGCTTTCGCGGGGTCCCCGAATTCTTCTCCGCATCGGCGAATAACTGCGATCTCGTTCACACTCCAATCGGATCTCGGGTACCCGCCGAGCCCTCTCAAGCAGGGCTAGGCGGGGTTGGGCGCGCGAGAGTCTTACTAAGGGATTCAACAAAGCGTGCAGCCGTTTCAATAGCCATAGCGGCGCGTTCGGGCGGTAAGAAGGAATCAGGCCCGGTTTCATAATCGGCAACGGCTTTCAGGTTATAGGCTTGGGCAAGGAAGGTTGAAAAACTCTTATCGATCTTCGGGTCATCCTTCGCCAGCCGGACAAATTCGCTCTGTACTCCCCGATGGGTTTTTGCCGCCTTGCCCGTGCGTTCAAAAATCAAGGCCTGTGCAGCGTGGAAGACGGCGAGATACGCGTTGCGACCGGCATCGTTGGCCAGTTGAATGCTGAGGTTGGCGTGGGCGTTGGATAAGCATTGCCGTGCCTTTTCGAGGTAGGCTTCTGTCTCCGGCCTCACAGATCAAGCCCTTCACGGCGAATCTCGTGCATCAAAGGTGTGCGGTCAAGGTAAGCACCGGCTCGGTAGGGCATGGCATGAATAACCGCGCCGGTTTCGTTTAGAATCTCGGCAGCGGCCGCCGCGATCTTGTCCGCCTCGGCCCAACGGTCGGAAGCGCCGGTCAGGCCGGTCAGGAAAACCGCCACGTCATAATCTGAATCCGGGCGCTGATCTCCGCGAGCATGTGAACCGTATAAGACGACCCGCTCAATCCGTTCGCCGTACATCGCATCCAGCGCGGCGCGAAAGGTTTGCAGTACAGGATTGATAACGGTTGTCATAATGCTCTTTTAGCATGAAGGCGCGGGCGCGGAAAGGGTACACAGATCCCCTCGCGCTCTAGTAATAAAGGTATTTGCGCCATTTCTGGTCGGAGTGGCCGATCATGCGCATGATATGCCTGCTGGTGTGCAGCGAGAAGGGGCGGGGCTCGCGCAAAAGCTTGATGTTATTGAGCTCGCTCAGCAGGTGATTGCCCTTCTTTCGATTGCACGAGTGGCAGCAGGCGACCAGGTTCTCCCAGGTCGACAGGCCGCCTCGTGACCGGGGAAGAACGTGATCCAGAGTGAGCTCGCCCGCCGGCGACACGACCCCGCAGTACTGGCAGCTATTGCGGTCGCGCAGCAGAATGTTCTTGCGCGAAAGGGCGCGCGTCTGGTGGGGGATGCGCCGGTATTCCAGCAGGCGGATCACCGAAGGCATGGGAATGCGCACCCGCGCCGCATGCAGGATGGCGCCCTGCTCTTCTTCCGTCTTAGCCACGCCCTTCAAAACTAGAATGAGCGCCCGGCGCGCGCCGCAGATATTGATAGGCTCATAGGAAGCGTTGAGCACCAGCACCGGAGTCTGCATGGTGTAGGCCGAGGAACTCCGCTGCACCGCCAGCCCTGTATGCGGTTCGCTGGAGTCGTGCGGCGCGTGGGCTTGCCCCAATGACTTTGGCTTGCGTCCGTGAATCATGTTTCTTCCCAAAGACATCTTGCTCATCCCCCCTGATGCATGAAATGGGCATCCCACAGAGCAACGCCTTCCCGCTGCGCGCGGGCCACCGTGGCTACCCGGACCGATGCCGCTCCGGCGGCGATAAGCACCCGGCTACAGGCACGGGCGGTAGCTCCCGTGGTGTAGACGTCGTCCACCAGCAGCACGTCGCTGCCCGCCAATTGAGCAGGCTGGCGCGCCACAAAAGCGCCGCGTAGATTCCGCCGCCGCTGACCTGCTGTGAGGCCGGCTTGGCTTTCCGTCGGTTTCACCCGCTCGAGTACATCCACCGCCAGGCGCAAATCCGATCGGGGATGGCTGCGGCCGAGCTTCGAAATGGCCGCCTGCGCGAGCAGCGCGGCATGGTTGAATCCCCGGCGGCGCTGCTTGGCGCGATGCATGGGAACAGGCACAACCAGCATCCGCCGCGGTTCCCCAAAATCATCGGCAAAAGCATTTAGGCTTCGTGCCAGCAACCCGCCCAGCCGGTGAGCAAGCGGCTGCATGCCGTCGTACTTGAGCAGATGGATAAGCGAGCGAAGATGACCCTGATAGGCGCCGAAGGCCACCGCCTTCACAAACGCAGGGGGAGCCAGCCGGCAGGGTTGGCAGAGCAGATCGCCTGGCCCAAGCCCATCGTGTGCAGTAAGAGGAGTTGAGAAATGAGCCACCCCTAAAGCCTCTCCGCAGCAGGCGCAGAGAGTTTCATCCTGGGGCGAAAGGCAGTTCCAACAAAGATCGCAGATGGGAGCGCCGTCGAGGCGCAGAAGAGAATCGCCGCAGAGGGCGCAGGAGGAAGGAAACAACGCGCAGGCAAGATTGTCCACTGGACTTCGCAGCACCCGAACCACGGCGCGCCACGCCGAGGTCTCCGATGGAGGAAGCGCGATAGTCAGGGGATCAGTCTGACTGGAGAAGATGCACCTCGCTGCCGGCGGCGAACCACCATGGCCCTAGGGTATCACCGCATTTGCATTTTGTCTGTCGATGAGGCTGGTTGGGAGGAAGAATCCGCCTGAGCGGCGGCGCTGGCGAGGGCCCTCCACTGTTGACTGACTTGGGGCGGCAGCTTGTCTATCTGGCTGAGGAACGTCACCACCTGCCACGTCTGCTGCTCACTGAGTAGCTTTTCGCTGGCAGGCATTCCGCTGAAGCGGATGCCATTGCGGACGATGTAGAAATTCTGATGGTCAGCCATGTCGGGCGCATCCTCAAGGAACTGCGGCGCTCGCGGATAGAGCGCCGTGCCGAATGCGCCGTGCGGCTGATGGATATCGCCGTGGCAGCCGGCGCAATTGCTTTGATAAATCTTCATTCCGGCAACCAGGTTCGGCTCGTTCACCTCCACTGGATTCTTTGCCTCCGGAGCCCGGCGGTCGACGGAAGCATCCAGAGCGGGCATAGCCAACTTGCTCTCCAACGCGCCAACCGGAATATCGGCGCGAGGATCTACAAATCCGAACCGGATGTAGCAGTACCCCGCCACTCCAATTACTACGACAGCCACGATCAACCCCAAGACGAAGATGCGCATTGCGTACTCTCCTTGTAGGTTTATAGCATCTGAGCCGCCCGTCTTCGCTAACTCCCTCACCATTACGGCGGGTGCCCCAGGTCCCGCTTTTGGGACCTGGATCCATCTGCTTCTGCGTATTCGCGAGAAGCAGATTCCCTCCGGGAATGACAGAAAGAA
The DNA here is from genome assembly GCA_963705665.1 of uncultured Acidobacteriaceae bacterium. Classification (GTDB taxonomy): domain Bacteria; phylum Acidobacteriota; class Terriglobia; order Terriglobales; family Acidobacteriaceae; genus PALSA-350. Next base: position 259,458 of record CAVPKQ010000030.1, on the reverse strand, counting down.
AAGAAACCGCAAATACAGAATGGGCGGCTCCCCCCAACTTTGTCATCTCGACCGGAGCGTAGCGGAGTGGAGAGATCTGCGGTTACACGCCCGAAGAAAACGTTTATTTCGAAATGTGAAACGTGCGTGCCATCTCGTGAGTTCATCATGGCTTGACAGTTCATGCTCCGCGTGGTGTATGGTGGTGTCGCTTAATTCGAAGATAAAACGAATACAACTCTGCTTGACTGGCCGCTTCAGTTACAAAGGAGGTCACCGTGACGCATCTGGAGGTACAATCGCCTATCTCGGCCACTCTGCGGCGCTGCCTGGGAGCGCTCCTGCCCGCTTTGGCGCTGAGTCTCGTATCCTTCGCCCAGGTTGAGCGCGCCACCATTACCGGAACTCTGACTGACAAGAACGGCGCGGTCGTCCCTGGAGCCACGGTGCATGTCATCGAGGAGAGCACCAACCAAACTCAGAACCTCGAGACCGACAGCGCCGGAGAATACACAGCCGGCAACCTGACTCCAGGCAGCTACACCATCGAAGCTGAAAAAGAAGGCTTCACCAAGCACATCAACAAGGGCTTCGTGGTGCAGGTTGGCCAAACCGCTCGCCTGGACATTGTCATGGACGTCGGTTCCGTGACCCAGTCCGTGGAAGTGACAGGCGCCGTCCCGGTTCTGCAAAGCGAGACCGCGTCCGTAGGACAGGTGATTACCCCTACCGCGGTTCAGCAATTGCCGCTCAACGGCAGAAACCTGACCGAGCTTGCGGTGATAGCCCCAGGCGTGACTGGTTTGAACTATGCTCCCACCGGGACCATCGGCTCCGGAGTGCGGCCCGACGAGCTGCGCCCCGGCGGTACCACCATCGAGGCCAATGGAGCGCGCGACAGCGCCAACAAATTGCTCCTGGATGGCGTCGACAATACCGAGATGATCGCGCAAACCCAGATCGTGCGTCCCAGCGTCGAGTCTCTACAGGAATTTAATATCATCACCAGCAATGCCGGTCCGGAATACAATCGCGGCGCGGGCGCGATCCTGGTAACCAGCACCCGTTCCGGATCTAATGACTTTCACGGCTCTCTCTACGAATACATCCGCAACTCGGCCGTCGATTCAAAGAATTACTTCGTCCGTCCGAACACGCCAATCCCGCTTTACCGGCTCAATGACTTCGGCGGAAGGTTGGGCGGACCTATCAAGCGGGACAAGGCGTTCTTCTTTGTGAACTACGAGGGCTACTATGAGCAAACCGCGGGCACTCAGGTGAATTCCGTGCCAACGATGGCTGAAAGGCAAGGTAACTTCCAAGGAGTAGCCAATATCTACGATCCCCTGACTACCGTAGCCTCGGGCTCAACCTACAAGCGGACGCAGTTTGTCAACAATATCATTCCCGCGTCGCGCTTCGATCCTATCGCCTATCAGCTCGTCAACGCTTATCCCCTGCCTCAGACCAGCGCATTGGTCAACAACATCGTCACCTATCCCCTCAAGAAGAGCGAGGATAACCGCGGCGACGCGCGGGTTGACTACCAGATATCGCCCAGCCAGACTTTCTTTGCGCGCTATTCGGTCGACGATACCCAGATACAAATGCCCAACACCTTCAACGATGTTATCGGCGGCAGTGAAGGCGCCTTCTCCGGTCCGGAGGCGGATCGCGGCCAACAAGGAGTGCTCTCCTATAACAAAGTGATTACTCCGAACCTTGTCGGTGAATACAGATTTGGGTTTAACAGGTTTACCAGCTTCCTGCTGCCCTCTCCATTGACTTCTCCCATCTGGGCGGAGATTCCAGGAAAGACCCCCATGCCGGGCTTTCAGCCGAAAGGCGCAGGGGCCGGCCCGGTCGCGCCCATCATCAGTCCCTCCGGTTTCGGGGGCCTGGGCAATTCCAGATCCGAGCCTGAGATCCGGCGTGAGCATCTATGGGAAAACATAGGAACCATATCCTGGCAGCGAGGCAAGCATAACTTCAAATTCGGCATCGACACTCTTCATCATCTGATCAGCGAGACCGATTCGCCCCCGGGACAGAGCCCCTTCGGGCGCTTCAATTTCGACAGTAATTTTTCCAATAACCCGGCATCCACCACCGGCACCGGAAACGCCATGGCCTCATTTCTGCTTGGCTATCCCTCATCGACAGTACGCGACTTGTTCCTTCCCGGCACAGCCCATGTCTTCGCCGACGAATATAACATCTTTGGCGGCGATAACTGGCGTATCACCTCCAAGCTGACTCTCAACCTGGGTCTTCATTACGAGATCAATACGCCCTATGCCGATGCCCACGACTACTGGGTGAACTTCAATCCCGCAAATGCGGCGGTGGAGCTTGCCGGTCAGAACGGTGTCTCGAAGACCGGCAATTGGCAGACCGATTACGGCTCGGTCGGACCCCGTCTGGGCTTCGCTTATACCTCTGACGCTAAGACCGTGTGGCGCGGCGGCTACGGCGTCTTCTATGACCCTCAGGCCAACGAAGGAACCACCATACGCCAGGAGCGGCAGTGGCCTTACGATCTGATCTATACACTTTCCCCGGGAACCCTGTTTCCCTCGAACACGGTTTCTCAGGGATTTCTAACTCCGTCACAGATTCCGGCATCCGTCTTCGCCACCCCATTTGGCACCCTCAAAGGAATCGACCATCATTTCAAGAATGCTTCCGGCCAGCAATTCAATCTCAGTATGCAGAGGCAGTTGACCTCGCGCTCATCCTTCACCATCGGCTACGTAGCCTCCATCAGCCATCACCTCTCGTGGAACAATCCCATCGATCAGCCGCCTCCCGGTCCGGGTAACATCCAGGCCAGACGGCAGTTCAACGCGCAGTATCCTAATGTAACCGCGATTGCCTACTATGAGTCGGTGGGTGTCGGCTCCTATAGCTCGCTTCAGACCAGCTTTCAACAGCAGTTATCCCACGGGCTCTACTTGACCGCTAACTATGTTTGGGCCCATGCCCTGGATAATGCCCCCTTCGACGGCGGCGCGAATGGCCCCATTCCCCAGAACCCATTTGATCGCAATGCCGATTACTCCTCGTCCGACAACGACCTTCGCAATCGTGTGAACATCTACGGAACATACGAGCTGCCCTTTGGAGCGGGCAGGGCCTTCCACAATGGCAATTCCATCCTGGACCGCTTTGTCTTGGGAGGCTGGCAGGTGAATGGCATCTTCGTAGGACAATCGGGCCTGCCGTTTACGGTAACCATAAGCGGCACCGCGACTAATACCGGCGCCGGCTCCAGCCGGGCCAACGTAATTCCTGGAGTACCGCAATACCCGGCGAATAAGACGATAAGTCAATGGTTCAATACCGCCGCTTTCACCTCCCCGACTGCCTATAACTGGGGGGACGTGGGGAGAAACACGCTTCGCGGACCTCGTGAGATCAATGTCGATTCGTCGCTCGAGAAGCACATGCCCATCAGGGAAAGTATGGCCCTGCTCTTCCGCGTGGAATTCTTTAACATGTTCAACCACCCGCAATTCCAGATTCCGGCAGCCACCATCAATTCCGGAGGCGCCGGAGCAATTACTTCCACATCGAACACGGCGCGCCAGATTCAAGCAGCCCTGAGGCTCACTTTTTGAAGGAGTAAGCTTTGTTCTGTATCAGGGTACGATTGAAGAGAGTGCGAAAACAGTTCCCTCAGCGGCTAAAGCCGATCGAGTTTTTGAGTAAAGACGGCGCGACTGAAGTCGTACCCTGATACAAAGCCATAGTTTTTTCGCAGCCTGTTTAGCCGCTGAGGAGCGTTGAAGTGCTCCTACCCCGGCAGGAATGCGGGGGGCTTCCACCGAAAAGGTTAGGAGACTTATTTGATCGATACTGTGGAAAGACGAAGATCCCTATTGCCGCTGGCGCAGCTCCAATCCGCAGCAAGCCAACCCGCGGGGCCGCATCCGGTTTACCAGGTGAAAGCCTTTGCCATGCGCCCATCCGGAACGGGAAATGGAACGGGAAACTCCTACACTCTTTTACAAATACGAACCAAGTCCGGCCTGATTGGATACGGTGAGTGCAAACCGCTCTCCCTCGCCGATCTCGAAATCACCAGGCAGGCTATCGACGGCCGGCCTTCATCCGCCTACGAAGCCCTGGGTTCCGCAGTTCCAGCAAATGCGCAGGCCGGCGTGAACATGGCATTGCTCGATATCCTCGGCAAAGCCACCAAGGCCCCTGTATATCGCGTGCTGGGCGGTCCCACGCGTAACCGGGCGCGCGCCATCGCGCGGCTTACCGGGTCCTCTGATGACGAGTTGCAACAGGACCTTCAGAAGCAGCTCGCCTTGGGCTTTCGCGCCTTTCTCGTCCCCATTCCCACACCCGAGGCTCGCAATCAAGGGAGCGCTTTCGTTCAGGCCGCTGTAGCCCGCTTCAAAGCCATGCGTCAAGCGGCGCCGGATGCGGATTTCGCCCTGGAAGCTGGTGACCGGCTCACTCCCGGCGATAGCTCGAGCCTTGCCGCCGCCGTCGAGACCATGCATCCTCTGTGGTTCGATCAGCCCTGCCCCGTCTCCAATCTCTCCACCTTGCATAAGATCGCCGATGAAACTGTCGTTCCCCTCGGATTCGGCCGCGATATCGCGAATCCCGGCGTCTTCCAGGATCTTCTGCGCGAAGGCCTGGTCGACTTGCTCCGGCCCGATCTGCTGACGTATGGAGTATCCGGCACTCGCCGTCTGGCGGCAATGGCGGAGACATATTATGTGGCCGTGGCGCCGTGGCATGCGGGCGGCCCCATCGCCACCGCCGCCGCTCTCCATGCCGCTGCCAGCATGCCCAATTTCTTCATCGCTCAGATCCCCGGCCCAGGCGCTGGATCGGCAACCCTGCGCGATGGATTCTTCGAGCTGCCCAAGGGTCCCGGTCTGGGCGTCGAAGTAGATGAAAAAGATCTGGGGAGCAACGAAATCGCATGAATCGACGAAGCTTTCTTTCAAGCGCCGCAGCCATCGCCGCCGCCGCACCTGGTTCTCCAATCGCCGCCGCCATATCCAAATCCCACGCCCCCGGTCTCTGCGGCTGCGAGCCGTTCATGGCTCAATCACCCCCCGGTCAACCCGCGGGCAGCGCTGCGTTCCGCGACATCAGCTCGGGCCTGACAGTCACTGAGATGAAAGTCTTCGGCGTCTCCTTGACCCCTGATTCCGATCGGCCTTACGTCTTTGTCAAGCTCGAGACAAACCAGGGCCTAGTAGGGTGGGGAGAAGGCACGCTTGAGGGCAAGGCCCAGGCCGCGATCTCCTGCATTCAGGATTTTCATGACTTCATCGTCGGCGCGGACCCATTGCAGGTCGAGCACCTCTGGGAGTCGATGTACGTTCAGAGTTTTTATCGCGCCGGGCCGGTCATGGGCTCGGCGATCTCCGCTATCGATCAGGCGCTATGGGATCTCCGCGGGAAGTTTCTCAACGTGCCTGTCTATCAGCTTCTGGGCGGACCCTACGATGCCCGCGGTGTGCGCGGCTATTACCACGCCGAAAACGCCAGGACCGATGAGGATCTGGCGCGATTGCGTGAAACCGCTCTTCAGGAAGGCGTCTCCTGTTTTAAGATTGGACTTCCCGAGCAGGATTACGAATGGATCGAAACCAACGCCAAGATCGATCGCGCGATCAAGCACATGCAGCGCATGCGCGAGAAGTTGGGGGATTCGATCGACATTGCCGTGGATTTTCACGCCAAAACAAGTCCCAGCGTAGCCTCAATCATCGTCAAGGAGGTTGAGCCGCTGCATTTGCTCTTTGTCGAAGAACCGTGCCCGCCGGAAAACGTGCAGGCCATGGCTCGTGTCTCCCGCCACTCAACCACGCCGATCGCCACCGGTGAGCGCCTGGTCGCGGCCTATGGCTGCCGCGAGTTGATCGAGATGGGGGTGGTCGACATATTGCAGACCGACGCCAACCACGTCGGTGGCATCACCGGTCTCTTCAAGGTAGCGGCCATGGCGAATATCTCCAACGTTTCGATGGCTCCTCATGCGTGCGAAGGTCCCATCGGCGGGATTGCCACCCTGCATGTGGATTCTTCCATGCCTAACTTTCTCATCCAGGAGATCTGCAGCTTCGTAAAACCGGGGGACAAGGAGAAAATCTGGGCTGAATGGTTCGGCTTTCCGGCAATGCGCATGGTAGACGGCCGGTTTCCTCTGCCGTCGAAACCCGGCCTGGGCTTCGAATTGAGCGAAGCCTCGCTCAGCAAGTATCCTTTTGGCGGATCGAAACCAATGGCGCGCGTCTTCCATCGGGACGGTTCCGTTGCGGAGTGGTAATTTTTTGGTGGAAGCCCCCGCATTTATGCAGGGGGCTTCCATCGAAAGCTATTAGATAGGGAGCAGCTTGTTAACTCACACCAACTCCGATCACGCTCTATCCCTGGAAGGTGTTTTCGCTGTTCCGCCGCTGGCGCGAGCCGCTGGAAAAACCCGAGCCATCGACTTTGAGCAGAATGCGCGCATCGTCGATTCCATCGCCCAGGGCGGAATCTCCCGCTTTATCTATGGCGGCAACGCCTTCCTTTATCACTTGACGCTGGCTGAGTATGAGCAACTGCTCGAATGGTTGGCGCAAATTCAAGCGAGCGGCCTTTGCTTCATTCCCAGCGCCGGTCCCTCCTACGGCCGCTTGATGGATCAGGCTCCGTTGTTGCGCCGCTTTCAACTTCCCTGTGTCATGACGCTCCCTTGCGGAGATCCTCGCGACGCAGCCGGCCTCGAGCGCGGTCTTCGCGAATTTGCCGAGGCCGCCGGCGCCCGCTTGATGCTCTACCTGAAAGAAGAAACGAATATGGGCGCGGATCGCGCCGCCGGCCTGGACTTAGTCGGCAAACTCGTGGACGAGGGGATCTGCATAGCAATCAAATATGCCGTGGTTCGCGAAGATCCCAGCCAGGATGCCTATCTCGACCAGCTTCTTAAGCGCGTAGACCGGGGTAAGGTGATCAGCGGCATCGGTGAGCGGCCCGCGATCACGCATTTACGTCAATGGGGACTGCCTGGATTCACCACTGGCTCGGGATCTCTCGTGCCCGGGTTGAGCTCCGCTCTCTTCACCGCCTGCCGAGCGGGCGACTATGCCGAGGCGGAGCGCCTTCGCTCCCTCTTTCTCGATTTGGAAGACCTTCGCGACGCCTGGGGACCGGCTAGAGTGCTCCATCATGCCCTGGAGCTGGCCGGGATTGCCGTGACCGGGGCAATTCCCCCGTTCGTTTCGCAGCTCTCCGCCGAGCAACTAAGCCGTCTCCGGCCTGTTGCGCAGAAGCTGCTGGCTCAACAGCAGGAGTTCGCTCGCGTAAGTTGAGGCGGTGTGCAGTTCTTCAGGAGCCAAGCGTGGTCGAGCTAAACCGGAGCAGTTGGTCGCGGCGTAAGTTCCTCAGAGTGGCGGGCGGCGCCGCACTTCTCGGCGGCAGCGGATTCCTGAGCGGGTTTCGCCGCCTAGCTGCGGCTGAAATGGGGCGGAGAAAGATAAGCGATCTTCAGACCATGACCATCGCCGGGCCCCGCACGTATGTCCTGGTCAAGGTGGTTGCCGATGACGGACACTTTGGGATCGCTGAAGCCTACGGAACCCCGGCCATTGGGGTAAAGGAGCAGATTCACTCACTGAAACCATCGCTCCTGGGAAAGGACCCTTTAGAGATCGATACTATCTACACCAATCTCGGAGCCGGCGAATCCGCTCTCTCCGGTACGCGAACCGACGGCTCGGCGCATTCCCTCATGCGCGCGGCCAGCGGCATCGAAATGGCGCTCTGGGATCTCGCGGGCAAAACCCTAGGCGTTCCCACAACAACTCTCCTGGGAGGCAAGTTCCGCGACAGCGTTCGTGTCTACGATCACGCGACTCCGCGTAATATGCTGGACAAAGCCTCCTGCCGCGAATGGGCGCAAAAGATCAAGTCGGACCCCAGTGGCTTTACCGCGCACAAGCTTGGCTTCCGCCATACAAGACCGTCCGCGGACAGCGCCCGCGACCTCGCCAATCGCGTGCTCACGACACAGGAGCTGATGCAAATTGTCCAAGGATACGAGAACTGCCGCGAAGCCATTGGCTGGGATCACGACATCATGGTTCACTGCCACTGGGAGTACGACCTGCGCACCGCGATTCAGTTGGCCGAGGCTGTTGCGCCGATCAAGCCGCTGTGGCTGGAGGACCCGCTTCCGGTGGATTACTCGGAATCCTGGAGGAGGCTGGTCGCGAGCTCTAGCGTTCCCATCTGTACCGGTGAAAATCTGGAGCGGAGAGCGGGATTCAAGGACTTCATCATCTACCAGGGATGCGACATCCTGAATCCGGATCTGCGCAATAGCGGAGGCTTTCTCGAAACCAAGCGCATCGCGGATATGGCCGATACCTTCGCGCTGCCTATGGCGAATCACAATACCGGCAGCCAGTTGCATACCTGGGCCACCTGCCAGTGGGCCGGATCGATCCGCGACTATATCACCTGTGAAACCGTCACCGGCCAAGGCGGCTGGATGGACCAGCTTCTCCTCCTGGATGGTCCTTATATCAAGAACGGGCACATAAGAATAAACAATAAGCCGGGGCTCGGAGCCGATTTGAACCCTGATGTAGTCAAGGCCCACCTGGCGGAAGGCGAAAGCTGGTGGGGATAACTCTACCAAGACGGCCGCATCCCAGGTCCCGATTCTGGGACCTGGGATGCGGCCCCAAAATCTGTCATCTCGACCGGAGTGGAGAGATTCTGCGGTTTCCCACATCTGCCGCAAAGAGCGCCCCAGATATGGGGCACCCAGCTTCACCGGCTCGATAAGCAAGGTCCACTTACTAACTGCCAAACAGGGTCATGAAAGGATCCGGATATGTCAATACAGCGTCGTCATTTACTAAAGTCCATCGGGAGCGCCGGTCTGCTCGGCCTTGCTGCGCCCCTCGTCCGAGCGCAAGAGCAGGTTGACCGCGCCACTCGCGGAATGGCGACACCGCGTATCAAAGACATCAGCGTAATCGAATGCCAGCCCGCCGGAGTGCGGCTCACCGTGGTCAAGATCACGACCGATCAGGATGGGCTCTACGGCTACGGCTGCGCCACCTTTACCCAGCGCGCCGACCTGGTGAAACCGGCAGTCGAAAAATATCTCAAACCCTTCCTCCTGAATAAGACCACCGACCGTATCGAAGATATCTGGCAATCCTGCTACGACAGCTCCTATTGGAAGAACGGCCCGGTGCTGAACAATGCCATCAGCGGTGTCGACCAGGCGCTGTGGGATATCAAGGGGCGCCAGGCGGGCATGCCCGTCTATCAGCTTGTCGGGGGAAAATGCCGGGAGGCCGCAGCCGCCTATGGACACGCCGACGGCCCCGAGTTTCAGGATGTCGTCGCCAGCGCGAAGCGTTTTATCGATCAGGGATTTCGTCATGTGCGCGTCCAGGTAGGGGACCCTGGGATGGCGGGCTATGGCTCGGGACATGCTGGAAACACGAACCTCAAACCGCTCACCGACAAGCCGCTGTTTGAACCCGCCTACGACTACCGCCGCTCGCTGAAGCTTTTCGAGGTCTGCCGCCAGGAGCTGGGCGAAGAGATCGAGCTGCTCCACGATATGCACGAGCGCTTCACGCCCAACGAGGCGGTAAATTTCTGCAAGGAATCGGAAAAGTTCCACATGTTCTTCCTCGAAGACCCGCTCTCTCCCGAAGACATCGACTACTTCAGGCAGATCCGGCAAAATTGTGCCACCCCGATCGCCATGGGCGAACTCTTCAACAACCCGCATGAATGGCAGCCGCTGATCGAAGGACGGCTGATCGACTACATTCGCTGCCATGTTTCGCAGGTAGGCGGATTCACTCCGGCGCGCAAAATCGCCATCCTCGCCGAGCCCTATAACGTCAGGACGGCATGGCATGGCCCGGGAGATGTTTCGCCGGTCGGGCACATGGCCAACGTCACCCTGGATGTTGTCAGCTATAACTTCGGCATTCAAGAGTACTCGCCTTTCAATGACCGGACCCAGCAGATCTTCCACGGCTGCCCGGTAATGAAGGACGGATATCTCTGGGTAAACGAGAAGCCAGGATGGGGAATCGAGATCGACGAGAAAGAAGCCGCCAAATTTCCCTACACTCCTGGAAGAAACAATCTAAACGGCGGCTGGGGAGAGATAAGGAACCTCGACGGCACCGTCATCAAACAATAAAACCCCGGGGTGTCCCACGTCCGGATTCTCGGACGTGGGATTTAAGCGAGACTTAGGCTTCCACCGATTCCCTTAATTTGTCATCTCGACCGGAGCGAAGCGCAGTGGAGAGATCTGCGGTTGTCCTATACCTTGGATTACCTCAGCGGCTAAAGCCGAATTACTTTTCAGCCAATTACGGCACGACTGAAGTCGTGCCCTGATACAGAGCCATAGTTTTTCCGCAGCCCTGTTTTGGGAAAACCGCAGATCTCTCCACTGCGCTTCGCTCTGTCGAAAATCACTCTAGGCAGATCTCGTTCATAGGGAGTCATGCCCCTGCAGGGTCAATTGTTAGGAGTTTGATGTCAACTTGATAGCCGAGCCTGCGCAGATTTTGTGCCAGTTTACGAGCGCGTTGTTGTTTCGCTCTGGGGTTGGGTTCGCTGCCTTGCTCCACATAGTGAACTCGTTCGTGCAAGATCTTCCAGACCACTGTCGAAAATCACTCTAGGCAGATCTCGTTCATAGGGAGTCATGCCCCTGCAGGGTCAATTGTTAGGAGTTTGATGTCAACTTGATAGCCGAGCCTGCGCAGATTTTGTGCCAGTTTACGAGCGCGTTGTTGTTTCGCTCTGGGGTTGGGTTCGCTGCCTTGCTCCACATAGTGAACTCGTTCGTGCAAGATCTTCCAGACCAGTCGGCAGAGGCGGTGGGCCACGGCCCAGATGGCTCCCTTATAGCCCAGCCGTGGCAGAAGACGCCGGAACACGGCTTGAAAGTGGCAGCCCTGTTTCTTCACCGCCGCGTGCGCGGCTTGGTTGAGGATGCGGCGTAGATAGCGATTGCCTTTGGCTGAGCGGCTGCTGTGGTTCTGTTCCGCGCTCTCCTCCCGCCCTGGGTTGGTTCCCGCCCACGAGGTCAGGTTGGCGGGTGAATCGAAGGTGCTGGCCTGCTCTCCTATTTCGGCGATTACCTGCTGGGCGGAGTCGACTCCGAAACCAGGAACCTGCGCCAGGCGCTCCACTGCCTCCTGATGCTTCTGCATGGATTCCGCGGTCATGCGGTTGATCTGCTCGATCTGTGTGGCTATCAGATCGTAACGATCCAGATAGAGCGCCAGCAACTGCTGGTGATAGGGTTGGGCATCCCCGCTCAGCGCATCTATCAGTTGCTCCTCACTGCAACGCAGCCGCTCGTCTCTTAGAGCGGCTAATTTCTTCGCCTCGGTCTCCCCTTTAGCCAAGGCGCGTAAGATACGGTACCCGCTGACCCCCAGCAGATCGCTGACTACACTGGACAACTTGATGCGCATCTCCTCCAGCAGACACTCGATTTGGGAATGCAGCCGCGACTGGTCCTGGGTGAGATGAGTCTTCATACGCGTCATCGTGCGCCAACTGCGCTGTTCGCCGCTAGGCACGAAGCTTAGGGTCAGCTCGTCGGCTAGCAACCGCCGCACCAGACGTTCGGCATCACGAAAATCGTGCTTGCGCCCGCGCGGGGCACGGTTGGAAAATGCTTGCGCCAGATGCATCCGCATATGCGTTTCCAACTCATACCACACAGGCTTCCAGTACTGGGCGGTCGATTCCATCACCGCTTCCTCAACCCCTAGCTCCCGCAGCCAGCCCGACAAAGCACGCAACTCGCTAGCGATCGTGCCGAATCGTTTGCGCTTCACGGTCTCACCCTGTTCGCTTATTTCAACCACCACTACCATCAGCACTTTCTTATGCACGTCAATCCCTGCTACCCTACCTAACATAGTCCCTCCTTGAACGTGGAAGGGTAGGACGCGCGGCTAAAGACATTACGCACTGTCACGAGCTACTACCCTTCCCCAGGAGGACGGGCAGCGCACAATCATAGGTCCAAAACGCACATCCCGGACCAGACTCCGGTACGGTCTCAACTCACCCAAAGCGAAGAGGGTCTTCACCGTTCCACGCCAAATCCAGCTTAGCTAATTCACCTGCTGCTTGCCCAACAAGCCGATTTTCATCCCCTTGGGTGGGCCGCAGGCCCATGAACACTCCGGTCGAGATGACAAATTAGGCGCCGTTGCCGATCAAACCTCTCGACCGCAATGTTCCTGGGCCTGTGGCCCACCCAAGGGGATAAAGATGAGTTGAAGAAGCCTACGTTGCCAATTACACCTTAATTTGTCATCTCGACCGGAGCGAAGCGCAGTGGAGAGATCTGCGGTTTTCCCACATCTGGCGCAAAGAGCGCGCCAGATATGGGGCACCCTCGGTTGGTGGCGGTTTTGGATCCATACTTCAAACAGATTCAGGGTGCCCCATCCTTGCGTAACCGGGGTACCGGCAAGCGAAGCTTGCTGAGGCGGGAGCCTCTAAAAACCCGCCCTGCCTGCGAAAATATTTCCTTGACACCTGCGTAATATCTGCTATCTTTTCGCTAGAAATGGGTGTGCAGTCTCCATCTCGACCGCTTTTCCAGAATGTTCGCCATCGTGCTTGTCCCCGATGTCCCCGTCGACATTTGTCTGAGTAAATAGGCCCTATCTCGATAGAGTCCTGTCGCAGCGTAGTTTTTTCTACGCCGCGCTATCGGTATGTCTATTTCAGCCGCACTTAATCGGCATTCCAACTCCCAAATAGGGTCCTTACCTATTTGACGGTGATAGTCCGTTGATTCGGGCTTACGGGAGAACCTCATGAAAAAACTCGGGATGGCAATCTTTCTTGCCATAACCTTTGCTACAACATTAGGATTTGCAGCGCCGGCTAAGTCTATTACGACACCCGAAGAAGCTTTTGGATTTGCGCCGGGGACAGACCGTAAGCTTGCCGACTGGAAAGAACTTAAAGCCTACTTTCAAAAGCTTGCATCGGAATCGGATCGTCTCCGCTATCGCGAGTTGGGCAAGACAGAAGAAGGCCGCCCGTTCATCGCACTTACCATCTCCGCACAGGAAAACCTAGCCCATCTCGCCGAATACCAGGAGATCCAGCGGCGATTAGCCGATCCGCGCATCACCACGCCGGAAGAAGCAAAAGACCTGATCGCACGCGGCAAGACTGTGCTGCTGGTAACATGCAACGTCCATTCCACGGAGATTGCGAGCTCGCAGAGCGCCGCGGATTTCGCCTACCGCCTGGCCACGGAGAATACGCCGGAGATTCAATCCATCCTGCACAACGTCATCCTCATCCTGGTGCCGTCGCTCAATCCCGATGGCCAGCAGTTGGTGGTGGATTGGTATAAGAAGTATCTCGGCACACCCTACGAAGGGACTCAGCCGGTTGTGCTTTGGAATCGTTATGTCGGTCATGACGACAATCGCGATTGGGTCGCCTTCACCCAGGTCGAGACCCAGCACGCGGTGAAGCTCATCAATGAGTGGCATCCCGAGATCCTCTACGATATCCATCAGATGGGCGCCGATGGTCCGCGCATCTACCTGCCCCCGTGGGTCGATCCCATCGATCCCAATGTCGATCCGCTGCTGGTTTCCTCGATGAATGCGGTGGGTGTGAATACCGCGCTCGATATCGCGAGCACCGGCAAAAAGGGAATCCTGGTGCACGGTGTCTACGACTTCTGGTCTCCGCTGCGCGACTACATCGCTTACCACAACGGTTTGAGAATTCTGACTGAGTCGGCAAGCGTAAACATTGCATCGCCTATCGATATTCCCTTCGACAAACTCGGCACCGGCATCGGCTATGACGCCAAGGTGGCCACCTGGAACTTCCCCAATCCGTGGCCTGGCGGGAGCTGGCGCTTGGGAGACATCGTTGACTATCAGCAGGACGCCTTCTTCTCCATCGCCAACAACGCGGCTGCCAATCGGGAGCGATTCCTTTCGAACTTCTATACCGTGGCTTCGCATGCCGTTCATCCCACGGGCGGACCCTACGCCTATGTGATTCCCGCCGGACAAGCCGATCCGGTAGTTACAGCCAGGCTAATCAATATCCTGCGCCGCGCCGCGGTCGAGGTCGAACAAGCTACCGCGCCTTTTGACGCAGCTGGAACCACCTATCCCGCCGGGAGCTATATCGTTGCCCTCGACCAGCCCAATCGCAATTTTGCCAAGACCGTGCTCGAGATCCAGCATTATCCGGATTTGCGCCAGTATCCAGGGGGCCCTCCACAGCGGCCTTACGACGTTACCGCTCAGACGCTGCCCTTGCTCTTTGGCGTGAAGGCAATCGCGGTTGAGAACAAGTTCAACGCGACGTGCAAGAAGGTCGAAACTGCGGAGCCAGCTCCGGGACGCTTTGAAGCCGGCTCGAGCGCCGCCGGCTACATCATCGACGACTCGACCAACAGCAGCCTGTATGCGCTCTTCTTTCTCTTGAAAGATGGCGTCCGCGCTTATCGTTTGACCGGCACAGACTACTCTCCAGGGACCATCTACATTCCCTCGCAACCGGGAGTATCCTCCAAGCTTTCCCAGGCAGCGAAACGTTTCTCGATTGACATTACCCCGGCCTCGCATCCGGTCTCAGGAAGCGCCCTCGCCGTGACCCTGCCGCGCATAGCTCTTTACCAGAGCTGGGTCCCGTCGATGGATGAGGGATGGACGCGCTGGATCTTCGATCAAAACGGAATCCCTTACACGCGATTAGTGGACGCGGAGATCCGCAAGGGCGGCCTTCGCCAGCACTACGATGTCATTCTCGTGCCGGACAATATGCCGCGCGCGATCTTGACCGGACGCGGCGGTTACGGAGAAGGCCGGGCCGGCATGCCTCCGGTGCCCCCGGAATATACCGGCGGAATGAGCGATCAGGGGGCAGCCAACATGAAGGCCTTTGCCGAAGAGGGCGGCACCATCGTCACGCTGAACAAAGCCTCCGAGGTCTACGCACAAAAGAACTCTCCCGATGTCAGCAACGTGCTCAATGGAATACCCAATAAAGAGTTCTATGTGCCTGGTTCGATCCTGGAGGTGTCGGTCGATACCTCAAACCCGATTGGATTCGGTTCAACCCCGACGACCCCCGTCTTCTTTGAGCTGAGCCCTTCCTTCAAAATCAGCGGCGACGCGCATTCCGTCGCCCATTACAGCAGTGACCATCCCTTGCTCAGCGGTTGGATTCTGGGCGGCAAATATCTGGACGGAACCTCCGCCATTGCGGAAGAACCCATGGGCAAGGGCCGCATCGTGCTCTTCGGTTTTCGGCCGCAATACCGCGCCATGTCGGAGGTGACCTATAAGTTCCTCTTCAACGCTCTGCTCTATTCCACCTCCACGCCTCAACCCATCGGCGCATCGGCCGCGCTCTCTACCCCGCCCGCCGCAGTTGCGGCGCAGAGGTAATGCGAAATGAGATCAAGAATTCTCTTGGCGGCGCTGTTCTCTTTGCTTTTGCTCGTCCTCGCGCGCCCGGCCCGGGCTCAGGGAGTGCTGGCCGAGATTCGCGGCACGGTCACCGATAACGGCGGCCTTGCGATTCCAAACGCCTCCGTCACCGTACTCGATACCGCCAAGGGATGGACACGCAAGACCACCACAAACTCGAGCGGCCAGTATGAGCTTCCTCAGCTTCCCGCCGACACCTTTACCCTGACCGTCGAGTCTTCCAGTTTTGAAAAGAATGTCCGCCAAGGCATTATTCTCCAAACCGGCCAGTTAGCCCAGATCGATTTCACTTTGATCCCGGGAGAAGTGAGTCAGACGGTTACAGTGGTCGAAAACGCATCTCAGGTCGAGACCGACAATGCCACCGTGGGGACAGTTGTCGATACGCGTAAGATCCTGGAGCTGCCCTTGAACGGACGGCAGTTCTGGCAGCTTGCGCAATTGGTCCCCAACGCCTATCCGCCGATCAACAACTCATCTCTGAGTTTTCGCGGCGGCTTCAATGTCGCCGGACAGCCCGAAGTCAATAACAATTACCTTCTCGACGGCATCGACAACTCCGACGCGGCGACCATGCAGCCGGTTGTTTCTCCTTCGGTCGATGGAATTCAGGAGTTCAAGGTTCTCACCGGAAACTATAGCGCCGAGTATGGCCGCTTCTCCGGCGGACAGATCATCATCACCACCAAGTCGGGAGGCAATCAAATTCATGGCTCGGCCTATGAATTTTTCCGCACCAGCGCGTTGGATGCGAAAAACTACTTCAGCCCCGGCTCACTCCCCAGCTTCAAACGAAATCAATACGGAGGAACTGTGGGCGGCCCCATCGTCAAGGATCGCACCTTCTTCTTTGGCACTTATGAAGGACTGCGCCTGAGCCAGCAGATCAGCTCTTTGGCTACCGTGCCCACGGTGCAGGACCGCACCGGCAACCTCTCCGACCTGGTAAGTTCCTCGGGCAAAAAAATCACCGTCCTCAATCCGGCCACCGGAAAGCCCTTTCCCAATAACCAACTGCCGGCCGTCAATTCCGTGAGCCAGCAACTCTTGAAGTACTATCCTTTGCCGACGTCGGCGGGAACGGCGAACAATTATCTCTTCAGCGAAACCCGCACTCAGCAGGGAGACCAGTTCTCGGTGCGCGTGGATGACAATCTCTGGACCAACAACACCGTCTTTGTGAGCTATCAATACCAGAACATCAATGCATTCGAACCCTCGAACTCGCTCTGCGGTTCTTCCGTCTTGCCGGGGTTCGGTTGCACCACTCCCGAGCTCGACCAAGCCGTCTCGCTGCATGACACACAGATCTTCTCCTCATCGCTGATCAACGAGGCAAGAGCCGGGTTCAATCGCATCCGCACAAACCGCTCCTTGCAGGATGCCGCTTACGGAGATGTCCTCTCCCAGCTTGGCATCCCGACATCCGGTCCAAACGGCGTTGGCGACCAGGGCGGCAATAACCTCGGTGTACCCTCGGTGACCGTTTCCGGCTATGCGACTCTCGGCGGGGCCACCAACCTTCCCCAAGACCGCCGCGATAATACTTATAACTTCGTCGATAGCGCTACCTGGGTGAAGGGAACCCATTCGTTTAAGTTCGGCGGCGACTTCAAACGTTTTATGTATAACCTCCAGTACTATCAAAATGGACGGGGCGTCTTTGCCTTCAACGGCCAATACACCACCAACGCCTTGGCCGACTTTCTGCTCGGCGACCTGCTCTCCACCTCGCGCGATCCGGGGTATCCGGGCGTTCACAGCTTTACCAACTCGGCGGACTTCTTCGCTCTGGACGAGTGGCAGCTTACGCCGCGATTCACTTTGACCTATGGCCTGCGCTATGAATTCGACTTTCCCGAAGGAGAGAAGAATAACCGCATCTCGACCTTCGATCCGGTTACCGGGTTGGTTCCGGTCGCTAACGGACAATTGCTCAACATCGACCCTGCGACAGGATCATTGGTGAACGTCGGCAGTAGCTCGCTCACCGGCGCTGTCTGGCATCTGGATAAGTCAAACGTAGCGCCCAGGCTGGGCATTGCCTACCAGCCGTTCCACAACCAGAAAACCGTCATCCGCGGCGGTTATGGCATCTTCTACAATCAACTGGTCGCTGGCAATGGCATATCGCAGATGTGGCGGGGCATCCCCTTCCGCACACGCCAGACATTCACCAACACCAACAGCAGCACCTATCCCAAGCCGGTAGCGGCCGCCACATGGACCAATCCCTTCCCCTCGGGAGTGACGAATAACGGCGGCTTTACTCCTAACGGCATCAACGCAAACTATGCCACCGCAGCCACCCAGGAATGGAGTTTTAGCGTCGACCAGCAGCTCCAACCCGATCTCTCTCTGGAGTTGAGTTATTTAGGCTCCCACGGAACCCACTTACAAGAGAGCTATAACATCAACCAGCCGATGCCGGGCCCAGGGGCGATCCAGCCAAGAAGGCCGCACAACCAGTGGGGAAGCGTCACCTGGGTAGACTCAAGTGGATTTGGAAATTTCAATAGCTTCGCGGCTCAACTCACCCGGCGCTATTCTCAGGGAATGACCCTGCTCGTCTCCTACACCTACTCCCACTCACTCGATGACGCGCCCTACTCAGGCACGATCCAGAACCCATACGATCTTGCATCGCAATACGGATCGTCAGATTTCGATGTCCGGCACCGTCTGGTCACAAGCTTTACCTATGAGCTGCCCTTTCGAGCGGGAAAGCCGTTCGGCGCCAATCTGAATCCGGCCGCAAGACAAGCCATCTCCGGCTGGCAGGTCAACGGCATCTTCGTCTACCAAACCGGCAATCCCTTTACCGTGACTACAACCAAGGATATGTCCAATACAGGGGCATCGAGCACCGGCACCTACGCCAATCGAGTGCCCGGGGTCAATATGCATCTTCCGCATCCGACTCCTACGGCATGGTTCAATACCGCGGCCTTCAGCGACGTCTTGCCCGCGGGGACCTATGCCTTCGGCGACGCCGGGAGAAATATCCTGGCGGGCGACGGAGTGGTCAACTTTGATTTCGGCCTCTATCGCCGCGTTCAGGTGACGGAGAAGGCGCAGCTTGAGCTCCGGGCGGAGTTCTATAATCTGATGAACCATCCCGACTTTGCCGCGCCTACGTCGAATGTGGAATCCGGCAGCTTCGGCCAGGTTACTTCTACTACCAGCACCAGCAGAGAAACACAATTCGCTGTGAAATTGCTCTTTTGACTCACTTAGATACGGAGAGTTGTTTGGCCCACCGGATAAGTCGGGCTCTATCGGGAAGATATCCTCTGATATTGGGAGCGATCCTCTATGCCGCCGGTGTGGCATTTGCCGTCGCCGCAGGCGGGCACTCCGCTCTTGCAGCCGCGCTCCGGATAGTTTCGCTCGTCGTCCTCTGCGCCTGGGCCTTAGGGCGGCGGTCGTTAACCGTCTGGATCTTCTGGTCCATGCTGGCCGGAGTCGAGCTGGGCCTGGATCTCCCGGCATTCGCCCTGCACTTGCACGTCCTGAGCGCCCTCTTCCTGCGTTTGATTGAGACCATCGTGGCCCCTCTCATCCTGGGCACTTTGATCACGGGAATTGCCGCCCACGGTGATTCCCGCGAGGTCTCGCGCCTAGCCATCAAATCTCTGGTCTATTTCGAGGTACTAACCATCATCGCTTTGGCGGCCGGCCTGGTGGCTATCAATATCAGCCAGGCCGGCGTGGGCATATCGGCTCTGTCGCCGCCGGTGGCGGGCCAGTTCGCTCCCCCGCCTCAGACTCAGCCATTCGGCTGGGAAGAGTTTCTCCTGCATGCCGTTCCCGAGAACCTGGCAAAGTCCATCGCTGAGAATCAGATCTTGCAGGTGGCCGTCTTTGCCGTCCTCTTCGGGTTGGCCCTGGGCCGGTTGAGTGAAGAGAAGAAGCGTCCCTTGCTGGACGTGCTCCAATCGCTGACCGCAACCATGTTCCAGTTCACCAATCTGATCATGTATACGGCGCCCCTGGCGGTGGGCGGCGCGATGGCCTATACAGTCGCCCATTCGGGATTCGCGGTGATGCTCAGCCTCAGCAAGCTGGTGCTGACGCTTTACGCCGCAATCGCAGTCTTTACCCTGGGCGGCCTGCTGCCATCCGCGCTGCTGGCGCGCGTTCCCTTGCGCCGCTTCCTGGTGGCGGTTGCCGAGCCGGCGACCATTGCTTTCGCCACCAGCACCTCCGAGGCCGCGCTGCCCATTGCCATGGAGCGTATGGAAGACCTTGGCGTGCCGGACCGGATCGTCGGATTTGTTATCCCCACCGGCTACAGCTTCAATCTCGCCGGCTCCACCTTGTACCTTTCTTTAGCCACTGTCTTTGTGGCGCAAAGCGGCGGCATTCATCTAGGTTGGCGCAGACAGTTGATGATTCTGGCAACTTTGATGCTGACCAGCAAGGGAATTGCCGGTGTCCCCCGCGCGGTGCTCATCGTCCTCATGGCGACAGCCGCGAGCTTCCAGTTGCCGGTGGATACCATCGCCGCCCTTCTGGGGGTGGATGCCTTGATGGACATGGGCCGCACCACAGTAAATGTTGTGAGCAATTGCCTAGCCAGCGTAGTGATCGCGCAATGGGAAGGCGAGTTCACTCTCTCCCCGGAGCCAGCCATTCCCACCCGGGAGCAATAGCCGCAATTTGTCATCTCGACCGGATCGGAGCGGAGATTCGTGGTGCCCCACATCTGGCGCAAAGGGCGCGCCAGATATGGGGCACCCAGGATTAGTGGAAGGGTCTGGCTCCTTAAATCCCACGTCCGAAAATCCGGACGTGGGGCATCCGGCTTCTGTGGTTAATCCTGGGAACATAAACCGCAGCGAAAAGCCAGATCAGTTGCTAAGTCCCGCAGGGACGGCTGAACGATATCTCAGTCGTCCCTGCGGGACTGGAGCCTGTCGCTCACAAACCCAGCACTGGCGTGCTGGCAAATCCGATCGGCTTTTAGCCGCTGAGGGAGCGCTAGGTGTTCAGCATCTCCATCAGCTTGCTTACCGTCCGCTCCAGATCCTTATCCCCCCGCCGCTGGTCGTCTATCTTGGCGATGGAGTGCATCACCGTGGTGTGGTGCTTGCCCCCAAACTGCCGCCCTATCTCCGGCAAGGACGCCTCCGTCATCTGCTTGGCGAGATACATGGCGATCTGCCGCGGAACCACAATGGCCCGGGAATTATTCTTCTGCTTGAGTTCGGAGACGCGCATGCCGAATTGCTCGGCCACCGCGCGCTGGATGGACTCGATGGTGATCTTGCGTACTTGCGTATCGATGAACTGCTTGAGGCACTGCTGCGTGGTAGGCAGAGTGATCTCCATGCCATTGAGGTTGCACCAGGCGAAGAGGCGTATCAGCGCGCCCTCCAGCTCACGCACGTTGGTGCGTACGTTGGAGGCGATGAACAACGCCACATCGGTGGGCAGAGTCACATGCTCGCTCTCCGCCTTCTTCTGCAGAATCGCCACCTTGGTCTCCAGGTCGGGAGGCTGGATATCGGCGATCAGGCCCCACTCGAAGCGGCTGCGCAGCCTGTCCTCAATCTCGGCCAGTTCTTTGGGAGGCCGGTCGGAGGCAATCACGATCTGCTTCATGCTCTCGTGCAGCGCATTGAAGGTGTGGAAGAACTCTTCCTGGGTGCGTTCCTTTTGCGCCAGGAATTGGATGTCGTCGATGAGCAGCAGATCGACCGAGCGGAACTTGTCCCTAAAGCTCGTCATCCGGTCATAGCGCAGCGAATTGATCATCTCGTTGGTGAATTTTTCGCTGGAGACATAGCAGATGGAGTATTGCGGCTGGCGCTGCTTCACTTCATGGCCGATGGCGTGCATTAGGTGAGTCTTGCCCATCCCGACACCGCCGTAGAGGAAGAGAGGATTGTAGGCCTTGGAGGGACGCTCGGCTACCGCCTGGGAAGCGGCGCGAGCGAATTGGTTGCCGTTGCCGATGACGAAGGCTTCAAACGTGTAGCGGGGATTCAGTTGAGCGGCGGTGGTCCAGTCGAATTTGGCCTGTTGCGGTGCGGCGTTCCCGGGACGGCTCCCCGTGCGGGGCGCGCCCGAGGCGTCCGACGGGACCGGCGCAAATCCTCCATCCTGGCGCACGCGAACGTAGGTTGGATCCTTCTCCTGGGTGACAAACGAGACGTCATCCAAGTCCAGGCGCAAAATGTCGATCGCTTCCTGAATCAGGTCGCCATAGCGGTCGCCGACGTTCTCAAACTCCGCCGTCGGGATGCGCACAACAAGCACCCGCCCATTCACGTGGCTGAATCGTATAGGCTTCAACCAGGTGTCGAACGACTGCCGATTGACCTTCTTCTCAAGAGCGCCGAGGATCCGAACCCAGGGATTGAGCGCGGTAGTAGCTGTAGCGACAAAAGACATACGCTTCCTTCAGGTACGCCGGCTTCCCTGATACTTTCTTCAAAAAGCAATAGCTCCGCCGCGCGCAAGAACTGCTAATTGCACGCTACCCTCCGCCCAAGTGCTTAGGGACTGCGTCGAGGATCGAGCCTCGTCGCCAAAGTATCCGAATCGAAAGTTCAGGTATGTAGACGTGCGGAAATCAATCGTGAACGCAGCCGATACTAGCACAATTGTTGAGCCCTGTAACCGCTCTTTCACAGGAAAAGAATTTTCTTTTCAGAGTTGCACCAGAGCCTGTGAAAAGAGCAGAGAAAAGCGGCCTAGAGTTGCAAGATCTATAAATTAGCACGAACTGGCGCGCGCAGCGGAGTGGAGCGATCTAGCGATCTAGCGGTCTAGGGAGCTTGCTTCTGCCCTCCTTGTCCGTTTTGTCTTTCTTTCTGTCATTCCCGCAAGGAATCTGCTTTCCCTACGCCAGAAACCGATGTATGCCCGAGAGGCCAGAAGCAGATTCGCTGCGGGAATGACAGAAAGAAAAGCAACTGCGAATACAGAGGCTGGGATTTCACATCTCAAAAATCCGGGTTAGCTTCGCGAACCTCAGCCATGGCGGAAACCGCGCCCTCCGTATATACTTAAACTTTGCCTCCGGGCAGGAATCTCAACACATCTTAAGGAACCGAGCTTCATGCCCAAGCGCACATTTCAACCCAACCGCCGCCATCGCGCCAAGACTCACGGCTTCCGCAAGCGGATGAAGACCAACGCCGGAGCCGCCGTGCTCTCGCGCAGACGCGCCAAGGGCCGCAAGCGTGTCTCCGTGAGCGCGGGCTATCGCGATTAATTGATCCCCACGAGGATCGAACGGTGTCAGATCCGCCAATACAGCCCGTAAGCCGGGCACGGCTGGCGAAACACGCGGATTATCAACGCGTGTACCACGAGAGCCGGAAGCACTTCTCGGCATCCATGACATATTTCTTCGCCGTCCGCCGCTCGCATCCGCAAGCCGGGCCTCGGGTAGGACTGACCGCCGGGCGCGTTCTCGGCAAAGCCGTCGAGCGCAATCGCATCAAGCGTCGGATGCGCGAGGCGGTACGGCTCAACCTGAATGCGCTTACCTGCGATGTGGACGTGGTCCTGCATCCCCGGCGCACGGTTCTAACCGCGGATTTTTCCGGCCTCCGCGGGGAGGTATCGAAGATTTTCTTGAGCATCGAGAAAGCCCTGGCCAATTGCGACCAGCGGGAGAAGAGCCGATGATCGAGCGCGTCCTGGCCTTTTATCAGCGCTGGCTTTCGCCCGCTCTGCACTCCGTCTCCGGGGTGGGCGGCGCGTGCCGCTTTCAACCCTCCTGCTCCGAGTATGCCGCCGCGGTCCTTGAACGGCATGGAATCATTCGGGGCGCCGGGCTGGCGCTTTGGCGCCTTCTTCGCTGCAATCCATTCAGCCGGGGAGGCTTTGATCCGCCGCCGGGCGTCTATTCCACGGGACCAGCAGAACGGCACGGATGAGCGTCGCCATTTATCATAAGAACTGCTCTTCCATAGGAATTTTCCTTGACTGAAATACGCAATCCCAATCAGCCGGGCTCCGGGGGCGGGGACTCACGCACGCTGCTTATCTTCTCCGTCCTGTTTCTTCTGATTTTCCTGGGCTTCCAGATGTTTGGGCCGAAGAAGAGCACTGAACCGCAGCCGCCGTCCCCGGCCAGTTCCGCGGCGGCGCCCGCGCAGCCTCCTCCCGCTCAGACTTCTCCCACCCAGAGTTCTGTTGCGACTGCGCCCGCCTCGCGCTCCGCGGCTCGCTCCGCCGCTTCTCCCGCCGCAGCCACC
Organism: uncultured Acidobacteriaceae bacterium; assembly: GCA_963705665.1. Classification (GTDB taxonomy): domain Bacteria; phylum Acidobacteriota; class Terriglobia; order Terriglobales; family Acidobacteriaceae; genus PALSA-350. Next base: position 235,745 of record CAVPKQ010000030.1, on the reverse strand, counting down.
CCTTCGGTCGTGGCCGCAAATGAGAGCACGACGGTGGTGGAGAACGATCTCTATCGCGTTACCTTCTCCAATCGCGGCGGGGTTGCCGTCTCCTGGATTCTGAAGAAGTACAAAGACGACGAGGGCCGGCTGCTCGACCTGATCAACCACCCCGCCGCAGCCAAGTTCGGCTCTCCCCTTTCTCTGTGGACGAGTGATCCGGGGGTGCGCAGCGAGCTGGCGCAGGCGCTCTTTGTGCCTTCAGCCACTGGCGTCCTGAAGGCCCCGGCAAAGCTCACCTTCGACTACTCCCGCGACGGCTTGACCGTGAAGAAGGTCTTTACCTTCGATTCCAGCTACGTGCTGCATGCCGAGGTCACAGCTACCCGCCAAGGTAGCCCGCTCACCGCTTTGCTGGCCTGGCCCGCCGGCTTCGGCGATCAGGAAACGCGCCCGGACTATGCCCAGACTCAGCTTGACAACATGCAGAATGGCAAAGCCAATCACATCGCCGCGAAAAAGGTGGAGAATGGCGGAACCATCCCTGGTCCTTATGAGTGGGCTGGCGTAAGCGACCTCTACTTTGGCGCGGTCTTTCTCCCGGATGCGCCCTCCCAGGCGGCCATGGTCGGCCTGAAGAATGAATTAACGCTGCCCAACGATCCTAAGGACCCCCACGGCGGCACCTTCTCCGCTTCCTTGCTGGGGGCCGCTGTCGGCGCCCAGAACGGCGCCGAGAGTCTGCGCCTCTTCGTGGGACCCAAGGTAATCGACGTGCTGATCTCCGTTCACGCCACCGGCCCGGATGGCAAGCCGAGCGGCCCGAGTATCGAGCCGATCCTGAACTTCGGATTCTGGGGCTTTATCGCCAAGCCCCTGTTCCTGGTGCTGCGCTGGGTCCACGAGCACATCGTCGCCAATTGGGGCTGGGCCATTCTGGTCCTCACCCTGGCCATCACCATGGCCATGCTGCCGACTCGCGTCAAAATGATGAAATCCGCGCTGAAGATGCAGCGGGTTCAGCCGGAGATGGCCGCGATCAAGGAGAAGTACAAAAAGTACAAGGCCAGCGATCCCCGCCGCGCGGAGATGAATAAGGAGATATTCGATCTGCAGAAGCGTGAGGGCGTCAATATGTTTGGCGGCTGCCTCCCCATGCTGATCCAGTATCCTCTGCTCTACGGCTTTTACCGCATGCTGGGCAATGTAATCGAGCTCCGCCAGGCGCACTGGTATTGGCTGCACAATCTGGCCGCTCCCGATCCGCTGCACATCCTGCCTATCTTCTTCATCGTGACCATGTTCCTGGTGCAGTATCTAACTCCCTCGCCGGGAATGGACCCGACCCAGCAGAAGATGATGGCCTTCACCATGCCCGTTTTCTTTGGCTACATGACATGGAATCTGGGCTCGGGACTCACCCTCTACTGGGCCTTCAGCAACGTGATCAACGTGATTCAGCAGGCCATCATGAACCGCACGGGGATGGGCAAGCAAATGCGCGAAATGGCGGCCAAGCGAGCGGCCAAAAAAAAGGCGCCGGCCGCCAAATGGTTAGGCGCTAGAACGGTTTCCCAACCTGGAATGCGATACTAAAGCGATGCCGATTGATGACTACGCAGCCGCCGCTCAAAAGATTGCAGCTTTCTTGAAGATACTGACCACAACCGGCAGGCTCCGCCTGAAATACCGGATTACCGCAGGGGCGGGAGCGCACGATCCGGACGGTTTGGAAGCCCGCGAAATCTATGTCGAAATGGCCGGACCCGATGCGCCGCTGCTCACCCAGCGCGGCGGCGAGCTGCTGCGCGCTCTCGAGCACATCGCGGCAAAAGTGGTGCGGCTGGAGATGGAAGAGCATGACAAGATCTCCTTCGACGCAAACAATTTCAAGGCCATCCGCGCCCGCGAGCTCAAGCTGGCGGCTGAGACCGCCGCCGAGCGTGTCCGCGCAACCAGCCAGCCCTATAGCTTCGCTCCCATGAGCTCACGCGAGCGGCGCATGCTGCATCTTGCCTTCCGCGGCTTTGAGGATTTGGAAACGGAGAGCAGCGGCGAAGGCCTGCGAAGGTACGTTGTGGTCTATCCCCGGGGTGCACAGAGACCGCGAACCGCGGCCCGCTCCGCCGCAGCTTCGCGAAGCTAACCATCCAAATTTGTCATCTCGACCGGAGCGCAGCGGAGTGGAGAGATCTGCGGTTTCCCACATCTGGCGCAAAGAGCGCGCCAGATATGGGGCACCCTCGATTGGCGGCGGTTTTGGATCCATACTTCAAGCAGATTCCACGAATCTCCACTCCATCCGCAGCCCGGCGATGAACACAGTGAACAACTCCCGGCAAAACGTACCCGCCACTGACACCATCGCCGCCATCTCGACTCCGCCGGGCCGCGGCGGCATCGGCATCGTCCGTCTCTCCGGTCCTGACGCCAGATCGATTGCCGAGCCGCTGCTCCGGCTGCGCCATCCTCTGAGCCACGCCCAAGCGCGCTTCGGCGACATCCTCGATCCCCAGACGCAGGAGAAGTTGGACGAGGCCGTCGTCACCTACTTTGCCGGGCCCCACTCCTACACCGGAGAGGATGTCGTTGAAGTGGCTGCGCACGGCTCCCCCATCATTTTGGAAACGCTAATATCCCGCGCCCTTTCCGCCGGTGCGCGCATAGCCGAGCCAGGCGAGTTTACCCAGCGCGCCTTCTTGAGCGGCCGCCTCGACCTGACCCAGGCCGAGGCGGTACGCGACCTGATCGAAGCCCAGACCCTATATCAGGCGCGAGTCGCCGCGCAGCAATTAGAAGGAGCGCTCTCCCGGCGCATCAAGCCCATCAAGCAGCAGTTGGTGGACCTGATCGTTCTTCTTGAAGCGGGCATCGATTTCGCTGAAGACGATATCGAGGTCACGGCCAAGGGCGAGATCCTGAGCCGGCTGGCGGCGGTCAGCTCCGCGCTGCAACCGGTGGCGGAGAGCTTCCTCCGCGGGCGCATCGTTCATTCGGGCCTCACTCTGGCCATTGTGGGACGCGCCAACGCCGGCAAGTCGTCCATCTTCAACTGTGTTGTCGAGCGCGAGCGCGCCATCGTCACAGCCACGCCGGGAACCACCCGCGACTTGGTGACGGAGCGGGTCTCGCTTGGCGGAATTCCTGTCGAGCTGGTGGATACGGCCGGTTTGCGCGAGGCGCAGGATGAAGCCGAGCAGATCGGCATTCGCAAGTCGCGCGAGGCTCTGGCCGACGCGGATATCGTGCTGCTGGTGCTCGATGGGACGCAGCCACTCTCGCCCGAGGAGAAGGATTTGCTGGCCGCGCTCCGCCATCGCCGGGCCATTGTCATCGTAAACAAGATTGATTTACTGCAAGCGCCATTGCCCCCAATGCCAGACCTAGCCCCGGACCTGCCGGTAGAGCGAACCTCCGCTCTGAGGGGTGAGGGTATTCCTAAGCTCAAAGCCCGCATGCTGGCCCTGGTGCGCGGTAATCGGGGCGAAGCGGAAAGCGGCATGCTGACCAACCTGCGTCAGTCCCAGGCGGTCACTGCATCGCTCGCATCGCTAAAGACTGCCGCCGGCGCGGTCGAGCAAAACATCCCTCACGAAATGGTGCTGCTCGATCTTTATGCAGCCCTGCGCCACCTGGACTCGCTCACCGGCGAAACCACCGCCGACGAAATCCTAAACCAAATTTTTTCCACCTTCTGCATCGGAAAATAGAGCGAGGTTTAAGGGCGCCCCGAGACGTCCGCTCCTCTCCGAGAACCCCTTAGTTTCCATTACTTTAGTGTCCAGTGGTGTCCTTAGAGATGCAGAATAATCTTGACACCCCTGTGTACTCCAGTGTGTACTCCAGACAGCCTGAGGCCCGAAATTGGGTCTCGGAGTACACGCGGGAGGGGATATGAGGCTTACGGATAAGGGCATACAAGCCCTCGCGGTTCGATCAAACCGGTACATGGTCAGCGACGGGCAGGGGCTTAATCTCGAGGTTTTGCCGAGTGGTCAGAAGTCCTGGGTGTATCGCTATCGCCTGAATGGCAGGCCTGGAAAGGTGGTGCTTGAGGGCCGCTATCCGGATCGCAGCCTTAAGTCAGCTCGTATGGAACGGGCCAGACTCGCGGGCCTGGTCATCGCAGGCAAGGCGCCGGCCGAGGAAAAGAAGCTTAAGCGCCAGGATCTCTCCGCCGAAATGACTCTGCAAGACTTTGGGCATCGCTACTTTAACGAGATTGTCAAAAAGAACAGAAAGGACCCGGCAGACATCCAGCGCTATCTTGAGAAGGACCTCTATCCTTCGCTGGGCCGTAAACCGCTCAAGGATGTCCTCCCTGTGGACATTCAGCGCGTCGTGTTCAGCAAGCGAGACCATGGCGCGCCAGCGGCAGCGAGCAAGCTGCGCGAGACCCTTAAGGGCCTATTCGACTATGCGGTGGGCTGCCAGCTTGGTCACGATAAATCCGGTGCATAGCTTGCCGGCGCGGTTTGTCTTTAAAGCGAAGCCGCGCGAGCGATCGCTTTCCCCGAATGAAATCCGGGTCTATCTGCAGACGCTTTATCAGTGCAACATCCGGCGCCAGTTCAAGCTTGGGCTCCATCTCATCCTGTTGACCTTGGTGCGCAAGAGCGAATTGCTGCTGGCGCGCTGGGAGCACATCAATTTCGAGACTGGCGAATGGGAAATCCCCGCGGAGCACACGAAGAACGGAAAGCCCCACATCGTCTACCTCTCGACTCAGGCCGCCGCTCTGTTTCGCGAACTGAAGCCCCTGGCGTCCGGATCCGCATTGGTTCTCCCGGGCCGCGGTAGCCTTGCAAGGCCATTTGCAAAGAACGCACTCAACAAGGCGCTAGACGGCGTGAACTTCGATATTCCGCAATTCACGATTCACGACATGCGGCGCACGGCATCCACGCTGCTCCATGAGAGGGACTTCCCAAGCGATGTGATTGAGAAGGCTCTAAACCACACGATTGGTGGCGTGCGAGGCGTATACAACAAAGCGGAGTATTCGGACCAGCGGCGCAAGATGCTGCAATTCTGGACTGACTTCGTTGAAGGTCAGGCCAGCGAAAAGAAGGTGCTCATCGGCAATTTCATGCGGGCCTAGCCAAGACCCGCTCCAAAAACAGAAGCGCGTCGCACCGGTGCGCTAACACCGATACGACGCTAACCCAGTCGCCCGTAAGGAGGCAACATGGCTACAACCGAACCTAGCACGCCGTCCGTCCCAGAACAAAGCAGTCAGGCCTTTAAACCCATCCACTACGATGCCCGCCAGGTGGAGTTTATGGCCACGGTTGCGGCCCTCTATAACCCCGATTTCGCAAAGTTCACCGCTGCCTCTGACGATTTCGTCACCGCAGTCATTCGCTACTTCGATCTGAAGCGGGATGAGATGGGATACGTCTGGCAGGCTGAAAGCGGGGTCCAGCTATGAGCCCGCGGGCAACGAAATCCCTCCGCTTTACCCGCACGGACCTTTCGCGCCTGGTCCAGGCGGCAAACCTTAACTCCGATGACTTCGCAAAGGCGCTCGGGATGGGCAACCGCTTTTTCCTGGGTACCTGGATCAACGAGTTTGTTCGTATCGAATCCGGATCGGTTCCCCCCAAGATTCTTCGCTATTTTGACCTAAAGCAGACCAAAAAGGGGTATGTATGGAATCCTCGATAAGGAAGGTTGCCCTCTACGCGAGGGTGTCCACTCATGATCAGAACTGCGCGATGCAGCTTGACGAGTTGCGAGAGTACGCTGCCCGGCGCGGCTTTGAGGTAGTCAGCGAATATGTTACGGCCGCCTGAACCCAGTCGCATTCCCTGGCGCGGGTTGTGTCCGCGCCTCAGCAGTCCCACTCTGCACAACGAACCCACAGGAGAAGAATATGAATCGCTCACTTGAAATTACTGCCTCGGAACCTTCCGCTCAACCCGTCAAAAAGTACATCAACCAAGCTGTTCAGGCTGTCCTGGATGCCACACAGGGCGAACCCGAATACGCGGTAATCGGTAAGCTGCGAGATGAAAGCAACCGTGCGTCGGATTTAGTGGCGTGCTTTAAAGACAAAATCAAGGTCGTCAGGGTCGAGCTATCCAAGCAACTGCTTCAGGCTGCCCTCTGTGCGGGCCGGTACATGGAGGAGGAAGACGACTGCCTCTTGTCCGCGGAATTTGGATGGGCATTCAACAAAGAAGCTATGGACGTGTTCGACATACACAATGCCCTTCCCGAAGAGGACCTCGATGGGGTCAGGGCGGCCTTGGGATTCGGCGTGATGGTCGGAATGATGTATAGCGCACTCACGGGAAGGACTCTGCCGGCGGTGTTGCCAGTCGAGACGGAGGGCGCCGCAGCGGAGCAATTCGCCTGAATCCTACCCAAAAAGCAAAATAGGCCAGCAGGGAGAGAATCCCGCTGGCCTTTTCTTTTCCCGATACCCGACAATCAAGCGCTTTGCTGGGCAGGTGCTTGCGCTGCGAAGTTCGGGACCTCCAGCACTCCAGAAAGCGCTGTGGGGCATTTCAGGCGGTCCCATGCCGGGCGCGCCTTATCCAGCTTCCACCTAAGCGCTCCGGCATCGAGGTCTCGCGCCATCGCTGTCAGTGCCGAAGTTGCCGTAGGCTCGCGCGTAGCCGTAGCTGTCCTCCACGGAGCCTTTCGGAATCCCATTGCGGTCTCATCCTTTCGAGCGCAACCCGGAGCCAAGCGCCGTCGATATCGGACATCGATACGACCCAATCAAAATGCTCTGCAAAAGCGATGCTCGAAGGCCACAGGAAGGCCTCTGCGCTGGCCCGGGCTGAGTTATTGCCGGTTCTGAAGTCTTCAATGGCGCAGAGCAAGATGCTCGTGCCAAGATTGCTCCGCTTTGCAGTGCCGTGCTGATCTTCAGGTGTTTCCTCTGAGTCATCAAAGTCGATGTCTAAAGGCTCGATCTGGATAGGCGATGCTGACATTGTTGTCCTTTTGTGCCAGAAAGAAATGGTTGATGGCTACTCCGGAGGCGGTCGAGTAAACCGCTCCGTCATTGGCTACGATCAGACTGCCCGCATGAGGGTTTCTGGGACATCAGCGCCGCGGGGCGCCAAACATACCCGAGGGCAGGGAGTTGAACGGCCATCGCCGAACGAGTTCATTGGCCGCCTTCACGGGATCCTGACCGGTCTCCTCTGCGGAGCCGGGTTCGACTGCAACCTCCTCCGCAGGGGTTCCAAGTATCGCCCAAACCTCCATATCATGGTCGGGCGCCTTCGCTTTCTCTTTCGCTTTACGTGGATTCATCCCTATCCTCCTGCGAGCTTGATCCAGTTGGCCATATCTGTATCGGTCACAAAGGCGAGCATCACTGATTCGGCGCGGTCTGGAGACTTTACGCCCCTCTTGCGAGCATCATCCTTACTCTCAATCTGTATTAACCCGCGCGCACTGTGCCCATAGCGGATGCCGGCGAGCTGGCCGATGGCCTTCTCATCCAGTAGGCCGCTCATGTCTCCGGACTGCAGACGCTCTCGCAATCCCCAATAGAGTTCTGCCTTACGGTTGAAGTACTTTTCGGGGTCGTTTGCCGCCTTGCCCACGTTGATGTCGATGGCAGGAAATCCCATATCGAGCAAGTGCCGATATATGCCCTCGCCGATACCGATCACGTCAACGTTGACCGCGTCCAGCTCGTCCTTGGCCTCGTTCAGGCGAGCAACTACCTTCCCGCGTGGATCCGGATCGGGCCAGGCATCCAGGCTAAGCACCTCGCAGCCGCGGCGAAGTGTAAGGACTGTTTCGGCCTCACCAGGTCCTGCGACGTCCAGGCCGGCAGTGATGCGACCTTCGCCCGCCCGTACCCTCGCCTTTGCTGCCTCAAGCCAAGCGAGAGAAATGAGCGCGTCTTCAGACTGTGCCGGGAAGCGGCCGCATACTCGAGCTTCCCAAAGATGATTACCGGGCCCCCACTCTGCGAAGCGTTCTTTTACCCAGCGTTTCGTCGTGAGGTATGGACGGCAATTCTTATCAAGCTCCTCATCGGGCAGCGAGAGGAGGTCTCTCTCGCCTTTGCCGATCGTTACCGGCTTCCCGTCATCGCCGGAGTACGAGAGGGAAATGCCGTCGAAGTTTGGCGTATCGAAAGCGCTTATGGTGAAGAGGTTCCAAGTCTCACGGCCACCATGGAAGGCCTCGTGAAAGGTCCCGCTTGCGATAGTCGGATTCCCGAGCGCGAGAATGCGGACATCGCCGCCGGCGCGCGCACCCTCGATCGCTTCCCATATCTTCGGGTCGATGCCGGGCGCCTCATCCAAGATGAATAGAATGTGATCCGCGTGGAAGCCCTGCATCTTAACGCCCTCATCCAATTTCGTAACGGACGTAGTGAAGCCGAGCGCGTAACGCTTCGCCCCGAACTTTATCTCGGTGAGGTTCGCCTTCGGGAAGGGGTATCTAGACCCTCCGAGCAGCGCGTGGATATCTCCCCACAGCATCCGCTCGACTTGTTTCGCTGTGGGCGCCGTGGTGACAACGATTGCTTCATCAGGGAAGTTCGCGAGAAACCAGAGAACCGATGCCGCTGCAATGAACGTCTTACCTGAACTGTGGCAGGCTTTGACGGCCGTCTTTGAGTGCGGGGTCGCGATGGATTGGAGTATTTTCTCCTGGGTTCCCCAGACGTCAGCCTGCAACCAGCTGCGCACGAATAGGACAGGATCCTCTATCGTCGCTCCCAGGTCGTCTTGCTCTTCAAGGCTTAGGCTCCTGGGTTCTCTCATTTCTAGTCCTCCGCCTTTTCAGAATTTCGTCTAGAAAGTCCACTGTTACCGATCCGGCGTGCTCGATTTTGTCAGTGAACAGCTTGTGATAGCGGCCCAATCTCTCGAGGTTCGCGCCTTTGTCGGCAAGCTTGAATTTCTTCAGGAGGCCAATGCTCTTCTTCTGATCGCCTGCCCCTTCGAATAGCTCGACCACTTCGAAGCCGGCGACAGCCATCGCCGTATCGTCGTCCAGTTCGTGGAGTGGCTTGCAGCTGCCGTCCGCGTTGAATAGCTTCCGCGGATCGAAGAGGGCCAGGCGTGCGAGCTCCTGCAGCACTCGGTCCGAGCTAAAGTCGATTGCTTCCACCTTCTTGGCCACGCTCTTCGCGATGGCTTCAGAGATGACAGGTTTTGACAAGTTCTCTTGCCCCGTCTGGCGCGCCGTTTTCTTGGAGTAGCCCGCACGGATCGCCGCTTGTGTGGCGTTCAAATCCTTCAGGTATTCAGCGACGAAAAGGGTCTGTTTTGGTGTCATCACTTAGGACCCCGTTCTTGCGCACCCTCCGCGCGCCCGGCCAGTAGCTGCAGCACGTTCCGTATCTCGAGCTGGATCATGCTGCGGTCCCCTTTTTCGGCGAAATCGTGAATTTGCTTCAGCCGGGTTACCACCTCATCCGGCACGGGTTCCAGATGCGCGACGGGCAGACGCATATCCTCAGCCATCTTGCGCCGCTCCTCTAGGGTGAACTTGGCTACACTTTCCCGAAAGTACTGCTTCAGATGGGCAGCATAATCGAAGAAGGACGCCTTCCACTGTTGAGAGCCGACGGTTATTGTCGCCCCTTCGGACCCCGGCGTGAACGGAATATCTATGCGTTGTTCCATTGTTTTCCTCTTTCATTTCCCCTTCGTCAGCACATGCACAAGCACGCTTGTCAGATACCTGCGCAGATCATCGCCGGTCATCGAAACTCCGCCCCTCAAGGCAGACCGGTGTTTCCTGCCAACGCGTTTTATCGCGCGTTCGAGCGTCAGGCGTGCCCCGTGTTCCGTCTCTGGATTACAGCGCGCAATCTGATCGCGCCACCTGTACCACGCAGCCGGCCCTGGCGCCGGCTGGTCGGGCAGCTCGTAGAGCCACAGCTCCGTGAGGCGCTCAAGCCACTGCTTGGTGCGTTCTCTTTTCGGCATGTTCTCATTGGCCATTGGATGTGACCGCCAATCTTGAAATCACTTGCCGTCGAAGTTCGCGGGCGTAATAACTTCTGGCATCGCCAGGGCGGCCGCGGGATCCGCGAGCAGCGCATCAAGCATCACCCTGAAGCGCTGCGCCTGAACCTGGGTAGGATCGGCGGTCCATGGGAACTCTGGCGCTGTGAAGCCGCCGCCATTCGCGTCCCCGAGGGACATGCGATTCCCTTGCCCGTCGAAGTAAACCAGATTCGCAAACCCGGCCCGAATCTGGCTCAGGGCCCAAAACTCAGCTTGAAGCGAGCTCATCCTGTCCACAATAGGCTGGATAATTTCGTGGACCAGGACGCGACCGGCTGCCGACACGAGGCTCGACTTCAGCTTCGTAAGTTCTTCCTGCGAAGATTGGAGTTCGCTCTGGAGTAGTTCCACCGTTTCAGCGCTCTGTGAGGCCTCGATTTCGGCATCACGCTTTCGGGTTGCCTTCGCCTTCAGTTCGTCGGTGAGCACCCGGGGATTCCTGCCGGCCTTCAGTGCTTGGCCGCGGAACTTCGCTACCTCGAAATCCAGGTCGCCGAGCGCCTTCAGAACTGCCTGCGCTTCCGCGCTTTGCCTTCGCGCTTCCGCGAGAGCTGCCTTCAGGCGCTGGATCTCTGTGGCGAGCCCCTTTAGGTCAGCGCTGGATTCCTTTAAGGCCTCTCGTGCTGTCGGTGTAGGGTTCTTCATGATTTTCTCCTTGTCGATTGGTGTGGGCTGTGCGCGTTTCGGCCGCTCGCTGCTGGTTTGCGAAACAGAGCGGGCTCGGGATACGCGACCCGAACTTATTTCTTTGACCAGCGGGCCTTCGATGCTTCCGCGAACTTCTCGATGGGAGAGAGGTTTTTATCTGCCGTCGACGTGGCGGGCTGAACCACAGCCCTGCCCCAATGGGCCTTGGATGCGGCGACAAATTGTTCCATTCTCTCCCCGGGCGTCGGAAAGAGGCTGCTCCGGCGTGCAGTAAGGTTGCCGCCCCACGGAGTTGGTGTCTCATCTTCATCAGGTGGAACCGTCTTGCGCGCTTTCAGGCGTCGCTGCGCTGCGCGTGCCTCCGCGTAAACGCGGTATTCTTCTCCAGACATGCGGGAAATTTCAGCATCGCTCTTCTCCCGGAACTCGTCGTCCGCAACCTCCTCGAACCCGTCGTCCGCAACCGCCGTGCGCTTACGCGGGTCGGGTTCGCCGATAACGTCGTCCCGCATTGTGATTCCGCGATCAAAAAATCTCATGGTGTTCCTTTCTCGAAAGTGATGGTTTTGGTTCAGTACGAGACACTCCAGGCGCAGCTTCCTGCTAGTCCAACGGCCCGAAATTTCGTCGTCGTTCCGGGGTTGCGCCCAATTGGGTAGGTCTCCGGGCCGCTGTACGGCGTGACCTGCGCGATGAACTTATCCCCGTCGAACGGAACTACTGACATGCTGGTCAAGATCGTCGCGCCGGCATCTTCAAAAAAAGGCGAGGCGTTGACAATTGCATATACAAATCGGCGCATTAGGGTCTCCAATCCTGAATTTGTAGTGTTCCTGCTAACTGCCAAAAAGCACACAGTCTAGCTCGGCATAAGTGGAGGTGACGCCCTGGCTGGCAGTTCCGCTTTGCACGGTTACAGTCACGCTCGACAGTCCCTTCACGACGCCCTGAATGCTGGGGAAGCCGGTGGGATTGATGCCCGTGCAGGAGACTACGTAATTCAAATCAAGCATTGTTGCAGCGAGCGGAACCGTCGTGCTGCAGATCCCGCCAGAGCTCGGAGTTGAACAAACAGAGACTGTCTGCGCGACGTTGCCGGAGATATTTGTCGCGCTGAAAGTGGCGGTCTGATTCTCGTATGTCATGACCGGCGCTCCCGGAGCGCTCATTGAAGCGGTGCTATACCAGGCGAATCCGCCGGATCCGCTTCCATGCTGATCGATGAAATCGCCCTCGCCGAATCCTTGTTGATTCCACCCGAAGAGATGCTCGTTCACCGGGAAGCTCGCTGGCACACCGTTTACACTCAGCCAAATGAACTGTCCAGTCGATGGCGTGGCCGATCCAATCGAGCCGTTGACATTGCCGGTGACATTGCCGGTGAACCCACCCGAAGCCGCAAGCGTAGTGAAGGCTCCAGTGCTCGGCGTCGTGGCGCCAATTGAGCCGTTCAGCGAACCGCTGGCGGATGACAATGCAGTGAAGGCGCCAGACGCGGGCACGCTGGAACCGACAGGCGTGCTATCGATCGTCGAGCCGGTGATTGCTCCACTGCTGAACGTCGAATTGATAAGGTTCATGCCGCTTTGCTGGACCGCAGCCAAAGCGTGACGCACTGGCGCAAGTGCGAGCGACAAGCTCAGCAAGGCGCAGACGGCGGAAGCGTATAGAAGTTTTTTCATTCGTGATTTCTCCTTTGAGGTTTGAAGTGGAAGCCCTTACTTCACAGTCGGAGGTTCATCGTAGAAGCAGCCTTGACCATCAGCCACAGCGTTGATTTTGATTGCCGAGGTGGGCGGTAGACCAATGGACGACATGCCCGAAAAAGCCCAGCGATCGCCTTTGCCCAAGACGACCTTGACGACGGCGGAACCGGCGTTTTTAATTTCGATGCTGCGATGAGGAACGCATTTGGGCAGCTCGATCTCAAGGGGCGACTTACTGCCAATCTCGAGATTGACAATGTCTGCCGGCTTCGCGGAGGCAGCTACGACGCACGCGACGCACGCGAAAAGCAGGGTTGGCCATACGACGAATTCAAGGGCTAATTTGACGATTGCGAGCTTTTTCATGATTTCTCCTTTGGTTCCAGAAGGTAGATAGCCCGTCAAGGGCCGCTATTTACAGGGTGTTTGGCGATTCCAGGAATTCTGGAGTACGTGTGGGAGTACACAGAGTGGCGCCTTAGGCCCGGCTATCGGCGATGAACCGATCAAGGTCGGAGCGTTTGACCATCAACTGCTTTCCCACGCGATAGGATGGCAAGCGCCCAGACTTCAGCCAGCCTCGGAACGTCCAAGTAGAGACCCGAGTCTGTGCAGCTCCCTCTTTCAACTTAAGAAGCTGATCTTCAGCGATCGCAGCAGTGGTGCTCATAGAACTTATCCTCCAAAGCAAAAGGCCGGGGGTTATCCCCCCAGCCTTGTATTGATTAGAAAAACAGGTGAGCCGCTTGACTGCGCCCGCACTCTGTAGCGGGATTCCGGACTCGTAGGTAGCTATCGCTACCTGCGCGGACTCAGTCAGAGCGGCTAACTCGTGCCTGACTTGGTTACTATAAAGCTATACAAGCCACTTACAACACCTACTTTTGCACATTGGAACATGCGTGTTCCAGTGTGCCAAGTTATACACTGTCGCCCGCATCCTCAAGCGCTTGGTTGCGGATGAGGAGGCCATGGCCTGCTAACCTCTGCAATCGCCGGAGCGTCACCTGATGCAACCCGGCTACCTTCGTCCCGTCTAACCCTGCCACGAAGCCCGGTTTTAAGGCGTATCCACTGGCCATTGCGCTTGACCTGCTCGACCAGTAGGCCCTGGTGACAGCGTGAGCACGGCCGGAAGCGATGCATGGGCGCCTCATCGCGAGCCTCCACGAGCGGACGGGAATTCTACGGGCTTTGCAGATCGCCTAGGCGTTTTCTCGGGAGGATCTACCCTCTCTAACCTGCAGGTAGCATGGTCCGGGCCCTCGCTGATCCGGTAGCACACTGGTTTAGCCGTGCTTTCCTTGCCCTCGAACTCTGCCCGCCGGATGAAATTACTACGATCCTCTTCCTCTGGATTGAGCACGCGTATCCCTACGCCGTATTCCATCCAGCCGTGGATTACAGAGGCGCCGCGCAGCCCGCTGAAGATGTTCGGTGTGTCCACTTTCGAGATGTGATGAACCAAGGCTGTCGCGCATCCAAGCTCTTTTTGGAGGCGAGAGATTTTATCCAAAACCACGGCTACTTGGGTGTTGCTGCTTTCCTCTTCGTCGTGAAGGCTGCGGAAGACGTCGAGCACTACAAACTCTGCGCCGAACCTGCCAAGCTCGTCGATCAGCCTATTCATGTTCTCGGGCGTCGTTACCTTGAAGTCGGCCTGATGCCGCTTCGTGTTGATCAGCGCCCAATCCGGCAAATAGTCATACTCTGCACGGCCGGTGATCAGCTTCTTTATTCGGCGCTGAGTCAGGCCCGGCGAATCCTCTCGCGAAACGACGGCAACCTTGGCGCGCCTGGGTACATGGAAGCCCATCCAGGACGCTCCGCAAGCCACTGACATGGCGATATCGAGCGCAGCGAAGCTCTTGCTTGCCTTTGGATCTCCGCCAATGATGCCGTTAGCCCCGCGAGGAATTAGATCTCTTACGAGCCAATCAACGGTAGCTTCCGCAGAGGCAGCGAACTGAGCCATATCTTCAAACATCGGCGTGGAAGGCGCGCACATGTTGGATCGTTCAATGGCTGCCAGTCGATCCTTGTGATCAGCGAGGATGGCTTGCACATCGGCGCCGGCTTGCTGGAGTTGCTCCTGAAAGCGAGCATTCTCCATGCGGAGCTTATGTGTGAACGAGGCCTCCGCGATCGTGGCGACCCACTGTGGAATGTCGCGATAGAACCGCGGAAGACTCTCATCGAGATGCGAAATGTAGGCCGCTCCGCCGACATTATCGACCTGACCAAGCTTCATGAGCTCGTTCGTCAAAGTGAGGGAGTCTACCCCTCGCCCGTCTTCGTGCATGGCCTCGATACAGCGGTATATGACCTGGTCAGAGGGGAGATAGAAATCGTCAGCGGTCAGCCTCTCGGCGACTATCCGGAAATTCCGGGGTTGCTGCAGGATCGCGCCCAGCAGTTCTTCTCTGTGTCGCACCAAATCTGCATTTGCACTTGGTCTGTCATGCGACCTCCGAGCCGCGAGCGATGAGGCCCGCTTTGTCTGCCAATTCCCAGCACTTTTGCATCTGGGCCTCCGACTTGAAGATGTGATCCGTCCAGTCGTTGTAGGCCATACCGTTCGACTTGGGATCTCTGCCCATGCTCCAGTCACGGGTAGCCAGGCCGTCGACGGCAGCCTTCAACAAAGGAACAGCATCTTCAGGGGAACTCAGGCTGTAGAGCTTCATGCAGTCCCGAAGCCGTGCAACGCCAACGCGCATCCGATCTGGCGTCAGGGTGTAGCGGTTTGGATTGCGGCTCATGGTCTCGCAGTAGTGAACGAAAACGTTCTCTACCGCGGCCCGTTCATCGGCTGCGCGCGCGGAAGGAGCTTTTGGGGAGCTCGAGGAAGCAACAGAAGCTGGCCCTTGAGAGAGACCTGAATTCTTTTCCTCGAAGAGAGGAGAAGCGACCGGCGTGGTATCGTCCAACTCTTGTTGGACAAGAGTATTTGTTCTTATTGGTGAAGGTGAAGGTGAAGGGCATTGCTCAAGCATTGCTTGTTGATTGCTTGGAGCATTGCTTGGAGGAATGCTTGGAGCATTCTCTCCCCATCTAGAATTGGCTGCTTTTTGCGCTTTCTCCTTCGCCTTCAACCCTTTAGCGTTCCAGACCTCTAATTCCCTGTCCGAGCGCTTCTGGTGGAGCTTTCCATCGTGTCCAACAAAAAAGAAGGGCCTGAGCATTGCTTGAGCATTGCTCCAAGCATCGGGAGTTAGTTTGCAGATCTGAGCGAGGGCGGAATCACTATCAGGCAGCGGGCCATTACGCCAATAGTGCATGAGTAAGTGGAGATAGGCGCCGCTCTGCTCCGTCGTTAGGTGGGCAGTATCGGCGAGGTAATCGCCGACATAGAGGGGCATCCAAGCCTTAGTGGAACCAGGGGCAGGTTCAATCATTTCTTCCCTCGATTCGTGCAGCAAGTCTGAGGGACTGCACGCCAACATCCTTGCGCCAGTCGCCAGGGTAGAACTGCAGCGCGGGCAACTTATCGGCCATCGGCGCCGCCATCCAACGAAAAGATCCACTTACTTATGCGGTAAATGTAGGCAGTGGCGCGAACGCTCAACGGGCACGCTCCATTCTGCAGACCGGGCAGTGTTCAACGTGAGCGCGGCGCAGTTTTTCGACATCCAGGGATAATTGAGCCAGCGCAACCACACGATGCCCACTTACCCGAGCGCATCTCGTGCGAGCTTCGACCTCTACTTCGCGCAACTTAGACCCCACTAAGCAGAGGTAGTTATATTTACTGAAAAGCTGAGCATTGGCGCTGGTGGCCGTGGTATGCTGTTCGTACATTTGGTCGGCTCCTGGGCCGACCGCTTTCGCCGCGTTCGGCCCTTCGTTTTCTGGTCACCACGCCACACCAGAGAGCCAGGACAAGAATTGAAACAAGGAGTTGCAAGTTACTGCGGCGCCAGGCATTAGTTGCCCGTGTGCGCTTTTACTTTGATTGCTCGTCACGCGACGCCTTCACGCGATCAGCAATCCAGCCATCAACCTCAGAAGCGAGAAATCCCATTGCGCGCGCCCCAATCTGGATTGACCGAGGGAATTTCCCAGCTTTCTGCGCAGCGTAGATTCCGGACCGGCTCAGTCCAGTCTTTACTCGCACTTGAGATAACCGCAAAATCATTTCTTCCATGTCAGTGCCCCCACATTCCAGTAAGTTCGGGTAAGTGCAACTTAGCACTGTTCGAAACGCATTTTCCTGTGCAAAATTAGTACCAATTGCCACGAGTAGACACACGCGACATATGTGGATGTAATCGCCAAAAACTATTTACGATTGAGGTTCGCCGCGAATAGAAAACCAGCAGTGCCGTCAGGAAAGGGTTAGCGCCGGGGTCAGTCAGAGACGCTGGGCCAGCGCTTGCACTGTGTGTACTCTGCCGTGTACTCCAGCGGAAGGATCACATTCAAACGGCCTATGAACATTGAGCGGCGGCGCGTTTTCCACCTTCTGCATCGGAAAATAGATTAAGCGCTCGCGGCGTCCAAAGAGCGCCGCGCCTAGTCTAGCCAAAGATTGCAGCGATAGATTTGCGGAGAGCAGATTGGTCATCCGGGTGGAGGGCGCCAAGATGACGGCGAACGAGATTCTGCTCAAGAGTCGCAAAAACCGGCTTGATGGCCGAGGGTTTCAACAGATTTGCCGCTTACCACTGACTGATCCAGACCTCGCCAAAGTTGGCGACGGGACGAAGCTGGCTGGTAATGGCCATGACCACCACATCCGGCTTGGCCGCGTTATAGAAACCGTTGCTCACTATAACGGCTGGGCGCTGCTTGAAAGCGGACTAGTTCGTAAAGGGAAAAGGGATTAAGACCAAATCTCCGAACTCATAAGGCATCGTACACGTCGTCTTCCGCGTTGTTCCAGATTGCAGCGAACGCCGGCGCACTCGCTGCGGAAGCAGCACGTGTGAGAGCGCGTTCCTGCCCGCGGAGACGAACGAACTCTATAAAATCCTCTACCTCGTCGAGTTGTTCGGGACTGAGGGACTGTATCTTCTCAACCAGGTTGACTGCGTTTCTAGTCATCGTTCATTCCTGTGAGAGCATTTTACAGTGATCTTATCCTACTGACCCGCTTGCTCGGGCTTAGGCGGAGCGGGATGGTATCCGCGGGCCAGGGCGGAGGCGGCTTCGATTTGCTGCCGGGCTCCGGCTTGGTCACCCTGCTGCTCCAACAAGCGGCTCAGTTGCGCATGCACCTGGAAGGCGGGCGAATCGGCCGACTGATTCGGCGACGCTAGATAGAGCCTGAGTAGCTGAATGGCGAGCCGCGGCTCCTGGTTGCTGCGGATGAGGATGGCCGCTCCATCGACCAAAGCGGGTCCGTGCGGCCTGGTTGCCTTCGCATCCGCGTCGACTCCCGCGTGCAATGCCTCGAGCATCTGGTTCCACTGCTGGCGGCGAGAGTAAAACGAGGCTAGCGTCATCCACGCATTGGCAGGCTGCTTGGAGGCTTCAACCGCAGCCTTGAGCTCGCTTTCCGCAAGCGCATACTTCTTTTCTTTCTCCGCCAGACGGCCTTTGAGCTGGTAAGCCTGCGCCGGCTCATCCTGTTCGAGTGCCTCGACCACCTCTTGCGCCTTTTTCTTGCCTCCGCCGACAATCCCCGGGGCAGCGGTATAGAACTCGCCCAGGTCGGAGAGGGCCTCCACATTTCCGCTGTCCAGTCGGACTGCCTGCTCGAACTCGTCCCGCACTTTTTTCGCCAGTCCATAGGCCTTTATGGAATGGATGCTGCTGGCCTTTTCGCCATAGGCCCGGCCCAGCCAGAGGTGGTACCCGCTATTCATCGGCTCCAGCTTGACCGCCGTTTCGCACTCGCGAATCGCATCATTCCATCGCTCTTCCTGGTAATAGACCCGGCAAAGCAGATTGTGCGCCTCGGCATCCCCCGGATTTGCGGCCAGGGACGAGTTGAGGCGCGAAATTGCATCGTCAGCCCTGCCTGCGCTCAGATCAGTGCTTACCGGCTGCAGTCCGTTGTTTGGAACGGAGGCTGAAGGAGCCGCCCCTGCCTGGAATACGCACAGCACGCCGAGAAGGAGATAGAACAGCGTTGATGAATAGAGTAGTCGCATGACCCTTACGCCTTGCCTTATTGCTACGGTCACAGTGACCTAGGGGATTCGCCGGTGCCCCCACGAATAATAATGATGGCTGAGGGCAGGAAAACGATTCGCCCAAACACAGCAAAATTCGCGCAGTCCCTGCGGGAATGACAGGCAGAAAGGCAAAGGCGCTGCGCTTCGGTCGAGATGACAAAGGTCAGGGGATCTGGGGAGAGGGTTTGTTATAGCGTTTTCACAATTACTGTGTCCTGGTGAGAGTTAGCTATGTGCAGGCGTTCTTTGATGGAACGCCTGCGTGGAGTGTTGTTTCTTGGGATACACCGATTGTGAAAACGCTATAGTCTTGAGATATAGCATTTCAGTCCATTTCAGGTGGCAAAAGACTTGGGACGACAGCTTTATACGGCACGCCTTGAGCGGAAACTCCTGCTTTCCGAAAGAACGGAGTGCTTCCACTTGGAGTTCACCATCGACGAATTGGACAGGTTCGAGTTCCGCGCCGGGCAATTCATCTCCACGGTGGCCAACGACAGCAACGGGAAGCAGCAGACGCGCGCGTACTCGATCGCTTCCGCCCCGCGGGGCAACGAGTTCGATCTCTGCTTGAACCGGGTTGAGGGCGGATTCTTCTCCAACCTGCTGTGCGATCTGGAAGTAGGGCAGACGGTCCAATTTCACGGGCCGCATGGGTTGTTTACGCTGCGGGCTCCATTGACCGATAGCATTTTTATAGCGACGGGAACAGGAATCGCGCCCATGCGCAGCTTCGTCGAAGGGCTGTTTCCGCCCAACGGAGAAGACCAGAGCGAAACGCGAAAGTTCTGGCTGGTGTATGGAACCCGCCATGAGACCGACTCTATTACCAGGACTACTTCGAAAAGATCGCCGCGGAGCACCACAATTTTCATTACCTGACGACTCTGAGCCGGCCGCACGACGGCTGGGCAGGGACGCGCGGATATGTGCAGGAGCTGGTGGCGCGAATCGCGGAAGGGCATGCCCGTCACTGGCCGCTCGAAAATCCGCCTTCGGTCGAGCCGGTGGGAGGCTTCGCGGTGCACGCCTATATTTGCGGGTTGAACGAGATGGTTTCAGCCAACCGGGAGCGATTGATGGGGTTGGGCTGGCAGAAAAAGCAGGTCATTTTCGAGCGCTACGATTGAGATCTGCGCTCCGGTCGAGATGACAAAGGATGATTTGGCTCATCCACTTTTCAGTCGTCCCTACGGGCTGGATTTCCTTCCAAGCAGACCCAGCACTGCCGTGCCGGGCTATTTTCTTGCCGTCCCTGCGGGACTCCGCCGGCTGGGTCTTTTCCCTAGCTACAAGCAATTCTTGGCGCAGCCGGTGCGATTAGAACTCTCTCCATCGAGATTTGTGGAATCCCACATCTGGCGCAAAGAGCGCGCCAGATATGGGGCATCCAGGATTTGTTGAGATGGGAGGCCTCAAGAACCAAAAGTTTTAGCTTGTCAGGTTGCTGGATTGCTTGGTTTGTCTGTTGAGGCGGAAGCAGGTTCGGTTTTTGCGGGCGCGGTCTTTTCCGAAGCGGCGGCCCCGTCCGATGGAGCGGGCTTGCCCTTGCCGTCGCCGGAGGCCTCACTCGGCTTGGCGGAAGGCTTGGCTCCATAGTCGGTCGAGTAGAAGCCGGAGCCCTTGAACTGTACCGCGGGCGCGGAGAGCAGCCGCTCCACCTCGCCCTGACAGACTGGGCACTCTTTTACGTCCGCTGTAGAAAAGCTGGGAAGAATGCGTTCAAACCGATGTCCGCATTTTTTGCACCTATATTCGTATAGCGGCATCCGCGCGCTCCCTCTCTAATCCCTCTTCTCTCTATTCTACTGTTGCATATTCGGGCTGAGGGGCCTCGAGCCTCGATGAGGCGCACCTCGATGATGGCATCGGTGGCTTCGAGAACATCGAGCGTGTCACGCGTAACCCGGCCGTCGATCTGCACCACCGCCAGCGCAATGGCCGGCTCATTCTCCTCGCTCGCCTGCAGCTTGCGTCCCAGGGCGAAATTGGCGATGTTGATACGGTGCTCGCCGAGGATGGTGCCGATGCGTCCGATGACGCCAGGCACGTCGCGGTTGCGGAAGAAGAGCAGCGTGCCGTGAAGGGGAACCTCAATATCGATTCCGTCGCAGGAGAGCAGCCGGGGAGAATGGCCGTGCAAGACGGTAGCGCTCGCTGCCCGGTCGCCGGCCCGGGTGTGCAGGGTGAGCTTGAGAACGCTGCCGCCGCCGCCGGCGACTGCGTCCTTCTTCTCTTCATGGACGCGAATCCCGCGCTCCCCGGCGATGGAGAGCGCGTTGATGCGGTTTACATGCTCGGAATGCGCGAGCACCCCTTGGATCGCGCTGTTGCGCACCAGCTCGGTTTTTCCCTGGGCCAGCCGCCCGCTGTAGGAAAGGTGGATGCTCTCAACATTGCCGGTGGTTAGGGGAGAGAGAAAGGCCCCCAAGCGCTCGGCCATGGTGATGTAGGGCGCCAGGGTCTGATACTCCTCATGGGTGAGCGAGGGCAGGTTCACCGCATTCTGCACCACGCCGAACTTGAGGAATTCCTTAACCTGCATTGCGATCTGGACGCCGACCGCTTCCTGCGCCTCAGCCGTCGAACCGGCGATGTGGGGGGTGAGGATCACATTTTCCAGGCCGAAGTAGGGCGAGTCCTTTAACGGCTCTTTGCTGAAAACGTCGAGCGCGGCGCCGGCGACTTTACCTGAGCTGAGAGCGTCGACCAGGGCCCGGTCGTCGATCAGTTCTCCGCGGGCGCAGTTGACGATTCTTACATCCTTCTTCATGGCGGCCAGCGATTGGTCGTTGATGATGCCGGCCGTCTGCGGAGTGAGGCCGACGTGCAAGGTCAGGTAATCCGCACTGCGAAAGAGACTCGTCGAGAGAGCAGAGGCGGACATCGTTCTCGCGGGCGACGGCGGGCGATACGAACGGATCATGGCCGGTAAGCTCCATGCCGAAGGTCTTGGCTCGCCTGGCGACCTCGAGGCCGACTCGTCCCAGTCCAAGGATGCCCAACTGCTTGCCCCGCAACTCGGCGCCCTGCAGAGACTTCTTCTCCCACTTGCCGGCGTGCAGCGCGGTATTCGCCTTGGGGAGCTGGCGGGCCAGGGCGAGCATCAGGCCAATGGTCAGCTCGGCCACGGCAACCGCATTCGCGCCCGGGGTGTTCATTACCACGATGCCGCGGTGGGTGGCCGCGTCAGCGTCGATATTGTCCACGCCCACTCCGGCCCTGCCGATGACGCGCAGCTTGGGAGCATGCTCCAGCAAGGCGCTGTCCACCTGGACCGCGGAGCGGACCACGAGCGCGTCAGCATCGGCCAGCTCAGCGGCCAACCCGTTCTTGATCTGATCGTGGGTTACGATCTTCCATTCGGGTTCGCCGGCAAAGACGGCTATGGTGGCGGGTGAAACTTTCTCTGCTATTACGATCTTCATCGTTCTCCTTTAAATCGTCGAAACCACAATCTCTCCACTCCGCTGCGCTCCGGTCGAGATGACATATTAGGCGTAATTGCCAACCAAGCCTTCCTAAACCCGATTTTCATTGTTCTCCTTGGGATGGTGGAAACCCAGGTCCCAGAATCGGGACCTGGGGACCCCCACGGTGGTTGTGATTCTAAAAATCGCTAGCGGAGGAGGCTGCGGCGCCTGCCAGGGCGAGGTCGCCGGTTGACTCGCCGGTTTGGGAGGCATAGACCTTCTGCGCGGCGGTCAGAGCCTGCCCAAAGACGAAGCCGGGAATCTTGAGAGAGTGAGCTACCTGTTCCAAGGCGCCGACCAGGGCAATGGTGTCCATGTAGTCGAAGAAGCCGAGGTGGGCGATGCGGAAAATCTGTCCCTTCATCTCGCCTTGGCCATTGGTGATCACCACAGCAAAGCGGCTCTTCAACTCCTTCACGATGGCGCCGGAGTCCATGCCGGGCGGAGGAAGCACGGCGGTTACCGCGGCGGCGGGAGCATCGGGAGCGAAGAGCTTGAGGCCCAGGGCCTGGACCCCGGCGCGAGTCATCGCGGCGCAGGTCTCGGCGTTATCCACCAGCTTCGCCCGGCCCTTTGCCAGATCGCCATCCGCCTGGGCGGCGATGTAGTCGAGGGCTGCACCCAACCCGGCGATCAGCGCGACCGAGGGAGTGTAGGCGGATTCCCCCTTAGCCGCATTCTTTCTCTCCTTGCGCAGATCGAAGTAATAGCGTGGGTTGCGGCTGTTTTCCATAGCCTGCCATGCGCGCTCGCTGGCCGCGAGATAGGAAAGGCCGGGAGGAATCATGACCGCTTTTTGTGAGCCGCCAATTAGGATGTCGACGCCCCAGGCGTCCATCTGGAGGTGCGTGGTTCCCAGGCCGGTGATGGCATCGACTACCAGCAGAGTGCCCTGGCCGCTTCGCTTGAGCAGATCGGCGACCGCCTCGACATTGTGGCGCACCCCGGTCGAGGTCTCCGTGGCCTGCATGTAGACAACGCGGGTGTCGCTCTTGAGGGCCTTGCGCACGTCTTCCAATGCGAAGGTCTGGCCATAGGGTGCGCTCAGTACATCGACCTCGCAGCCGAAGGCCTTGGCCAGGCTCACCCAGCGCTCGCCAAATTTGCCCGCTGAGAGCACCAGCACGCGATCGCCTGGAGACGTGAGGTTCGATACCGATGCTTCCATCGCTCCGGTGCCGGAGGAGGCCAGCAGCACGACGTCATTCCTGGTGCCAACGAAGGTCTTGAGATCGGCCAACACCTTTTGAAAGAGGGTGCGGAACTCGGGCGTCCGGTGGTGGATATCGGCCGCGGCCATAGCAAACTGAGCCGCGGGAAGGAGCGGTGTCGGGCCGGGAGTAAACAATCTTATTTTGCGGATCATAGTTAGTGTTATCCCTTGTATCTATTGTAATCAGAGGCTCGAAAAAGCGGGTTTTCTATAATAGAAGGTTTAGGTTCTCAGGAACGGAGCAGGATGAGTATCGTCGAGAAGGTCAATGAGGAGATGGTCGCCGCCATGAAGCAGCGGGCGGCGGAGCGTTTGTCCACGCTGCGCATGATGAAATCGGCGCTCAAGAATAAAGAAATCGATCAGCGAGCGCCGCTGACGGATGCGCAGGCGGTGCAGGTTCTGACCACGCTGATCAAGCAGCGCAAGGAGTCGATCGATCAATTCACCAAGGGCAACCGGCCGGAGCTGGCCGCCAAGGAGGCCGCGGAGATCGTCGTCATCGAAGAGTATATGCCCAAGGCCGCGGGGGAGGCGGAGGTGCGTCAATTAGTCACGGAAACGATTGCCGAGCTGCGCGCTCAGGGGACGGTGCTTGGACCGAAGGAGATGGGGGTGGCGATGAAGGCGGTACAGGCGAAGATCCAGGCTAGCGGGCTGCGAGCCGATGGGCGGCAGGTGAGCGAGATGGTGAAGGCTGCGTTGTAAAGACCCAGGTCCCATCCAGAATCGGGACCTGGGGCACGCGGTTTCGTGGGGTATTTAGGATCCCCGGTGCGGAGGTTTGTGGTTTCCCACATCTGGCGCGAAGGACGCGCCAGATATGGGGCACCCGGTTGCTGGTCTCTCGGACATACGAAAAGCAGATTCCCTTCGGGAATGACAGAAAGAAATGCAAAGGCGCTGCTGCGGCTGCTCTATCGGCTCCAGAATTTTTGCAGGAACAGGTATCTGTCGCGATGTTGGTCCGGGGTGGCGGCGGGGGTGGGGTTCAGATGCATTACCTGCCAGTTGCCGGCGGCATCGTAGGTGGGCCAGTTGGGCAGGCCTGAGCCGTTAGGATTGCCGGTCTTGGCGAAGTTGGTCCAGTAGCTCTGCATCAATTGCGAGAGCTTGTAGTCTTCGGGACGCCACGGTGCGCCTTTGCGCGAGTCCGAGATTGCCGAAGACATACTCGATGTCATCGGAGTGGAAGGCTCCGTAGGTAGGCGGATGGTTGGGATCGCCAGGCGATCCCAATTCAAAGTGATAGCGGTAGACGGGAGCGGCTCCAGTTTTTACCTGGGCCTCGAGCCACGCCCAGGTGGAATAGGCGATAAAGCGGTCGCCGGCGAAGTCCTCGGCCACGCGCAGAGCCTCTTCATCATTGGCGGCGGCATAGGCCTTGAGAAACTCATCCGCCTGCGAGCCGAACTCTTTTTCCGCCATGGCGCGCAGGCTTTCGACCGTCGGTTTCTCAGGCGCGTTCACCACCCCGCCGGTGCCTTCATCCTTATTCCATCCGGCGAGCAGCGGCACATGGGCTTGTTTGCCGGCGGCATAGATGGCGGGCGCGCTCTCGGGAAGGTAGAGCCCGTCGACATTGGGCCCGAAGCGAGGAACGCCGGGGGCCTTGCGGGTGGCGGCCTTGACCAGGTCATCGGCGCTTACCGCTCTTAAGGTGGCCAGGCTGCTGCTGCCAAACGCCGCTTGAGCGAAAGCCTCGCCGGTGCGCTCGCTCTGCTCCAGGTCCGGAGGGGCTGGGGCTCCGTGCGGGAACGCTCCTCCACTCTCGCCTATGGCGCGGACAAACAATCCCTGCGCGAGAGGCGAGGCCATCTGCGCGCTCACCGACATGGATCCGGCGGACTCGCCGAAGATGGTGACGTTCTTAGGGTCGCCACCGAAGGCGGCGATATTCCGCTCGACCCAGCGCAGCGCGGCGGTCTGGTCCATGAGGCCATAGTTGCCGGCCGCGTGTTGCGGCGATTCCGCCGCCAGTTCATGGGTGGCGTAGAAGCCGAAGATGCCCAGGCGGTAGTTCATGGAAACGACCACGACGCCGTTTTTCGCCAGATGCTCGCCGTCCTGGCGCGCCTCCGACGTGCCGCCCGCGACAAAACCTCCGCCATAGATCCAAACCATTACCGGAAGCTTCGAGTGCTTATCCTTGGCGGGCGTCCAGACATTGAGGGTGAGGCAGTCCTCGCTGGGTCCGGGGTCGCGGAAGATCATGTCGCGGTAGCTTGCCGACTGGATGCAGTGATGGCCGAACTCGGCCGCGGAGCGAACCCCATGCCACTTCGCCGCCGGTTGCGGAGGCTGCCAGCGCAGCGGGCCCACGGGCGGCGCGGCGAAGGGAATGCCGAGAAAAGACCGCACCTGCCCATCCGCGCTCCGCTTGCCCTCCAGCTTGCCATTTGCCGTCTTGATGCGCAGCCCATCGCTGGCGTAGGCGGGCCAAGTGAGAAACAATGCACAAAGCCCGGCTATAAGGAAACTCCATGGAGCGCTAAAACGCATGGCCTTTGCCCGCCCTTCTGAAACAGCAGTCCAGCCGTCCTAATTTACCAAATTCCACTCAGGAACAATCCGTCTCAATGCAGATCGATCACGTTGCCGCAGTTCTTGTCTGGACAATTTCTATTATCAGCTTGCTCTCCATGCTGCTGCGGCCGTGGGGAATCGCGGAGGCATATTGGGCTGGCGGAGGGGCGATCCTGCTGGCCGCGGCGCGGCTGATCTCGCTCCACCGGGCCGCTCATGCGGTCTACGAAGGATTGGATGTCTACCTTTTTCTCGCCGGGATGATGATGCTGGCTGAGCTGGCGAGGGCGGAGGGGGTCTTCGATTGGGTGGCTGGAGTGGCTGCGCAACACTCGAGAAGCTCGCCGGGACGGCTGTTCGTGCTGGTCTACCTGGTTGGCACGGCGGTCACCGCGCTGCTTTCAAACGACGCAACAGCGGTGGTGCTGACGCCTGCGGTTCTGGCCGTGGTTCGCCGCGCCAAAGTCGAGCCTAAGCCTTACCTGATCGCTTGCGCGATGATCGCAAATGCGGCCAGCTTTGTCTTTCCTATCTCGAATCCTGCGAACCTCGTCGTCTTCGACCAGCACATGCCGCTCTTGGGCGCGTGGCTGCGCATTTTCCTGTTGCCCTCGCTGGTTTCCGTGGCAGTCACTTTTCTCTGCTTGCGCTGGATTTGGCGCAGGGAGCTTTGCGGCCAGATCCGGCAGGAGATGGAAGCGGCTTCGCTCAGCGGTCAAGGAAGGCTCGCTCTGGCGGGGCTGCTGGTGGCGGCGGCTGGGCTGATCGCCTCCTCGGCTCTGGGGCTTTCCTTGGGAGCGCCCACCTGCGGGGCGGCGTTGTTTGCCACGGCGGTAGTGGCATGGAGGGACCGCGGCATTCCATTGCAAGTAGCCAAGGGAGTGTCCTGGGGGGTGCCGCCATTGGTGGCGGGACTCTTCGTCATCGTGGCGGCGTTGCAGGGGGCGGGGCTCTCCAGCTTAGGACTCGCAGGATTGAATTCGCTGGCGCATACGGCCGTGTGGAAAGCCAAGCTGATCGCCGCCTTCGCCATCGCGCTGCTGTCCAACGGGATGAACAATCTGCCCGTGGCTCTGATGAGCGGCGGCGCGCTGAGGAGTGCTCATCAGGCGGGGATCTTGTCCCATGCGGCGCTGATCGGGGTCGATTTGGGGCCGAATCTTTCGGTGACCGGGTCGCTGGCGACGATTCTCTGGCTGGTGGCTTTGCGGAGAGAAAGAGTGGAGATCACGGCGGGGGAGTTTTTGAAGGTGGGGTTGGTGGTGATGCCGGCGGCTTTGTTGGCGAGCATCCTTGTCTTGTGGAGTTGATGAAAACCCCAGGTCCCTCGCCCTACCCCCCCTAAATTTGTGGAATCCCAGGTCCCAGAATCGGCCTGGGGCACCCGTCTGCCGTTGCCAACCATTACGGTTACTAAATAAATCGGCGTTTCCTACACGTTAGTGTTATAGGAGCATGCGGCCGATATCGATATGATTCATCTGGGAGCGGTATCGCCAAAGTTTTGGCGATCGTAATCATCGGCCCGGCCCCCCGCCCCGGTTTCTCTTCACAGCACCATCGTGACACAAGCGCCTATCGAACGGCCATTATAAAAAAAGTCTTACGTCACAAACTTGGTTGCATACGATCATTCCCACCTGCCACCCATATAAAAAGAGTGCACAACCTTTTGTAACCGGGGAGGCGTCGCGCGTGATAGAGGCTCTGCTGCCGGAAACGTATGCCACAAAGATGTGTACCGCTCTACTACATAAGTTGAATATTATGGTTACACATAATTCGATTACAACAGTACCAGTATCTATTACCAATGAGCCCCGGCCCTCACGTAGCCGTATCCATACACATGATATTAAAGGCTTCTTGTTCCATGAAACCACAGACCACTACCCATCAGGTAAACCGCCACGAATCAGCCGAACCTGGACGGCCATACAGCCAATATGACCGGGTTTCTGCAGGTGGCCGCTTGCCTGATGAGATCAAGTAGCACAATGAACAGCCCTCAAAACGAAGGCCCCGGTCTGGTTGGTCGGACTATGCGATTCAAAAGGTGGCTTGTATGAAGTACTTCTTCCTATGGCTTGCTCTATTGCTTCTTCTGCCGGTCACAACCTACAAGGTTCAGGCCCAGGTTGTCCCATCGCTCCAGAATCCCGTACGTATCTCAGCTTTTACGACGTTCACCGATGCGAAACCCGATTTCCGCTACTATGGCGATCTCGCCGTCTATGGCTTCTCCGCCGGAGTTGTTGTGCAAACACCGCACATCCTTAGCTTCGGGTTACCGCAGATCCTCAGTTTCGAAGCAAGGGGGTCGCTCCTGAGGTCGGGTGGTCTCGGGCATCAGGAATCGGCCCTTGCAGGACCACGAGTTGCATTGCATTTCCGCAGCCTCTCTCCTTATATCTCCGTTCTGGGGGGCGCCGGCAACGGGTGGTGGTGGAGCAATCCGCCGATCAAAGGGCTGCCAAAGCCAAAATTAGAGGAAGGCCTCGGCCCGCAATGGTCGGTCCTGGGCGGGATTGATGTTCACTTGCATCACCGAATCGGCGTTCGGCTTGGCGAGCTCTCGTATTCGAAGATATACGCCCCAGGCCACACCCTGACACCGCTGACCGCAAGCGCAGGCGTTCTATTTCGACTGAATTAACTCCTTTGTTGGTATGCCCCGAGGGTAAAGTGTCAGGCTGCGCTCATCACGCAGCCAAGCCCCTCAGGAATCGTCATTCACCAACGTTTGTCTCAATTGAACTGCAAAGGATGATTATGCCAGGGGAAGTAATAGCTCAGAATGGCGCGTTGTTTCAACGGGAGTCTGGAGCCTACGCAGGAGGAGCCATCGCTACCGCGGAGTTATGGGACAGATCGGAGCTTGTTTCCGTGGCAGCTCTCCTGCGAAGCGACGCGGAGGTTGCCCACTCGCCGGATCATCACGAGACCTCCCACAAACGGAGCGAATCGGAGTGGGAGAAAATCTCGTTCGCCGTCCATAAACTGCGCACCAACTGCCTGCAGTATTGCCTCTTGAAGCGGCTAGTGGATATCGCTATCGTCTGTGCGTTCCTTCCTCTTCTTCTGCCACTGTTCCTAATAGTCGCCGTCATCGTGCGAATCAGCTCCCCAGGGCCGATTCTGTATCGTCAGAGACGCATAGGGCGGTTTGGCCGTGAGTTTAGCCTGTGGAAGTTCCGGTCGATGTACGTCAATGGTGATGCAATCTTGCGGGAACACTTGGAGGCCAACCCCGAGGCAGCGCAGGAGTGGGCGGAGCGACGCAAGCTCAAAGCGGACCCGCGCGTAACAAAACTTGGCAACATGCTGCGTCGGGCAAGTCTCGACGAGCTGCCACAGTTCTGGAACATATTGACGGGGAGCATGAGCCTCGTCGGGCCCAGACCGATTGTATCCGCTGAAAGGGCCAATTATCGCGATGAATACTTCTTTTACACTTCAGCCAAACCTGGACTGAGCGGATTATGGCAAGTCTCGGGCCGGTCGGACCTCTCCTATCACCAGCGTGTCGCTCTGGATAAGGAGTATGTGCGCAAGTGGAACATCGCCCTGGACGTTGAAATTCTGTGGCGCACTGCAGCCGTCGTTTGGGGTTCCAAGGGCGCCGTCTAGCAGCGGTTGTTTTCGAGAAGGTAGCGCCGCGTGGTGTCCGCAGATGCCGGGGCAAGCCCATGATCCCCAAGCGGTGTGTTGGAAACGGCGGATAGATTCGATCGATGGCACGCCTGGGGTGAAAAGGGATGGCTGGGCGCAAGCTTGTGCTGGAATGCAAAGGTTAAGTGGCACTCAGGCATAAGCGACTGTGACGGCGGCAACTACGCCGAAGTTGTATCGCCATAAGCAGCAGGTACTGTTACTTTGGAGTTGTTGGATATGTCCGCAGCCTGGATCCTAAATTCACGTCGCGAAGCTGCTTCTCGCGGTTGATCGACAGAGCGTAAGCCGCAAGAGTCGTCGCCGGAGCAAATAGTAAAAGAAAAAGAAGGAAGTCCCTACAGAGACTTGCCAGGGGCTTTCTGGATCAGCTTAGGAAATTGCATCACCCGGGCCCGGGACGAAACCAATTCTACACTTGAGAGCGAGACCAATTGAGCACTTTTGCCGATAAAGAGCTGACCTTACTCGATCTGCTGAGGACTTTTCAACGGAGAAGGCGCTCGGTACTTGTGACGGCTTCGGTTGTGTTTGCATTAGCCGTGTGCGCCTGCGTCTTTATGACGCGGAGATACACGGCTACCAGCGTAGTTCAGCTTGATAAGTCTTCTTCCGATAGCCTTGGTCTGGACAGCCTGATGGGCGCCGCTTCGGGCGGGGCTGCCGACGCTCTTTCAGTAAATATCGATCTGCAGACCCAGGCCAATATCCTGCAGTCGAACGCTCTTGCGCTCAAGGTGATCAAAGATCTTAACCTGGAGCAGAACAAAGATTTCAAGCCGCATTTCAATCCCATCGGCTGGGTGATGGGGTTGCTAAGTCCACGTGGGGTCGCCGACCCTGCGAATGCTAGCCTTGACGATTCTCCTCTCCGGAGGCGGCATGTTCTCATGGTATTTGATGCGAATCTAAAGGTGAAGGTCACTTCCGGCACGCGTTTGCTGGAGGTTGACTTTACCAACCGCGATCCGAAGGTGGCCGCGGCAGTTGTCAATCATCTTGTCCAGGCATTGATCGATTACACTTTCCAGACGAAATTTACAGCCACAAACCAGGTTTCTCAATGGCTGGAGGGCCAGCTGGGCGATCTTCGTAAGCAGAGCGAGCAGCTCCAGTCCAAAGTTGTCGCCCTGCAGCAAGGCAGCGGGATCTTTGGGGTGGGCGGAACGGATCCGCAGGGCAAGCCGGTTATCTATAGCCCAATTTTGGATCGCTTGCAACAATCCACGGCGCAGCTCTCTCAGGCGCAGATGAACCGTATTCTTAAAGCATCCATAGCGCAGGTCGTCAAGACCGGCAATGCGGAGCTGATCTCGCAGCTAAGCGGTACTTCGCTCGGAAGCGCGAGCAGTCCCGGGGTCACGAACTCTCTGGGTTTGATTCAGAACTTGCGGCTCCAGGAATCGACGCTCCAGGCCCAGGTCGACCAGGATTCGTCCCAGTTCGGGCCCTCCTACCCGAAATTGATCGAGGAGCGGGCCTCGTTGAAGGGCGTGCAGCAGTCTCTGCAGGATGAAATCAAACGTATCGCAGAGCGCGCGCAAAACGATTTCGAGGTCGCCTCGAAGGCAGAGCAAGGCGCCCGGGCCGTGTATGACAGCGATCGTACTGCCGCGGAAAAGCTCAATGACAAGAGCATCGAATACGCCATTCTGTCCAAGGAGGCAGACCAAAGCCAGGAATTGTATCAGGACCTGCTCAAGCGGCTGAAGGAAGCGGGCATTCTCGAGGGCCTCCATTCCTCAAATGTCACGGTTGTCGATCGGGCGAGCACGCCGGCCCTACCAAGTAGGCCGCGGGTTCCTCTGTACTTGGCCTTGGGAGCAGGGTTGGGAATCTTCTTCGGCTGCTGCGCGGCGCTGCTGGTCGATGCGGTCGATAACAAGATACAGGGCATTGAGGAAATCGAGGCCTCGCAGATTCCTCTGCTTGGCATCGTGCCTCAACTGGAAGCAACTAAGAGCCCATCTCCGGCAATCATCATTGATTCGCAACACACTGCCTTTGGAGAGTCGGTGCGTGGGTTGCGTTCCCAACTCCTGATTTCCAGGAGTGCCAAGCCTCCCCAGGTTCTTCTGGTGTCCAGCCCAAGTCCAGGAGAGGGCAAATCGACAGTTGCGCTAAACCTCGCGGCCTCTCTGTCCAAGTTTGACAAGAGGGTACTTCTGGTGGAAGCGGACATGCGCCGTCCGGTTCTGCGTAGGCGCCTAGGCTTGGAGGAGTCGGGCGGTCTAAGCGTCTTGCTGTCGGATCGCGAGGCAGCTTCGAGTATTGTTCCGGTGCCAAACAATCCGAACCTCTACATCCTTCCCGGCGGCCCTGTGCCTCCCTACCCCGCTGAATTGTTGGGATCGGAGCGGATGAAAACGCTCATGGAGGGGTGGCGAGCGGAGTTCGATTTCATCGTGATGGACTCTCCGCCGGTGCTTCCGGTTTCGGATTCGCAGCTCCTGGCGGAACTGGCGGACGCCATTATTTTGCTGGCCCGCGTCGGATTTACGACAAGACCGGCTTTGGAGCGCGCATACAAGCTCTTATTTATGCATCGAAAAGACACGGCAACGCCGGCGATTGGGGTCCTGCTCAATTTTGTTTCACTCCGCTCCGCCGCATATTACGGGTACTACGGCTACTATGGTGGCAAGAAATATCAATATCAGCAAGGATGAAGCCGTGATGAGAGCTTTTATATCGTTATCGTTGCTACTCTGCTGCGCAGCCTGCTGTTGCGCGCAAACGGAGAGCCTTACCATCGGACCGGGAGATAGGTTGCATGTAAAAGTTCTAGAGGCGCCGGAGCTCGAGCAAAGCGCACGGGTGACGGACACCGGTAAACTGCCTCTGATTCTCGGTGGAAGCGTTCAAGTCGCAGGGCTTACTCCGTCTGGCGCCGCGTCTGCCATCGAGAAGGCTTTGGTAGCCGGTCACTATGTACTCACACCCCATGCCAGCGTAGCAATAGAACAGACAGCCACGCAAAACGTGACCATTATGGGTCAAGTACGTACACCCGGCAGTTATGCGATCGGAACCCCCCGTCCTATTCTCGATGTCCTCGCATTAGCAGGCGGACTAACCGATCTGGCGGACAGAAAGGTGACGATCCAGCGGCACGCCACCAAGCAGCGGCTCGAATTCATTGATTCGAACTCAGCCAATACCGCACTGGATTCAAGTGTCGTTGTTTTTCCGGGAGATACCGTTGTTGTCCCCAAGGCCGATGTCGTGTACATCCTTGGCGACGTGAACCGGCCGGGCGGCTTTGCCATGGTCACCAATGACTCTAAGCTGTCGGTTGTTCAGGCTATCTCGCTTGCAGGGGGAACACCGCCCAACGCTGTCCCATCGCATGCGCGGCTGATTCGCAGACAAGCCGATGGAAGTCATCTGGATATCCCTCTGCAGCTTAGCGATATGGAGAAAGGGAAAAAACCCGACATGCCGTTGCAGGCGGATGACATTGTCTACGTTCCCTTCAGCTACGCGCGGAACATGGCGGTGGGCGCCGGTAGCTTAGTTGGCGCAACCTCCTCGGCGGCTATCTATAGATTTTAGGTAAACGACTCTAAATAGGTAATCGAGTCCAAAAACCAGAACGAAGACATACCGCGATACAACCGTGTCTCTTAGGTATGTCCTGTCTCCTATGTACACCGCAAAGTA
The DNA here is from genome assembly GCA_963705665.1 of uncultured Acidobacteriaceae bacterium. GTDB lineage: Bacteria > Acidobacteriota > Terriglobia > Terriglobales > Acidobacteriaceae > PALSA-350. Next base: position 202,742 of record CAVPKQ010000030.1, on the reverse strand, counting down.
AAGACAAGGTGACACTTGAACGATCAAAGCCTACTCGTAAGTGCGGTGATTGCGACCCGCAATCGTCCGGAGCTTGTTTGCCGCGCGATCGAAAGTGTACTCCGCCAGACCTACGCAGACATCGAAATCGTCGTCGTCATCGATGGTCCCGATCCCATGGCAGCTCAGGCCCTACGCCGTTTTGCCCAATGCTCCCGTCTACGGGTAGAGCATTTATCAGAGACCGTAGGCGGAGGCGAAGCGCGAAACATAGGCGTCCGATTTGCTCGGGGTCAATGGATAGCCTTCCTTGATGACGATGACGAATGGACTGATACCAAGATTCAGGCTCAGCTCGACCTCGCCTTGACGATGAACAGCCGTGATGCAGTCGTCCTTTCAAGCTATGTGGTGAGAAGAAGCGGCGATCGGGATGTGATTCGACCGCGGAGGATTCCGCGGAAAGGCGAGCCTTTCTCCGAGTATCTGTTTAAGCCGGGGTGTGGCTTCCAAACGTCGTCGTTTTTTGCTTCGCGAAGCCTGCTGCTGCGGATTCCCTTCACGAAAGGCCTACGAAAGCACCAGGACTGGGATTGGCTTCTCCGGGTAACCTCGTCCCATGATGTGGCGTTGCAAATCATTGATCAGCCGCTTGCAATCTGGTACGACTCGAGCTCGACCGGCCGCATATCATCCGGCCAAGATTGGGAGTTCAGCCTTTCATGGTTAAGGGATAATGCGCACCTCTTTACAAAGCGTGCTTACTCGGCATTTGTCGCGAAAGTGTGCCTTACAGCGGCAGTAGCCCAAGGTGAAGACCGGCGCATATTATGGCGGCTTAGCAGAATATTCTTGTTTGAGGGCAGACCCTCCACCACAAGCGCTCTGCTCTTCGCCGTTAATTGCATTCTTCCGCAAAAAGCGATCCATAAATGGCGCGACCCCTTGATTGGTGCAGTTGTAAGACCGGCCAAAAGTAAAATGTCGATGCGAATTAACTGACGATGGCTCGACGCGTTCTGTTGCTTCGCGCCCGCCACATTGCTGGCGTTTGGATCATATTATGACTGAGCTGACATTATCGCCTCAGCCTGTAGCCGTTTCGGTATTTACCCGCAGACGGCTGGGTCTGTTGGCAATCACGTGGTTGGTTATACCCATTCTGCTGTGGCTCGGCGTTCACGGAACGTTTTCATTTCAAGGTGTTGCTAACGATTCGGGTGTCGAAACGCCATTAGTGCAGACGGCAAGCGAACAGGACACCACTGCCGGACGATTTCAGAAGGCGATGACAGCTCCGCTGCTTCTGATATTTGTGTTTCCCTTTCTGTCTAATGCCATTCAGGTATTCAAGACTAACCCATTATTCGCGGCCCTTGGGGCACTGACGGTTTTTTCAATTGCGTGGTCGCAGTTTCCGGTTCGCTCCATGGCATTTTCCTTTGATGCCGTGCTCTGTATATTTTTTGCGCTTTGCTTCTACCAGCGCTTTTCGGCCGAAGATCAGTTGCGCCTCATATATTGGACGGGCATCATCGTCGTGGTAAGTAGCATTTTATTGGTTGTTTTATTTCCGCAGTATGCGACATCAAGCGGTGTCGGTGGCCAGGGAGAGTGGAGGGGACTGTTTCACAGTAAGAACGTACTTGCACGCGCGTGTGTCTTTCTGCTGACGCCGGCGCTGTTTAGTTATCACGATCGCCGTATCTCTCGACTGTCGCGAGTCAGCTACACCCTCGTGGTGCTGCTTGTGATATTCAAGAGCAACTCGAGAACCGGGCTTATCGATGCTGCGGCATGTATTCTTTTTTACTTCGTGATTCGCTTCTTGAGCAGAACGGCCAAGAAAGACGCATTGTTCCTGGCTGCGTTTGGAGTTGGGATCGTCGCGGCGGGCGGCATTATTATCTTTCAGAACGCGCCGTTGATTTTGCTTGCCATTGGGAAAGACTCCACTCTCACTGGACGGACCGATATATGGGGCGCCGTAATGGAGTCGATCATGAAGCATCCTATATTGGGCTATGGTTACGGAGGCTTTTGGTGGGGAACTCATGGCGAGGCGTACAACATTGATTCGAGAGTCGGCTGGATGGTGCCCTATGCTCATAACGGATTTCTCGATGTTTGGCTCGACCTGGGAGCCGTCGGCCTCGGGTTGGTCATCGCGACCTTTATCAAAGCCATCCGCGATGGAATGCGCTCTATCCGTGGTGAGAGATCCTTTTATGTGCAGTGGTGCCTCTCCATCGTTTTTCTCACGGTCTTATACAACTTGGATGAGGGCACACTTCTCGCACCGACAGAGTTAGTGTGGGTGCTCTATATCATCGCATGTACCGGCCTGGCGATGGAAGCTAAGCGGGTTCAAAGCCAGTCGAGTGCAGCTATATGAAGCCTTTACGAGCGATGGTTGCATTCGAATGGAGGCGCCTGCGTTCAAGTTACTTCGCTCGGAACACGTCGTGGCTCGCTGCTGGCCAGGGGTTCGGCATCATTCTCCAGGCCGGTTATTTCATCATGCTCGCGCGCCTGCTGGGGAGAACGGAATACGGTATCTACGTCGGAGCTGTCGCACTGGTGTCGATCGTCAGCCAATACAGCAGTGTTGGGTCTGGGCTTCTTTTCCTGCGCTATGTCAGCCAGGATCGGGAAGCGTTTTCGGCCTGCTGGGGAAATATTCTGCTGGCGACCATCAGCGTTGGGCTCTTCCTGGTTTTGGCGCTACGTTGCACTGGCCCGTTCATGATTGGAGCTGCCAGCGCCGCAATCCTTGTGCCTGTGGCCATTGGGGACTGTATCTGTGGTCAACTGACGGTTTGTGCCGGTCAGGTATTTCAAGCATTCGAGCGTATGAAGGTGACGGCAATCCTGAACCTGCTGACCAATCTCGTCCGCTTCCTGGCGGCCGTCTTGCTTTTCCTGCTCATTCATCGTGCAACAGCGAGACAATGGGCACTTGCGTCGCTCAGCGTATCCGCCCTTGCCGTTCTCGGATCGGTCGCCGTGGTTTTAAGACAACTCGGCAGGCCGGCTTTCGATCTTCGTCTTATTGCTTCGCGGCTCAAGGAAGGAGTCGTCTATGCGGTCTCGGGATCAACCACCTCCCTTTACAACGATCTCGACAAGACGATGTTGAGTCACTACGGTATGAACGCCGCCAACGGAATTTACACAATGGCATACCGCGTCGTGGACATCTGTACCATTCCCGTGAGATCCGTGCAGGTGGCGGCCTTTCCACGGTTCTTCCGCGCGGGGGTAGACGGTGTGTCGAGTACTCGCGCATACGCCATCCGGATATTGAAGCGGACGTCCCTGCTTGGATTGGCAGCGGCTGCCGGGGCATTTATTTGTGCGCCGCTTATCCCCTTGCTGGTGGGCCGGGGATTTGCGCAGAGTGTTAGCGCTCTTCGCTGGCTGTGTCTCATCCCGTTCTTTCGCTCTTTCCATCTCAGTGCGGGGGATGCGATAACCGGCGCCGGGCGGCAGAATCTTCGTCTGGGTACGCAATTCACGGCGTCGATCTTGAACTTTGGCCTGAACCTCTGGTTGATCCCAACGCACGGATGGATCGGGGCGGCATGGGCAAGCCTGATGACAGATGGCACTTTGGCGGTTATGAATTGGGCCGTCTTGAGTTGGCTGGCGAAGTCTCGACCGGTTCTTCAACTCGCATAGTCGGTTCGCACTAAGCGGTTTAGAGGTATTAAGCAGGTGTGCAGTGAGTGCGTTGGCCAGGGCTAGAGCATTTTCACAGTTAGCGTTGTCTAGTAAGAGCTAGCTATGTGCGGGCGTCGAGTGCGTTGTTCCGGTCTACAGCAACTGTGAAAACGCTCTTGGCGGGCGGGCGCAGGTTGTTCTGCGATAAGCATGAGAGAGGAGGGGATATGCATAGCAGATCTTCCATTACGCTGCATCGAGCGATACTTGCCGGTACAGCTATAGTTATTTGCCTCTTCTTCGCTGGAAGCGCGCCAGCTGAGACTACGTTTGACATAGGGATTTCAGTGCATCTGGCTAACGATCCCGGCATGTTACCCCGTCAGTTGCCCTTGGCCGTACAATTGGGAGCCAATTCTCTAAGAGATGAGGTTCTTTGGGCTCATGTTGAGCGGGAGAAGGGCCACCTGGCCATACCACCTGGAGTAGATGGTTTCGTCAATCAAGCCCTGAACGCAAACGAGCAGCCCTTACTCATACTTGACTATGGCAGCCCATTTTACGATTCCGGAGATAAGCCGCTCTCACCGCAGGCGCTGAGCGCTTTTACTCGCTATGCGGTGTTCGTCGTCCAGCATTTCAAGGGTAGGGTACATATCTACGAGATGTGGAACGAATGGAATGGTATGGTTGGAAACACCCACCACGGCACTCCCCAAGATTACGTGCGATTTATCAGGGCTGTATATCCTGCGGTTAAAGCGATCGATCCTTCTGCCGTCTTCCTTGGCGGGGCGATCGGCGAGCTTAAACTCGATTGGCTCTCTTCGATGCTATCCGCCGGCGGCCTGGGTTTTTTCGACGGTCTTTCAATTCATCCTTACAACTTCGATAAGCCTGCACGGACTGCCGATGCATGGGCCCATGACATGGTGACAAGCGAAGCGGTCATTCATCGCTATACAGGAGGCCGCGATCTGCCGTTGTACATCACAGAAATGGGATGGCCCACGTACAGCGGCCCTGGCGGCAGTTCTCCCACGGAGGCAGCCGCATTCCTTGCCCAGATGTTTCTCCTCGCCCGGACCATGCCGTTCCTCAAAGGAATCTGGTGGTATGACTTGCGGGATGATGGCTGGGACCGAAGGAATAAGGAAGATAATTTTGGCCTTGTTGATCCAGATCTGAAGCCGAAACCCGCTTTCGCTGCACTCCAGGTCGTTGCGCCCGTAGTAAAGGATGCAGTTTCGGTTGAGGATCTTTCGACGGGCAATCCATCGCTGCATGCGCTTAGATTTCACCTTCACGGAAGCAATCAGGTGCTCGCGCTGTGGAACGTAAACCAAACCGGGTTGATACGAGTGCGTGTGGTGGGAACTACGCCTCTGCAGATCCGTAGCGTGGAGCCAGACAGCTCCGGGGGGTCCCCAGCTGGGACTCGCTCCAAGGAGCAGACGATCGAGGTGTCTACCACTCCGATGCTCATCGCTGGAAGCAACCTCGCTCTAAAGGGATTTAATTAGAAGGTATCTATGAGTAGCGGATCTTCGTTTACAGAATGGGGCGTTTCGCAAGCCGCCGAGCACCTTCGCGGACAGGAGGGTGAAGCGAGTTTGAAGGAAAGCACGATTCTATTTGTCTCAGTCAACACGTTTTATGGTGGAGGCGAAACACACGTTGAGAATGTGGCGCGCATGCTCAACGGTTATTGCAGTCTGTATGCGATCGTGTTTCATCCCACTCTGGCGCGCAACCTGCGAGCTCAAGGCGTGCGGGTCTATCGGCTATCGTTATTTCCAGAGTTCGCGCGCTCGCTTCAGGTGCTCCACGCATTCGTTGTGCTCCCGAGAATCATCCTTCGCCACCGGATCCGCGTCGTTCAGGTAACGGGGACCATCGAAACCCTGTTATTGCCTGTCTCACGGGCCCTCGGTTGTACGGCCATCAGTATCCGTCACCTTGTACCGTTTTTAGGAGACGGTGCCTGGCACAAAAAGCTGCGACGCTTGCTGATTGAAGCGGTTTACTCGGCCGGCATCTTGTTTGCCAATCGCGTAGTCTGCGTCTCTGAGGCTGTTGGCCAAGGGATGCGGAGAATGGCCCCAGCTAAACGTGTTGTGGTGATCCCCAACTGGGTGCCGGTAATGCCTCCCAGAAAATCGCGCGGCCCGAGGAAATCTTCTCTCCGGCTGCTATTTGTGGGCAGGCTCGAGCGTCACAAGGGTCTCCATCTACTGCTTGAGGCATTGAAAGATATGTCGGGATACGAATTGAGTGTCCTGGGAGACGGGTCCGAACGTAGCCATCTCCAAAGTCTTGCGACCAGGCTGAATGTACACTTTTATGGATTTCAACCCAACCCATCTGATTATTATCGCGAGGCAGATATCTTCATTATGCCCTCGCTCGGTCCGGAAGGACTTCCGCTGGTTACGATTGAAGCGATGTCCTATGGTCTTCCGTGTCTTCTGAGCGATCTCCCAGTGCACAGAGAGCTGAGCAGCAATGGCTCTGCCGCAATGCTTTTTAGATGCGGAGATCCAGTCGATCTTCGGTCCCGGCTTCACGCTCTGCTAAACGACGAATCGGAACGCAGACAATATGGGGACGCCGCTTATGAAATGGTTTTAAGAAGGCACAGCGCGGATGTCGCTCGCGCTGCCTATCTTTCTGCATTCGGCTTGCGTGGACCCGAAGCTACTGCGGCTAGGGCGGAGATGTAATTTGATCAGTATTACCTTTGAGGAGCGGCATTTAGGCCCCTCGTTTGTGGATTAACCCGAGACCGTGTCGGTCTTTGACTTAGGAGAGAAAATGGGCATGGGGCGGCGGCTCAACAACATTGATGCCTTGCGCGGATTGTGTGCGCTGCTGGTTGTTCTTCAGCACCTGCTACGCTCCTGGTCATGGCTAGGAGGCGGAATGTGGCGTTCTCACCCGCATTTCTACCTGGACCTTGGGAGGATCGGCGTAGCAGCGTTCTTCTTGATCAGCGGTTATGTCATACCATTCAGCGTATCGGATCACGATAAGCCCGTCAGGAGATTCTGGATCTCCCGCCTCTTTCGACTGTGGCCGGTCTACTGGGTTTCGATCGTGTTCGCAATACTCGCTGGAGCCTCGTTAGTGCCCTTGACCCTAAAAAACATCGTGGTCAACTTTAGCATGTTGCAGGGATTCGTCGGAGTCAAGGACATTCTAGGGGTGTTTTGGACGCTGCAAATTGAGCTGATCTTCTATGTTTTAATCACGGCGATGATTGTCGGAGGTATCGTAAGTAAGAGTGACTACTACCGCAAGATATTCTACGCCATGACCGCCGCTTCCTTGTTGCTCAGTGCCGCCCGAGGATACTTCCATGTCAAGCTGCCCGTAGCTGTTCCGATGGCGATGACGCTGATGTTTCTCGCCGGCTACATACGGCACCGCAGGTTGGCAGCAATGGCATTTCCTCGTATTGACGTGTTGAGCTATCTGCTGACACTGATTCCTGTCTGTCTAATGGGGTACGGCAGCCGTGTGGCGCCGGGCGACGACGCATATCGTTGGATGCTGGCCTATACGGTTGGGTTATGCCTCTTTCTCGCATTCGAGGTTATGGCGGATGCCCCACCGTTCTTTGTTTTTCTGGGATCAATCAGCTATTCGATTTATCTTATGCACGAAGTGGTAATCAAGCTTTTACGCATATTTTTCGGCACCGGCCCGACACTATTAGGTGGACTACTAACTATGGCCGTTATTGTGCTTGTGTCATGGGCTAGTTACAAATTTGTGGAACGGCCGTGCCAGCGAGCCGGCCGGATGCTGATTGGCCGACTATCAAAGGTCGACGGCAATGAATTGTATTCGCTTAAGGAAGCTGAAGCACACGAGGCAGCAGTCATACATTGAACGGAATCACCGCCATCACCGTTTGTTGAAGTGGGAGATTGCGCCTAACAAGATCTATTGTGGTACGCGTTTTCAAGTTGCACTTTTGGAGTTGTAATGCCAAATCTAACCTATCATCTTCTAGCGGAGGCTGAGCCATTCTCCGAATTTCATGGGGGTGCGATCTCACGCTGGGCGGGCAATGTACTCCGCAATACGTCGAACTTCATGGTTGTCTGTCCGTCGGCGGATGATACCTGGAAATTCCCAGCGAAATCTATCATGGTGCTCCCCGGTTTGAAACGCTATAGACGACTCCGAAGATACTTTTCACGATTGCCGTGGTCCCTTCATCGTTTGGGTATACGACGTATCTTCGGGCCCGTCCTCGAGCGCGTGCGGCCTGGGGATGTCGTGTGGATTCACAATCGACCTGAGTTTGCCATCGCTCTCACTTCACACGTTCATCGCGCAGGGGGGCGCGTCGTTCTTCATCTGCAGAATTCCCATCTGGTCGGGGGGAGCGAAAAGTTGATGCGGCAGGTTCGAGTGGACAGGATGATCTTCATAAGCAAGTTTTTGATGGAACAGGCACGGCGGAAGTTTCCCTCGCTGGGCGCTTCGTCCGTGCTTTATAGCGGCGCCGATGAAGGTATCTTTCACCCGGCAATAGGCAGCCGAAAGAAGCCGGAGGTCCCGACGGTTCTCTTCGTGGGGCGGCTTGTTGAAGACAAGGGGGTTCACGTCTTGGTCGATGCTATGAAGATTCTCGAAGAACAGGGCGTGCGAATCCAGGCGCAAATTGTGGGTTCCTCTAGCTTCGGAATCTGTGAGGACACTGACTATATCAAACGCCTCAAGGCAAATTCTCCCGCGACGATCAAGTTTCTTCCATATTGCAGCGGCGCGGCCTTGGGTGATCTCTTTCGAGAAGCGGATATATTTTGTTCGCCTTCTGTCTGGGAAGAACCGTTTGGTCTGGTGAACGTCGAGGCGCTCGCCTCAGGCCTGCCAGTCGTCAGCACGCGCGGCGGTGGGGTGGGGGAGATATTTGCCGCCGGTGGGGGCATTTTAGTGGAGCGCGGGTCTGCCGCCCAGCTTGCCGGTGCGCTCCAGCGGCTGGCGCAGGACCCGGACCTCCGCACGCATCTTGGGCAGCAAGGCTATGCCGCATTCCGTGAGCGCTTTACCTGGTCTATCGTACGTACGCAGGCCCAGGAGATCGAGAGAGTGCTCTCCGCATGATTGCTTCTCAGGCCAATCAGCTTCGTCCAATTGCATCCACACGCAACGCTCTTTGGAATGCGTGGGCCAGCCCGTTCGTCAACTCGGCCGGAGCGCTTGTTATTCCGGGTGGGCTAATATCGCTGGTTACCGAGATCTTTGGACTCTACAATAATTACAATTTAATGTCTTGGGAATATTTTTCAAAGCCAAAGGCCGAGATTGGACTATCAAGTGCCGACTCTGGCGAGGGGAGACGTGTGTGCAGACGACCTTGATACAGAACGAATCTAAGAGGCGAGTGCTCATCTATCGAAATGACCTGCTGCCGATCAGCGAAACCTTTATTCTCGGCCAGGTGCACGCACTGAGACGGTTCGAGCCTCGGTTCGTAGGCTTGCGCAGAGTCACTCCAAGCCTGGAAATTCCAGATAACTCCATTGTGGCCGCGGATGACGATAACCCCTTGCGACAGTTCATCCAGGGCGTTTACAAGATCACGGGGATTGGACCAGGATTTCATAGGAGGGCGCAAGATGCAGGCGCTCATCTCATTCATGCTCATTTTGCGATAGATGGCGTACTCGCTTTACCGCTTGCAAAGAAGTTGGGGCTCCCATTGATTGTGACATTGCATGGATACGACATCACAGTATCTGACCGGGAACACGCCCGGTATCCAACAGGCCGCCTCTACCTACGCCGCCGAAGGAGGTTGTGGGAGCAGGCTGCACTGTTCCTCTGTGATTCAGACTTCCTGCGGGTCGAGGCAGTAAAGCTAGGATTTCCTGAAAGCAAGTTGCGGACGCACTATATCGGAGTGGATCGCAAGGCATTTTGTAGAGCGGATGGCTCCTCAGACGAAGCGTCAGTGTTATTTGTAGGCAGACTAGTCGAAAAGAAGGGCTGCGACCTGCTCATTCGTGCCATGAGTCTGGTGCAGCAAGAACTGCCAAACGTTGGCCTCACAATCATTGGTGATGGTCCGATGCGCGATTCACTCGAGAAGCTGGCAGAGAGCCTTGGCGTAAAGGGAAACTTCCTTGGCTCCCGTTCATCCGCGCAGATCAAACAAATGCTCCAGCGCGCAACGATATTCTGCGCCCCCAGCCGCACAGCAAAGAACGGCGATAGCGAGGGCCTTGGCATCGTCTTTCTCGAAGCGCAAGCGATGGGTGTTCCTGTCGTCAGCTCGCTCCACGGGGGTATACCCGAGGCCGTAATTCATGGTGAAACCGGGCTACTTGCTCCAGAAGGGGACTACGACACGCTGGCCGAACATTTGCTCTTGCTCTTGCAAAGGGAAGACCTACGATTTCTATATGGTTCTCGTGGCGTTGAATGGGTTAGAAAAACCTTTGACATTGAGATGCAAGGGCGACGGTTGGAAGATACCTACGAGGAGGTCCTTGCTGAGAAAGCAGGGACAAGTCATAGCTGCGAAGTCTCCGTCTAGGCTTGCTTGTATCCGCGGCAGGTCGGTCTAATACGGCGGCCTGGAAGGCGCCCTTAACGATTGATATGCTCGAAAGAGAATATAGTTCACCAGCCGCGAGGTCGCGGATTAATAATTGTGGAATGCGAACGATGCCGTGCTGCTCTATGGTGCAAGAGTCAGGGAGACTTATCCTTGCTTAATGTCGGAAGCGCAGTAGCAAAATAACAATTCTGTTGGGTTCTTTGCTTCATTTCACGCTGGCTGTGCCAATTGGGAGTATGCCAGATGCTTGACAAGACCATTCGCAAGTTTGTCCCCTCGGTCGCGAAGCTTACGCGGTCGCCTTTGTTTTATCCATTCAGCGTTGTGGGCGATTTGACGCTCGGACGATTCTTCCGCTCGGTTTCAAACCGCTATTTGCCTCCTCTCCGGTATCTGGCGCGAACCGGAGTCAGAAACGACATTTTTGCCCCACACTTTTATTACTTGACCGCCGGGACGGATTTTTGGATCTACGTCTTTGCCAATCAGATAGCCTCACTTGACTCCAAGATCGTCGACATCGGATGCGGTTGCGGCAAGACAGCAGTCACATTTCGAGACTTCGATTACCATCGAACCACCTTCACCGGGCATTACTTCGGCTTCGACGTGGACCGCGATATGGTCCAGTGGTGCTGCGATAATTTCACGGAAGACCACTTCAGCTTCACGCATTTGGATGTTCACAGTAGCGTTTATAACCCGGACGGCGATCTCCAGTCCGTCCGCCTGGAGCCTTGCGCAAGCGGCTCCATCGACCTCGTGATATCGAACTCGCTCTTCTCACATCTGCTGGAGCCTGATATTCGCAATTACATCGAAGAGTCGGCACGGGTGTTGAAGCCTGGCGGCGTTATGATGATGACCTTCTTCTGCATCGAGGACTTGCGAGAGCTCGGCCGGGTGGGAGACCGGTGGACGTTCTTACATCGCAATGGCGCGGCCTACGTCGAGAACCCAAAATATCCCGAGGCGGCGGTCGCCTATGAAAAAGAATGGATGCTTTCCGTCTGTCAAGAAGCAGGCTTTGAGACCTCCGAGGTCAGGCTCCCGATGTATCAGAGCACGCTTTTCTGCAGGAGATAGAAGAAAGATACCTACGAGGAGGTCCTTGCTGAGAAAGCAGGGACGAGTCATAGCCGCAGAGTCTCGGTTTAAGTTTGGTTACGCAAAGATACGGAGATGAGCTGCCATGGTTGTATCTTAGGATCTGCGGGTTACGAATCGGCGGGTGCGTAATCTCATTCTGCTGTCAGAAAAAGCTAGGGGATAAGTTGTCGTTAAAATGTCGTTGAAGCAATGGATTTGGCGGTCAAGCTACAGGTGCTACAGATGCTAACGTCGGTTGGTGAACAATGAAAATTGCTGGGCGCAATATCAGGCAAATAGCGGGCGCTTTGCTGCACTCGCAACACTATGTCGCGATCACAAATATGTCGCGTGTATATCATCATCCGCTGGATGCATATCGCAGATATTTACTTCGTCAGGGCGACTATCCGGCCACAATTACCGTCAGGACCCCCAATGGAGACCTGGATCTAATGCTCTATACGGTGCACGACGTCTTGACGGTCAATGAAATTTTTTGCAGGCACGATTATCCGACTCTGGCAACTGACAAGGTTATCGTCGATTTCGGATCAAATATTGGAATTTCCGCCGCCTATTTTCTTACGCGGAACCTCGATTCGCATGTATATCTTCACGAGCCGCTTCCCAAAAACATTGAACGGCTCAAACAAAATCTGGTCCGTTTTGAAAAACGCTATACGCTGTCAGAGGTCGCGGTGGGTCCGCAGAGTGGCGAAGTTATGTTTCGCTACGAAGATACCGGCCGTTACGGTGGCGTGGTGACGCAAACCGGATCGGGATCCAAAGCCGACATCAAAACCATTACCGTCCAATGTGTGGATTCCAACCAAATTCTTGAACAGATTATCTCAAAGCACCAGAAGATCGACGTGCTGAAAATCGATATTGAAACCCTTGAAAAAGTAGTGACGGAAAGAATACCTCCGGACCTCGCAAGGAGAATCGGCCGAATTTATGTGGAGTATCCTTTCCTCGACAATCCATTGAGTAAGTCACACTCGTTCAAGCAGTATGGAAGCGTTGCTCAGATGCGCCTGCGCGAGCAATGAACTCCCGCCGAAGGCCGCTGTCTACCCGGTCATCGAATCCAGCACACACCGCGTGTCGCGAGGGGAGCGAGCATGGCTCGTCGAGTAAATAAGCACCACGCAAAAATAGGCAATTAGTGTTATGTCTTCAGATCTTCGGGATGTTGATAATGATCACTAGCGGTTGCAATAGTCCAGCGTTGCAATGCACCTGCACTGAAACATGGCAGTCGATAACTTTTCCTTAAGGATATAAATGGAACACATGAGCCAGCCGGTATCTATCACAGTGGTCGGATCGGGGTACGTAGGCCTGGTGGCCACGGCGTGTTTTGCTGAAATGGGTCATCGGGTGCTGTGCATTGACAACGATGACTCCAGGGTGGCGATGCTCAATCAGGGCGGCGTACCCATCCACGAGGAGTTTCTTCCTGAGTTGCTGGGACGGCATCGCTTGAGCGGATCGATTCAGTTCACTACGGATCTGTGTCACGCTACCCGTGAGTCTCAGGTCATCTTTATTGCGGTGGGCACTCCGCAGGGTGAGGCGGGCAACGCGGATTTTTCCTACGTCGATGCGGTCGCCAGCGAAATCGCGCGCTCCATAGATTGCTACAAGGTCATCGTTGAGAAGAGCACCGTGCCGGTGTACACCAACGAATGGATCCGGCGGACCGTTGAGCGCAATGGCGTTCCGCGCTCGCTGTTCGATGTGACGTCCAACCCCGAATTTTTGCGCGAAGGCACAGCGGTCAAGGACTTCCTGCACCCGGACCGCATCGTGCTCGGAGCCGATAGCGAAAAGGCCGCCAGTCTTCTTGCCGAGATCTATAAGCCGCTCTCCTCAGGGAGCTACTACGAGCGCTCGGGCGCGTGCCCGGCCCCCGGTCGGCCGTCGATCCGCCGCCGGTGCTCTCCACATCAGCCAAGGCCGCTGAGCTTATCAAGCACGCCTCGAATGCCTTTCTGGCAATGAAGGTTTCTTTTATCAACGTGGTGGCAAATCTTTGCGAGGCGGTGGACGCCGATGTGGAGCAGGTGGCCTGCGGAATGGGTCTCGATCAGCGTATCGGCAAGCGCTTCTTGAGCGCCGGCATAGGGTACGGAGGGTCGTGTTTTCCCAAGGATGTCGCGGCCTTCCGCTACGTGGCGCAGAGATGGGGGTCGATTTCAGCCTGCTCAAGGAAGTGGAGAAGATCAATGAAAACCAGAAGGACAGGTTTTTCCAGAAGGTCCGCTCCGCTCTTTGGACGCTCCGCGGCAAGCGCCTTGGCGTGCTAGGCCTGGCTTTCAAGGGCGGCACGGACGATATCCGGGAGTCGCCGGCTCTGAAGATTATTCGCATGCTGCGCGAGGCGGGGGCTTCAATTCATGCCTTCGATCCTGTGGCGATGGAACGCGCCAAGCAAGTATTGCCTCCCGATGCAGCGATGAACTATGTCGACAATGCCTTCGCAGCAGCGGACAATGCGGACGCCTTGCTCATCCTGACCGACTGGGCTGAATTTCGGGAGATCGACCTCGCCAAACTGCGCTATACCTTGCGGTATCCGATCATCATTGACGGCCGCAATCTTTTCGATCCGGGGCAGATGCAGGAACTCGGGTTTACGTATCTCAGTGTGGGCAGGCCGGGCCGCATACGTCCCTTGAATCCGCTTCGACCAAACGCTGGCCATAGATCGTTTCTCCAATGTGTTATGCCGGGAATGAGGGCAAACGCAGCCGATCTATCGAGGAGCCAAACCACAACGCCGTAAATAATTGCGTGTATTGTGGCTAAGGGATCTTCGTCACCGTGAGCGAAGTGCAGGGAGCTGCTGTTCGGGAAAAAGCCGCAGATCCCTCGGCTTCGGTCGAAAATCATTTAGCAAAGTTTTTCCGCAGCATGTAAAGCCGGTTCATTTTTCAATCGTTACGTACGGCCTCAAGGCCGCACCCTTCAAGGGCAATTTTCATCCCCATGGGTGGGCCGCAGATCCCTCCGCTTCGGTCGGGATGACAACGCTCATGCTCGGTTGTTTCTCTTTGAGCGCTTTCTGCAGGAGATGCTCAAATCCTTTAAGAAATTCCGCTTCGTCGAAGCGGGCCGCGTGCCTGCGTAAGACACCCTCGTCAAATCTCGATTCCGTGGCCTCGAAATCTCCGATCGCTTGGGTCAAGCCATCTGCGGTTTGGTCGGAATAGAAGGTCGCCGTCTGCTCGGTCATCGAATCGAGCACACCGCCTCTCTTGAAAGCAATTACCGGACATCCGACGGCGATCGCTTCCACGGGGACGATGCCAAAATCCTCGACACCTGGAAAGAGTAGCGCCCTGGCGCGGCGGTAGTATCCGACTACGTCTTCGTCGCTCGCAAAGCCGGCGAAGTCCACCTCGGCTCCTAATTCACTGGCGAGCTTCCTCAATTTCTCTTCTTCAGGGCCCGACCCGACAATCTTGAGCCGGCGGCCCAAGTTGGCGCATGCCCGAATTGCCTGGTCCACTCGTTTATAAGGGGCAAGAGCGGAAAGCACGAGAAACCAATCTTCAGGCTCACGGCGAGCATTCGCAAATCGGCTCACATTGACTGGAGGCGGAAGCACCGCGGCTTCTCGCCCGTAGCATCTACGGACACGTTCTGCGACATAATTGGAGTTCGCGATGAATAGATCGACACGCTTTACAGTTGCCCGATCGTACCACTTCACCCACTGGAGAAGCGGCTTGAAGAGAAGGTGAGATTTTAGCCGCCCGACCCGTGCAGGGCCAAAGTATTCGTCGAACAGGTCCCATGCGTATCGCATCGGTGTGTGGATGTAGCAGATGTGCAGCCTGCAATGATGGCGGCCTCTCCTGACCATCGATTTCGCAACCGCGTGTGAAGTGGACACCACAATACCAGCGTGTGACACCTTGTTCATTTCAGCGAAAAGTGGAAATAATGGCAGGTAATGCCGGTACTTCGTGCTCGCAGACGGAAGCTTTTGCAAAAGGCTTGTATGGATGCGCCGGTTCGCTATTACGGAACTGACGGTGTTGGAGTTGTGGATCAGTGTCCAAAGTGGGGCGTCAGGAAAACGCCTGCAAAGCAGTTCCAGAACCTTCTCCCCTCCCCGCATCCCCGTCAACCAATCATGGGCTAGCGCAACTTCATGGTTAGCGCGTGTGGAGCTGTCCTTCTTCATCATCAGTGCTCGTCGTCATCCGTTCTTCAATGAAGGTGGTCCTAGATCGGAAGAAGCTGGAACTCGAATACTGCTTCGTGTTGAGGGAATCTTTCTCGTGCAACGCTCAGATTTCGTGCGCTGCTGTCATGAGAGCCATCGGGCAAAAAAGACACCCACTGTTCCAAACTCCTAGATATTGAGAAGTAGTGTTTACATTAACGGGGGTCAGACCATACTTCAATCACACTAAAGGGTTGAAAAGTGGACGTGTTTCGTCAACGGCAGACAATGTATGTCTTCGGGTACGAATAGCTGGAAGGCGTACGCCCGCCAGCGAGGTTGGCATACGGGCATTTCCGCCGTGCTGCTTTGGCTCTTCGGAGATTGATTGGTAATTCCTAGGGGTTCAACCGGAGTCCCGAATGAGGTAACCATTATGAGCGGCTATGGTTACTAGAAGGATACCTGAACATGGCGTGCGATTGCTATTCTCCATCTACACCAGATGAGAGGAAATGAAATGAAAATTGCTGCTCAAGGTATCATTTTTGCTTTGGTTTCCACCGTCGTGGCATTCGCACAGACACCGCAACAGGTTGGCGCATGGTCCGTCTACACCGCCACTGGTAACCAATCCAGTAATCAAGTGGTTCTGTTGCAAACCGCGGCTCAGGGGCAGTATAACGATGCACAGGGCAATCCGGTTCAGGCTAAATTGGACGTCATTTGCAAAAAAGGCAAACTTTGGCATATAGCCGTAGAGACAGAACTGGCGATTGAAAGAAAGGCTGAGAGCTTGAGCGCACCGGTTCCGACAACCCGAATCGCTTTCGTCTCGGAAGGACGGACCAATCAATCCGATAATTGGGCCGTACTGGATGGAGGACACACAGTGACTCCTTATGCTGAAGTGTTCCAAGGCAGGCTCACTCGGCAATGGATCGATCGCCTTTCTGGCACGCAGAAGATCGTTGTTCGGTTTGAGGGTGAGGCAGGTCTGCTTCAGCCTACTTTTAATACGGAAAAACTGGCCGAGGCCTTATCATCTGTCGGATGCAGTTACTGATTGCGCGGCTCTGCCGGAGGCATTGGGTTCGGGGCTTCGGCGACTTTGCAGAAAGGGCTGCGCGGACGTTACGGAAATGGGGCGGTCTCTCGACGAGCCGCCTGGTTCTCACACCTCGACCCGGCAGTTGGAGGAATTGCTAATGATCAGTCACATATTGGAAGGTGTTGGAGTGCTCTACCTGATTGCCATGGTAAGTCTCTTGATCGGGCTACTGCGATCAGCCAAAGCATCGTCTCAGGTGACCGAGGAGCAGCAAGACAGACTTGCTGAAAAAGATACGCAGCGTCTGGAAGAGCAGAAAAAGCAGAAGGGTCTTTCAAAGTTGTTGTCTGCCTCCTAGTTTCGCGACTTCGTGATTGCCTTCGGGAATGACAGAAAGAAAAGCAAGGACGGACACAGGTCCGAGTATTGGCCCCATCGATGAACGTCGGTGGGGCCAGATTTGTTTGTGGGCTTGTCGTTGTCAAAGCGGGGCGTGATGTACGTGATGTATGATGTTTGATGCAGGATGTTATCTTAGAGAGGAAACCCCAGTGCGGACCACTCTTTCTATCGATGATGACGTACTCGCGGCCGCCAAAGAACTAGCTGCGACCGAGCGGAAGAGTGTGGGAGAGGTGATCTCCATCCTCGCCAGGCGTGCATTGCGTCCTGCTGATTCACGTAAAAAAACTCGTAACGGCGTGCCTCTCCTGCCTGTACGGCCTGGGAGCCGGCGAGTGACATCGGATTGAGTGCACCGGTCTGCGTGAGGAGTTGCCGTGAGTCGGTTCCTGCTCGATGTAAATGTGCTGATCGCCCTGATTGATCCGGCACATGTTCAACATGACCGTGCGCATGAATGGTTTGCCGCATTGGGCCGGCAAGCATGGGCGACATGCCCGCTGACGGAGAACGGCGTGCTCAGGATCGTTGGCCATGCACGGTACCCAAACTCGCCAGGAACTCCTGCGGCGGTGGCGGAATTGATTGCAGGCTTGCGATCCCTTCCTGGCCACGAATTCTGGCCGGACGATCTTACCTTGTTCGATAATCGACGCATTCATATCACGCGCCTGTTGGATTCGGCGCAAGTAACCGACAGTTACCTCTTGGCTTTGGCTCGCGCACATGGAGGACAGATGGCCACATTCGACCGCCATCTGGTTGCAGATGCGGTCGTCAAAGGACCGCAGGCACTGCATGTAATTGACTAGTGTTGGGATCGTCACATAGATGAGCGATCTTTGCCCGCAAGCGCAGGGCAGACCGGAGGAGGCAGCTTGAAACCAGAGAATGGGAGTAGACGATCGAGTGCGCGGCCGCGTGTCTATTGGCCTTTGGTCCTGCTTCTTGCCATGTGTGGATCGGCCATGGCGGGCAATGTGGGGAGGCCGATTGCGTTTCACGGTCCGCCTATGGGGTGGTCCTCCTGGAACTGTTTCTCCAACACCATTGATTCCGCGGTGGCGATGGAGCAGGCGAAAGCGATGGCCGCATCCGGCCTGAAGTCCAGGGGATATGAGTACATCAACATTGATGAGGGCTGGTGGCTGGGGACGAGGGATGAGAAGGGCAACATCGTGGTCGACGCCAAGCAATGGCCTGCGATCGCGCCTGGGGAAGCACCCGGAGACATGTCGAACATTGTGAGATACATTCACAGCTTAGGTCTCAAGGCGGGGATTTATACCGATGCGGGGGAGGCCGGTTGCGGCTACTACGGTCCGGATCTCGGTCCTCCGGCGGCGCACACGGGAAGCGAAGGGCACTACGAGCAG
This sequence comes from uncultured Acidobacteriaceae bacterium, assembly GCA_963705665.1. Taxonomy (GTDB): domain Bacteria; phylum Acidobacteriota; class Terriglobia; order Terriglobales; family Acidobacteriaceae; genus PALSA-350. Next base: position 184,422 of record CAVPKQ010000030.1, on the reverse strand, counting down.
GACTTTCTGCAATTCGCCAAGTGGGGCTTCGATTATGTCAAGGTCGATTGGTGCGGCGGATCGCATGAGAATCTCGATCCCGCAGTGCAGTATGCGGAGATAGCCCGCGCAATCGAAAAGGCGGAAGCGGCGACCGGGCATTTGCTCTTCTATTCCATCTGCAATTGGGGAAAAAATAGTCCGTGGACATGGGCTCCGGGCATTGGCGGCGTCCGCGGGGATATATGGCGGACCAGCGGCGATATTGTCGCTCCTATCGTTGCAAATACGAAAAATGCCAATCGCCGGGCGAGCTTCGCCGGAGTGTTGTCCAACTTCGACAAGGGCATTCACCCCCAGGCCGAGCACACGGGCTTCTATAACGATCCGGATATGATGCTGGTGGGAATGCCGGGGCTGTCGGATGCGCAGAACCGCGCGCATATGGCGCTGTGGGCCATCTCCGGCGCGCCTCTGATCCTGGGCGCCGATCTTACCAAGCTCAGCGAGGCGACTCTTGGCGCGATCACAAATCCCGAGGTGATCGCGGTGGATCAGGATCCGCTGGGACTGCAGAGCGTCGAAGTCGCCGAGCCCGAGCCCGGTCGTCAGGTATGGGCAAAGCGCATGGCTGCGGCTGGGGAGCGCGCCGTGGTGCTGCTGAACAGAACCGCCTCCGCAGCGGAGATTGTGGTGGATTGGAAGGAGCTGGGGTTGGATCCGTCTGTCTCGGCAAAGGTGCGTGATCTCTGGGCCAAGAGGGATCTTGGCTCGCATGCTGCGTCCTACTCCGCCGAGGTTCCCGCCGGGGATGTTGTGATGCTTCTGGTGAAAGGAGCGGAAGGGAAGGCGACGCGATATACCGCGGCTTCAGGCGGGAAGAGCTTTCGCGGGGTGAAGGCGGCGGGGAAGTTCGCTGCGATTCAAATTTCCTACGTGAATGGGAGCAGGACGACGGTGACCGAGGAGCTGCGGGTGAACGGCCAAACGGCTACGCGGATCGCCTTACCCGCAACCGGGACCGGCGCGGGAGTGATCACGATTGAAGCGAATCTCGATCCGTCGAGCGCAAATAATACGCTTACCTTCTCGTCGCCGTGCGGCACCGGGATAACGATCGAGTCGATTGCGGTGCTGGGGGGGTTGTTGTAAATCGGACAATCTTTGCGCTCTATTGAGATTTGTGGGATCCCAGGTCCCAGAATCGGGACCTGGGGCACCCGGCCGTATTAAGACAGAAAGAAAGGCAAGATCGTCGCTGATTTGTGGAATCCCACATCTGGCGCAAAGAGCGCGCCAGATATGGGGCACCCAGGATTTTCGGCTGATGTAGACCGGGCCAAACCTCACTCCGCAGCCTTTGCGACGAGGCTGATGGCCTGGGGCAGCATTCTCTTCAACGCCTGCCAGCGGCCGAATTGCGGAAGTCAATAAACGCAGATCCCTGCTGCATCAAATCCTCCTCCTGGCGACGGTTATTCCATTGGTTGCGATGAGAGCACCAGCGAGCTGAGCGGGCCCAGGTGAAGGGTGGTGCGGGCAGGGGTCACGTTCGCGTAGTTTCCTGCATTTGTCCGGTTGGTTCCGGCGAGCAGACCGCGGTTGAGGCCCGGGGCGAGGGAGCAGCTGGGGTTTACCGATAGATCCTTGGCGGCGCCGCGGTTGACGGCGACGACCGCGCAGGAGCCGTTCTTTACCCGCTCAAACACCAGGGTATCGGGATCGACGTACAGAGTCAGGTAGGCTCCTTCGGAGATCGCCGGGCTGTTGCGCCGCAGAGCGGCCAGGGCCTGGATGATTTTGAAGGCGGAGGTGTTCTCGTCCCAGCTCTTCATGCCGGGCCGGTTGAACGGGTCGTCGGCGGTGCTGTTGATGCTGCTCTTGCTGTAGGAATAGCCGTTCAGCTCGAATAGATGGTAGTCGGCCAGATACTGTTCGTCACCGTAATAGATGATAGGAATACCGCGCACCGTCATCAGCAGGACGGTGGCCAGATCCATTCTTCTTTGCCGTTCGATTTCGCTGCTCACGCCGATTTTGTCCAGGCGAACCATGGTTCGAATCTGATCGTGGTTGTCGATAAAAATTCCCTGCCAGGTATCCCGGCCGTCGAAGGCGGTCACGCGCTGCCGCAGCAGGTCATCCAACGCGACCGCATCCAGTTGTTGCGTTGGGTCTTCGTAGCTGCCGCCGATGAATTTGTTCAGGTCGACCGACAGGGTGAAATCGAGGATATTGGTTTTGAAGTAGTCGTAGTGGTTGGCAAAGGTGAGCGACTTCGAATCGCCGACGCCCCCGCCCGACCACTCGCCGACGATGTACGGATCAGATCTGCCCAGATCCTCCGAGTGCCGGATCATCTCATGGGTGAAACTGGCGATGAAGCCGGGGAAGGGAAACTTGACGGCATCGAGCCGGAAATCCTGCACTCCGTGATCCATCCAGAGTTTGCCCGCGTTTAGCAGATAATCGGCGATCTTGGGATCGTGCTGGTTGTAGCCGCTTAGATCGGAAAGCAAACAGTGGTGCAACTGCCAATAGGTCCACTCAGAGTCACTCTTCGTCTTGGCGTCCTGGCATTGCGGGGTCCACTGAAAATGCTTGTAGTAGTGCTTTCGATTTTCTTGATCGAAGTCGTCGTAATAGCTGTTGATGAAGATCTTATCGTTGAGGGAACGATAGAGCCGTCCAAAGACATGGTTATTGTTAGGGTTGGAATGATTGAGCGTAATGTCCTGGATGTAGCGCATCGAGCGGGCGTTCAGCTGGGCGCTGAGTGAGCTTACATCGTCCCAATCGCCGAAATGAGCACTGGGCCGATCGTAATTCTGGACCCAATAGCCGTGATAGCCGGTGCCATAGGCTGTACCTCCCTCGTATGCGCGCACATTTTCCATCAGGGGAGTTACCCAGACAGCGGAGACTCCGAGGCGCTGAAGGTAATCGAGCTTCTGCTCCAGGCCGGCAATATCTCCTCCCCAGTATTTTCGCCATTGCACCTCGGCGGGGCATAGGAGTTCAAAGCAATTGACATCGTTGGTAGCGTCCGGATATTCGGGATCGATATATGGGCTGTAGGGTTGATGGGGATGGAAGCGGTCGGTCACAAGAAAGTAGATGGTGCGGGAACGGTAGTCGACCGGCTGCTGCGCCAGGGCGCAAACCGAGGATAGAAGGAAGACGACGGAGAGAACGCGCTTCGCCATGGTCATATATTTAAGGTTGCGATGTGCTTTAAATAGTCAGGGCCGGCCGGCTTGGGGGTTGCCGGAGAATCTTCCGATGCACGGGGCTAATGACCGGTAAAGAAACGTGGCAAGTCTACCATTCGCCTTGAAGGGCAAACAAGTTATTTTCGGTGAGCGCCGCCCCAGGGACTTTACAAAACTTTATTTCGATTCACCAATCTTTACCGCACCCTGGTTCTCCCAGTGCTCGAATCGAGTTGTGACCCAAAGGAGAGCTGGTATGAAGCAAAGTGAAGTGGCAGTGGGTGAAATGCCGATCTCGTCCAAACGCCATGCAGGCCCTAATCTTCTGATGCTGGTGCTTATCTACGTTGGCTTGCTGATCATGGGAGGCTCCAAGATGAGCGCCGCCTTCGCTATCCCAAAAGACTCCGCCGAGAAGGCCGTTGCCTATCTCGCGAAGAACGGCTGGGCAATTCAATTGGGTTCCTTCTGCGAATTGGGGTCGGCTATCCCGCTGGGCATCTTCATTGCAACCACTGTTAGCCGCCTGCGGTTTCTCGGCGTCCGCGCCGCGGGAGAGTCGATCGCGTTTTTGGGCGGCATCGGTGCGACGATGTTGCTGATCCTTTCGGCCCTGGCCAGTTGGTCTCTTACCAGGCCGGGAATAGGGGAGTCGGCCGGCGCAGTGCGCGCGCTGCTGGCGCTCACCTTCGCCGGCGGAGGCCCCGGCTTCGTTGTGCCATTCGGTCTCTTCATTGCCGGTGTCTCGGTCACGGGCGGGCTGCACAAGCTCATGCCGCGCTGGCTTATGTGGCTGGGACTCGCGGTTGCGCTTGCCTGCGAGCTTGCTTCGCTGACTCTGCTGAATTTCAAGGCGGGCTACTTTATTCCCGTAGGCCGTTTTATCAGCATCATCTGGATGATCGGCGTCGCTGTCACGCTGCCGGCCGGGGTTCCCGGCGCAAAAGCCGTGATGGAGGCGTAGCGCGACGGGAGAGACTTGAAGGTCAACCGCAGATCTCTCCACTTCGCTGCGCTCCGGTCGAGATGACAAAGGAAGGTTTGGTTGCAGATGGAGTGCGGTTAGGAACCGGGTATGACCGAGAGGGCAGAAGCAGATTCCCTGCGGGAATGACAGAAAGAAAAGCAAGACGGTAGCTGATTTGTGGAATCCCACATCTGACGCAAAGAACGCGCCAGATATGGGGCACCCGGGATTTTCGGCTGATGTAGACCGGGCCAAATCTGACATCGAATTTGAAAGCAAGAAGCGGATTGTTGCCGTTCGGCATTCTCACTAAGTTGTACATAGGGAGAAACGAGGACAGCTTATGACTACCAAGCAGGCCGAGGCTACGCTGAAGGATCCACGATGGGCCTTGATCGCAGGGCGCAATGCCTCCGCCGATGACAAATTCTATTTCTCGGTCAAAACGACCGGGGTATATTGCCGGCCTTCCTGCGCGGCTCGTCCGCCGCGGCCGGAGAACGTGCAGTTTTATGACACCATCGCCGAAGCTGAGAAAGCAGGCTTTCGGGCGTGCAAGCGATGCAAGCCGAACCAACCGTCACGCGCAGAGCAGCACGCGGCAAAGGTCGCCAAGGCCTGCCGCCTCATCGAGCAGTCGGAAAAAACCCCGAGTCTTGCCCGGTTGGCCAAGGCCGCGGGGATGAGCGAGTCTCATTTCCATCGTCTCTTCAAAGCCTCCGTGGGACTAACTCCGAGCGGCTACGCGATCGCACATCGTTCCAATCGCCTGCGCGCAAGGCTGGGCAAAAGCCCATCCGTAACGGATGCGATTTATGAGGCCGGCTTCAATTCCAACAGCCGCTTTTACGAGAGAGCAAACGAGGTGTTAGGCATGACTCCAACTAATTTTCGTGCCGGCGGCGCGAATACGGAGATTCATTTCGCCATCGGCGAATGCACGCTGGGAACTATCCTCGTTGCCCAGAGCGCAAAGGGAGTGTGCTCCATCCTTATGGGTGACGATCCCGAGGTGCTGGTGCGCAGTCTGCAAGATCAGTTCCCAAAGGCAAAATTGATTGGCGCCGAGAGCGGCTATGAAGATGTAGTCGCCAAAGCGGTCGGCTTGATCGAGAAGCCGGGGATTGGCCTGGACCTGCCACTCGATATACGGGGGACCGCATTCCAGCAGCGGGTATGGAAGGCGCTCAAGCGAATTCCTGTGGGCTCGACCGCAAGCTATACCGAGATCGCGAGGAAAATCGGCCAACCCAAGGCTGTGCGGGCCGTTGCCCAGGCTTGCGGCGCAAACAAGCTGGCAGTGGCTATTCCCTGTCACCGCGTCGTACGCAACGATGGCGATCTCTCCGGCTATCGCTGGGGAGTCGAGCGGAAGCGCACTCTTCTCGACCGGGAGGCGCAGGCGTGACGACCACAACGCGGATGACCAATAGGGGCGAATCGGCTGCTGTCCAGGTGGGGAGTCTTGACTGGCGGCAGATTGGCAAGGAATTGGATGCCCAGGGGAGCGCGGTTCTCCCCGGCCTCCTCTTAGCGGAGGAATGCGGCGAGATTGCCGGGCTCTATTCCCACGATGAGATTTTCCGCAGCCGGGTAGTGATGGCCAAACACGGGTTCGGACGAGGCGAGTACAAGTATTTCAGCTATCCGCTGCCGGAGATCATTCAAGGTCTGCGCAGCAGTCTCTATAAGAAGCTGGCGCCAATCGCAAATCAGTGGAACGCCGCGTTGGATAGCGATGTCCGCTATCCCGATGAACATGCCGCCTTCCTTGAGCGCTGCCATGCCGCCGGTCAAAAGAAGCCGACGCCTCTGCTGCTGCAATACAGAGAAGGCGACTATAACTGCCTGCATCAGGATCTCTATGGAGAGCATGTCTTTCCGATACAGGTGGCCATCCTTTTATCGAAGCCGGGAACGGATTTTGCCGGGGGCGAATTTGTTCTCACCGAACAGCGCCCGCGAATGCAGTCCCGGCCTGAAGTTGTTCCTCTGAGACAGGGCGATGCGGTTGCATTTGCCGTGCACCACCGCCCGGTCCAAGGGAGCCGCGGCATTTACCGGGTTAATTTGAGGCACGGCGTCAGCAGGCTGCGCGCGGGAGAACGGTACACCGCGGGAATTATCTTCCACGATAGCAATTAAGGCATCGGGAGTTGTGGAATCCCACATCTGACGCAAAGAACGCGTCAGATATGGGGCACCGGGATTTGTCGAAAGGAGAGGCTTCAAGAACCAATCTTCATGCGACCGCTGCCTTTCCGGCGATCAGCTCCGCCAAACGATCGAAGGCGCTGTTCCATCCGCCGCTGTGGCCGTCGCGCTCGCCTTCGGTGGCGAACGGCGCTTGGGTGAAATGCATCACGGTCTGCCGCCCGCGCTCCTCGAAGCGCACTGTAATGAGGTTTTCCTTATAGGGGCTTTCAGGCAATCCGGCGCTTGAGCGCTCCTCCCAGGCAAAGGTGTAGACCAGCAGCTCCGGCGGCCTGATCTCCTTGACAATGCCGCCTTGGCGCAGATACGCCATTTGCCCGGTGCCGGGAACCTGACCCTCCATGGCGAGGCTCCATCGTCCGCCCGGTTCGCTAGGCATCACTACTTCGGTGGCTTGAAAGCCCCGTGGACCGGCCCACTGCATTTGCATTTCCGGATCGGACCATGCTTTCCAGACAAGCTCACGGGGCGCGTCGAAGACTCGGGTGATCGACAACTCATACCCCGTCTTGTTGGCTTCGGGTTTCACTGACACTGCGTTCATCTTTTTCCTCCTGCTGTGGCTTTTTTCGATTTACTCCCTTTCCTTCTGCTAAGACTCCCGCCGCCTTTTGCGGACTGCAGGTGCACCAGGTATTCGTCGAGCCGGTCGAAGCTCTCGTCCCAGAACTTTCTGTACTGCTCGATCCAGGCGGCGGCGGCCTGCAGCGGCTCGGCGCGCAACCGGCAGGGACGCTTCTGCGCCTCGCGGCTGCGGTCGATCAGGCCGGCGCGCTGCAACACCTTGAGGTGCTTGGAAACCGCGGGCAGGCTCATTTGAAATGGTTCGGCCAGCTCGAGCACGGAGGTCTCTCCCAGGGCCAGGCGCGCGAGGATGGCGCGGCGCGTGGGATCGGCCAGGGCGGCGAAGGTGGAGCTGACTTGATTTTCTGTTGTTAAACCCATTGGATAAATAACCTAATAGTTAAATAAACGAGAGGACTGGAAGATGTCAAGGGTTTTTAGAAAAATGTTGCGAAATTTGTGGAATCCCACATCTGACGCAAAGAACGTGCGTCAGATATGGGGCACCCGGGATTGGTGGGAAAAAAGGCAGAAGCAGATTCCGTTCGGGAATGACAGAAAGAAAAGCAAAAGCGTAAAGGCAAAGGCGGAAGCGAGCGGGCTAGAAGATTCCTTGGGCAAAGAATTCCTGCCTGGTGCGGCGCAGGATCTCGGTCTTCATGGCTGCGGCAAAGCGGTGATCGTAGACATAGGCCTGGATGGCGATCCGGCTTCCCCGGGGGTTCTTGGCGTCCTCATCGAGCGCCACGTCGATGTGCCGTCCGAGATGGGTATAGGGGCAGCACACGGCAATCTCCTTCAAGAGTTCGAGGGCGCGGTTCGCATCGGCCTCCGCGGGAAGCAACAGTTGGGCTTCAACTACGCATTCCGCCACCCCGGCATTGGCGTTGAAGATCAGCTTGTTCAGCACATCCGAATTAGGGATGGTGACCACCATGCCGGAGTCGGTGAGAACCTTGGTGCTGCGCAGCCCGATCTGCTTGACCTCGCCATAGGCTTCTGCAAACTTGACCCGGTCTCCGGTTTGAAAGGGCCGGTCGACGATCACGACCAGACCGCCGATCAGGTTTTTGATCAGGTCCTGCAGTCCCAGGCCAATGGCCAGAGCCGCCGATCCCAAGGCAGCCAGAAAGGCTTCTTTCGAGGGGGCCAGGATATCGGCGGAGACGAGCAGCGCGACGAACCAGATCAGGATGCGCAGAGAGGGCTCGATCTGACGCAATAAGAAACGTAACCGTGGATTGTGCTTTTCCAGGCCATCGAGAAGTCCGCGGATCCAGCGCAGGAGCACCCAGGTTGCGGTAATCAACACGATTACAAAAAGCATCTTGGCGGGAGAGAGATGGGCTAACAAGCTCGATTCGCTTTGCGGGTTGAAGGAGGGCAACATGGGCAAATCTCCTTTAAGTCAGGTTGGCTCTGCGCAACAGGTCGTTGACGAAGCGCTGCGCCTCAGGACGCACCCTAAGTCCAGGGTGTTCGGGATCGGGCTCAATCAGGCCCAGGGCGGAGAGCCGCTCGGTGCGCTCGCGGCTGGCGTGCTCCGGCTCGCAAAGCGCCTCCGCCAACTCCTCCCGCGTCAAGGAGCCGTGTTCCTGAATGACGAGCAGGGTGAATTGATCCTCCTGCGCGAGCTCGCTGCGGAAGCGATGGAAGGCGGGATCGAGAGGCTGGCGGATGCGGATGGTGTCTCCGTCGACGCGCTCGATGGAGCTGAGCCAAAGCTCGAATGCGGAGCGAAAGATTCCTTCCGATTGCTGAAAGAGAGAATCAAAGAAGAGCTTTTGCGGGGAGTCCTCCAGACCAATCCAGCGCTTGACGCGATTTACCCTGGGATCGCGCAGCGGAGGCGGAGCAAAGGCCAGCCGCAGTCCGGAGAGGCGGTGCCTCTCCAGGATGGCCTTCTCCAGGTCACTGCGGGAGACGTTCATGGCGTTGATGCGATGGGAGAAGACCCGGTGCAGGTGGGTCCCCGCATCGAGCACGCGATAGGACTTGTCATTCATCACGACGATCCAAAGCGTAGTCGAGGCGGTCTGGTGAATGAGGTGCATGAGATGATGCGCCGCGGCGAAGCCTCCCACCTTTCTCAAGAAAACGCGTTCCGCCTCTTCCAGGATGAGGACGCGGCGCTGGGCGCGAAAGGCCGCGGGGAGGTCGGCATCTTCAGGCAGCTTCAGCAGCCGGCGGAGAAAGGCGTTCAACCGCTCCGGCGTAAGCAGCCGCTCATGGAACTCGGCACGCACCCAGTCATGATCGCGAAGGGTATCGCGGATGGCGCAATTCAAGAGGCTGCTTTTTCCGCTGCCGCGCGCACCGATCAACAAGCAGGCGGCGAATCTTCCGGCAAGCCAGTCCTTGACCGCCTGATCCAGGCCGGCCAGCTCCTGATCGCGGCCTACGAGGAAACGGCGATCCTCGACCGGAGCGAGGCGGAAAAGAAGACGATAAAGAGCGGGTAGCTCGGCCTTCGCCGCGGGCAGCGCGAGGATATCGCGCAGGGTGGTTCGACGGACGACGGGAGGCAGGGAAGGATGCGCCGGAACCCGGCCTCCGAAGGACTCCATGAGGCGGTCGACGCGCCCGGTAGTCCATCGGCCGGCTCGCCGCAGCGCTTTGCGGCCGGCGGTTTGGCCGATCTCGAGCACGGTGGGAAGCAAGGCGCGAGCGCGCGGCCGGAGCAGCAGAGAGGTCCATCCGTATTGCTCCGCTTCGAGAATGACGGAGCTCTTCTGCTGCCAGCTGCGATACGCATCGACGACCGCGGCGTCCAGCTCTTGCGATGGATGGAGAAGAGCTGAGTCTTCGGAGAGCGCAGCGATAGCATTATGGCGGGCCTCGGCGAGGAGATCCAGCGCTTCACGGCCGGTAGACGCCTCATCCCAATAGGCGATCATCTCCTTGGCTTGCTCAATATCGCGCACCACGCGGGCGCTCTCATCCCAGGCGCGTTCGACAATCGCACGCATCGGGGCGCGGGCATAGGCATCGAAGGCCTTCAGGAACCCGGAGCAGGCGGCTATCGAACGCAAGCGGGGATGCCAGCCCGGGGCCAGCAACTCCACGCGCTCGGGCAGGCGGAGTTTGGCCTCGGTTTCGACCGGAGCGCTCCAGCCGCGCAGCCGCTCCTCGGGTGTGATGAGGGCAAAACTTTCCTGCGACGCGGTGTTTCGCGGCGCACCCGCCTCCAGCCAAGTTAGCGTTGCCGCCCGATAAGAGTGAAGGGCCTCGCGCTCGCGGGAGACATCCTGGACAAATGTCTCGCTTGAGGCAAACCAGGTAAGGGTCAGATTGCGCACGGCCAGTTCGGCTTCAACGGTTGCCAGCAGGGCCCGATGCTGGCGCCACCACGCCTCACTTTTCGCATTCCTGAACCTGGGACTGTCTTTCGGCGGGTTGACCGGTACACTCTGCGCCCACCGGGCGTACCGCTCCAGGATGGCCAAAGCATCTTTGTTGAAGGCGCCGTTCCTCTTGTGCCAGGCCTGCCATTCAGCGGGATGATTTCCTCCGCGCCAGATCCGCCAGGGCTCGCACAGGTCGAGAGCCGCCAGGGTGGTCAGACGCTGGAACTGCTTGTCAATTCTGGCGCGGGAGCGTGCAGCTCCGATTGGGATCTCCTGGTCGCAGGCGCGCATCGCTTCGAGCGCGCTGCGTATCGGCTGGAGTTTGAGGAATTGGCCGAGGGGAGCAGCGAGGAGCGATTCGGTGGTGTCGCGATACCAATCGAGGGCAGCAGGGATACGGTCGTGGGGTGAGGGAAGTTGTTGCGCGGCGGTGGAGGCTTGGGCGATGCCGGTGCTGCAGGCGGCAAGATCCTGCCATGCGCTCTGAAGCTTGAGAAGAAAACGCTCCGCCGCTTTGGGTGCGGTTTGCGTCACTGGCTCGGACGATGAGGTCGCCACGGGATTTTCCAGGAGGGATTGCGATTGTTTCACATAAAAGGCCCTCTGCTTTTCGTATTCCGCGCCGCTACTATGCCGCCAAGAGACCGGAAGCAGATTCCCTGCGGGAATGACAGAAAAAAAAACTGAAGCGATGTCCGAGGCGTGGGCACGCCTCGGACATGAAATGCCGGTTAAGCCGGTTTGCGGACATCCCCAGGAGTCACACGCTCGACTTCGACCTGCTGGCGGCGGACAGTATCGCGAACGGTTTCGACGCGATCCGATCCCGTCTTGCCGATCACAACCTCTTCCGCGACATGTGACGATTTGCTGACGACTGCCCGTTCGGCGGTCTCCGTGACTTCGACGGTCTTGTCGGACCAATCGATGTCCTGGATGTACGAAGGATCAGAGACGGCGCGGCGGGCAATCTCCGCGTGCTCCTCATGCAAGGTCACTTGCGCTTCAACCGGCTTCTCGGTGACGAAGCGGCGAATACGCGTCGTGCCCTGCTCGACCAGCTTCTTGCCTACGTCCAGCTGCTCTTCGGCCAGGCGTAGGACCTGTTCTTTGCTCATGTCTGTGGTCAGCGGCTTGGCGGGCACTGCGGCTGCGACAGCAGCGGCCGCGGGTACGGCTTCGGCCTTGGGAAGGAATCCCTTCTCTACTGCCCGGTCCTGCACATCGACGATGTTGTGCTGGTTCAGAATTCCCATCGCCTTGGGCACATCGGGGTCCGCCGCACGCACAGTGAGGACGACTCCGCCGGTCTCGACCGCCTTGCCGTAAACTTCGGCTTCGTGCTGCTCGATCTCGCTGCCGAAGAGCCGGTGCCAAAGCCCCGGTTCGCGCAATGCCGGGCCGCTCTTGGGCAGTTCCGCGGCGCTGACGACGCTGATGTCGTTGGTAGAAAAGCCCGCTTTGGCGAGGTTGCTCTTGGCAGCTTCGGCATGCTGGGCGGTGTCGAAAAGGGTAACGATCTTTTCATAGCTCATGAGTTTTATTTCTCCTCTTTGGCTGGTGCGCCGTCATTTTGAGCTTCCGTGAAGGAAGCTGCGGGAGGTGCGATTGGAAGGCGAGTCACCACGGCTTCCTGTTTGCGGAGCGTGACGTTCTCTAGATACCTTTCGGTCGCGTGGACGCGCCGAACGCGTACCTCCTCTTTAAGGATGAGGCTCCGTTCGACTCGTAAAACTTCCTCAACTACCGGAATGACGATGCTGTCACCGTCGTCCCGGATCGAGGGCATCGCATCGACTGGTTTGTCAATGGGAATCCGTTCGATCTCGACATGTTCCTGGTTCAACAACTCATCGATAATCCGCTCATGCTGATGAGTGACGCGAGAGACCTGCACCCGGCCTGTCTGAACCACTCGCTTGGCGACGGCGAGTTCCTCCTCGAAGAGAGGAATCACGGTTTCGCGGAGATCTCCGGCTGCGGTCTCCTGATTCTCGACGACGGTATTTGCCTTTCCATCGGGAAGGTTAACCATAGAGCGCCTCAGATAGTTGTGTTCGCGGCTACTTGTTGGTGACCAGCATGGAGATACGACGGTTCAAGGCGCGGCCCGAATCGCTGGCATTGTCGCCGACCGGGTGCTCCTCTCCGTATCCTTGAGCTGCGAGACGGCCCGGTGCGATGCCCAGGGCCACCAATTCATCCATGACGTTGGTTGCCCTGTCCTGGGACAGCTTTAGGTTGGTGGCGGCGGAGCCCACGTCGTCCGTGTAGCCGCCGATCTTCAAATGGACGTTGGGATAGGCCTGGAGAATGGCGGCGATGTTATGCAGTTGCTCGTCCGACTGCGGTTGGAGCGTCGCCGATCCGGTGGCAAATAGCAGACGGTCAAAGTCAAACCAGGTAGTTTTGTCCGGCGCGCGGCTTGGATCCTGGATAAAGGCAAGCAACCTGCCTTCGACTCCACGCTGGGGAATGTTGAGGGTGGCGCCGCCGGGCAATTTGCGCGGCACAAAAGCTCCCAGGTCGGGGGCGGCCGGGGTAATCGGGGCTGTTGCCACAGGCGCGCTGGGCACCGGAGCCTGGGCCACCGGCGCCGGGTGCGACCGGAAGGCCCACCAGAGAGCCGCCAAGCCAAGCAAAGCCACCAGGAAAACCGCCCAGAGCCAGGGCGGAAACGATCCTTCCTCGCGTTCAGTCTGAAAAACCACCGGATCGGTTTCGATGGTCTCGGCAAGCACGGGACCGGAGTCGCGCACCTCCGGGGTAGGCGTGGCGGGGGTCTCCCGGGATCCAGCCTCTGTGTTCTGGAGAAAAGCCGGGAGGGTGGTCGCGGTCATGCCCTCCTCGCGAACACTGGTTCCGAGGTAGCTCAGCAAAGTCTGCGCCGCCACAGCCATGACTGTCGGGGCGGCGCCAGCTCGCAGGCCGGATTCCTGACTTATGGAGTTGAGAACCGCATCCTGCCGGCTTCCAAACAAAGAAGCTAAAAGCTTCTTGCCGCCGGAGATCAGGGGCGAATTTGGATTGGTAAGCTGACCCTTTGCAAGAGCAGAGGAAACAAAGTTGGCAGGAGTCTTGGAAGCCTGGTCCACGACTTGGCGTAAGGTCTCCGAATCCGCAGTTTTGCCGCGGAGGCTGCTGAAGATAGCGGCCGTCGCCAATTCTAAGCCTCGGGAGAGCGTTTGTTTGGATTCCCCTAAGGTTTTGGCGACTTCATCTACCGTGGAATTTTGAGCATAAAGGTTGACGAAGTGGGCGGGATATGGCGCATAGTCGGGCATAACGGGGGCGCTGCCTCCATGCTGGTGTTGTCAGTTTCCTGGCCCTTTACGTACCGACCCTCTATTTACGGCAATGGTTCATGCGGCTGTAACATTTAAATAAAAGTCTTTAACATACGACCAAAGTGTGATTGCCGCCGAACAGGCCTTATGATCGGCCTCAAGGTAACCACTGTCAAGTTAAAAAGAAATACTCACGCGGAATTTCACACTGCTGCGGTTGCAGATGGCAGCGGCGGGGGATGTCTTGGCAGTCGACCGGCAGGACTGCTATCGGCCGCCGACATGGTGCGGGACAAAGACCCGGTGATCCCCACTCGCAAAGTGAATGACTCTCCCCTGAAAGATCACCCGCAGTGAATGAGAATCACCGGCTGATTTAAAGCGATTCTCCCTGGTCGCACAAACTGACTCATCCCCAGAGGAGTCATTGTGAAACAGTGACAATCGCGCAGTGCAAAAGCGGTGATCCCTCACGGGCGCCGATTTGATTCCTCTCCCCGAAGAATCTATCTGCAACTGCGAGAGGCACCGTCTTAATTATGAACCCAGAAAGGTGCAATGGGTTGTCCGGAAAACTTCCGGCCTAAGTTGGTGGTCAGGTAATCGTAACAATGAAAGAAATTCATCTGGTTCCCGAGTCTCCTTTTTCAGCCGTCTCTACGGGACTGGATCGTGTTTGCGAAGCGGACCCAGCACTGGCGTGCTGGGCTATCTTCTTGCCGTCCCTGCGGGACTCTTTCAAACCCGAGTCGCAAGCTGTTCCGGGAGTTTGGTTCCCCGGCAAGCGCAGCTTGCTGGGGTGGAAAGCGGAGTGGAGAGATCTGCGGTTGCCAAAAGATGACCACAAATCCACATAGAAGGTCCGCGGTTAAACACCTAAACTGCAGATCTCTCCGCTCCGGTCGAGATGACAAAGTTAGGTGTAGTTGCTTTCTGGTATGTCGGAGCACAGGCGCTCGATAAAGGCAGAAGCAGATTCCCTTCGGGAATGACAGAAAGAAAGGCCGGGACGGTCAAGATATATTTGTGGAATCCCAGGTCCCAAAATCGGGACCTGGGGCACCCCGAATTGGTGGTGGTTTGGATTTCGCTTCCGTCGGATGACAAACGATTGTGGAATTCCACGCCGGTTCTCGGGTGTACTATGATTCTGCTCGATGATCCGCAGGGCGGGCGGTGCGCGCCGTTGCCTTTTCCCCGCGGAAAGAGCTGAATCGACCGGCCCGCGCGAACCCTCCCCTATTGCCACAATTACTGACCGCTTTGGATCCCTGTGCGAGAATCGCGGCAGAATAACAGAAGGTCAGCCAGAGAGGATCGATAACTCTATGCCAGCAAAGAGCGAGACTGCCGAGATCGAACGGCTCAAGGCAGCCGACGCGGGCGCGGGCAGGTGGCGTCTGTGGGGCCCCTATCTCAGCGAACGGCAGTGGGGCACGGTGCGCGAGGACTACAGCAGCAACGGAGATGCGTGGAGCTACTTTTCCCATGACCACGCCCGCTCCCGCGCTTATCTATGGGGCGAGGATGGATTGGCGGGAGTCAGCGATGAAAAGCAGCGGCTCTGCTTCAGCCTGGCCTTGTGGAACGGTAAAGACGCGATTCTCAAGGAACGGCTCTTCGGCCTGACCAACAGCGAAGGCAATCATGGCGAGGACGTCAAGGAATACTACTTTTACCTCGATTCCACTCCCACTCATTCCTATATGAAGTACCTGTACAAGTATCCCCAGGCGGCCTATCCCTATACCGAGATAGTCAAAATCAATCACGACCGCACGCGTCTGGAGCCGGAGTATGAGCTACTAGATACAGGGATCTTCGATGAGGACCGCTACTTCGATATTTTCGTCGAATATGCCAAGGCGGATCCGGAGGATCTGCTGATCCGGATCACGGCGCATAACCGGGGCGACGAGCCGGCCCTGCTGCACCTGCTTCCGCAGTTGTGGTTTCGCAATACCTGGCGGCACTACGGAGGAAAGCTGGCGGGGCCAAAGCCGTTGCTGCGAGCTGGTTCGGCGAGCCAAAAGGGTGCGGTCATTGCCGAGCATGCAGAGCTGGGCTCCTATGTGTTGGAGGCCAGCCAACCGTGCGATCTGCTGTTCACCGAAAACGAGACCAACAATGAGCGCGTTTGGAGCAAGCCTAACGATGCGTCTTTTGTCAAAGACGCCTTCCACCGGTATCTCATCGGGGGCGAGAGCGCGGCGGTAAACCC
This sequence comes from uncultured Acidobacteriaceae bacterium, assembly GCA_963705665.1. GTDB lineage: Bacteria > Acidobacteriota > Terriglobia > Terriglobales > Acidobacteriaceae > PALSA-350. Next base: position 168,631 of record CAVPKQ010000030.1, on the reverse strand, counting down.
TGCGCGCGAGGGGACCAAGTCCATGCTCTGCTTCAAGCGCACGGTGGCGGCGCGTGGCGAGGTGGTGCTGGAGCTGCGCCTGCGGAGACAGGACGCGCTCGATTCGGACGAATTCGATGCAGTCCTGAACGCGCGGAAGGAGGAGGCCGACGCGTTCTACGCCAAGATCACTCCACAGCGGGCGACCGAGGATGAGCAAAGAGTGATGCGTCAAGCCTTAGCCGGCATGCTGTGGTCCAAGCAGTACTACTATTTCGATCTGGACCGCTGGCTGGAGGAGCATGGCGTCGATCCGGCTCTATCCGCTCAGCGCATGCGCAATTCGGAATGGTCGCACATGGTCAATGACGATGTAATCTCGATGCCGGATAAGTGGGAATATCCGTGGTACGCGGCATGGGACCTCGCCTTCCATTGCATCGCGCTCTCGATCGTCGACATGGAGTTCGCGAAGGCGCAAATGCTCCTGATGTTGCATGAGTTGTACATTCACCCCAACGGCCAGGTGCCGGCCTATGAGTGGAACTTCGGCGACGTGAATCCTCCAGTCCATGCCTGGGCGACACTGTTTTTGTATCACATGGATAAAGAAGAAAGAGGAAGCGGAGACCTGCGTTTTCTCAAGCTTGCCTATCACAAGCTTTTGATGAATTTTACCTGGTGGGTGAACCGCAAGGATCGGGATGGGAGGAACGTCTTCGAAGGCGGCTTTCTGGGCCTGGACAACATCGGTATTTTCGACCGCAGCGCGCCTTTGCCTACCGGTGGCTACCTGGAGCAGGCGGACGGCACCGCCTGGATGGTCTTTTTCAGCCAATCGCTGTTACAAATGTCGCTGGAATTGGTGCCGCACGATCCGATCTACGAGGACTTTGCGCAGAAATTCATTGAGCATTTCTTTCGCATCGCCGGCGCCATGGACCGCGTGGGGATCAATCCGGACGAGTTGTGGGACGAAGAGGACGGCTTCTTCTACGACCTGTTGCGCACGCCGGATGGAGGGGGGAATCGTCTCAAGATCCGCTCGATCGTGGGCCTGCTGCCGCTGTGCGCGACGGCGGTGATTGAGCCCGGGATCCTGGAGCGTTTTCCTAACCTGCTCAACAAGGTGGAACGCTTTTGCGAACGCCAGCCGGAACTGCTGGCCAATCTGGCGCCTCCGCTGAAGGAGGGTCACAACGGACGGCGGATGCTGGCTATCTTGAGCGAGGCGAAGCTGGAGCGCGTGCTGGCTCGCATGCTGGATGAGGAGCGCTTTCTCGGTCCTCATGGAATCCGCTCGCTCTCGCGCTGGCACCTCGATCATCCTTTCACTCTCTCCGTGCACGGGCAGGACTACACGGTCCAGTACATCCCGGCCGAATCGAACAGCGGCATGTTTGGCGGCAACTCGAATTGGCGCGGACCCGTCTGGATGCCGATCAACATCCTGATCGTGCGAGCGCTTCTGATGTACTACCGGTACTACGGCAATGCGTTTCAGGTGGAGTGCCCTACCGGGTCGGGACGGAAGATGAACCTGTGCGAGGTTGCCCAAGAGCTATCCCGCCGCCTGGTGGGAACGTTTTTGCGCGACGAGGAGGGACGCCGTCCGGTTTACGCAAAGAACGAGAAGTTTCAGAGGGACCCGTACTGGCGCGACCTGATCCTCTACCATGAGTACTTCAATGGAGACACGGGCGAAGGAGTGGGCGCAAGCCACCAGACAGGCTGGACGGGAACGGTCGCCAAGCTGATCCAATTGTTCGGATATCTGACGCCGGAGATCATGCTTGAGAGTGCAATGCCGGTGCCTGAGCCAAGCAGCCGCTGAGCGTCGGCTGCGAACGCAAGGGGATGAAAATTGGGTTCCCTAAACGATTTTCGACCGTGGAATCCCAGGTCCCAGAATCGGGACCTGGGGCACCCAGGATTTGTGGGTATCTTTTGGAAAAACGCAGATCTCTCCGCTTCGCTCCGCTCCGGTCGAGATGACAAAGTTATGGCAGCGGCGAAGAGAGCGAGTCAGCCGCTTTGAGCGCCTTCGAGCGCCTGCATAAGAGAGGCAAGCTTCATCGGCTTGGGCAAGAAGGTCCATCCCCGGCTGCGGATCTCGTTCAGAGTTCCATGCTCCAGATCCTCTCCGGACATGACAATCACGCGCAGATCCGGGGCACGTTCAGCGAATCTCCTGGCCAGGATCAGGCCTGTAGTTCCCGGCAGGTTGTAATCGGATAAGACTAACTCGACTTGATGGTGGAGGGAGAATGCCATCTCGGCGTCGATTTGATTGGCGGCGCAGACCACCGCATGACCGAAGCTCTCCAGAAGGCTCCTGAGGGTTGTAAGGACCAGCGCGTCGTCCTCAATGAGAAGAATATGCAGTTTGCGCATCTGAGACTGAAATTCCGAATCCATAGCCATTGCCCTGGGTCGATTTAGGGTGAGCATTACGTTTTGATTTACCTGCGCAGCCCGGCAAAAGCCGGGACACTAAGATCGCAGTCAGCCCTGGGCTTGATGATCCCGATGCACCTATTGTTAAAGCCAGATGTATCGCCAACCCGGGGCCTAAATCATATTCGGCACAGCTATAGTAACAGAGTAGTTTTCGATGCAAGGCGATCATATCTCAGCCGGTTAATCGAGGAGGGAGCTCGATCGGAGTGTGAACACCGGATTACGTAGTGAACGTTTTAGCTGGACAGTGCTTTGCGGAGGAGTATGCTGGTTGCACCTTTGTTCCTCGGCCCTCGTTAAAGTCGAATACAGCGTTGCAACTATAGTCGAGGCGAATGTCTGCGTTCGATTTCTCCCAGGATTCTTGAGTTGTTTTTCGCCAGACCTCGCCCTGCTTGGGAGACTGGCGTGGATGTCTCATCTAACGAAGCAAGGAGACTGCAGAATGAACATCACGGCGCTTTTGATTCAGCTCATCAGCGGTGGCGTTGGCGGAAACATCGTGGGCGCGATTCTCAAAAAACTTAACTTGGGACCGGTTGGCAATTCCATTGCGGGTATCGTCGGTGGAATTATTACCGGGCAGCTGTTGCGATTGTTGGGTCCAGGTGGGGCCACGGCAGTGGGCAACGCGGCTACGGCGGCCGCGGGCAGCGCAGGCATGGGCTCGCTCCTGGCGAACGTGGGTGGCGCGGGCTTAGGCGGCGCTGTATTAACGGCGATCATCGGGGCAATAAAGGGAAGAATGGCGACCACTTCGTAAGTGCCGGGACGCCTGCTCTCTGCCAACCTTTGTGGTCTCCCACCCTTGCTATACAAGGATGAGGCACCCTAGATCTGCTTGAAGTATGGATGCAAAACCGCCACCAATCCAGGGTGCCCCATATCTGGCGCGCTCTTTGCGCCAGATGTGGGAAACCGCAGATCTCTCCACTTCGCTCTCTCGAAAATCACTTGGCAGAGCCCCGGTGTCCCGCATGTGACCACCGCGTTTTGTATCAGGGCATGGCTTTAGCTGTGCCGCATGAAGGCACCAACCCTAACGGGCTTTTAGCCCCTGTTGCCCTTGCTTTACCCAGGGGCTAAGCCCGAATTTTTCAGCAATTCTGCGGCACGGCTAAAGCCATGCCCTGATACAAAGCCCTGGGAGGAAATTCGCTTACTTATCAAGCTCAACCCGATTTTCATCCCCTTGGGTGGGCCGCAGGCCCAAGAACACTCCGGTCGAGATGACAAAGTTAGGTGTAGTTGCCTCATAAGCGCTAAGGTAAGACGGTTTAACGGAAATCGGGCTGCTATGCCTATTTGCTGCGCGTTTTCAGGTGAGCCGAGCAACCAGGTGAAAATGGATTGACCAGGAATGTTCCTGCGATTCCGGAGACAATGACTGTTCCATCCTGAGAATTAAAATGGGCGGAACGGAATTCTCCATCGGGAAGGTCGTTGAGCCTTTTCCATCTCTTCCCGCCATCCTTACTTGTGTACACGCCTGTGAGGGAAGTTACAACCTCCCGCTTTGGCTTAGATGGGTCCACCTCTATACCGAAGGCCCGAATATTGGCGCCCGCCTGATCGCTCTCTCTATGCAGAAGAAAGCTTGCGTGAGTCACTCTCTCGACTGAATCCTCGCTGGTAGGGTTGTAAACTCCCCAGCAGGCCGCCAGATGAGGGCCTCCTACTGTGCTTATTCCCTGTACCGCTGAATCTGCGCCCACTCCGGCGATGCGAGTCCATCTTAGTGAGTGGGCTGTCAGACGGTAGGCTTGATCGCCGGTTCCCACGTAGAGAGAGCCCGGGCCCGGCTTTTTTGGATCGTTCGATTGCATGGAGAGAATATCCAGTTTGGTTGGAAGACGGGGGAGGGTTCCATCTTCGATCCATGAGCCATCGTTTCCTTTGTGGTAGGTAAAGATTTGAGGGTCCAGGTCAAAGTAGCCATAACCGACGTTCATGTGTCTTCCGCCGGCCGCTATCTTAACAACATTCGCGGTTACAGGATCGCCTTCCCGCTTGGGAATGCTCACCTCCGGATCGGGCCGAGGCACCTGGGGCCCCGCGATAGATTTCACCACGGCGTCGTAGGTACCTGGTTGCGGAAGAACCTGAAAGGCTCCCCGCTGCGTCGTGATCACGAAGTCGGTTCCACCGGGAGAGACGCCTAACCCGTTACGCTCGCCTTCACCTATCGACGCATCGAAATACCTGGAATCGACTCGGGCGACTTGAGTCCATGTTTTTCCGCCGTCGGTGGATTTCGATATGTACATGGCCCGGTCCTGAGGGGGAACTTTGCTGCTTAAGTCCGCGGTGAGACCCCAGACGACGTTGGAATCTTTGGCTTTGGGATCGGGATCTGTCGCCATGGCTTCAATGAAATCGCTTGCGAACTGATGGCTTCCGGGGAGGTTCGTCACTTGGTGAATTTGGCAACTGTCCAGGTCTGCTTTGGCGTGGATGTCATTGGGCGTGCTTTGAGCCGGCAGGACCTGTCCCCATGCCATTATGGGTACAGCCATCAACAGGACTCGGAATTTGCTTTTGCCGGACACCCGCTTTCCTCCTTATTCAGCTTAGCTCGCCCAACCGCAGTTTAAGGGTATGGGGGCATGGCGGCATGTTACAGCCCTGCGAATGCGAAAAGCAGATTCCTTTCGGGAATGACAGAAAGAAAAGCAAAGGCGGACAGGTAGATTTGTGGAATCCCAGGTCCCAAAATCGGGACCCTTCGACAGGCTCAGGGCAGGCTCTGGGGCACCCGGGCTCCTGGGGCGACAGAAAGAGAGGCGATTACATGCGGGGGGAGAAGACGGCGATTCTGGGGTGGGTCAGAAGGCTGGCGTAGGCCACGTAGACCTTATGCGTGAGCGGGTCTACGGCCAGGGTGTGGGCGCCGACGTGGGTACGTATCTCGTCTAATACGCGATATGCGTCGGGGCCCTGTTGTTGGATGACCGTGAGTTTGCCGGCTCTTCCGGCAGAGTAGATTCGGTGAAGGGTCTGGTCGAAGGCGACCGAATCGGGGCCGCCGCCGATCTTTAGAGTGGCTATGACCTGATGCGAGTCCAGATCGAAGACCACGAGCGCAGCATTTCCGGAGCAAACCGCAAACAGCCGCCTCTGCTGGGAATCGATAGCCATCCCCGACGGCCCCTGGCACGAGGCCAGAGGCCATTGCCCTGCAATCGACCGCTTGCCAAGATCGATCGCGGCGATCGAGTCGATATCTTTAAGGTTTTGATAGAGCAATCCAGTCCGGGTGTCCAGCGCAGGAAACTCAGGTTTTCCAGGAAGCTTGACGGCTCCGACGATGGTGCGCTTCACCGGATCGATCAGCGTGGCCAGGTGTGCATCGCCATTCGCGACATACACGAGATTTGCAGACGGGACATAGAGTATGGCATCGGCATCGTCGGCAACCGGGATGCTCTGAAGCGGCTGCAGAGAGGCGGGATCGAAGACATCGACCGTGTTCGCTTCGCTGCGGGTGATGAAGGCAACGTGCTGTCCGGGAAGCAGTGCGACTCCGTGAGCAGCCCCGGCCCCAGGCATTTCGGATATGGTGCTGGCGGGTAAATTAGTTAAATCCAAGGCAATTTTGAACAAGGCTCCCGACGATGTATTGGTCACGAAGAGAGTGTGATGGTTGAGTGTGAGGTAATCGAGAATAGTGATGGGGCCGCCGCCAGGAAGCTCGATAAAGCCATCGAAGGTCATGAATCTCGATCGACCGGGCGTACCTGTGTGAACGAGATAGACCAACATCACTCCCATCAAGCCGATCAAAACAATTACAACCGTCGCGGTTACCTTTAGCAGGTTTTTCAAGAGATGTCTTCCTTCAGCTGAGGAGGATGGCTAGGCGAATGGCAAAGAATGAGACCGTCCATGCAATTTGATTGAAGTTCTCGAGGATGGCGCGCTTCATCGTTTGCTCCTTAGTTGTTATTGTTAGGGGAAGCCCACGGCAGTGCTGTCAGGAAATCTCTCGAAAGTGTCAAGATTTGTAAGCATGGCGGCGGAGGTATCATGAAGAAAAGCCACTTATTGGCTTGCGGAGAGACAGACCTTGTCCAAGGGCGCAACACAGCGAACCAGCCCGCGTCTTCTGGTAGTGGACGACGACCGTGACTTGTGCCATCTGGTGGAGCAGTACCTGGAGCCGGAGGGCTTTACCCTGTCCGTCGTTCATACCGGCGGCGAAGGGGTGAGAGCGGCAATCGAGGGCAACCATGAACTGATCGTGCTGGACGTGATGTTGCCGGACAAGAAAGGTTTCGATGTTTTACGGGAAATCAGAAATCGCGTGCGCACGCCCGTCCTGATGCTTACGGCAAAAGGGGACGAATTCGACCGGATTCTGGGGCTTGAGCTAGGCGCCGATGACTATTTGCCGAAGCCGTTCAATCCCCGTGAGTTGATTGCACGGATCTCGGCGATCCTGCGAAGGTCGGGGTGGCAATCGGAAACCAGCACGGCATCGCGTCCCCGGGTGATCCAGTCCGGGGATATCGAACTTGATTTAGGGACGCGCACGGTGTTGAAGGCGGGTGAGCCTCTGAGGCTGACCTCGGCGGAGTTCGATCTTTTGCGTACTTTTTTCGAAGCACCAGGGAAGGTTCTGACCCGTGAGTCGCTGGTAGAGAATGTCCTCGACCGCAGGTTCTCTCCTTTCGATCGAAGCATCGACCTGCACATCAGCAATCTTCGGCGCAAGCTTGGTCCGCAGAACGATGGCGCGGAGAGAATTCGCAGCGTGCGTGGGATCGGGTATCTCTACGCGTGGCCCGCGGTAGAGTGAGGTTTTTTCCCTCAGCGGCTAAAGCCGGATCGGTTTTCAGCGTTGATGTATGAGAGCCGTGGAATCCCAGGTCCCAGAATCGGGACCTGGGGCACCGAGTATTTGCTGACGGGACGAGTTCCAGGAACCGAACGCTAGTCGCGCCAATCAACGCCGCGACGGGTTTTGTGGAATCCCATATCTGACGCAAAGAGCGCGTCAGATATGGGGCACCCAAGATTCAGGGTTTTGTGTTGTCGGGGACGTTTTTGGTCAGGCGCTTGCCCAGGAACTCCTCGAGTACAGTCCCACCGGCTCGTCCGGCAATGCCAATGAAGGCATTGGTAAAGACCAGGTTCGCACCCCGGTCTGCCTGGGGATAGTAAGCATTGGAAAGTGCGCCGGAACACATAGCTCCGAGGAGATAGGAATAGTTCGGCATGAGCTTTCCGCTGTCACTGCGGGCGACAAAGGCGCGACTCACTGCATGATAGAGGCGCGACTTATTCGATCCGGTTCCCTGGTAGAAGTAGCGCGGATCCTGGTGAAAGAGGGAAGGAAAAACGGCACGACTGAGAAAGTCACTGGTACGGCCATCGGCAAACTTAGCCGCCCAACGCTTGCCGTATCCCGCGGCGCCTTGACCGTATCCAGCATAGCTGTTATTCGCCTGCTCGATGCCCGCGACTACGCTGATGCCGGCGAACGAGGTCCAATCGAATGTGTCGTGTGAGGCGAGCGAGAATTTCTGTTTCGCGGTAAGCGGAACTGCGTCGTGAACGTAGCTGACATAGAAGTTGGGGACGATGCCGAGCACGCGCTGCTTCTCCTGCGCTTTTATCTGCTGAGCGGCAAGGACCTCGGTGGGAAGGACCGTCACCTCGGTGGTTGCCGAGGCAATTGACAATGAGATGCCGGGTACCTGGTAGGACTGCTGCGGCTGGACGGCGAACTCCGCAGATGTGAGCGGTGCAAAGCCCTTGGCGTTGACGATCAGGATATAGGAACCGGGAGGAAGATCGGTAAATGAAAATTCGCCGGTTGCCCCGGAGACCAGCGTGCGCACTTGTCTTCCGTCTTTATCGGTCAAGCTGACCTGTGCGCCGGGGATAGCGGCTCCGCTCCCGTCGAGCACGGTGCCGGAGACGCTGGCCGACCCCTCATGCTCAACCGGGTCCGGCGAGCCTGACTGGGGAAGAGGCGCATCGGGAAGGGGGCTGTTGCTGCCGAGCTTGAGCGCGGCAGTCTGTTGCTGAGCACGTGCGCTCGCAGGAGCCATGGAGAACAGAAGTGAAGCGCAGGCGAGAAGAGCATGGTTTCTAGGATGAAGGGTCCTGCTTAGAGCGTTCATACGGACCCAAAATGAGACCGCAGCGCGCGGCTCTGAGAGGCGCAACCATTCGAGAGGACGAACATCCATAGGCTGAGGCTATGCGTCCAATGCGCGGGCTGCGGTCAGGAAACGTCAAGCGTTTGTAAGGATTTGTATAGGTTTGGCCGGCAGGGCATTCGCAGGCGAAATTGTATCGTATACATGGTCAGAAGGGAGAGCACTTGCTTCATAAGCTGCAGAGAAGATTCCTCAAAGTGAGAGCCAGAGTGCCGATGTACCGGCTCTTCCTGACGATCTTTCTTTGGTTTTGGTTGACTGTCTGGGGCATTCTGGTTGTCGTATTTCTGGGGAGCCGCTTCACCGGGATGAGGCAAGTCTCGGCTCCGAATATGTATGCGATCGTTGCGCCTATCCTGGCGGAGGAGGCGGTCAAGGCATATGAAAGCGGCGGTCCTCAAGGCTTTGCCCATTTCGCGCAAAGCAATCCTAAGGACGACGAGCACCAACTCTACCTGCTCGACGGATTCTACAAAGATGTGCTGTCGCGGCGGCTGACAAATGACGGAATACGCGTCGCCCACGCGGCAAAGGATGGCCAGCTCATCGTGCTCCAGGCCCATATCGCCGCCTATAAGTTTGTCTCTTCCTCGGGGCGTCCTTACGTGCTGGTGCTCTACCTGAAGCCCGGAATGAAGGAGATAAGAAGCGCGCTGTTGGGCGAGGATCTCCCGTACACCATCTGCCTGATGCTTTTAATTACTCTACTCTGCCTCGCGCTTACCTATCATATTGCGTCACCGATCCATAGCATTCAGTCGACGGCTAGAAGAGTGGCGCAAGGAGATCTCAAAGCGCGAGTCCCGACTTATGTTTCCAGGCGCTTTGACGAGCTGGCATCCCTGGCGAAAGACTTCGACTCGATGGTGGGCCGTCTTGATTTATTGATTCAGGCGCAAAAAAATCTTTTGAACTCCGTATCGCATGAGCTGCGTTCACCTCTGGCTCGCATCAATCTCTCGGTGGCGCTCTTGAAAAAGCGCTATTCGACAGGCTCCGACGATATCTTTCAGCGTCTGGATCGCGATATTGCGAGAATCGATCTCCTGATGGGGCAGCTTCTGACTCTCTCCCGCCTCGAAGCCGGGCTTTCACCTGCAGAGAGAGAGGATGTGAATCTTGCTCAATTGGTTGAGGAGACGGCGGCTGACAGTAACTTTGAAGCGGAAACATCGGGCAAGTCGGTGAGCTTCCGTACAAATGGCGCAGTCATTCTCAAGAATGCCGATGCACATGCCCTGCGAAGCGCGTGTGAGAATGTCATTCGCAACGCGGTGCGATTTACCCGTCCGGGAACCAATGTCGACGTGGTTTTGGAGGTCGATAGGAGCACACCGCAGCCGCTGGCGCTTTTCTCCGTGCGGGACTATGGTCCGGGGGTGCCGGAGGATTCTCTGGAGGCAATCTTTCAACCGTTCTACCGGATTAATGGAGACGCACAAGCGGTAGGAGGGAATGGCCTTGGGTTGGCTATCGCATCTGAGGCGATTCGTTTGCACCGGGGTACGATCAGCGCCGCGAATCTGCGGCCGGTGGGATTTGAGATAACGATTCGGTTGCCTATTCCGTTAGGCGGATCCCTCGGCGGCTAAAGCCGATCCATTTTCAAGCCATAGTTTTCCGCAACCTGTAAAGCCCGTCCCGCCACCATCCTTTGTGGTTTCCCACATCTGGCGCAACGAGCGCGCCAGATATGGGGCACCCTGGATTGGTGGAAGGGTTGGGATGCTTAAAGCAGAAGCAGATTCCCTTCGGGAATGACAGAAAGAAAAGCAAAGACCGATCCCGCCGATACGAGCCTTCCACCTATACAAATCCTTACAAGTGCTTAACCTTTCTTGACGCCGCCCTGCTCTTGTTCGCCTCACAATGTAGCTGCAGGAATAATTCATTAAGAATTTTGCGACATAATCATGATTTTGTCATCTTTATACACACATTGATTTTATGGATGACACCGTGACCAAGCTCGCCGGCAGCACAGAGCAGTTAAGCCGGGAAGATGAAGCCACAGCAGGCGGGAGAGCGCGCAGATGGCTGCTATGGCTTCTGCTCGCTGTGCTGATCGCCGGGGCGGCTTTCGTCACCCGCAGGCAGAAGAAGGGCGGCAATGCGGCTCAGAATGCGGAGCAGGCTCCCATCGCCCATATCCGCACCGGGATCTCGCAGCGCGGAGAGATAGGCTCCTATATCGAAGCGCTGGGCAATGTGACTCCACTGGCGACGGTCAACCTCTACAGCCAGGTGACCGGCCGGGTGGAGGCGGTGCATTACATGGAGGGGCAGATCGTCCACAAGGGCGATCCATTGATCGATATCGATCCCCGCCCTTATCAAGCTCAGTTGCAGGAGGCGGAAGGCACGCTCGATCGCGACCGCGCGCTGCTCAAGCAGGCGCAGATGGACCTCGAGCGTTATCAGCAGGCCGCAGTCAACGATTCCATAGCAAGGCAGACCTACGAAGACCAAAAGCTGGCAGTGGAGCAATACCAGGGCACGGTGAAGAACGACGCCGGCCAGGTCGCGTATGCGCAGGTTCAACTCAGTTACTGCCATCTGGTGTCGCCGATCAACGGCCGGGTAGGGTTGCGTCTGGTCGACCCCGGCAACACAATCTTTGCCGGCGGCACGTCGCCGATCGTGGTCGTCACTCAGTTACAACCGATTACGGTGGTCTTCAATGTGGCGGAGGATGATCTTAACCAGGTCCGTGGAGAGATCACCCGCCGCCGAGGATTGCCCATCGATGCCTATGACCGCTCGCAGTTGACGAAGATCGCGTCGGGCAAACTTCTCTCGCTGGACAATCAGATCGACAGTTCTACAGGGACGGTCCGCTTCCGCGGTGAATTCGAGAACGCGAACCTGTCATTGTTCCCCAACCAATTCGTGAATGTGCGTCTGCTGGTAAAGACGCTCAAGGACGCCGTCCTGGCGCCGAGCGCGGCGGTGCAGCATAACGGCACGCAGGCCTTTGTCTACGTGGTGACGAATGGCGTTGCCAGATTGCGCCCGGTATCCGAACTGGGGGTTGACGGAGACAGGACCGCAGTGAGCGGCCTGAACCAGGGAGAAACGGTCGCGGTCAGCGGATTCGACAAGCTCGAGGATGGGGCGAAAGTCGTGGTTCAGCAAGAGACGGCCTCCGGCGGGAGCTCGCCGCGGCCGGGCTCCGAGACAGGGCAGTGAGTCCGTCGCGCTTCTTTATTCTCCGGCCTATCGCTACCGCGTTGTTGATGGCGGCGATTCTGGTCATCGGTCTGGCCGCCTACACGACGCTGCCCATCTCCGCTCTTCCCCAGGCCGACTACCCGACAATTCAGGTTCAGACCTTCTATCCGGGCGCCAGCCCCGACGTGATGGCCTCGGCTGTGACGGCGCCGCTGGAACGGCAGTTTGGCCAAGTGGCGGGCCTCTCGCAGATGACGTCAACCAGCTCGGATGGCAGCTCCATCATCGTCCTGCAGTTTGTGCTCAACCTGAATATCGATGTCGCCGAGCAGGAGGTGCAGGCGGCGATCAATGCGGCCCAGGGATACCTGCCGACCGACCTGCCGGTGCCTCCTGTCTACAGCAAATCGAACCCGGCGGATGCTCCTGTGCTCACGCTGGCGCTGACCTCGGATGCGATGCCGCTCTCCCGGGTCGAAGACCTGGTAGATACGAGACTGGCTCCGAAGATCTCGCAGTTGAGCGGGGTCGGTCTGGTCACGATCAGCGGCGGACAGAAGCCCGCGGTCCGCATTCAGGCCAACCCGGTTGCTCTGGCTTCCTATGGCATCAACTTCGAAGATCTGCGCACCGCATTGTCGACCACCAGCGTAAATAGCGCCAAGGGGAGCTTCGACGGGCCGGCGCAGAACTTCCAGATTAATGCCAACGATCAACTGCTCTCAAGTGCGGGATACCGCGATGTGATCGTTGCCTACAAGGACGGCGCACCAGTCCGGCTGACGGATGTTGCGAAGATCACCGACGGGGTCGAGAACACCAAGCTTGCCGCCTGGATGAACCGGACGCCGGCGGTCATCGTCAATATCCGGCGGCAGCCGGGAGCGAACACCATCGCGGTGGTCAAGGAGATCGAGGATCTGCTGCCTAAGTTGCGCAGCTCGCTGCCGGTCTCGATCAAGCTGCCGACGCTGACCGACCGGACGACGACGATTCGCGCGTCGGTCAAGGATGTTGAATTCGAGCTGATGCTGACCATCGCCCTGGTGGTGATGGTGATCTTCCTTTTCCTGCGGAATATTACCGCAACCATTATCCCGGCGGTGGCTGTCCCACTCTCGCTCATCGGCACGTTTGCGGTGATGAGCGCGCTCGGCTACAGCATCAACAACCTAACGATGATGGCATTCACCATCTCGACCGGCTTCGTTGTGGACGACGCCATTGTGATGATCGAGAATATCTCCCGCTACCTGGAGCAGGGAATGACTCCGATGGGCGCGGCGCTCGAGGGCGCGGGCGAAATCGGGTTCACCATCATCTCGCTTACCATCTCGCTGATCGCGGTACTGATCCCGCTGCTCTTCATGGGCGACATCGTGGGGCGGCTTTTCCGGGAGTTTGCCGTTACCCTGAGCGTCACCATCCTGATCTCGGCGGTGGTCTCGCTCACGCTGACGCCGATGATGTGTTCCCGGCTGCTCCGCCACATCCCGCCTTGGCAACAGAACTGGTTCTACCGGCGGACGGAGGAGATTTTCGATCGCATCATCGCAGCTTATGCGCGAAGCCTGCGCTGGGTGCTTGGCCGGGAGACCGCGACTCTGATCCTGGCCGGAGGGCTTCTGCTACTGACGGTGTTGCAATATATCGAGATACCCAAAGGGTTTTTCCCCACCCAGGATACTGGTATCCTGCAGGGAATCTCGCAGGCGCCGGAATCGATCTCCTTCGCCGCCATGTCGCGGAAGCAGCAGCAGCTTTGCGACGCAATCCTGAAAGACCCCGCGGTTGAAAGCCTCTCCTCCTTTATCGGCGTAGACGGGACCAATACGACGCTGAACAGCGGGCGCATTCAGATCGACCTGAAACCCGCCGAACAAAGGAGCGCGACGGGGCGTATGACGGCCAGCGAAGTGATCGCTCGCCTTCAGCGGCGAGTGAACCAGGTGCCAGGCATCAAACTCTACCTGCAGCCGGTGCAGGATATCACCGTGGACGACCGGGTGAGCCGGACGCAGTACCAGTACACGCTGGAGGATGCAGATGTCTCCGAGCTCAACGAGTGGACTGCGAAGCTGGTTGGGGAGCTGAAAAAGCTTCCGCAGATCACGGACCTGGCGACAGACCAACAGACGAACGGCGTCAGCTCGCAGCTGGAGATCGATCGCGCGACCGCATCGCGATTCAACATCACGCCGAACCAGATCGATTCGACGCTGTATGACGCGTTTGGGCAGCGACAGGTCAACACTCTTTACACGCAATCCAACCAGTACCACGTGATCCTGGAGACGCTGCCGGAATTTCAGAGGAGCCCGGCAAAACTCGGCGACATCTATCTCCAGAGCTCGTCCGGCTCAACGACGGTAAGCCAGAGCGTCTCCGGCCGCACGTCGCAACACACCACCACAACTCAGGCGACGCTGATACCCTCGTCGAATTCCGGACTGCCCTCGACTACGCCTTCCAATGCGCTGACCGGGAGTACAGGGAATACAAGCGCGCTTTCAACTACGACCGGGAGCAATGCACTGTCGGCCTCTAACAGCGCAGGCCTGGCATCGACAACGCCGGTCAGCTCGCTGTCGTCATCATCGTCAAGTTCAACCGGTAGCTCCAATACTTCGAGCTCCAGTACTTCGAGTTCGGGCCAGAGCTCAAGCGGAGGAAGCTCTTCCGTCAACTCTTCCGCGGCCCAGCCGACTCCGGTGCCGCTGGGAGCGATCAGCCATTTTGTTACGACTTCGTCGCCTCTGACGGTAGCCCATCAGGGCCAATTTCCTGTAGTTACGGTCTCATTTAATGTGGCCGCCGGGCGCATCGCTCGGGCAGGCTGTAGATGCGGTGGAGCGAGTGCAGAACAGGCTGCAGATGCCAGCCAGCGTGCAGGCCAGTTTTCAGGGCACGGCGGCGGCTTATCAAGCGATCGGATCGAACGAGTCCCTGTTGATTCTCGCCGCACTGGTCGCAGTCTACATTGTGCTCGGGATCCTCTATGAGAGCTTCATTCATCCGGTCACCATCCTCTCGACCCTACCCTCGGCAGGAGTGGGTGCGCTGCTGGCCCTGCGCCTGTTTCATCAGGATCTCGACATCATCGCCATCATCGGAATCATCCTGCTGATCGGCATCGTGAAGAAAAACGGCATCATGATCGTCGATTTCGCCCTGGAGGCGGAACGCACGGGAGGCAAGACAGCGGAGGAAGCGATCTTCGAGGCGTCGAAGCTGCGCTTCCGGCCGATTCTGATGACTACGCTTTGCGCCCTGTTCGCCGGCATTCCGCTGGCGTTCGGATCGGGCATCGGCTCCGAGCTGCGCCGGCCCCTGGGAATTGCGATGGTCGGGGGCTTGCTGGTCAGCCAGATCCTGACACTTTATACGACGCCGGTGATTTACGTGTTTTTCGACCGGCTGGGGCAGCGGTTTGGCCGCAGGGTGCATGGAGCGCCGGGCGAGGGGACCGCGGCGGAGCAGGCATGAACTTCACCGGGATATTTATCAAGCGGCCGGTGGGAACCACGTTGTTCGCGATCGGGATCGCCATCGCCGGGATCATCGCATTCAGCGCTCTACCGGTGGCATCGCTGCCGGCGGTAGATTTTGCCACCATCACTGTGTCCAGTACGCTTCCCGGAGCGAGCCCCGAGGTTATGGCGTCTTCGGTCGCTACTCCTCTGGAGCGGCAATTCGGCAGGATCGCGGGAATTACCCAGATGACTTCGTCCAGCACTCTGGGTATAACCTCCATCACTCTGCAGTTCGATCTCACTCGCGATCAGGATGGGGCGGCTCGCGACGTGCAGGCGGCCATCAACGCGGCGCGCAGCTATCTGCCGGCCAACCTGCCGGCGAACCCCAGCTACCGCAAGGTCAACTCCGCGGTGGCTCCCATCATGGTGTTGGACCTGACCTCGGATGTGCATGGCTCGGGCGACCTGTATAACACAGCATCATCGGTGATCCAGCAGAAGTTGTCGCAGATCCAGGGAGTCGCGCAGGTCCAGGTAGTAGGCAGCTCGCTGCCGGCGGTACGAGTCGACCTTGATCCGCAACAGCTCAACAGCTATGGACTGGGCACGCAGAACGTGGCGAGCGCCATCTCGCAGCAAAACGCCAATCGGCCCAAGGGCCAGATCAGCGACGACTAGACAACATCGGATATCACCGCCAACGACCAGATCTCAAAGGCCGCCGACTACGCGCCTCTGGTCGTCGGCACGGCGAATGGAGCGGTGGTGCGGCTGCGCGACGTGGCTCGCGTCTACGACTCGGTGCAGACGCTGCGGTCCGCGGGCTTCGTGAATGGAAAGCCGTCGATCATTCTTCTGGTGCTCCGCCAGCCCGGGGCCAATGTTATCGAGACGGTAGATCGCGTCAAGAAGGAGCTGCCTTCGGTTCGGGCGTCCATTCCGGTAAACGACAAGCTGAATGTGGTCGTCGATCTCACCACGACGATCCGGGCCTCAGTCAACGATGTGGAGCGGACGCTGGTTATTTCAACGGTTCTGGTCATTGCCGTAGTCTTTGTATTTTTGCGGAGTCCGCGGTCGACTCTAATTCCTGGTGTCGCCGTCGCGGTCTCTCTGATCGGCACGTTTGGCGTGATGTATCTCGCAGGCTTCAGCCTGGACAATCTTTCGCTCATAGCGCTTACCATCTCCACCGGTTTCGTAGTGGACGATGCGATCGTGGTGATGGAGAACATCACACGCCACATCGAAGCCGGCATGCGGCCCTGGGATGCCTCTCTGCTGGGCGCGCAAGAGGTCGCCTTTACCGTGGTTTCGATGAGTCTGTCGCTGATCGCGGTCTTTATTCCCATCCTCTTCATGGGCGGCCTGGTGGGACGGATATTCCATGAGTTTGCCTTTACTCTGGCCACTTCGATCGCCGTTTCGATGGTCATCTCGCTGACCGTGACTCCAATGATGTGCGCTCAACTGCTTGGCCGGGACAAAGCAGAAGAACATGGCGGGCTGTACCGGGCGAGCGAGCAGGCATTCGAGTTCCTGCTGGAGGTCTATCGCCGCAGCCTCACCTGGACGCTGCGCCATCCGGCATTCATGATCCTGCTTCTTCTTTTGACTTTGGGCCTGAATGGCGTGCTGATTGGCCGGGTGGCGAAGGGCTTCTTTCCCCAGCAGGATACGGGCACGCTTATAGGCGGCATTCAGGGGCCGCAGGATGCGTCCTTCCAATCGATGCGGTCTTCACTGCTCGATGCCCAAAGGGTGATCATGGCCGACCCGGCAGTGCAGTTCGTAGCGGGGTTTACCGGCGGACAAGGCGGACCCGGAGGCGGGGCTACCAACACAGGCTTTATCTTCATAAGCCTGAAGCCGTTGAAGGAGCGCAAGGTGAGTGCGGCTCAGGTCGTCGACCGCATGCGGCCGAAGCTGGCTGTGCTCCCGGGCGCTTCTACATTTCTACAGGCGGCACAGGATCTGACCGTCGGCGGCCGGCAGAGCAACGCCGCATACCAGTATCAGCTTTCGGCGGACACGGTCGAAGATCTCAGCGAGTGGGGGCCGAAGCTTCGCCAGCAGATGCTTGCCATGCCGCAGCTCAAGGACATCAACACAGATCAACAGAATAACGGCCTGCAGATGCTGCTGCATTACGACCGCCCCACCGCCGCCCGGCTAGGCGTCACTCCCCAGATTATCGACAACTCACTCTATTACGAGTTTGGGGAGTCACAGGTCTCAACCATCTACACGTCGCTCAATCAGTACTATGTGGTGCTTGAAGCTGCGCCTCAGTTTTACCGCAGCCCCAGGACTCTCAACTCGACCTATGTTCACTCTTCGGGAGACGGCGCGGTTCCTCTGCGTGCGATCTCGACCATGCAGGTTTCAACATCGCCGCTGGCGGTAAATCATTCTTCGTTTTTTCCGTCGGTTACGATCTCCTTCAATCTAGCCCCGGGCGTGTCTCTCGGCCAGGCGACCCAGGCGATCAATCGCGTGCAGCAGCGCATCGGGATGCCGGGCACGATCCGCGCACAGTTTGCCGGCACTGCGCAGGCCTTCCAAAAGTCTCTTGCCACCGAGCCGCTTTTGATTGTTACCGCGCTGCTGGCTATCTACATCGTTCTCGGAGTCCTCTATGAAAGTCTGATTCATCCGATCACGATACTGACCACGCTGCCATCGGCCGGGGTGGGCGCCATTCTCGCCCTGATTGTGTTCAAGAGCGAGCTCGATGTGATCTCGCTGATCGGCATCGTTCTGCTGATCGGCATCGTGAAAAAGAATGCCATCATGATGATCGACTTTGCATTGCAGGCAGAGCGCGAGGAGGGGAAGAATACACGGGATTCCATCTTCGAAGCCTGCATGCTTCGCTTCCGGCCCATTCTGATGACTACGCTTGCGGCGCTGCTGGGCGCGTGTCCCCTGGCATTTGGCTACGGCACTGGCTCGGAGCTTCGCCGGCCTCTAGGCATCGCCATCGTGGGCGGCCTGATCTTCAGCCAGGTACTGACCCTGTACACGACGCCGGTGATCTATCTCTATTTCGACCGTATCGCCCGGAGCTTCAAGCGCAGCAAGAGCATTCCGGCACAGGAGCCGGGAAGCGCTCCCGCGTAAGGAAAGTCACTATGAGATTTCGCCTAATTCGCCGCACCGCGTATCTGGTCTCACTCCTCGGGATGGTTTGTTTTGAGGGATGTGTCGTGGGACCGAAGTACAAGCCGCCCGTGGTTCAGGCTCCTTCCGCTTTCAAAGAAGCCGCTCCGCAGCAGGCGCCGGACGGCTCGACCTGGACGCCGGCAAAACCCAACGACGCGGCGCTGCGGGGGAACTGGTGGGAGATCTACGAGGAGCCTGAGCTCAACCAGCTCGAGACCAGGTTGAACACGTCGAACCAGAACATTGCGCAGTCGTACCAGAACTTCATGGCCGCGCGGGCGCTGGTGCGGCAGGCCCGGTCGAATTACTTTCCGACGGTTTCCGCTTCGCTCTCCTACACCCGCACGCGCTCCTCCGGATACACAGGAATCAATCCCAACAGCAACGACTTCAGTTTTCCGATCGATGTCTCGTGGGAGCCGGATGTCTGGGGCCGAGTGAGGAATACCGTCCGAGAGTATGCCAACGCAGCACAGGTAAGCGCCGCCGACCTGGCCAACGAGCGGCTCTCGGAACAGGCCAGCCTTGCGATCTATTACTTCGAGATTCGCGGGCAGGATGCCCAGCTTGCGCTCTATGAGCAGACGATCGAATCGTACCAGAGGAGCCTGGTTCTGACTCGCACTCTCAATAGAACGGGAATAGACAATCAGCAGTCGGTCGCCCAGGCGGAGCTCAACCTGAAGACGGCGGAATCGGAGGCCAGCAATCTTCATATCGCTCGCGCGCAGTATGAGCACGCCATCGCTCTGTTGATCGGCCAGCCGGCCTCGACTTTTTCGATGCCGGTCAAAGCGCTTACAACGCCGGTTCCAGGGGTGCCAATCGGTCTGCCATCGGAGCTGCTGGAAAGGCGTCCCGATGTAGCGGCGGCGGAGAGAACCATGGCGGAAGCCAATGCTCTGATCGGGGTGCAGACGGCGGCCTTCTATCCCTCGTTCAGCATTACAGGCGACGGAGGCTTTCAGAGCCTCCAAAGTGGGAAGCTGGTTTAGCTGGCCAAGCCGATTTTTCTCGATCGGACCTGCGGCATCCGAGACGCTCTTCGACGCAGGCGCGCGGCGGGCGGCTCTCAACAGCTATAAGGCGCAGTATCAGGTCGATGCCGCAGCCTACCGGCAGACTGTCCTTACCGCTTTTCAGCAGACGGAGGATTATCTGGCATCGCAGCGATGGTTGGCGCAACAGTTGGAGCAACAGCAAGCGGCAGTCGATGCCGCCCAGAGATATTACGATCTGGCTATAACTCGCTACCGTACTGGGCTGGACTCCTATCTGGATGTCTTCACGGCGCAGACCTCGCTTCTGACACAGCAGCAGAGTGAAATTAGCCTACGGGTACTGCAGATGACCAGTAATGTTCAGTTGATCGAGTCGCTTGGCGGGGGATGGGATAATACGCAACTGCCGTCGGAGAAGGCGGTTGCTAAGAAGATGTAAGTCGCGCATTTGTGGAATCCCACATCTGACGCAAAGAACGCGTCAGATATGGGGCACCCAGGATTTGTTGAAGGGAGAGATTTGCTAGAGGACGCCGGCTTTCAGGCCGGCGTTGAGCAGGCGGAACATTCTGCGGACGTCGGTGGTTCGCGGATCTCCGGCAAACCTCATTACGCGGTCGGGATGGCCGAATCCGACCATGGCTTCCAAGACTGCTTTTGCGGCGGCGGAGACGTGAGCAATCCGATAGATCCGATTGCTGACGCCGTCTCTGAGGATTTTCTGGATTTGTTCATGCAGGGCGATCTGGTATTGCTGGATTACCGGCCGGTTTTCGTGGGCAAGAAGACGATACATGGCAAAAAGCTCGGGATCGTCGACATACGATTTCTGTCTCAAGGTTGACGCCGTGACCATCCATTTCTCCAGCCGTCGATCGGCAGGGGCGGTACTGTTGGCGATTTGCTCCAGGGGCTCGAAGACCCGTTTGAACCATATCTCCATGACCGCTTCCTGGAGCGCCTTTTTGCTTTTGAAGTGACGATAGACGTTGGGGTGGCTCATGCCGGCGCCGGCCGCCACGTCCAGGACCGTGACCCGGCCGGGGCCATATTTTCTTAGCAGGTCGATAGCCGCGGACAAGATACGCTCACGGGTTTCATTGGAGGGGGTTCGCACCTTTTCATGTTAATCCCGTAGCTGTATCTCTTATGGACAGGTCGCCCGCTCCAGAGCGGCAGGGCAACTGAATCTGCAGGAGTCCGTCGTGCAGCTTGGTGAATTCCACGGCGGCTCCATTCCATTGCACGGTGTAGGACGAGTCGGGATTCATGCAGGCGAGCACGCTGAATTGGCGGCCAGGCTGGTCGCGATCTAATTTGAGTCTTGCCTGGAGCCGCCGATTGGATTGGCTGAAACTGCAATGCCGAATCCAGACGTCGAATCCGCATGTCAGCCGGCCGGGCGTGTAGAGGGAGGCAAACCAGGGCAGGACGGGCGAGGATAGGCTACTGAACTGGCTCCATCCCGCGCCATACGGCTTATGGCTGGTGAAGTGTTCCATGCAGTCGTACGAGGCATCGGTCACCTGCTTCCAGATCTCGAGTCCGGCGAGCGCGATGCGTTTTGCCAGCTCGCCGCGGCCAAGATCCAGCATGGTCTTCCAAAGAAACCACTGATGGGCAAACCAGACACTGCCATTCCAATAGCCGTTGGGATTGTAGTAAGAGGCAGACTGATCCACGGTGGTGATTCCCGCGGCGGTCCAGAGATGCTGGGGAGAAAACAAGTGTTCCAGAATCCGCTGCTCCTGTTGCTGAGAGCAGATGCCGGCAACTAATGGATAAACGCCATCGAGGCCCATGTTGAAATTCATGCCGCCGGCATCGCGCAGAATGCCGTCCGGCGCTCCCTGCCGGTCGTGCCGGACATAACCGTAGTAGCCCGAGGGCGCGTCCCAGGAGTAGCGCTGCAGGGAGGCGGATAATTCCTGGACATCGCGATCGTATTCGGCAAAATCCTCGTCGCGCCCCAGCGCCGCGGCTGCCGCGCGCAGCAGCTTGGCGCAGCGTATGGTGTGCGCGGAATTCACTACCGGCGCGACAGCCGAAGTTAGATTGTGCTGATGAACGAACTTCTGCGGAGGATAGTCGTCCCAGCCGCCGGTGTTGTAGAAGTAGTCCCAGGTACAGATCAGATGATCCTGATGCTGCCGGGTGGTCGAGCTGCCCAGCCGGCCGGCGAGGAAACGATGATACTGCCGAAGGCGGGAATAGAAATACTCCAGCATCTCGCGCGATTGGGTGCGGTTACATAGCTCGCAGTAGAGGTAAATCTGGATCGGCAATGGAGTGCCGTGATGAATGAAGGCAGATTGCGCGCCCTCGGGCGTGGTGTAGGCGTTGAGTAAGTCCACCGCGCCTTGCGGATCGGTTTCGAGCAACCCGAGACCGACAAATCCAGCGTCCCAGGTATAGAGGCAGTCCCAGATTCGGCCGGGCGAGTAAGTCCGGATGTAGTTTCGCTGCGTATAGAGAGGATAGGTAAGGTTGGTGAGGGTTACGGCTGACATCAATTGCTGGCCTAAGAGATAACCTTCCCCTGCCGGAGTAGAAACCAGATGGTAGGCGCTCTCTTTGCCGGCGAGATAGACGCGCTCATGCGCAGGCGATTGCGGTTGAAACTCTGCCAGGCAGCGGCGGACCTTGCCGTCCGATCCGGCGCATACCACGCCATAGATCGACTTGCTTGAGTTCGGCGCAAGGGAAAAGGGTTTGGAAAATGCATGAATGAAGAGCGAGTCTGGGTCGCCGGGACGCCCTCGGCGCGGGTCGCCAAAGATACGCTGCCTGGTAAAGGCATCGGAGTGATTGCCGAATGCGGCATCCAGGTCGCGCCACTTCAGCTGGCGGCGTCCGGCCCACTCGGTGGCCAGGGAAAAGCCGTAGTAGTTGGATACATCCTGGTACTTGAGGACGAGTCCATTCGTATCCGGCACGGTGCCTATACCGGGAACCGGGCGCCAGGGAGTTTTCACAAAGCGAAGTAGATCCGCCTGTTCGGCTTCGAGCAGGGCAAAGCCGTTGAGCGCAGGCGCTTCGCCGCCCTTCGATGTGAAGTTCAGCTCACACTCGCCAGCCCTGAGCGCGCCAAGCGGGACAGCGGCGGTTGCGAATTCGCCGCTGCCCTGAAATGCGATTTCACCGCGGTACGCGCCGTCGATCTGAAAGAGGGCGCGAGCCTCGGGACGCAGCCGGAATCTCCAAATCAGGAGCGCATTGGAGAAGGGCCTTGCCAGGCGGAGGCGGTAGCGGAGGCGGTCGCCCTGGTCCTTGCCAAAGCCTTGCGCCACTACCGAGCCGCCTACGCAGTCGTGGCCGCGCTCCTCGCCGCGCAGCTTTCCGTCCGGCACCAGGTTGTCGGTGGGGCGTGGTTTGGCGAACTGCAAATCGGTGTAATCGAGGGCGTGGACCCAGACCGCGGCCGGCGGGAGCCGACTTCACAGCGCCGGATGGGTTCGGCAGTGAGCTCCCTTACCGGGGGAAAGACGAGCTGCGCCAGGCAGTGCAGCGCGAGTTGCTGCTCGGTTGGGGTGCGATTGACCAGTTGCAAGCGAACGAGCCTGCTGTCGCTGGACAAAGGGGAAAAGGAAAGATCGCAATAGAGTTGATCTTTCCAGATGGTCTCCAGGCGAAGAAAATAAAAGTCGACGTTGGGCGAGGCTTCCCAGGGATGCACGCCGGATTGACCGGTTACGCTGGGCAAGGTTACCGGTCCAGCCGTCAGCAGAGGGAAGATGCTGAGATCGAAGCTCAGTCCGCGCTGCACGTCGGGGATGTGCGAGATGCCGAAGTATTTCTTGGAGTAAGGGCCCCAGAGCGGCAGCGACAAAAGGTCGTGAGTCTGCGACAGGCGGGAGGCAGGGGATTCTGTGAGGGTCTTGGCTAGTAAACGGTTATTCAAGGCCAAGCCTGCTGCGCCCGCACCGGCCAAGTTTAAGAAATCGCGGCGAGTAATGCCGATGGATTTATCGCGAGTTTTCATATCGGTTTTTGCTTTTCTTTCTGTCTTTTTGAAGGGAATCTGCTTTCCCTATTCGCAGTGCCACCAAGAAAAGCCAGAAGCAGATTCCCTGCGGGAATGACAGAAAGAAAAGCAAAAACGGACGAGATAGATTTGCGGAATCCCAGGTCCCAAAATCGGGACCTGGGGCACCCGGCCCTGCGGCGACAGAAAGAGAGGCGGTCACATCCGCTCCGCTTCGGTCGAGATGGCAAATAGGGTGTAGTTGCCAATCAAAGCCCTTCTTTGTGTCATGACCGTATATTTCATTCCCGTTCCTCTCCTTGCACCAGGACGGTTTGGATTTGTAACTCTGGCTGGGATGCATCCCAGGCAAAACGGACGAGGTCCGCCGGCGCGCCGGGACGCAACGTTCCGCGGCTTCCGGTGAGCCGGCCGGGATTCTCCGTTGCCATGCGGACGGCGTCGCCTAAGGAGAACGCTCCCAAGTTGGCGACGTTTGCGATGCCATCCTTGAGGGGGTGGGCTGCGCCGGCAAGAAAGTGCGTGCCCATCATGGTCAGGCGGCCATCGGAGGAGATCTCCACGTGCCCGCCGATGGGGGTGTCGTAGACTCCGGCAGGTAAGCCGGCTAAGGCTACAGTGTCGGAGACGAGAATGCTTCGCTCCACGCTCTTGGCGCGCAACATAGCTTTCAGCGTATCCGGGGGAAGATGATGGCCATCGGCGATGAAAGTCGCTGTCAGGCGATCCTCGGCAAGCTGTGCCCAGACGAGGTTTGGGTGCCGGGGAAGCGGATCCGCAACTCCATTCCCGAGGTGGGTAGATAAGAGGGCGCCTGCGTCGGTGGCGGAATGGATCTGAGCGGACGTGGCGTGCGTATGGCCGATCGAAACCACGGTTCCGCTGGCCGCCAGCGCGGAGATGTAGTGCGGCGCATCATCCCAGTGGGGGGAGACGGTCACCATGCCGACCAGATTGCCGGAAGCTGCCTGCCATCGTTCGAACTCGGCCACGCTCGGAGGGCGAACGTGCTCGCGCTGGTGTGCTCCGCGGTAGCCGTCTTCAGCGGAGATGTGAGGGCCCTCGACATGGACGAACGGAATGGCATGAGTTACCAGGGGACTGGCGCGCCGCGCCTTCGCGATGGCGCGAAGGGCCTTGGTAATCCTTTCCTCCGAGCCGGTAATGACGGTGGGAAGAAATGTGGTTACACCGGTTGCGATCAACTTATGGGTAAGGAAGATAACTGCATCCGGGTCGACCGTATCCGAATTAAGGTCGCAGCCACGGTAGCCATTTACCTGCAGGTCGATAAAGCCCGGCGCGAGCCATAGCTCCTCGTCGGCGGGGCCGGCGGCGATAGCCTGAATCCGGCCATCCTCAATGGTGATTTTGAGCGCCTCCCCGGTTGCGGGATTACGCCCGGTGATGACGCGGCGGCTCATGATTGCTCCATTTGCTCCATTTGTTCCATCAACTGCAAGATCAAAATCGCCGCGCGCGGCAGATGGAAGGGATCTTTCACCGGCAGCGCGACAACCTCGGTAGTGGGCTCGCCTTCCCGGGTGAGGCGTTGATACCATTCCCCGGCTTGCGGCACGGGAAAATGCGACCACGCCCACTCCGCCACTCGCTCATACCAATCGAGGCACCACGCCTCACCGGTGAGCTGATGGGCGAGCAGGGTGGCATACAGCGCTTCCACGTGCGGCCACCATAACTTTTTATCGGAGTGAGGCAGATATGGCTTGCGCCCTTCGATATCCCGGGATAGAAAGATGCCTCCGTATTCCCGGTCCCAGCCCAACTCCAGATGCCAGCGTACGACTTCCGCAGCGCGGCGGAGGAGGGCCTGATCTCCGCGCCGCCTTGCGACGTGCATCATAAACCACATTGACTCGATCGCATGGCCGGGCATTACAAAGGTCCCCGCCGGCGGAGGTAGGGTCTGATAGTTCCGGGTAAGGAACTCCAACACGACTTTCCGCTCCGGCCGCACGAAATGGTTCATGACCCGCTGGACATAGTCGTCGATCAACGGCTCCAGTCCCGCATCGCCGGTGGTCTGCATTAGCTCGTTGGTGGTGTCGGTCATGATCATGGGCAGGCCATGGTTCCTCCAACCGGGAGGCAGGGGATAGGGCGCAGTCTCGTGAAAATCGGGCTCTTCGATGCGGCGCCGTATGCGCTCGAAGGTCTTTCGCGCAATTGAGAGCAGGCGCGCATCCTGAACCGCGCGGTAGTATTCACTGAAGCCATAGACAACGAAGCAATCAGAGTAGATGCTGGTCGCGCCTTCGATTATGCGGCCTTCCTGGTCCGCATGGTAAATCCACCGGCCGGCTTGATCCCGGCCGTGGGCCAGCAGGAAGCGGATGGAGTTCTCCGCCGCCTGCAGAAATTCCGGCCGCCGCTCGATGCGGTTGTAGAGGGCGGAGAAGGTCCACACCGAGCGGGCCTGCGACCAGATGTATTTGTCGCCGCTGGCCAGAGATCCGTCATTACGCAGGCAGGACAATACTCCGCCATTGTCCCAATCGATTCCATGGCGGAACCAGAAAGGAACAATGTCGTCAAGCAGCAGACTGCGGTATCGGTTGAAAATCCCCCTGCGGTCCATTACCAATTAGCGTCCACACCTGGGGACAGGATATCCGCAAGCGCGCGGCCGGTAAGGCTGGTTACGGTATTGAAGGCACTGACGCTGCCCCTGGAATCGGTCGCGGCGCCATCGTTCAGAAGGCCATAGGTCTTGCCTTTCTGGGGATCGATAACGAAGGCGTCAAAACGCTGCACCGCTTTCGCGATGCGGAGATCGTGATGGACGTGCTCGTAGTACCAGATCAGGTAGTCGGCGATTCCCGGGCTGCGGGTGCGGTCCCAACTGGTTGCCTCGACTCCGACCAGGTGCCGTCGGGCAGTTGAGTGCGCAGCAGAAACTCGATATTCGGCCGTACCGCTTTCTCAATCCATGCCTTCCAGGCCGGGTTGCCGCAATAGAGGTCGAAGGAGAGAATGCCTTCCCCTACGTAGGCCGACGTTCCATAGGTCATCTGGGTCCACAGTTTGGCGGCGATCTGTGGATGCTCGCGCTTGTCCCAATCGAAGCCTTCTTCGGCCAGGATATGAGGGATGTTGCCATCGCTGCGCATGGTGGAAAAGACCCAGCGCAATGCGTGGTAGGCGACTTCCCTATACTCGTCCTTCTTGGTGATGTGGTACATCCAGGTAAAGATCTCGGCGCCGGTGAGCGCCGAGGATAAGGTGTACTGATCGTAGAGAGGGGTGGTCAACTTGCCGTTTTCGACGCGCCTCCATCCGGTGCCGAAAGCGCCGTTGGGATGAATCATTCCCTCCTTTTGAATGGAGTCGACATAGCGCTGGACGGCATCGAAATACTTGTGCTGGCGCTCGGGGTCCGCATGCTTGTAAAGGACGATGAAGAGACCGAGAGCGCTCCCCGTATCCGCCATATAGACAGGACCATAACCCGTCTGCCAAAAGCCGTTGGGCATCTGCCGGGCAAGCAGCCAATCGCCGTAGGCAAGCGCTGTATCCAGGTAGCGGCGATCTCCGAAGATCTCGTATCCGGCGACCAGAGTGCGCATGTAGTATCCGCCGATATAGATAGTGGGATAGGTGCTCTTCTCTTTGACAATCAAATCGCAAATGTCTTTGAGGGTTTGCCGGGTCTGTACGCAATTTTTGTCTGCGCAGAAGGGGGTAGCTTGCTGGGCCATCGCCGCAGAGGCCACGAACAATGGAATCAGAATCAGCGTGATCGCCGGAGTAATCAGACGCCGGAAGAGTTGGTTGCGCTTCACTCTATTCTCCTATGGGGTTAGAGCCATTTTGAATGTTAAGTAGAGTAACGACAAATTAGGTGTAACTTCCTGGTTCTTTCTTTTTTGTCTGTCATTCGCGGAGGGAATCTGCTTCTGCCCTTGCACGGCGCTGCTAATACGAAAAGCAGATTCCCTTCGGGAATGACAGAAAGAAAGGCAAAGACCCAACATGGGAAGATCTATTCCCTGAGGCCGGGTGCCCCATATCTGACGCGCTCTTTGTGCCAGATGTGGGACACCACAGATCTCTCCACTCCGCTTCGCTCCGGTCGAAATGACAAAGGTAGGTGTAATTGCCAACCAAGCCCTCCTCAACCCGATTTTCATTCCCTTGTGTGGGCCGCAGGCCCATGAGCGCTCCGGTCGAGATGACAAATAAGGCAGGCCCATAATTTCTCCGATCCAGATTAGAAGCGGAGGGTTCCGGCAAACTGGAGTGCTCGTGGCGCACCCGCGGTTCCATTGACCCCGGTGCCGGCAGTGCTCGTGACCCTGCCGAAGTTTGTGCTGGTCAAGCTGCTGCCAGGGTTGCCGAATACAGGATGGTTCAAAACGTTGAATGCATCCGCGCGGAGCTGCAGTGTGACCGATTCATGAATCGGGAAGGTGCGAAATGCCGATGCATCCAAGGTGAATAATCCGGGACCACTGTAAATGTTCTCGCCGGTATTTCCCAACGCCAGCCCCACTGGCTGCACAAAGGATGACGGATCGAACCAATACTGCGAAGTGCCGATACCATGGAGCTTCCTGAAGGGCTTAACCTGGTTGGCCACCTGGCTTGTTCCCGGGACATTTAATTGGTTCGCGTTGGCTGTAAACGTCAGCGGCGTCCCGGTTTGTATATGCATGATGGTCGCCAACTGCCAGCCTTCGGCCGCCTTACTCATCAATCCGTTATGCAGCAAGGGCTTGTCCTTACCGAAGGGAAGCTCGTAGACAAAGCTTTGCGCATACGTCTGAGCGCTGTTATAGCTGGACTGAGAATAGTTGCGCCGAAGGTCGATGTAGAAGCCTAGGCTGCTGTCGTTAACCGAATTTGATACCCATCCCATCGACTTCTGCCACGCATAGGCTGAGGTCCACTCCAGCCCATTTGAAAAGCGATGGGTCAGGCGGGCCTGCAAAGCGTTATAGTTTGAGGTTGTGCCATAGGCCAGAAGGTTGGTAGCCGCGGTGCGCCCAAAGGTGGCGTACTCCGGTTGGCCTTTGGCCGGCGCCGGCGACCAGCCCGGCGTTCAGATTATAGCTGGCGGGGATCTGGCGGCCTTGGTTGCCCAGATAGGCCAGGGTGCTGACCCACTGCTTGCCAAGGTTTTGCTCAATCGTCATGTTGTAGGACATGACGTAGGGATCTTTAAAGTTTGTGTTCACCACGTTCCAGGCAGAGGCAATGGCCGCGTTTGGAATTATGCCATTGGACGGAATCGGCGCTTGCGAAGCGGGCGGAAAGCCTTGAGCCAACGTCTCCGGCACGCCGGCCTGATTCAGCGCCGGCGCGTAAGAGTTGACGGGATTGAAGGATAGGTTGGTGCGGACCGGATAGTTATACGCATAGGCGAGACCTTGATATGGCGTATGGCTGATACCGAAGCCGCCCCGGACGACAGTCCCCGGAGATGCTCGATAGGCAAAGCCGATACGCGGCTCGAAATCCTTGTGCACGCTAACTCCCAGGTTGTTGGGTATGTTGCCATAGCCGGAGATTTCCAGGCTGTTGGTCGCTGGGACGTATTGCGAAAAGCCTCCCTTTCCTTTGGGATAAGGCGGCATGAAAATCGCTGCGCGCAGGCCATAAGTCAATGTCAGCTTCTGGGATATCTGCCAGGTGTCCTGAATGAATCCGAAGTAGAGTTGTTCCCGCCAGGAGGCATCGCCGACATTGACTTCGCGGGCGACCATGCTGGGGACATCGAGCAGGAAACTGGCAAAGGCATTGGCATAGCCTGCGGTCGAACCTGAAGCATTCAGAGATGTCTGGCCCGTGCCATAATCAAAAATTCCGCGAGGACTGTAGGTCGCGACCTGAATCAGGTCCTGGCGATTTCCGCGCATCTCGAAGCCGAATTTGATCAAGTGGTTAGCCAGGACTTTGGTCCAGTTATTGACTGCGTCGATATTGGTTTCCGAGCGTATCCACGGCATGTATTGACTGTACCCCACAAGCGGAGAGGAATAATCGGCGACGCTTATGGTGGTCAGGCCGCTGGTAAATGGACTGACATTGGCGCCCGGGATTCCCAGCTGCGCGGAGGCATTGGAGCCGTAGTCGGACGGGTTGGCGATGTTTGCATCATGGTCGACGCCGAGCCGCGCTTCGGTAGTGAGGGTAGGGGAGAAGATATGGATAAACTCACCGGCGGTATTGTAGATGTTCTGAGTTCCGGTTCCCTGAAAGCCCCCTCCGGCCGGACCGCCTGCGAGGCCGAATGCGGGGTCCTGTACGGTAGTTACCTGCTGCCAGCTATAACGATAGGACAAACGGTTATTCGCGCCTAAGTTCTGGTCGATTTTGGCGTCCAGCTGATCGGAGGTCTGGTTATAGCCGACCATGGATTGGTAGTTATTCGTGGGCCCTGCGCCGGGTATATTAGGCTCCGGCACCATGGCAAGAATGGCCTGCGGAATGCCGCTTAGCCGGCTGGCGGGGATCACATTGGGGACACCGTTAGTTACGAACTGCCGCCGCCCTGTGCCGTCGGATTTGCCGGTATTGGGATCATAGATGTTGTACGGGCTCGCGCTCAAGTCGCCGGCGCGGAAGGCCGCAGTAGGCAGGGTGAACAGTTCGTAAGTGCTGCTGGCGTTGGAGGTGCGAAGAAAATCCACGAAGAAGAAGGTGCGATCTTTGTAGATCGGGCCGCCAAGTGTTCCGCCGAGGTAGTTGTAGGTATGGGGCGGGAAAGGTCCGGTCGTATTGAAGTAGCTGCGCGCCGCGGTTGCGCTTACCTGGTTGTACTCGTAGGCCGAGCCGTGAAAAGCGTTCGTGCCCGACTTCAAGATCACATTCGTTACCGCGCCGGTGGAACGGCCAAACTCGGGGGCGTAATTGCTGGTTTCGACGTCCACCGTCTGGATTGCCGCCGCGGGAGGAATATAGACTTGCAGCGCCCCGCTGAACTCATTGTCGTCAATGCCTTCGATCTGCAGGTTATTGGACATGGGCCCTTGGCCGTTGACCTGAAAAGCCTGGGAGTTCTGCGCATTGAAGAACGACGATTGATCGTAAATCGGCAGGCTGACGCCGGGGACCAACGATTCCAGGGTCTGGAAGTTACGGGTGGAGCCGTTGGGCAGATCTTCTACCTGCTTGGAGTCGATCTGCATGTTTACATCGGCGCGGTCGGTTTGCAGCAGAGGCGCCTGATCGGTTACCGTGACTGTTTGCGAGATAGACCCGGGCTGCAAGGTCATATCCACGCGCGCCGTGGTGTTCACCGGAACGCGTACGTTCTTGATTACCCCGGTCTGGAAGGATGGGCTGGCGATTGAAACCGTGTATAGGCCGGGAGGCAGGAACGTGAATTGGTAGTTGCCGCTGTCATTGGTCGACTGGCTGTGCGATATCCCGGTTTGCTGTTCAGTGATCGTGACTTGGGCGTTCTTGATGGCTACACCGGTGTTGTCGGTGACGATGCCTACGAGCGTGGCGGTTACCTCTTGCGCTGACGCCTCCGGATGCCATAGTTGTGAAATCAGGAGCAGGCTGAACAAGCTCAATAATAGAAGCAGTTTGAAAGACCTCACGAAAGCACCTCGGTGTTTTTTGTTTAACTTCTGGCATTTGCTTTTTGCCGCGAATCGCAAGTCGAGGGGTCCGGTCCCTCAGCGGCTAAAGCCGATCGAGTTTTTCGTCACTTACGGCCCGACTGAAGTCGGGCCCTGACACAAAACCGTAGTTTTTCCGCAATCTGTAAAGCCGATCGAGTTTCAATCTTTTACGGACGGCGTGAAGGCCGTCCCCTTCAAAAGCAGCAACTGGATGGGCTTCCCCACACCCGCGCTAAAGCGCATGATTTTAAAGATCGAATCTCTCCCGGAGCGCTGAAGCGCTCCTATCCCCGCATAAATGCGGGGGCTTCCACCCCAGAAACAGATACAGAGCTTCCCCAGCATTAAAGCGCTCCCAGCCCGCATTCATGTGGGGTTTCCACCAGAGCCCACAATGTTGAATTCTTATAGCGTTAAAAAAGCTGTAATGTCAATGGAAATTTTCTTGATAACGAAGGAAGTTGCTCATTATTCAGGAAAATTGCTGCAATGAACTTGCAAGCGGTGAAGGTCTTCTTTATAGTCTGGGCTGGATTGCATGGGATTCCGGATGAAAAATACCGATCCGCGGAAGAGTGATAAAAAGAGCGGCAAGGTGGGGCTGCGGGAGATTGCAGCCGCCGCGAAGGTCAGTGTTTCCACCGTTTCCCGCGTGCTCAACGGAAACAATCGCGTCGATCCGGCGATCCAGAAGACGGTTTTCGATGCGGCGGCGAAGCTCGATATCAATCTCTCCCAGCGAAACAAGACCAAAGCCCTGGCCTTTCTGCTGAACAACCGCCCCATGCTGCACGCCTTTCACTCGCGGATTCTGCTGGGCGCCGAGGCCTATTGCGCGGCGCACGGCTGGGACATGGTGTTTCTATCGTTCAACTATTCACCCCAGATTCCCTGGAAAGAGCTGCATCTGCCCAAGGTGGTGCAGCGCCACGATGTGGTGCGGGCGGTGATACTGGCGGGAACCAATTCGATGAATCTTTTAGAGCTGCTGGAACACAAAGGGATCACCTTTGCGGTTCTAGGCAACAACCTAATCGATGAGCCGGCCGATCTGAAGAGCGATGTGGTCTTTTCCGACGACCTGCGCGGCGGCCATGACATGACGCGGTATCTGATCGGGCTGGGCCATCGCTCGATCGGCTTCGTAGGCAATACGCGCCTGCCGTGGTTTGCGCGCTGCTTTACCGGCTACCGGCGGGCAATGGAAGAGGCCGGCCTGGAGCCGCGGCAGAGCGGTATCGACTCGGAAGACGATACCGAGATCGGATACCTGGGCGCCAAGTCTCTGGTGGCCTCAGGGGAGCCTTTTACCGCGATTTTTGCCGGCAACGATCCCACCGCGCATGGCGTTTATAAAGGCCTGCGGGACAGCGGCCTGAAGATCCCCGACGATGTCAGCGTGGCCGGCTGCAACGACACCGCCGGCGCATGGCTTTATCCGGGTTTGACCACCATCCGGGAATTCCCCGAGCAGCTGGGGAAGCAGACTGGTGGAAGTCGTTCTCAACCGGATCGCCAATCCGGGGCAGGGTCCGCAGCGCGTGACCATTCCTACGGAATTCATCAAGAGAGATTCCTGCCGCCCCATTCTTTCTTCACAGAGCCTGCCAGCGGGCTTATCCGCGCGTGGAGCGGTCGTAGCCAAATGACCGTTTCTTAGTCCCGTGCTCTGCTCTGAAAATAGCCAGTTTCGCTGCGGAGGTTTGTGGTTTCCCACATCTGGCGCAAAGAGCGCGCCAGATATGGGGCACCCTGGAATGATGGAGGGGTAAGATTCCTAAATCCAAGGCGACGAGAAATATTTCTGTAAAGTCGGGATATTTTCTTGTTAAGATACATTCTCTTAACAGAACCCGTCTTTGCGGGAGTTGAACAAGAATGAAACGGCGCAACGTAGGAACCTTTGCAGTACTTCTGGGGCTTGTGGCTACAGCATCTCCAATGGTGGCCCAGGTCGATCAGGGAACCATTACCGGCGTGGTCCAAGACACTTCGGGCGCGGTCGTTCCGAGCGCTCAAGTTAC
This sequence comes from uncultured Acidobacteriaceae bacterium, assembly GCA_963705665.1. GTDB lineage: Bacteria > Acidobacteriota > Terriglobia > Terriglobales > Acidobacteriaceae > PALSA-350. Next base: position 135,608 of record CAVPKQ010000030.1, on the reverse strand, counting down.
CCTGACCAGCACCGACACCGGGCTTAGCCTTTCGGACAAGGCGAACGGCAGCGGCGTATACGTTTTTTCGCCGGTGAAAATCGGCAACTACCGGGTGAGCGCCGCGGCTCCAGGATTCCAAACCACGGTCCAGGAGAATGTCCACCTGGACGTGCAGCAGCGATTGAATGTGGCTCTCATTCTCAAGCCGGGATCTGTATCCCAGAGTGTGACAGTATCCGCGGCGCCATCGCTTCTGCAAACTCAATCCGGCTCGGTCGGCCAGGTGCTCAGCACGAACACCATCAACAACACGCCTCTGAACGGACGGAACTGGGTTTACATCGTCCAGTTGACCGCCGGAGTGGTTCCGTCGGGCGGCACACACGGCGGGGGCACGGGCGATTTCAGCGCCAACGGCCAGCGCGCGGGGCAGAATAACTTCATTATGGACGGAGTGGATAACAACGCCAACATTCTGGATCTGATGAATGGCTCGAGTTACAACGTGCGGCCGCCGCCGGATGCGCTGGCGGAGTTCAGGGTGGACACCGCGGATTACAACGCCGAACTCGGCCACTCGGCAGGAGCGGCTGTCAACGTCAGCCTGAAGTCGGGCACCAATCAGATTCACGGAAGTCTTTGGGAGTATTTTCGCAACACCGCGCTCGATGCGAGGAATTGGCCGGCGCTGACCATTCCGCCTTACCACGAGAATCAATTCGGCGCCACGCTGGGTTTTCCAATATTCAAGAACAAGGTGTTTTTCTTTGGGGATACGGAGGCAAACCGCGTTTCCTATGCGGCAACCGACACCCTCTCGGTGCCTACTCCGCTTATGCGCCAGGGAAACTTCAGCGAGCTGCTCAGCACCAGCCTGACAGGCAGCGCCAAGCCGACACAACTTTACGAGCCGAATTCGGGCGGGACGGCGATGTTGTCCTGCAACGGCCAAAACAACGTCTTTTGTCCCAACCAGTTAAACCCGATCGCCAAGCGCATTTTGAGCATGTATCCTTTGCCCAACGCCAATGGAGGCAAGACTTACAATAACTACGTAGAGAACCTCACCACGACCAGCAACACCTTTCAATGGGATACGCGCCTCGATTGGAACATCAGTCCCAAGGACCAGGCCTTTGCGCGCCTCAGCTATGCAAACATACGAGGCTACATCCCTCCTCCGCTTGGCCCGATCCTCAATGGCAGCACCAGCTATCAAACCGGGCTCATCAGCAACCTGGTTGAAAACCTCACCGCCAGCGAGTCGCACTTCTTTAATCCAAACCTGGTGAACGAGCTCCGCTTCGGCATTAATTACGGTAGTTTTGCCTTCTTACAGCCGAATTACAACACTGACGTCGCCGCCTCTCTGGGCTTTGGAGGCATTCCCTACGGCTCCGAATTTCCCGACAACGGAGGTCTGCCGCAGGTCACGGTTGGCGGCATCACCGGTTTCGGAACTTATAACTACAATCCTTCGGTCGAGAAGCAGAATATTTACCAGATACTGGACAATGTAACGAAAATCGCCGGAAATCATTCCTTCAAGTTCGGAGTGGATTTGCAGAGCATCCGGCTCTCGGCGCTGCAGCCACCAAAATCCCGCGGCAACTACGACTTCAGCGGTTTATACACGAGCAATCTGGGAGCCAGTTTCACCGGCTCCGGCGTGGCGGATTTTCTCTCCGACCAGATGGCCAGCGCCTCGCTGACCAATGAAACGACGATCAATGACGTGGGATGGTATCGCGCTGCTTACGCCCAGGACGACTGGAAGATTCATCCTAAGCTGACGATAAATATCGGCCTGCGCTACGACTACTTTCAGCCATTTTCAGAGATGGCGGGACGGCAAGCGAACTTCAATGTAACCGGGCCATTGGGAATCGGCACAGGTTCGGGGCTTTACACCATACCTGCCCGCAGTCAAAACATCGCCCTAGTGCCCGCGTTCACCAGCATTCTGGCTAAGAACAATATCGCGCTCCAATATGTCAACAATAACGCCTTAGTGAATGGCCAGGATATGAACTTCGCGCCACGCTTCGGGTTTGCGTACTCGGCCAGCCCAAACACAGTGGTGAGCGGCGGGTTTGGCATCTTCTACGGCGGTCTCGAGGCGGTGGGAGTAGGTCCGAACCTGGGCTTGAATTTCCCCTTCGGACTTTCGGATTCCTTCAGTAGGCCGAATTGCGCTCCCCATAACTGCGTGTCGCTGCCTGAGACGTTGGAGACGGGCTTCTCGGAAGCGTTAGCGGCCGGGCTCCAGAACTATGTCGCGCTGCCTTCCTTGCAGGGAATTCCAAGCAACTCGAAGACTACCAATACGATGAGTTATAACCTGGCGCTGCAGCGCTCCCTCAGCAACAATCTACTGGCTTCTATCGGATATGTAGGGAACATCACCCGGCATCTCGCGAGCAACTTCGGCTTCGATAGCGCCGAGGCGCTGTTGAACCCGGCCAACAGCACGCTCAGCGTGGAACCCTTTCCGGGGATCGGCGGAGGAACCATCGTCGCCTTCAACGGGCAGAGCGACTATAACTCGCTGCAGGCAAAACTGGAAAAGCGCTTTAACAGGGGCCTGAGCTTTCTGGCCACATACACCTGGGCGCACGCGCTGGATGATTCCTACGATCCCTTGGCGGGAGGGGTGAGCGATCGCAACATTAATTTGATTCCGATCGTCAATGAGTACACGAACTCTCCCTACGATATACGCGACCGCTTCAATTTCAATGGATTCTACGAGCTGCCGTTTGGGAGAGGCCGGGCGCACCTCAATGGCGGAGGCTTAAGCAATGTCCTGCTGGGCGGCTGGTCGACCAGCCTGACATTCTCCGCGCAGACGGGCAAGCCGTTCACGGTCTCGCCGGACATCAGCACGGCGGCCGGAGGCACTGCGCGGGCTATTATGGTGCGTGATCCGTTCTCTCCGGGCGGCTCTCCGGACGCGTCCAACCCGGATCCGGGCTGCCCCTCACGTGTACGGACGAAAGCCAATTGGTACAACCCGTGCGCCTTCGCCAATCCGCAGCTGGGCACTCTGATTCCGCGGACTGGACACGGTTCCCAGATAACGCAGCTCTCCCAAGTGCTGTCTTTTCTCGGCGGGCGGTCCAACGTAATTCGCGCGCCGGGTTACGAGCGGGTGAATATGTCCGCCTTCAAGAACGTCCCGGTCTGGCGTGAGCAGTTTCTGCAGTTGCGCGCCGATGTTTTCAATGTGTTCAACACGCCTAGTTATAGTTTGGGCTCCACGAGCGACGGCCCGACCGGTGGGCAGATTACCGGGACGCAGTTTTTTCAGAGCAATACGCCCGATGCCAGGTTCTTCCAGATTTCAGCAAAGTATGTGTTTTAAGGGCTGTGCGGAGTTCCCTCAGCGGCTAAAGCCGATCGAGTTTTCAAGCAGTTACGGCACGACTGAAGTCGTGCCGTGATACAAAGCGACAGTTTCCGTCAACCTGTAAAACCGGTCCAATTTTGGTTATTTGCGACCCGACTTGAGTCGGGCTTTGATACAAAGCGACAGTGAGAAAGGTTGAAGAGAGTGAGAAGGTCCCTCAGTGGCTAAAGCCGAACTGCTTTTAAACTGCTACGTACGGCCTGAAGGCCGTACCCTTCAAAGCTCCTGTAAAGTTGATCGAAGTTTTGGTCATTTGCGGCCCGTCAGGGCTAAAGCCCCGACCTACCAATCGGGCCCTGATACAGAGCACGGTTCCTCTTTCGAAAGACTGCGGAGAATCCCAGGTCCCAGAATCGGGACCTGGGGCACCCGCTCTAGTAGGACAACAAGCAGCTAACATTTCGCAGAGATAAAGGAATTTTCGGCCTACAGCCTATGGAGATTACACAGTTTCAAGTGGATGCTTTGAAGTTAGAGTTGCACCAGGACAGTGGAGCCGCCGGTGAGGCGGCGGCGCGCGCAGTGGCACAAGCTCTGCGCCAATTGGAGCGGTCGCGCGAGCGGATAGGCGTTGTTTTTGCAACCGGCGCCTCACAACTCAGCACTCTGCACGCAATGACCTCGATCTCCGGCCTGCCATGGCAGAAAGTCCGTGGCTTTCACATGGACGAATATATGGGGATTGACGAGGATCATCCTGCCTCATTCCGGCGCTACCTCAGGGAAAATCTAACCCGGCGTGTGCCCATTCGCGAGTTCTTCGAGATCGATGGCAGCTCGGACGATCCCGATTCGGTATGCAAGGAGTATGCCGCGAAACTGCGCTCGGCCGATCCGCAGCTCTGCCTGCTGGGGATCGGCGAGAACGGGCATATCGCCTTCAACGATCCGGGAGAGGCGAATTTCGACGACCCGGATGACATGAAGCTGGTCAAACTGGATGCGGCGTGCAGGCAGCAGCAAGCGGCGGAAGGCTGGTTTGGCAGCCCGGAGGAGGTGCCGGAGTGCGCTCTTACGCTCACTATCCCGGCGATCCTCCGCATTCCCAAACTGATCATCTCGGTTCCCGGAAGGCGCAAGGCTGAGATTGTCAGGCGCGCGCTGACCGAGCCGATCTCAACCGATTGCCCGGCTACTATCCTTCGCGTTCATCCGGACGCGACCGTCTACCTGGACATGGAATCGGCGGCGGAGCTGAATGGGCTGACGCCATCCAATCGACATTCCGGCCGTACGCTTAAAAAGGAAATCAATGGATCCCACCGCATCGGTCGTGGGTTTGGGAATTCTATTCGCCATCGTCGCCGGGATCATGAACGGGATCTTTACTCTCCCTATGAGTTATCTGGGGCGATGGTCCTGGGAGAACGTGTGGGCGGTATTCATCCTGATTTCCTGTGTGATCATGCCGGTGTTGATCGCCTGGAGCACGGTTCCCGAACTGGCAAATGTGCTTCGCAGCGCGCCGCGGCCTCCGCTGGTAATCGCCTGCACGTGCGGATTCGCCTGGGGATTCGGCGCCATCATGTTTGGCCAGGGAGTGAGCGCACTGGGAATTTCGATGGCCAACACTCTGGTGCTCGCCATCAGCGCATCGATCGGATCGTTCCTGCCTATTCTGTTGCTGGCTCCCGAGCGCCTGTATCAGGCGCAGGGCAAAGCGATCATATTAGGGACGCTCATCGGCGTTGTGGGATTTGCCTGTTGCGGCTATGCAGGCTTGCTCAGGGAACGCAGCAGCGAGAGCAAGGGAGCCCGCGCGCGAGGATCGATGGTTGGCCATGCCCGGCCTTTCGGCATCGGCCTGCTGCTCTGCGCGGGGTCGGGAGTTTTATCCGCCGTTCTGAACATAGGTTATAGCTCGGCCCAACCGGTCATTCAGACTGCGGTACGCATGGGACATACGAGAGCCGCAGGATCGAACCTGATCTGGGCGCTGTTGCTATGCAGCGGAGCGCTACCTAACCTGGCCTTTTGCTGGTATCTGTTCAGGAAAAACGGAAGCTGGGAGAAGTATGCTCTCCCCGGCGCCGCACCGCTCTATCTGCTTACCATCATCATGGGACTGCTGTGGGGCGGCAACGTATTCGTTTACGGATTTGCCTCAACCCATCTGGGCAAGCTAGGACCGGCTATCGGCTGGCCCCTGCACCTGACCACCGGCTTAATTACGGCGAATGTATGCGGATTTCTAACCGGCGAGTGGAGGCTTACACGGTTGAGAGACCGGCAATGGATGGGGATGGGCCTGGTGGTGCTGCTTGCCGCCTCCGCTGTCCTGGGGTGGTCAAGCACGCTGAGATAGAAGCTATAGGATCTTCACAGTTGATGTAGGCGGAAACAACTGACTCGGCGCGGGAGAAAACAGAAGGTGGCTCCAATCGCCTGAGCGTAAACCCAGGTCCGAAAATCCGGACCTGGGGCACCCGCGGACACAAGTGCGTTACAGGATTGCTCATGAGACGACGGGATTGCCTGAAGACCATCAGCGGTTTTGCCGTTTCCTCCTTTTTGCGCGCCAACAGCAAACACTCCTTAATCTATGGCGAGGCTGGAGAGGGGCGCCCCGAATTTGGGGCTTCGGCGATGACGCTGGGCGCGGCGGGGCGGCTCAACGCTTTAGTGTTCGATCGATTCCTGCGGGCGGGCGGCTTTCCCGCAATAACTCCGACACGGGCTACTGTCTGGTGGGATCGGGATAACTTGTATGTGGAGTTCCTGAATACGGAGCCCAATCCACGATATCGAGGCAATCCTGGATTGGCGAAACCGGATAAGTATCCGGGGAATGGGCGTTTCGAGATATCAGCTTACCCCGACGCTGTGTATGTTCAATTCCGCCCGAATTGGAAGGACGAGCGCGTCCTTCTCTTTGCCGCGGATTCAAGTGGAGTGTCACGAAGGGGCGGGAATCGATGTGAATGTGCGCCGCGGCGGCGGAGAGTGGACTGCCCGCTTCACGATTCCATGGCATTCGTTGGGGGGCCGGCCGGCGCGGGCTCCTTTCGGTTTCAATCTCGCGCGCTCGCGAGGACAATCTTCGGAGCTGCTGAGCCCAGTGGCGCTCGATCAGACCTTGAAGCTTCCGCCCGATCTTTTGATGTTCTCCCGCTTCGGCGAGCGTCCCCGCGTCTCGTCTGCGCGCGGTTTTCTGGTCGAGCTCCCCGGCGGGCCCCTGCGCTGGCAGTTGCCGGCTCAACTCAAATGGCCGGACGAAGAGGAGAGGCGCGGGCTATGGGAGGAACAGGAGCGGCTCGATCGCGCGACAGAGCCTGGAATGCTTGCGCGGCGCGTCCAGTTGGCCCAGAGGCTGCATGACACGCTGGTGCTCGAAGGCTATAGCTTTCATACCGACGGATCGAACTGGCCTGTGGGGCCGGGCGAGTTCTATCCCGCTGAAGCCAGAATTGCCGTCAATCGGGCGCTCTCTCGGGGTGACGCGCAGAGCCCGTGCCGGGCATTAGATGTGTTCCTGCATCAGCTCGATCGGGCGGTGCGGCGCTGGTTTGCAGACGAATCTCCCGGCAATATCCGGGTAAGCGAGTGGACGCCGGTGGATCGGGTGGAAGCGCCGCAAGCGCAGGGTGATGAAGTGCGCCTCAGCGCGGTTGCAGGCAAATACCGCTTCTTTCTCTGGTTGTCCTTTTGCAATGGAGGAATGCGGCTGCGCAACGAGCACGCCGGGTTCTTTCAGCCGGGTCAGCTTAAGGCGGCGAAGATCGTAACAAGCACCATTTCAATAGATGAGATGGAGGTGCGGATCGAGGAGAATCCCTGGCGGATTGTTGTGCGCGATAGAACCGGACATGAGCGATGGAGTATAGGACACGGCGGCCTGTCATTGCGGTTTTCGCCGTCGGGGGTTGTGCTGGCAGCCGATCTCTCCGGCAGGCTTTCGCCGGAGGAGAATTTCTATGGATTTGGAGAACGCTTCAACGCGCTCGGCCAACGCGGAGGGGTGGTCACTCTGTGGGATGTGGACTGCTGGGACGGGCTCATCCACGGCCAACTCAATCAAGCTTATAAAAATGTTCCCCTGGTACACAGCACCGGCGGCTACAGCCTCTTCTGGAATACGACCTATCGCTTGCGTGCCGACGTTGGCAATGCCAAGCCGGAGCGCTACCGCTTGACCGCCTTCGGAAATATCTTCGATCTATTCCTTTGGCCAACCGATCCCGAGAATGCGCTGCGCTCCTACACGCAGCTCACGGGCAGACCGATGATGCCGCCGCGGTGGGCATTCGAGCCCTGGATGGGAGGAGGCGGGCGGCGATGGGCGAACGGGCCGTTCAAAAATGTCGTGCTCGAAGAGTCAATGTAGTGAACCGGTTTGCCGAGCTCGACATTCCTCATTCCGCGATCTATGCGGAGGAGGGAAATGCAGATCCTAAGCTTTACGCGGGTTTAAAGGGGAAAAACCTGCGCGTGCTCGCCTGGATGTTTGCCAGTATGGACCTGGCTAAGGTTCGCGAGCTTCTGCCCGGCAAGCAAGACTCGGAGATGCCCCTCCTGCATCATGCCGATGGGAAGGTGGCGTTCCGCGACAACAAAGACGCGATCGTAGATTACACCCACCCTCTGGCTGCCGAACTACTAAGACGCTTCTGGAAGCCGCGATTCGATCTTGGACTGGCGGGCAGCATGGTCGATTTCGGCGACATGGTTCCGGACGACGCCGTCTTTTACAACGGAAAGAGAGGCGGCGAGATGCATAATTTCTACGCCTATCCCTACCACGGGACTTACGCCGAGGTATTTCAGCAGGAGCGCGGCGGGGACTACGTGCTCTTTGCGCGATCGGGCTGCGCAGGAGATCAACACTCGATCTGCTACTTCGCTGGCGATCATCAGGCCAACTTCTTCGGCATGCGTGGAGCGTTGCGAGGCGGATTGAATGCGGCGAGTTGCGGACTCTCAACCTGGGGGGCGGACGCCGGCGGTTATGCCGGCTGACCCGATCCCGAGGTCTATATTCGCTGGACTGAATGGGCGGCCTTCTGCCCGCTGATGCGCTTCCATGGCACGACTCCCCGGGAACCGTGGGAGTTTGGCGAAGAGGCGGTGGCAATCTATAAGCGCTACGCGTGGCTGCGGGAGAACCTGGTGCCTTACATCGAGCGCTGTGCGCGGCAAGCGCAGGAGACGGGCATCTCCCTCATCCGTCCCATGCCGCTCGCTTTTCCCGGGGACAAACGGCTGGCGGAGTGCGACGACCAATACCTCTTCGGCCCCGATCTTCTGATTGCTCCGATGCTCGGTCCCGGCGAGTCCCGCGTGTTGCTGCTTCCCGCAGGAGCTTGGACGGATTTTTGGACGGCCAAGACTTATACCGGGCCAAAGCGCATTCAGATCGCCACGCCTCTGGATCGGATTGGAGTTTTCCTGCGAGATGGCGCATGCGTGCCGTTGGAACTGGCTCCATCGCTTGTGCCCGGGGAGAGCATGTCAGCCGGCCGCACAAAGGCAATCTTAACCACGGGCCTTGCGGCGAGTGCTCAGCGTAGCGCGCGGAGCTATGGCGCCAGCCATCTGCTGGTTTACGGCGGCGGCAACAAACGAACCATTGCTGTTGCCAATGCCTCATTTTAATGTGGTGAGTCAAAAAATCGCGGCATAGTTCAAAAACCGAGGATGCAGGGTAGATCGCTGAAACCGCAGATTTCTCCACTTCGCTGCGCTCCGGTCGAGATGACAAAGTTAGGTGTAATTACCAACCAAGCCTTCCTCACCCAATTTTCATCCCTTTGGTTGGGCCGCAGGCCCATGAGCATTCCGGTCGAGATGACAAACTTGCCGGCTAATGAATGACGCAGGACATTCGAGGAGAAGCAATGAACCGCAGAACGTTTCTGAAAGCGAGCGGAGCTGGCGCAGTAACTCCACTCTTGAGTGAACTGTTGGCGCCGCAGCTCTCAGAAGCGCAAAAGAGCCAATCCTCGAAGCAGGCGCTTGAGGCTGAACCGGCCGCAGGCGATGAATCGAACTCCCTTCCTCACGTTGGACTGGCCGGCACGTGGAGGTTCCAGCTCGATCCTAACAATGAAGGAGAGGCGCAGCGGTGGTTCGAGCGCAGGCTGGATGCTGAGCGAATCTTTCTTCCCGGAGATACCGATCAGGCGTGCTACGGGAAGAAGACAGAAGGTCCGGCAGACGGGCGCCTCTCCAGGCCCTATATCTATGTGGGCCCAGCCTGGTATCAGACTGAGTTCACGGTTCCCGAGTTATGGCGCGGGAAATGCCTGAGCTTGTTTCTCGAGCGCTGTCATTGGCAAACCTCGGCGTGGATCGACGGCAAGAGCTATGGAACGGAAAATAGCCTGTGCGTGCCTCACGTGCACGATATAGGTATTGGCTTGGAGCCAGGCCTGCACACGCTCACTCTGTGCGTCGATAATACGGTGAAGATTAACGTCGGCGCCGCCGCGCACAGCATCACCGAACAGACGCAGACGAACTGGAATGGAGTTATCGGGAAGACAGAGTTACGCTGCGCTCCGCCGGTGTGGATTGAAAATGTGCGGGTCTTCCCTGATACCGCTGGAAAGAGAGCCAGGCTGGAGATCTTGCTCCGCAATGCCGCGGAGACTCCGGCCCAGGGTAAGATAGAAGCCGCATTGCGCGGGGCGGGCGGTTCTTCACGCCTAGGGGTTTCCTCGTTTGAGGGCGAGAAGACTGTTGCCCTCACGCTCGCCATTCCGGGGCCTCTGCATCTCTGGGATGAGTATGAGCCATCCACATATATCGTAGATATCCGGATAAAGGCCGCGGTTGGGGAGCTGACATTCGCGCATAAATACTCGGCTTGCGTTGGAATGCGCGAACTGACGACGAAGAATGGGCAGTTCCTGCTGAATGGACGGGCGGTCTTTTTGCGGGGCACGGTGGAGAATGCCGTCTTCCCGCTTACAGCATATCCTCCCATGGATTTGGAGCCGTGGCGGCGAATCTTCGGCATTGCCCGCTCTTACGGGATGAACCATCTTCGTTTTCATTCCTGGTGCCCTCCGGAGGCGGCCTTTGCCGCAGCCGACGAAGCCGGCTTCCTGCTGCACGTTGAATTGCCGGTATTTTCCCATCATGTCAGCAGCACGCCGGGGTTGGAAGACTTCATGCGCCAGGAGGGGCAGCGCATTCTGAGAACGTACAACAATCATCCTTCCTTCGCGATGCTTTGCATGGGAAATGAACTTAAGCAAGGCTACCACTTTCTGGACGGACTGGTTACCGAGTTCAAACAATCCGATAGCCGCCATCGCTATACATATTCCACTAACAACGGCCGTGATACTCCAGGTACGGTATCGCAATATTGGGTGACGGAAGAAACGCCGAAAGGACGGCTGCGGATCGACCGCACTCGCTTTGGCGCAACTGCGGGCGGAACGGACTATGATTTCTCGCAAGCGATCGCCGGGGTAGAGGTTCCCGTTGTAGCTCATGAACTCGGGCAATGGGTGGTGTATCCAAGTTACGACGAAATCGATAAATATACCGGCATACTCAAGCCGCGCAACCTTGAAGTCTTTCGCGCCCAGCTTGCAGCCCGAGGGATGATCGATCAAGCGGAGATCTTTCAAGCGGCCTCGGGACGATTCGCCGCTCAGATATATAAGGAGGAGATCGAATCCGCACTGCGAACCCCTAACTTCGGCGGATTCCAGTTACTTGAGTTGACGGATTATCCGGGGCAGCATGAAGCGCTGGTGGGCATGCTCGATTGCTTTTGGGATTCGAAGCACCTGATAACTCCGGCTGAGTTTCGAAACTTCTGCAATCGGACCGTGCCGCTGCTGCGGTTTGCAAAATTCATCTGGACATCGCAGGAGACATTTCGCGCCCGAGCCGAGCTAGCCCATTACGGCAAGGAGCATCTGAGGCGGGTTCCGGTCACCTGGAAGGCGCAAGACGATCGCGGGCGCACGATCGCGTCGGGAGTGCTTGCTCGCTGCAGCGGAGATCCCGGAGGCATACTGCCTCTCGGCGAGATAGAGTTTTCGCTCTCCCGCGTGCATGAAGCAATGCGCCTGACGATCACTCTCAAAATCGGCGATGGCATACATTCGGCCACCAACTCGTGGCGCATTTGGGTTTATCCGCACAGGACACTGAAAACTCAGGATGTGCTGATAGCCGGCGCCTTGGATAGTGCAACCCTTGTTCATTTGCAACAAGGAGGAACCGTATTGCTTTCCCTGCCGCCTAAGCAGGAGAGCAAATATTTGTTGAAATTGCGCTTTCTGCCGGTCTTTTGGTCCTTCGCCATGTTTAAGAAGCAGCCCGGCGTGCTGGGTATCCTGTGCGATCCCCGGCATCCCGCGCTGGCTTCTTTCCCGACGGAGATGCACAGCGATTGGCAATGGTGGGAACTGACGCAATCGACCAACGCCTTTATCCTGGATGAAACGCCGCATGGATTTCGGCCGCTGATTCAGGTCATCGATGACTTTCACCGCAACCATAAGCTGGGGCTGGTTTTCGAAGCGCAGGTGGGCAAAGGGAAGTTGCTGGCCACGTCGCTCGCCTTGGGTGAGAATCTCGAGGATCGACCGGTTGGCAGGCAGCTTCTTTCGAGCCTTCTCGATTACGTCTCCAGCGAATCGTTTCAGCCAAGGGCGAGCCTTTCGGCGGAGGTGCTTCAACGCCTCCTCACATCCAGCTAACGTTGTCGCGGCGGCTAAACAGGCTGCGGAAAAAAATCCCGCTGCGGAGTCTTTGGGTGGGAGCCCCCGCATTTATGATCTGGACCTGGGGAACCCGGCGGCGCGATAGGGAAAGCAGATTCCCTTCGGGAATGACAGAAAGAAAGGCAAAGGCAGAGCTGCACCAGCTAGATCTATTCGCTCTAATGAAAGGCGAAGGCTTCCTCGGCAGCCGCACCTAATTTGTCATCTCGACCGGAGCGCAGCGGAGTGGAGATCTGCGGTTTCCCACATCTGACGCAAAGAGCGCGCCAGATATGGGGCACACCCAGGATTTGTCTGAAGGGAAGAGCTTGAAAACCCTTGGGGGGGGGCCGCTCATAGAATTTCAAATTCGGCGTCTACGGGGATTTGAAGAGCTGTAGCCAAGGAGTTTGTTTCCGCGGCCATCCCGATGACCGCAAGAAGCTCCGCGTGTTGCTCGGGGCTGAGTCCCTTGGCACGGGCCGATGCCGTGTGCGAGTGGATACAGTAGCTGCAGGAATTGGCTGCAGAGACGGCAATGTAAATCAGCTCCTTGGTGAGCGGATCGAGAGCTCCGGGTTCGATCATGACCTGCTTGATGCTTGTCCAGGTTCGTTCGAGCAACGCGGGTTGGTTGGCAAGAGCGCGCCAGAAATTATTTACGAAATCGGATTTGCGCGTGACTCGGATGTCATCAAAGACTGTTTTTATGCGCGGGTCAGCTGCAACTTCTTCGTCTGTCCAGAGTTTTACCGTTGCCAATGTGCACTCCTGTGGCTGGTGCAAGTTTCAGTCCAAGCTAACTGCGCATTCTCTCAGAGTCAAACCTTCCGGTCTCGACTGCCAACAGGAGTAGACTCTCAAGGAGCAGCCGTTGCGCCTCTGAGGAGTGTAAGAGAAAAATGCAAATCAATCGGCGAGATTTCGGAAAGGCAGGGGCTTACACCGCGCTGGCCGAGATGTTGCCCAAATCGGTCCTGGCGAATGGGTACCAGGTCGGGGCGTACTATTTTCCCAACTTTCACGTGGATCCTCGAAACGAGCAATTTCATGGAAAGGGTTGGACGGAGTGGGAGGTCCTGAAGCGCGGAGAGCCGAAATTCGCCGGCCACCTGCAACCCAAACGGCCGTTGTGGGGATATGAAGATGAGTCGAAGCCCAGCGTCTTTGAAAGGAAAATTGCCGCGGCTCACGACGCCGGTATAACGCACTTCATTTTTGATTGGTATTGGTATGAAGGCAGACCATTTTTGCAGAGCGCATTAGAAGAAGGATATCAGCGCGCTCGAAATAAGAATGATGTTCGTTTCTGCTTGATGTGGGCGAATCACGATTGGATTAATGTGATGCCTGCCCGTTTACATACGCTGCAAACGCCTCTCATCTATAAGGGAACCTACGATTCCAATGCTTTTGAGGTTGCCACCGACTATATTCTTTCCCATTACTTTCAAGATCCTTCCTACTTCCTGGTCGATGGCTCACCTTATTTCTCCATCTATGAGCTCCAGCACCTGATCGACCGGATGGGGGGCATTGAGATCGCCCGCGCCGCCTTCAGACGATTTCAGGAAAAGACTCGCGCGGTGGGATTTCGAGATCTTCATCTCAATGCAGTCGCCTGGGGCGTACAGGAGATGCCCGATGTGAAGAGTGTTTTGCAGTCGCTTGGGATAAGCAGCGTGACCTCCTATACGTGGATACATCACTATGAATTGCCTAGCTTTCCCGCAACACCCTACAGAGACGCAATGGAGAGCGCGCCGGCGTATTGGAGTAAGGCTCGGGAAATCTTCGGCGTGCCGTACCATGCCGATGTGAGCATGGGCTGGGACCCAAGTCCGAGGACCTGCCAGTCGGATATCTTCGAGCGCGCAGAATATCCGTTCACGCCGGTTCTCACGGACAACAGCCCGGAGCTCTTCCGAAGGGCGCTTATGCAAGCCAAGTCGCACTTGGATCTGCTGACTGACCAGCCAAAGATTCTAACCATTAACGCATGGAATGAGTGGACTGAGGGTAGTTACCTGGAACCCGATTCTATCCATGGGATGAGTTATTTGAATGCCATCCGCAGCGTCTTCAGGTCGTGATTGCCTTATGGGGACCAATTCAAAAAGTGCTCTAGAGGCTTTACCGTTCGCCTTGCGAGGGGAAACGCATCTTCGCGTGGGGTTATGCGGCGTCGGGCTGGCCGCATATTGGCCTCAATTTGCCGGCCTCAAGGAGAGGTTGGAGGGTTATCTGTCGCAGGTGGAAGCCCGGCTGAACAAACCGGGTGTTGAGATTGTCAACCTTGGATTGGTCGATTCTTCCCATCAGGCGATCGATGCCGGCCACCGGCTGCGCAGGGCGGACGTGGATATCATTTTTCTGTATATAACTACGTACGCTCTGTCCGCTAGTGTTCTTCCACTGGTGCGGCGCGCCAAAGTTCCCGTAATTGTTATGAATCTACAGCCAGAGAGCGCGATTGATTACGCCCGCTTCAATCGGCTGGGCAGCAGGCAGAAGATCACTGGTGAATGGCTTGCGTATTGCTCGGCATGCCCGCTGCCGGAGATTTCTAATGTCTTTGGCCGGGCGGGCGTTGATTTTCACCAGGTCACCGGGTTTCTCGAAGGAGACGACGCCTCCCGGGCGCAGATAGACGAGTGGCTCGACGCGGCAATGGTTTGCGCACAGCTGGAACACAATACGCTCGGGTTGCTGGGCAATCATTACTCGGGAATGCTCGACACTTATTCGGATCTGACGCTTTATGGCGCGGCCTTCGGAGGGGTGATTGAAGTCTTGGAAGCCGACGAGCTTACCGCGATGCGGAAGAACGTTGAGGAGCAAGCGGCGAAGGATCGCGTTTCTCTCTTCGAGGATGTGTTTGAAATTCAGGCAGATTGCAGCCGGGAAGATCTTGCCGAAGCGGCCCGGACGTCTATCGCACTCGATCGGCTAGTTGAGCGGTGGGGGCTGGGGTCGATCGCGTACTACTACAAGGGAACCGGCAGCGCGGCGAATGAGAGAACCTTCGAATCGATCATTCTCGGTACGTCTCTACTAACAGCTCGCGGCATTCCGGTCGCGGGAGAGTATGAGATTAAGAACGTCCTGGCAATGAAGATCCTGTCGATATTGGGGGCCGGCGGGTCGTTTACCGAATTCTACGCAATCGATTTCGACGATGACATCGTGTTAATGGGCCATGACGGACCGGGACATGTGGCCATTGCGCAGGGCAAAACAAAGGTTCGGCCGCTCGAGGTATATCACGGTAAGGTTGGCCGCGGTCTCTCGGTCGAGATGTCCGTTCAACACGGTCCAGTAACCCTGCTGTCTGTGGCCGAGAATCCAGGGAAGGGGTGGAAGCTCGTGGTGGCAGAGGGCGAGTCTGTTCCCGGATCGATTCTGCAAATCGGGAACACGAACAGCCGCTACCGGTTCCCAATCGGGGCGCGGAGGTTCATTTCGGAGTGGAGCGCGGCCGGGCCGGCACATCACTGTGCGGCCGGTGTAGGGCATCTGGCCGGCACGATTGAAAAGCTGGGGGCATTGCTAAAGGTTCCAATAACGCGCGTGTGTTAATTGGATGGCGGCGCGGAAGCAAACAGACCCAGCTTTGTGGTTTCCCACATCTGGCGCAAAGAGCGCGCCAGATATGGGGCACCCGGCTTTAGTGGAGGGGATTGGAGCCTTAAATCCACTCGGCCGTTCAGTTCTTCTCAGTTTTATAGCGGAAATCAACGACTTCAATATCCGCGCAGAAAGAGCTCGAATGAGGAAACCCGTACTCCTGCGATCATTGCCAGGTCCAGTCCAAGCTATTGATCCGGCCTATAAGCAATGGAGTCAAGCCGCATAGACGACATCTTTCTGAGCGAAGTATTTGCGGACGCGAGCGGGTTGTTTCTGGATGCTGCGCATAGTCCGGGATGCGGTGTGGGTGAGAGCCTGTTTGGTTCGCATGGGCGCTCTGGTGGTGACGGCCCGTTTCAAATCGGCATTGAGCAACTCATCGGGGTTCAACTCCGGCGAGTAACTGGGCAGGTAAAAGATTTCGATTTGCTCACCATGGAGGGCCAGCCATTGTTTGACCAGCTTGCCGTGATGGACTCTGAGATTATCCAGGATCAGAAAAATCTTCCGTCCGGCATGGTGGATCAGCCGTTTTAAAAAATCGATAAGGATGCGGGCATTGAGCGCCCCGGAAAAGATGCGCCAGCGCATCTGGCCCTTATTGGTGACGGTGGAAATGATGCTGAGCGATTCATGCTTGCTCTTGATACGCACCCGCGGCGTTTCCCCTTTCAACGCGTAGCCGCGGCCGCGCACATCGTTGGTGCGCAGACCGGTTTCATCGCCCCACTGGATCTCGGCACCCTCGTTTCTGGCTCGCTCGGCGATCGCTGGATATTGCTCGGTGAGCCACTTGCCCACTGCAGCGGGGGATTGTTCAAAAGCCTTCTTGAGCGGTTTCTGCGGGGTAAAGCCCCAGCGCGCTAGATACTTGCCCATGGTGCGAACCTGCAGCTTGATCTGCCAGCGTCCGGCAATCCATTCGCTCACTGCCTGCCGGGTCCACAACGCGTAAGCCATCTTGAGTTGGTCCGGGGTATGGTCGCGGATGATGCGCCGCACCTCCGCTTCCTGTTCCGCGCTGAGCCTTCTGCCCGAGCCCACCGGGCGATGCCCACGCTTCACCCCTACCGCTTTCCATCCCCCTGCCAGATAAGCCTTGTGCGCCTTGATCACCGTACCGATCGCCATTTCGCACTGCCTGGCTGTCTCGCGCACCGTTGCACCTCCCAGCCGCAGCTTCACCGCTCGCCGCCGCCGCTCATTGATCGCCTCTATCGGCAAACTCCGCGTATCCACTCGTTCCATACACTACAGATGTTTCCATCTCAGAATAGATCCATTACTTATAGGCCGGATCAATAACATGAAATTATGGACGACGACTGCAACGGCACCAATCTCTCGCAGCAATTCGCAAGCGATAACTGCTCCGGCATCTGCCCCGAGGCATGGTCGGCGATGGATACAGCCAATCACGGTCACACAGCCTCATATGGCGATGATCCTTGGACCGAACGAGCCGCCGATGCCTTCCGAAATCTCTTTGAGAGAGATTGCGCAGTCTTTTTCGCCTTCAATGGAACGGCAGCAAACTCTCTAGCACTCGCCTCGCTCTGCCGGTCCTATCACGGTGTCATCTGCTCTGAATCGGCTCACGTAGAGACGGACGAATGCGGTGCGCCGGAGTTCTTTTCTAACGGCTCTAAGCTCTTTGCCGCCCCGAGTCTCCGACGGAAAGCTGTCGCCGGATGCTATCCGGGAGACCGCCAGCGAACGACACGGCATTCACTCTCCCAAGCCAAGAGCTGCGACCATCACGCAATCGACTGAGACTGGCTTGGTCTATACCCCCGACGAGCTGCGCGCTGTTGCTGCTGTCTCAAAAGCGCACAATCTTTACCTGCACATGGATGGAGCGCGTTTTGCGAATGCCTGTGCAAGTCTCGGCTGTTCTCCCGCAGAACTGAGTTGGAAGAGCGGCGTGGATGTGTTGTGCTTTGGGGGCACGAAGAACGGGATGGCAGCCGGCGAGGCAATCCTGTTCTTTGACCGAAGGTTGGCTGAGGATTTCGATTACCGCCGTAAGCAGGCAGGCCAGCTCGCCTCTAAGATGCGTTTTCTCGCAGCTCCGTGGCTAGGCCTGATCGATAGCGGCGCGTGGCTTCGTAACGCGGCCCACGCCAATGCCTGTGCGCGCTATTTTGCGGATCGAATCGCGGATATTCCCGGCATTCGAATAGCTTCCAAGGTTGAGGCAAACGCAGTTTTCGTCCATGCCGATGACCGAGTCCTCGGCTCTCTCCGCCAACTAGGCTGGAAGTTTTACATCTTCAGGGGAGGCGCAGCGCGCTTCATGTTCTCCTGGGATACAAAGCGCGAACGTATCGATGAACTTTGCCGCGATCTTCACAAATGCGCTGAATAAAAAGCGAAACAAAGCAGCCTTGTTCGCTGTCTACTACAGTTACCGATCCAGGTGTTTTCTTCCTTCCATACCACTTTGTCTGATCACAACTGTTACAGAATTTGCCGGACGCTGCACAACCGGCAGTGGTAGAATCGCGTCGCCAGGGCCAGAGCCTGAAGGGAGGAACTCGATGAAGATTACCCGCCGCCAATTCCTGGGGACTGCCGCCGGAGCCGGCGCATACACCGCGTTTTCACCGCTCATGGCCAGAGGGCAGGCATCATCCAGTGGCCAGGGCCTGATATGGCCCGCAGACCAGGCGTTGCCGGGTTTTCTTCCCCCGGATTATCTCGATGCAGGAAATATTGAGAGCCTCACCGGCGCTCAGCAGTTGTTGCTGACGACACTTCAGGGCATCGTAAACCGCCGCCAACCGCGTCTTTACTGGTTCCAGAGTGGTGACAATACCGATCAAACGTGGCTGAATACGTTCAACATCGCCAACAACGTCACGAGCGATCCCCTGAGCCTGATCGACAAATATCGAAATGAAGTGCAGGGCGCAATCGTCTACGATCCGGATGTTCCCGACACCATCAATGTCGCCACCAGCCTGGCCGGACTGATGGATGCCGTAGTTGCTTCGGCAGATTTAGCGAATCAGTACCAGCTTCCGATTGTTCAGGACCTTCGCGGCCTTTTCACGAGCAAGCTCGACGCTTACAACTGGGTGTTGACTAATTGCTGGCCGCAGCTTACACACCGCCTGTTAACGGGAATCAGTCCTGCGAACCCAGGCGCGGCGCCCGGAGTAGTCTGGACCACTCTGCTCCAGGAAACCACTCATGTGCATGACTCATCCAATAAAGCCGTTTATACGGTGAATTTGACGGCCCTTCTGGGTGGCCAGGCCGTCTACGTGCGCTTCCAGGATGCTTTCCAAAACGACGGCTGGGGCCCCTCGGTCCAGCAGGCTACTATACTCGCGGACGGAAACACAATTGCCTCGTTCCAGCCCGGCACGGCCGCCGAACAGCCGTTTCTCTATGAGGCGGACAATTCCTCGATCGCGAGCGGCGGCTGGAGATTCGCCGACAATACCACGTACTTCATTTACAAGTTCACGCCGCCGAGCGGAACCACCACGCTTACGATGCAGGTATTGATGTGGAACCAATATTTGGTTACAGCAACGAATCAAGCGCCGCTGGTCTATAACCCGAACCCGAGGTTCCGAGATTACATTGTCGCGACCCAGGCCTTTGTGTTCTGGCTCGATCCGGAAGTGCCGAGCGCCGAAGGTGATCTGTTCACGCAGATTGTGCAGAAAGTTGCGCCCGATACGCCTTATCTGGGCTGGTTTGTGGCCGGGCGCGAAGTACAGGGGGTCACTCTGCTCTCTGAGAATGCATCTTTCGTGGTTGCGGCCGATTTGCTGGACAACGCCACGGTGCTCGGCGGAGTGCGTGCGCCGGTTCTCCCCATTCAGCCCTTTGCCTCTGTGCCTCAGCTTCAGAACAAGATCTACGTTACCGTGACCATGAGCGAAGGCGACAACATGCAGTACTGCGAGCACCGCCTGCGACAGATCTGGGACGATCCGAACCGGGGCAAGGTCCCGCTCAACTGGAGCATCACTCCGTTCATGCTGGATATCGCGCCGGCTATGCTGCACTATTTCCAATCCACGCAAACTCCGAATGACTTCCTGGTGGCGGGTCCTTCGGGGGCAGGTTATACCTATCCTGGCGCCTGGCCTTCGACCGCTCTCCCTCTATTTGCCGAGCGAACCGGCGACTACATGGTGCGCCAAGGCATGAACGTTATTTTTGCCCTGAATCACCCCAACGGCACCGTTCTCAGCTTCACGGATCCGGTGACGGCCAATTACGTACAGTACGTCCGCAACCTGTTGGGAATTGTCGGAGACTGGACTTCCAGCAGTCAGCTCACCGCCCCCGACGGATTACCGGTGATCACTCAGGTTGGGATCAATAACGTGACCCAGGGCCTGACGGCACTAGCAGCCGCAGCGAAGAACTGGACGGGCAGCAACCCGGCGTTCGTCGCGCTCAGCGCCATAGCGTGGAATATGACGCCCACGGACATCGACAACCTCGTGGCTTTGTCAGGACCTCAATATGAGGTGGTGCGCGCCGATGTCTTTTTCAAATTGCTCCACCAAAGGCTGGGCAATTCTTAAACAAGCACCTATTCAAATGAAAATGTGCGGAAAATAGCCCACGTTATCAGTGAAAATAGGCTGTCGCGCTGCGGAGGTTTGTGGTTTCCCATATCTGGCGCAAAGAGCGCGCCAGATATGGGGCACCCGGCCCTTCGCCTTATTACCAGCCGTTCAATTCAATTCTTAGTTTTATAGCGAAAATCGACGACTTCAATATGGCTGTTTTCTTCGTCTCGAATGTGTGTTCCGCGTAGAAAGAGCTCGAATGAGGAAATCTTGGCGTGTTCAAGGACGGAGCGAATGTCGCCGGAGATCTGCCCATTCAGGAGGAATCGCGCTGCCGCTTCGGTTCCTTGCACATCCTCTCCGGTTATCAGGAGGACGTAGCCGCTATTGGTTAGATTCGGAGTCATGGTGACGTCGGCGTAGTTTACTACCTGTCCCTTGCCGGATGTTTCCATGGTGTATTGAGAAGGTTGCCCGTATCTGGGGTGAATATTCTTAAAGTAATCGTCTTTGTGGGTTGCGTCAGCCTGAAAGTATCGAAAATTAATTTGGTCGGAGAATAATTGCTGCCAGGGGTTTGTTTTGCTGCTTCCCAGAATAATGTCATTTTCGTCCCCCAGGTCGCCGACATGCATATCGCGGGCATAGCGAAGAGTGGGATGCATGCCTGAAGCAGAGAGATTCTGCGCAAGATCTTCGGCGATATTCGTTTCTCCAAACGTCGTGCTGCGCTTGGACCCCAGGACCTTAAAAGCATCGCGCAGCTTGGGATCGGATATATCGTTCAGCTCATCGTCGGGAAAAGACTTCATATACTCGCTTACGTTCATCTCGCGGTTCATCACCGTATCGATAACCAGCAGCGATGTGTCCGGAAGAACAATGGATACACCAGCTCCGTTTTTCAGGAGAGGTTCGAGGAAGATGCTGGTCTCCGGTTTTGGCGCGGCAGTGATAAAGGGAAGATTCCGAGGATGAAGCGCGACGGCTGCAATGGCCACTGCGATAACTACAAGCGATGCTGAGATGGAAAGCAATACTTTCTCACGGCGAGACCATGCCGTCTGCAGCGTGCCATTACGCAGCAGCTTCCACGATCGGCCAACACCATCGCTATCCGCAACAGCAACGTAGGTTTCATGCAGAGGATCGAGATCCGCCAAATGTGCCCGGGGCGCCGGCTCGGTTTTCGAGGCCGCAGCTTCAAAGACCGGGAGGTATGCCCCCTTAGGAATTCTGAGCACTAACCCTTCGTTTGCACCTTCGCGGGAAAAATATTTTTCCAGACGGCGCCGCAAATTGCTGATCTGAACGCGGACGATATTGTCCGACGCGGGATCAAAGTTCTGGCGGCGGCCGAGAACATCGCAGGCGATCTCATATTCGCTGATGTGCTGACCATCCGGCTGGATGATTGCATGGCGCGAGATGTACATCAAAATCCGTCTCAGCTGACCGGCACGTTGAAAGTCGCCACTTGCCAGCACGCGCTCCACAAGCTGCCAGCGAACGTCCTGGCGGAGTCCGGAATCAACTTCGTCGAGCAACGCTGAGGTTTTGAGAGACATACGGACTACCCAATTTGTGAAAGGAAATTATAAGCACTTTGGAAACAGGACGTAAATGCGAGGAACTCTTGCAGCGGGATGCTTCCTGAAATGGGGGGTAAGACATTCAAAACAAAGTCGCTTTACGTAAATTTGGGATTAAAGCACATCAATTGTCTTGCCACTCACCCATCACGCAGGTGAATATTCGCGCCGAAGCTGCACGAAGGAGCGCATATGGGTTTAATCACTCGAAGAGCTACCTCTCTGGCCGGATTAGGATCGATGATCCTTGCATCGGGGCTGTTCTCTATGGCGCGCGCGCAAGTGCCCTCGATGTTTGTGGGAGCTAATGTGGAAGCGTCCAATGTCTGTCCCTCCTGCTCACACTACATCAAGACAAATCGCGGGGATCTATTCGATCTCGCAAAGCTGGCGGGCTGGAACACATTCCGGCTGACTCAGTTTGAGACCTGGGGATATAACGAGATGGACCAGCCGTATACGGCCCAGAACTGGGCCGATATATTTGCTCGCGCCCAGGCTACGAACATGTATTTGATCGTCCTCCTGGAGGCCAGCACTCCTGAACGAACTGCGATCGCGAACGCCCCCTCAGGCCAGGCAGGGACGGTGCGGCTCCAATACGACGAGCAATCGATCGATAATATTCTGGGCGCTTTGCCCGCCGCGCAACGCAAGCGGGTGGCGATTGATTTAGGCAATGAGGAAGATGAAAATACTACCCAGTATTCGTTGCTCACAATCTATCAGACCGAAGCGCAGTACATCCGGAGCAAGTATCCATGTGTCAGCATTACCATTGGCGGATGGAGAGTGGGCTCTACATACAACGCGGCGAGTGCGGGCGCAATCTATGTATCCATCGAGGACTTTATCAGCGCGCACATCTATGTCGATACAAAAAGCACGAAAAGCGTTGCGGACGATACGGCAAGCGTCTTGAATTATTTCACCCAGGTCAATACGTGGTCTAATGGCAAGCCGATAATAATGGGAGAATACGGCTCATCAAGCGGAGTGATGCCCGTCTCGTCCGGAACCGCACCTTGCACAAGCTGCTCTCCCTCGGCGCAAGCGGCGACGAATGCCGCGTCCGTCGAAGGAATGCTTGAGGCCCAGCAGCAGGGCATTAACGCTATCGGGGGCTTGGTCTGGTCGTATTATCCGCGAGGAGCCCTGGGTGCGCCTGCGTACAATCTCAGCGGCAGCGACAATCAATATGTAGTTCTGGTTCCGGACGGGGTAGGGGGATCCGGCCTGCCGCTCACGGTACTGCCGGCTGCCTCGGTGGTCTGTCCCACAACTATGAACTGCCCGAGCTTTCCGGGCTCGCTTGTCCAGCAGTAACGTTAGCGACGAATGACGCGCCGCCGGGCCATTGCACGCATCAAAGGGCATACCCCAGAGCATACCCGGCGCCGCGATGAAGAATTTTGGAGGCTGTGAATGAAGTTGGAAATCGGAAATATGCCACGCGCGAAGCGGGGCTTGGATGCAGGCCGGCTGTTCTTACTTTTTGTGGTGCTGCTCGCGTCCCTGCCGTTTGCCGGCCGCGCACAGACGACGAGCGGCAGCTTTGTGGGGCGGATAACGGACTCCGCCGGCAGCGTGGTCCCCAACGCGGCAGTTACGTTGCGCAACGAGGCGAGCGGCGTGGTGCTGACGCAGCAGAGCAACGGCGACGGCAATTACACCTTCAGCTATGTCCAACCCGGCACTTATGAGCTTCGCGTCACGGCGAGCGGCTTTCAAACCCAGGTCGTCAGCCATCTTAACCTGGACATTCAACAAACTCTGCGCGAGGATTTTGTCCTCCCGGTAGGCAAGGCCAACACCACGGTCCAGGTGACCGCCCAGACGCCGCTGATCCAGACTGACAGTTCGTACGTCGGCAGCGTTGTCGATGGCAAGCAGATCGAGCAGACGCCTCTGAACGGCGGGAGAACGTTTATTCACTGCTCGGCCTGGCTCCCGGCGTGCAGCGGCCCAACTCCAACGCGCTCATTTCAGGAGGGAGCTTCAAAGGGGGCGCCAACCAGACCATCGATGGCATTTCCAACAACGACATTCTCAACGCCCGCATGTCCGACCAGGTGCCATCGCTCGAAGACATGGCCGAGTTCAACACCATCGGCGTCAATGCGCCGGCGGAATACGGTAATGGCGGAGCGCAGGTCATCATCGTCACCAAGTCCGGCACCAACGATTTCCATGGCACCGTCTTTTATTTCAATCGCAATCGCTATTTTCAGGCGCGCAATTATTTCCTTACCCCAGGCTCGAAGATTCCTGCCTTCAACCGCCATGAGTACGGTTATTCCTTCGGTGGACCTCTCCTGCGCAATCGCCTGTTCTTCTTCACAACCTTTGAGGACATTCATAGCCTGACGACGGTCACCCGGCAATTCGCCATGCCGCCTTTGGCTTTTCTGAACGGCGATTTCTCGCAGTACACCAGCTATGCCGGGCACCCCACCCTGGTCTACGACCCGCTTACAGGAATGCCGTTCCAGAACAACCAGATTCCGCAAGCCCGTATCAGCGCGACCAGCCAGAAGTTTCTGAGGTTCTATTCAGCGCCGAATACCACGACTTCCACCGGTCTGGGCAACAATTTTACCTACAGCAGCCCTACGCTCGAGCTGGATCCGCGGTGGTCTATCCGTGCCGACTACCAGGCGACAGCACAGGATCGCCTGATGTTTCGTTTCTACAGCAATCGACGCAATCCATCGCCTTTCGACGAGGCGGGAACCGACAAATTCGGCAACTACAAACAACTGGGCAATATCATCAACCAGTTTGCCGGCAACTATACTCGCGTCATCTCAAATTCAACGGTCAACGAGCTAGTATTAGGCCTGAACAAGCGCGCCGATCCGCGCATCGACCAGAACAACACCATCGATCCGACTACGCTGGTCGCGGGCCTGCCTCCGACCGATCCCGGATACGGTTTGCTGCCTACAGTGAATGTTTCCAACTACCAGAGGATTTACTCCATCGGCAGCAGCACCAACCACCAACATACCACTCAGGTGAACGACAACCTGAGTATTGTGCATGGGCACCACTCCTTCAAGTTCGGCGGCCAATTCCTGGCGGAAGCCGAATCGGGCACTACCTATAACTCCGGCACATTCAGCTTCGACGGCAGGTACTCCGGCCAATACGACAACGGCAAAGGCCAGGTGAACAATCCTATTAACGCCTTCGCCGATTTTCTGATGGGATATCTGACTTCCAGCGGCACATCCAACACGGATTTCACATACTACGTGAAGGCGAAGACGTTTGCGCTCTACGCCAAAGATTCATGGGCGCTGACACCGAGGTTGACGCTCGATCTCGGGGTGCGCTATGACAAGCTCTTTACCCCACAGGTCACCCGGGGAGGTTTGGCCACATTCAACCCGCAGCTCGGCGGCCTGGTCGTCATCCGCGGCACGCCGTCGCCGGCGATCGCAGCGCTGTATCCCACTATCAATGGTCCGTCGGTCGGATATAACATGAGCAACTGGATGCGGTTGCAGAACCTGAACTTCGCGCCGCGCATCGGCTTCGCGTATCGCCCGCGGGACAACTTCGTCGTGCGCGGTGGATTCGGTATCTTCTATGACAACCTTTCACTGGCGGTGCTGGTGAACAACATGTCGAATCAACTGCCGTTTGTGCTGAGCACGACCTACAACGCGGCCGCTGGAGATACGCCGACGCTCAGCTTCGCAAACCCGTTTCCCACGGCCGGCGGAAGCGCAACGGCCAACCCAAATGCCTCGGGGGTACAACGCGATCTGCAGACACCGAGGAACACGCAGTGGAACCTCTCCATCGAAGGCCAGACATGGGAGGCCATCGCTCTTCGCGCCAGCTATGTCGGCAACCTGGGCACGCACCTGCACACGCCCTTTCCGCTCAATAATCCGATTCCGCAGCCTGTTGGCGGAGCAGGGCAGCCGGCGTCGTTGCAGGCAGCTCGCCCCTTCCAGCCCTGGGGCATCGTTAACTACTATCTGTACGGAGAGAGCACCAATCTGAACCAGCTCCAACTCGGCGCCCGCCGCCGCTTCGCCGGCCTCACATTCGACGCGGAGTATCAGTGGACCAAAGCGCTTGGCATAGACGGCCCAAACGACGAGTTTGTAAGCAATCGGAGCGACATCAGGATGGATTACGGCAATCTGGACTTTTACGCGCATCACGCTTTGGCGCTGAATTATAGCTATAGCCTGCCCTTTGGCACCGGGCAGCGTTTTCTCGGCTCATCGGGGCCATGGCTGAACCGGCTTATAGGCGGATGGAACGCGGTAGGGGTCTGGAAGGCGACGACCGGCACACCGTTCTCCGTCAGCTTTACCAGCACAACCACGAACTGGCCAAGCAGCCGCGCGAACCTGAACCAGAATGTGGCCCTGTATCCGTCAAAGAGGAGCATTCACCAGTGGTTCAATCCTGCTGCTTTTTCAACGCCGGCGCCATACACGTTTGGGAATTCGCAGCGAAACATGATGTTTGGCCCAGGCTTCTCCGAGTGGGATGCAGGCTTTCTCAAGAACATCAAGCTCACTGAGCGAGTCAATTTTCAGTTTCGTGCGGAGGGGTTTGACGTCCTAAACCGCTCGAACTTCAACCTGCCTACTGCTAACATCAGCACACCCGCGACGGTGGGCACGATTAGCAGCACCACGGCTGACAATCGTGAGCTGCAGTTTGGGGGGCGGATTTCGTTCTAGGATTCTGGCCGTGTGATTTCGTATGTAACTGTTGAAGACTGGAGAACGACTCTGGCCATGTCGAAGGCATGGCAGAAATTCAGTGACTCCACGCCTACAGCTTCCGGATCATGATGTTCCGGAACCAGATCTTCACCCCCGGGTCTCCCTTCGGCTCCGTCCCCTGCAGCGAGATATGCCCGCTGTGGTACTTGCTGTATCCTGGCATCCGCGCGAACTTCGTTCCCGCAATCAGCTTCTTCCATTGCCTATCCCACAGCTTCGTATCGATCACCATGTGCCCGTTCTGGAACAGCTGCAGGTGCCCGTGGTCGTGGATAATCTCAAACTGGTTCCACTCCCCCGCCGGCTTCACCCACTCCACCTTGTCCGAGATCATGTCGAAGATGTCCCCGGAGCGCTCCATCAGGATGCGGCTGTCTGGAACCGTACACGCCAGGTCCGCGATCTGCATCTCCACGCCTGTGTCGTACGTATGGCGGTACTCGGGCGACTCGTGTACGTCGAACATAACCCCGCTGTCGATGCAGGGCTGCGCCTTCCACTCCAGCTTCAGATGGAAATTCGAGTACTCCCCGTCCGTCACCAGGTCCGCAAAATCCGCCGGTGGATCCTGGTTCGTCTTCTTCAGCTGGATCGCGCCCTCTACCACCGACCAGTCGCTTCCCGTGCCCTTCTCCAGGTACGAGTGCCACCCCTGCAGATCCTGCCCGTCGAACAGCAGCTGCCATCCCTCCTGCTTCTCCTGCGGCGTCAGCGTATTCGGCGCCTGCGCCCGAGCCATCCCGCAGGCCAGAACGCAGCCCGCCGCCACCATCCACAACTTCCCGTTGATCATCCTCACCTTCCTGTACCAAAGTACGCCTGCGAACGGGGCTTTTCCATTCCAAAGCTGCGGAGCGCACTCGGTTTCCAAAGAGTTGGCGCCAGGGAACTCGGCGAACTGCTGTATTTTAAGCGGGTGACCGTACATTCCGCAGAAGCGGATTAGAAACGCCCTCAGCGGCTAAAGCCGATCGAGTTTTGAGTCATTTTCGGCACGACTAAAGTCGTGCCCTGATACAAAGCACACCTTTTCCGCAGCCTGTAAAGCCCACCGGGGTTTCAAGCGGTTACGGCAGTCAGGGCTAGAGGCCCCGACCTACCAGTCGTGCCCTGATACAAAGCCATCGTTTCTCCGCAGCCTTCCTGGACTCTCACCCGCGCGAGTTCTTATGTAACTGTTGAAGGCCGGTGGAGTCCCAGGTCCCAGAATCGGGAGCTCAGGGTAGGCTCTGGGGCACCCGCTCTCTTGCCGGTCTCATTGTTACAATCGCGATGAACTTGTTTGTTCGAGTACTCGCTATAACGAGTCTGCCTAGGAGATCACAGTGCCCCACGTTTTCCAGGTAAAGCGCAGTACGGCTTTTACCTGTACCGCTGTCCTTTCTGCCGCCTCATTCGCTACTTTGCTCTTGGCCCAGCGGCAATCTGAAGCCAAGCTCTTCTCCCCCGGCGATGCGAAGGTGATCGAAGAGCTTGGCAGCCTGAGCAGACTGCCTGAGGGGGACTGGAAGACGTATTCCGGCGTGCTTCCGCACGGCGAGGACGTTCAACTGGATGACAGCGGCTGGCAATCGGTGCATCCGCGGGTTGCCGCTGGACTCAATGCGGTGTGGTACCGCCGCTGGATCGAGGTGCCTAAAAGCCTGAACGGCTATGACCTCACCGGCGCACGCATCACGCTGAAATTCTCCGCACAGCCGAACCTCACGACGCTGATCCTTTACCTGAATGGGCGGCGGTCTGCGATGGGTCAGGACCTGGAGACCGTCACGCTTTTCGATCACGCACAGCCTGACGAGAAGGTGCTGGTTGCAGTCAAGCTCTTGAAGACGGCAACGCCCAAGGTCTTCGGCGGGTCGCTGCTGCACATTGAGCCGGCTGCCGGACGGCCCAGTGCCGAAGATCTGCACGACGAACTGATAGCGGCGGCCACGATGATCCCTGCGGTGGCCGGCGACGCGGCTTCAGAGCAAGGGACGCTGCAGCAGGCGATACACGCGGTCGATTTGACGGCTCTGCAGTCGGGCGATCAGGCGAAGTTCGACGCATCCCTGCGCAAGGCGGCTTCGGATCTCGAACCGCTGCGCCCGGTGCTGCAGCAGGCCACGCTGGTGCTCAATGGCCAGTCGCATATCGATGCCGCCTATCGCTGGCCGTGGACGGAGACGGTTGACGTGGTGCATCGCACCTTCGGAACGGCCCTGCAGCTGATGGACGAATATCCCAGCTACACCTTCACGCAGTCCTCCGCCGTCTTCAACGCGTGGATGGCGGACAAGTATCCGATCGTGGACGACGAGATCAAACAGCGCATCAAAGAAGGCCGGTGGGAGATTGTTGGAGGCATGTGGGTGGAGCCCGATTTCAATTTGCCGGGCGGCGAGTCGATTGTGCGCCAACTGCTCATCGGCAAGCGCTGGTATCAGCGGCACTATGGCGTGGACGTCCGCGTCGGCTGGAACCCTGATTCGTTCGGGTTCAGCTGGCAGCTGCCGCAGATTTACAAGAAGGCCGGTGTGGATTTTTTCGTGACCCACAAGCTCGCCTGGAGCGAGACCAACAAGCTGCCCTTTCATCTCTTCTGGTGGGAATCGCCCGACGGCAGCCGGGTGCTTACCTATTTTCCTCCGGATTTCGCCTCCACTAACTTGAGCATCATGCGGCTGGCGCATGTCTACGATGTAGCGCACTCCGAGGCGCCGGGGCTGAACGAGGCGATGGACCTGTACGGCGTTGGCGATCACGGCGGCGGACCGACCCGCAACGTGCTCGACCAGGGGCTGCATTGGATGGGGCCGGACAAGATCGCGCCCAGGATGCGTTTCGGCACTGCGCTCAGCTTCTTTACCGACATCCAGCCGAAGATCGGCGCGCAATCGCCCACCTGGAACTATGAAACGCTGGCCGCGGGCAAGCCAAGCTTGCCCGCTCCGCCCAATGGACAGATCAGCATTCCTACCTGGAAGGACGAGCTCTATCTTGAGTATCACCGCGGCACATACACTACCCAGGCCGCGGAGAAACGAAATCTACGGCAAGGCGAAGAGTGGATGCTGAACGCGGAGAAGACCGCTTCGCTGGCCTGGCTTGACGGAGATGCTTATCCGGCAGAGCAGCTGAATGATGCATGGAAGAAGGTGCTCTTCAATGGCTTCCACGATCTGGCTGCGGGCAGCGGTGTCGGCGTTATCTACCGTGATGCCGCGAGCGATTTCCAGCAGGTGCGCTGGTCCACCCGTCAGGTCGAGTCCAACGCGCTGCGCACCATAGTCTCCGGCATTGATACGCATGTCGTCAGCGGTGTTCCCGTTATCGTCTTCAATCCGCTCTCGTGGGAGCGCTCCGGCCCTGTAGAGGTTGCGGTGCAGATGCCGTCTGCCTCGCCGGCGGGCGTCACCGTGCTAAACGAGAAAGGGCAGGTCGTGCCCAGCGAAGTTCTCTCGCAGGACGTGAGCCGGCATATCTACCGGATGCTCGTGTATCCCTCCGGTGTGCCATCAATGGGATACAGTGTGCTCCATGTCATAGGCGGCCGGCGCAGCTTTGAGAGCGATCTGAAGGTGCATGCCTTTACGCTGGAAAATGCAAAGCTTCGCGTGGTTATCGATCCAAAAACCGGCTGCATCCGCAGCCTCTATGACAAGCGCTCCGGCTTTGAGACGCTGGCGCCCGGAGCTTGCGGCAACGCGCTGGTGGCCTTCAAAGACACTCCCAAAGCATGGGACGCCTGGAACATCGACGCTGATTTCGAGAAGGTCTCCTACAATCTCGACATGGTCGACTCCGCCCGCGTGGTCGAGAGCGGCCCGCTGCGCGCTGTCGTCCGCATTACGCGCACCTGGCAGCACTCCAGGTTTGCCGAAGATATTGTGCTCTATGCCGGCGCCGACTATGTTGATGTGGTGCACGATATCGACTGGCACGAGAACCATATCCTGCTGAAAGCCGCGTTTCCGTTATCGGCGACGAGCAAGTTTGCCACCTACGAGATTCCCTACGGCACCATCGAGCGCCCAACCACGCGCGGCAACTCATGGGACAGCGCGAAGTTCGAGGTGCCGGCGATCCGCTGGGCCGATCTCGGCAATGGGCAGCACGGCTTCAGCCTCATCAACGAATCGAAGTATGGTTACGACGCCAAGGGCAACACGCTTCGCCTCTCGCTGTTGCGTTCCCCGCTGGCGCCCGATCCCAATGCCGACCGCGGCCCCAACCATTTCAGCTACGCGCTATATCCCCACGCCGGCGACTGGAAGCAGGCGCTCACCATCCGGCGCGGTTACGAATATAACTATCGCCTGCAAGCTATTCAGGTTGAGCCGCACACAGGCGCATTGCCGCCGTCGTACTCCTTCGTTGGCACCCATGCGCAGAACGTTATCCTCACCACTATGAAGAAAGCGGAGGACAGCGATAGCCTGGTGCTGCGCTTCTATGATTGGGCGGGCAAGGATGGCAGCGTGGAGTGGCGTGTGCCGAAGGGCGTCACGGCAGCTACGGTCGTGAACCTGATGGAGAAGCCTGAGGGGCCGCCGTTGCCTGTCACCGGAGGCGATCTGGTCACTATTCCAATGCATCCGTTTGAGATTCAGTCTGTGCGCCTTGATTATCCCGAGACAGCGAAGCACAGAGTTGGCCAGTCCACACATGAGATGAGCGCACCATGACGATGAACCGGCGCGAATTGATGCAGGGAATTGTAGCCAGCGCGGTGACGGCCGCAGGTTTGCCACGGAGCGCGTATAGCAGCGTGGCGGATCGCAGCCATCCACGGCTATACCTCACTCCGCTCACACTTGCCCATTTGCGGAAGCGCTTCCTGACCGATGCCAATTGGGCAGCACAGCTCAGGGGTGACGGCGACGCCATGCTTGCCGCGGAGTTCATTCCGGAATCCGTCGCCGAGCAAGGCGGCGGGCAGCAAGCCAACTATGGAAAGCCGGCGCAGCAGATTGCGTTCATGGCTGTCACTCTCGGGCTTCTCTATCAGCTCACGCAGCAGGAGAAATATGCGGCAAAGCTGCACGCCGCCATGCAGTTCTATGCCGGGTATGTGCGATGGGGAGGGCCCGGTCTCGCCGACCGCAATCCTCCCTGGCATTCCGAACTGGATACGGCGCAGTTCTGCTTCGGTTTCGCTAATGGATACGACACCCTCTACGATTACCTGGGCGCCGGACAGCGGCAGTTTGTCCGCGAGGCCGTTGTGCGCCTCGGCGTTCTGCCCACGCTCGACGACTGGATCAGCCCGGGCAGGCGCTTCCACTCGCTCGACTCGATGGGGCACAACTGGTGGGGCGTCTGCGTGGCCGGCGCGGGGGTTGCGGCTCTTGCTCTGCTCAAAGACGACGATCGCGCTGCGCAATGGATTCACACTCTCGACCAGGGCTTCGTGGAATGGTTCACCTACGGCGGCAATGAACTCCACAACCGCATTGAAACCTTCGAGCCGGATGGCGGTCCTTCCTACGAGGGCGTCAACTATACGCGCTACGCCATTGCCAGCTATCTTCGTTATCTGCTTGCCTGGAAGAACGCATTTCCAAGGCGCGAGCCCGCGACGGCGCAGTTTCTTCGCGGCATACCGGAATTCTTTTTGCACACGCTCTACCCCGTCACGGATAGCAGTCTGACGGTCGATTTCGACGATTGCCCTGGCGACGCGAATTCGAGCGATGCTGTCCTGCTGCTCATGGCCTGCGGCGTAGACGACGCCTATGGCCGTGCCTATCTGCACTACGTTCATGGCCGCGCCCAAGACCCGCTGCCGCGTTATCTCGGCGCGCCCCGGACTGCGGTTGCCGCTTCGCTTCCGCTCAGCAAGGTATATCCGCGCATGGGTTGGGCCATGATGCGGGACGCGTGGCAGCCAGACGCGACCCTGCTCGCCGTCAAATCCGGATACACATGGAACCACGCTCACGCCGACGCCTCAACCTTTCTGTTGATGCACAAAGGCAGTCCACTCATTATCGATTCGGCCACCTGCAACTATGCGCGGCCGGAATATTCCACTTATTACCGCCAGAGCATAGCGCACAATGTTCTACTCTTCGATGGGAAAGGCCAGCCGCCGGATCAAATCGGCATCGGAGCGAAATTTCGCGGCTCCATTCTTAACTGGTTCGATGGCCTTGGTCTCCGCTATATAGGCGCAGACGCCACCGGCCCGGTTGCGTATATCGCGAAGCGGCATTACAGGCATTTTCTCTGGATAGAGAACATCATCCTCATCTTCGACGATATCGAGACGCGTCGAGATGTCCGTCTGGACTGGCTGTTACACACCGCCGGCACTGCGCAACCGGATGGCCCCCAGTCGATCAGCCTGCAGAATCAGGATGCAAGCGCGCATATCTCGCTCCTCTACCCGCCAGGCGCGGAGATCGACCGGCGCGACGGCTTCGCGCCAGAGCATCCGGACCAGCACGTTGCGTACCACGCCTTTGTTTTTCACACGCTCAACCGGCGCCGACGCGCCATAGCAGCGGTGGACCTGAATCCAGCTGCGCCCGCCGTTATAGAGGTGAAGGAGCATGGCGAGTATCTCGAAATAGTGGTGCAAACAGCTGCCGAGACGCACCACGTATACCTCAACCTGCGGTCGATCGATGGCGCGTACAACATGAGCAGCACCATCTCCATCGATGAATGGAGTACGGATGCTTATCTCTTGTGCTTCACTCATCCGAAGGGTGCGGCCGCCTCAGCGGCCTCCGTCTCGCGCTTCTTCGCGATCGATGCAAGCTTTCTCCGCTACAAGGGGTCGTCTATCCTGGAATCGCTTTCGAAGGTCAGTTGCCTGTGGAGTCCCTCGCCGAAGATGGAGGTCTTCACCCAGGGCCAGAGCAAACTGCACGTTGCCGTTTTCCGCAGGCAACGGCCAGCCGGCCTGCAATGGAACGGCGCAAGAGCAAGTGTCGACTACGACGCTGCGTCCCGTCTGCTGCACCTGCGGTCGTTCTCCATCCCCTGAGAGGCGCGATAGATACCAGCGCGCTGGGAACTAGTGGGCTGTCGCAAAGAAAGATGTTAAACAGTGCATTTTTCTGGGCGTCCTGCCATGCGTATATAGCACTTATAGGTGTTATAGTGGATGTAGCACATATAGCACCTGTGCTGCCGGGAGGGCATGATGGCTGCGAAAAGGGAAGTGGCTGGCGTCTCGATCTCAGAGCAGGATCAGAAGGACATTCTCGATCTCTACACCAAGATTCGTGCGGCAGAAGCAAAACTCGTTGGGCCGGATGGGAAGACGCAGTTGCTTCCGACAAATTTGTATTCCTTTTTGTGCCAGGTTCTTGGGGACCTAAAGGCGGGTAAATCTGTCACGATTCTTCAAAGCAATGCAGAGTTGACAACCGTGGAAGCCGCCAAACTGCTTGCCGTCTCCCGGCAGTTCCTAGTCCAGCTTTTGGAAAAGGACGAGATTCCCTTTCACATGGTCGGCACGCATCGACGGCTCTATGCGCGTGACGTTTTGGCTTACAAGGGTCGGCGTGACTCTGCCCGTCGTAAGATCCTCGACGATCTGACGCGTACTGAGTTCGAACAGGGAACATACGACCGAGCGCCTCTGGATTGATCCTGACGCTCGATAACGAATATGCGGCGGTGCTGGACGCTTGCGTCCTGGCGCCAATGCCTCTTTGTGACACGTTGCTTCGTTGCGCGGAAGATCAGGGGCTCTTCCGCGCGCTTTGGAGCGAGCAGATTCTCGAAGAGGTGAAGCGTACACTCCTACAAAAATTCGGATACACAGCCGCACAGGTTGACTATCGCCTCCGAATGATGCGTGAAGCATTCCCGGAGGCCGCCGTGTCTGTACCTCCGGTGCTTCTGGCAGCAGCACCGCAGATTCCAGACGAAGCAAACATGTCGTTGCCGCCGCCGTCCATGAGAGCGCACAGGTCATCGTCACTTCCAACCTCAAGCATTTTCCGCAAGAGGTATTGGCCCCCCATCGCATCCTCGTCCAATCACCGGACGACTTCCTGATTCATCAATATCATCTAAACCCAGACGTGGTGACAGACAAGATTGACACTCAGGCGAGTGCCATCGGACAGCCACGACCGGCACTCCTGGATCGGCTGGAGAGGACATTGCCTGTATTCGTGGAATTGTTGAGAAAAGGGCAGAGATAGAACCACCTTCAGGTGAAGGTGCCTTCAGGCGGATTTAGGGTGGGGGACCAGAATCGCCGCTAGGCGGGCGCAGCGAGTGTTGTGAGCCGGTCGGTAGTGATGGGAGAGATTTTCCAGGCGTTCAGCGTGAGGCCGGCTCCGTTGGCCCGGATGGTGATATCGGGCGCAACACTTCCCGGATAATAGAAGCGTCGAGTGTACCCGATGCGCTCGCTGAGCATGAACTCAATCACAGATCCGTCAATAAAAGCATGTATCTTTGGCAGGTCCGATGGCTGCAGCGCGAACTTCCCGCCGGCTGCGAGCCAAGAGTGCTGTTCCGGCGAATAGCTGACTCGTACCAATTCGGTAGTCCCCAGGTAGGCGCTAAACTCCAGCCCTGAGCCTTCGTTTCCAACGCACAACACTTCTCCCGTCGCGCGGGGCACGGTTCGTACGTAACCAGTGGTTTCTTTCTCCTCCGATATCGATCCCCTCCGTAGAGATTCTGTTTGAGGCAAGACTCGCATGCGCAGTGTGCCGTCAGGGTCAAGATTCAGCACCCTTGGCAGGCTCATCATTCCCGCCCAACCAGCCTTAATCATTTCGGCTGGGGTCCGGCGCTCAGGAATCCATCCCCAGAGAATCCGGCGTCCCTGAACGTCGAGTTGGGTCTTCGGGGCATAGAATGCGTCAAGGTCAAGCAGGCCTGCTTTCTTTGGCTCAAACTTCATTGCGCCTCGATCGAGAACTCCGGATTGCCAGAAGACCTTACCCATCGTCGAATAGATAAGAACATGGCCGCCATCCAGCGGGAAGAACTCCGGGCACTCCCACATCTCCCCATCGCCAACCGGGTTCGAGGTGGAAATGCCATTCCATGTGCCCCTGACGAGCGGATGAAGATATTGCCACTCTACTAAGTCCGTGGACCGATACAGCAGGACGCATCCACCGACTTTGTCGATTCCCGAACCGACGGTCATGAAATAGGTGTAGTTCTCTTTCCACACGGATGGATCTCGAAATCCAGTGACGGCGAGACCCGAAGGCGGGCTCGGGATGACAGGCTTGGGAAACTTGCTCCATTCTCGCAGCAGCGGATCATCCGACCAGGCAAGGCACTGGGATTCTCGAAGACCTTCATTGCGGACGGTTTCATGTGCCTTATCTCGAACTACACCTGTATAAATTGCGTATACTCGCGACTTACCGTTATGGTCGCCGGCAATCGTCGAACCAGTAAAGCAGCCTGCCGCATCTGCCGTGCCCGGAGTCATCGTGAAAGCAACCGGGTAATTGCTCCAATGAAGCATGTCGTCAGAGACTGCGTGATTCCAACTCATATTGCCCCAGACCGCAGCTTCAGGGTTGTACTGAAAGAACATATGGTACCTACCTGCAAAGTAGATCGGGCCATTTGGGTCGTTCATCCAGTTGTGCGTCGGGAGTAGATGGAATTGAGGACGACGCGGATCCCGAGACAGCTGCGATACCAGTCCCGATCGACTTTGGGGAACCAACGCGAAGGTTTCCGCGGGTATGGAAGCCCCACAGGATGCAGCGAATGCCATCTTAAGAAACCGCCGGCGTGTCGATTTCGTTTCCATCTTTACCTCGTCACCAATTGGCGCCATCTTTGCACTGGGTCCATGCGGACATCGGAGATGGTTTCGAGTATTCGCGGCGGCTACCCGCAGCCTTCATTGGAGTTTAACGAAACAGGCATGGAGCAAAATCGTTAAGGCTAAGCCTCCAGTCAGCCACTCATGCGCCGTCCCAAAATTGATCACATGTATAGCCGATGGATCAAGACCGGGATGCGGCTCCCTGCTTAGGCAGACAACATCGGATGGATAGCTTAATCCAGCCGAAAGATGCCTTGGTCAAGGCCCGCGCGGATCCGCCGGGCGATGGACACTGCGTCCGCCTCATCATCACCGATTTCGTGTTTTGGGAGGCCTTCGAACATTGTGTAGAAGTCACGATACACGTTGTATTCCAAAATCTTCCCTTCAGGCCGGGCAGCAGCCCGCTGTTCGCAAGTCGCAACGCTGGGCCTCAACAGAACAAAATCAAGCGGGATTTCCTTCAGGATCTTGCGAGCTGTCTCGAGGAAGTCCAAGGGAAAAGAAAAGTCCAGCAGCACCTCGTATCCACCGCGTGCGAGAGGTATGGCTGCCGCCGTCACTGAACGCATGAGCAATCGGAAGCGTTCTCGTCGAGGTTTTGCGTCCGGTTTCGCGAAGAGCGACCAGAAGGCATCACCCTCGATATAACAGAGCGGTGCGGGAGAGATTGCCACCAGTTCCCGCGCGACGGTAGTCTTGCCGGCCCCGACGGGACCAGAGAGCATCACA
The DNA here is from genome assembly GCA_963705665.1 of uncultured Acidobacteriaceae bacterium. Taxonomy (GTDB): domain Bacteria; phylum Acidobacteriota; class Terriglobia; order Terriglobales; family Acidobacteriaceae; genus PALSA-350. The sequence goes on along the minus strand of CAVPKQ010000030.1, from coordinate 98,545 downwards.
ACGGACATTGCGAATCTCCTCGTTCCCTGATTCTATGGCACTGCCTTCACGGGACCGATGAATCCATTACAATTGGCGAAATTAGAGATAGATCGACAAATCCAGTTGAGCACCCACAGATCCCGCAAGGGAGGACGCTATGGATGAGACGAGCAGTTCGAAATCTCTGAGGTTGAGTGGAGTGGCGACGATCGCTGCCGCGATGGGCGCTGTCGCAATAGGAGCATTCGCAATCGGGGCGCTCGCGATCGGACGATTGGCGGTCCGTCACATTGACATCGAGAGGGCCAAATTCAAATTCCTTGAAATTCAAGATTTGAGCGTGACGCGGCTGCGCGTCGCCGAAGTCACGGTTGTTGACTCGATCAAGCTACCGGTTAGCACCGATGGCAAGATCGAATCATGACCGGATGGCAACCCACGCGCGGAGTCGTTCGGCAACAAAGTGACGGAGGAATCATGTCTCGAGAATCCAGAATGTTCGCCGGAATTCTTCTCGTCGTTCTGCCTTCAGTGATGTATGGAGGGCTCACGCTTCTGGGTATGCGAGCGGGAAATACTCCGGGCTATTCCGATAATCCACTCCGACAAAATCTCTGGCGCGCCGCGGGATTCTCGGACGTGGGATTCCACAAATCTCAACGGTGTCGCAGTTGCTTTTCTTTCTGTCATTCCCGCAGCGAATCTGCTTCTGGTCTCCGGGACATACGAAAAGCAGATTCCCTGCGGGGAATGACAGAAAGAAAAGCAAAAGGCGCAGCGGGGATTCGAGGCGCCGCTTGGATCCACAAAACAAAGGAGAACAGCTATGAGCGAAATGACCGCAGAACAAGCACACGGGTTTGTCCACAGTGAGCTCCTGGGCATTCTCAAAAACGAAAGCCGCGCTACGAAGTCAGTGCTTGCCGCAGTGCCCAACGTGAATCTCGATTACCGCCCTGATCCGTGCGCAAAGACAGCGAACGAACTTCTTCGCCACATCGCCAACGCAGACAACTTCTTTCTGAAATCGGTGATCGACGGGGCGTTTACGCCGGGCAGCGTGAAGATTCCGGAAGATGTGACGACGCCCGGAGAGGTTGCGGAGTGGTATGGGCGCGAATACGCGAAGAATTTCGACGCGGTCAGCAAACTGTCGGGCGAACAATTGAGCAAGATCGTGGATTTCCGGGGACTATTCCAGCGCCCTGCCTACACTTTTCTCCAGGCCGGGCTGCTCCACGCCGTTCACCATCGGGGCCAGTTGTCAACTTACTTGCGGCCCATGGGCGGCAAAGTTCCGGCGATTTATGGCGAAAGCTACGATTCTGCAGAGGCGAAAAGGGCTGTGCAAGCTCTAGCTTGATTTGGGCAGATACTAGCACTCTCCTTCAGTCGAGCCAAAGGGACAAAGCGACTATCCTCGGATGCCTATCGCAGCGTCGTTCCCCTGGAACTTGTTGTGTCACTCACCTCTTCCAGGGTTCAGGCGATTAGGCCGTCCCGTTTTTCTCATCTTTATTCCGCTGCTTCGAACCCTACTATTGGAGAGGATAGCTCCATCGATTACCTCAGACGTAATTGTTTCTGGATCCAATCCGGCTGATATTGAAATAAAGGCAACGCCTGATGAGGAGAACACAATGATGAGCTTATCCATGACAAAGACGACGCCACCTGAGTGGCTGATTGGCTTCTGGAAAGAGATCGACGATAAAACCTTCGGAGCGGGTTTCGACTGCTTTGCCGAAGATGCCACTTGCCGCCTCGGTGTCGCAGAATGGAATGGGCGCGAACAGATTCGCGAGAATCTGCGTGCTTTCATCGACACCGGTTTCACAGCTCTGCACGATGTGGTTGAGTATTGGGATGGCGGATTGCTCAAGGTCTTCCGCGGCATGGTTACGATGACGCCGGACGACCAGAGCAAACCGGTTGTGAAGCCGGTTATGACGCATTTCTTCTACATGGATGAGAAAGATCCAAGCAAAGTCAAAAGCTGGTTTGGCTCGGTCGGCCCGATCCAGTTCTGATGGGAATTAAATGGGGACAGATAGCAAAATACAGGAACTCGGTGATCTGCTTCGGTACTGGCGGCAGAAACGAGGCAAGAGTCAGCTCGATCTGTCGCTTGACACCGGAATCTCGCAACGGCACCTCAGCTTCGTTGAAAGCGGACGCAGCGTACCCAGCCGAGACGTGCTGTCTATTGTTTCCGAGGCGTTGGGCATTCCGCTCCGGGAGCGGAATGGCCTTCTACTCGCCTCGGGTTATGCTCCGCAGTACAGCGAATGCGAGTGGGACGCGCCGGAGATGACAGCGGTCACTCAGGCCGTGGATCGCCTTCTCCTGCAGCACGAACCGTATCCCGCGCTGGTGCTCGATCGCTATTGGAACGTGATTCGGACCAATGCCGCGGCCCCGCAGCTCTTCGGTTCCTTCATCGATCTCGAAGCGCGGCCGCGACCCCGCAACCTTCTCCATCTCATCTTTGATCCTGAGGGTATGCGGCCCTTCATAGAGGATTGGGAAGAAGTCGCAACCGGACTCCTGCAGCGGGTTCGCCGGGAAGCGCTCGGGTATGTAATCGATGCAACGACAGTCAACCTTCTCAACGATCTGAAACAATATCCCGGAGTCAAAGGGCTGACTTCGGTTCCAAAGGCACAGAGTCCGGTACTGCCGATCACCTTCGTAAGAGGGCGTGAGCGTCTTTCTTACTTCTCACTCATCACCACGGTCGGTACACCGCAATCGATCACGGCGCAGGAGTTACGGATTGAGTGCATGTTTCCGCTGGAAGCAGGAAAGTAGGTGAATACATCGATGGAGTCGCCGCTCATCATCTCCGACAGACCGCAGCCGGCGCGCCACACCGGGCATCTTACCATCGGCTGTCTCATTTTCGCTCGCATGGACCAGATCGATTTCACCGGACCGTACGAAGTCCTTTCGCGCATTCCGGATTCTACGATTCAGGTGCTGGGTGGTTACGGCCAGCAGGATTTGACGGAGGACGAGGAGGTGCTGTCGCTTATTCGCGACCAGGCGGAATCGGGAAGGATTGTATTCTCGGTTTGCACAGAAGCTCTGCTGTGCGGCGCAGCGGGAAATTGGGCTGCATGGGACTTGTTACCTTATTACGGCGCCGTCCCAACCAGGTCACTGTTGCGCGGCGATGCGACTGCGCCCGAAATACAGTTAAGCATTCAATATGCGCCCAACACTGTCTTCCATAGCGGAACTCCCGAGACCACTTCCGCTGAGGTTGTCCAAATGTTTCATGCCCGGTATGAAGAAGTGAAGGCTTCTCGTGAAGTCGAAGCGCGGCGTTTCGCGAACAAACTTCAGATCCGTGTGCCTGAATCGTCGCGCAGCGAAAGCTGAAGCGAAGTCTCGGAGTTTGGTTCTGCTTATGGTGCCTCACCCTTTATTGACAGGCAAAGTGCAATACCCTTAGGGCTTAAGGAACGCCAACAGGTCGGCATTGATCGTGTCCGCTTGGGTAGTGGGCATGCCGTGCGGGCAGTCCTTGTAGGTTTTCAGGGTTCCGTTCTTCAACAACTTCGCAGACAGCGGCCCGGCGGCGACATAGGGAACAATCTGGTCGTCTTCGCTATGCATAACCAATACCGGAACGGTTATCTTCTTGAGGTCTTCTGTGAAATCGGTCTGGGAAAAGGCCACAATGCCGTCATAATGCGCTTTGGCACCTCCCATCATGCCCTGGCGCCACCAATTTTGGATGATGGCCTCCGAGGCTTTCGCGCCTGGCCGGTTGTAGCCATAGAAAGGTCCGGCTGCCACGTCGCGATAGAACTGAGAGCGATTGGCTGCGAGCTGCGCCTGCAGATCGTCAAAGGCTTTCTTGGGAAGGCCGAGCGGGTTGGCCGCCGTCTTCAGCATGAGCGGCGGCACTGCGCTGATCAGCGCTGCCTTGGCCACGCGGCTTTCGCCATGCCGACCCAGATAGCGCGTCACCTCACCGCCGCCGGTTGAATGGCCAATATGGATGGCGTCTTTCAGGTCGAGATGAGCCGTAAGAGCGGCCAGGTCATCGGCGTAATGATCCATATCGTGGCCTTCACCCGTCTGGGTGGATCGTCCGTGGCCACGACGGTCATGGGCGATCACGCGATAGCCACGATGCAGGAAAAACAGCAACTGCGTGTCCCAATCATCGGCTGACAGGGGCCAGCCGTGGCTAAACACGATTGGCTGGCCTGAACCCCAATCCTTGTAGAAGATCTGGATGCCGTCCTTGGTTGTGATGGTAGGCATGTGCGCTCCTTTGAAAAAGGGTAGCTAACGCCACCAATTAGATCACATCTGTTTGTACGGAGGTTGACTGGATGACATCGCGGCTGGAGTTAACCAGAATTCATATTGGTCTCCACCATAGCGTTTTCACAATTACTGTGTCGCGGTGAGAGTTGGCTATGTGCAGGCGTTCTTTGATGGAACGCCTGCGTGGAGTGTTGTTTCTTGGGATACACCGATTGTGAAAACGCTATAGCGTCGATGTCGCCAGGTGCGATTCTCGATTCGTGACAAATCGCCATAACCGGCCAATCGCTTCCCATTTTCACTCAGGTGGTCTGGATTTTTCTTATCTCGGTCAGGATCTTGATGAGGCGGATGGAGAGTCTGAGGAGACGATTGCGCGCATTACCGTTGGGGAGGGAACGGCGGAACATCTCCATGACGTGCTGAGCGGCGACCAAGGAGTCGATGAGACCATCGATGCCTGTACGAACTGGTGCGGTAGATGTTTTGGGTTGTGGAGCCAGATGTCGAGGCTTGGAGCGAGCCAACTGGAACTCACGTTCGAGATCGGTGAGGGCGACATCGACGTAGCGCATGGTCATACCTGGATCGACGTGGCCGAGTAGTTTCATCAGGACGGGGAAGCTGACCCCGGAGCGAAGCATCTCGGTGGCGTAGGTATGCCTGAACTGGTGGGGGACGATCCGAGTAGAGAGTCCGAGGGAGTGGCAGACCTGATGAAGGTAGTCGCGGAGTGGAACGAGCAGAGCCACTTTGCTTCCAGGGCGCGCCAAAAGCCGTCCATCGGCAGGCAGAGGATCCAGGGAGCGGAAGAAGCGCAGCCGTTGGACGAGATCACGGCCGAAGGCATCGATGGGTACCATACGCTCGGTCTTGAGTTTGCCGAGGGGAACATGGATGGCCCATTGGTTGGGTCCTGTGGCGCGCAGGCAGTCATAGGACAGGTCGACGCATTCGCCGATACGCATGCCGGTCGAGCGGAGCAGGAGGAAGACATTTCCGCCAAGATCGTTGCGACGCATGAACTCCTGCTGGAGGAGTTGATCCTGCTCGGCGGTGAGCGGCCGCGGCAGAGTGTGAGGCGAGCGCGGAATATCCTCACGCAGCAGCAAGTGAGCCAGTTCCGGGAGATGGCTGGTGCGAGCCAGTTCATGGAAGATGGTGCGCAGAGCAAAGAGGCGTCCGATGCAGGTTGCCGCGACCAGAGGAGGAGTCTGTCCGCGCAGGTGCGCCATCCATCCGAGGATATGAGGATCGCGGTGCAGTTGTTCGAGACGAGTAATCTTCGGATATTCTGCGCCGAGATAGACAAGGAAGCTGCGCACCACGATGTTGTAGTTACGCTTGCTGGACGGGGTGAGTGCGGTGCACAGAGACTCGACCGTATGCGCGAACAGCGGCGCCAGCGGATGCTGGAGTGGAGCACGGCGCCAGCGCATCACGGGATCCTCGGTTGAGGATGGATGCACTGTGCTGTCGCGCGGGCGTACTGCAGGTAGACGTCCTGCGGCGAGACCTTCACATAGTGCATGGTGGTCTCGATGTCGGCATGCCCCATCAACTGCATCAGTGCGGGCAGGCTGATGCCGGCGCGCACCATATCGGAGGCGAAGGTGTGTCGGAACCGGTGCGGATTGGCCAGCTGGACGCCGGTAGTGCGGCGATGATGGCGAAACAGGGAGCGTAAACCTGCCGGTGTTATGCGTTGACCACGAGCGGGCCCTTTCAACACGACGAATAAGGCTGCCGAGCAGGGATCGGGCCGCTCCACGCGCAGATAGTGATCGATCAGTTGCGTAGTTTCCGGCGCGACTGGCAGCAAGCGTAGCTTGTTCCCCTTGCCGCGCACCCTAAGCTGCCCTTCGGATAACAACACATCATCGCGATTCAAGGCCATGACTTCGACGGAGCGAAGCCCGTGCAGGAGCATCAGACCGACGATGGCCAGGTCGCGGGCGTTTCGAAAACTGGACCAGAAGCGTGCCACTTCATCGACCGAGAGCGGAACGATGTTGAGCCGTGGTTCCTTGATGCGCAATCTGCTGAGCTCGAAGCGAGGGCGTCCCAGACCCATCGGCCTGCGATGCAGGAAGGGTTGGTGGAACCCGTGCGCCACCTGGCAGGGAGCATTGGGGAACTGGTTGCGGATGGCGCGATCGGCAGTTGCAACACGGTCGTTGATGGTGGATGCGGAGGGGCGCCGTTCCAGGCTGGACTGGTAGCGCAGGTAATCAAGTAGAGTCGATTCGGTGAGGTCTTGCTGAGAGATATCGCCAGTGTGATGAACGCTCTCCCACCAGCGCACGAAGTGCAGCAGGCTGTGCGCGTAGCTGTACAGGGATTTGTCGGCCAGCCGGCGGACATGTTCACGGTCGAGATACTGATTGATCCACGCCACTTCCCGACCGGTATTCTGCTCGATCACGCGAATGGGGCTGTGCGCGCCTGATGGTGCGGGCTGACGAATCACGCGGAACTTCATGGCTGGGCAGCCTCCAGCAGAGACCGGAACTCTTCCGCGTTCCCACCCCCAACGAAGAACGAGTTTGGATCGTAACCCTGTGGCAGCAGGACGCGAAGAGCCATGATGCCGTGTGCGCCAAGGCGATGGGCCAGTCGCTCTGCAGCCCGCTGTCCGCTCTGGTTGGCGTCGACATCGAAGATGAGATAGACGGTGCGTTGGCCATCACACAGTTGGTGGAAGTGGGCGTTATTCAGATGGGTGCCCAACGAGCAGGTCGCGTTCTGAAAACCGGCCTGCCGTAACGAGCCATAGTCGAATAGTCCTTCGACCAGGATGACTTCGTCATAATGGCGCACCTTTTCCCATGCATACAAGCCGCCCTTGCAGCCGGGCAGGAAACGATGGGCGAAGGCAGAGCCGATGCTACGGCCGTAGAGGTTGACGATGTGCTCGCCCTGACGCAACGGGAAGACGATGCGCTGATAAAGAGCATCCGCGCCCTGTGCGTTGATAAGACCGGCTATCTGCAAAAGTTCGAAGGAATAACCTTGCGCTGTGAGATGACGACGCAGATTTCCGCCGGGCGCATAGCCGATACCCAGTTCTCGAATCAAGGCAGGATGGTAAACTCCGCGTTGCCAGAGATAGCCGAGCGCCTCCGGATACTGATCCAGTTGGTGCTGATAAAAAGTGGCCGCCTGTTCGAGCACTGCGATTGCATCTTTTTCTCGAGTGGCGGTTGGATAGAGATAAGCATGGCCTTTGTGGAAGGCCAGGTGATGCGAGAGTTGCAGGAAGCGAATCAGATCGCCGCCCTGCCCGCAGCCGTGGCAGTAGAAGACATCCTTGTGTGTGTTGACGTAGAACGAGGGCCGGCTCTCCTCATGCAGCGGACAGAGACCCACATACTCCCCACGGCCCGCAGGCCGGCCAATCCAGTTCTGTTGCCGCAGGTACTCCAGCAGAGACATTCGCTGTCTGCGTGTCTCGACATCTTGGCTCATGCTCTTTTTCCGCCTCTGGAACCCAGTCTGGGACGACTCCTCTTCGGTTCCCAGGCAAGGATGGTGGGCGAGCGGATCTTTTATACGCGTATGGGCCACAGGACTTCGAGAGCCGAGATGATCCAGGGCAACGGTGCTGCTTTCTGCGCGCCAGCGCCACCACGCTCCAGCCAGTGAGCCACGCGAGTTAAAGTGTGGGGCAGAAACGAAAGTGCCGGCTCAGAACAGTCCAGACCCTTCGACCAGCGACGAACGGTCGAGGAATCCGGCACCCGATCCGCATCCTTGAATTTGGAAACTGCTCTTTCCCACGAACAGTGCTCCACAAAGCGCCGCAGCAATGTCTGGCAGCGCCCCACCAGGCTGTAATGGGTGTAAGGGAGTGAGTACACCGGCAGGAAGGTGAAGGTCCTTCCGCACTTGATGCAGCGGCCCCGACGAATCCTGATCCAGTCGTGATGCTCGTCGTGCGCCTGCTTGCGGCGGCGCCCGTGACCGATGATTGTATCGCTCTCACAAACCGGACAATGGCGTAAGATGATTTCGTCGCAGTCTTCCGCCCAGCCGGCTACAGCCTCGTCCAGCGAGACGGAAACTGGGACAAAGAGGATCGTTACCGCACAGGGGTTCTGCTCCGGCGTGACCCGCCAAGATCTCAGCTGGAAACAGAGCCCCGCCTCCTGAAGAATCCAACTGAAAGAAAATATAGCTTCTTACGAACAGCTCTTGAGAGTTGATTCAGATTTTTGGCCGGTTATCTTCGCCAAACCGCTCACCGAGGAGCGGATTCGTACCGGGTCGGCATATGAAGACTGCCACGGCTCCCGATCTCCGGCGATAGCTGCCTTTGGGGAAGAGGCCAAAGATGACTACTTGCTAACGAATCCGACGATTAGAAACGCGAAAGCTATCGTGAGGAGTACAACACGCCAGCGGTGAAGCAGATCCCATCTACGCCGGTACGTCTTCCAATCGGGAGGCGGAGTGGACTCAATACGGTTGTTGATCGGCACGAGGGCGATGACCGAATACAAACACGCCAACATCCACAAAACGGCCGATGTAGCGATCCAGATCGGTAAGCGGCCAGATTGGTGCCACTGGATTACAACCTCGGCTAATGTAAGCAAAAATACAAGAATGTACCAAAACGGCATGAATCTCCCCAGCACACGAGCGAGGGCGCTTGCGGCTGGCAGATGAACATCATCTGGAAGTTTATCGAGCGTTGGATGAACAAACGCGGCGATGGCCAGTTCACTTCCAACCATCAATCCAGCGACGATAATTGCAACGACATTTAGGACTTCCATCATGAATTCCTCCATAAACAACACCTTGGAATGAGTTAAGGTTTCTTCCTCCGAAGAAGAAACACGGCAGCGTCATCATGTAAAGCGCTCAAAGTTCCTGATGTCCTCAGCGAATTCTGTGCTTTGCATATATCGCCGAACGACCTCGCCGGGTTCTTCGCCCGCCGCATAGGAGGCCAGCACGAAGAACCGTGGCTCGACATCCTCCTTGGCGGTCCGGAAGCCGTGAGCCTCAATCCCGAACAGCGGAGAGCTGCTGAGATGACGGGGATAAATCTGCTCCATGTAGAAATCGAGCGCCTCTTTGCTGCGCAGTTTGTACACGCGAAGTTCAAAAGTTCGCATTGTCGCCCCTATTGCATAGACTTGGGTTAGCAATTGACTGGTTGACGCATTTCTCTCAAAGGGCCTGGATCGACAAGAGGCCGACGACAAGCATCACCACGCAGGTTACGCCATGAATTGAGACCGCTTTCGACTTCGACCCGCCCGACCCCAGCACGATTGACATGTCGCCAAAAGGGACGATGGCTTCAACGAGTAGAGCTATGCCTACCGGCCGCGTGTCTGTGGTCAGCATCATTGTCAGCACAACCAATCCAGCTACGACATCCCGAATTCCTTTAAGGCGTAGCCAGGCACGAGTGTCAGCATCGGATGCAGGCGGCTTAAGACCAAATGATCCTGTCATTCGCTCAGGAGATACAAGGTAGAAACAACCGATCACAATGATCGCCACAGCAATGAGAGCAGCTAGAGAAAGCGGTATAGCGTTGTGCATAACATGTTTTTCTCCTTAGAAAATCTAGCAACGCTATATGTGATGCGAAGCATTCGGAAAAAGTTTCGGCGTCCGCCAAGTGTTTATTCTAGCGGTGCTATACTTCCTATCAATGGCAACGACGCTGGCAGCTAACCGAATTGCGGAACGAAAACTGCGTGACAAGCAGGCCCGCCGGGCACAGATTATCAGTGCCGCACGACGAATTGCGGAGCTTGAAGGTTGGTCCAACGTAACCGTTCGGCGGCTATCCGACGAAATTTCATATAGCCAACCCGTCTTGTACGCTCATTTTGGAAGCCGCGAAGGAATTCTCGCCGCGGTTGCGATCGAGGGTTTCCAGGAGATGGGCCTGGCTTTGGAGAAGGCACGGAAGCGGGTTAAGCGTGGAAATACGGTCGGATCGGTCGCGGCCGCATATCTGGAGTTCGCCACGTCTTCACCAGCACTGTATGAAGTGATGTTTTCGCTCAGCCTGAGCGTACCATTCGATGACGCGGCTACTCCTCCGGAGCTACGATTCGCGTTTTCCCAACTCCTGGAGTTGTTTCAGGGGCAGAGCTCGAAGTCAGAGGTTATATCGGAACTGTTTTGGGCGAGCCTCCATGGTATTGCCGAGCTGACAAGAACCAAGCGATTTCCGCGCATCCGTCAGAAAGAGCGCGTGAGGGCGCTCGTCGAGCTCTTCACTTTCCCAAGATGAAACGGCACAGGGTAGTGAAAGCGCGATGACTGTAATAGGCGCGCTCTCATCTTTCCGCGAACTAGGCGAGATGAGTCCTCACAAACGCCCCAGGGTCCCGGTATCCCGGCGTTGAGGCCAGATAAAAATTCCTGGACACTGGCCGACTTTTCGTTCCTAAATCTCAACTACATGAGTGGTGACGCGGCGTCAGTGCTCCATCGGCGGAGCAGGCGACCCATCGGACCAGTTGCCAACCCAGACCATCATGATGGTCACCCGCTCTTCAGGGTCCTTCGCCGACATCATCGGCGAACCTGTCTCGTCTGCTCCCGAGCTCTTGGCCGCGTCGCCCGAGACAAAAAACATCAGATGCGGGTGCCAGCTCATGCCGCGGTCGTTCAGGTACTGCTGCTTCGACATCATGTAGCACATCGCTCCCGGCTCCAGTACGGGCAGTTCTTTCTTGTCGAGCGCCTCGGCGGTCGCCGCGGCGACCTCCGTTTTTGATTCTCCTGCCAGCACCAGTTTTGTCTTCATCAAGAAGATCGGCGCAAAGCTTCTTGCCGCCGCTGGATTAAAGCAAATTGGGGAGCGCACTTTGGGATTCCAGAATTCCGGATCGTCGGTGGCGGTTCCCCACGATCGCTCCACCACACAGAGAAAGCCATTCGTGCCTTTGACTGCGGTCGTAAATCCCCTCTTTCCAAGCACCATCACCTCGGCTCCGTCTGCGATCGATGCCGGAGCAGCACTGCGGGCCAGCGCGATTTCTGAATTCTGGTCCGCGATCAAATACTCATCCACCAGGGCCATGGCCGGATACGCAGCCTTCTTTGCCTGCGCCGGTGCCTGGCGTGTTCCGCCGGGTAGGCAAAGGTGAACAAGAAAGACGAATGCGATGAGCTTGAAATCATTCTTCCGCATCGGGATCTCCAATAGGCGCATCTTACTCGATTCCCATTGGACGGAAACAGGCCTTCGTCAATGAGACCTATGTTTCGGCGGCCGATTAGTAATGAGAACGTGCTTGTAGTAATCACCAGGTCAAAATACAAGCCGACCTGCAACGACCTTGATCCAGGCGTCACATCATTGCGCTAACCTAAGGCGAAGAATTCTCACCGTTTCCAAGCCCCTCCTCACCGACCTACCGGCCTCACCGAAAGGAGCGCCTCACTTATGTTCTTCCGCGTCTTCCCCAGGCCCATCCTCCTCGCCGTGGCCCTCCTCGGGTCGCCCTTCGCTGCGGCCCAGTACGGCGCTCCTCTCCCGGCCGGAGCACCCGCCGTGGCCTGCAAGGCTCACGACGCTCTCACCTTCGACGGCCTGCGCGTCTTCAACGGCACCGCACCTGTCCCCCTGGTCTCCGGATGCGGCCAAGGCCGTCCCGCCGGAACCTGCTACACCCAGTACCTCAGGCTCACGAAACCCAATGAGTACCAGGGCGACCTCGTCGCGCCCGGCATCACTCAGGACGGTTGGTCCTGCGCCATGGTGGGTGGCTGGTCCGGCTGGGTCCCCAACGACCGCCTCGCGCCCGTCCCCGCCACTCCCGCCATCACTACCAGGCAGTGGCTCGGCACCTGGGTCAACACCCACGTGGGCGCCGGACGCGATCGATTGATCCTCACCCACAGTCGCGCCGGCCACGGTGTCATCCGCGTCGACGGCAAGGCTTACTACACCAACGCCGCCCACTCCGTGAACTATGGTGGCCTGGGCGGCGACGCCCTCGCCATGGGACCCTTCCTCCATATCGTCGACCAAAGCGATCAGCCGGGCTGCATTCTCGATCTCACGTATAACCCAGCCAATGGAACCTTCCGCGCCGTCGACAACCAGCGGTGCGGAGGATTCAACGTCAGCTTCGATGGAGTCTGGCGCCGTCTGGTCCCGAAAAAATAAAGACGAGAGCGGCCAAAACGGCAGGCCTTTATCGTGCATCGTGCCGCTGGCGGTATCGTCGTTGGTGCCAGGGAAAGGGTGTCAAAGCTTCCACTGCACATGGGAGGTGACTTCCATTCCCGTCGCTCCAGAAAGAACAGAAGCAGATTCCCTTCGGGAATGACAGACCAGAAAAGCAAGTGCGAATACAGAGGAGCGGCTGGGAACCGCAGATCTCTCCACTGCGCTTCGCTCGTGTCGAAAATCACTTAGCAGAGCCCCCGTTTAGGAAGCTCTTGACCATGTTCAGCTTAGCTCGTTCACCCAGGTTTAAGGGGCAATCGTCGATTTTCATTCCCTTGGGTGGGCCGCTGGACCATGTACACTTCGGTCGACATCACAAATTTCAAAATCAAAGTCACAAATATTACAGCAAGCTTTCCAGCAGATTGCCGACGGGCGAGCCTAGTCCGGTGCAAGCATCCCATCCGGGACCGGCGCTGAATGCGCCGTTGTTGCCGCTGGTGATGTCATAAAAGGCGCTTTCGCCTCCCTGGTAGAGCGCCGGATTCACAAATCCGGCCGCGCTCCCACGCTTCTGATTCACCAGGGCGAGAAGCGCGGCCCAAAGCGGCGCCACAGCGCTGGTGCCGCCGATCACCTGCGACTGGCCGTCTACCAGAACTCGGTAGCCAGTTGCCGGAGCCGCATCTCCGGCGACATCAGGCACGCCGCGGCCTCCGGCGGATCCGCTGGGGGGCGGCACCTTGGCATTGGCCTGCCAACTGGGCAGGGCGAAGACGGCGCTGACTCCGCCGCCGGTCGCCCCCCCGCCTTGCGCAAGATCATCCCAGACCGTTTCGCTGCTCCTCTCTCCATTGGCCGCAACCAGAGCCGTTCCTCCACAGGCAAGCACATGCGGGCTGGAGGCAGGGAAGTCAACGTGGTTGCCGGTCTCACCATCGGTGGATCCACTATCGCCGCAGGCCACAGTGACACTCACTCCCAGAGCCGCCGCGGATTGGAGAGCATTGTCGAGGGCGGTGAGCGTCTGCTGCGACCAACTATCCTCCGGCCCGCCCCAACTGATCGAGAGAATCGACGGCCGGTTCGCCGTATCGTGTACCGCCGTGGTTACCGAATCCACGAAGCCCTGTTCCGTATTGGGAGCGAAGTAGACGGCGATCTTGGCCCCGGGCGCAACCGAACCGACCACTTCTATATCCAGCATGACCTCTCCATCGGCGCCATTCGGATCGCCCGGAGAATTCGTTCCGCCATCCACCGCAACCGCGGTCACCGAGGGAGTCTGCTGACCCAATTGCTGGAAATATGTCTGTAAATCCGAGGGAGTGAAACCGCCACCGAATTCAAGAATGCCCACGGTTTCCCCCGCGCCGTTCACGTCGCTGGGGAAACTGTAAATTTGCGCCACCTGAGGAGGCGTGTAGCTCTGGTCGGTAGCTTGGGCGCGAATCTTGCCCCGTCGGCGGAAATGCGGCTTGGCGATCGGCTTGTCATCCAGGCCAAGCACGGCTTCGACGATGGAGCTATGCTCCTGGGGCAGAGTGATGGTTCCGCTGTAGCAGCGGAAGCGTCGCCCGCGGTATTCATGCTCTTCCAGTGAAACTCCGAAAGCCTTCTCCATGTTCTGGACGGTTCCTTCGAGAACCATGGTGCGGCGTTCCAGGCTGGAATCCGCTTCATCCACGGTGAGGCCGTGTTGACGGGCAAATACACGGATGGCTTCGAAGCTCTTGGGGTCGGCGGCATACTTGGCGGCGAATTCCTCCCGGCTGACCCGGGCTCCCTTTAGGGCCTCGAGGTCGAGAGGCTGCTTGCGGTGAACAATCACGGATACCTTTATGGTTTGCTGAGGCGCGATCTTTCCCAGCACACGGTGTTGATCGGCAGCCGGCTGCGCGGAGTGGGGTAGCGCAGTACGGCGCGATCCCTTGGGGGAGTTTTCAGACATTTGCTTGCCTCCGGATGATGGTAGTCGGATGCCGGTGTCAAAGGGGTATGTTGCCATGCTTTTTGGCGGGATTTTTATCGCGCTTGGTGTCCAGCATCTGGAGAGCCGTAATCAGGCGCCGCCGGGTCTCTCTGGGGAGAATGACTGCATCGATATAGCCTCGCTCGGCCGCGATGTAAGGGTTGGCAAAGCGTTCGCGAAACTCGCGCACCTTGTGATTGCGGGCCGCGGCCAGAATCTCCGCTTTACGCTCTTCGGTCAGCGGGCCTTGTTCTTCTTCAGCCTGCTTTACCGCCCGTTCGATTTCCCGGCCATACACAATATTCACCGCGCCCTCCGGACCCATGACGGCGATCTCTGCGCTGGGCCACGCCAGATTCACGTCGGTGCGGATGTGCTTGGAACTCATCACGCAATAAGCTCCGCCGTACGCCTTACGCGTGATCACCAGAAGCTTGGGCACTGTCGCTTCGGCGAACGCAAAGAGCAGCTTGGCGCCGTGGCGGATGATACCGCCGTGCTCCTGCTGCACTCCGGGCAGGAAGCCGGGCACATCCTCAAAAGTGATCAGAGGAATGTTGAAAGCATCGCAAAAGCGCACGAAGCGCGCTGCCTTGACGCTCGCGTCGATGTCCAGAACGCCGGCCAGATGCGCCGGCTGATTCGCCACGATGCCCACGGACCTGCCATTCATCCGCGCGAAGCCGACCACGATATTGCGCGCGTAGTGCTCGTGCACCTCCAGAAAGTATCGCTCGTCGACCACACGCTCGATGACACCCTTCATGTCGTAGGGCAGGCTCGAGTCCTCAGGCACGATCGAATCCAACTCGACATCCGCGCGATCGATTGGATCGGCTGAAGGACGGCGGGGCGGATCCTCGAGATTATTGGAGGGCAGAAAGCTGAGCAACTCGCGCGCCAGCGCCAGGCACTCGGTGTCGTCGCGGGTGAGGAAGTGCGCGACCCCGGAGATCTCGTTGTGGGTGGCCGCGCCGCCTAGTTGTTCCTTGGTAACCTCCTCGTGGGTCACCGTCTTGATCACATCCGGTCCGGTGACGAACATGTAGGAAGTTTTATCGGCCATGAGGGTGAAATCGGTAATCGCCGGAGAGTAGACTGCCCCGCCCGCGCAAGGCCCGAGAATAGCTGAAATCTGTGGCACAACGCCGCTGGCGAGGGTGTTCCGCAGGAAGATCTCCGCATACCCGGCCAGGGAGACGACTCCCTCCTGAATGCGGGCGCCGCCGGAATCGTTCAGGCCGATGATGGGCGCGCCGACGCGCATGGCGGTATCCATCAGCTTGACGATTTTGCCGGCGTTGGATTCGGAAAGCGATCCGCCAAAGACGGTAAAATCCTGGGCGAAGACGAAGACGATCCGGCCGTCGATCCGTCCATATCCGGTGACGAAGCCGTCGCCTGGAACACGGTTCTCTTCCATGCCGAAATCGGTGCAACGATGGGTGACAAAAGCGTCGCTTTCCTCAAACGAGCCTTCATCGAGCAAGACGGCAATGCGCTCTCGAGCGGAGAGCTTGCCTTCGCGGTGCTGGCGATCGCGCCGCTCCTTGCCGCCTCCCTGCTGCGCCAGCTCGGCTCGCGCCGATCCAATTCTTCAAAAGACACGGGCGGCCGGCTCTTCATGTAAGGAAATTATAGTCAGCGAGTCAGGCCGGCCAGCGAGTCGGCATAAAAGCAGCGAGTCAGCAAGTCGCCGGCCAGCGAGTCAGCATAAAAGCAGCGAGTCAGCAAGTCAGCGTAAAACAGCAAGTTAGCGAATGAACCGTGAGCTACGGAAACCGCTGACTTGCCGACTCGCTGGCTTCCCGCTGACTCGCTGCTTTTAGAACACTTGCCGGTGGAAGAATTCGTCTTTTTCCCGGCAAGGGGAGCACACCGCTCCGATGCCACAAACGAACAGAAGCGCAGCCCCCGCGGTGACAATGATCGCCGCGGCGTACATCTCAAATTCAAGAAACCATTGTAAGAAGTTCTGTACATGCAGCGAGAGCATAACCCAACTCCTTGGCCGTTAGACGCGAAATACTCGCGCACAGTTTCCCGGAGCTAACCCAACTTCCGGGCGGTTGCGTACCAGTCCGGGGGAGATAAACTCAAGCATAATTCCGATTGGGAGAAGCTTACCACCCGCCTCGGGGGGTGCGATATGTGCAAAAAGAGGGAGCTTGGCTACAACAGAAACCAATCCGTTACCAAATGGGCAGCCGAGACTGAACTGGCTCTTCCTGGATCTGAACTCGTACTTCGCCTCGGTGGAGCAGGAGTTAAGACCGGACCTGCGCCACCGCCCGGTGGCCGTCGTTCCTCTGCTGGCCGACACAACCTGCTGCATCGCCGCGAGTTATGAGGCGAAGCAATTCGGCGTCCGTACCGGAACCCAGGTTGGCGAGGCCAAGCGGCTCTGTCCCGGTATCGTCCTGGTGGAGGCGCGGCATGAGTTGTATGTCGAGTATCACCATCGCATCGTTGAGGCGGTCGAGTCCTGTGTTCCCGTTACCTCCGTGATGTCCATCGACGAGATGGCCTGCCGTCTGTTAGGGCGGGAACAGCCGTTGCTGGCCGCGCTCGACTTGGCGCACGAGGTAAAAGCTTGTATCCGCCGCAAGGCAGGCGCCACACTCTGCTGTTCCGTCGGACTGGCGCCCAATCGCTATCTGGCCAAGGTCGCCTCCGATATGGAGAAGCCGGACGGCCTGGTTGCGCTCACGCCGGATCTGCTGCGCGACGCGCTTTCCGGGTTGAAGATCCGAGATCTTCCGGGCATCGGCGCGAACATGGAGAAGCGCCTTCACGGACAGGGAATCCGCACCGTCGGCCAGTTGCTCGCACTGGAACGAGAGCAATTGCATACCGCGTGGGGCGGTGTGGGCGGTGAAAAGCTGTGGCATTGGCTGCGCGGCGAAGATTTCGGCGATGCCGATCTGGAACACCAGAAGTCCATCGGTCACTCTCATGTGCTGCCGCCGGAGCTGCGTACTCCCGAAGGGGTTTATGCGGTGGCCGGCAAGCTGCTGCACAAATCGGCCATGCGCTTGAGAAAAGCGCGGCTTTGGGCCTCGGGCATGACCGTGACCGTCCGCTTCGCCGTCACCGGGGCCGCTGCCGCTTCCCGGCATTCCTCCGGAATCCACCAGAAGCCCTGGGCGCGGAGCATCCCTTTGGTCGAGTGCCAGGACAACCAGACGCTGCTCGAGGGATTGCAGCGGATTTGGAAGGATTGCCCGGCAGACGAGCTGCATCGGAAGCCGTTCTTCGTAGGCATTTCGCTGGGAAACCTGGTGCCCGACCACCTGCACACGCTCAGCCTGTTCTCCGGTCTCGAAGAGGAAACCCGGCGGATGCGGCTGGCCAGCACCATGGATCGGCTGAACTACAAATATGGAACCAACACGCTCTGCTTTGCCGGCATGTTGCCCGCAGGCACGGCGGCTCCGACCCGCATCGCCTTCTCCAGCATTCCGGATCTCTTTTGAGCTGACCGCTTCCTAGCTGCCTTACACTTGATTCATGTTCATCGACGAGGCAAGAATTCGCGTAAAGGCGGGAGCCGGCGGAAACGGCTGCGTCGCCTTCCGGCGGGAAAAATTTGTGCCTCGCGGCGGCCCTTCCGGAGGCGATGGCGGCCATGGCGGCGACGTCATCATGGAATCCAGCGAGCGGCACAACACCCTGGTTCACTTCCGTTTCAATCCCGAGCACAAGGCGGAACGAGGCCGCCACGGCGAGGGCTCCAACTGCAGCGGACGGGAGGGCGCCAGCATTGTCTTGAAGGTGCCGGTGGGCACGGCGCTCTATGACGAGCAAAGCGGCGAATTGGTGCACGACTTCGCCCATCCGGATGAACGGATCGTAGTGGCCAAGGGAGGCCGCGGAGGCCGCGGCAATCAGCATTTCGCCACCTCTACTCACCAGGCGCCCAGGGAATCGGAGGCCGGACGGCCCGGCGAGGAGCGGAGCTATCGGCTGGAGCTGAAGCTGCTGGCCGATGTAGGGCTGGTGGGATATCCCAATGTGGGCAAGTCCACGCTGATCTCTAGAATTTCGGCAGCCAAGCCGAAGATCGCCGATTATCCCTTCACCACACTTGAACCCAACCTGGGGGTGGTCTCCGTCGGCGAGGCTCCGTACGAAGAGAGCTATGTCGTAGCCGACATTCCCGGCCTGATCGAGGGGGCTCACCTGGGCGCGGGTTTGGGAACCGAGTTTCTCCGCCACATCGAGCGCACGAGCGTCCTGGTGCACCTGGTAGATGTATCGGACGGGAGCGGCCGCCCCGACCCGGTAGCTGATTTCCGGGTCATCCAAGACGAGCTGAAGAGCTTTGGCCATGGCCTGGATGAGAAACCGATGCTGGTCGCAGCTTCCAAGGCCGACGCCGCTAATCCGGAGAAACTCAAGCGGCTCAAAACCATGGCCAAGCGCCGCAAGCTGCCTTTCTTTGCCATTTCTGCAGTCACCGGGCAAGGCGTGGAAGAACTGAAATACGCCATGGCTGGGGAGCTAAAGGCCGAAAAGCAGCGAGTCGGCGAGTCAGCGAAAAGCAGCAAGTCAGCGTAGAAGCGGTTAATCTGATTCAAACCTCGCTGACTTGCTGACTCGCTGACTGGCCGACTCGCTGCTTTTTAGCTGACCGCTTCTTAGCTACGCGGTTACCAGCCGAGGGGTCGCGGCCACCGGAACGGCGGTTCGCCTGGAGGACGGGAGATGGACGATCTCCCAGGCGGAGCGGTCGCGCAACAAACGATAGACCAGCGCGGTGTGCATCGCGTGGCCGGCGCGCTCCGCCACCACCCGGCCGAGAATACGATGGCCAGCTAATGCCAGGTCGCCGATCAGGTCGAGAACCTTGTGGCGGACAAACTCGTCGCTATAGCGCAGCGGACCGTTTTGCACGCCGTTTTTGGAAAGGATGATGGCGTTTTGGCCGGAGACGCCGCGGATCAATCCCATGTCGCGCAGCTTTTTCTCGTCTTCGCGGAATCCGAAGGTGCGGGCTGCGGCAATCTGCGCTCCGTAGGCTCCCGCAGCCAGATCGACGGTGAATGCCTGGCAGCCGATGGGCCCGGGGAAATCGATATCGTAGCTGATACTAAAACCCTCGCCGGGATACACGGCGATGAACTTCTCGCCATCGCGAACTTCAACATTCTTGAGAATGCGCAGATAGTTCCGCCGCCGCCGCTGGCTCTTGATTCCCACCTCAGCGAACGCCTCGACATAGGGCAGGGCACTGCCATCGAGAATCGGCAGCTCCAGGTTGTCCAGCTCGATGATGACATTATCGATGCCCATGCCCACCAGGGCGGAGAGCAGGTGCTCCGTGGTCGAGATGAGGACACCCTGGCGCATCAGGCTGGTGGCGTAGCTGACTTTGGCCACATTGCGCCCGATCGCGAGGATTTCAAAATTGTCCAGGTCGACGCGCCGGAACACGATGCCGGAGCCGGCCGGGGCCGGCAAGAGTCGCATGTTCACGGGTGCTCCGCTGTGGAGGCCGATTCCGGAGAACGCAATCGCGGACTCGATTGTTTGTTCTATGTGGGTTGCTTCCACTGATGTCGGATTTCCTAGTGAGCAAGTCTCACAAAACCATAGACTACATAGCAAGAGAAAAGTTGCAGTGTGGCAAAAAAGACACAGATTGATCAAAGCAGCGAGTCAGCCAAAAGCAGCAAGTCAGCAAGTCAGCGAAAAGCAGCAAGTCAGCGCCAGCGCGCAGCAGTTTCAGATCTCGCTGACTTGCCGACTCGCTGACTCGCTGTTTTTCGCCGACTTGCCGACTCGCTGACTCGCTTCCTCGATCAGACTCGAAACCAGGGCCAGGGGTAAGCCTACGACATTGAAATAGCAGCCGCTGATCCGGG
Source organism: uncultured Acidobacteriaceae bacterium (assembly GCA_963705665.1). Lineage (GTDB taxonomy): Bacteria > Acidobacteriota > Terriglobia > Terriglobales > Acidobacteriaceae > PALSA-350. Next base: position 78,285 of record CAVPKQ010000030.1, on the reverse strand, counting down.
GAATCCAGCGCCCGGCATATCCCTGAATTGCGTATGCCCCCGCTTTGTCCATGGGTTCGCCGCTGGCGACATAGGCGGCGATCTCCTCATGGGACAGGGTCTGCATGGTGACGTGGGTCAACTCCGCCGCCACTTCGCAGAACGCTGGGCCTATCAGGGCGACCCCGGTGATCACCTGGTGCGTCCGTCCGGAGAGGAGGCGGAGCATGCGCTCGGCATCCGCCGCGTCGGCGGGCTTGCCCAGCAGCTCTCCGTCGCAGGCCACAACCGTATCCGCACCCAGAACCCGCAACGGTTCCCCGGCGGCGTCCCCGGCTTGCCTGGACCGCCCTTCCTGTCTCGACAGAAAGACCGCCTCAGCCTTTTCCCTGGCCAGCCGTGTAGCCAGGCGAATACCGTCTTCTCCCTCTCGCGCCGCTTCGGGTATGGACGAGGCCTGGACCTCAAAAACATATCCCGCTTGCGCGAGCAGTTCCCGGCGGCGGGGCGAGGCGGAGGCGAGGATGAGCATCACCGCCTGGTCAACTCTGGGCGGAGATTCGCGGCAGACGGGCAGCGGCCGTCTCCGCCTCGCCGCCGCGATCGGGGATGGGCGAGACAGCGCGCAGGGGAGCCATGCCTTTGGTCATCTGATAGGTGTAGCTGATGCGGTGAATGACGGTCACGGTGGAAAGCACGGCGAGCACCCAAAGCACCGGAGCCATGACCCCCCAACGGTCAAAGAGCGCGCCCAGAATGATGAGCACCACCCGCTCCGGCCGCTCCATGAACCCCACCTTGCAGGAGGGGATGAGAGCCTCGGCGCGGGCGCGGGTATAACTGACCATCAGCGAGGTCACCATCACGAAGGCGGCGAGAACCACGTAGAAGAATCGATTGCCGCGGGCGTAGAAGACCAGCAGCCCGAAGAACAGAACCACATCGCTGTAGCGGTCGATGACCGAGTCAAAGAAGGCGCCGAAGACGGTGACCTGGTTGGTCAGGCGCGCCACCCGGCCGTCGACCATGTCGAAGATGCCGGCGGCGATGATGACCAGGCCGGCATAGGCAAACATGCGAACATAGTTATGCTGGTTGGCCAGGCCAAAGAGAATAGCCGCGGCGGTGTTGATGATGAGCCCGATCAGGGTGAGCGCGTTGGGGGAGATGCGGGTAAGCGCAAGGCCATTCACGATCCCCTGCAGGAGAACCCCACAGCCACGGCCGAAGGTGCGCGTCCAGCTCATTCGTCTCCATCGTGGATGGTTGTCAGCTTGAGAATCTCGAGTTCGCGTTTGCCGTTGGGAGTGACCACCAAGGCTACGTCGCCAACCTGCTTGCCCACCAGGCTGCGGCCGATAGGCGAAGTGGTGGAGATCAGGCCATGGTTTACGTCGGACTCTTCGCTGGTGACCAGTTTGTACTCGATCTTTTCGTCCTTGGTGGTGTCGTAGACCAGCACGGTCGAGCCAAACGCTACCCGGTCCTTGGGAATGTTGGCCAGATTGACCAGGGCCAGCTCAGCCATGCGCTTCTTGAGCTGTCCCAAGCGTGCATTTACGAAGACCTGCCGCTGCTTCGCCATGTGATACTCGGCATTCTCACTGAGATCGCCTAACGCCGCGGCTTTTTTAATCTCCGCGGGGAGTTCATGGGTGAGCTCGCGTTCCAACTCGCGAATTTGTGCTTCCAGCTTCTTTTTGATGTGTTCAGGCATATTTTGGCACGGCGCGGGCGGCCCCGCTTGCTTTTGGGGATGCTCGAAAATCTCCCGGGGATTGCTGGAACGAAGACGGCGGGACCTGTTTTCCGCGACAGAGCTTCAGGAGACGCGCGCCTCGGCAGCGACGAATCACGATTATACGGGGAAGCGAGTCAGCGGAAAAGCAGCGGGTCAGCGAGTCAGCATAAAGCGCAGCGAGTCGGCAGGTCAGCGAGTCAGCAAGTCAGCGATTTTCGCAAAGCAGCGATCTCCGCAGCTCAGGATTCATCCGCCGACTCGGTGCTTTTCCGCTGACTTGCTGACTCGCTTTATCGCTGACTCGCTTTCCTCCCGTCCAGAAAGCTCTGCAAGATGAGCACAGCCGAGACTTGATCGATGACCGCGCGCCGGGACTCTGGCGCGCGTCCGGTCTCGTCCAGATAACGATGCGCTTCTCCGGTGGAAAGCCGCTCATCCCAAAGGTATACCGGGGCATTCGTCTCCTGCCGCAGGGCTTGGGCGAAGGTTTGCGTCTTGACTGCCTGGGGACTCAGGTCCCCGGACATGTAAAGCGGATTTCCCACCACCACCTCCCGGCAGCCATATTTGCGCATGAGCCGGGCCAGGAAACGCAGGTCAAGGCGGCGGTTTTTACGCACCAGCGTGAGCACCGGCCGTGCCGTGACTCCCAATTCATCGGAGACGGCAACTCCAATTCTCCGGTCGCCGATGTCCAGCCCCAGAATGCGGCCGGAGGCGGGCAGAGAGCGGTCTAGGGGATTGCTGTCCATGAATTCGCATCATATAAGCGAAAAACGAGTCATATACAGTAGGCTTTTAAAAGAAGATTTACATATTTTGGGGCTTGGTGACTTTGCGGCGTTTTCTGGCGCTATTCTTTTCGATTGTCCTGCTGCTGGCGGCTGTTTGCCTGGTGACTCTCATGCTCCCGGCTGGCTCGTCCAGGGAGACTTTCGTCGAGATCGCTCCCGGCATGGGCTCTCGCCAGATTGCCGCCCTGCTGGCCTCCCGCGGCATCGTCCGCAGCCGCTACGCCTTTGACCTTTGGCGCTTGGCGCGGGGCGGCAGGCTGCAGGCTGGGGAATACCGCTTCTCGCAGCCGGCCAGCCTTTTGACCGTTTACCGCCGCATCACCAGCGGGGATGTTTACCTGCACACAGTTACCATCCCCGAGGGATTCAATCTCTTCGACATCGCCCAAGCCATGCAGAATGCACAGTTGGGCTCCAAGGAGAGCTTCCTGGCGGCGGCCCGCAAGGACGTGAATCTGATCGCTGACCTCGACCCCACAGCCTCCACCCTCGAAGGTTATCTCTTCCCCGACACTTATCGCTTTCAGAAACTGGAGACGCCCACCCAGATGCTGGCCGCAATGGTGAAGCGCTTTCGCGAGGCCGCCGCTTCGATCGGCATAGCGAGCGGCTACCATCGGACGGTAACCCTGGCTTCCCTGATCGAAAAGGAGACGCCTACCGAGCAAGACCGGCCGCTGGTCGCCAGCGTCTTTGAAAACCGGCTGGCGAAAGGCATGCCGTTGATGACCGACCCGACGGTCATCTATGCCGCGCTGCTCGAAAGCCGCTATCGAGGGACAATCTATCGCTCCGATCTGCGCGCCGACTCAGCCTACAACACCTACCTTCATCCCGGCCTTCCTCCCGGCCCTATCTGCAGCCCGGGTTTAGCCGCGCTGCGGTCTGCAATTCATCCCGCCAAGACGGATTATTTGTATTTTGTCGCCGACGCCGGCGGATCGGGTCATTCACTCTTTTCGAGCACTCTTGCCGGGCATCAGCAAAACGTCAACGCCTATCGAAAGGCGAGGAGCAGCGAGTCGGCGAGTCAGCGAAGGGACCCTGAGCTGCGGTGATCGCTGACTTGCTGACTCGCTGACCTGCCGGCTCGCTGGCTTTCTAAACCACGGTACTCTATAACTCGCACGTTCTGAGTTGGAATCAATGCGGAAAGACTGGCTGAGGGGTTTGGCGCTGATGTTACCGGTCTTGACCGGATGTCTGAGCCACACCCGCAAACTACAACAGCCGAAGATCGCCGGGCCGGTCATGAACGCGGATGCGCTCACCCTGGTGAATCAGACCAACCAACGCTATGATCAGCTGCAGTCCTTCACCGCGACCATGGATTTTGCCGTCTCCGTAGGCGGGGCGCGCCAGGGTAAGCAGACCGATTACACCTCGTTCCTGGGTTACATTCTCTTCCGCAAGCCGCAGATGCTGCGCGTCCTTATCCTGGTGCCGGTGCTGCATACGCATGCTGTAGATCTGGCCAGCAATGGAAACGCCTTCACCCTGCTGATCCCGCCCAAGAACCGCGCTATTGAAGGAAAGAACTCGGTTACCAGGCCCTCGAAGAACCCCCTGGAGAATCTACGGCCGAATGTCTTCATCGACGCGCTGCTGGTGCATCGCATTTCGCCCAACCAGATCGTCTCCGTGATTCATGAAAGCGAAACCACACTGAACCACAAGACCAAGCAGCTTACCGAGCTGCCTGAGTACGACTTGACGGTGCTGACCGCGCCTCATTCCGGTTCGCCGCCCGCAGTGGCGGAAGTCGCCAACCCGCTGCGCGTCATTCGCTTCAGCCGCCTCAATCTGCTGCCGCTGGAACAGGATAGTTACAATTCCAGCGGCGACCTGGAAATGCAGGTTCAGTACGGGCCCTATCGCGACTTCAGCGGCTTTCAGTTCCCTTCGACCATCGACATCAATCGCCCGCTGGATGGATATCGCATTCGGCTCACGGTGGACAAGCTGATCCTGAATCCCCCGCTCTCCGATGAACAGTTCCAGCTGAAGGTACCCAAGGGAACTCAGGTACAGAAGCTGGAATAGCGAGTCGGCAAGTCAGCGTTTGAATAGCGAGTCAGCCAAAAGCAGCAAGTCAGCAAGTCAGCGTTTGAGCGGTACTGATTTGCCTGCGGCTCGCCCAGTCGCCGCTGGTTAACTGCTTTCGCTGACTCGCTGACTCGCTGACTTGCCGACTCGCTGATTATGCTTCTCAATTTCCTCATTAATCTTGAGCGCCAGAGCCAAGGCGTCGCGTCCCTCGCGCACACTCACTGGGGATGGCGCGCGCGTGCGGACGGAGTTGAGGAAGGCTAGGATTTCCAGCCGGAGCGGCTCCCCCGGTTCAACCGCGGGCTTGCTGAAGGCCAGGCTGGGGTGGTCAAGAGCCGCCGGGCTCTCCATATTCCTGTCTACGTTGATGAGCAGCAGGTCCTGCCGGGCATAGTCGATGGAGACGTACTGGTGAGGCTGAAAGAAGCGCAGCTTGCGTATCTTCTCCGTGCTCACCCGGCTGGCGGTAAAATTCGCAACCGCGCCGGAGTCAAATTCCAGGCGGACGTTTGCGATATCGACTTTTTTGGAGAGCACCGGCAGGCCCACGGCGCGGACCTCGAGCACGGGAGAACGGGCGAAGCTGAGCACGATATCCAGATCGTGGATCATCAGGTCCAGCACCACATCCACGTCCAGCGAGCGGGGAGTGAAGACGCTGAGCCGGTGGGCTTCAAAAAACATGGGTCCATTGAGCAGGGGAACTACGGCCGCGACCGCGGGATTGAAGCGCTCCAAATGGCCAACCTGCAGGATCCGCCCGGTCCCGGCTATCTGCCGCGCCAGCCCATCGGCCTCCTCCAGGGTGGCGGCGATGGGCTTCTCCAGCAGCACATCCAGTCCATCCGCCAGGAGTTGGGAGGCTACGGCATAGTGCTGCGAAGTGGGTACGCAGACCGAGACCGCGTCCAGCTCCAGCCGGCCGGCGCGGCGCGCCTCCAGGCATTCCTGGACGGAAGAAAAGACGGGTACCCGCCCTTCCTCGCCCAGCGACGCGCGAGCTTGAGGGTCGGTATCAACGACCGCTGCCAGACTCACCGGAACCGGCGAATCCGCTTCCAGCTCGTGATAAACACGAAGATGCCTGCGGCCGAAGGTTCCGGCGCCGATGACCGCGGCGTTCAGCTTCAAGCGCGCCTCACTTGGCTTGAACGGCGCGAAGGCATTTCGAATACAGATCCAGGAGCTGGTTGACCTGATCGTCAGGTTTGGACGATGACCCGGCGACAAAGCCGGCGGAGGGCGCCGCGGGCCGTCCGACACCGGTTACCCCGGCCACGAATTTTAGCAGATCCAAAGCGATGTCCTCATTGCGGCGGGGGCTGTTGGCGGGGGTTACTGCTTGTTCCATGTGGGTCCTCCCCTGCGATGCTACCAAAAGCCGCGGTCAAGTATCCTTACAACGTATCTGGAGCGGTTTCGCAGCTCCGGGGAGAGTCGATTGGCGGTTTTGGCAACACAGCAGATTCGCCGCATGCGCGGTGGAGCGCAGAGTCATCTCATGCTCGCCTCTGACGGGAAGCTCTACGTGGTCAAGTTCCAGAACAATCCTCAGCATACCCGGGTTCTCGCCAATGAACTGCTGGCCACCAGGCTGGGCGCGGCGATCGGACTCACGGTTCCGCCATGCGAGGTGGTCGAGGTGACCGACTGGCTCATCCGCAATACGCCCGAGTTGAGCCTCGAATTCAAGGGGGAGAACCGGCGATGCCAGCCAGGACTGCAGTTTGGCTCTCAGCTGGTGGGCGGTCTGATGCCCGGACAGGTAGTCGATTACCTGCCCGAGCCGCTGCTCTTGGAGACCCGGAATCTGGCCGAGTTTGCCGGCATTTTGCTGCTCGACAAATGGACCTGCAACGTCAATGGCCGGCAGGCGGTCTTCCACAAGACCCGCCGCGAACGGCGCTATCGCACCATTTTCATCGATCAGGGATACTGCTTCAACGCCGGCGAGTGGAGGTTCGCTGACTCGCCACTGCGCGGCGTCTTCCAGCAGAACTCGGTCTATCGTGGCTTGACCGGCTGGCAGAGCTTTGAGCCCTGGCTGACGCGCATCGAGAGCATGGACCCGGCCGCGGTATGGGAGATCGCCGGGCAAGTTCCTCCGGATTGGTACGGAGGCGATCTGAGTGTTATCGAGCTTTTGATGGAGCAGCTTCTGGCCCGCCGCTCAAGGCTAAGGGAGTTGATCGTTCAATTCCGGGAATCCTCTCGCCAGCCCTTCCCCAATTGGGGCCAAACCGGAGAAGATATTTCCCTGGAGAGCTTTCCTCAGGTGGAACGGATGCATGATAGGTAGAGCAGCAAGTCAGCTGTCAGCGAGTCAGCAAGTCAGCGAACGAACCCCGAGTTGCTGAGATCGCTGCTCCGAGGAAATCGCTGACTTGCTGACTCGCTGACGACTGACTCGCTGCTTTTAGGAGGTTTGCTTTTTGGCAGAGCGGAAACAATGCGAATTCCAGTTGATCCGCTATGTGCCGGACGCGGTGAAGAATGAGTTCGTGAACATTGGGGTGGTGCCGCGCGCAAATGGGCAATCGCAACAGAGCGCGGTGCGCTTCACCAAGGATTGGAGCCGGGTGCGCTGCATCGATCCGGACGCCGACACCGCCATGCTGGAAGCGTTGGAGATGGAGGTTGCGCAGCGGCTTCAGACACCCCAGGCCGAAGGCCGCCCTGTACTGGCGGTACTCGAAGACTCTCTTTCCAACGCCTTGCAGATTACCGAGAGCAAAGCGTTTTTGGCCGACAGCTTTATCGCCGGCCTGGAACAGCTCTTGAGCCTATACGTCGATCCTGCCAAGCGGGAACGGACCAGCCGGCGCGGCGGACGCGCCGCCATCCACGCAGCCATGCGCACGCAGTTTGAGCGCGCCGGGGTGTGGACGCTGATGCGCAAGCAGATCGCCGCGTCGGCTTATACGAAACCGGGCGACCCGCTGCGCATCGACTGCGGCTATCGTCCCAATGGACTGGTGCGCATGTTTCAGGCGGTTTCGCTCGAAGGAGACTCCGAAGCCGCCAAGGTGCTGGCATTCAGCGCCGAGGGAATCAAGCGCGGCGTGGCCAGGGTGGAGAAGGCCTCTCTGGAATTGACCGCGATTGTCGAGCCCATCAGAAAATCCGAGGAAGACGAGCCTGGCGAGGACCGCATCGCGCAATACAGATTTGCTGTCGAAACCATGGAAGAGCATGCCATCCGGGTGCTGACCATCAGCGACCTGCCCCGCGTCGCCGAGACCGCCCGCCGGGAGCTAGTCAGCTAAGCAGCGAGTCAGCCCAAAGGCAGCAAGTCAGCGAGTCAGCCAAAAACAGCGAGTCAGCGCCTGCCGGCTACAATTAAGTTCGCTGACTCGCTGACTCGCTGCTTCTCGCTGACTCGCTGCTTTTTCGTTGACTCGCTGGCTATACTTGGTTCCATGAGCGATTCTCTCGCCCCGCTGGTGGGCGTGGTCATGGGCAGCAAGAGCGACTATGAGACTCTGGCGCCGTGCATTGAGCTGCTGCGGGATTTCTCGGTGCCCCACGAGGCGCGGGTAGTCTCCGCCCATCGAACCCCCGATTGGTTGTTTGAGTATGCTGCGGGGGCGGAGTCGCGCGGGATTCGAATCATCATCGCGGCGGCCGGTGGCGCCGCCCATCTGCCGGGGATGATCGCCGCCAAGACGGTGCTTCCCGTGCTCGGGGTTCCCATTCCGGCGACATCTTTGAACGGCATCGACTCCCTGCTCGCCATCGTGCAGATGCCGAAGGGTGTTCCCGTAGGCACGCTGGCTATCGGCAAGCCGGGTGCGGCAAATGCCGCCCTGCTCGCGATCTCTATCCTCGCTCTGGAAAACGCCCAACTGAAAACCCAGCTTCGCGCCTGGAGAGAGGCGCGGAGGAACGAGGTTCTCGAACAGGAACTGCCGAAATGAGCCCCACTTTGCCCGCCGCCATCCTGCCCGGTTCGACCATAGGGATTCTAGGCGGCGGTCAACTGGGCCGCATGACCGCCATGGCGGCGCGCTCCTTGGGGTATCGCGTGCAGGTGATGGATCCTGATCCCTCCTGCCCGGCCCGCTTCGTGGTCGATGCCTGTTTCGAGGGCTCCTGGGACGATCCTCGCGCGGCGGCCAAGCTTGCCCGAGGATGCGATGTGGTCACCCTGGAAATTGAGCAGATCTCAATGGCCGCTCTACGGGCCGCCAACCAATATGCTCCGCTGCGCCCCTCGGCGGAGATCCTGGGAATCGTCCAGGACCGGATCCGGCAGAAGCAATGGCTGCGGGAGAACGGCTTCCCCTTAGGTCCGTATAGAGTTATCGAATCCGCTGGCGATCTGGTGGAAGCAGCAGCGGCGCTCGGCGGCTGCCTCTACCTCAAACGCTCCCAGGGGGGATACGACGGCCGCGGCCAAATCAAGCTGGAATGGAACCCACCTCCCGGCGTCCCATTGGAGACGCTCGAACAGCGCGCCGCCGCCGCCTGGAGCGCGCTCGGCGAGCAGCCTTGCGTGGCCGAGCAGGGGCTCGAGCTGGAAGGCGAGATCTCGGTGATGGCGGCGCGCGCTCCCAGCGGAGAGATTCGCGCCTTCCCGGCGGCGGCCAATCACCACCAGGATCAGATTCTCGTCTGGAGCATGCTTCCCGCCTCGATACCCCAGCCGCTGGAGACGGTCGCCCGGGAGATCGCCATCGCTATGGCGGACATGCTCAAGCTCGAGGGGGTGCTTGCGGTGGAGATGTTTCTCACTCGCGGCGGCCAGCTCTACGTCAACGAGCTCGCCCCCCGTCCGCACAACAGCTACCACGCCAGCGAGCGATGCTGCGTCACCAGCCAATTCGAGCAGGCGGTCCGCGCGGTGTGCGATCTGCCGTTGGGCGAGGTGCAGATTGTTCGTCCAGGCGCCATCGCAAACCTGTTAGGGGATCTTTGGCTGGACCTTGGACTGGAGAAAGAGCCGCGCTTCGACCGGGCCCTGGCCGTGCCCGAGGTGCGGCTGCACCTCTACGAAAAACACACCCCGCGCCGAGGAAGAAAGATGGGCCACCTTTCCGCCACGGCTGATACGCCAGAGGAGGCAGTGGCCCGGGTGCTGGAAGCGAAAAGCAAGCTGTGAAGCAGCGAGTCAGCCAAAAAACAGCGAGTCAGCGAGTCGGCAAGTCAGCGAAATCTCAAACTGTTGCGCGCTGGCGCTGACTTGCTGCTTTCAGGCTGACTCGCTGACTTGCTGCTTTTCAGCTGACTCGCTGCTTTACCCGATATCCTCGTTCCAGTTCTCCAGATACTTCTTCATCTCGGCCATGAATCTGCCGGCGTCGGCGCCGTCGATGATGCGGTGATCGAAGCCCAGGGTGAGGCGGATGATGCTGCGGACGGCGATGGAATCGAAGCCGTTCTCATCTGTAACTACGGTAGGTTCTTTAAACAGGCCGCCGACGCCGAGGATGGCCGCCTCCGGCTGGTTGATCACCGGGGTTCCGAACTGCTCGCCGAAAATTCCTGGATTCGTAATCGTGAAAGTGCCTGAGCCAACTTCGTCGGGCTTGAGCTTCTTGGAGCGGGCCCGCTCCGCCAGGTCGGCGATGGCGCGAGCGATGCCGAGGAAGTTACGCTCTTCGGCCTGTTTGATGACAGGCACGATCAGGCCCCAATCGAGCGCCACCGCGATGCCCAGATTCACGCTCTTGTGGTAGCGAATTGCATCCCCTTCGAGCGATGCGTTGACGATAGGCATCTTGCGCAGGGTGGCGATCGCGGCCCGGGAAATGAACGGCATGTAGGTGAGCTTGACCCCGTTGCGCTGCTCGTATTTGCTCTTTTCCTTTTCCCGGATGCGCACGATGCGGCTCATGTCGATCTTGAAGACGGTGTGCACGTGGGCGCTGGTGTGCTTGGACTCCACCATGCGCTGCGCGATAATGGAGCGCATCTTGGTCATGGGCACAAGCTGATCGGCGCCCACTTCGGCAGCGGCTGCCGGGGCCGGCTTAGCTTGAGGTGGCGGAGCGGCCTGGGGTGGCGCCGCCGGCCTCGGAGTGGGCGCCGGAGCCTGGGCTTGACCGCCCTTGGCCAGAAAACCGAGAACATCCTCTTTGGTGACTCTGCCCCCTAGGCCGCTGGCAGGGACTTGGCTCAGATCGAGATTGTTGTCCTTGGCCAGTCGGCGAACCAAAGGCGAGGAGCGAACCCGCTCACGCCCTTCTACCTCCGCAGCTTCGGCCTCGGGCTCTTGAGCGGCAGGGGCAGCGGAGGGTGCGGTTTCGGCCTGAACCGGAGCACTCGGGGCGGTGGCAGTTGGAGCGCCCGCAGTCCCGGCGGCGCCGCCGATGACCGCGACTACGGTATTGATCTGCACCGTCTCTCCGGCAGGAACTTTGATCTCGGTTAAAATACCGCTCTCGGGAGAGGGGATCTCAGCGTCCACTTTGTCGGTTGAAATCTCAAAGAGCGGCTCATCCTTGGCCACCGAGTCGCCCGGGTTCTTCAGCCATTTGGTGATGACGCCCTCGAAAATCGACTCGCCCATCTGCGGCATGACGACATTGACCGCGGCGGCAGGCGCGGCGGTGGCGGCAGGCGGCCCCACCTTGGCCTTGGCCGGCTCCGCCGCCTTGGCTTCGGCCGGCTGTGGAGAAGGCTCCGCTTGTACAGCTTGTACAGATGGAGCGGCAGGTTTTGCGGCAGCTGACTGCCCGCCCGCCTCGGCGATCACGCCGACCACCGTGTTGATCTGAACCGTGCTTCCCTCCTCAGCCTTGATCTCGCTCGAGCACCCCGCTGGCAGGCGATGGTATCTCGGCATCCACCTTATCGGTCGAAATCTCAAAGAGCGGCTCATCCTTCTCCACCTGTTCGCCCGGCTTTTTGAGCCACTTGGTGATGACGCCTTCAAAAATCGATTCGCCCATCTGGGGCATGATTACTTCCGTCGGCATGCATTCCCTTTCAAAACAGAATCTCCATTCTAGAGCAAAGGAAGCTAAGAAGCGGTCAGCGAGTCAGCGAGTCAGCAAGTCAGCGTAAGACGCAACGGGTCGGCGAATCAACTGTGGCCTGGGAATTTCAGATCTTGCTGACTTGCTGACTCGCTAACCGCTTCTTAGCTGACCGGACTTTAGCTCCTCCAGAGACTCGACCCAAAGAACGGGGCGGCCAAATACCCGGCCGAAGTGGCGAGCAATGGAGTTTGCCATCTGCGCGAGCGTAGGCGTCGCGTGAATTTGCCTGTCAATCTCCTCTTCGATACTGGTGACGCCGCGATCGGAGATGCCGCAGGGCACAATCCACTCGAAATCCTTCAAATCCGGCGTGACATTGAGGGCAAAGCCGTGAGACGTGACACCGCGCGAGATGTGAATGCCGATGGCGGCGATCTTCTTCTCCGGGATCTGGCCGCCGGCCATGGTCCACACGCCAGTGCGTCCGGCGATGCGCTCGGTCAGAATGCCGTAATCCGCGCAAGAACGGATGAGCGCCTCCTCCAATCTGCGTACGTATTCGATCGCGCCCAGGCGGGGAATAAATCCGCGCAGATCGAAGATTGGATAGCCGACCAGTTGTCCCGGGCCATGATAGGTCACGTCGCCGCCGCGGTTGGTTTCAACGATGGATACGCCGCGGCTTTTGAGCATTCGCTCATCGGCCAGGATGTTTCGCGGCTGCGAGTTGCGCCCCAGGGTCAGTACGGGCGGGTGTTCGAGCAGGAGCAGCGTGTCCCCAAGCCGCTCGTCTTTGCGCCATCGGCTCAGCTCCTCCTGCAAGGCCAGAGCTTCCAGATAATCCACGCGCCCGAGATAGAGGAGGGAAATCATAAAACAGCGAGTCGGCGAAAAGCAGCGAGTCAGCGAGTCAGCGTGAGACGCGAGACGTCGGCGAGTCAGCCCTGGTCCGGGAATTTCAGAATCTCGCTGACTCGCTGACTCGCTGCTTTTCGCCGACTCGCTGCCTTCAGGCATTAATCGCCATGTTCTCCACGCTGGCGAAGCCGTCCAGCATGGCTTCGGCGAGTGTGGGGTGGGCGTGGATGGTGAACATCATCTCTTCGACCGTGGCCTCCAGCTCCAATGCGGCCACCGCCTCGGCTACTAGTTCGGTGGCCTGCGGCCCGATGATGTGCACCCCCAGGATCTCGCCGTATTTCGCCTCTGCCACCACCTTCACAAAGCCCTCGTGGGCTCCGACGATGGAGGCTTTGGAGTTGGCGGAGAAGGGGAACTTGCCGGTCTTGACCGCCAAGCCCTTTTCCTTGGCCTGCGTCTCGGTCAGCCCGACGCTGCCGATCTGCGGCTCGCAATAGGTGCAGGCGGGAATTCGCTCGCGGCGCACCGGCCGGGCTTTTTTGCCCGCGACTCTGGCCGCAACCACGACGCCCGCCATGGCTCCGACATGCGCCAACTGGGGCAGGCCGGCGACGATATCGCCGATGGCAAAGATGCCTGGCTCCGCGGTCTGCATCCACTCGTCGGTCAGGATGAAGCCGCGCTCGACTTTGACTTTGGTCTTATCCAGCCCTATATTCTCCGTGCGCGGAGCGCGGCCCACGGCGACCAGGACCTTCTCGGCTTCCTTGACAGCCGCCTTTCCATCGGAGCCGGTATAGCTTACCTTGACGCCGGTCCTGGTCTTCTCCACCTTCTCTACCTTGGCGCCGGCGCTGGTCTCGATCCCGCGTTTACGGAAGGCGCGCGCCAGCTCCTTGCTCACGTCTTCGTCTTCATTGGGCACCAGGCGCGGCAGATATTCGAGGATGGTGATCTCGCTGCCGAAGCTCTTGAAGATGGAGCCGAACTCCACGCCGACGGCGCCCGCGCCGATGACCACCATAGATTTGGGGATTTGGCCGATGCGCAGAATTTCCATATTGGTGAGGATTCGCTCGTCCGGCTCCAGGCCGGGCAGCATGCGCGCATCCGAGCCGGTGGCGACGACGAGGTTCCTGGCCTTGACCTCCTGCTCACCGGCGTTGCCTTTCACCGGAACGGTGTGGATGCCATCCTTGGCTGGCCCGGTAAGCCGGCCAGTCCCTTGAATGACCGTGACTTTGTTTTTTCGCATCAGGAAATCGAGACCCTTGACGTGCTTGGTAACGATTCCGTTCTTGCGGTCCAGGATGGCCTGCCAGTTGATGGTGAGCTTGCCCACGCCTTCGACGCCATACTCCTTGGCGTGCTGCACGTGATCGTAGACCTCGGCATTGAAAAGCAGAGACTTGGTGGGAATGCAGCCCCAGTGCAGGCAAGTGCCGCCCAGCTTCTCTTCCCGCTCGATAAGAGCAACCTTCAGTCCATATTGTCCGGCGCGGATCGCAGCCGTGTAGCCCGCAGGTCCGCCCCCAATAATTGCCATGTCGTAAATTGTTTCCGCCAAAGAAATGCTCCCCAGAAGTGCCTGTAGACAGCTTATTTTAGAGCAAGTCAGCAGGTCGGCGAGTCAGCCAGTCAGCGTTGCTGCTTTTCGCCGACTCGCTGACTCGCTGACTCGCTTCTCGCTGACCCCTACTCTTGTGCCACACTGAAGGGTGCGATCCCACCTGGCTACTCTGCTCGATGATTTCCGCCGCCACGGAAGGCAAATTGCGGTGGTCACGCATCGTGGCAACCGCCGCCTGCCCTCCGCTTGGGCGGAACTGGCGGAGCTGAGCGCCCGTTTTGCGGCCGAGCTTGACCGGCGCGGCATAGGCATGGGCGATCGGGTGCTGATCTGGGGGGAGAATTCCGTCGAGTGGATTGCCGCCTTCTTCGGCTGCATCCTGCGCGGAGTTGTCGCCGTTCCGCTGGACCCGGGAAGCGCCACCGACTTTGCCCGGCGCGTTACGGGCGAGGTCCAGCCCAGGCTGGCGGTCGGCAATCTGGAGCTGCTCTGCCGGCTGGACGCGCAAGTCGCGCCGGCACTGCAGTTCGCAGCATTCTCCGGCGAGCTGCCGCCGCCGATGTACCACCCGGTCCCTGGCCTCTCCCGTGAGACTGTCCTGCAGATCGTCTTTACCTCGGGCACCACGGCGGAGCCCAAGGGCATCGTCCACACCCATGGCAATGTGCTCGCCTCGCTCGATCCTCTGGAAGAGGAGGCGGGCAAATACCTGCGCTACGAGCGCCTGGTCCATCCGCTGCGCGTCTTGCACACGCTGCCCCTCAGCCATGTCTTCGGGCAGTTCATGGGCCTGTGGGTGCCCCCGCTGATTCCTCTTGAAGTGCATTACGAATCCCGCCTGGAGGGCGGGCGCCTGATCGGGAGTATCCATAAGGACCGCATCTCCGTTCTGGCCGCGGTGCCCCGGGTGCTCGATCTCTTGCGCGGGCATCTGCAGGCGGAGATGCCGGAACTCCCACACCTGCTGGCAGCAGCTCAAGGCCAGCCCGTGTGGAAGCGCTGGTGGCGCTTCCGCCGGCTGCATCGGCTCTTCGGCTTGAAATTTTGGGCCTTGGTCTGCGGCGGGGCCGCGGTCTCCTCCGATATGGAGAGCTTTTGGACCACCACGGGCTTCGCCCTGATTCAGGGCTATGGAATGACCGAGACCACGGCCTTGGTGACCCTCAACAATCCCTTCAAAATTACCCATGGCAGTATCGGCAGGCCGCTTCGCGGGCGGGAGGTCCAGATCGGACCGGGGGGTGAGATCCTGGTGCGCGGTGCCTCCGTCGCCGATCGCATATGGCGGCAGGGACGCATGGAACAACGTCCCGAGGGCTGGCTCGCCACCGGCGACCTGGTTACGCGGGATGCCCGCGGCGAGCTGGTCTTCTCCGGCCGCAAGAGCGACGTCATCGTCACCTCGGCGGGCGTGAATATCCATCCCCAGGATTTGGAGAAGGAGCTGCTCCGCCAACCCGGCGTCCGCGATGCCTTGGCGGTCGCTTATGCTTCCCCTTCCGGACCTGTCCCGGCGGCCGTCTTGCTACCCCAGGCTGGACCCGCACAGCTCGACGCCGAGGCGATTATGGCGGGGGCCAACCGCGAGTTGGGCGGCTCCCAGCAAATGCTCTACTCGCTGGTCTGGCCGCAAGCGGATTTTCCCCGCACCTCCACCGGTAAAGTTCTTCGCCGCCAGGTGGAGAAATGGGTGGAGCAATCGCTTGACGGGCAGAGTGCGCAAGCAGGCGCAGCCTCGGCCTCGCTCGCCGATCCCCTGATCGATCTCCTGCATCAATTGCAGCCAGCCAGCCGCAATCGTCCCATTTCTCCCGGAGACCGCTTGGCCGAAGATCTGCACCTGGACAGTCTGGCCATGGTGCAACTCGCGTCGGCGCTGGAGACTAAGTTTGGCGTGGACATTGACGATTCCGCTTGGCAGCAGGTCCGGACGGTGGGCGATGTGCGCGCTCTGCTCAATCCCGCACAGGCGTCTCCGCTACTGCCGCGCGCTGCGGAGAATGCCGCGCCGGAGCGGAGTTCCGGCCAAGCCGCGCCTGCACCGCCCTGGCCGATTCGCCGGCCAGGCCGGACCAAACCGGTCTTTCCCTGTTGGCCCTGGCAGCTTCCGGTACAGATGGTGCGCGCCGGCTTTATGGAGTTGGTCCTGCGTCCCCTGGTATGGCTGCTGCTTGCCCCCGCAGTCAAGGGGCGCAAGCCTCTCCATCGCCCTTCTCTCGTGATCGCCAATCATGTAACCTCAATGGACCCCGCCATCCTGCTCTATGCCTTGCGCGCCCAGGACCGCGATCATGTGGCCATCGCCATGGCCGGCGATATAATCACCGGCTGGCGCTTCGCAAAAGCCCAAAAGCATCACCTGCTCGGCGTCATCACACCGCTTGCTTATTGGCTGGTCACTGCTCTCTTCAACGTCTTTCCCCTGCCTCGCGGCGGCGGCTTGCGGCAAAGCTTCGCCCATGCCGGGGAGGCCCTGGATCGTGGCTATCATGTGCTGGTCTTTCCCGAGGGCAGGCGCTCGCCCGATGGGCGGTTGCAGCCCTTCGAATCCGGGATAGGGCTGTTGGCCCAGGAGTCGCAAGTTCCCGTGCAACCGGTCTATCTCGACGGACTGGGGCCGCTCAAGCTGGGCCGAAAGTCCTGGTTCCGGCCGGGAACGGTGACCGTCCGCCTGGGTGAGCCTCTGAGTATCGAAACCGGGGAAGAGCCGGCGCGCTTCGCACAGCGCTTGCAGGCGGCGATGGAAAGTATCAGCGAGTCAGCGAGTCAGCGGGAGAAGCAGCGGGTCAGCGAAAAGTCTTGACGGGCTGGATTTCGCTGACTCGCTGACTTGCAGCTACACTGATTATGAGGCGCTGCAATGGTCTTCGTTCTCGATAACTACGATTCGTTCACCTACAACCTGGTGCAGTACATCGGTGAGTTGGGAGAGGAGGTCGTGGTCCGCCGCAACGACGAGCTGACCTTGGAGGAGATCGCAGCGCTGCAGCCGGAGCGCATCCTGCTTTCGCCGGGCCCTTGCACTCCGCAGGAGGCGGGCATCAGTATTCCACTCATCCGCCACTTTGCAGGCAAGGTTCCCATCCTTGGAGTATGCCTGGGACACCAGGCGATCGGAGCTGCCTTCGGCGGCAGAGTAGTGCGCGCTCCGCGCCTGATGCATGGAAAGACCAGCGACGTGGAGCATGACGGGAAAACCATCTACGCCGGCATCCCCAGCCCCATGACCTGCACCCGGTATCATTCGCTGATCGTGGCTGAAGAGGATCTGCCCTCCGAGCTCGCGATCACCGCCCGGGTAAAGGCTGGGAACGGCGCCGGCAAGGAAACGGATGAAACGAACGATAATGGAACCATTATGGGCTTGCGGCACCGCCGCTTTCCCATCGAGGGCGTTCAATTCCATCCGGAGAGCGTGCTGACCGTGGACGGCAAACGCCTGATCCGGAATTTTCTTTCCTTATAGTGTAGGGACCGTGCATAAGCTTTTGTCATCTGGGCTTGCCTGCTTGCTGCTGATCTCGACCGCCTGCGCGGCCGGGCAGGCAGTTGCCGCCCAGCAGTCCGCCAGTCCTTCCAATCAGCATTTAGAGAGTCAATCCGCGCAGCCGCCGCCCATTGGGCGCATCTCCGCGTCCGAGGTGCGGGTTGCAGGGGCGGTGGATGTGCGCCAGGGGGAGATGCTGCTGGGCAATGGCAGCACCGTGACCGCGGGAAGCCAGCCGGTCAAGATCGCGCTCACACGCGGCGGACAATTGCGGCTGTGTTCCACTACCAGCCTCCATCTGGCGAAAGACAGATCCATAGACGACCCGCAAAACACCGCCTTGATGATGGCCCTCGATCGCGGCGCGCTGGAGACCAGCTACACGGTAGGAAAATATTCCGACGTGGTGATGACACCGGACCTGCGCATCCTGATCTCCGGTCCCGGCCAGGCTGACCTCAGCATTCGCCTCAACACGCAAGGCGATACCTGCGTGGACAATCACGGGGCCGATGCGCCATACGTCACCGTCAGCAGCCAACTCGAGGGCGGCGCTTACCGGGTGATGCCGAACCAGCGCGTCACCTTCGAGCATGGCGGGCTGAAGGAAGTAGTGGACCATGAGCCGGAGCCCTGCGGCTGTCCGGCGGTGCCGGCGGCCGCCGTGGCCTCCGCAAGTACTCCATCGAAGAAACCGGTGGGAGGTCCATCCTCTACGCCTGCGGACACGGCTTTTCCGTTGGCGGAAAGCGAAGGGCTAGCTCCGCCTCCGGCGCCCAGCACCCATCCGGTAGTGCCCGTGGGAGAAACCCATGCCCAGGTCACGGTTCCGCTGACCTACAACGGCGACAGCCCTCCCCAGCCGACCGTGAAGCAGGCCCCGGCGGTTGCAGTCTCAGCAGCCGCTGCTCCGCTTCCGCCAAACAATCCCACGCCGAGCGAGCGCCCTGAACGGCCAAGGGGCTTCTTCCATAGCATCGGCCACTTCTTCTCCCGTATTTTTGGGTAATAGAAATGCGCCAGGATTTGCAGAACCCGCTGACCGGACTTTAGCTGACCGGCTTTTAGCTGACCGTTCCTTAGCTATACCGTTTCGACTGGCGGCTCCGCCCCTCCTGTTTGCATTTCCCGGGTCTCTTCTTCCATCAACCAGCGGCGCAATTGCAGGATGTCGTTGGCGCGAGCGATTCCTATCGGTTTGCGCGCCCCGCTCGGAGGGACGACGACAACATTTTCCATGTTCTTCAGCATCATGTCGCGCTGCACCCGGTCTACCGTCTCCCCCGGATAGGCAAGGACAAAATCCTGCCGGGCCAGCTCACGCATCTTGAAGTGGTGATCGGGCGGCTCCGCCCGCAAGAGGTCATGAGCTTCGACGATGCCCATCAATACGCCATCTTTGTCCACTATCACAATGAAGCCCGCGTCTCCGGGCACAAAATTTTGGAGCACGGTCCGCAGCTCATCCTCGGCCTGAATCATGGTGAACTGCTTGCGCATTACCTGATCGATCCGGGCGCGCATCAGGACGGGCACGGAATAGTCCTGGAGGACGATCCGGCCGCGCTTGACCAGCTTGACGGTCATGATCGAGTCGCGGCTGAAGAGGCGCACAAAGCCATCGGATACCATGACGCAGACGATGAGAGGGAGAAGCGAATTGGGGTTGTGGCTCAGCTCGAAGAGAAAGACGATGCTGGTGAAGGGCGCGCGGGCAATGCCGCCAAAGACCGCCGCCATCGCCGCCAGCGCATAGAATGCCGGGTCGCTGACCAGATGGGGAAAAATGTGTTGGCAGCCCATGGCGAAGACCGCTCCCAGCCCTCCGCCGACCACCAGGGATGGAGCAAAGACGCCGCCCGTGGTTCCCGAGCCGAGAGAGATCACCAGCGCCCAGAACTTGGAGACGGAAACTCCCACCAGCTGACCGGGTGTCAAGCGGTCATTCAGCATATCGCGTATGGTGCTGTAGCTCGTGCCGAAGACCTGGGGGTAAAAGTATCCAATCACGCCCAGAGCCAGGGCGCCGATAACCGGCGACCAGATGAGCGCATGCTTGATTGGGAGTTCATCAAAGAAGTCTTCCAGCCATGAGAGCACGCGGATCATCGCGATGCCGGCCAGGCCCATTAGAACACCCATCAAAGCGAACAGCCACAGCTCGTTCATGGAGGTGAGCTTAAAAGCCGGCGTGGGGAACAGTGGAGCCCATCCGGCGAAATGAATGCGCACCCCGGTGGCCACTGCGGCGGCCATAGCGACGGGAATAAAGGAGCGGGCGCGAAGCTCGAACAGCAGCAGCTCCACGGCCACAAGAATTCCCGCCAGGGGCGCGGTAAACGTAGCTGCCATGCCGGCCGCGGCCCCACAGGCGAGCAGGACGCGCCGGTAATAGGGCGTAAGCCCCACCGCTTGGCCGAAGAGCGATCCCAAAGCCGCGCCGGTCTGAATGATAGGACCCTCGGCTCCGAACGGGCCGCCCGTTCCGATAGCGAATGCGGTGGCCAGAGGTTTGAGGATAGCCACGCGAATCCGCATACGGCTGTGGCCGAAGAGCACCGATTCCATCGCTTCAGGAATGCCATGGCCTTTGAGCGTTGGCTCCCAGTAATGAACCATGAGGCCCACCAACAGGCCGCCGATCGCGGGGATCAGAATGACCCAGGCGCCCAGGTGGTTACCCGCAGGATTGGTAATTTGAAAAGAGAACCTGCCATAGAAGAAGACGTTGGTGAAAAAGTAAATGAGCTCGAGCAGGCCCTCCGCGACCAGGCCGCCAACCAGCCCCACCATAAGCGCATAACAACATATCTTGATCACTTCCGGTTCAAGAGCGACTCCGAATTGGCCTTTTTTGCTGGACTGCGATTCAGGGATAGCTTGGACTTCAGAGACAGGAAAATCGGCCAATGAGAACCTCCTCTATAGGGCTTCCGCCTATCTATTCCGTCATGCTTAAGTCGAATGCCGGGTCATAGGTCGTAGTTGCCGGGTCCCTGCGTGTCTTCAGCGTCCGCAGAATATCTGTCTTGGTTACGATCCCTTCCAGCCTGCCGTTTGCCGAGACAACCAGAAGCATCGGCCGCTCATGTTCGCCCAGCAGCAGACGGAGAGCCTCCATGGCGTCGGAATCGGGAGATACTTTTACAAATCGCCGGTCGGTGAGATCGCGAACCTTGGTGGTTTCCCATTTTTCGGGAGGAACCTGGGTGACGGCCCACAGGGCAATCGTCCCTAGAAGTTTTCTGCCCTCAAAGACGGGAAACGCCTCGTGAGGAGAATTGGGTGACAGGAGCGCGGCGAATTCGCGCAGGCTGGAGGCCGCCTGGGCGTAAACCAGCTTCTGTTGCATCACTTCGCTGACAGGAATCTTTTGCAATTCCTGAACCTTCACGCCTTCATGCAGGCGCTGATCGCCGGAGGCGGATGCATCGCCGGAAACGGCATAAGCGACCGCCGATCCTATCAGGGCGGGAATGATAAAAGCACGGCCGCCGGTGGCTTCGGCGACGAAGACTACTGCGGCCAGGGGCGTCTTATATCCGGCGGAGATGAACGAGGCCATTCCCACCGCGGCATAAAGGCCGAGCGAAGGACTGTGGACGACGGATTGAGCAAAGGCCGTTCCAATGGCCCCTCCGGTGAGGAACAGCGGTACAAACATGGCGCTGACTCCGCCTGCTGCGAGAGTAAAGATGGTCGCGGCCAGCTTGAGCGCGGCGAAAATAATAAGCTCGGGAGTGCCATGGTGCGTGCCGAGAATATTTCCTACCGCCTCGTAGTTCGGGCCGAGGGGTACAAGCGCTCCATGGTAAAGAAACAAGAACAGCACTCCGCAGACGCCTGTTAACAGGCCGCCGATGGCAAGCTTGATCCAATGGGGCCGGCGCCAGTTGACAAAGAAGACGCGAGCCCGGCAGAAGGTGATCACAAATCCCATGGCGACGAGTCCGACGATGAGGCCGAGCAAAGCGCACCAGTAGAGGTCATGGCCGGCGAAGGTCTCCGCGTGAGCAAAGTTGAAGAGCGGGGCCGCGCCCACAAACGAAGTGAGGGTTACATAGGAGACGACGGAAGCGATCAGGGACGGAGCCAGGGCTTCATGCGCCAGATCGTCCCGATAAGGCATCTCCAGCGCGAAGACGATGCCGGTCAAGGGCGCGCGAAAAACGGCGGACATGCCCGCAGCCGCGCCGCAGATGAGCATGATGCGGCGATCGCGAGCATTGAGGCGCAGCTTGGTCCAGAGCCAGGAGGCAATGGCGGCTCCGCCATAAATGCTCGGCCCTTCGAGCGCGGCGCTGCCGCCGAAGCCCACAGTTGTGACGGCGGCGAGCAACTTTGGCAGGAAAGGGCGCATGTCTATATCGCCCTGGTGCTCATGGTAGGAACGGATGACCTCTTCCGTAGAGTGCTCGTCCGGGTCGGGAGTTAAATACTGCATGATCAGCCCGGTTACGGCGAAGCTGAGGACCAGTCCGGGAATGATGGCCCAGTGATGGCGCAGGTAATAACCGAGCACGGGCGGCCACACTTTGCCCAGAATAACGATCGTGATACCGGTGATGACGAGACCGGTCAATACACCGACAATGGGTGCAATCAGCAGCCACTTGCGGAGGTCGCGCGCATAAGTCGCGGTCAGGTCTTCATGCACCAATGGCAGATACCTGCGCAGCAGCGGGTGCTTCAGCACCCAATTCGTCATCCCCATATTGTCGTTATTTCCATCCATTGGATTCGGTCGAGAAGACAAACTCATTCGCGGAACATACGGCACACCCCACTAGGTTGCGCCGCGTTTCCCTTTGCGTTCCGCCGGTAGAGGCTGCGCCTGGGAATTTTTGAGAAATCCCGCGCGCACTCGCTGCACCTCTTCGTGGTGCAAACCAGTCAAGCGCGTGAGAATCTCTTCTCCCTGCGGGGTCAAGGAAACGATGACCAGCCTGCGATCCGTCGTGTCCGGCTCACGGCGAACCAGCCCGCGATGCGCGGCGCGCTCCACCAATCCGACCACGGAATTGTGCCTTTCCTGCAGGAACTCCGCCAGCTGGGAAACGGTCGCTGACCCGGTACCGGTGAACCCGGCGACGCCAAGCAGCAACTGATGCTGCTGCGGAGTAATTCCGCATTGCCGAGCCGCCTTCTCGCTAAAGCGGAGAAACTTGCGCAATTGATAGCGGAACCAGGCAAGATCCTGAACCGTCTCCTGTTTCAAAGTTTTCTCGGACTCCGGCTGCTTTTCTTCCGCGAGATGCCGGTTTGCGGCGGATGGGGGCGGCATACAAATATTATATCGCAATGCGATTGATTTTTAGATCGGTCCAACCCTGGACCTCGTTGGTCGAAAATCATCTCAGGAGGACGGTCTGTCATGAAGAGCCGGAATGACCGGAGATGCGGGTGCCCCAGGTCCCGATTCTGGGACCTGGGATCCCACAAGAATGCTCCGAGCGTAACCGGACTGCGCAGAAATCGTGCCTATGCAAAGACCCACGTCCGAAAATCAGAGGTGGGGCACCCGGATTTTCATACTCTTGGGTGAGCCGCAGGCCCATGAAAACTCCGGTCGAGATGACAAAGTTAGATGTAATTGCCAACCAAGCCTTCCTCAACCCTTTCGAGATCTCCCGCCCTGGCGCCGGGTTACAATCTGCTATAGGAGCAATTACCTCCGCGAGAGCCTGTAATCACTCTCATCCGCCAACATAAGTTAAGGAGCTTTTCTTTTA
This sequence comes from uncultured Acidobacteriaceae bacterium, assembly GCA_963705665.1. Classification (GTDB taxonomy): domain Bacteria; phylum Acidobacteriota; class Terriglobia; order Terriglobales; family Acidobacteriaceae; genus PALSA-350. The sequence continues at coordinate 55,149 of CAVPKQ010000030.1, read as the reverse complement.
TGGCGATTCCCGCCACACAGATGCGTCCGGGCATGATCATCAAACACAACAACGAACTCCATGCTGTCTTCAGCGTGGAGCACCGGACCCCGGGAAACCTGCGCGCATTTATCCAGGCCAAGCTACGCAACCTGCGTACCGGAGCCATGTTCGAGCACCGTTTTCGCTCGCCCGACCCGATCGAGCGCGTCGTGGTAGACGAAATTCCGATGGATTTCCTTTACTCCGATGGCGACGACTACTACTTCATGAATACGGAGAATTACGAGCAGACCAACCTCAACCACGAGATGCTGGGCGATGCGGTGGAGTATCTCATCTCCAATCTGCAGATCAAGGTCTCCTTCTTTGACGGAGTCGCGGTGGGCATCGAGCTTCCGCAGACGGTCGAGCTTACGGTTGTCGAAACCGAGCCGGGACTCAAGTCGGCGACAGCATCGTCGGTCACCAAGCCGGCCAAGCTCGAAACCGGCCTGGTAGTGCAGGTTCCGCCATTTATCAACGAGGGAGAAAAGATCCGCGTCGATACCGCGGAGGGAGCCTATCTCTCCCGAGCCTAAACCGATGGTCCGATACTACGTAGTCAGAGGCCGGGTCCAGGGCGTCGGGTTTCGCTGGTTCGTTCATCGCGAAGCCGCGGCCTTGGGATTGAAGGGATGGGTCCGCAACACGGACGATGGAAAGGTTGAGCTCGTGGCCGCGGGCGAAGCGAATAAGTTGGCCCAATTGCGGGCCGCCCTGGCGCGCGGGTCGCGCGGCAGCCGGGTCGATGGCGTTGACGAGGCCGAGATCGATGAGAAAACGGCGGAAGGTCTCGAATCATTTCAGATTGAAGGAGCCTGGTAATCGATGTTCCATCCTCCGATTGATTGTGAGCCTTTGAAGGCTCTCATCCGCACGGTTCCGGATTTTCCCAAGCCGGGCATTCTTTTTTATGACATCACCACCCTGCTCAAAGACAAAAAGGGCTACGCCACGCTGGTGGACGCTTTGGCCGCCCATTACATCGGAGAGGATGTCGATCTGGTTCTGGGCATAGAGGCTCGCGGCTTCATCTTCGGACCGGCGCTGGCCTACCGGCTGAATGCCGGCTTTGTTCCGGTGCGGAAACCCAATAAGCTGCCTGCGGAAACCGCGCGCGTGACCTATGACCTGGAGTATGGGACCGACGCGCTCGAAATCCATCTCGACGCCATCGAGCCCGGCCAGAGAGTCATCATTGTCGACGACCTGCTGGCCACCGGCGGAACCATGGAGGCCACGGCAAAGCTGGTGCGGCAGGTCGGAGGCACGATCGCCGGATTGGGCTTTGCTGTTGAGCTCGATTTCCTGAAGGGGCGGGAACGCTTCAAGGAATACGATGTCTTCAGCTTGCTTCATTATCACGAGTAAGCTGCGAATCTTAAGTTGAGCGATATAAAATACGGCGTATGAGCACTCTTTTCGCGATCCCTGCAGCTACTGAGCGCAGCGTAACATTCAATCCTCCGCTCACCGATGAGGAACTCGAGGAGATGTGCTTTTCTACGCCGGAGGCTAAGCTCGAGCGAACGAAAGAAGGAACCATCGTTGTGAATCCACCCACCGGACTGGCTACCGGGGACGGCAATAGTGAGATCAATTTCCAATTGCGCGGGTGGTGGACTCAACACCGCAGAGGCCGGGTATGCGAATCGAGCACAGGCTTCTTTCTGCCGGATGGCTCAATGTTGAGCGCGGACGCTGCCTATATAGGGCCTGGCAGGTTGGAAGGCATTTCCCAAAAGCGTCTCGCCCGCTTACCGCATCTTTGCCCGGACTTCGTCATCGAGTTGCTGTCGGCCTCCGATTCGCTCAAAAAAACTCAGAAAAAGATGGAACGGTGGCTGGCCAACGGAGTTGCTCTCGGTTGGCTGGTCGATCTCTTTGAACAGAGAGTTTGGATCTGCGAACCTGAAGCCGAGGTCAGGGTTGAACCCGGAGCCTTCCTTAAAGGAAGCGGACCAGTGGAAGGATTCACTCTTATCTTGAGGGACGTCTGGAACTGCTATCGGGTCTGACCCACCTCCCGCTTCTGGCGCACCATCAGGATTCAATCTTCATCAGCACCAAGGTCATATCATCGTGCTGCGGCGCTCCGCCGGCGAACGCATCCGCCTCTTCGAGGAGACGCTCCAGCATCTGCTGCGCGGAAAGCTGCACGCAGCTCATCGCTTTCGCGATCATGAGATCCTCGCCCCATTCTTCCTGCTCAAGGTTCATAGCTTCGCTGATGCCGTCGGTGTAGCCGAGCAGGACATCTCCCGGTTGCATGGCGAGGCCGCATTGCTGATAACTGGCCTCACGCAGTAGGCCGACCACCGGGCCGCCCTCTTCAAGACGAAGGATTTCGCAGGGTGTCTCCGCTGATGCTTGGTCTGCTGCGGTTTCGATCGAACCGATGGAACGGCGGCGTAGGATCACCGGCGCATTGTGGCCCGCATTGACATAGGTGAGCTGGCGCGCCGCCGGATCATACTGCGCGAAGAAGAAGGTCGCGTAGCGATTGGAATCCGAAGAATCGTACAGTTGCCGGTTCACATTGCGGACCAGGTGAGCCAGATCGAAGCCGGTCAATGCCTGTCCACGAAGCGATGCACGCAGGCTGGCCATGAGCAGCGCGGCCGAGATGCCTTTGCCGGAGACATCTCCGATTGCGATGCCCAGACGGGAAGATGTTTCCGCAGCTCCGTCATTCGCGTCGAGCGCGATGAAATCGTAGTAATCGCCGCCAATCCCCTGCGCCGGACGGCAGTGCCCGGCGATATCCACGCCGGGAACGGATGGGAATGTCTGGGGAAACATGCGCAGTTGCACTTCCCGGGCAATCTCCATTTCGCGGTTGGCCCGTTCGCGCAGCGCGGCCTCGGCGGCTAGAGTGGAAACCAGCTGGCTGTTTTCGATAGCCAGGCCGGTCTGGGCGGCTACGGAGCGAAGCAAGGTCAAGTCGCTGCGGGAATATGGAGACTCGCTACGCTTCGGTCCCAGCGCTATCACGCCGAGCAGATCGTGACGGCCGGGCAAGGGCAGCAGAACCTCGGCGGAAAGACGCTTGAGGACCTGTTGTTCACTGTCACTGGCCAGCATAAGCCAGCCGTCCGGATTGTCGTAGTACACGGTGAGAGGGAGCTTTTCGCTGCGTAGTTTCTTGATGGCGAGAGAGTTGCCAGGCAGAGAAACTCCGTGACCGGCCGGGCCGCCGATAGACTGCTCCAGGCAATAGCCGCCGGCGCACTGCAGCAGCACCCCGATCTGCGAGATGTGCAGGGTGTCGGCGATACGCCGGGTGATGGTTTCAAGCAATGGGCGAGTTTCGGTGAATTGGCCGGCCTGCTCGGAAAGCTCGCTTAGCACCTGCTCGGCGGAATAAACCTCGCGGAAGAATTTGCGGTCGATCCAGGCGGAGAGGTGCTTCTTGCCGCCGAGCTGCATCGCCAGAAACAGTAAAGAGAGCACCCAAGCCCAGATTTGTGCAGCGTGCGAATGCTGGGGATGGTTCATGAGCCGGTAAACGGTAAACCCGAGCAATGCGCCAAGAATGACCCGAATGGCAATGAGGGTGCCGCGGGCGAGCGCATACTGCGTCCCCTGGCGTAGCAGGATACGCACATCCATGGCCCGCTGTACCACGATGACATAGGCCATGGACAATGGAAAGAAGATGAACAGGACAAAGCAAGTCCAGAAATACCAGCTCGGAACTGCACTCTGTAACGAGGTTTGGTTGCGCATCTGGGCAATTACAACGCCAATGAACATCGGCGTCAGGCCGATTCCCGCGCCGCAAACGAGGACACCCAGCCTTCGCTTTCGATCGCGCGTGGATGCGGTGAAGTACTTGGGGAAGAGCGTAATAAAAAACAGACTGATACAGATGATCCCAATTGCGGATTCGGTCCGGTGATTCAATTGGTAAAGCCAGGGTGGGATCCAGGAATTGATCCGGAAATCGAGGTTCCGGCCGATCTCGGTGATCACGTCCAATGCCGCGAACGCCAGCGATGGCGCGATAATAATCCACTTAGCCCAGGGATATCGCGCATCAAGACGCATCCGCTCCGGGAAGTAGATGCCGAAGAGCAGCATGCTGAGAAAGAAGGCAATGACGGCCAAGGCAGAATAGACATTCATGAAGACAAGGGCCGGCCCGCTCCAGTAGCTTGAATTGCCGAAGAAGCACTCGATAAATCCGAAGATACCGAGGACGTACCAGGCGTTCGGATCGCGCGGTTTTGCCGCAACTACCCATAGCCCGACCAGCAGACAGAATGCGGGAAAAATGGCTTGCAGAGTGAGAAGAACCAGCTTGAAGGACAAGGGCAGCTTGCCGCCGGTGATCTGTGGATCGAGCGGAAACTGCAGAGTGGCGACGCTCTTATCCTTTCGCTCGATAAGCAGGGTCATCGGGTCGCCCGGTCGGCTGGCATTGGTCTGCTGCAGAAGGGTGCCGAAGCTGCGCAACGGGCGGCCGTTTACTGTCAGCACCCGGTCGCCCTCGTGCAGCCCCGCCTTCTCCGCCGGAGCGCTGGCGTGGTTCACCTGGTTCGACAGACCAAAATACACGGGGACTGCGGCTCGTTCATGGCCATGCCAGATATACGCGTACTGGCCCGCGGCATCGGCAATGTAATACGCTATGGCGGCGGCGGCGACCACAGCGAACACGATCCATTGCAAAGTGGCGGGTTTCTTCCCCATGACGGCCTCAGGCGGCCATGGTAGCAGGGACCGGCTTAAGAAAGGGAGCAGCCCATCCTTTCAGCCGTCAAGTCCCGCAGGGACGTTCGTTTCAGGTGCAGGGCCGGGTGCGCGCTTTTGCGCCAGATATGGAAACCACAAACTTCCGCAGCGCAACAGCCTGACGATGAAGTGGTTCCTTCACCCCAATGAGCGGCGAAGGGAACCTGATGGTGATAGTTGACAATTTCGGCCAACGCTTTCGAGTAGGTTTCGTCCCGAATATGCCAGGCTACGGGCGAGGATAGTTTGGCGAGACTTGTGCCCGGAAACGGTCGGCCATTCCGCGCGCAGTGTTCGGTGAGTGCATCGGCGAAGATAACCGGCCAAAAATCTGAATCAACTCTCAAGAGCTGTTCGTAAGAAGCTATATTTTCTTTCAGTTGGATTCTTCAGGAGGCGGGGCTCTGTTTCCAGCTGAGATCTTGGCGGGTCACGCCGGAGCAGAACCCCTGTGCGGTAACGATCCTCTTTGTCCCAGTTTCCGTCTCGCTGGACGAGGCTGTAGCCGGCTGGGCGGAAGACTGCGACGAAATCATCTTACGCCATTGTCCGGTTTGTGAGAGCGATACAATCATCGGTCACGGGCGCCGCCGCAAGCAGGCGCACGACGAGCATCACGACTGGATCAGGATTCGTCGGGGCCGCTGCATCAAGTGCGGAAGGACCTTCACCTTCCTGCCGGTGTACTCACTCCCTTACACCCATTACAGCCTGGTGGGGCGCTGCCAGACATTGCTGCGGCGCTTTGTGGAGCACTGTTCGTGGGAAAGAGCAGTTTCCAAATTCAAGGATGCGGATCGGGTGCCGGATTCCTCGACCGTTCGTCGCTGGTCGAAGGGTCTGGACTGTTCTGAGCCGGCACTTTCGTTTCTGCCCCACACTTTAACTCGCGTGGCTCACTGGCTGGAGCGTGGTGGCGCTGGCGCGCAGAAAGCGGCACCGTTGCCCTGGATCATCTCGGCTCTCGAAGTCCTGTGGCCCATACGCGTATAAAAGATCCGCTCGCCCACCATCCTTGCCTGGGAACCGAAGAGGAGTCGTCCCAGACTGGGTTCCAGAGGCGGAAAAAGAGCATGAGCCAAGATGTCGAGACACGCAGACAGCGAATGTCTCTGCTGGAGTACCTGCGGCAACAGAACTGGATTGGCCGGCCTGCGGGCCGTGGGGAGTATGTGGGTCTCTGTCCGCTGCATGAGGAGAGCCGGCCCTCGTTCTACGTCAACACACACAAGGATGTCTTCTACTGCCACGGCTGCGGGCAGGGCGGCGATCTGATTCGCTTCCTGCAACTCTCGCATCACCTGGCCTTCCACAAAGGCCATGCTTATCTCTATCCAACCGCCACTCGAGAAAAAGATGCAATCGCAGTGCTCGAACAGGCGGCCACTTTTTATCAGCACCAACTGGATCAGTATCCGGAGGCGCTCGGCTATCTCTGGCAACGCGGAGTTTACCATCCTGCCTTGATTCGAGAACTGGGTATCGGCTATGCGCCCGGCGGAAATCTGCGTCGTCATCTCACAGCGCAAGGTTATTCCTTCGAACTTTTGCAGATAGCCGGTCTTATCAACGCACAGGGCGCGGATGCTCTTTATCAGCGCATCGTCTTCCCGTTGCGTCAGGGCGAGCACATCGTCAACCTCTACGGCCGTAGCATCGGCTCTGCCTTCGCCCATCGTTTCCTGCCCGGCTGCAAGGGCGGCTTGTATGCATGGGAAAAGGTGCGCCATTATGACGAAGTCATCCTGGTCGAAGGACTATTCGACTATGGCTCGTTACGGCAGGCCGGTTTTCAGAACGCGACCTGCTCGTTGGGCACCCATCTGAATAACGCCCACTTCCACCAACTGTGTGATGGCCAACGCACCGTCTATCTCATCTTCGATGTCGACGCCAACCAGAGCGGACAGCGGGCTGCAGAGCGACTGGCCCATCGCCTTGGCGCACACGGCATCATGGCTCTTCGCGTCCTGCTGCCACAGGGTTACGATCCAAACTCGTTCTTCGTTGGGGGTGGGAACGCGGAAGAGTTCCGGTCTCTGCTGGAGGCTGCCCAGCCATGAAGTTCCGCGTGATTCGTCAGCCCGCACCATCAGGCGCGCACAGCCCCATTCGCGTGATCGAGCAGAATACCGGTCGGGAAGTGGCGTGGATCAATCAGTATCTCGACCGTGAACATGTCCGCCGGCTGGCCGACAAATCCCTGTACAGCTACGCGCACAGCCTGCTGCACTTCGTGCGCTGGTGGGAGAGCGTTCATCACACTGGCGATATCTCTCAGCAAGACCTCACCGAATCGACTCTACTTGATTACCTGCGCTACCAGTCCAGCCTGGAACGGCGCCCCTCCGCATCCACCATCAACGACCGTGTTGCAACTGCCGATCGCGCCATCCGCAACCAGTTCCCCAATGCTCCCTGCCAGGTGGCGCACGGGTTCCACCAACCCTTCCTGCATCGCAGGCCGATGGGTCTGGGACGCCCTCGCTTCGAGCTCAGCAGATTGCGCATCAAGGAACCACGGCTCAACATCGTTCCGCTCTCGGTCGATGAAGTGGCACGCTTCTGGTCCAGTTTTCGAAACGCCCGCGACCTGGCCATCGTCGGTCTGATGCTCCTGCACGGGCTTCGCTCCGTCGAAGTCATGGCCTTGAATCGCGATGATGTGTTGTTATCCGAAGGGCAGCTTAGGGTGCGCGGCAAGGGGAACAAGCTACGCTTGCTGCCAGTCGCGCCGGAAACTACGCAACTGATCGATCACTATCTGCGCGTGGAGCGGCCCGATCCCTGCTCGGCAGCCTTATTCGTCGTGTTGAAAGGGCCCGCTCGTGGTCAACGCATAACACCGGCAGGTTTACGCTCCCTGTTTCGCCATCATCGCCGCACTACCGGCGTCCAGCTGGCCAATCCGCACCGGTTCCGACACACCTTCGCCTCCGATATGGTGCGCGCCGGCATCAGCCTGCCCGCACTGATGCAGTTGATGGGGCATGCCGACATCGAGACCACCATGCACTATGTGAAGGTCTCGCCGCAGGACGTCTACCTGCAGTACGCCCGCGCGACAGCACAGTGCATCCATCCTCAACCGAGGATCCCGTGATGCGCTGGCGCCGTGCTCCACTCCAGCATCCGCTGGCGCCGCTGTTCGCGCATACGGTCGAGTCTCTGTGCACCGCACTCACCCCGTCCAGCAAGCGTAACTACAACATCGTGGTGCGCAGCTTCCTTGTCTATCTCGGCGCAGAATATCCGAAGATTACTCGTCTCGAACAACTGCACCGCGATCCTCATATCCTCGGATGGATGGCGCACCTGCGCGGACAGACTCCTCCTCTGGTCGCGGCAACCTGCATCGGACGCCTCTTTGCTCTGCGCACCATCTTCCATGAACTGGCTCGCACCAGCCATCTCCCGGAACTGGCTCACTTGCTGCTGGGTGAGGATATTCCGCGCTCGCCTCACACTCTGCCGCGGCCGCTCACCGCCGAGCAGGATCAACTCCTCCAGCAGGAGTTCATGCGTCGCAACGATCTTGGCGGAAATGTCTTCCTCCTGCTCCGCTCGACCGGCATGCGTATCGGCGAATGCGTCGACCTGTCCTATGACTGCCTGCGCGCCACAGGACCCAACCAATGGGCCATCCATGTTCCCCTCGGCAAACTCAAGACCGAGCGCATGGTACCCATCGATGCCTTCGGCCGTGATCTCGTCCAACGGCTGCGCTTCTTCCGCTCCCTGGATCCTCTGCCTGCCGATGGACGGCTTTTGGCGCGCCCTGGAAGCAAAGTGGCTCTGCTCGTTCCACTCCGCGACTACCTTCATCAGGTCTGCCACTCCCTCGGACTCTCTACTCGGATCGTCCCCCACCAGTTCAGGCATACCTACGCCACCGAGATGCTTCGCTCCGGGGTCAGCTTCCCCGTCCTGATGAAACTACTCGGCCACGTCGATCCAGGTATGACCATGCGCTACGTCGATGTCGCCCTCACCGATCTCGAACGTGAGTTCCAGTTGGCTCGCTCCAAGCCTCGACATCTGGCTCCACAACCCAAAACATCTACCGCACCAGTTCGTACAGGCATCGATGGTCTCATCGACTCCTTGGTCGCCGCTCAGCACGTCATGGAGATGTTCCGCCGTTCCCTCCCCAACGGTAATGCGCGCAATCGTCTCCTCAGACTCTCCATCCGCCTCATCAAGATCCTGACCGAGATAAGAAAAATCCAGACCACCTGAGTGAAAATGGGAAGCGATTGGCCGGTTATGGCTATGATGTGCTAATTGAGGCAGCGCACTACGAGGAAACTATTCTGACTCGGCATGCAGGGTTAACGAAGTGTCAGCTGGGCTTGCCTCTTGAGAGGGCCTCATTCTCTTGGTCAATAGGTAAAGAGGATAGGTGAGCGCGATCACCACCACGGTGAAAAGTGCGTGCCTCAGGTCCGCGATTATGGAGGCGACGAGGAAAGCACCTGCGCCAAGACAAATCGCCAGGTTGGTCCATGGATATCCCCACATTCTGAATGGCCGTGGAAGACTGCGTTGACGGGCTCTCAGGACGAACAGTGAAAGAAACCCGGACAGATAAACGGCCACGAATAGAATGGAAGCGATTGCGACGAGGGTCTCAAAGCTGCCACTGAGAACCAGCGCGATGGATGCCGCCGTACAAAGAAGCAACGCCGCGCTGGGAGTGCCGCCGGAATTAATCGACGTGATCCAGTTCGGCATCAGCCCATCCCGCGCCATTGCGAATAGAATCCGCGGTGTAATCATAAGCGTGGCATTGATCGTGCTGATTGCGGTGACCAGCGAAGCCAGGAGGATAAAGTTCCTGCCGTTGCCGCCCAAGATCAGCTCCGCCGCATCTGCAGCAGGCATCTGCGAAACAGCCAGCCTGCCGACCGAAAGCACGTGGAGTAGAGCAGCGTTCACCAGCAGAAAAATTGCGCCACAGGCAAGCACACCCACAATGGAGGAGCGGGGCAGGTTTTTGGCCGGGTTCTCATCCTCTTCAGTGAAATAAATCGCTCCATACCAGCCATCGTAGCTGACGACAATCGATTGCAGCGCCACGATGGTCGCGATCAGCAGCCCCGATATCGGAATTTCAATTAGGCTTCGGGGCGCGGCCGCGATGGGCGGAACTGCTTTAGGCGGGAATAGGAAACAGGCCACAACAAATGCAAGCAGCGCCAGGGCCTTTGTCAGGCTGGTAATCTTCTGCGCCCGGCTGCCTGCTCGCAGCCCCAGCCAGTTCAGCAGCATCAGAACGATGAGGCATGCGGCCGCCAGCAGCTTCATATGTCCCCGCAAAGCCGGCTGGAGGTCAGCGGCGAACTCGCCGAATCCAGCCGCCAGATAGGCGATAGCCGCCGATTGCACCATCCAATCGCAGCACCCGACGAGGAATCCTCCGTACTTCCCAAAAGCCCGTCGCGAATATACAAACCACCCGCCGGCCTGTGGAAGCATGGTTCCAAGCTCGGACACGGACAGCGTGCATAAAAGCGCGAAAATGCCACCCATGGTCCAGACCGCGAAAACGAACCATGGATTTCTTAACTGGGCAGCAACTTCACCAGGCGTGAGCAGGATGCCCGTACCAATCGTGTTGCCGACAATGACGGCGATTCCGAAGCCCACGCCAAGAATCCGCAGAAGATGTCCCTTCGAACGCACTCCAGAATGCGTAGATCCGGATACGGCCACGCGCATTGTGCCTTTTCGGTCGTGATTTTGCTGAGGGGAAGACGCAATCGTAGTCTCCAGGTGAGAGCTAAGTCAATGGAAATAAGTCAATGGAAAGAGCATGAAGGATCGTCCACCCCGAAAAAGTGTGCCTTGCACCATGAGCCTCGGGGATATTATCTTCGGTCGGAAAACATACGTTCAGACCGGAGTTCACCTCGCGGTGTCCGCAAAGGCGTGTGGCTTTCCTGGGTGGCCCTTCAAGTCATCATCGAAGGTCACCGGTTTGGGGATAGGGACACCGTCGTATCGGACCTGTCCAAATTAGAGCCGAGTTTCAATTTTTAAACAGTCTAAAGTTGCCGAATTGATTGGAACTGCATCAATGTCCAAAAACCCAACCAATCTTGGGTGCCCCACGTCCGGATTCTCGGACGTGGGATTCCACAAATCTCAACAGTGTCGCCTTTGCTTTTCTTTCTGTCATTCTCGCAGGGAATCCGCTTTTCGTATGCCCCGTAGACCAGAAGCAGATTCCCTGTGGGAATGACCGAAAGAAAAGCAAAGGCGCTGCCGCGCTGCGGAGGGCTGTGGCTTCCCACATCTGGCGCAAAGAGCGCGCCAGATATGGGGCACCCGGCTCTGCACCTGAAACGAAGGATCGACGGATCTCTAATTTGGACAAGTCTGCCGTCGTATAGATCGTCGTATAGATATAGGAGCCGCCGTTTGAAAATGCCGCAAGTACTCCCAGTTGTGGTTTTCCCGCAGCGTGGTTAGACCGGCAATAGAAACAGCAGAGAGAGACCAAAAACAACCAGGGAAACCAGAAACGTGATAACCATGAATCCCATCACCCGCCGCATGCTGATGCCGGCAATTACCAGAATCGGTAGAGCCCAGAAGGGCTGGAGCATGTTGGCCACGGATTCGCCCATGGCAACGGCCATGGTTGTGCCGGCAAGCGAGGCGTGCAAATCTCTAGCCGCCGGCACGGCGAAAGGTCCTTGCACGGCCCAATGGCCGCCTCCGCTGGGAACAAACAAAGTAATGATCAAGGAGGTGAGATAGGTGAAGAAAGGCAGCGTACGGGCCGTCGAAAAGCTCAAAAACACTTTGGACAGCACTCCCGCAAGGCCGGTGGTTGTGATGACGCCCATCAAGCCGCCATACAGCGGATATTGAAGGATCAGCGAACCGGTTACGCGGGCGGCATCTTTTATGGCTCCCACGTAGGCAATCGGCGTCCAATGGAACAAGATGCCGGTCAGCAGGAGAGCCAGAATCACCGAGTTCAGATCAATGGCAAAATGAGTGCGCCTGAGATCGAGAAGCAACCCCAATCCACCGAAGAGCACCAGGAGCAAATTCAGAATCCACGCCTGGTCGAGTTTGCTGCCCAGGCTGTTCGACTTTTCCTTCACGTGATGCCGAGAGTCCTCCTGCGCCAGGCGCTCGGGATCGGCATAGACGGCTTTCTCTTCGGGGGGACCAAGAAAACGAAAAACCAACGGCAGCACCAGGAGAAGAATGATGACGGGAACGAGGTTAAAGCGAGTAAAGACGGTTTGGGAAAGCGGCAGCCCATGCCCGGTCACCTTCTCGACGATATTCAGCACCGATCCGTGCGTTGCTTGAGAAAGAGCAATAGATCCGGAGAGACCTTCGGTCGATATGACAAAACCTGTATAGGCTGCAGCCACCAGCCAGCCAAAATCTACCTTGACGCGCTTGGCGATTTCGCGGGCAAGGAGCGCAGAGGTAACAAGGCCTAGTCCCCAATTCGTCCAGGAAGCGATCATGCTCACCACAATCGTGAGAGAGATCGCCGATCGCGGGGTGGAGGCCAGAGAAGCTATGCGGGTCAACGCTCTCTTGATAATGGGGGAGGATGCGAGGGCGTAGCCGGCCACCAGCATGATGACCATCTGGAACGCGAACACGAAGATGGCGAAGAATCCGCCATACCAAGCTGCCGCAATGCCCGATAGGGTGGCATGAGGAGCAAACCAGCGGGCGAGAATCACCCCCACGAACGTTAGTATGACGGCAAATACATAAGGATCCGGCATGATGCGCTCAAACAAATAGACCAGAGCGCTCGTGCAGCGTCCCAGCAGCGACTGTTTTCGCTCGTTCGGGGTAGTTACGTTGCTTACCATGGCTGGTGGCATTCCTTCCAGAGTTACTCGATGCGAAAAGTCAATACTTTGGCAACCGCTTTCGTGTCTCCGGGAGAGGCGGCTAAGAGCAATTCATGCCGTTCCGGCAAAAGGAGACCGGTTTTTGCGCCAGGGGCGCTGGGAACCTTCGCCGTCAGCCTCAGGTGATCCGGATCCGAGGTGTCATAAACGCCTATGTACCCTTCCCCGCCAGGAACATAGAGGCGGCGAGCTGAAGCGTCAAACATTACGTCGTCGGCGCGCAGAGGCGCGGGCTGCGTTCCGACCACCTTCCCGGTGTCTGAGTTGAGCACTACAACCATGCCTGGCTTGCGGCAAACGACGTAGAGACGATGAGCCGCCTCGTCGAAGGCCACCATCGCATTCTGCTGCGCGGGAGGGATCGGCCACTCTGCGATCTCCCTCATTGTCTTTCGATCTACAACAGCCAGTTTGTTGGTCTGAGTCAAATTCACGAAGAGGCGGTCGCCGTGTTTCTCAATCGCCATGGCTTCCACGTGGTTATCGTTGAAGGTAATCTTTCCCAACATAGCGCCGTTATCCGGATTTACCGCCTCTACATTCGCTGTGCTCATCTGGACATCTTTGCCGCCGGTCACAACGTAAAGAATGTTCGCCGCGGGGTCGTAGACGGAGGAATCGGCGCCGACCACCAGCTTGACCGTGCCCTTCTTCGCGTAGTCATTCGCGTCGAGCAGCTTAGACATCGACGGGCCGCTATCGGTTACGAAAATTGTCGGTTTGCCCGTCCGTACGAGGATACTGTGCGGCGCATCGAAACCGCCAATGGTGCGCAGATGATCTCCGGTCTTCAGATCGAACACCTCGAGCGTCGCATGATCTTCGGCTGCAAGCAGAACCCGTCCGTCGGCCCTGTCTACGGCGAAATGATCGAAATCCCCGCTATAGCCTGGGAGCGTCACGGTGCGGACCAGGCGCAGCGGGGGCGGTTGTTGGCCATTGCAAAAGCGATGCAATGGCTGAAGAACAAAAAGCGCTAGCGCCAGCGTGACTCCACGTCTCATGACCTTGCTCGCCTCTTCTTTCCGTGGCCGGATGTGCCGGCCTTGAACCTGTCCCCTGAAAGGCGGAACCTCCGCCAGCTTTCTCGATCTGGGTTAGAAACCGCTGAAGGCTGGATGAAATTGCATTCAGACTTAGCGAGGAATATCCTCCTGCCGGGACTAAACGGATTCTGAATACCTTTTCATTTGGAGTTCAGCGGTCCTTCATTCCAAAAGCCATTAATGGCCGAGGTCATTCCATGCGCATTCTTTTGGTCGAGGACGAAGCGAAGGTCGCCGGCTTTGTTGAGCGCGGCCTAGTCGCGGAACGCTACGCCGTTGACGTAGCGGCTGACGGTTGCTATGGGCTCGAGCTGGCCCAAACCTATCCCTACGATTTGATCATTCTCGATCTCATGCTGCCCGGGCTCGAAGGTCAGCAAGTGCTGAACAGAATACGCAAACAGAACACGCAAGTCCCGGTTCTGGTCCTAACCGCGCGCGATGCGGTGGAGGACAAGGTGCGCTTATTCGATTCCGGCGCCGACGATTACCTTACCAAGCCATTTGCCTTCGCCGAGCTTCTGGTGCGCGCCAAGGCGCTGCTCCGCCGCGGTCCGGTCAACCGCGCCAGCACCATCAAGCTGAGGGATCTGGAGCTGGACCGATTGACGCAACAGGTCAAGCGCGCGGGCAGGCGAATCGAACTTACCGCCAAGGAATATTCCCTGCTCGAGTACCTCATGCTCAATCCGGACCGGGTGCTCTCCCGCAACATGATCATCGAGCACGTATGGGATCAGAGCTTCGACGGCATTACAAACATCGTCGATGTGTATGTCCGGCACTTGCGGAACAAGGTAGACGATGCTCATGAATACAAGATGATTCGCACCGTGCGCGGCGCCGGCTACGTGATTCACAACGGGGGTGCTGAATGAAAGCAGCCTCGCTGAGACTCCGGATCACGCTATGCTACCTCAGCCTGCTGGCCGCCGCTTTAGTAGTCTTTGGCGCCTCGGTGTATGCCGGCCTGCAGGGCTACCTGAAAAGCTCTCTCAAGCATTCGCTGGTCGAGACCTCGACCAATATCGCAAACCGTTTTGTCTCGGAGTTCAAAGAGAAGGGTCAAAGCTGGGTAGCCGGCGAAGTCAACGAAGCCTACGCTCCGGAGATCAGCGGGCGGTTTATCCGCATTACACAGGTGCTGCCGTCCGGCGGCAGCGAGGCCGTGTACCAGTCTGGAAACACGACCGACCCCTATATCGATACAGCCCGGGTTTCGCGGCCAAGCCTTATAGACAGCGCGCCGAGTGTCAGAACGGAGCGCATCGGTCCCGGTTCCTATTTGATGGTGTATAGCCTTCCCTACACCACGCCCGATGGCCAGCGCTTTCTGATAGAGAGCGGCGCCTCGCAACGGCCCATCGAACGGGTGCTGCAAGGGCTTTTCCTCGCGCTTGTGGCGCTCACGCCCCTGACTCTATTGGCGGCTGCAATCTGCGGATACTTTCTCATGCGCCAGCCGTTGAGACCGATTGCCGAATTGACCCGTCACGCGGAACACATCGGATTTCAGGGAACGGGAGAACGTCTGCCTATCATTGCCAGCGGCGACGAGCTGGAACGCCTCTCACTCTCCCTGAACCGCATGATCGGCCGGCTTGAGGATGCTCTGGCTCACATCCATCGATTCTCGGCGGATGTTTCCCACGAATTGCACACTCCCCTGACCATCCTGCGAGGTGAGCTCGAGCCGATTATTCAAAGACCTAACCTAGACAGCACCATGAGCGACGCCATTGGTAGCGCGCTCGAAGAGATTGATCGCATGTCCCGGATCGTGGATAGCCTGCTTGCCATTTCGCGGCTGGATTCGGGAGGAGCAGGTATCGAATCCACGCAAGTCGATCTGGGTGAATTGGTAGCGTCTACGGCCGATCAGATGCGCCTTCTTGCAGATGAGCGGCAAATTACCATTACCTGCTCTTCATCCGGGCGGGTACAGGTGGCCGGAGACCCGGTGCGCCTGAAGCAAGTGATTGTGAACCTGCTGGACAATGCAATCAAATATACGTTGCCTGGCGGTGAGATAAAGACACTCGCCTTTGTAGAAGGCGGCTGGGCGGTTCTGGAAGTAGCCGATACCGGCATTGGAATTCCGGAAGAGTCGCAAGCACACGTTTTTGAACGTTTTTACCGGGCGGACAAAGCGCGGTCCCGGGGATCGGGAGGCGCCGGACTCGGTTTGTCTATCGTCAAAGCCATCTGCTCCGCACATTCCGGCGCGGTGTCACTTACCAGCCGCGAAGGCGTGGGCACAACGCTGCGAGTTGCCTTGCCATTGAATTCACCTATCCCGCCCAAAAGCATGGAAGCGGGAAAGACCCATCCGTCGCTAGCCGAGAGACGGATAACAAATTACCGCGAGGACCCTCCCGCTGATGAAGCGCAGAGCTTGACAGTGAAGGTATGAGATGGATTAGGACGACGCGCCAAATCCAGCGATCGGCCCCCGAGAAAGTGTAAATGAGGTTCAGCCGACAATGAAAAATCGTATTTGTCGTACTTACCATTGCCAGTCGTTCGCACTTATCTTTTCCTTGACTTGCGCGGCCGCATCCGCTCATGCGCAAGTCTCAACCGGCACGATCCTAGGCTCTGTTACCGATAACTCGGCCGCGGCCGTGGCCAACGCCACTGTCACCGCCCGCAGTATAGAAACCAACATCGCTCATACGACAGTAAGCAACAGCAGCGGATATTACAATCTGCCCAACCTTCAGACCGGGCATTACACGGTCGAAGTAGAGGCTAAGGGCTTCTCCGAACAGGTGTCGGAATCCGTGACGTTGACCGTCGGCGCCGAACAGGAAGTTGACTTCACTCTCAAAGTTGGAAGCGTGACGCAGAAGATCGTGGTCACCGGGAACGCCGCGGCGGTCGATCTGGTCAGCTCCACTGTCCAGCCTGTGGTCAATCAACAGACCATCGTCCAGCTTCCGCTCAATGGCCGCGACTGGACACAACTCGCCACGCTTGAGCCGGGCGTGATCCCGGCGCGTACGCAATCACCGGTCGCGGTAACGAATCAACGCGCAAATCGAGGTTTGGGCAGTCAGCTCGTAATCGGTGGGGCGCGCCCCCAACAAAACAACTACCGGGTGGACGGCATCAGCATCAACGACTACTCGAACGGCGGCCCTGGGGGCGTGATCGGCTCCAACCTGGGCGTCGATGCAATCGAGGAGTTCTCCGTCGTGACCAGCAACGCCACCGCCGACTATGGCAAGACGGCGGGCGGCATCATCAACGCGGTAACTCGCGCTGGAACCAACGTGTACCACGGCGAGGGCTACGAATTCCTGCGCAACAGCGCTCTTGACGCCCGCAACGAATTCGATTCTCCAGGGTTGATCGCGCCCTTCCGCCGCAACCAGTACGGGGCTGCGCTCGGCGGTCCGCTGATTAAAGATCGCACGTTCTTCTTTGGCGATTACGAAGGCCTAAGCCAATACCAGGCGGCCAACGTAGCCAGCAATGTGCCATCCCCGGCAGCGCGCAGCGGGCGGCTTGTATCGGGTCCGGTAACCGTGGATCCGGCGGTCGCGCCCTATCTCCAGTTCTATCCTTTACCCAACGGAACAACCAGTGGAGATACGGGAACTTTCCTGTTCAACGACCCGCAAACCACGCACGAAAACTACTTCACCATCCGCGGCGATCACAAGATCTCGGAGAAAGATACGCTAACCGGGACCTACTTTTGGGATAGCGGAACCCTGGTCTCGCCCGATCCCTTCAACGTGCGGGTAACCGGCAACATCGCAAAACGGCAACTTGCCACCATGGGAGAATCCCATGCTTTTTCCGCGGCGCTCTTGAATTCGGCGCATTTCGGATACAGCCGTGTCATCTCTATCGCGCCGACCACACTCAACGCCATCAATCCGGCGGCAGGAGATACTTCGCTCGGTTTTGTTCCAGGCCTGCCGGTGGGTCTTATCAACATTGGGGGAATCTCGAATTTCCAAGGCGGCCTCTTCGCCACCGGCGAGTTCTCCTTCCACCTCAACTCTTATCAGGTATACGACGATCTCTACCTCACCCACGGCAAACATTCCATCAAGGCCGGCTTCGCCTTTGAGCGCCTGCAGAATAATCAGCTGGGTACTTCGAACCCAAATGGGCAGTACATCTTCAGCTCTTTGGCTACATTCCTGACGAATAAGCCGACCAGCTTCAATGCGCCGCTGTCCAACGGGGTTTCTCCCCGCGACTTGCGGCAGTCTGTGTTTGGAGCTTATGTCATGGACGACTATCGGATTTTGCCCACTCTGACCCTCAATCTCGGGCTGCGTTATGAGCCTGTCACGGTTCCCACGGAAACCGCCAACCGGCTGGCCATTCTTAGAAATCTGACCGACTCGTCTCCTCACTTGGGGAATCCCTATTTCGCCAATCCCAGTTTGCGAAATTTCGCTCCCCGCGTGGGCTTTGCCTGGGACCCGTTCAATTCCGACAAAACCTCTATTCGAGGCGGATTTGGAATCTACGATTCGCTGCCAATGAACTACCTCTTTGAAGGACTATCGATCTTTACCGCGCCTTATCTGGAACTGGGAAACATTGCTACCCTCGCGCAAGGAAGCTTCCCCAAGAACGCCTATCCTCTGCTCGCTCCGTCGGGCCTTCGCTATTCTTATGCGCAACCAAATCCAGCCCGTAGTTACGTCGAACAATACACGCTGAATTTTCAACGGGATCTTGGTGGGAACTTCGTCATGCAGATTGGCTACCAGGGCTCTCATGGCGTCCATTTGCCGTACCGCGAAGATGATATCAACACCGTGCTGCCTTTCAGCACGATCGGCGGCTATTCCTTCTATGGACCCTCCGGCACGCAGTCTCCATCGGCAACTGCGCTCAACGCCAGAAAGCTGAACCCCAGCCTGGGGCAGATCAGCGCCATGCTGTTGACCGGCTTCTCCAAATACAATTCGCTTCAAGCCAGCCTTAGCAAACGAATTTCGAAGCGCACCCAGGGACAACTCTCCTATACCTGGTCCAGATCGATGGACGATGGATCGTCCTCCATCTTCGGCGATACCTTCGCCAACTCTGTTTCCAGCCTTCCCTTCTGGGCGCCGGACCGCCGCGTTGCAATCTCGGATTTCAATATCTCGCAGAATCTGGTGCTCAGTTATCTCTTCGAGTTACCGGATGCCGCCACGTCCAGTAGTTCGGCTCGCTGGTTACTCAATGGATGGCAGTGGGGCGGCATCTTCCAGGCCAGCACAGGCTTGCCATTCACCCCTCTTATCAGCGGCGACCCTCTCAACCTCAAAAGCGCGGACGTCTTCGCTTTCCCCGACCGGCTCCGGGGAACGGGTTGCGAGGGCAACCCGGTACAATCCTTCACCGTCATCACTCATCGATATTTGAAAGCGCAGTGCTTTGCTTATCCGAGCTTCGATCCCGTCACCGGGCTCACCCACCTGGGAACTTCGCCGCGCAACTCAGTGATCGGACCCGGTCTGGCTAACTTCGATACATCGTTGGTGAAGAATACGGCGATTCCCCGCATCTCTGAGAGCTTTATAGTGCAGTTCCGCGCCGAATTCTTCAACCTGCTCAATCGGGTTAACTACGGTATACCTCCAAAGTCCGGAACCGACGTGTTTGCGCAGGCGCCGGTCGCGGTGAACAACGTGCCTGTTAACCCCAATCAGACACCACTGACGACGGCAGGAGTGCTGGTAGGTCCTACTGCAACCAGTTCACGTCAGTTACAGTTTGGACTCAAGATCATTTTCTAACGCGGGACCGCAAGGACTCATGGGTGCCCCAGGTCCCGATTTTGCAACCTGGGATTCCACAAATTTCACAAGTCGGAGTGCCCGTGATCCTGCGTTCCTGGACCATCCTTACTATCGCGATGTTATGTACTCACGTGCTGGGGCAAGTGACTGCCAACCTTCCCGCCTATGTTCCGGCACATCCGGTAACCGGTGTGATTCGCAGTTGGGGCAGCCCGGAGATGGCTGCCCTGATGAGAACCTGGGAAGAGGGTTTCCGGCACTTCCAACCGGATGTTGAGTTTGACGACAGCCTGAAGGGAACCGCCTCCGCGGTCGCCGGCATCTACGCAGCGCATGCAGATCTAGCGCTTCTGGGCCGCGATGTCTGGCCCGCGGAGGCCGCGGCATTCTTCTCCGTCTACGGATATGGGCCGGCGAGTATACAGGTAGCTACAGGTAGCTTTGACGTTCCAAAGGCGACCTACGCTCTGATGGTATTTGTCCACAAAGACAATCCTTTGGAACGATTATCGCTCGCACAACTTGAGACGGTCTTTGGCAACGATCAAGGTTCTGCCGCGACCCGCATCCACGCTTGGAAAGACTTGGGGCTGGCTGGCGAGTGGGCTGACAAGCCTATCCATTTATATGGATTCGATCTGGACAATGATAAGTCTCTCGCTTTCCAAAGAATGGTCTTCAAGACGACGCCCCGGTGGAATTGCCATCTTCAAGAGTTTTCGAATTCTACTTCCCGAGATGCCGGCTATCTCATCCTGCATGCGCTCGCCAAAGATCGCTATGGTATAGCTATTTCAAATGTCTATTACTCCGTCCCAGCCACCAAAATGCTCGCGCTCGGTTTTAAGGGTGGCGGCCCATTCGTCATGCCAACCAGGGAGAGCGTCCAGTCCCGTAGCTATCCCTTAGTGCGATCGGTTCACATCGTGATCAACCGCAATCCCTCGCAGCCAATAGACCCTAAGGTTCTGGAATTCCTGCGGTATGTGCTCAGCCGCCAGGGCCAAGAGGATGTTTTGGAGGAGAAGACATATCTCCCGCTCACGGATGAGATAGTTCGCTCCGAACTAAACAAATTGGCGGCTCAGCCGAGCCGGCAAACCATCCGTAAATAACACTTTCCCGGCGGCCGCTCATGGAGAGCACTTCCTGGTGCATTGGTCCAGCTTTGCCGCTTCCTTGGCGTCCATCGCCGCTGGCAAAGGCGTGTATATCGCGTCTTTAACGACCGCTTGCTGGCCTTGCCGGCTGAGGCAGTACTTGATGAACTCCTGAAGCACCGGATCGATTGGCTTTTCAGGATCGCGATTGAGAAATATATAGATCACCTGGCTTAGCGGGTAGGTCTGCGCCGCCACTTCGTCAAAGTTTGCCTTGTGATATGGACCTCCGTCATGAACTGCCAGATCCAGCACTTTAGTCTTAGGATTGTCGTTCCACGCCAGCCCCGTGTAGCTGATGGCGTATTTATCCGCGGCCACGATGCTGGATAGAGGGATGACTGTGTGTGGCCCCAGGGTGTTCTTCCACTGGCCGTTCGCCAACACCCGCATGTTGACAAACGTATCATAGCCGTTCGGGACCTCCACTCCCCAGAAATGGATCGGTTTATCAGCCCAATCGCCTTTCAGGCCGAGTTGCCCCCAGGTGGTGATAGCTTCCTTGTAACCTCGATTGCGAGTGGCGGAGTAGATGGCGTCCAGTTGATCGAAAGAAATGCTATTGAGCGGATTGTCTTTGTTCACAATAAAGACTATGCAATCGGTAAAGGCCCGATCCGCATAACTGCCTCCGGCGACGGCAACTGCAAGAGGTGGGCGGCCGAACTTATCAATGAACGGCGTGACTTCACGCCCCATCATCTCGCGGGAGATAAATGCGAAGTCCGCGGTGCCTGCCGTGAGCCGCGGACCACCCTGTCCCGAGCCTCCAATGTCTACCTGGAATGTCACCTCGGGATAGATCTTCCTGAATCCATCGATCCATGATTGGAGCAATTCGGTTACGGTATTCGACTCCACGCCCCGCAGGGCGCCGGAAAGCTGCTTCACTGGTTTGTACGGAGGAATGGAAGGATCTACGTTGGCGCTGTACGCCTGCGGCGGATTGGGCCGCGGCGCCGGCTTCTCCAGGTTCTGGGCGTTTTGCGCAACTGGCGTTGCAAGCAGCAACAAAGCAGCGGCGGCAACTGATTTCATCAGGGCTAACCTCGTTCGAAATCTCGTCTTCTAGGCCAGCGCGCATTCAAAGCCAGCAAAATGAAACCACTATGAAGCGAAGATAAAAACGCCTTCATGTATTTCCGGGTATCCCCCCAACTCCGGATTCTCGGATCTTGGATTTAAAGATCTAAACCCGTCAACCAGTGCCGGGTGCCTCATATCTGGCGCGCTCTTTGCGCCAGATGTGGGAAACCACAAACTTCCATAGCGGGACAGCCTACCCATCCGTAAGAAAGAAGAAAGGCTCACACCCAGATGAACGGAATTTTATGCCTGGTTCAGGACTGTTTAATAGCTGGGAGACTAGCGTTTGTCCGGTCGGAGTTAGCTACGAAATATCCGCACCTGCCAAATCGGCGAGTGCCAGAAGCAGCCTGACATAGAGGCCAGGATGAACATGAACAATCTCGGCACCTTCAGAGCCGTCATCAGGCTCCTGGTCCTCTTTCTGATAAGCGAACTGCTTCAGTTCTCCTGTTTAGCACAGGTCTCTGGCGCGACGCTGCAGGGAACTGTGACCGATCCTACCGGCGCGGTGATTCCCAATGCACAAGTGGAGATCACAGAGATTTCGACCGGGACCACCCGCAGCATCTCTACAAATAAGTCCGGCATATACTCTGCGCAGAATCTGGCTGCTGGAACTTACAAGGCGGTCGTAAGCGCCACGGGATTTCAAACTGTCACCGTGCCACAAATCCTCCTGACCGTAGGGGCGGTTCAAAACCAGGACATTTCGCTGACCGTAGGCAGCGCGTCGAGCAAAGTTGTAGTAACCGCCGCATCAGCCTCAGTCGACACCGCGAGTTCTACCGTGCAGGGAGTTGTCGATGCCAAGACCACGCGGGACCTGCCGTTGAACGGGCGTGACTGGACGGATTTGGCTGCGCTTCAGCCGGGTGTCTCCACCATCCTCACGCAGAACACCGCCATCTCTACCGGCACCGACCGTCTGAACCGCGGCCTGGGCGCGCAATTCTCTATCGGCGGCAATCGGCCGCAGCAAAATAATTACCTGCTGGACGGAATCAGCGTAAACGACTATGCGAACGGCGGCCCCGGGAGTGCACTGGCTGCCACTCTGGGAGTCGATGCTATCCAAGAGTTCTCGGTCATTACGAGCAACGCGCCCGCGCAGTACGGGCGCAGTTCCGGCGGGATCATAAACTCCATTACCCGCTCCGGAACCAACCAGTTCCACGGTTCGGCATACGAATTCATCCGCAACAGTGCTCTGGACGCTCGAAATTTCTTCGATGGGCCTACGATCCCGTCCTTCCGGCGGAATCAGTTTGGCGCAACCGCCGGCGGCCCCATCATCAAGGACAAAACCTTCTTCTTCGCCGATTATGAAGCAGTCCGCCAGGCGCTGGGAGTAACTGAGACCTCGGTCGTTTTGTCTCCGGCTGCACGGCAAGGCAATCTTACTACCGGCGCGGTCAAGATCAGTCCCTCTGTCCTACCCTTTCTTGCCTTGTACCCATTGCCGAATGGCCCGATCAGCGGGGATACGGGAAATTATAACTTCGTCGCCAATCAGGTCACCAACGAAGACTTCTCTACTATCCATCTCGACCAGACATTCTCCGACCGGGATACGCTTCGCGGAACGGCTCTCTACGACACCAGCAGCGCGAGTTCCCCGGATGCCTCCAATGCTCTGCTGGATGAGGCGCTAGCCCGCCGCGCCGCCGGGGTACTCGAAGAGACTCATATCTTCTCCTCCCATTTCACCAATGTTGCGCGTTTCGGATATTCGCGCTCGGTAGCAGAAGCGCCGAATACCCTGGCCATCATCAATCCTGCCGCCGGCAACCTGGCGCTCGCCTTTATTCCAAACACGCCGCCCGGCCAACTCATTGTCACCGGCCTGCAGAGATTTCAAGGCGGCCCCGGAGGATTCGGCTCCTACGCTTACCACTACAACTCCTGGCAATGGTACGACAACGCGACGTTCATCTTGGGAAAACACACTTTCTCTTTCGGCGGTTCGGTCGAACGTATTCAGGACAATCAACTGGGAGGCGTCCTGCCCAATGGGGAATACAGCTTCGGTTCGATCAAGGCATTCTTTACCAACAACAAAGCCTCGTTTTACGAATCTGCATTGCCCTCTACGCCAAAGACACCGCGGGATCTTCGCCAGACCATCGGCGCCGGGTACTTTCAGGACGATTGGCGTGTGTTTGCCAATCTAACCCTCAACCTCGGCCTGCGCTATGAGATGGCCACAAATATCAGTGAGACTGCCGGCCGGCTGGGAAAACTGGCCAACATCACGGATCGGTCCCCGACAACGGTCGCGAATCTGATTTCCAACCCGACGTTGAAGAACTTCGAGCCGCGCATTGGCTTCTCGTGGGATCCATTCAAGAAAGGCAGGACGGTACTGCGGGGCGCTTTTGGCATCTATGACGTGCTGCCTCTTCCCTATCTGTTTGCGCTGGGCACGATCGGCTCGGCTCCTTTCTATGAGGAAGGCCGCAACACAACGGTCGCCGCCGGGGCATTCCCTCTCAACGGATTCGGCGGCCTCACGCCGCGTTTGCGCCAGGGTTATTATCAGCCCAATCCAGGACGTAACTACGTGCTCCAGAACACGCTCAATATGCAGCAGCAACTGACGCCCAACACCATCTTTACTCTCGGCTATATCGGATCGCACGGCGTGCGCCAGCCGTTTAATGCGAACGACATTAACATCGTGCTTCCGGTGCTTACCCCACAGGGTTATCAGTGGCCCGTGGTCTGCAAAGGGACTACCTGCACTACCGGCAGCGGCACAGTTCAGAACCCGGGCGTCGGGGCGGTAACCGGGCTCTATTGGAATGGAAGCTCGGTTTACCATTCATTGCAAGCAGGAGTGCGGCAGAATCTCTCTCACAATCTTCAGGGTCAGGTCTCCTACACCTGGTCTAAAAGTATCGATGACAGTTCCTCTTCCGTGGCCGGCGCAACCTTCGGCAACTCTGTCGCCAACCTGCCCTTTTTCGATCAGAAGCTCAATCGCGGATTGTCTGACTTCGATGCCCGCCACGTGCTCTCGGCTAATTACCTGTACACGCTTCCTTCCCCGGGCAAAGCGAATCGCGCGCTCTATCTGGCGTTCGCCAACTGGACATATTCAGGGATCGTTTCCGTCCGAAGCGGTAACCCTTTCACCGCGATCATCGGCGGAGACTCGCTAGGAACCAACAGCACCTCTTCCTTTCAGTATCCCAACCGCTCTTGCCCCAACAATCGCGCTGTGCGTTCCCAGAACGTGAATTACCTCGACACCAGCTGCTTCAGCGTGCCACCCTTGGGTTTGCTTGGAAACAGCGGCCGCAACTCCCTCATTGGTCCGGGCCTGATTGAGTTCACTATGGGACTGATGAAGGAGACGCCTATCACGGAGCGCTTGCACGCGCAGTTTCAGGCCCAGGCTTTCAACATCTTCAACCGCGTGAACTTCCAACCGCCGCAAAGTACTCAACAACAGATCTTCAATGCCAGCGGCAATCTGCTTTCAACGGCTGGCCAGCTTACTCTGACGGCGACGACGTCGCGCCAATTGCAGTTTTCACTCAAGCTTCTCTTCTAGGTCCCATGCAAATAAGAACGATAGCAACCGCCCGCTTGTTCGCCGCAGCTCTGGCTTTGGCCGCTGCCATAGTTACACAAACACTATCGGCGCAGGATTTGCCTGCTTATCAACCCGGCCGGCAGGTAACAGGCCAGCTTACCGTGTGGGGGGATGATGCGCTCGTAGGTCTTATGACCATATGGGCCCGGGATTTTCAACGGCTTCAACCGGGCGTGAGTTTTCATATCTTTCTGCGCGGAACCTCAACCGCAGTAGGCGCGCTCTACACCGGCACTGCGCAGATTGGACTCTTCGGCCGAGAGATCAGGCCGCTCGAAATCGTCTCTTGGAAGCGTATCTTCAGCTATCCGCCTCTTGGCTTCACCATCGCCACCGGAAGCTACGATCAGTTCGCAAAGACGGTCGCAGTAGCCATGCTGGTAAATCAGGCCAATCCTCTCGAGCACATCAGCTTGCGCCAACTGGATGCTATTTATTCACGCGACCGGCGCCGCGGCGCGCCCAGCAGAATCGTGACCTGGGGCCAACTTGGTTTGACCGGTGCGTGGGCCAGCCGCCCGATCAAGATCTACGGGCTGGATGAGAATACCGGTACTGCTCAGTATTTTGCCTCCCGCGTGCTCGAGGAGGGTAGATGGAACTGCGATCTTGATCTGCCGCGAGGATCTCCGCAGACAATGTTTCGCGGCTCCGGCGGCAAGGCGGCAGACGCCCTCGTTGAGGCATTGCAGCACGATCCTTATGCCGTCGGTATAGGAGGTTTCCGCAACGCAGGCTCCGGACTCAAGGCCTTGGCGGTCGGTGAGAAAGACTCCGGTCCCTTTATCCAAGGCACAAAGGCGACGGTCGCCGATCGGAGCTACCCTCTAAGCCGAAACATTTATCTGTTCGTGAACAAGGACCCGGCTGAAGCATGGGATCCAAAGATCGAGGAGTTTCTCCGCTTCGTCTTCAGCAGCCAGGGCCAAGCGGGTGTTGCCGAAGAGGGGGGCTATCTTCCGCTGCCGCGGGCCATGGTGGCTGAAGGGCGGAAAAAGCTTGAGTAGCCAATCTGCGTTTTATTGGGAGCAAAGCACGAGATGAAAGGATACCCAGGAATCATCGCCTCGATCGTTCGACGAACCGGCTGTGCTGCGCTCTTGTGCGCAATGGGCCCAGGTCTGGTCTATGCACAAGCAAAGCCCGGCGCCGCCGGGAACGGCTGGCGCATAGTCGCTCACTACCGGCTCGAGGGAACAGGCGCCGCGCGCGATGTTGCCGTCGACGCCACCGCGCGCAGACTGTATGTGGCGCATGGCGACAGCATCGAGGTCCTGGACGCCGATTCCGGGGCAAAGACGGGAGAGATAACCTTTAGGGGCGAGGTCCGCGGAATCGCGCTCGCGCCGAAACTGAAGCGCGGCTTCGCAACCAACAGCGCCGGCTCGATTACCATCTTCAGCACCGACTCGTTGAAAGTCCTTGAGATTGTGCCATCGGGTGGGAAAGAGCCGGATGCAGTCGTATACGACGACGGTAACGGACGTGTCTACGTAGCGAACAGCGCTAGCGGCACCGTGACCGTCCTCGACGCAACGTCCGGCAAGGTGCTTTCCACAATCGCCATGGGCGGACGTCTGCGCCAGATGGCGGCAAGCGGCTATGGCCGGCTCTACGTTGCCGTAGAAGACAAAAACGCCGTCCACGTTATAGATACGGGCACGTTGAAGTTTCTCGGCGATTTTCCCATCACTGCCGGTGAGAAGCCCTACGGTTTGAGCCTGGACCCCGCCGGCCGCCGTCTCTTTGTCGCCTGCGAAGATGGCGCGCTCGCCATTGTCGATACGGACATCGGGTTCACCTTCGAGCAGCTTCCTATCGGCTCGGGCGCATCGGGGAGCACCTTTGCCTCCAAGCCTGCGGCAGGATGGAAGGGCGCTGCCTTCGTCGCGACAGCGGACGGAAAGCTCTCATTCGTGCGGATGGACGCCTTCATCAGCTACTCCTCCGGCGGAACCCTCAACCTTCAACCAGGAATACAGGCGGTCGCCTTCGATGCCGGCAACCATCATCTCTTTGTTCCCGCAGGTACTGAGGTCCTGGTCGTCGGGAGTGATTCCTGTCAGGAGTGCAAGCAATGAAAACAAGTCTTGTCCAGCGGATGGCTCTGAGCCTGACAGCGATCTTGGTCTGTTGCGTCAGCGGCACGGCTTGGCCGCAAATGCTGGCGCCATCCGCCCTGCATGGAAAGAAGGTGCTCTTTGTCACAGGTGAGCCGCAAGAAGGTGAGGCCTCCGACGATCCTCTGGTGAAGAAGCATCTGGAGTCTATGGGCCTGATCGTGACTCAGGCTGCTGATACTGACTCCGCGACCAAGGCGGAGGGCGAGGATCTGGTTGTGATCTCGTCGACCGCAAACGCGCGCGTCTTGCGGAGCGCTTACCGGGCTGTGGCGGTTCCCGTCTTCACCTGGAACGCGCAGCTCTATCCGACGATGCGGATGACGGGCGGTCAATTGCACCGGGACTTTGACGTGGTCGAGCCAATTCAGGCTTTCGCACGGTCTTACTCCGTACTTTATGGGTATGGCGTAAACACAGGATCCGAGATTGGACGCGCTGTTGGCCTTAAGAGCCAGTTGTTTGGGACCCTTTACCTGAGGCCGGGCACGGCGACCTGGGGACGGCCTACGATTGCCGCGACAGTCATTTGCAACTTTGAAGGAGATGCTCGCGAAGCTGGGATTTTCACCTACGAGAAGGGCTCATCCATGTTCGCGGGCTTTGTAGCTCCCGCGCGGAGGGTAGGCTTTTATCTGGGAAGCGGCAACTTTCACTTCCTTACGGCCGTGTATGGGCCGCCCGCGCAAGACCCTGAGCTTCGCGACTGGTACATCGGCCTCAACTTGTTCGATGCCTCGATTCGATGGGCTCTGAGCCCGGCGTTCCAAGCGCCTGTGCTCGATGCCTCCCAACTGCATGCGGCCCTCGCCCAGACAGCACGCGGTAAAAAGGTCCTGTTCGTTGGGCGAAAGGATTCTCCGGAAGGAGCGGAGGCCGACGCTCACATCATGGAACATCTGAGAGCCGCAGGGTTCCAGGTAACCTTCGCGGATCAAATGGACCCGCAGAGCATGGCGGAAGGAAAAGATCTGGTGATCATCTCGGCGACTGGTTCGAAGTACAAAATGTCGAATAAGTATCGTGATGTGAAAGTCCCGGTGCTATGCCTGGAAGGCCTTTTCGCGGACACGCTTCGCCTGGCTGGCCGGGACCGATATGTCGATTTTGGAGAACACGGCGAAGAGAAGGAGAGCGAAGATCCGCCTGAAGCCTATCTGAACATCGTCAATGCGTGGCACCCGATGGCTGCTGGTTTCAAGCCGGGTGTGGTGCAGTTCATCAAGGAACCCGATGTATTGAAATGGGCTACGCCATCCCCTGACGCAGTGGTCATCGCTACTCTCCCCAACGATCCCGCCCAAGCAGCCATTTTCGGATACGAGAAAGGCGCCGTAATGGCGGGCGACTTCGTAGCGCCAGCGCGGCGCACGCTCTTTCCTTTAGATAATCCGGCGTTCGATTTCCTGACGGAGAACGGCCTGAAGCTGTTCGACGCCGTGGTCTTATGGACGATCGGACAACCTGGAGAGCAGCAACCCGCCGCGGACGCCGCTGAGACCCGAGCAATCGCGGCAACTCGATAGGGCAGGAACAAGGCAGTTCAATCAACCAAACGAATTGGGAGCAATGATGAAAATAATAGTAAGAATGACTGTATTTTTCTCTGTGGCAACTCTGGCTGTTATCTGGATGATACCTGCAATGGCGCAGCAGACCCGCGAACAGGCAGTTGCCGGAATGCGCAAGGTCGAAGCCAAGGAAATGGACCCTTCTTACAAGACTGCGGCTCCTTTTGCGCAGAGACTGGTTGATGAGGCGCTCGCCCGTCATCCTGAGGTCATCCTGCTGGCAATTCACGCCCAACCTCCCGGCCACAAGAATCTGATCGTCGCCTCTAACTTCGGACGTATCGGGAAGATCGGAGACGAGGACGATATGCGCTGCATTCACACCGGGAAGAGCAACCTGGAGGTTAGCTCCGGCGGCAATCATTTCGAAGACGAACTGCCCCTGAAAGATCAGGCGGGCAAGACGATTGGAGCCTTGGGCGTAGTCTTCAATTACAAGCCAGGCGATGATAAGGGAGCGCTTGTTAAGCTTGCCAACCAGATTGGCAGGGAGATGCAGGCCCAGATCCCAACGGGGAGCAAGCTCTTCGAGTGAGCTAATTCTTAGGAGAGCCGGGCCGCAGCTACTCACAAATCGGTCGACTTTATCGCGGCGACACTGTTGAGATTTGTGGAATCCCGCGTCCGAGAATCCCGGGTACCACGACGA
The DNA here is from genome assembly GCA_963705665.1 of uncultured Acidobacteriaceae bacterium. Classification (GTDB taxonomy): domain Bacteria; phylum Acidobacteriota; class Terriglobia; order Terriglobales; family Acidobacteriaceae; genus PALSA-350. The sequence continues at coordinate 25,501 of CAVPKQ010000030.1, read as the reverse complement.
TTTGCCCGCAAAAAAAAGGCGGACATCCCTGGGAATGTCCGCGCTCGATTCGATCGGAAACTCCTTTTACTGCGACTGCTGGAGCTGAAAGTCCGGAAGCACAGAGGTGCCTTCTTCACGTACCGCATCCAGATTTCGCGGATCGATATGCAGCGCCTGCAAAATGGTAGGCGCCACCTGACTCGTTTCAACTGCGGCGTAGACCGTGTTCTGAGTGATGTTGGGGTTGGAGACTAGCATCATGACGTTAGTGTCGTCATGAGCAAAGCCGCCGTGCTCCATGAGCTTGGCCGAACTGCCGGTATACACCACTCCCACGTTGGGCGCCACGATGATGTCCGGCGTGCGCGGGTCGTTAGGCGGCAGGCCGGGCACGTCATAGTTGATCGCGAGAGCCGGACCGTAGAAGATCTGGCCTATACCCGCTTTGGCCGCATTCTGCTCCAGGATGGAGACAGCATTTTGCGTCTGGCTCTGATCGGCCAGCCACAGCAATGAAACATCGTCTTCTGTCGGCCCAATTCCAGTCGGGTTGGTAGGCGACTCAGAGTAGGGCAGTAGATTGGCGATCAGGTTGGCGGGCGATATGCCATTGTTGCCGCTCGGTCCCGGTATGGGGAAGAAGCGTGCCGGATCGATAGGCGATTGGCCGTGCTTGGCGGTGATGATAATCAGCGTGGAATCGTAGACGCCCTGATCCTTGAGCTCTGAGACCATCTCTCCGATGGAATCGTCAACGAACTGGATCTCGGCCAGGAGCGAGGCTGTGGGCCTGCCTTCCGCATCCTGATAGCCGCCTCTGGCGACGTTCTTCTCGATCAGTTTCTGGCCGACGCTGACCGCCTGGAAGTTCATGCCTAAGATGGTAGGCACCGGAGCGCTCCGATGGCCGCCATGCCGTTTCCCGCTAATCTCATTGAGAATCGCCTGCACTTTGAGCGTGTCATAGCACTCAATGTTTTGGAAGCTGTCGGTCCAGGCTCCGGTTTGCGAGGGATCCGGTACGGTCGAGCAGGAGATGCCCGTAGGTGTGGAGACGCCCGGCAGGGCCACCACGGTGGAGTTGATCTCAGGCGCGTAGTAGTCGTCAATGTTGTTGCCGCTGCCCGGGCCGGATACGGCGGAATATGCGGGATGCTTGTCAGACCACGCAGTGTAGCCACCGGCCGCATGAATGACGCCGAAGATGGTGTTGGTGCGGACGAAATTCCAGGGGTAAACCGGTTGGCAACCGTGCGCAGGATCGCGGATGAGCCGAGTCGGGTCGATTGACGCGATGCCGCCGTCCGAGAGTCCCGCTCCGGGAGCCCCGCCGTTCAGCTTGGTCTGGTCGATATCGATTCCTTCTTCATATTCGGTCCGCGTGCCGTTGGCCACGTTGGGCGTGCACGTTCCCGCCGCCACACCGTTGCCGGTGGTCTTCGCCGGCGGGGCCAGAAAGCGGTCATAAGCGACGTCGTAATAGACGCCCATGGTGCGCGGAGTGCCGCCGGTAACGATCGTCATCAGGCCGGGAAACGAATCGGAAGGCTTGGAAGTGCTGGCGGCGACGTAATTGATTCCGGTATGGCGCAGAGCCGCCAAGCTGGGACAGTAGGGTGCGCCATCGTTGACCCCGCTGATGCCTTTGGAGCAGTTCAGGTAATCCACTGCGTGCATGCCATCAATGCTAATCAACAGGACGTGACGAATGCCCCCGCGGCCTCCATCCTGGTCCCAGCCTTGTGCCTCTGCCGAAACCGCCGGCAGGGCGATTGCAGTTGCGAATACGAGTGCGATAGCTTTTTTCATTGCTACCTCCTGGATAGTCTTGTTACCAGAGAGGCAGCAGTGCCCGGATTGCACGAAAATCAATTTCTCATGAATCGCATGACGCGAACATCGGCAGTGAAGCAAGTCTGGAGCGTCGGGAACAGATTGCGGCAAGAAAAGCAGATTCCCTTCGGGAATGACAGAAAGAGGGACAAAGACGGAACCGCAGCTAGATGTATTTGCAGTTGCCTTTCTGGCCTGTCATTCCCGCAGGGAATCTGCTTCTGGTCTGCAGATTCTCTTCGGGGAATGAAAGAAAGAAAAGCAAAGACGTTTCGGTTAAACCGTCTTCATCTTAGCGCTGCTGGCTTCCAGATCCGCGGGGTCCCGCCGCGCTCACTTCGGCAGGTACATCGAATCTCGTAAAGTTCTGTTGGAAATTTTGCGCAAGCTGCTTGGCCTGGGCATCGTACGCAGCTTTGTCTTTCCAGGCATGGCGCGGGTTGAGCAGTTCCGCAGGCACGCCGGGACAGGCGAGCGGAATGCTCAAGCCGAAAGCGGGCTCGATGGCGAACTCCACATCCGACAGGCGGCCGTTGAGAACGGCATCCACCATGGCGCGCGTGTATTTCAAGCTCATGCGCTTGCCTGTTCCGAAAGCGCCTCCGCTCCAGCCGGTGTTGAGCAGCCAACACTGCGAGTTGTGCAAACGAAGGCGATCCCCCAGCATCTTGGCGTATACCTTGGGTGCGCGGGGAATAAACGGCGAGGCGAAGCAGGTGGAGAACTCCGGTACCGGTTCGCTGCCCAGACCGGCTTCAGTTCCCGCCAGCTTGGCCGTATATCCGGAGAGAAAGTGGTACATTGCCTGCTCCGGGGAAAGCTTGGCGATGGGCGGGAGCACGCCGAAGGCATCGGCGGCGAGAAAGAGCAGGTTCTTGGGGTGGCCGCCCTTTCCTGGAATGACTGCATCGGCGATGAATTCGACCGGGTAGGCGGCCCGGGTATTCTCCGTATAGCGAACGTCGCTGTAATCGGGGATCCCGGTGCGCGGATCGATCACAACATTCTCCAGCACCGCTCCAAAGCGGATGGCGTGAAAGATCTGCGGCTCTTTCTCAACCGACAGATCGACGCACTTGGCATAGCACCCGCCTTCGATGTTGAAGATGCCCACAGAGCTCCAGCCATGCTCATCGTCCCCGATCAGGCGCCTGTGGGGATCGGCGGAGAGCGTGGTTTTCCCGGTGCCGGACAAGCCGAAAAATAAGGCGGTGTCTCCCTCGGGACTCATGTTAGCCGAGCAGTGCATAGGGAAGACATCGCGATCGGGCAAAAGGAAATTCATCACTCCGAAGATCGACTTCTTCATCTCCCCGGCATATTTGGTGCCTCCGATGAGAATGATCTTGCGGGTAAAGTCGGTAATGATGAAGGTGCCGGATTTTGTGCCGTCCCTCTCCGGCGCCGCCTCGAATTCCGGCGCGGCGATGACGATGAACTCCGGGGAATGCGATGCCAGCTCCTCGAAGCGCGGACGGCAGAAGAGCTGCTTTACAAAAAGCGCATGCCAGGCATATTCGGCAATGATCTGCACCGGCAGCCTGTAATTCTCATCCGCTCCCGCGAATAAGTCGAGCACGTAAAGGTCCCGCTCCCGCATGTGCGCGACCACACGATCCAGAAGCGCCTGGAATTTGCCTGGATCGAAGGGCTGGTTGACCTTGCCCCAATCCACCGTATCGCGGGTGAGATCGTCCTGCACTACAAACTTGTCCCGCGGGGAGCGGCCGGTCCTCGATCCGGTGAGGGCCACCAGGGCGCCGTTCGCGGCCAGGCTGGCCTCGCCCCGCGCGATCGCCGCCTCCACCAATTGTGGCGTCGACAGGTTCCGGTGAACGTGAGGTCCCTCTACCAGACTCCTTGTGCCCGTGCTTGCCGTCATCGGACCCATGCAGGGTATGCTCCCTTTCCGCGTTCGCGGAAGACAGTTTATTGTGCCATCCAAAAGACGGAGATTGCAAAACCCAAAAGAGGGACTCGGCGCTTATTTTGGGATCACCGGCAGCTCCGGCAGCAGGCTGGAATGGCGCGCCTCCTGCATCACAACTTCGACCAGCTGCAAAACTTCATCGACGCTCATGGTGTACATCTCGCGTCCGTTGTCGTATCCGCTGGCGACTGCGTCTCTGAGATAGCGGCCCGCGACCTGCGCCGCCAGGCGGTCGGTGATCACATGGCCGGAGCGCTTTTTCTGCTCCACCCAGGCCACCGCCGGCAAAGCAATGAAAACCGGCCTGGCATTCACTTCAAAGCGAATGTCGACGGCATCCGCGTGCCGGGTGGCAATAGCGACGATATTCGCCGTCCACCTGCAATGCAGATCCTCTCCGGTCCAGGGATCGGTTACGTGGAAATCCTCATACATGGTGCCTAATATATCCTGTCTCGGGCTACTCCAGGAGGGGTTGGCGGTGGCCCCCACCCAGGCGCTAAAGGCCAAATTCTTTTTAGCAATTCTGCGGCACGGCTAAAGCCATGCCCTGATACAAAGCCCCTCGATGAAATCCGTTTACCTATCAAGCTGACCCCGATTTTCATCTCCTTGGGTGGGCCGTACTCCGGTCGAAAATCACCCAGCCGAGCCCCGGTGTGTCCTGTATGTGGCACCGCGTTTTGTATCAGGGCACAGCTTCAGCTGTGCCGCATGAATCCAACCAACCCTAATGGGCTTTAGCCCCTGTTGGCTTTGCTTTTGCCGTGTGCCCCGCGTCCGGATTCACCCAGACGCGGCCGCAAGGCTGCCGAAACACTCGTGCGCCGCCGGGGATCATGCTCGGCACGCATGTGGAAAAAAATCGCGAATCACTAAAAAAAAAGACAAATATTCGGGGTGCTCCTGCGTCAAATGCTTTAACAAGACGACCCCACTTTGACCTTGGTTTTGACCTTGGTGCAGGAGCCAACACAAAATGCCGCACAGCCCGCAAACGATACGCCGTCTCGAAGAGACACTTAGACATCAACAGAAACAGTTGGAGCGATCCATGACCTCCGCTGTCACGCAAGGCCGCGAAGCCGCCACCGATGATTCGCGGGATGTAGCCGACCAGGCAGTGCAGTCCTATCAGAAGGAGTTGCTATTCCGGCAGAGCACCAGCGGACATGAACAGCTCTCCCTCGTCCGCCTCGCCCTGGAGCGCCTGCAGGACGGCAGCTATGGAGAATGCATCCACTGCGGTAAGTCAATCGGCATCAAGCGCTTGGAGGCGTTGCCCTGGACCGCTTCCTGCATCGAATGCCAGGAAAAAATTGAGAATGGTGAGTTGGATGATGGAGTTCGCGCCGCCTGAGTTTTGCGGTCCCATCTTCGCCACCTCGGCTGTTTACCACCTCTCCTTTGTTTGACCCGTGAATTTTACGCTGCTAGACTTCAAGAGGCGCTTGGCTTGCCCGGCGCTCGCCTGCTGTCCTCTTCGGACTCGGGCTTTGAAGGAATGTAGTGGATACACAAACACGTCACGCGCTCAAGCAAGACAAATTGGTGGAAGCGACGCAGACCAGCCTCGAATGGCTGCAGGAACATCGCGAACGCGCCATCCAATGGGCGATTGTCTGTGTGCTTGTCATAGGGGCGGCTATCGCCGGGCTGGTGACCTATTATCATCGCTCCGCGGCTGCCAATTTGGCCTTCGGCGAAGCCATGGACACCTACAACGCGCCTTTAGCTCAGCCCGGTCAGCCGACAGCGCCGGGTGAGCTTACCTTTCCCAGCGCTGCGCAGCGGGCCAAGTCCGCGCACGATCAATTCGCGCCCATAGCTAACCGCTATAGCTGGCTCAACGCCGGTAAAACCGCGCGCTACTTCACCGGCATCACTGCGATGGAATTGGGGCAGAACGCTGCCGCCGAGGCCGATCTGGAACGTGTTGCCGACTCCCAAAACGCAAAGCTTGGCCGCGCTGGCCAAGCTCGCCCTGGCCGGCTTGTACCAGCAAACCAACCGCAGCGCCAAAGCGGTGGTGCTCTACCAGCAACTCATAGCCAAGCCCACCGTCACCGTACCTGCCAGCGCAGCCCAATTGCAATTGGCCGCTCTCTACCAGACGACCAATCCGGCGCAGGCCCAGCGCATTTATGCACAATTGAAGAACGACAAGGGCGCCGCGGGCGAAATCGCGGCCCAGAAACTGGCGCAAAAGTAGAGAATCAAGGGATCAGCGGTCCTCGGACTTCTGACCCTGGCCCCCTGTATTCTTCTATACCGCTTCTCTTTCCGCTGTTATAACTGGATTGCCTCCATGGCTCTCAACTGACTGGAAAGGAAACGCGACGATGGTCGGCCTGTTTCTCAAATGGATTTTGAGTGCGCTGGCGCTGCTGGTTGTCACTTATATTGTGCCCGGGTTTCGGGTTGTAAATCTTCCTTCCGCCCTGGTTGCCGTGCTGGTAATCGGCTTTCTAAATATGACGCTGGGCTTGCTTTTGAAAGCGATTACGCTTCCCTTCGCCATTCTGACCTTCGGGCTCTTCTTCCTGGTGGTGAACGCCATCATGCTGATGATCGCCAGCAAGATCACGCCGGGACTACAGATCGCGAACTTCGGCGCGGCGTTCATCGGCGCGGTCGTGCTGGCGGTAGTTCACATGGTCCTGGACGCGGTGCTGTAATTTTGGACGCGGTGCTCTAATTTCGAGTGCGCTTCAGTGCCCGACGGAAGACACTCTACGTATCGAAGTACCCGAAACAATCGAGGCTCCCGGGACCGGCGAGATAGGGGTGCGGATTCTACGCGGGACGGCCACTCCATGAGGCAAGCGAGCACGAGGACTGCCGGCTACTATTGCTCTCGCGGATCGCGCATGCCCGCGGCCTTGACTTACCGGAGTAGGCTCAACCTTAATTGGAGCGGTGGGAAGGTGGACTGCCGAGGCCGCGCCAAAATCTCCCTTGGGGCGCGCCGCGGCCCGCGGGACCAGCGATGCGGGAACCGGAGATACCGGGCCGCCGGCGGATTCCCCGCGCAAATCCCGCAGGGCCGGAGCTAGCGTTACCGCGGCGATCGCCATGCTCGCCGCAATCGCGGCTGCCGAGACGAAGTGAATCGCCGTAGCCCCACGGCGCGGAGCGTAGAGCCGGCTGAGCACACGCCGCTCCAGGCCAGAGGGTGGCTCAGCGCTTCCGATGAGACGCAGCGCGTCGTCAATCTGCGATTGCGTTTTCATCTCACCGCCCTTTCTGTCTCTAATTTCGCGGCGAGCGCGCGCCGCGCGCGAAAAATTCGCGAGCGAACCGTCGATTCGGTGATAGCCAGGACCATGGCGATTTGCGCCGTCGACAACTCCTCCACCGCCGAGAGCAGGAGAACTTCGCGCTCCTTGGCAGGCAATTCGTCAATGAGATGGAGTATCCGGGCGTGCTGCTGAGCGGCGATCAAAGCCTTGTCGGCGCTTAGATCGCCGGCAGGAAGAATGCGCACCAAGTCTTCGATATCCTGGGTCTCCGGCCGGGTCTTGCTGCGCCGCTTGCGATCGAGAACCAGATTCCAGGCGATCCGCACCAGCCATACTCGAGGGTCGCGCAGCTCAGTCAGTTTGTTCTTGTGGCGCAGTACGCGAAGGAATGTCTCCTGCACTACGTCTTCGGCTTCGCCTGAATTGCGGGTCACCGAATAGGCGACACGGTAGAGCGTGGTCGAATACTCGCGGACCAGCGCGGTAATGGCGGCGTGAACTTCTTCCTCCGCGCCGGCCACTGCCTCGGTGTCGAGCCAACCAACCAGTTGTCCTTCAAAGGCGCTCATAGATCATCTGCTTCTTAGCTATTGTATGGACGAAGCCCGCCGGCATTCCGCTCGCTCGCCGCCACTGCAAAATTCTAAAACATGAGGAAATCCGCCTCTTGGCTTTCGACCGGGTAGCAGGAGAGCCGTGTATGATCACTCGTTATGCGAGCCGTCCGGCCATGATTGTAGCGCCCCGCGTGGTTCTGCGCGCGTTACTGCGCCTGGTCTGCGTCACCGCCGCCGGAGTTTCCCTTGCAACCGCCTATGCCTCCGCTCGCAAGCCGTTGCTCCCTCTGCCCCATGAGCGTGAGGCCGATCGGCATTCCGGTATGGCGGCCACGTATGAAGGCCAGGCGCCCGCTGCCGACGCCGCCAAACGGCGCTTCACCCTCTTGCTGGCGGCGGACGGCACGGCTGTCTTGACAACCTTCTATCTAGGAAAGAACAGCACCACCGAGCGCGGCCGTTGGACACAGAACGGAGATGAACTGGTCCTCACCTTCAATCCCTTGGGACCGCACCAGCCGCCATCGCCCATCGCTTTCCGCTATCGCCGGCGCGCACTATGGCCCATCCGTTGGAACCAGAGTGAATGGGGCCGCGCCGGACCGCCCGTTCTTCATCGCAGCCAGCATCCCGCCGGTTGAACTAAAAGTTCACTTTAAAATTTTGGAGCGAGGGAAGAAAGGCCGAGTGCACCTCGACGGTTAATCTTTCCGCCTGCACGCCGGGATCCGAGTTGGCAATCGCCAGCGCCTCCCCCGCGCTCTTGGCCGCGATGATCATTATTCCGGCAAAAGGACCATCATCCGTAATGGGGCCGGCCAGCAGATATCGTCCGGCTTCCATTTGCTCGCGGAGAAAGGCAAGCTGGCGAGGCATGAGGGTGGCGGCTTCGGCCCCTTGGATATCGTTCCATCGCTCCCCTTTGCGCAGCAAGCCGATAAAATACGGCTGGATCTCGCGCGGCAGATCCTTGATCCGGGGCCGTTCCTGCGGCTTTATTTCTTCCGTCACTTCGCAGCCTCGGCCAAAAGCTTTTGCGAGGCCTCGGTCTTGCCCTCTTTCTCAAGCAGCGACGCATGCTGACGCAGAATGGCTTTCATCTTCTTATCCGGATGTTCTGCGCGCTGCTCCCGCTGCTGCTTGCGGAAACTCTCCTCTGCCGCCCGGTAATCGCGGTCGGCGGGACCATTCTCGCCTAACTGGTAGTAGATCATGGCGCGGTGCCAGTAAGCCGTTCCCCACTCCGTGGTTCCCAGCTTAACGGTTTTTGGCAGCAGCACAATCTCCTGGTTGAACTCCCCCAACGCTTCCTGCTTGTGATCGAAGGCTGCCAAGGCGATGCCATATTCATCGTGCGCCAGCATCTTGTCCACCATGCGCTGCCGCGGAGGATATTGCTCCGCCAGATCGCGTTGCTCTTTGCAGGTCTCAAGCGAAAGCGGATCCTGCGCGGTCAGCAGGTTCACGCATTGCACCATCAATTTACCCACCTGCTCGCTCAACTGATTCGCTTTCTCCTCGTCGCTCAAAGCAGTCGTGCCCGGTGAATTCGGAGCCGCCTGCGCGGAATTCTGGCTCTTCGCTCCGGTCTGCTGAGCAGCCAGTCCCAGCGGCTGGACCGCGGCCATGAACAGCATCCACATGCAGCAAACTATCCGAACTCGCATAAAACTCCTTCGCTGGACCTGTGCCAGGAAAAATGCACCCGAGTCATTATGCTGCGGCAGGTTACCTTATGGGAATTCCCCGATAGCACTATCGGGCGCCCAATATCCGCTGCGCTTCCGCGTGCTTGCCCTGGTGCTCGAGCACCGCGGAGTGCTGCGTCAGGACACGATGTCGAAGTTCCTCAAAGTGCTCTTGTTTCGCGGGATCGCCGGCGGCAGCCATAGCGGCCTTCTGCAACGTATCCTCGGCGGTGCCCAAGTCGGCTGCCGCCCGGTCGTCCTGGCCAAGCTGTTGAAAGGCTGTTGCGCGATGCCAGAACGCCGCCGCCCATTGCAGGCTATCCGGTTTGACCGTGCTTGCCGGCAGCATTGCGATCTCGCTGTTAAAGAGCTGCAGAGCCTGCGCAGGATCATGCGCGGAGGCCAGGAGCGCAATCCCATATTCGTCCTTGGCTACGATGCGCGCCATGTGCTCGGTGGGCGGCGCCGCCTCTGCCTGATCCAGTTGCGCCTTGCACGCCTCTACCGATTTTGCATCCTGCGTCTCAAGAAACCGCGTGCAATTGTCTTGCGCCGCCGGGCGCCATCGGTTGCGCTTCTCGCCTGCCCAAAAGTTGTAGATGCCAACAGTCCACTGCAAAGCAGGCAGACCGACGCAAGGGGCACAAACCGCAGAATTTGACGACAAAACATGCTATTAAGGATATCGCGAGGTGGCCTAATCACCACACCACGGTAACCGGGACGACGCTCTAGAATAGCTTCACGTTATGTCTGAGCGGCTCTACTACTCTGAACCTTTTCTGCTCTCCTTCGAGGCGCATGTCACTGACGTCCGGGAAGTATCCCGAAATCATGGCAAGAGCCTGTGGCAGATAGCCTTGGACCGCACTGCGTTTTATCCCACCAGCGGCGGCCAACCGCATGACACGGGGATTCTGGCGGCGACCGCCCCCAGCGGCGCGACGCTGCGCGCCCCCGTCCTGGATGTCGAAGAGGATGAGGACGGGGAAGTCTGGCATACGACCGCCAAGCCGCTCAACGCCGGAACCGCGGTGCGCGGCGAGATCGATTGGGGACGACGCCGCGATCACATGCAGCAGCACTCGGGTCAACATCTACTTTCCGCCGTGTTTTATCGCGAGACCGGCGCCCTGACCGTCTCCTTCCATCTGGGTGAATCGGTTTCGACCATCGATCTCGCGCTTGGCGCCAACCCGGAGCAGGCATCGCGCGTCGAATTAAGCCGCGAGCAATTGACCCAGGTCGAAGATGCAGTCAACGAGTTTATCGCGGAAGACCGCGCCATCGTCATGCGCACCATCGCCAGGCAGGAAGCCGAGGTGCTTCTCGCCGCTGGAGAGCTGCGCAAACTGCCGGAGCGCGAAGGCGCAATCCGGCTGATCGAGATCGAGGGCCTGGACCTGAACGCCTGCGGCGGCACCCACCTCCGCTCCACCGGCCAGATCGGCGGGCTGCTGATCCGGGGAACGGAAAAGGTCAAGCGATCCCTCCGCATCGAGTTTGTCTGCGGCCTTCGCGCTGTGGAAGCCGCGCGCCGCGACTTTACCGCGCTGGATCGCGCCGCTTCGCCGTTGTCGGTTGGCCATGCTCAAGTGCCCGAAGGCATCGAGCGCCTGCTGGCCGAGAACAAGTCCCTCCGCAAAGAACAACAGAGGCTTCATGAGGAGCTGGCCAACTATCACGCAGTTCGCTTGCTGGTCGAGGCTCCGATAGAAGATGGGTTGAGGATTGTGCGCCGCAGCTTCGCCGCGTACGATGCCGGCTACGTCAAACTCCTGGCCTCGCGCTTGACCGCGTCCGCTCCCCAGACTTGCGCGCTGCTGGCCTCGACCGCGCAGGAGCCGGTCAAGGTGGTGGTGGCCTGCAGCCGCGATCTCGATATCAATTGCGGAGGCGCTCTGCGTGATGCGCTCGCGGCTTACGGGATGCGCGGCGGCGGAGCCTCTGAAATGGCGCAAGGAGAAATCCCGCGCGATCATCTGGATGCGCTCCTTTCCTCGCTCGAGGCCGGTTTGAGAAGCAGCAGAGCAGCCTAGAGAAGATTTGAGGGTCCAAACCCCTCCAGCAATCCAGGGTGCCCCATATCTGGCGCGCTCTTTGCGCCAGATGTGGGAAACCACAGACCTCCGCAGCGGGACGAACTATTTTCATAGCAGGCACGGCTTCAATCGCGCCGTAATCGGCCGAAAAACCGATCCCTTTCTAACCGCTGAGAGATCTTCCCCAAAGCGCTTCCGAGAGGACACTGCCGCCGCAGAACATAGTAGAATTGACGAGTTGTTCCCCGCTCGTGGGGCTATAGCTCAGCTGGGAGAGCGCCTCGTTCGCAACGAGGAGGTCAGCGGTTCGATCCCGCTTAGCTCCACCAATTACACCTCCAAGAAGTCCAGCAACATCCAAGCACGGACACCAAACCAAGCATTTTCAGCCATTTTGCGTCTATGGAAGTACATTGCGTCCATTGACATCCGGCACCAACTGGGGGCAATATAGGGGGCAACAGGCTGATCGCACGAGAGAGTTGCCCCCAACGCGCACTGGAGTTGCCCCACAAATGCCGCTGACCGATACGAAGATCCGTAACACCAAGCCTGACAGAAAGCCGAAGAGGCTGTTTGACGAACGCGGTCTTTACCTGGAAATTTCTCCGGCCGGAGGCAGGTGGTGGCGGCTGAAATATCGGTTTGATGGCAAGGAGAAACGGCTCTCCCTTGGCGTTTATCCCGATGTACTGCTCAAGGAAGCTCGAGGGCGCCGGGACGCAGCCCGGAAGCTGCTCGTCGACGGTGTTGATCCGAGCGAGCATCGCAAAGCCACCAAGGCAGCGTCGGTTGACCGGGCCTCGAATAGCTTTGAGGTGGTAACGCGGGAGTGGTTCGCGAAGTACTCTGCGGGCTGGGCGGAGAGCCACTCAAGTCGCGTAATGCGACTCTTTGAAAGGGATATTTTCCCCTGGATTGGTGGGCGGCCGGTTTCCGAGATAACCGCGCTGGAATTGCTGGCGGTGATTCGCCAGATTGAGAGTCGCGGCGCCTCAGACACTGCTCATCGAGCCAAAAACAACTGCAGCCAGGTTCTTCGGTACGCCGTGGCGACCGGGCGACGTGAGCGTGATCCGTCCGTTGATCTCCGGGGAGCATTGGCTCCGGTCAAGGGAGAGCACTTTGCTGCAACGACCGATCCGGCGCGCTTGCCGAGATTCTTCGCGCCATGGATGCGTACACGGGCACGCTGCCGGTGCGCTGCGCCCTGCGTCTCGCCCCGCTGATATTCGTGCGCCCGGGGGAACTGCGCAGGGCAGAGTGGAAGGATATCGACCTGGAGGCTGCGGAATGGCGATATACGGTGACGAAAACAGACACGCCGCACATTGTTCCCCTCAGCCGGCAGGCGGTGGCAATTCTGCGAGAATTAAAGCCACTCACTGGCGACGGGACACTTGTTTTTCCAGGAGCCCGCAGCCCCAAACGGCCGATGAGCGATAACGCAGTACTCGCTGCAATGCGGTATCTGGACATCGGCAAAGAGGAAATGAGCGGGCACGGCTTTCGGGCTGTTGCCCGAACCATCCTCGATGAAGTGTTAGGGGTTCGTCCTGATTTCATCGAGCACCAGCTAGCACATGCTGTTCGCGATCCGAATGGGCGTGCCTACAACAGAACGGCGCACCTGGCTGAGCGCAAGAGAATGATGCAGTCATGGGCTGACTATCTCGACCAACTGAAGCTGGGCGCCGAAGTCATTCCGATTAATCAGAGCGCGTGACGGCCCTTCTTGCGGCTCTCCTGCGCCGCTATTGCTAATGCCGTAGATTTGAGCCAGCGGTAATATCGTTGTGAATCGGCTAGGGTAGCTCCCGAACGGGCGATCTCTCCAGGGTCGCCCCGCCGATGGCTGTACAACCTGGAGGCCACTCTGGAGGTGGCACATGTCTGCCTATGCCGAACAGGAGCTTGCGGAGTTCATGGCTCCGCTGCCTCAATGGCTTCAAAAAGCTCTCTGGTATTCCCCTATGACCGATTTGGAGAGCTTCAGTTGGTTTGCTTCGATTAACCCCTTCACTGCCGATCAACTCGAAGAGCTGAAGTTGAATCCAGGCTGGCAGCCGGAAAGATACCCTCAGACCGCCGAAGAACTGCGCCCGCGCTTCGAGCAGATTCTTCGGCGCTGCTCTCGTGAGAAATGGAACGCCTATCGTCAAAACATTAAGGCCGAACGAGAGAGCCTGGCCAGCAGGGTGCCATTGCCCGACTCCCCGGTCGGAGCACCACGCAAGGATGACATCGCCGAAGAAGGGATGAGATTCATAAAGGCTGGAAAAAGTTGGGCATCAGCGGCAAAAACGATAAATCTGAGATTCGGCGCTGGCACGGTGACAAAAGAGAGTCTGCGCAGCCTGGTCAGGAATAGGCGCAAATCATCTGACGCGGCCATGGTTAAAACTAAAACCTAGTTTCCACCATGGAGAATATCTCTCGCCGATTTTCTCCATCTCCACAGTACGCGATATCTGGGTTCCACTCTAGCTAACATATGCAACGCTGCGATTACAGCGAGTTAGAGTGGAGCACGAATCGTGACTGAACAAGAGCACGCGCTCACATCGAAACAGGCCGCAAGATACATAGGAATTTCCGAGTCAGCTCTGCGTCTATGGCGCACAGATGGCGTCGGTCCGCGCTACTTCAAGGCTGGGGAAAAACTGATCCGTTACCGCCGTGCCGATCTCGATGCATGGATCGAGAGGCGCTTGATCGGTCCGGCCGCGGAGCCCGCAAATGCCCAGTGACCGACCAGCGGAATCGCCCACACCTGTCAGTCAGCTAAGGATCATCCGCCTTTCCGAAACGAAGCGGATCAGTGGACTTTGCCGGAGCGCCATCTACGAGCGGAGTAAGGTTGGCTCGTTCCCGCCTGCTATCAACCTGGGTGGACGAGCGGTAGGGTGGATTGAAGCCGAGGTCGTGGCCTGGGTGCAAGAGCGCATCCGTGAGTCGCGTGCCATCGCCGGGGAGCAGCGGTAGCCCATGGCCGCTCCCCCCAAACCGCAGGTGCGCAGTACGCCGTTGACGGACGCCGAACTGGCGAGCATCTTCCCACGCGAAGGTCCGCAACCCGCGGACGACTTCGACCCTGAGCCGCCGGAGCACGCTCCAGAAGAGCCACCGGAGTGGTTGGATGGTGGCCCGGTGGAGGAGGAAGAGCCAACCTCCCGTGACGGCATCGAGTACGGGCCGGAGACGGATCCACGGAAACGAGGAGTGGACATCGGCTCGTTTGCCAAGTTTCCCAACAAATTCTTTGGTAGTGGAATGGCTCGTAAAATCGGCCCCTCGGCCAGCGTGCTGTATCTCGCGCTTTGTGAAAACGCCAATCGTAGCCGTGAGCGCAGCAATAGCTTTAGGGCTCGCGACAAGGATCTTGCATGGGAAACGGGCCTAAGTCCGCGGACAATCAGGAACGTTAGAGCCAAGCTGTTGGAAAACGGTCTGGCGCACTTTCGCCGGGAACCTGGCCAGAATTACACCTACACTCTTACGCGCCAAGATTTGAAGTGGTTCAAGCCTGCCGAGAGACCGCCGCGGCAGAAACAGAGACCGCGCGGAATGGCTGCTCAGCGCGCGGAGCGGCAACCGTGACCGTGGCAAGGTTTGCCAGGGGTATGGCAAAGTTTGCCCGAGTCGTGTGCGGCAAGGCTTGCCAGGGGTGCAGCAAAGTTTGCCGCTGTCGGGGATGGCAAATTATGCCGGGGGTGGCGGCAAAGGTTGCTGGGGGTGTAGCAAGGCTTGCCAGGGGTGTAGCAAAGTCTGCCGGGGGTTGCAGCAAAGTTTGCCAGACCGCCTAGGTTCTTATTAGAAGGTTCTTCCTAAAAGGATCTTGCCGCGAAGGGGCTAACAGGAAAGGTTCTTGTATGTGGGGTATTAGAGACAACAGGAAGAGAGCAACGGGATAAAGCCATGCCGACCGAACAACTTTCACTATCTGAAGAAAAGTTAATTGCCGAGATGGAAGCAATCATCGAGAGAGGCAAATGGGCATTCGTGCAAGTGGGGCAAGCGCTGCTGGAAATCCGCGCTAGGCGCCTCTACCGCGACACCCACGGCACCTTCGAGGATTACTGCAAGGAACGATGGGGGTGGGGACGAAAGATTGCTTCCGACTACATTCTGGCCGCTGGCGTAGCTGGGAATGTAACGTCAACGTTACACACTCCAATCTCACTAACCCAGGCCCGCGAGCTTGCCTCCCTGGAACCTGAGCAACAGCGCGCTGTCGCCGCCACAACCGACTTCGCCAACACGTCGGCGAAGAAGGTGAAAGCGCGCGTCGACGAGGTGCGCAATCCGAAGGCAAAGGGAGCGGCTGGAATTGTAACGCCAACGCTACTGTCTCCACGTGGAGGCATTCTGCCGTCGGCCAATGAAGAGCCCAGGCCGGAGCCCGGTATGTCCATGGTCCGGGCAGAGGCACTGTGCCAGGCGTGTCGGGAGCGGCTGTTTCCCCATGAATACCCCAAGCAACCCCCCGTCGAGGTTGAGCTCGTGCCCGTGGAACCAAACAGCCCTGCCGCGGAGCGCCAGTATGTCGCCGATGATGAGTATCCCTTCGACGTTGAGCCCGATGACGATGAGCAGGTTTTGCGGGGTGAGCTATGACTATCGCCGAGCAACTTGCTCTTGAAGTCGAGCTCGCCGGCGGAATCCTGGAACTGAAGGGAGACGGCCGCATCTCCTACGAAATTCCGAGAGGTGCTGAACACCTTCTGTCGCTTCTGCGCGAGCACAAGCAGGAAGTCATCGCGCTTCTGCAACAGCAGCAGTCATGGGAGGCCAAGCACGGCTCGGACGCCGAACGGATGGCCAGATACGCCAACCTGTGCAGATGGGGAGCCGCCGGGGAGAGCTCCACCACCATGACGGACGGCACGGGGGAGACGGTGTTTCCCCATTGCCCGAAGTGCAGCGCCTACTGTTTGCACCGGGAGGGGAGCGCTGGGCCTTACGAGTGTCTGCGGTGCGGCTTAACGGAAATACTCGAAGCCGATGCCCGCAAGGCCGGCGGCGCCCGGCAAGAGGCCCACGCATGAGCAAACGCAATGGGGCAACAACATCAGTGAAAGGGGAAGTCATGACGAACGCAAGTGTTACGGATTGGAGCCAGTTGACACCTGAGGAGCAATTCGCACGCGCGTCCGCAAAGTTCTTCTGCTACGGCGATCGAAACCACTCCAAGTTCCGGAAGTGGTCCCGGAGGCTCGCCCATGCCGCCTTGACGCTTCACCCGGAGCTGCGCGAGGAAGGCTCCCTGGAACGCTACTTCGTCGCCGGGCTGGGCCGGGAGCGCGGATATCGCGGAGCTGAGCTGACTACGTTCGTCGAGCAGGCGTACCAGAGCGGCCTGGCTAAGTTCGCCATCGAGGCGGGAATGGCCTCGGGGCCGCGTCACGGTGGCACCAGCGCCAAGTGCGTGCGCGCGAACCTGGGGGAGGAGCCGATCCAGTGATGCTCGCCGGGGCGGGGCCTCCATTCTCGGTTTCTTTCCACCACCACCAGCTCCCGGTACGACCCCACCGTGCCGGCGATTCGGAGGAAACTGACATGACCGTCAACAGCAGCGCCCAAATCCGCGTGATACGCGCCTGGCTCGGCATGAGCTCCAGAGACTTCTCCGCCCGGCTGGGAGTCTGCCCAGCCAGCCTCACGAACTGGGAGAGGGGCCGCGCCACGCCAGGGCCGGAGAAGCGCCAGGTGCTGGCGGAGCTTTGCCAGGAGCACGGCCTCGGATTCCTGCCTTCGGGAATGCCCGTACCGTTCGCAGAGTGCTTCACGTTCAAGCCGGGGGAGTTCACCGGATGGGATTAGTCTTTCTCGCCCAAGGCTGGGTGCGTGCGCCCACTTGAAGGCGATGACAGCACGGCTCCGGCAGGCGCCTACAAAGGGTCATGTGACAGGGAATCGGACATCAGGAAGGAGAAAGCCGAGTTGAACAATATCGAAGAGCTGATGACGGAACTGGTGAAGTCTTCGGTGGCGTTGAAGCGGAAGCTTTACCGCCGAGATGAGGCCGCGGCCACGTCACCGGAGGGAGTACACGGGCGGCGTATCGAAGTGCACGCCTGCCTGGTATGCCATCGGTCTGCTGCTAGACAAGGAGCCCATGTGCGCCAGAGGTCCAGTTGCGCACTTGCAAGGCTCCAGTGTGCGCAGAAGGCCATCCGTGAGGCGTGGCCTGAGATGTTCGAAAGAAAACCGGCTCCAGGAGAGAAGGGAACAGCGCCAGGTGCGCGCGCACGCACCTGAACGGAGCGAAGATCCAGTAAGGAACTGCCTTTCTGCGGCCCGGGCCTGATACCTCCTTTCCACCACCACCAGCACCGCAATGGGATACACTGGTATTGCCATCCCTGTGGAAAACCGGGGTGGTCTGTGGAAAAGCCACCCGGCTTGGCCGCAGGGAGCCTGCACCAGGTCTGAATATGAGTCTCCGCTTCGACGAACGAAAAGCCACTGAGGCAGCCGCCCGGTTCCTCCAATTGCGTGGCGGAACGATGCACTATCTGAAGCTGATTAAGCTGTTGTACCTCGTCGACAGGAGAGCCCTTCTTCAGTGGGGCTATCCGATCACGACCGACAACTACGCGTCGATGGATCACGGTCCCGTGACGAGCCGAATCTACAATTTGCTCGTGGACGAGGTGCCTAAGCCCTTTTGGTCCAGATACATTTCCGCGCCCAGCGATTATCAGGTCTCTCTTGTCTCAGAGGCGCCGGCGGATCGCCTGTCGCGGGCAGAGGAAGGGCTCATCAAGGAAGTATTCGACGAGTTTGGCCATTGGAATAGGTGGGATCTCGTTGACTATGTTCACCAGCTTCCGGAGTGGAAGAATCCACACGGCTCCTCAATCCCGATCCACATTCGAGAGATTCTGGAGACGGACGGAATGACTGCTGAAGAGATTGGGGCCATCCTCCGAGAACTTCATGCTGAGGCTGCCGCCCAACAAGCCCTCGAAGCGTCTGCCACGATCTAATGCTCGCCTGCGGGGATTGTTTTCTTGCAGGCGAGGATGAGGATGAAAAACTACATCTGCGCATCGTGGTTACGCCTCCGACTCCTGACGGTTGCGTTGTGACAGCGAGCGTAACTACCCGTCGTCGCCATTCTGAAACGCTGCTGATCCTGCGGCCGGGCGACCATCCCTTCATTAAGCACGATTCCACGGTCGCATATCGCTATTCAGAGGTTGCTTGGATCCAGGAGATCGAAGCTGCGATCGTGGCCGGGAATGCGAGGCGGCGCGAATCGATAAGTCCGGAACTGCTGAAGCGAGTCCAAGATGGTCTGTTAGAGTCGGATTTCACGCCGAACGGGATCAAACAGTTTGCAGGAGAGATATTGGGTCGTTGAGGCTCTCAGTTCTCCTGGATCGATGTGCTGCAAAGCCCTGCTCGCCCCGCTGCATTATTAACTACGCGGGCGAATCTTCCACGCAGAGAAAACATGACACAACGGCGTGAGAATGGTTCAGACACACCATAGCCCCGTCTCTTTTGTAACAACGCTACGAAGGGATCAGGAAGCTTGAACGCCCAACTCTTGCCGCAGCTTGTCAAAGGCGTCTCGAACTTCGCCGCTCGCGGACTCCACATCGGGAACGACCTCCCTCCAGTTCTCGCTTTCAAAGCGGCCAATGTCGCTCTCCAGCCCGTCGATGGCATCACTGAGGGCCTTTAGGGAGTCTTGCACACCAGAATTGTTCAAGAGCCGTCGCATCCCGTTGGCTCAGGACGCGCTGCGAAGCGTCCGACGATGGTTTCCATCGTTCCGGGCAGGCGAGACGCTGGCGCCGAGGATTCCGGTCACTGTGGCTTGGCTGGATGGTCCTCAAACCATTTCCGTGCCCGTTCCTGCGTTTGCAATAGAACTGACTTGGTCAGAAAAAGCAGCAGCCAGATCCCTAAAATGCGCTGCGTCCTCCGGCTTGATGCCTTGCACATTCCCCGCTGCGGCAAGGCATGACCAGAAATAACTCTCCGCAAAATCTCGTGGAACGCCTCGGCCTGAGTTGTATAGCATCCCAAGGGTGTACTGAGCACTGGCATTCCCCTGATCGGCAGCCTTGCGATACCAGAGTGCCGCCTGTGCGGGGTCCGATGGAACACCCTGTCCTACATCGTATGCAAATCCGAGGCTGTACTGCGCGTCTGAATCTCCCTGCTCGGCAGCCTTCAGAGTCCAGACAACCGCCTGAGCATAGTCTTGCAGTACGCCTTCGCCAAGAGCATACGCGCGTCCGAGATTGTACTGCGCGTCTGAATCTCCCTGCTCGGCAGCCTTGCGATACCAGATCGCGGCTTGGGCGAAGTCTTGCGGGACACCTGTGCCTGATTCATACATTATCCCCAGACCGCACTGCGCCTCAGCGTTGCCGCTGGCGGCTTGCTGTTTGAGAGCAGCGATATTCTCTTGCCCGGACACTGGCGAGCTACACTGTGCCCACGCGCCGGAAGCGCAAAACATCATTGCCGGGAAAATCAGCCAATAGCAGAATCGAGAGTTCATGGTGCATCCTTTCCCCGCTCTCTTCCTCATCGCCTAGGCAGCTTCTCAGCTACGGTAAATGAAACCGCACCTAATCGTGAGAGATGACGCCATAGAGCGTACAAGACTGCCAGGAACATCCAGGAAAGTTACGAAATCGCTGTACGAAAAGCCATATAAGTTATCAATCGTGAGACAGCCAACGGATCATTTCCTCGGGTTTTCGATGACCTCTTTCGGGTGCTTTGCGCACGCCTCAACCGTGCTCAGGGATGGGCGCTGCGGCCACTGGCGCTACCGAATGAGCGAGGTCAAGGCATGGCTGGAGAGGAGAAAAAGCAAGGTGAAGGATGGGAGAGTTGGTCCGAGCGACACCGGACTGCTCGGCTGACAGGATCACTGTTGTGGGTTTGCCCAGGCGTCGGTGGGGTTCTGCTCCTGCCGACGCGGTGCCAGCGCTGCTGCTCCCGGAAGGCCAACGTAAGAGCCGGACTCACCTTAAATACCCTGCGCCTGAGCGTAGCGGATCAGCTTCCTCTCAGGTGCGTGCACGCACCTGCTAAGTCGGTTGGCAGACCGGGCGCCATCTCGAAGGGCGCGCGGCCGAGTTCGCCGGCCAGTACCAGAGCCATCCGGGAGGGGTTGCGCTTTCCGCTCAGCCACTGGCCCACCGTCACATGACTCACGCCGAAGCTATCGCCGATTGCCACCAGCGTTTCACCTGCATCCCGGCGCGCCTGCAACCATGCTGCGAATTGAGAGCGAGTCACCATGACTATTCCAGGCTGCGAAGAGACTTCAGCTTTCCAGCATCCAACGCCAGATGACTGCCAGCGTCTCGCTGCTCATGGCCCTCCCCTTCTCGATTCCGGTATAGGTGCTCGGCGGAATGCCGATGCGCTCTGCCGCATCTCGAATGCTCAACTCCTGGTGGTGTCGCCATGCGCACAACAGCTCTGCCATCCGCATGAAGCTATGTTAAACCGGAACTGTATCTCGGGGGAGTTATACTTTCCGCGGAGCCTCAAAATAGAAACGCGGCCTGCCAGGGCCGCGCCTCGGTTCGCCTCATCCACACGCGAATCTTCGCATGGGTGAGTGTCTAATGCAAGGCGTCATGTCCTATCGGTTTTCTTACGACGCGGAGAAAGCGGGACAGTCGGAATCTGAAATCCAAGACTCTTTAGATATTCAGGTGTACCGGCAACCATCTTCACGTCAACTTCCGTGCCGTGTCCAAGCGGAGCCTTGCAATGCTGACAAGAAAGTGATTCTCGGTGAATTCTAGCTTTCACTTTCTCAAGGTCGTTCGTCGGGGAGTTAATCACGGCCATTTCTACGGACGTGATGCAGCACAGTGAGCACACATACTCTAGCTTCACACCAAACCAATACGGATCAAACCTCTTCTCTTCCATGATTCCTCCGGCTGCGGCCGGCCAAAACGCTCAGCAACCCCCGCCTCCACCCCAGGAGCTGGGCGCAGCGTCTTGTTACTCTACGGGGGGCAGTCCCTTTAGTCTGCCACCTTGGTTCGGGTAACTCGTAACTTTCCACCACCACCATGAGGCCCACTTTCTCCGGTCCTGCGAGATCGGAAGGCACCAGCTTCACGTATCCCTTCCAGCCGGCGCCGCACCGCCCAACTCATACCGCACCCCATCGCTTCGCCTTCCCTGCGAAGCTCATCCACAAGGTCAGAAGGCAATCGAATCGTAATATGCTCCATGCTCATAACTGCATTGTGCCACATTGTCCCACACCGGGTTTCTTTTGGTGGCCGCCAGTTGGGGAAAAGGAGTCTCAGACTCCGGGGCGGTCCTATACCGGACAACTAACCCCGCTGGGAGATATCGCGCTACATCTCGCTACGACGCCTACAGCGGGCCGCCGGGCGGGGGCAGGGGAGGGGGGTTTAGCCGTCCGTTGCGTAGCGGCGCGTCCTGGCGCGATTGCGTGTATCTGTAGCGAGCGGGGAGCACCGCGGCGGTAGGAAGAAAGAGAATTCCCGACCCTGAAGGGGATGCCGCTGCCTAGACTGCGCAATTTATTCCCTTGCGTCAAGTGATACAGATGAAGCATAATGCACGTATGGTTACAAATGAAGCAAGCGCGAAAACGGTGCCGGTAAGGATCAAAGCGGCACAGGCACGGAGGCTACGGGAGATCGTGGATCAGTTTCCGGGCGGAAGCGTTAGCGGGGTGGTACAGCGGGCGGTGGATTTGTGGCTCGAAAAGGAGGGGCCAGTCTACCTGGCTGCACTGAAGGAAGCCCGGGGGAGAGTGGCCCAGGCCAAAGAAGCCATTCACGGCCGGCGTGCTGCAAAGCAGTGACGGAAGCCCTACTGGGAGCGTAGCTACCGCAAGCGCTCCTGAAACCACAACGCGCCCGCCAGGTGCTAAGACACCGGACGAGCGCTAGCCGAATCGCCCCATAGGAGGGGGCAGATATGGCTAATTCTCAGAATACTTTAATCGAGCCCGACGGCAAGGCGGGCTTCCTCGAACTACTGGCAGCCGCGGTGGCCCGCGCATCGGAAGCGATGGAGCGCGGGGATGTCGACCCCGTATGCCACTATCCCGTGCTGTGGCTCTACGTCGCTACGACGGGGAAAGACTGGAAGCAGGTTCGTGACGATGCGGCTGAGCGCTTCTCGCGCTCGCGCTCGCTGACCACCCGCGAGATAGATTGCTTCCTCGCCACCACTGATAACGATCTGAAGCTCAGGGCCGTCTATGAGTTCTTTTCGAAGCACCTCTGGTGCAAGTGGATGCAGTTTGGGTCCCCGCGCCGCCATAAGTGGTCATCGCTGGAGCTGTCCCTCGTGTGCCCCGATAACGACGAGGCGATCCGGAAGGTGGATTTCGAGGAGGAACTGTACGACGAGATTGCTTACCTCGACCCCGGCGGCAATTGAGAAGGGTAGCGCGGAACTCACGGCGGACGGCCCCAGAGCGCGCCGCCCGCGCGGGGGCTACAACCTGAACAGTCCGGGGGTGATAGAGCTGCCACTTCGCGAACTGGCAAGAAAGCACTACGTGCGGGGGCCATACCCTCGTAAAACCAAAACTCCCCCGCCGGGTGTTTTACCGGACGTGGCTAACCTGACCGTCTTAAGGAGACGATATGGATGCTAATCGGAATGCCGTCGTTGTGATCGGTGAATCGATTTCCACTTCTTCACTCAACTCTGATCATGTCCGCGAACTGAGGGAAGTGTCCAAGGCCACAGGAATGTCCGTGTCCGGGATGCTGGACCGAGCAATCCACAACTGGCTCAAAGTCGAGGCGCCTGTTTACCTGGAATACGTAAAGCCGACCGCCTAGCGCACCAGCTGGGTGGTATCGAGGGCGGCTTTACGTGGGCCGCCCTTTTGCTTGGCGCTATAATCGGCGACGCCACATGGAAAGCCCCTCACCTGCACGAAAAGCTGGCGGGAGACGCCGCCACCAGCGCGGCTCCCTCATCGACGACGGCGACCGATGGATTGCGCGCTGGCGAGAGGATGTGCGCCTGCCGGACGGCACTGTGAAGCGGGTACGCAGGAAAGACGCGATTGCGTCCAAGAAGGAATACCCGACCAGACGAATGGCACAGCGGAAGCTCGATGAATTGCTCCGCAGCGTGAATGAGGGATCGCGGATGGTCCTCCCATTGGATCTTCGCGCCGTCGAGGTAGTTCTCTGTTACGCCTGCCGGGAGCGCCTTCTCGCCGCTCTCCAGGCCAAACCGAAGGCGGCCGCGGGCTGTCCGGAGGGCGGATCGGCGCATGGACACCAAGTGCGTGCACGCACCTGAGACGGCGCACCAGCTCTCATGCTCCCGCGCGGCCGGTGACGCTGTGGTGACGATAGACCCTGAAGCGTCGATAGCTTCTGTCCACTCTATTGGCCTAAAACATAGGCGTCGCCGCGACCTTCGTTTCGTCGCGGATGCGCCCGTATACTGAGCTTCATGCGCGACGCCAACGCTGAAACCGGGGTGGCTGCCTATCTGGTCGGACACGGAACGTATCGCAGCCCTCGCCTGATCGAGCTCCAATGGATGAGAATCCTGCGATATCGAGACTTGTTGGGAACCAAGTACGAAACACGCTGGAACCAGCTCGATACTTTCGTTGACGTCAACTTCCCGCGCGCCGATCGAACCACCGAGCAAACCTTCCCTGCTTATCACAGGCTCCTGAAGGCAGTGGACGACGGACAGGTAAAGCTCGTGTATATCGACGTCGAGATGGAAAGAGGGCCTAGCCACTCCTACTACTGGGTCCGAGAGTCGCTGCAAGCTTCGGGAGCTCGTGTAGTAAATGCGTTTTACGACGAAGACAAGGCCTTGGAGCAATCTCTCGTACAGAGCTACAAGGGGCAGGCCGACCCGATTGAGATCGACGATGCTTCGGATTTCGTTGCCTTCTTTCCAGCGCTCAGCTCGGAAGTCAGTCGGGCAGCTCTCAGAAACGTCCTTCATGCGCGGAGCTGTGAAAAGACCTCCTCGGATGCGCTGTGGAATCGACTCGGCCGGCTTAGAGATGGGAATCCCTATGCGGCGGGCCGCGTCCCATTCATTCAGGAGGAGTTGGAATGGGAGTGGTCGAATCTACGCTACAAGTTCACTGAGTCGGAGCGTTCTGAAAGACGCAAACGCGAGACGCTCTTCAAATTGGCACCAGCTGGGGCGGGATTGCTGATTGACGAATACCCCAGCAGCGAAAGGGATGCACGAACGAACGACGAGTTGCCCTGGGCGGAAAGACGGATCCAGTCGGAGCTTGGGTTCGATAGGGCCGCGGATGGGAACACTGTTTCCTACACGCGAGAGGTCAACGGCCATCGGGTTTTCGCCGACATCCGAGCAAGAGGCAGGATCACGTTTTATGCGTACAAGCTTTCCCGGGATGCGAAGAAGAAGGACCTCAGCTCCTGCTCCTTTCACCTGCAGGACAGATTTGGTCGGGAGCTCGCCGAGAAGTGGAATCGTGCCTTCGCCGCAGCGATTCAGCTTTGTCGGTAGGGATCGGACTGCCGCCCTCGGAATCTGGCTCGCTACTCCTCGGGGACTGCCCACCCTGGTGCGCTACGGACCTACGAAAATCGCACCAGGGTGACCGCAGCCTACGTCAGACGGGGGCAACTTTGGGGGCATGTCGCTTCAGATTGATCTTGGTAGATGTTTATTATCAATTACTTATAGTGATTATTCGGTAGAGCTTAGCTCCACCAATTCCACGCAAGTTTAGAGTTTTCTCTAGTTTTGCTCAAAGAAGGGACCACTAACTCTGTTCATCGACTACCGGCCGCCAAGAGTACGGTAAAATAACATCTACGGGAGAAAAGTTATGCCGCGTGTTCCTGCTACAGATAGCTCGAAGAGTTCCCGAAGTGGACAGGTGAGACTTCCTCCGCCAGTTCAGATTCCGAAGCCTGCCGCGCAGAAATCTCCCAGATAAAGGAATGCCGACATCCGCCGCGACGTTTCAGATTTTTCTGATCTTGCTCCCTGGTTTTGCAGCAGCCTACGTCGTCCAAATCCTGACGGTTCGCGCTAAGCAGACAGACCTCGACAAAGTCATTGAGGCCCTGCTCTTTAGCTTTGTGATTTACATAACGTATTACCTCTTCCATCGCGGCCAGCAGCCATTCGTATTTTTGCATTCGCAACAAACTGAAACCCTCGAATTTCGCCCTGGGAATGTGATCTGGCTCGCTGTCTACGAATTCTCCGC